>CAVYTE010000001.1:0-6933 GCA_963771385.1 uncultured Actinomycetes bacterium
TCTCCTGCGCCCCGGTGGCGTACCCGCGGGCTAGGTCGAGCATCGAGGGTGACGCGTCCGTCGCGATGACCCGATGGCCCGCGTCCACGAGATACCGGGTCAGGAGCCCGCTCCCGCAGCCGAGTTCGACGACAAGCCCGTCGCGCTCCCGGACCGGCCCCGGCGGCTCGAGGATGCCGGGGGCGCAGTCGTCGGCGTGGAACCCGAACCCGAGGTGGTGGACGAGCGCGAGGTCCGCCCGGTAGTACGGCTCGGCCGCCTTCGCCATGGCCCCATCCTCGCGTTGGACGGAGCGTCTGTCGAACCTGGCACGATGCGGGCATGCCCATGCGGAAGGCGGCGATCGGCAGCGCTGGCTTCTTCGCGTTCGCGCCGGGGATCGTGGTGGGTGTCATCCCGTGGTGGCTGACCGGTTGGCGGATTCGGCTCGACTGGCCGGTGCTCCTGCGCGTCGTGGGGCTCGTGCTGGTCGTGGCAGGCGTCGTCGTGTTGGTGCAAGCGTTCGTGCGCTTCGTCCGGGAAGGACTCGGAACACCGGCTCCTGTCGCGCCGACCGAGCACCTCGTCGTCGGCGGCCTCTACCGGCACGTTCGCAACCCCATGTACTTGGCGGTGCTCGCCGCGATCGTGGGTCAGGCGCTCTGGTTCGGTCAGCCCGTCCTGCTCGTGTACGCGTCGGTCGTTGGGATCGCGTTCGCCTCGTTCGTCCACTGGTACGAGGAGCCGCACCTCGCCGAACGCTTCGGGGCGGAGTACCGTGCGTACCGCTCCGCGGTGCCGGGATGGTTCCCCCGCCGGCATCCCTGGGCGCCGTCGGGCGACTTCCCTCCCTGAGCCTTGCCTACCCCAGCGGAGCGAGCAGGTTCTTCTTGCCGTTGAACGCGAACAGCAGCAGGTCGACCATCCGGAACGTCGAGTTGTTCGGCCCGAGCGTGGGATGCCACGTCGGGTCGCGGACGATCGACGCCTGGCTCCCCTCCATCGCGCGATGGAACGTCTCGGCGACGATGCGCGCTCCGACGCCCTTCAGCCTGCCCTGGTTCAGCTCGGCCTCGCGCAGGATGTAGAACCAGAGCGGTGTGTCGGCGACGAACGCGGTCCGCTGCGACTGGGTGAGTTCGTCGAGGCTCACACCGTTGCTCCCGTCTCGGATCTGCGCGGCCGTGAGCTTGGTCAGCGTCACACCCTTGCCCTTCAGGAAGGTGGCCAGCTGTTGCCCCGTACCCAGGGTCACCATCTTGGCTCGGGTCAGGTTGCGGAGCGCGAGGTTGCGCTCGCCGGCGGGGAAGCCCGGGAGCGTCTTCAGCGGGTTGACGAGGGTCGTGTCGATGCGCATCGCGCGGTTGAACTTGCCCTCCGGCACTGTGAGGTCGGCTCGGCCAGCCTCCCCGAAGTCGTACAGGCGCCGGAAGTCCGCGATCCAGTTGCTCGGCAGGCGCTTGCCGCCGCCGAGGTCGCCGCTCAGCCCCGAGAAGATGAACAGGAAGTCGAGGGTGCCCGACCCGTTGTCGAAGATCTTGTTCCAGTTGTACGCGCTCCGGATCATCGAGTGCCCGAGCCGGAACGCCGCCACCGAGAACTCGATCGGCATGGTCGGGACGTCGGTGGGAACGGCCCCGACCTCGAACGCCTTGCGGCCGCTCGTGAAAACGCTGTTGACCACGCTCGGCGCGCAGATGCGCGGGAGGTAGTCCGTCCGGAGCATCCACTGGTAGTGCTTGGTCACGCTCTCGCGGGCGACCGAGAAGCGCTGCGCCGGCGGCACGGAGCCCGGCAGGGTGTCGATCACGCGGTTGTGGAAGCGGATGAGGGCCAGGTGCGTCTGCGCGACCGCCAGGTTCTCGTCGTTCCGAGGGTCGGGGATCACGGCCTTGCGCTTGTCGGCCGGCGAGGTGCCCGCGCCGCGCGGGAGGTCGAACCCGTCCTTGTCCGGGATGTCGCCGACCGCGTCCGCCTTGCCCATCTTCAGATGCAGCCCGTCGGCCTCGTAGAACTTCGCCGACTTCGGTTCGGTCGGCCCCGCCCCGTACAGCGAGTCCAGGTCGAGGCTCGGCGAGCGCGCCTGCAGGAGCTGCGCCGGCGCCACGTTCTCGCCCAGCATGACGCTGGTCTTGTCGAACGTTAGGTCGTGGTCGACGAACTGACCGAGGTACGTGAAGCCCGCCGGGATCTGCGACGGTCCGCCGCCCCCCGCGGCCATAGCGTTGCCGACCTTCTCTCGGACCGACTCGGTCGGCTGGCGCTGCGTGCCTCGCGGACCCAGGCGTGAGAATCGGAACGCCGGCGTCTGTGCCTCCAGCGCCACCGCCAGCGTGCGGTCACGTCCGCCGACGGTCTCGCCGAGGAGTCCCTCCCCGAGGACGAAGTAGGTCTCGGAACCGTGTCGCTCCATGCGCACCTCCCGTGTGACGAACGATCGTGATGCACGTGGGAACGCCCGAGAACCCGGTAGAGGGTGCTACGACGCCGAGCGTACCCAGCGGTTCTTTGCGGTGACAGCCTTTGAGAACACGGGATCGACCGTACTCATCCCGCATCGCCCGACGTCTGAGTGATGGGACTGGGAGATCGAGCCAAGTCAGGGGACTTGGCTCGATCGCTCGAACGGCGGCTCAGGAGCAGCTTCGCGCGCAGGATGTCGGGGTCGCGCGGATCGAGGGGGAGCACTGCGTAGCGGTCGCGGTGATCTCGGACTGGAGCCTTCTGCTCGATCCTGATCCGCTGCATGGTCCCCACCTCCCGATCCAGGCCACCACCTTCTCGCGGAACGCGGCAGGCGGCCGGTGACCCGGATCACCGACGCGACGTGATGTTGTGTCCGGAGCGGAGGAGCACCGCAACGTCGTGATCGGCGGGCGAGCGTTACGTGCTGACGTTCTCGTCCATCGTGGAGCTTCCGATGAACACCGCCCCGTCGGCGATCGCGAGGCTCGTCGACGTGACGTCACCCTCGACCCGAGCGCGCGGGCCGAGCGCCACCTTCCCCTTTCCGATGATGTTGCCCTTGACCACCCCGCCCACCTCCACGTTGTGGGCGCGGATGTTTCCGTCGAGCCGGCTCTCGGCCGGGAGGGAGACGTCGCCTTTGGCGGCGAGGTTGCCCTTGACCTGTCCGGCCAGGACGATGTTCGTCGCCTGGATATTGGCTTCCACACGACCCTGCGGCGAGAGCAGCACTTCGCTTTCGGCGGTGATCTTGCCCTTCACCTCTCCCTCGACCCTGAGGGAACCGGCTGCCACGACGGTGCCTTCGATCCGCGTTCCCCGACCAACCACCGAGACCTCGGAGCGTTCATCTGGACGACCCATGCGCACCTCCTGGACCAGGAGCGTATCCGGCCCACCCGTGGGAAAGCGAGCCGCTCCTCCTTCCATCCGCCCGTCGGCGACGATGTCGGGTGACCTCGCAGCTCCGGGCGGTCACCGCTTCATCTGGTGGCGCCCGGTGTTCGCTATCGTGAGCCATGACCACGACACGGCTCGAGGCGTTCAGCGACGCCGTGATCGCCATCGTGATCACCATCCTGGTTCTGGAACTCAGGGTGCCCCACAAACCGGAGCTCGAAGCGCTCCGTGACGTCGTCCCGATCTTCCTGACGTACGTCCTCAGCTTCGTGTATCTCGGCATCTACTGGAACAACCATCACCACATGATGGCGCTGACCGAGCGGGTGAACGGCAAGATCCTCTGGGCGAACCTGCACCTGTTGTTCTGGCTGTCGCTCGTGCCCTTCACGACGGCCTGGATGGGCGAGAACGACTTCGCCGCGGTGCCGACTGCCTTCTACGGCGCGGATCTGCTCCTCGCCGCGATCGCGTACTTCATCCTCCAGACGGCGATCATCGCGGAAGAAGGTCCCGACTCGAAGCTTCGAGCTGCGGTGGGCCGCGACCTCAAAGGCAAGGTGTCGCCGCTCCTCTACCTGGCGGCGATCCCACTCGCGTTCGTCAGTCCCTGGATCGCGCTGGCCGTCTACGTGTTCGTCGCGTTGATGTGGCTCGTGCCCGATCGACGCATCGAATCCGCCGTGAGGGAGTAACAGCTTCGTTCAGGAGTCATACGGCTACCTCGAGAAGGAGACGGCAGGGAGGACCGCTGGAGGCAGGCGCGGATGGGCATGTCCTGACTGCTAGGTCGCCTGGAAGCCGGGACCGTAGACGCGCTCGTCGGTTTCGACGGATCCGCGAGCCGTGGGCGGCGACGCCGGTCTTCCCGAACGGGTCGGCCATATGATGCCGCACGTGGCTGAGGTGACCCCGAGCTCGATCTTGATGCCGGAGCGCCCACTGAGCTCGGTGAACGAGTACATGGACGGCGGCGGCGGGCGCGCCCTCCCGCTCGCGCGTGAGCGCGGTCCGGACTGGGTCGCCGAGGAGGTCCGCGTGTCGGGGCTTCGAGGCCGAGGCGGGGCCGGATTCCCGACCGGGCTCAAGTGGCGGACCGTGCGTGAGGATCCTTGCCCCACGAAGTACGTGGTCTGCAACGCGGCCGAGGGCGAGCCGGGCGCGTTCAAGGACCGGTGGCTCCTGAGGCACGACCCCTACGCGGTTCTCGAGGGGCTCGCCATCGCGGCCCTCGCCGTGGGGGCGGAGGCCGCCTGGATCTGCATCAAAGTCGGGGCCGCCCGGGAGGTCGAGCGCGTCCGGCAGGCGATGCAGGAGATGGCCGCCGCCGACCTGATCGGTGACGTCCCCGTCGAGCTCGTGACCGGCCCCGACGAGTATCTCTTCGGGGAAGAGAAGGCGCTCCTCGAGGTGATCGAGGGCAACCCGCCGCTGCCCCGGACCGTCCCGCCGTGGATGGAGGGGCTCTTCCGGCGCCCGGACAGCCCCAACCCGACCGTCGTGAACAACCCGGAGACGCTCGCGAACGTCCCGTACATCCTGCGGGAAGGCGCGGAGTGGTTCCGATCGATCGGAACGGAGGACTCGCCGGGCACGATGTTGCTCACGCTCTCGGGCGACGTCCGGTATCCGGGCGTGTACGAGCTCCCGATGGGGTTCTCACTGCGCCAGCTGATCTACGGCATCGGTGGCGGCGCACCGGAGGGCCGCACCGTCAAGGCCGTGTTCCCGGGCGCCTCGAGCACGATCGTATCTCCTGAGCAGTTCGACACGCCGATGTCCTTCGACGCGATGAGAGCGGTGGGAAGCGCCCTGGGGTCCGGCGCGTTCGTCGTGTACGACGACTCCGCGTGCATCGTGCGGGCGACGCTGGCCTTCTCTCGGTTCCTGTACGTCGAGTCCTGCGCGCAGTGCCCCGCGTGCAAGCACGGGACCGGGCAGATCACCGAGCTCCTGGAGCGGATCGACCGAGGGGAGGGCTCGGAGGTGGACGTGGATACGATCCTCGCCCGATCGCTCACCGTCACCGATGCGCAGCGGTGCGCGCTGCCGACGGGCGAGACGCTCATCGCGCAGAGCGCGATCCAGGTCTTCGGAGCGGAGTTCGTCGAGCACTACGGGCGACCGTGTCCCCGACCCCGGGAGATCCCCGTGCCGAAGATCGTCGACGTGGACGAGCACGGTGCGTTCGTCTACGACGATCTCTACCACCTGAAGCAGCCGGACTGGACCTATGCAGTCGAGGAAGACCGAACGAGCTGAGGGCCCATCGGTAGTGGTGCGAGAGGGGAGATTCGAACCCCCACGCCCTTGCGGGCACCGGATCCTAAGGTTGGTGCGGCCAGGCACGGATCTTGTGTCTACGTGTTGTCCTGTGTCGTCTGGTGTCGCCCCGTGCCATCGCGTGTCGTTCCCTCGTGAGCAAGGTGTGAGCAGGACGTCTTGACCTCCGGCGTCTCGCGTCTACGTGGAGCGGAATCGGCGGATCGAAAGGGGTGGATAGCGCAGGCACGCTGGGCACCGGACAACCTATGCCTGCTGACGCGCCGCCTCCAAGACGCCGAGGATGACGTCGATCACGAACTGTGGGTCTTCCTCTTCGACCGCGTGACCGGTGTGTACGACGAGCTGCTCCGCCTGCGGGCTGAGGACGAGCCATCCCTGCTGCGCCTCGACGTTGTCTCGCATGCCCGCGCGCTCGGAGGCGAACAGTGCGGCCTCGATGTCGGACGGCGAATACTTCACGGTGACGACGGATACCGGGATGTCACCGATCTGCGCTCGTGCGTTCCAGGCGTCCTTCTCGACCTGTAGGTAGTCCCGTTGCTCGACGTTCGATGGATCGTTCCAGGTCGTCTCCTCGACGATCGGAGGCGGCGGGTTGCGGAACGGAGCACCGGTATCGATGAAGACCATGCCGGCGATGTCGTCGGGATGCCGGTACGCGTAGCCGGCCGTGATGTAGCCGCCACCCGAAGTCCCGACCAGCACGTAGGGAGGTTCGACCCGGGCCTGTTGGAGAAGGCTCTCGAGGTCGCCGACGAGATCGTCGAATCCGCGCGGCCCGGGTGCCGGATCGCTCATCCCGAGGTTGGCACGGTCGTAGACGCACGTTCGCGTCTCGGTCGCAAGCGTTGACTCGGCGAACCCGTAGGACCCAGTGGTGTCACCGTCGCCTCCCTCCAGGATCACGGTGGGCGAACCTCCTCCGGTGCACCGCAGGAACAGGCTCCGGCCGTCCCCCACCTCGAACAGGCCGTCGATCTCTCCTGCCGCTGCGTCGGGCGATGAGGCGACGGACGCGGATCCTGAAGCAACCGGCGCCGGGCCGGTCGCCGCGGGCTCCGACGGATCGCTCCCCCGGTCGCACGCGGCGAAGATGACCACCATCCCGATCCCGACGCTCACGAACCGGCTTCGCAGTCGCTTGGTCATCCCTCTCCTCTTTTTTTGGCCCCTCGGCGACCGAAACGCGCAGATGCGCCCGCGATCTCGAGCTTGGGCCGGTGGACCCTAGCAGGCCGGCGGGCCGTCGTTGGGTCGCTTCCCGGTGGAACCCATGGAGTCCTCAGGGCCGCAACCGCGCAT
>CAVYTE010000002.1:0-421804 GCA_963771385.1 uncultured Actinomycetes bacterium
GAAGGTCGACACGATGCAGGCGCGGTACGTGTTGCTGACCGCGCCCTGGGGCGGCATCGTGAACGACCCCGTGCTGCTCCGGCTGGACCGCAACCGGTTCTGGCTCGCGCTCGCCGATTCGGACGCGCTGCTGTTCCTTGCCGGGGTGGCCGGCGGCCGCGGGATGGACGTGGCGATCTTCGAGGCCGACGTCGCTCCGATGCAGGTCCAGGGGCCGCGCTCGAAGGACGTCGTGCGCGACCTGTTCGGCGACGAGGTCGCGGACCTGCGCTACTACTTCTGCGCCGAGTCCGCGGTCGACGGCATCCCCGTCGTGGTGAGCAGGACGGGATGGACCGGCGAGGTCGGGTACGAGATCTACCTGCAGGACACGAGCCGTGGCGACGAGCTGTTCGAGCGCGTGTTCCAGGCGGGCGAGCCGTACGGGATGCGGGTGATCGCGCCGTCGGAGGCCCGCCGGATCGAGGCCGGGATCTTCAACTACGGTTCGGACATCCGCGTCGAGGACACGCCGCTGCACGTCTCCGGTCTCGAGAAGTACGTCGAGTGGGACCAGCCCGCGGCCTTCCTCGGGCGGGAGCGGCTCGAGGAGATCCGCGACGGCAACCTGCTCGACCGCAAGCTCGTCGGTGTCGAGATCGGAGGGCCCCCGATGACCGACGAGGGCGCACTGAACGATGTCTGGCCGCTGTTCAAGGGCGAGGTCCGACTCGGTCGGATCACCGCCGGTGCGTGGTCGCCTCGCCTCGAGCGGAACATCGGGTACGCCTGGGTGCCGATCCGATGGGAAGAGCCCGGTTCCACGTTCGAGGCCGTGACCGCGCGCGGGCGACTGCCGGTCACGGTCGCCCCGCTCCCGTTCGTCGACCCGCCCAAGGACATCCCCAAGTCGTAGCCTCGGTCCATGTCCGGTTCCGTTCGGTTCGATCGCGCCGCCGAGGAGTACGACCGGACGCGAGCCATCTCGGACGACGCGATGGCGGGGACGATCGAGCTGCTCTCGTCCGAGCTCGGTGGGCGAGGCCGCGTCCTCGAGGTCGGCGTCGGCACCGGCCTGCTCGCGCTCCCGCTCCACCGATCCGGCGTGCTGGTCGCGGGGATCGACCTGACGCCGGCGATGCTCGGCAAGCTCCTGGACAAGGCCGGCGGGCGCCCCCCGTTCCCGCTCATCCAGGCGGACGCGACACGGATGCCGTTCCCCGACGGGGTGTTCGGCGGTTCGTACCTGCGGTGGGTGCTGCATCTGATCGCGGACTGGAGCGCAGCGCTGGGGGAGATGGTCCGGGTCGTGCGCCCGGGGGGCGTCGTGCTCGTGAACCTCGGCGCGTACGACGAGACGAGGTTCGAGGTCCAGCGTCGATTCGCGGAGCTCACCGGGGTCTCGACCGATCCCGTCGGACTGTTCTGGGGTGACGTCGACGCGCTCGACGCCGTGATGGCCACCCACGGGGCGGACGTGCGCGAGCTCCCCTCGGTGTACGAGGAAGGGGAGGACACGCTCGGAGAGTTCCTCGATGGGATCGACGAGGGTCGTTGGTCGTGGACGTGGCGGGCGGACGACGAGGTTCGTCGTCGCGCCGTGGCGCAGATGCGGCCCTGGGCCGCCGACCGGTTCGGCCCGCTCGACCGCGTCGAGCGCTACGAGCTCGCCACGGTGTGGCGCGCCTACGATCTGCCCGGCCGGGACGGATGAGCACACGCTATCCTGGGCGAACCGGGTCGGCGACGGCCCCATCCACGGAGCGAGGGAACCACCGAAGGGGGCTCGACGAACGATGCCGATCACCGAGGTCGACAAGATCTGGATGGACGGCGAGCTCGTGGATTGGCGCGACGCCAACGTCCACGTGCTCTCCCACGCGGTGCACTACGGCAGCGGCGTGTTCGAAGGGATCCGGGCCTACGAGACCGCTCGAGGCGCCGCCGTCTGGCACCTCCACGAGCACCTGAAGCGGCTGTTCCGCTCCGCGAACCTGTATCACATGGAGATCCCCTTCTCGCTGGAGGCGATCACCGAGGCCACCAAGGAGGTCATCCGCGCCAACGGCATGGACGCCTGCTACATCCGGCCCATCGTGCTCCGCGGGTACGGCGAGCTGGGCGTGAACCCCCTGAACGCGCCGGTCAACGTGTTCATCGCGGTCTGGCCCTGGGGTGCGTACCTGGGGGAGGAGGCGCTCGAGCGTGGCGTGCGGATCAAGATCTCGTCCTGGCGCCGGAACTCGCAGAACGCGCTGCCGTCGGCGGCCAAGGCCTCTGGGCAGTACATCAACGGGGTGCTCGCGAAGATCGAGAGCCTGAATGCCGGCTATGACGAGGCGGTGCTGCTGAACGAGCAGGGGACCGTGACCGACGGCTCGGGGGAGAACCTGTTCGTCGTTCGCGACGGGGTGCTCACGACGCCGCCGATCTCGGACGGCTGCCTCGACGGCATCACGCGCTCGAGCGTGAAGACGATCGCTCGGGACCTGGGGTACCAGGTCACCGAGGAGCACCTGGTCCGGACCGACCTCTACAACGCGGACGAGTGCTTCTTCACGGGGACCGCCGCCGAGATCACGCCGATCCGCGAGGTCGACGATCGGCCCGTCGGCGAAGGCACGCGAGGGCCGATCACGAAGGAGCTCCAGGGTGCGTTCTTCGCGGCCACCAAGGGCGAGACCGACCGATACGCCGACTGGCTCACGTACGTGAACGACTGAGCACATGAGCGGAGCCGACGCCCGCCGAGGGTCGCCGAGCGACCACCACCTGGAACCGTCCGACGACGGCGACGCCAGGTACCGCCTCCCGCGCACCGTCGTCCCGAGCCGGTACGACGTGGTCTTCGAGCCAGACCTCGAGGCCGCGACGTTCGTCGGGAGCGAGGCGGTCACCCTGGACGTCGAGGAGCCCGTCGACGAGATCGTCCTGAACGCCGCCGATCTGGAGGTCGGACCCGGCCGACTCGAGGGGCCCGGCGGCACGCTCGAGGTCTCGACCGTTCGACTGGACCCGGAGACCCAGCGCGCGCACCTGCTCCTGTCGGACACCGCCGAGGCGGGGGAGTGGACGCTGCACCTGGAGTTCCGAGGCACGCTGTCCGATCAGCTCCGCGGGTTCTATCGATCGACGTTCCAGGACGGCTCCGGCGCCACGCGATCGATCGCGACGACGGAGTTCGAGTCGACGGACGCTCGCCGGGCGTTCCCGTGCTGGGACGAACCCGACCTGAAGGCCGTGTTCGGTGTCACGCTCGTCGTGCCGAAGGACATGCTCGCGATCTCGAACGGGCCCGAGATCGAGCGCGAGCAGACCGACGACGGACGCGCGCGCATCCGATTCGCCGACACGATGGTCATGTCGACGTACCTCGTCGCGCTCGTCGTGGGCCCGCTCGAGGCGACCGAGCCCGTCGACGTGGACGGCGTGCCGCTCCGGATCGTGTACGAGCCCGGCAAGGAGCACCTCACGGCGTTCGCGCTCGAGGTGGGCGCGTTCTGCCTGCGATACTTCGCCGACTACTACGGCATCCCCTACCCGGACCGCAAGGTGGACATGGTCGCGATCCCGGACTTCGCCCAGGGCGCGATGGAGAACCTCGGGTGCATCACCTTCCGGGAGAGCCTGCTGCTCGTCGACCCGGAGAAGGCGACACAGCCCGAGCTCGCCCTCGTCGCCGACGTGATCGCGCACGAGCTCGCACACATGTGGTTCGGGGACCTCGTGACGATGCGGTGGTGGAACGGCATCTGGCTGAACGAGGCCTTCGCGACGTTCATGGAGCTGCTGGCGATCGACGCGTACCGCCCGGACTGGGAGCGCTGGAGCCAGTTCCTCCGATCGCGCTCGATCGCGCTCGAGGTCGACGCGCTCGAGAGCACACGATCGATCGAGTACCCCGTCCGGTCGCCGGACGACGCGAGCGGGATGTTCGACATCCTGACGTACACGAAGGGCGCCGCCGTGCTCCGGATGCTCGAGCAGTACCTGGGCGCCGAGCGGTTCCGCGACGGCATCCGCCGCTACCTGGACGAACATCGGTTCGGCAACACCGAGACCCATGACCTGTGGGACGCGATCGAGAAGGCCACCGGCGAGCCGGTGCGCCGGATCATGGACGGCTGGATCTGGCAGGGCGGCTACCCGATCGTGACCGCCGACCTCCGCGACGGGCGGGTCGAGCTCGGGCAGCGCCGCTACATGCTCTCGGGCGCGGCGGACGAAGCGGTCTGGGACATCCCGCTCCTCGTCCGATCGGACGGCTCGACCGAGCCGGTGCTCGTCGAGCCCGACGGCGCGTCGATCGCGGCGCCCGAGCGAGGCGCACTGGTGGTGAACGCCGGCGACCACGCGTTCACGCGCGTGGGCTACGACGACGCCTTGCTCGAGCGGCTCACCGATGGGATGGGCGCGCTCTCCACCGACGAACGCACGCAGCTCGTGGACGACACCTGGGCCGCGGTCGTCGCCGGATTGCGCTCGGCGCCGGACTTCTGCCGGTTCGCGGCCTCGTTCGCGCAGGAGACGGAGCTGCCCGTGTGGCAGTCGATCCTGCAGGGGCTCACGTGGTGCGAACGGTTCCTGTCGGCCGGGCCGCGAGAGCACTTCCGATCGTGGATGCGCGGACTGCTCTGGCCGGCGATCGAGCGGATCGGCTGGGAGCCGGTCGAGGGCGAGCGCGACCTCGACAAGCCGCTCCGCGGCGCGCTCGTCTCGGCGCTCGCGATCTTGGGCGCCGACCCGCAGGCGCAGGGGCTCGCGATGGAGATCGAACGCGAGTCCCGGAGCGGTGCCCCCGTCGACCAGTCGCTCGCGGCGGCGGCCGTGCAGGTCGTCGCGGCGGGTGGCACGCCGGATGACTTCGAGCGCTACCTCGAGGCGATGCGGTCGCCCCGGACGCCCCAGGAGGAGCTCCGCTACCTCCTCGCGCTGCCCGAGTTCCGCGACGCGCTCCTGCTCGAGCGAACCACCTCGATGACGCTGACGGACCAGATCCGCTCGCAGAACGTTCCCTCGGTGCTCGCTCGGGCCGTCGCGAACCGCGAACACGGCGACCGCGCGTGGGCGTTCCTCAAGGAGCACTGGGATGAGATCGTCGCGCGGCTCGCCCCCTCCACGGTGGTGTACCTGTCGGACGGCGTTCGGTTCCTCACGTCGCCCGAGCAGGTCGAGGACGCCGAGCGGTTCTTCTCGGAGCATCCGATCCCGCAGTCTGGGCTGCAGCTCCGCCAGACGCTCGAGCGCCAGCGCGTGAACGCGGCCTTCCGCACGAGGGCCACGCCCGAGCTGATGGCCGCGTTCGCATCGGGCGCCGATCTCTGAGCGCTCGCTAGCGGATCGCCGCCAGGTCGCCGTTCGCCCCGCAGACCAGCACGACGACGTGTTCGTCGGGCGTCCGGCGCGTAGGCGCCCTCGAGCAGCGCCGCGAGCGCGGTCGCTCCTCCCGGCTCGGCGAAGAGCCGGACCGAGTCCCACAGCCGGCGCTGCGCGTCCCGGATCGCGTCGTCCGACACGGTCACCACGCGCTCGACGTGCCTCGACACGACCTCGAACGCGATCTGCCCCGCGCGCCGGTTGCCGAGCGAGTCCACCGCGTACCCGCCGTACGTGACGTCGACGGGCTCGCCCGCCGCCAGCGCGGCGTGCATGCACGCACTCGCCTCTGGCTCGACACCCACGACGCGGGTCCGGCCCTCGAACCATGCGGCGATGCCGGCGATCAACCCGCCACCGCCGATCGCGACGAGGACGGTCTCGGCATCGGCCGCCTGCTCCGAGAGTTCGGCGCCGATCGTTCCCTGCCCGGCGACGACCTCGAGCTGGTCGAAGGCGTGCATCACCAGCGCGCCGGTCTCCTCGGCCCGGCCGCGACTCGCCTCCAGCGCCTCGTCGTAGTACCCGTCGACGACCACGACCTCGGCGCCCTGCCCGCGGATGCGCTCGACCTTCTCCTTCGGCGAGATCGAGGGCACGAAGATCTCGGCCCGGTGGTCGAGTGTGAGGGCCGCGTACGCGACCGCCAGGCCGAAGTTCCCTCCGGATGCCGCGATCACGCCGGCATCGGGGACCTCGGAGGCGAGGAGCTTGCTGAACGCGCCCCGCGCCTTGAAGGAGCCCGTGTGTTGGAGCAGCTCGAGCTTCAGCGTGAGCCGTCCGGGCACACCGAACGCCCCCGGAGCCAGCTCCAGGGTCGGCGTCCGGCGGACGTGGGGCGAGATGCGCTCGCGTGCCGCGGCGATGTCTCCGGGTGTCGGGATCGACGGTGTCATGGAGCCATCGAACCACAGGACCGGGAGTGCACACGTTGACCGGACCCGGTCCCGCGGTGTAGCAACGCTCCACCGGCGGGAGGAGGCGGATGCAGAAGCGGGTGGTGGCGATCTCGACCACGCACGGCTCGGAGGGGCGTCGGATCGGCGGGCTCGTCGCCCAACTCCTCGAGTTCGGGTACGTGGACGAACAGATCATCACGATCGCCGCGGAGAAGCGGGGCATCGACCCGGCGGTCGTCGCCGACGCAGAGAAGCGCAAGAGCCTGGTCCTGCGCGTCCTCGAGGGCCTCGGCGAAGGCGGCGGCGGTGCATCGGGAGCGATGGGCGGAGGTCCGATGTGGGTCCCGGACGACTCCACCGAGCTCGCCAAGAGCTACGACCTGCGTTCGCTGATCGTCGAGGCGATCCGGGAGACGGCCTCGCGGGGCGACATCGTGATCGTCGCCCATGCGGCCTCCTTCGCGCTCGCCGGCCACGCCGAGCTGCTCCGCGTGTTCGTCACGGCCCCGCACGAGGTCCGGGTGCGCCGGATCGCGCAGCTGCCGGAGCTCGACGAGGCGCAGGCGGAGCGGGACGTGAAACGATCCGACGCCGCCCGTGCCGACTACCTGAAGCGGTTCTACGGCGTCGACCGCGAGCTTCCGACGCACTACGACCTCGTCGTGAACAGCGAGGTCATGGATCCGGAGACGGCCGCCGGCGTCATCGCCCGCGCCGCCGAGGGGTGAGCCGTTCGCCTCGTTGACGGCGTGCGGGGAACGGCCCTACCGTTCCGCGAGCATCACCGCCGGAAGGAGCAGCGCACGGCCGCGACCACCAGGATCGAAGGCGTCGAGATCTCGACCGACCATTGGATCGGTGGCGAGCGGGTCGGCTCTCCCGGCTCGTTCGCCGACGTCTCCCCGATCGACGAACAGCCGCTGGCCGAGATCGCGCGAGGGGGAGCCGACGAGGCGGACCGCGCGGTCGCGGCCGCCCGGGACGCGACCGGGACCTGGGGCCGCACGTCGTCGGCCGATCGCGCGAAGACGCTCCACCGCGTCGCGGAGCTCGTCGAGGAGCGCGTCCCCGAGCTGGCCGCCGTCGAGACCCGCGACAACGGCTCGCTGCTCCGGTCCCATCGCAACTCCGTCATGCCGCGCGTGGCGCGCAACTTCCGGTTCTTCGCGGACCAGCTCCTCGAACTCGGCGACGAGGCGTTCGAGATGAACGAGTTCGTCAGCCGCACCGAGTGGGATCCCTCCGGCGTGACCGTCGTGATCACACCGTGGAACGCGCCGCTGATGCTCGCGACTTGGCGGATCGCCCCGGCGCTCGCGGCCGGCAACAGCGTGATCGCCAAACCGCCGGAGTGGGCGCCGCTCACGGCCTCGCTCCTTGCCGACATCACGCGCGAGGCGGGCGTGCCCGACGGCGCGTTCAACGTCGTGCAGGGGATCGGTGAGGAAGCCGGCGCCGCGCTCGCCGCCCATCCGGGCGTCGACCGGATCGCGTTCACCGGGTCGATCGAGACCGGGAAGCTGGTCGCCCAGGCGGCCGCGGCGAACCTCACGCCGGTCTCGCTCGAGCTCGGCGGCAAGTCGCCGTTCGTCGCGTTCGCGGACGCCGACCTGGATGCCATCGTGAAGCAGGCCGTGAACCAGTTCGACAACGCGGGCCAGGTCTGCCTCGCGGGCACGCGGCTGATCGTCGAGCGCTCGATGCACGACGCGTTCCTCGAGCGGTTCCTCGAGGCGGCGAAGGCGATCCGGCAGGGCGACCCGCGGGACGATGCCACCGACATCGGGCCGCAGATCACGCGCGAGCACTTCGAACGGGTGGACGGGTTCGTGCGGCGGGCGAAGGCCGAGGGCGCGACGGTGCTGCTCGGCGGCGGGCCGAACGAGGAGCTCGGCGGCCTGTACTACCGGCCGACGCTGTTCGGCGACGTGCCGGACGGCGCCGAGGTGCTCCGCACGGAGGTCTTCGGGCCGGTCCTCACGCTCCAGACGTTCGAGGACGAGGAGGAGGCGATCGCGCTCGCGAACGAGACCGACTACGGCCTCGCGGCGATCCTGTACACCGGCGACCGCGATCGTGCGGCGCGCGTGTCCGAACGCCTGGTCGCCGGCACCGTCTGGGTGAACTGCTTCTTCGTGCGGGACCTGCGTGCTCCCTTCGGCGGCGCGAGGTCCTCGGGCGTCGGCCGCGAGGGCGGCGTGTACAGCTTCGATTTCTACGCGGACGTGAAGAACGTCTGCACGGCCCCGTGGCCGCAAGGAGCGGAGCGGTCGGCCAACTGAGACGGGAGGACTGAGCATGGGTGAGATCGTCGGCGCGGCACTGGTGGCCCACGTCCCCACGATCATGTTGCCGAAGGAGACGCGCCTGGAGATCAACGAGGGCCGGGAGATCACGCTGGTCCCTGGATTGCACCGCCTGAAGTCCGACTGCCTGGACCGACTGCGGCCCGACACGGTCGTCGTGTTCGACACGCACTGGGAGTCGACGTTCGAGCACATCGTGACCGCGCAGGACCGGCGGCGGGGCAAGTTCACGAGCCACGAGCTCCCTCGCGGCATGCGGCAGATCCCCTACGACATGCCTGGCGATCCCGAGCTCGCGAACCTGATCGCGAAGCAGGCCGAGGGGCGCGACGACTGCTGGATCCTCGCCTCCGACGACCCGTACCTGCCGATCTTCTACGGAACGGTGAACATCTGGACGTTCCTCGGCGACCCGGACACGCGTTGGATCAGCGTCGCCGTGAACCAGTGCTGCACCACCGACGACTTCCTGCTGTTCGGCACCCTGATCGGGAACGCGGTCGCGCAGAGCGATCGCCGCGCCGTGCTGCTCGCATCCGGCGGGATGACGCATCGTTTCTTCGACTTCCGGGATCTCCGGCAGCGCGAGAGCCAGCGCGCGCCCGACAACATCTACGACCCGAAGTACTACGACGCGGACATGAAGGTCCTCGGCATGCTGGAGAAGGGTGACCACGCCGGCGTGATCGAGGGCATGCCCGAGTACCGCAGGGCGTACCCGGAGGGCCACTTCGGGCACTACCTGATGATGGCCGGTGCGCTGGGTGGGACGGCGTGGTCGGCGCCGGGGGAGCGATTCAGCGAGTACGAGGCCTCGGTGGGGACGGGGCAGGTGCACGTGTGGTTCGAGCGCCCGGAGGCCGGCTGGGCGGCCTAGCCCACGGCGTCACCACCAGCGGTCGATCCCGCGATCCTCCGCGATCACCGTGGCCGCGTTGTAGCCACACGCCCCGCCGATCGAGCCGCCCGGGTGGGTCGACGCCCCGCAGAGGTAGACGTTCGAGAACCCGGAGCGGTACGGCGGATACTCGTGGAACGGCCGGAACACCCCGAGTTGGTCCTGGCTCATCTCGCCGTGGTTCCAGTCGCCGTGCTTCATCGACGGCATCACGCGCTCGATGTCGATCGGGCTCGAGACGTACCGCCCGACGATCGCCTCGGGCTCGAGCCCGTTCTCCAGGTACGGGCGCCACCGATCGAGCACCACATCGGCGTACTCGTGCTTGACCTCTTCCCACCCGCCGAGCCCGCCCTCCCGGATCTCGTACGGCGCGATCTGCTCGCAGAAGCATCGCCTCCTTGCCCGGCGGACACAGCGACGGGTCGAAGATCGAGGGGTGCACCGTGAACAGTCCGGGCAGCCGGGGCGGCACCCCGAGACGGCAGTCGCTCGCGTTGTCGTCCAGCACCTCGAGCGACTCGCAGACCGAGACGGCGAAGCACCGCTGGACGGCCGGCTCGAACTCGGCCGCCCTCCATCGGACCGGCGCGTCGAGCGCGAGGTAGACGCAGAACATCGACATCAGGTCGTACCGCCAGCGACGGCACGCGTGCCGCATCGTCTCGTCGAGCGCGTCCTCGCCGACGAGCTCGAGGAACGTGTGCTTCGGGTCGAGGTTCGAGATCAGGATCCCGTCGACCGCGATCTCGGTCCCGTCCTCGAGCCGCACCGACCGCGCGCCGTCGCCGTCCACGTCGATCCGGGCGACCGGACTCTCGAGCCGGATCTCGCCGCCGTGGTCGGTGACGAAGTCCGCCATCGCCTGGGCGAGGCGGTTCGAGCCGCCCTCGCAGATCGCCCAGCCGAACGGTTCCATCGACCCCGCGACCATGACGGGGTAGTTGGCGCCGAGACCGAACACGTCCCCGGTGCCGGCGAGCTGCGCGACCCAGAAGCCGACCCACGTCTGGACCTCGGGGGACTCGAACAGGTCCCGAGCGACGTGGTTCGGGCGCGGTGAGGAACTGGCGGATCAGCCCCAGTCCGTCGGTCGATCCCTCGAGCGGCGCCAGGTCGCCGGAGGGCGGACCGGGCGGGGCGAACATCGCCGGGATGAACCCGTCCCGCAGCGCATCCAGGTAGACCTGGGCGACCTCGCGGAACGTCTCGGCGTCTCGCTGTGAGAACCGCGCGATCCGTTCCACGGTCGTGTCCAGGTCGCGGGAGCAGACGAGGGCCCGCCCGTCGGGGAACACGTGGCCGAACTGGTTCTCGGGCCAGACGTACGTGGCGCCGTAGCGCTCGAGCTCGAGGTCGCGGTAGACGGGCCCCATGTGGATGATGCCGTGGAAGTTCGAATGGAAGTTGTGGCGGAAGCCGGGCGCGGCGACCTCCTTGGTGGCGCAGCCACCGCCGACCACATCCCGGGCCTCCAGGATCAGGACCCGCTGTCCGGCCTTCGCGAGGTAGGCACCGCAGGTCAGTCCGTTGTGCCCGCCGCCGACGATGACGGCGTCGTACGGTCGTTCAGCCATCCGCGCCGTCCGGGCCGCCGTCCGGCTCCCCGCCGCCGTCGGCCCACAGCTCGCGAGCCTCCTTCCACGCCTGTGCGGGCGACAGGTCGGGGTCCATCGGGAAGAACTTCGCGCCCTCGAACGCGTTCGCCGGCGCCGTGTACGCACCTCGCCGGATCAGCCGCTGGATGTTGCGGCGGTAGAAGACGTCCACCTCCTCGTGCGACCAGGGCTCCTGTCGCAACCAGAGGTTCTTCGGATGGATCGGCTCCTCGTACATCCGTCGGAAGACCTCGGTCCGCAGGTCCTTCATCCAGTTCGAGTTCAGGTTCATCACGCGGAACTGGCGGAGCGCCTCGATGTCGACGATGCCGGTGACGAACGTGTTGTAGCCCGAGGGCGAGTACGAGAGCACGTTGCCCATGTAGTCGACGATGTGGGACTGGCCGCCGGCGATGTCGATCGGGTGCCGCATCTTCGGGTGGAGGTAGACGGGGCCGACGTTCGGCGCCACGATGTAGACGTTGTTGAAGTGGGCGTGGGCGCGGTTCTGGAGCATCCACGTTCCGCCGCCCGGGTAGCCCACGTTCGTCATCGGGACCGCCTCGCTCGGCCGGTAGACGACCTCGGCGCCGTTGAACGCGAGCGCGCGCACCGCCTCGGGGTACTCGCCGTCGGAGCAGCAGATCGTGCCGAGATTGCCGATGTCGTCGGTCCGGAGCACCGGGTAGAAGGCGTCGATCCCGTCGCCGAACAGCTCGACCCAGCGGTCGTACACGTCGTGCGGGGTGCACGAGCGTTCGCGGCACCACAGGTGATTCTTCGCGGCCTTGTGGACCACCTCGCCGTCCGGCGAGATCACGAATAGCGTGTTGAAGTACCGGTCCGGTATCACCTCGGGCCAGCGGGCCTTCGACTGGACGACGAGGTAGGTCTCGTACATCTTCGCGAGCGTGGCGAGCCGTTCGGACTCCTCGCCCGGCACGTCGATGAACAGCTCGCGTGCGGCCTCGACGTGTGGGACGTCGAAGGCCTCGTCGGTGAACCCGGTCAGCGCCCCCTCCGCGAGCGCGATGAGCTTGACCGGCATGTTGATCGAGATGATCCCCATCGCGGCGTGGATCGCGTCCTCGATCGTGTCGAGGTTCTGCGAGATGTGTTTGCGCTCGCCGACCCCGTGGACGACGGTCGAGATCCCGACCGCCAAGAAGGGGGCGACGGGCCGGGGAGCGCCGTCGTCGGTCGCTGGGTCCATCGGATCTCGCCTCCGCATCGGGTGTTCCGCCATTGTCAATGCATACGATGGCCGCCGTCGACGTTGATCGTCTGGCCGGTGATGAAGCCCGCGGCGGGGCTCGCGACGTAGGCGATCGTCTCGGCGATGTCCTCCGGGCGCCCCCGGCGCTTGACGGCCTGGTCGGCGCCGATCTCGTCGAACAGCTCGCCCTCCGGATCCTCCTCCTGCGTCCCTTCGGTCTCGATCATGCCCGGCGTGATCACGTTCACCGTGATGCCGTGCGGTCCGGCCTCGGCGGCGAGCGACCGGCTGAAGCCGATGATCCCGCCCTTGCTCGCGAGGTACGGCGTGAGCTCCGGGTACCCGATATGGAACGCCGCCGTCGAGATGTTCACGATCCGGCCGTAGCCCCGCTCGCGCATGTGCGGGTATACGGCCCGCGTGACCAGGAACACACCGTCGAGGTTCGTGGACAGCACCCGCCGCCACTCGGCGAACGTGATCTCCTCGAACGGCGTGTGTGGGTAGATCCCCGCGTTGTTCACGAGGATGTCGATCCGCCCGTGTGCGTCGCCTAACGCTCCGACCGCAGCGGTCACGCCGCCCTCATCGGTCACGTCCACCGCGTGCGCGGTGACGGCGAGCTCGTCGGCGGCCATCGCGGAGGCCGTCGCCTCCGCGGCGCCGGGGTCGATATCGAACAGCGCGACGGCCGCCCCCTCGGATGCAAGGCGCCACGCCGTGGCACGCCCGATCCCGCGGGCGGCGCCGGTCACGATCGCGACCTGACCGTGCAGCGGGGGCGTCACGAGGCGATGCTAGAGCAACCCGAACCACTTGATTTCCCTCGAACCCCCTTCCGGGGTAGCGTTCGCTGGGCCTGGACTCGAAGGAGGGGGAGTTCGTGGAAGACAAGCCGTTGGTCGTGGGCGAGGAGTACGAGCGCCTCGGGGGCAAGAAGCTCTCGCTGATCGACGTCCTCGCCCAATCGGTGGGCTTCATGGGCCCGGTGTTCGTCACCGCGTTCGTGATCCCGCTGATCATCGGGTTCAACGCGGCCGGCCGGGGCGCCGGCACCTCGGTCGGACTGGCCGTCCTGCTCGCGGCGGTCGGCGTGTTCGCGCTCGCCTGGATCGTCTCCAGGTACGCGAAGAAGATCCACGCCGCCGGCTCCCTGTACGACTACGTCTCGCAGGGGCTCGGCAAGACGATCGGCGCCGCGTCCGGGTGGTTGTACTACAGCGGCACGATCGTCCTGACCACGGCGCTCGGCGTCCTGCTGGGTGGATACGTGCACGACAACCTGCTCCCGGTGTTCGAGATCGGTCCCTTCTTCCCGATCTGGGTCTGGGACGCGATCTTCGCGGTGGGGCTGTTCGCCGTCCTGTACTTCGGGGTGCAGATCTCGACGAGGGTGCAGCTCACCTTCGCCCTGATCTCGATGGCGGTGGTGTTGATCTTCCTCTTCACCGTGATCGCGGACCTCGGGAGCGACAACGACTTCGGCAAGGTGTTCGATCCCTCGCCCGACGGCGGCTTCTCCGGCATCCTGTTCGGCGTCCTCTACGGGGTCCTCGCCTTCGTCGGCTTCGAGACGGCCGCGAACCTCGCGGAGGAGACGGCGGACCCCAAGCGCTCGATCCCGAGGGCCGTGCTCGGCGCCGTCGTGATCGTGACGGTCTTCTACCTGATCGCGTCCTATACGGAGGTCGCGGGCTTCGGGTTCGACCTCTCGGTGATCCTGTCCCCGGAGGTCGCGGGGGCTCCGCTGTTCGCGCTCGGCGCTCCCGGGAGCCCGGCGGGATCGGAGTTCTGGCTGAAGACGCTGCTCATCGTTGTGTTCCTCGACATGCTCGCGGTCTACGTCGGGGCGGGGGTCGCCTCCACGCGAGGCGTGTTCGCCCTCGCGCGGGATCGTCGTCTGCCGAAGACGGCGGCCTCCGTGTCGAAGTACGGCACGCCGGCGGGCGCGATCGTGCTGCTCATCGTGATCCAGGCGCTCTGGATCCTGCTGGCCGAGGCGAACGACACGATCTTCGCGCTGCCGGGACTCCCGCACTACTTCTCGATCTTCGCGTGGGGTGCCGCGTTCGGGGCGTTCGCCCTGATCGTCGTTTATTTCGTCCTCTCGGTGAGCGGGCTGGTCGGTCTCTCGAAGGACCCGGGGTACGCCGGCGTCGTCGTCGCGGCCTTCATCGGGATGGTGATCAGCGCGGCCGCGATCTTCGGCTCGTTCTACAAGGTGCCGAGCCCGACCGTGCTCGCGTCTTGGTACGCCGTGATCTGGGGCGTGATCGGACTGGTCGTGATGGTCGCGGTCCGGGGTCGCGAGCCGGCGAGCGAGGCCTTGGCGGAGCTGCGCGAGTAGTCCTTGATGTCTGCGGCACGAGCCCGGGCGGCACCGCCGCCCCGGCTCGTCCTCATCCTGTCCGAGAACTGGACGCTGGCGCCCACGCGCGACCTCGGCTCGCTCGTCCGGATGGCGGTCGAGGCGGAACGGGCCGGCTTCGATGCGGTGATGGTGAGCGAGCACGTCGTGCTCGGGCCTGGCTCCGTCGCGCGCGGTCTGCCGGACAACCCTCGCGAGTACGCACTCCCGGGCAATCAGGAGCCGTCGATGCCGTGGCCGGATCCGCTCACGCTGCTCGCGGCGGTCGCGTCGACCTCCGCACGGATCCGACTGATCGCGAGCTCCGTCATCGCGCCGCTCCGGCACCCGGTGATGCTTGCCAAGCAGCTCGCGACCCTCGATCTGCTCTCGGGGGGCCGGCTCGTGGTGCAGCCGACGGTCTCGTGGCATCGCGACGAGTACGAGGCGCTCGGCGTGCCGTTCGAGGCGCGGGGCGCGTTGCTCGACGAGCATCTCGCGGCGTGGCGGGTGCTGTGGCGCGGCTCGCCGGCATCCTTCGAGGGCCGCCACTACCGCTTCTCGGACGTGTACCTGGAGCCGAAGCCGTTCCGGCCGGAGGGCCCGGCGCTGTGGTTCGGCGGGGAGACGGTGCACGATCGGCTGCTCCGGCGGCTGGTCGCCTACGGGAGCGGCTTCAACCCGCTCGGTGCACCAAGCGACGAGGATGCCGCCCGCCTACGAGCGGCGATGGAGGCGGCGGGCCGCGACCCGGCCGATCTCGAGATGGTCGGCGGCACGCGGGGCAGGTTCTCCGATGCGACCAGTGTCGCCGACCTCGGCGAGGCGCTCGCCACGATCCCGGATCAGCTCGAGCGCGGATGCACGACGATCTGCGTCAAGCCCTCGCAGTTCGTCGACGACCCGGCGCTCATCGGCGCATTCTGTCGCGACGTCGTGGAGCGTGTGGCGAGGCTCGTGTCCTGAGGATCGCGGTCGCCAAGGGTCAGCTCGTCTCCTCTTCGTCGAACACGAGGTCGCCCACGTCGACCGCCGTCCCGCCGCCGTCCGAGACGAGCATCGTGCCGGTCACGTTCGAGGACTCGTCGCTCGCCAGGAACAGCGCGCAGGACGCGATCTCCTCCGGTGCCGCCGGCCGCCGGAGTGGGATGTGGGCGGCCGTCAGCCGGTACGCCTCTTCCCGAGTCACCCCGCGACGCTCGGCGAGCTGATCCATCGAGGCGTCGGCCATCGGCGTGACCACCCAACCGGGGCAGAGGGCGTTCGCTCGGATCCGGCGAGGTCCGTAGTCCACCGCGATCGAGCGGACGAGGCCGAACATCGCCGACTTCGAGGCCGAGTACGCGGCGGAATCGGTGCCGACGACCAAGCCGGAGACGCTTGAGACCAACACGATCGAGCCGCCTCCGCGCTCCAGGAGCGCGGGGATCGCCGCCCGCGCGAGCCGGAACGCTCCCGTGAGGTTCACGTCGATCGTCCGCTGCCAGCGTGCGTCGTCGACGTCCGCGGCCGCCCCGCCGAACCCGACGCCGGCGTTCGCGATCACGACGTCGAGCCCGCCGAACGCCTCTCGCGCCGCCTCGACCGCGGCTTCCGCATGTCCCGGCTCCGTGACGTCGCCCGGCACCGCCCGCCCACCGGTCTCGGACGCGACGACCTCGAGCGGCTCGGGACGGCGGCCGGTGACGACGACGTTCGCACCCTCCTGCGCGAACAGCCGTGCGGTCGCGGCACCGATGCCGGTCCCGCCGCCGCTGACGATCGCCACCCTGCCTTCGAGTCGACGCATCCCGCCTCCAGAGGATGCGGCATAGTCTGCCGTATCCGCGTTCAAGGCGAAGGGACGCAGGCGTGGCCAACATGCAGCCGCTCCGCCGGGAGGACCATCCGGAGCTCGAGGAGCTCTGGCGCCTGTACGACGAGACGATGTCGTTCGTCCCGAACAGCCTGTTCACGTTGGCCCGCCGCCCCGAGATCCTGCGCGCGTTCAGCGAGCTCATCACGCAGATCTGGCGAACGGGCACCGTGCCGGTCGGCCTGAAGCCACTCGTCGCGATCGTCGCGAGCACCGCCGCCGGGTGCCGCTATTGCCAGGCCCACGAGACGGTGGACGCGAAGCTCCGCGGCGTGGACGAACGGAAGATCGCCGCGGTGTGGGACTTCGAGCGCTCGGACCTGTACGACGACGCCGAGCGCGCCGCGCTGCGCTTCGCGCGCGACGCCTCGATCGTGCCGAACGCGGTGTCACCCGAGCACTTCGAGGACCTGCGCGAACATTGGGACGACGGCGAGATCGTCGAGCTCCTTGCGGTCGTCGGCCTGTTCGGGTTCCTCAACCGATGGAACGACACGATGGCGACCGATCTCGAGGAGATCCCGACGGTGTTCGCGCGCCGGACCATCGGCTCGCACGGCTGGGATGCGGGGAAGCACGGATGACGTTCGGCGAGACGATCACGCTCGAGGACCTCGAACGCGATCCGTATCCGATCTACGCACGTCTGCGGGACGAGGAGCCGCTGTCGTGGGTCCCGGCAGTTCAGCTCTGGCTCGTGACCCGGTACGACGACGTCCGAACGGTCTGCATCGAGCCGGAGCGTTTCACCGCCGACACCGACCCCTCGACGCTGAACCGCACGATGGGCCGCAACATGCTCGGGTCCGAGGGACCCGACCAGCGCCGGATCCGCGCCATCGTGGAGCCGCCCTTCCGGCCCCGGGACGTCGAGGAGCGGACCCAGGGCATGATCCCCAAGCTCGCGCATGAGCTGATCGACGGCTTCGAGGCGCGGGGGGAGTGCGACCTGTTCCGGGAGTTCGCCGACCCGATGTCCGTCCGGGCCCTCCGGTTCATGCTCGGCCTCGACGAGGTCGCCTGGGAGGATCTGCTCCGATGGAACGAGGGGCTGATGCCCGGCCTCGCGAACTTCGAGGGCGACCCCGTGAAACAGGCGCCCGCGGACGAGGCGAGCGCCGCGCTCGGCGAGGTGATCGAACGCGTCCTGGACAGCCTCGCCGGCGAGCCAGACGGCTCGGTCCTTTCCTGGATGCTGCACCACGAGCACGACGGCGAGCGGATGACGCGGGACGAGATCGTTGCCAACACGAAGCTCATGCTGTCGGGCGGCCTTCAGGAGCCACGCGACGTGATCGCGCCTCGTGGTGATCGCGCTCGGGTCGAACCCGGAGCAGCTCGAGGTGGTGCGGGCCGATCGGACGCTCGTCAAGGCCGCGGTCGAGGAGACCCTTCGCTGGGCGGGTCCGGTCGGGACCGCGACCCGGCAGACGGCGGCGCCGACCGAACTCGCCGGGACGGAGCTCCCCAAGGGCGCCGTGCTCGGCGCGGTCCTGTCGAGCGCGAACCGCGACCCGAGGCGGTTCAGCGACCCCGACCACTTCGACGTGCGTCGCAGGGAGGGGGCGCATCTCGCCTTCGCGCTCGGCAACCACTTCTGCCTCGGAGCGTGGTTCGGTCGGCACCTTGCCCGCGTCTCGCTCGAGATCCTGCTCGACCGGCTGCCGAACCTCCGGCTCGACCCGGCCCGCCCGCCGACGCTGAACGGTTGGGAGTTCCGGGCGCCCGACTCGACCTGGGTGCGCTGGGACGCTGCCTGAGGTCAGGAACGCTCGATGATGACGACGGGGATGTCGCGATCGGTCTTCGCCTGATAGCTGTCGTAGTCCGGCCAGATCGAGGCCATCAGCCGCCAGAGCTTCGGCTTCTCCTTCGCCGTCGCGGGCCGGGCTCGTGCGGAGAAGGTCTCGGGCCCCACCTGCACCCGAACGTCGGGATCGGCGACCAGGTTGCGGTACCAGCTGGGGTGGTGGTTCGCGCCGCCGCGTGAAGCGACGACGACGTACCGGTCTCCGTCGGGCCCGTAGATCAACGCGGTCCGTCGCAGCTTCCCCGTCCGTCTGCCGCGCGTGGTGAGCAGCAACGTGTCGACGCCGTGCCACCGATGTCCCTTCGCGCCATCGGTCCGCACGTAGTCGGAGATGTGGCGCCGGACCCAGGCCTTCGGGCTGTCGTAGACCTTCTCCTCCACCACCCTGGAAGGTAGCAAGCCCGACTAGTCTTCGGACATGCCCTCCGTTCGCCGCCCGGCCCGGGCAGAGGTCGTCGGGTCGCTGCTACGACCGGCGAAGCTCCGCACGGCGATCGAGGCCTTCTACGAGCGGGGACACAGCGCGGTGCTCGCGGAGGAACGGCGCAAGGACCGGAGTGAGCTCGTTCGGCTGGAGGACGACGCGATCCGCGAGGCCGTCCGCCGACAGATCGACCTCGGCCTCGACGTCGTGTCGGACGGGGAGTTCCGCCGGTGGATGTTCATGAACTCGTTCTACGACGCGGTCGAGGGCGTTCGGACCGGCAAGACCGTCACGTTCCGAAACGATCGCGACGAGCCTGTCGAGCTCCGCGTCCACGAGATCGTCGAGCGCCTCCGGCCCGTCGACTCGCCCGCCGCGCGGGAGGCCCAGTTCCTCTCCGAGGTCGCGATCGGTCATCCGTTCAAAGTCGCCTTCCCGGCGGCGTCGATCTTCGGTCACCCGCTCACGACCCTGGCGGACGCGTACGGATCGATCGACGAGTTCGTCGCCCATGCGGTCGAGATCGAACGAGCACTCGTCGCCGACGCGATCTCGGCCGGTGCGCGATACCTCCAGTTCGATTTCCCGTTGTACCCCTACCTCGTGGATCCGGCGTGGATCGAGCGGTTCCGGGCCACCGGCCACTCGATCGACGCGCTGATCGACGCCGCGGTCGCGGCCGACGCGGCGGTGCTCGACGGGATCCCGGACGACGTGACGGCCGCGCTGCACATCTGCCGCGGCAACTATCGCTCCTCGTGGATGTGCGAGGGTTCGCTCGAACCGGTCGCGGACCGCGTGTTCGGCGAGCTCCCGTACGACGTGTTCCTCGTCGAGTGGGACGACCTCGCGCGCGACGGCGGCTTCGAGCCCGTCCGGCATCTACGCGACGGCTCGATCATGGTGATGGGGATCGTCTCGACGAAGAGCCGGGCGCTCGAGGACGAGGACGACCTGGTGCGCACGATGGAGGCGGCGGCGGGCTACGTCGGCGGGATGGAACGCCTGGCGATCAGTCCGCAGTGCGGGTTCGCGAGCGTCATGGTCGGGAACCGGATCGACGAAGACACCCAATGGCGGAAGCTCGACCTCGTCGCGACCGTCGCGGATCGGATATGGGGTCGAGGGTAGACGCGCTCCGCTGCACGAACTTCCGGCGGATGTACCGAGATGTCTCGGGTCAGTCGACCGAGGCCGTTCCGTACTGCGGGCGCCCGGTGGGCCGGTAGACATGGATCGCCACGCCGCTGGGAGTGACCGCCCGCGATCCGACCAGCTCGAGCCCCATGTCCGGGCCGCTGTCGGGGAACAGCCGCGAGCCCTGGCCCACGACCACGGGGAAGGTGAGCAGGTTGATCTCGTCGACGAGGTCGTTGTCGAGGAGCCATCGGACGAGGACGCCGCTGCCGTGCACCTGCAGCTCGCCGCCCGACGTGGCTCGCAGCTCGCCGATCGCGGCCGTGACCTCACGGGAGAGAACGGTCGTGTTCGCCCACCGCGGGTCGGTGAGTGTCGTCGATGCCACGTACTTGGGCTTCGTGTTCAACGCCGTCCAGATCGGGCTGTCGCCCGGATCGTCCCACGTCCCCCAGGAGCCGGCGAAGATCTCGTAGGTGCGCCGGCCGAACAGGAACGCGTCGGCGCGCGCATAGACCTCGTTCAGGAACGCCATGGTCTCGTCGTCGGTGTACGGCGTGACCCATCCGCCGCGCTCGAATCCACCCCGACGATCCTCGTCCGGCGCGCCGAGCCCCTGCATCACTCCGTCGACGGAGACGATCGTGGTCGTCGTCAGCTTCATGGTCGCGGTTCCTTCCCGTGGGTCCGTCCGCTCCAATTGCCCGTACCCGGAGAGGCGGTCCGACAATCGCCGTTGACGATCCCCCTGTCGGCCCGGTGTCTTCGAGCGTGTACGGACGCCTAAGAGCGCGTGAAGGGCGCCTGGGCGCTTCGCGTCACGGGTACCATCCGACCGTGACCGATCCCGAGCGACCGCTCCGGTTGGACGCTCCTCGAGAAGAGGCGCTCGAGCACGCGGTCAAGCTGGTCACCGAGGCCTGGCGTTCGTTCGACCGGTTCCGGCCCGAGGAGCCCGCGCTCGACGAGCGGGTGCGGTCGCTCATGCGGGCCGGTTTGCCGCAGGAGCCGGTCTCGGTCCACGAGGCTCTGGACGATGCCGCCCGGATCCTCGATGAGTCGATCGCGCAGCCGCGGCCGCGCTACTTCGCGTTCATCGGCTCGAGCGGGCTGGAGATCGGTGCGATCGCCGACCTGCTCGCGCACACCTACGACATCAACCTCGCGGTCGACGCGAAGGCCGCGACCGAGATCGAGAACCAGGCCGTGCGGTGGACGGCCGAGTTCATCGGGTACCCGTCGGACTGCGCAGGTGCGTTCACGAGCGGCGGGACGGTTTCGAACACGAGCGCGCTGGCCGCCGCGCGCGAGTTCGCGCTGCCGAAGAGCCGGTTCGAGGGGCTCGAGGGCCACCGAACGGCCGTCTACTGCTCGGAAGAGGTCCACTACTCGATCACGCGGGCGATCGAGACGCTCGGGATCGGCTCGCGGAACCTGCGCGCGATCCCGCTCGGCCCCGAACGGGGGATGCGCCCGGACCTGCTCGCGCGAGCGATCGATATCGATCGAGCGGACGGCATCACGCCGATCGCGGTGGTCGCGACCGCCGGGACGACGCTCACCGGCGCGATCGATCCGCTCGCCGAGGTCGCCGACGTCTGTGAGGAGCGCGGCGTCTGGCTGCACGTCGACGGCGCGTACGGGCTGCCCGCCGCGTCCGTGCGGCCCGAGCTGTTCCGCGGGTTCCAGCGGGCACAGTCGGTGTCCGTGGACGCGCACAAGTGGCTGTACCTGCCGAAGGCGTGCGGGATCGTGCTGGTCCGCCGGCAGGAAGACCTCGTGGCGTCGTTCGGGCACGAGCAGGGGTACCTCCCGCACCAGCGCTACGAGCTGCACGCCGTGGACATCACCTTCGAGTACTCACGCCCGTTCCGAGCGTTGAAACTCTGGGTCGCGATGCGGGCGCACGGCGCCGCAGAGTTCCGCCAGGCGATCGCTCAGAACCTGGCGGAGGCGACGCTCCTGTACGAGACGGTGGCGGCGCGATCGGACTTCGAGGCGACTCGGGGAGCCGAGGCTCTCGATCGTGCCCTTCCGGCACGTGCCGGAGGGCGTCGGGGACGTGAACGCGCACAACCAGCACCTCGCGGACGCGCTCCAGGCGGACGGGCGGTTCTGGATCGCGAGCGCGCTGATCGACGACGAGGTCTGGCTGCGTCCATGCTTCGTCAACTTCCGAACGACCGAGGAGGACGTGCTCGCGCTCGTGGACGTCGCCGCCGAGATCGGCGAGCGGCTGGGCGGAGCCTAACCCTCGCTGGGCCTCTCGGCGATCACGATCCACAGGCTGTTCGTGGACTCGTCGACCGTGATCGCCGCGACCGGTGATCCGATCGTCGATCGTCTCCACCTGCCTCGTGACCGGATCGATCCGGGAGATCGTGCCGTCGCCGTGGTTGGCGACCCACACCGCGTCCAGCCCGACCGTAACGTCGGAGGGCTCGAGACCCACGCGGATCGGTGAGTCCAACTGACCGGCGAGTGGATCGTACGGTGTCACGACGCCGGCTTCGGAGTCGAGGAGCCAGACGGCGCCGGCTCCGGCCGCGATGTCGTCGAGATCGCCGGTGACCGGGACGGGGTCGTCCACAACCATGTCCCCGGCGTCGACGCGGGTCAGGGTCCCTTCGAGTTCGTCGATCACCCACAGGCTCTCGAACCCGGAGGCGATGCCGGTCGCGAACGGGCCCACGTCGACGCGCTCGATGATCCTTCCGGTCGAACCGTCCACCCTGCTGAGCTCGCCGTTCTCCTGCACCACCCACGCGTTCGACGCGCCGATCGTCACCTCGGTCGCGAGGAAGATCCCGGTGTCGGGGAGTCGGACCGGACGCAGGTTCTGGTCGTCGATCGGATCGATCCGAACGACCCCGGGTGGTGCGCCGACCCACACGGTTCGGAGCCCGACGTCGAGTGAGGCGCCGCCGAAATCGATCGTGATCGTGCCGATCGTCGAGGCATCGAGCGGGTCGAGATGCGTGAGGTTCTGCCCCCGCAGGACCCAGACCCCTCCTTCACCGAAGTCGACTTCCGGCAACTCGTTCCCGAAAGCCGCCGAGAGTCCCTCGCTGAGCTGGAGAGATCTCTCGCGAGTCCACGTCCAGCTGCGCGACGGAGTTCAAGGGGATCGTGATGGTAGGGCTGGGCGACGACGATGGTGCCGTGTCGGCCGTTCGGCCATCTCGCACGACGAAGAGAGCAAGGACCACAGCGACGCCCGCGACCAGAGCCGCGGCGAGGAGACCCATCCACGATCGCGTACGTCGCCGTGCGCGTCCCTTCGATGCGCCGTTCGAACGCGGCGCCCCGCCCCGAAGCGTCTCGGCCATCTCGCCTGCGGTCGCGAACCGGTCGTCGGGCCGCTTCGCGGTAGCCCGAGCGACCGCCTGATCGAGCGAGCGAGGAACCCCGGGTCGCTTCGAGCTGGGCGGCGGCACGGGCTCCTCGAGCTGCGCGTACATCGTGGCGACCTCGGAGTCCCGCCGGAACGGCGGTGCTCCGACGAGGCACTCGTACAGGACGCACCCGAGCGAGTAGACGTCGGCCCGTCCGTCGAGCTCGCCGCCCTTGATCTGCTCGGGGGCCACGTAGTCGACCGTGCCCATGAACTGCCCGGTCTTCGTGATCCCGGTGTCGATGCGAGTCCGACGGATCAGCCCGAAGTCGCTCAGGTACGCTCGCTCCCGAGCGTCCAGCAGCACGTTTCCGGGCTTGACGTCACGGTGGACCAACCCACGCTCGTGTGCCGCCTCCAGCGCCTCGGCTACCTCTGCACAGATCCGAGCCGCCCGCTCGGGTTCGAACGGCCCCTCTCGCTCCAGAAGGGTGCGGAGGTCGGTCCCATCGATGTTGCGCATCGCGAGATACAGCTGCCCGTCCGCCTCGCCGGCGCCGTAGACCGGCACGATGTTCGGATGCTCGGTGGAGGCGGCGGCGTTGGACTCTCGGACGAACCGTTCCCGGAACGCCGGATCGGCCGCGAGGTCGGGGGACAGCAGCTTCAACGCAACCTTGCGCTCGGGGAAGGCCTGCGTGGCCAGATAGACCACCCCCATCCCGCCGCGACCGATCTCGGACTCGATCCGGTAGCCGGCGATCTCGGAACCGATCTCACTCACGGAGCCTGTTCTACACCCCGGATCGGGCATCACGAAGCCTGCGACCTGCCCGACTACACTTCCCACGCTCAGCGGCCGAAGGGATGAAGTGACCGAGCCACTCGTGGGCGTCGTGATGGGGTCGGCGTCCGACTGGGAGACGATGCAGCACTGCGCCACGCAGCTGCAGGCCCTCGGCGTCCCGTTCGAGACCCGCGTGCTATCGGCGCATCGGACACCGGCCGAGCTCTCCGAGTGGATCACCGACGGCGAGTCCCGAGGTGTCGAGGTCTTCATCGCGGCCGCGGGGATGGCGGCGGCACTGCCGGGGGTGGTGGCGGCGCAGACCACGCTGCCCGTGCTGGGCGTGCCGATGGAGTCGAAGCTGCTCGGCGGTCTGGACTCCCTGCTGTCGATGGTGCAGATGCCCGGGGGCATCCCCGTCGGAGTGCTGGCCGTCGGGAAGGCCGGTGCTGTGAACGCCGCGATCTTGGCGACGCAGATCCTCGCCAGGTCCCATCCGGACCTGGCCGACGCGGTTCGGCAACATCGCAGGGAGCAGGCCGCGAGGGTCCTGTCCGAGCCCGACCCCTCGGTGGGCGGGTAAGCGTGGCCTACCTCACCTGTCCCTGGTGCCTGACACCGCAGATGGTGGCCGACGATGTCAATGAGTACCACTGCTTCACGTGCGCGGCGGAGGTCGGTTTCATCCTGTGCACGAGCTGCTCGTTCGTCCAGGCCGTCAGCAAGCGCTGGCGGGCGTTCATCTGCACGAAGTGCCGCACGAAGGTCGACCTTCCGTATCGATGGGGGTACGACCCCAACGCGAAGGCCTATCTGGTGAAGGGGACCGGAAGGTCCTGGCCCGAGCTCTGAGCGCGGGCTAGCCCTCCCGGCGGCGGTACGCCCACCAGGCGAAGCAGGCCGTGACGAGGCCGAGCGCCATCATCCCTCCGAACGTGACCAGACCCGAGAGCCGTTCGATCGCGATACTCGGGGTTCGGCTGCTGATCCAGGAGTTCGCGCATGGCGCGAGGCGACAAGCCGGCGCGCGGCGCCCGTTGCACCATCGCCTCCTCCCAGACGTACCAGACCATCGCGGACAGGAACGCCGGTTGCCATCCCCGCGATCGTGAGGAGCATCGCGAACAACGGGTTCGTGATCCCGGGCATCGTCCAACCGCGCTGGAGACCGAAGCAGAACCACACCGCTCCGAACGCGATGAGCGCGATCGCGAGCCCGGTGGCGATCGTTCCGATCGTCGCGACGCCGGCCCGCAGCGTGAGCTGCAGGATCTGGCCCTCCTCGAACTCGGTGGGAGCGACCGTCACGGTGAGGTGCACCCAGCGAGCCGCGACCGCGAGGTAGGCGAGGACGCCGGCGACCACCCCCGCGATCCCCGGGCACAGCATCGCGGGGTCGGGACCCCATGACCGCCTGGTCGCGGGAAGTGAACGGCGGGTCGCGAGGTCCGACATCGAGGATCCTGGCCGCGATCCCGCTTGTTCCGCCCATGGACTGTGAGGAGTCGTGGGGGGCGTGCGTTGGGGCGGTGGCGAGGATCGGACACCCACGGCCGTGCGCTGTACGGCCTCGACGGCGGCGTCCTCGTGCCCGGCGACCAGGCTGCGCCCGCAGGCGGTACAGCCGGATGACCGAGGCTCTGAGCTCGGCCTCACAGTGGGGACAGAGCTTCACATCCTGGGTTTCGACCTCACGGGATCGGCGCTTGAGGTCCCAGAGGGCCCATCGCCCACGGTTCCGACATGGTGGGGAGGAGCGGCGGTTGGAGGAAGATCCGGTTGGCGGGGCTCCTGATCGGGACGTCGGCGGGCGTGTTCAAGCTCGACGCCGCGAACTGGAAATACCCTGGTCCGGCTGGAAAGACGGAAGCCGCGCTTTGAGACCGGTCCTTGCTAGTTGCCGTCGCCGCCGTCGTCGTCATCGTCATTACCACTACCGTTGCCGTTGCCGTTGCCGTTGCCGTTGCCGTTGCCGTTGCCGTTGTCGGACTCGCCGTCGTCGTCGCCGTCGTCGTCGTCGGACTCGCCGTCGTCGTCGCCGTCATCGTCGTCGGACTCGTCGTCGCCGTCATCGTCGTCGGACTCGCCGTCGCCGTCGTCGTCGCCGTCATCGTCGTCGGACTCGCCGTCGTCGTCGCCGTCATCGTCGTCGGACTCGCCGTCGTCGACTCGCCGTCATCGTCGTCGGACTCGCCGTCGTCGTCGCCGTCGTCGGACTCGTCGTCGTCGGACTCGTCGTCGCCGTCATCGTCGTCGGACTCGTCGTCGTCGGACTCGTCGCCGTCGTCGGACTCGTCGTCGCCGTCGTCGTCGTCGGACTCGTCGTCGTTGGACTCGTCGCCGTCGTCGGACTCGCCGTCGGAACCGTCGTTGGAACCCTGGTCGTTGGAACCCTGGTCGTTGGAACCCTGGTCGTTGGAACTTGAATCCGTGCTGGAACCTGGGTTCGTGTCGGATCCCACGACGAAGGCAGTGAGCGTGGTCGAGAACCCTTGCTCAGATCCGCTTTGGCGAGCGTCCATTGCTCTTCCGATCTCGGCAAGCGCGACTCCCACCTCTCTGCTCATGTCGTCAAGGGCTTCACGAAGCCGTCCCGATGCGGCGCTCCCCTCGCCATTCTGTTCTGCCCTCTCGAGCCAGACTGCGACCGGGGAACGGTCCTCGGCGAGCAGCCGATAGGCAAGGATCATGTCGACCAGCACCAACCCGGCCAGCGCCGCGAGGGCGAGACGTCGGACCGAGCTCGTGCGAAACGACGGCTTTGGTTGCCTCGAGCTGCTCCGGCTTGACCAGCGCCTTCGCGAGAATTCGAGTGCCTCGGAGCATGGGGACCACCGCCTTGTGAATCCGACCCTGGAAGAGCGCAGGGGGGAACCACCTGCATACCACAGATTGCTCCTCGCGAACAGCCTCTCTATGTTCCGGGCGCCGGCCGGTCGCGGCTGAGAGGTACTCCGAACTCATACTGGGATGAAAAAGGGCGTCTGACCTGCGGAAGTGCGCCGGGGAGGACTCGAACCTCCGACCCGCTGCTTAGAAGGTATTCGGGAAGGAACGGTGTGCTGACCGTGGAAACGCAGGTCGGTTGGGAGCGGATGCCGCTCTGTTAGCGGCTCGGATTCAGCCCATCCGGGACCCGTAAGGGATAGGCTTGCGGGGAGCATGCGTAGGCGTTCAGCGTTTGCGATCGTGATCCTCGTCGGCTTCCTAGTTCTCACGGCCGCTGTCCCGGCGCACGCCGCCCCGAGGATTCGCATTTATCGGGGGGAGACATCCCAAGGACAAGCGATCGCGTTTCGCGTGGTCAAGACCGACGCAGGTCGATCCGTTGTGGTGATGTTCCTAACTGCCGCGGTTACCTGCGAGGACGCGACGACGCAGGAATGGGGGTTCGGCTGGGACTTTGGAAATACTGGGAGTGTGCCGATCACGGACGGAGCGTTCTCTTACGATCAGGTGGACCAGTTCATGGCTGCTCACTTCGACGGACGCCTTGGGCCGCTTCGCGGGGAGGGGACGGTGAGCATGGCTGTCCCCGCCATGACCGCCGACGAGCAGGCGCAGTTGTGCACGACCGGCGATCTCACCTGGGAGGTCGAGTTCGTTCGATCCATCGCTCGCCCCCGGCTCGATGCTCCTGAGAGTCGCGTCGTACGCGCCGCTTAGCATCCAGTCGTGGGCTCGAAGAACTCGAGGCGCTGATCCAGAAGCGCCTCGAATCCGTTGGGTCACGCCCCCGCGCCGAACTGCTCCACGTCCTGATGCTCCCGGACTTCGATCGCGCCGGTCTATCCTTGTGCGGCCAGTCAGCTGGGAGGTCGCATGCGGAAGGCTTTCATTGTTCTCATGGCGCTCGCCGCCCTGCTTTCGGCCTGCGGCGGTAACGGCGAAGGGGGACGGGAGGCACGGACACGACTGGGACGACCGCGGCAACGGGGCCGACCGAACGGACCCGGGGCGACGGCTCCGACCGGACCCCCGGAGGATTGCGTTGACCTGACCGGCGAGGGGCCGGGGTTCAAGATCGTCATGCGCGATCTGCGGCTCCACCCCGACTGCTTCATCGCGAGCGCCACACAGGGCATCAAGGTTGTGAACAAGGACGCAGCTCTACACAGCTTCACGCTGGTGGACACACCGATCGACGTTGATATTGAGGGGAACGAGACGTTCAACGGCCAGCCAATCGCCGAGGTCCTGGAGCCGGGGACCTACACACTCCTGTGCAGGTACCACCCCCCGATGCTCGGTGATGTCTATGTCATCGAGTAGGAAGTAGTTGCGTAGGCGCTCAGGGCGGTGCTCGTCGGGACGCTGCGTGACAAGGACTGAGCCCGCGCCGCACGGCGAGCCGGCTGTGGGAACGAGCGGGTTATGCTCGTCCAGAGCTACGTAGCGCGTTCTCGAAGTCTGCAGCGTCAGCAGGCGTACGGAATTTCAGCCATTGAGGGTCGCCGCGGGTCAGCACCCTCACGGTGCGATCATCGGAGTTGCGCGGAAGCAAGGCTACGTCTTTGAGGGCGATCTCCCGGGCAATCTCTGGGGGTGGGACGGCGTCCATCTCCTGTACGTGGGGGTACCTGGGCCGACGTGTCCGACCTGAGTAGGCGGCGTCGGCGTGAACGATGAAGATGCGACGGTCCGTGACGACGGCGTAGCCTTGCTTGCCAAGGCGGCGCCACCTCGCAGGGGGGAGGTCCAGGATCGCGCGAGCGACCAGCAGCTGTTCGCGGTCCGTCAGCTGAGCCCTGATCCATTCGCGGTACTCCGCCTGGCTGTAGCGCTCCCCGAAAGGGATGTCCTCTTCGGTCATGCTGAAGGTATCGGCGACAGGACTCACGGCTTCAGGTCTCCGGGTTACGGGAGTCCGGGCCGCACGGCGAGCCGGTCGTGTCGTGAACGCAGGGAGGTGGGGGCTCTCTACACATCGCCCCCACCTTCGCCGAACGGCAGGGTTTCGGCTTCAACCTGGGAGAAGGGAGGACGCTGGTCTAGTGGCGGTGAAGCGCAGCTCCAGGTACGACGGCGGTGGCCGAAAGCTCCACTCAGCTCCACGCTCGCCGACGAACTCATCGACGGCCTCCTGAACGCCAGCCGACAGGAACCCGTAGTCGTCCACAACGATCGTCGTTCCAGGGACGCTCCGCGCGTCCACCGCGCGCAGCGCGTCGATCGTTCCCCGGTACGGGTCGAAGTCCAGGTACGCGAAGCAGGCCTGATCCGGCAGTGGCGAGTCGGGCGAGAAGTGCCCGCCACGATGCATGTCTATTCCGTCGGCCAGGCGATCGCGCGTAGCCGTCGGGACAAGAGGGGGCTCTGACCTGCGGAAGTGCGCCGGGGAGGACTCGAACCTCCGACCCGCTGCTTAGAAGGCAGCCGCTCTGTCCGGACTGAGCTACCGGCGCTTGACCTGCGGGTCTGTCGCCCTAGCTGCCAGAAAGGGGCTGAGTTCCGATGGAGGCGACATCCACAGGTCAGAGTGTAGGGGACCTGGCGATCCTTGCCGAGGAATTCCGCCGGCACTTGCGTGCTGCGCACAAGAGCCCAAGACCATCGAGACTACATGCAAGGCCGTGAACGGCCGGAGTCGCTTCCTCACCTCCAAGGCCATGCCTTGGTCAGTCGCTGCCATCGCGCGTGAGGACATCGAGGACGTACTCGAGCTGTGGAAACCATCGACCGCCAACAACCGCTTCCGGTCCCTCCAGCAGTTTCTTCGAATGGGCCATCGAGCAAGGGAGATTGAGACCGTCCGATGGTCCACATGGACAAGCCCAAGATCCCGAGCGTCGTCCCCCGGTCTTGACCGAGGCCGACTTCGAGGTTCTGCTGCGGACCTGCGAGGGAACAGCTTCGTCGAGCGGCTGGACACCGGGATGCTCTGAGATGATGCGCGACACCGGAGCCCGAGCGGCTGGAGTGGTTGGGCTGACCGTCGGGGAAACTTGACCTGGTGCCCGACACGCTCCCGGACGACCTCCTCGAACGGGATCGAGGAGGTCTAGTCGACAAGCTGCCAGGCGTCTGATTCCGCAGATCGCCCGCAGCCGAAGTGGTCGTAGAGGATGGTATTCCCACGTGGTCGAACCTGTGTGTGGGTCCTTCCGATATCGTCCCCGTTGGGTAGACGCCACAACTCCTCTTCCACTCCATCCACTGGTTGACGCATGATCTCACGCGGCTTCCACAAGGCCGGCGCCCCCGCGCGTAGTACACGGTTCCGCGAGCGTCCACCGACGGAGCATGATGCCGGCGGCCGTCGGGGTTCGGGATGATGTCCGTTTCGCCGACCGAGATGTGATACCGGACGACGTTGCACGGCGAATGAGCGGGGCACCTTGACCAGACCGCCCAGTCACCATTCACCTGACCCGGCGCCAGGAAGGCGTCCTCTTCGCGGACCCTCGCGAGCAGCTTCCCAACGCCGGTCGTCAGATCGAACAGGATGATGCGCCTCGCGCCATTCCTCTTCAGCCGCCCGAAGAGGAGCCAGCGACCGGACGTACTCGGCCAGTACTCCCAGTGCCCGGTGTTCACGCCAGTCGGAGGCCGGCTCTGCTCGCCGGTCTCCAGGTTGAAGAACCTCAAACCGGAGCGTCTCTCTTCGAACTGCTGATAGACGAGGAGGTCCCCCTCGATGTCGCCGTTGGCTCCGCTCGTGCCGTGAGCGTTGACCCTGATTCTCGTTCCACTGTCCGATGGGCGAACGAAGACGTCGAAGTGCCTCGGCCGCCTCCTCGAGTTCTGTTGCCACGCGATCAGCCCCCCCCCCGGATCGGTTGAAACTCGCCGATCCTCGGCCGATCGAGGATGACATCTGGATTAGAGGCGACCGCGGGGGCGGCCGTCGCCGCAAGAGTCGAGAGCGCGATCGCGAGTGCCGCCGGCCATGATGGGATCCCGAGGAAGCCTCGCCGGATCGTCAACGGTTGTCCGTTCACGAGCTGGTGCCCCCCTCGAAGCCTCGAGCCTGAGTTGCAGCGAGCTTGCACACGCATCCACTTCCCATCCTGGACGCTGGTCTCAGCGGCGACAACTTGGTACCCGCGCGCATCCGTGACTCGAAGCCCCCGTCCACGGGCCGACGATAGCCCGCCGGCTGCTCGGCGACCGCAGTAGCATCCGCACATGTCTGCCTCGAAGACCCCGCCGAAGATGCCGAAGCCGGGAGCGGGAACGATGAAACGGTTCGACGCGCTCGCCGAGACGTTCGCCATTCGGGGCGCGAAGCGATCGCAGATGTTCGGGATGCCGGTACTGAAGAAGGGTGACAAGGTCTTCGCCGGAACGTTCGGCGATGCGATGACCTTCAAGCTCGATCCCGACGACCATGCCAAGGCGTTGAAGCGAGCAGGGGTGCGGTCGTTCGAACCGATGCCGGGCCGAGCGATGAAGGCCTGGGTCCTCGTCCCCGTCGCGAGCGCTCGGGCATGGGCGGCCCTCGCGGAGCAGGCGTTCGACGCGCTTCCCTGATGTTGGAAGGATGGAGCGGCCGGGGCGTCAGTCGACCAGGCACCGGCGTTACTGCGCCTCGAACTCCTGGTCGGTGAGCGCACCTTGCTCCCAGTGCTTGACGAGTCGCTCCAACAGGTCGAGCCGGTGGTCGGCCTGCTCGTTCGGCGGGGGAGGGATGTGGGTCCCCGGATCCGAAGCCGGCGGCGCTTCGGCCGCCGCCGGTGCCGGGACCGCGTCCGGGTCGATGCCGAACACGCGGAGCTTCGCGTTGCGTTCCTCGGAGAGTTGATGGAGATCCGCGCCCGAAACGTTCTCGACCATCGGCGCGCCGGACGCGCCGCCCTGTGAGCCGACCGACGTCGCCGACGAGGGATCGCCGCGCATCATGGCGGCGAGGCTCTCGGCGCTCGCGCGGACCGATTCCTGGAGGACCCCACCTCGTCCCACTCGATCGACACGGTGTGCGGATCGGCCCGGTCGACCGTGACGGGCAGCACGGCCCCAGGGAACGGCCACCGATCGCGATGGACCAGTCCCCCGAGCGCGACGGCGGTCGCGGGTACCCCGTCGGCCTGGACGACGAGCTGCATCTCGCACATCTGGTAGACCGCGCGCCCGTGGTGCGTCGTGGCGGAGACGACCTGCGCGGTCCCGCGGACGAGATCGTCCATATTCCCGCCGTCCTTGAAGAGGTCCTTCGGGCCCACCGTCGCTCCTTCTCCGGCCGAGGACGCCCAGACTAGACCGGTCGCGCCACGCGTCGGAAGGCAGGATCGGGCTACAGCGCGTTGGTGACGGGAACTACAGGGCTGGCGCGTCCATGATCTTGCGTGTGCGTCGCGCCATCCCTTCGAGCAGCGCGATCGCGAGCTTCGGCTCCTTCTGGAGCAGGCGCCGGAACGCGGGGCGTTCGATCCGGATCGCCTCGATGATCGAGTGCGCCACGACCGTGCGGGACCTCGCCTCCCCGTCGAGTAGCGCGAGCTCGCCGAAGAACGCCCCGCGCCCGAGCTCGGCCTCGGTCCGGTTGCCCTTCATGACCTTCGCCCGCCCGTTCACGATCGCGTAGAAGGCCTTGCCGGGCTCGCCCGCCTTCACGATCTCCTGCCCCTCGAGATAGGTCCGCTGTTCGGCGAGCGCGGCGACGCGACCGAGCTGCGCTCGCGACAGGCCGGAGAACAGCGGCACGCGAGCGAGGAGGTAGGTCCTCGGTCGGCGGGCGGCAGGCATCGCGTGCATCGTCGCAGGCGGGCGCCTCGATGGGCAAACCGGCGACGTAGGATTGCGGCCGTGACCCGGACGGTGTCTTCCCTCGTCGCCGGCGCCGGACCGACGGACGCGCCCGGCGGCACGCTCGAGTCTCGGACCCGGCGCACCTCGACCGGCACATCGCGACCGCATCGCTCGGCGATGCCGCCAGCGTCGTCGAGGCCTGCCGGACGGCGCGGAACGCGCAGGCGGCGTGGGCACACGTCCCGGCGCCCGTCCGAGGCCGGGTCGTCCAGCAGCTCGGACGGCTCGTCGAGGCGAACGCCGAAACGCTCGCTCGCACCCTGACCCGCGAGATCGGCAAGCCGATCGCCGAGTCGCGAGGATCGGTCCAGGAGGTCGTCGACACCTGCAACTTCTTCACCTCGGAGGGCCGCAGGCTCTACGGCATGACCGTCCCCTCTGAGCTTCCCGACAAGCAGCTGTTCACGTTCCGCGTGCCGTCGGCGTGGCCGCGATCGTGACCGCCGGCAACTTCCCGGTCGCCGTCCCCTCCTGGTACCTCGTCCCGGCGCTCCTGTGCGGCAACACCGTCGTGTGGAAGCCGGCCGAGTACGCGCCGGCCACGTCCGAGGCACTGGCGCAGCTGTTCCTGCGGGCCGGCCTCCCGGAGGGCGCGTTCGGCATGGTGCTGGCGGACGGGCCGACGACGTTCGCCGGCCTTACGCAGGCGCTCGATGCGGGGCTCGTCGACAAGGTGGGCTTCACGGGATCGAGCGACGTCGGCCGACGGATCGGCGAGCTCTGCGGGCGACACCTGCAGACGCCGTGCCTCGAGCTCGGGGGCAAGAACCCGCTCGTCGTGATGCCGGACGCCGACCTCGACCTCGCCGTCGAGGGAGCGCTGTTCAGCGGGTTCGGAACGGCCGGCCAGCGGTGCACGTCGCTCGGAACGGTGATCGTCCACGAGCGCGTCCACGAGGGGTTCCTTTCCCGGTTCGCCTCGGCGGTGGAGGCGGCTCCGATCGGCGACCCGTTCGAGGACGTGCTGTATGGGCCGATGATCTCGTCCCGCTTCTGCGAACGGTTCCTCGGCTGGCTCGACTGGGTGCAGCCGCATCATGCGCTCCGCGGTTCGAGCGGCATCGGGCGGATACGTCGTCGAACCCACGAGCGGGGTTCGTCGGCGACCCGGAGGCGGGCCTCTACGTGCATCCGACGATCGTCGACGGCGTCACCACGGACGACGACCTGTACAAGCAGGAGACCTTCGGTCCGATCGTCGGCGTGTCGACGTTCGCGGACTTCGACGAGGCGGTCGCGCTCGCCAACGGGCACGGGTACGGCCTGTCCGCGTCCATCTACACGACGGATCCCCTGAACGTGTTCCGGTTCCGCGAGCGCGTCTCGGCCGGGATGGTGAGCGTGAACAACTCGACCTCCGGTGCCGAGGCGCACCTGCCGTTCGGCGGCAATGGGCGAAGCGGCAACGGCGCGCGGCAGTCGGGTGTATGGGTGCTCGATCAATTCACGCGGTGGCAGGCGATGAACTGGGACTACTCGGGCCGGCTCCAGAAGGCGCAGATGGACGTCGTCGACGTCGCCGCCGACCTGTCGTTCCGTCTCGCGGAGCTGTGACGGAGCCCGGCGTGCGGATCCGGGCGGGGCTGGTCGTCGATGTCGTGGCCGGCGAGGTGTTGCAGGACCGGATCATCGGCATCCGTGAGGAACGGATCGAGGCGGTCGACGTCGACGACGGAGCTCCGGTCGACATCGACCTGTCGGATCACACCGTGCTGCCGGGCCTGATCGATTGTCACGCGCATCTCATCGGTGAGATCGACGGCGGGCACGGCTACGCGGGTCTGGTGCAACGGTCCGGCGCGCAGGAGGCACTCTCGGGGGTCCGGAACGCGCGCGACACGGTCCTCGCTGGGTTCACCACCGTCCGGGACGTCGGCACGTTCCGAGCGTTCGTCGACGTGGCGCTCCGCGATGCGATCGAGGCGGGCGACGTCCTCGGTCCGAGGATGCGGTGCGCCGGCGCATACGTCACGAGCGCGAGCGGCGGCGGGGACATCACCGGGCTCGCCCCGGACGTCGATGCGGTCGTCCCGCGCGAGCTGCGCTTCGGGGTCGCGAACTCGGCAGACGAGGTCCGCACCGTCGTGCGGCGGATCCTCCACCGGGGCGCCGACTTCATCAAGGTCATCGCGACCGGGGCGGTCCTGACCGAGGGGACCACGCCCTCCGCGCCCGAGTTCAGCGAGGTCGAGATCCGTGCCGCGGTCGAGGAGTCCGAGCTCTACGGGACCCACGTCGCGGCGCACGCACACGGAGCCGAGGGGATCGTGCGCGCCGTTCGGGCCGGCGTCCGATCGATCGAGCATGGCTCGCTCATGGACGACCGCGCGATCGCCCTGATGGCCGAGCATGGGACGTATCTCGTCGCGGACATCTGGATGGGGGACTGGACGATCGAACAGGGCCGGAGGGAGGGCTGGTCGCCGTCGGTGATGCGCAAGCTCGAGGAGACGACCGACGTCCAGCGCGAGGGTTTCACCAAGGCGGTGGAGGCGGGCGTGAAGATCGCGTTCGGCACCGACAGCGGGACGTATCCGCACGGGATGAACGCGCGGCAGTTCGCGTACATGGTGAAGTTCGGGATGACGCCCATGCAGGCGATCCAGGGCTGCGACCGTGGTCGCCGCGGAGCTGCTGGGTTGGCGTGATCGCGTCGGCGCGATCGAGGCCGGTGCGTTCGCCGACCTGGTCGCGGTCGAGGGTGACCCGCTGGCGGACGTGGATCTGCTGACCGACGTGCCGTTCGTGATGAAGGGCGGGCAGGTCGTGAAGGGTGACGGATCCACGAGGCGAGCGTCCGCGGAGTAGGCTTGCTCGTTCGTGTGCGAGAGCCAGGAGGAGCGAACCGATGAAGACGTGTCCGTACTGTGCCGAGGAGATCAAGGACGCCGCGATCAAGTGTCGGTGGTGCGGATCCTGGTTGGTGGACGAGGTCCCCGCCGGCGCCGAGACGCCACCCGCGATGGTCGGCGAGATGCACGAGATGGCCGAGGAACCGGAGGAATCCCCGCCACCCCAGGCGACGATGATCGCCTCGATCCCGGCCTCCGAGCAGACCCCGACGCCCGAACCCGAGCCACAGCCGACCCCGGAGCCCGCTCCTGCGGCCGTGACCGAACCCGGAGCATCCCCGGTCGGAGCAGCCCCGGCCGCGCAGCCACCGGTGGCCGCGTCGAGGATCGAGTTCACGCACACGGGTTCGCGCTACCTGCTCGGGTACGCGCCGGATCACTTCGGGATCTGGGATCGGAACGCGCCCCAGCAGCCCCTCGAGACCTTCCCGCGAGACGACCAGGGGTGGGGTGCGGCGTGGGCCCGGTACGCGTCGATCGAGACCAACTGGATGGATCTGCGGACCGGACAGAAGTCCGGCTAGCGTTCGATCGTCGGCGGTTCGGTTCCCGGCCGTCCCAGGAGCGAGGAGGCATCCCGCATGAGAAGCGTTGACCAGTTGCTCGAGTCCAACCGTTCGTTCGCCGAGGATTTCGACAAGGGAGAGGCGCAGCTACCCCCGAACAAGCCGGTTGCCGTGGTGACATGCATCGACGCACGACTCCACCCGGAGCGGTTCCTGGGTCTCGACATCGGCGACGCGCACATCATCCGGAACGCCGGAGGGCGCGCTTCCGATGACGCGCTTCGCTCGCTGATCGTGTCGTCGCAACTGCTCGGCACCCGAGAGTTCATGATCATCCATCACACGGACTGCGGGATGCTGACGTTCACGAACGAGGATATCTGGGGCAAGCTGGAAGCCGAGACCGGAACGAGCGCCGCGGCGATCGACTTCATGCCGTTCTCGGATGTCGAGGACAGTCTCGAGGAGGACGTGAAGGCGATCCGCACGAACCCGTTCCTCCCGAAGGACGTTGAGGTCTCCGGGTGGGTCTACGACGTGCGAACGGGCCGGCTCCGAGAGGTCGCGGTCACCTGACGCCCCTGGGGATCCTGCCGCACCGTTCCCGGGAGGCGGAGCCGCCGAACGGGGTCTGACCACCGGAGCGGGCGACGGGAATCGAACCCGCACCACCAGCTTGGAAGGCTGGAGCTCTGCCATTGAGCTACGCCCGCGGGACGAGCCAAGCCTAGCAACCGAGCTCAGAGCAGCGCGCGAGCCAGCGCGGTCGTGGAGGCTGCGATCACGAGCACGAGGAGCAGCGGCGCCTTCCGCCAGATGGCGATCGCGGCCGCGGCCAGACCGATCACGCGCTCGTCCAGCACCAGGCTCTGCCCGCTCCCGAACGTCTGGACGGCGACGAGCGCCCCGAGGAGCGCGGGGGCCAGGAGCTGGATGACGCTGTTCAGCCGCTCGGGGATCGCGCGGCCGCCGAGGAGCACCGGGCCGGTGGCCTTGATGACCATCGTCCCCGCTCCGACGAGTCCGACGACGAGCCAGACCTCGATCATCGCTTCAGCCCGAGCAGGCAGACGACGCCGGCGGCGATGATCGGAACACCCGGCGGGGTGATCGGCGTCAAGACGAGCGCGATCCCGGCCCCGAGCAGTGCGGCGGCGAGCGGCTTGCGGCTCCGCACCGCGGGCCCTCGAACCTGCGGCACGAGCAGCGCGAGGAACAACGCCGGGAACGCGGCGTCGAGCCCGAGCGCGGCAGGATCGCCGAGCGCCTCGCCGGCGATCGAACCCACGGCGGTGCCGCCGACCCACGCGACGAACAGCACGAGCCCGGCGCCCACGAGCATCCGGCGGTCGTAGCGACCGTCGCCCTGCGCGGCGATCACCCACGACTCGTCCACGATGAGCTGCGCGTGGAGGAACCTCGACAGCCGTGATCCGTGCAGGTAGGGCGCGACCGTGACCGCGATCGGCCCGTACCTGGCGTTCAGCAGGAGCGCGGCCGTCACCGCGGCCGCCACGGTTCCCGCGTCACCGACGATCGAGGCCGCCGCGAACTGCGCGGAACCGGCGAAGGTCGTCGCGGACATCACGATCGGCGCGAGCCAGCCGAAGCCCGCCGTGCGCGCGAGCACCCCGAAGGAGAGGCCGAACCCGAACGCCGCGATGCTGATCGGGGCGATCGCCCGCGCCCCGTCGCGGTAGGTCCGCTCCTCCATCGACCAACGGTAGCAACGAGCCGCTACAGTGCCGACCGGTGCCCATCCCGTTCCGCATCGTCGACGTGTTCACCCCGCGGCCGCTCGCCGGGAACCAGCTCTGCGTGGTGCCGGAGCCTGCCGACATCGACGAGCAGCGCATGCAGGCGATCGCGAAGGAGTTCGGGTTCTCGGAGACGACGTTCGTCACCGAGGCCGGCGGCGACCGGTACACGATGCGGATCTTCACGCCGGGCAAGGAGCTTCCGTTCGCGGGTCATCCGACCCTCGGCACCGCGTTCGTCATGGTGAGCGAGGGGCGGGTCACGTCCCCGGCGATCCAGTCCGTCGCGGCGGGCGAGATCCCGGTCGAGGTCGACGCGGGGTCGAACTGGGCATGGATGCGACAGCTCCCGCCGGTGTTCGGCGCCGAGTTCGCCGATCGTGAACTCATCGCGCGCGCGATCGGGCTCACCGAGGACGACCTCCACCCGGATCTCCCGATACGCACGGTTTCGACCGGGTTGCCTCCGACCATCGTTCCCGTCCGCGACCTCGAGACGCTCCGACGCGCCGTCAGCGACCCGACGGCCCTCGGCGAGGCGATCGCCGCATCCGATGCCGAGGAGCTGTACCTGTTCGCCGCGACCGAGGAAGGTGTGACGGCCCGGATGTTCGAGACGGAGTTCGGCGCCGGCGGGGAGGATCCCGCGACGGGGTCGGCGGCCGGACCGCTCGGCGCGTACCTCGCCGAATACGGTCTCGCCGGGATGCCCGGGACGGTCATGATCCGTCAGGGTGAGCAGGTGGGACGGCCGAGCGAGCTGCACGTCGAGGTCACCCGCGAAGGGGAGGGGTGGCGCGTGCGGGTCGGCGGCGGCGTCCGCGTCGTCGGGCGGGGCGAGCTCGACCTGTAGCCGAGGATGCGCCGGTCGCTTCCTCGACGGAACGAGAGAGAGCCCCGTAGGCTTTCCTCGTGCGCGTCCGCGTGGTCGTCCTGCTCGTGTTGATCGCAGGGAGCCTCGCCTGGGTCGGAACCCAGGCGCTGTCGGGGAACCTCGTGTACTACGTCACCCCCACCGAGCTGCTCGAGCAGCAACCGCCGCCGGGTGAGCGGCTTCGTCTCGGCGGCCAGGTCGTCCCGGGCTCGGTCCACGACGCGAGCGGCGGTGTGGACTTCGTCGTGACCGACGGGACGACCCGGATGACGGTCGTGCACACGGGCGCGGCTCCGACGCTGTTCCGAACGGGCATCGGGGTCGTCGTCGAAGGCACCTACGGACCGGACGGTGCCTTCCATTCGGACACGATGCTGGTCAAGCACGGCGAGGAGTACCGCCCGCCGTCGCCCGGAGCCACGCCGTCGCCCGTCGAGGTGGGCTGATGCCGGCGCTCGTCGGAACCGCGTCCCTCGCGCTCGCGCTGGCGCTCGCGGTCTACGGGGCGACGGCCGCGATCGTCGGCGTCCGGTCGGGCCGCCCCCGCGTGGTCGAGAGCGCACGGACGGCCGCCTACTCCCTGTTCGCGCTCGTCGTCGTGGCCAACCTCGCGATGCTCGCCGCGTTGCTCGCCGACGACTTCTCCCTCCGCTACGTCGCGACGAACTCGAGCCGCGCGACACCGACCTTCTTCAAGATCCTGGCGCTCTGGTCGGCGGACGAGGGTTCGTTGCTGCTGTGGAACCTCGTCCTCGGCGGGTACCTGGCCGCCGTGGCGTTCGCCTTCCGGCGTCGCCGTCCTCAGACGTTCCCGTGGGCGCTCGCCGTGATGTTCGGCGTCTGCGCGTTCTACCTGCTGCTCGTCCTCGGGCCGACGACGCCCTTCGAGACGCTCACGACGCCCGCGGTGGACGGACGGGGCCCGCTCCCATTGCTCCAGAACCACCCGCTCATGGCCGTGCACCCGCCGTTCCTGTACCTCGGGTTCATCGGCTTCACGGTTCCCTTCGCGTTCGCGATCGCGGCGCTCGCCACCGGCCGGGTGAGCGATGCGTGGGTGCGCGTGACGCGGCGGTGGACGATCGCGGCCTGGCTGTTCCTCACGGTCGGGCTCCTGCTCGGAGCGCTCTGGTCCTACAGCGTCCTCGGATGGGGCGGGTACTGGGCGTGGGACCCGGTCGAGAACGTGGCGCTGCTGCCGTGGCTCACGGGGACGGCGTTCCTCCATTCGGTGATGGTGCAGGAGCGGCGCGGAATGCTGAAGGTGTGGAACCTCTCCCTGATCGTGGGGACGTTCGCCCTCACCGTGCTCGGCACGTTCCTCACGCGGGGCAGCATCCTGTCATCGGTCCACGCGTTCGCCGAGTCGATCGTGGGGCCGCTCTACCTCGTGTTCCTCACGGTGGTGTTGCTCGGCGGGTTCGGGCTGATCGCGTGGCGGCGAGACGCCCTGCGCGCCGAGGCGACGTTCGACATGCCGCTGTCGCGCGAGAGCGTCTTCCTCGGCAACAACATCCTGCTGCTGGTCGTCACCTTCACCGTGTTGGTTGGAACGATCTACCCACTGCTCGCCGAGGCGGTCACCGGCGAGAAGGTCTCGGTGGGGGCGCCGTTCTTCAACCGCAACGCCGCCCCGGTCGCGATGCTGCTGCTGTTCCTGATGGGGATCGGCCCGATGCTTCCCTGGCGAGCCGCCTCGGCGTCGGCGGTGATCCGGCGGCTCCAGGTCCCGGCGTGGGCGGCCGCGGTGACCGCGGTGGTGCTGCTCGCGTCCGGTCGGGGGACCTCGGCGGTCGTCGTCTTCGGCCTCGCGTCCTTCGTCGCGACGGCGACGCTCGCGGAGATGGTCCGCGGGGTTCGGGCGCAGATGCGAGCGAACGGGCTCGACGTGGTTCGCGCGATCGGCGGCGCCGTCGCGCGGAACCACCGGCTCTACGGCGGACTCGTCGTGCACCTCGGTCTCATCGTCGCGGTCGTCGGGGTCTCGTGGGCATCGATCTCGGACCGGTCGGCGGAGCTGACCCTCGCGCGGGGACAGACCGTGCCGGTCGAGGGCTACGAGCTCCGCCTCGATGGCATCTCGGCGCGAGAGGAGCCGCATCGTCGCGTGGTCGTGGCCGACCTGACCGTGTTGCGAGCCGGCGAGGAGGTCGTGCGGCTCCACCCCTCGTTGAACCTCTACCCGGCCTCGTCCGAGCCGATCGGGACGCCGTCGATCCGAACCGGGACGCCGTTCAACGGGATGGTCGACCTGTACGCGTCGCTCGTCTCGGTGGACGGGGATGGCGGCGCGTCGTTCCGGTTCTTCGTGAGCCCGGGGATCGGGTTGTTGTGGTTGGGCGGCGCCGTGATGGTCCTCGGGGGGATCGTCGCGGCGTGGCCGGCGCGACCCCGGCCCGGCCACGGGCCGGTGCTCCCGCCGGTCGTCGAACGGCGCGAGCAGGTGCGCGTATGAGCACCGAGACCGACGAGCGCGTCGAGGCACCCGAGGGCAGGCCGAAGCGCCGACGTTGGCGGTCGGTCGCGTTCGTCGCCGTCCCGCTCCTGCTGTTCGCGTTGCTGCTCGCGTCCGGGCTCGGGCGCGATCCCCGCGAGCTACCGAGCGAACTGGAAGGGGAGGCCGCACCCGAGTTCTCGCTGCCGCGGCTCGACGACGAGGGGACGATCGATCTTGCCGACCTCGATGGACAGGTGGTCGTCCTCAACTTCTGGGCGTCGTGGTGCGTGCCGTGCCGAGAGGAGCATCCGGCGCTGACGGCCGTGTGGGGGCGATACCGCGAGCGCGGCGTGGTGATCGTCGGGGTGGTCTTCGAAGACTCCGCCGAGGGAGCGCTCGAGTTCCGCGACGAGCTTGGAGGTGACTGGCCGCTCGCGACCGACCCCGACTCGCGGACGGCGATCGCGTACGGGGTGTACGGCATCCCCGAGACCTTCGTGATCGCCCCGGATGGAACGGTCTCCGCCAAGACGACGGGCGCCGTGACCTACGACTGGCTCACGACCGAGATCGACGAGGCGCTGCGCCCGGTGGCATCGTGATGAGCGGTCGAGCGCGAGGATGGTTGGTGGTCGGCGGGGCGGTCGCGGTGGTCGGGCTCGCGGCGCTCCTCGCTGCCGGCGACGGCGCGGCGCCGCAGACGATCGACGATCGTGCGCGGGAGATCGCGTCCGGGCTCCGATGTCCCGTCTGCCAGAACCTGTCGGTGGCCGATTCGCCGTCACGACTCGCCGGGGAGATGCGGACGGAGATCGAGACCCAGCTCCTCGCCGGCCGAACCCCGGAGGCGGTGCGCGCGTACTTCGTCGAGCGATACGGGGAGTGGGTCCTGCTCGCCCCGCCGCGACGCGGGTTGAACCTCGTGCCGTGGCTCGTCCCGGTGGTCGGCGTGATCGCGGGGATCGCGATCTGGCTCGTCCTCGTTCGGCGGCGCGCGACCCCCGCCGGTTCGACGGTGACCTCGGGCGAGCGAGCTGCGATCGAGCGCGAGCTCCGTGGCCTCGAGGAGTCCGGGTGAACCCGGTCGCTGCATCGTTCGCGCTGGCCGGGCTCGCGACCGTGGCCGCGGGCGGCGTCCTCGCGGGGTTCCTCCGCGACGAACCGACGCCGCTCGAGCCGCCGACGGACCCGCTCGACGACCGCAGGCTCGCCCTGCTCCGCGGGATCGCGGACCTCGAGGAGGCGCGCGGGTCGGGTGCGTTGGACGAGCCCGAGTACGAGCGCCTCCGCGAGGAGACCGAGGGGCGCCTCACGCGTGTCCTCCGAGCGATCGACCGGCGAGCGATGCGCCGGTCATCGGCCGAACACGGCGAGACGTCGATCGCGGACGACGCCGCACACCCCGAGGCCGGAACCCGCGATGGCGGGACCGTGGTGCCAGGGATCGACCGCGCCGAACCGCGCCGGGTCCCGCCCTGGGTCGTCGCGACGCTGATCGGCGGGACCGTGCTCGCGGTCGTGATCTCGACACTCGCGCGCGGCGCCGCACCCGCATCGGAGCCGGCAGCAGCGCCGATCGCATCGGGGGGGGACCCGCTCGCCTTCTTCGAGCAGCGAGTGGAGGATCACCCCGACGACCTGGCCGCACGGCTCGACCTGGCGCATCGCTACCTGGACGCCGGGATGATCGAGGAGTCGCTCGGGGAGTACGCGGTGGCGCTGGAGCTCGACCCGGACGATGCCGAGGCGCACGCCCACGTCGGCATCATCCTGTACCTGTCCGAACGTCCGCGCGAGGCGCTCGACTCGGTCGACCGGTCGCTCGCGACCGACCCCGGCTACCCGGAGGCCCTGTTCATCCGTGGCCTCATCCTGTTGCATGGTCTCGACCGCCCGGAGCCGGCGATCGCCGCGTTGGAGCGGTATCTCGACGCCGCGCCGTTCGGCGCGGAACGCGACAACGCCGAGGAACTGATCGCCGAAGCGGAGGAGGCCTTGGCCGGCTGAGCGGGCGGCCGTGGGACGCCGGGACGGGTCAGCCAGAGCTCCCGGCACGGCGATCGCTTCGCGCACCCGGTCGGCGCGCGAGGCGAGCCCGGGCGAGGAGCCGCCAGGTGTACCCGCCGAGGGTCGCCGCGGTGATGAGGTAGCCGGCGATCACGTAGCCGGCGTTGGCGTCCACTAGGCCTCGACGTCCTCATGCGATCCGCGAGGCGCCATCGCCTCGCGGAGCTCGCGCTCCTCGAGACGGCCGACACGCAGACGCAGCGTCATCAGGTACGCGTACACGAGCGTGAATGCCCCGACGGCGACCAGGAGCGCGAGGAGCATCGTGCCATGGATCTCGGGGCCGCCGAGCCGGAGCAGGGTCGGGCCTTGATGCAGCGATCGCCACCACACGACCGAGAGGTGCACGATCGGCACGTCGATGAACCCGACGATGCCGATGACCGCCGCCCAGCGTGCCCTGCGCGCCGGGCTCTCGGCGATCCGGCGCACCGACAGGTAGACGAGATAGATCAGGAGCAGCATCGCCGTGGTGGTGAGCCGCGGGTCCCAGGTCCACCACGTTCCCCAGACCGGCTTGCCCCACAGGGCGCCGAGGGTGATGGCGAGCGCGGTGAACAGCACACCGATCTCGGCGGATGCGGCGGCGATGCGATCCCACCGGATCCGGCCGGTCCGCAGGTACGCGATGCTGGCCACGAACACGACGAAGAACGCGAGGTACGCGAGCCACGCCGCCGGCACGTGGATGTACATCAGCCGCTGCACATCGCCCTGCACGGCGTCGGGCGGCGCCACGACCAACGAAAGCACGGCGCTCGCTCCCAGTGCGACGATCGCGGCGATCCCGAGCCATCGCTCACCGTTCCGCGATCCCACCTTGCCGAATCCGCGAGCGGCGATCTCCACTCAGTCCTCCATCAGGACGCCGAACACGAGCACGCCGACCGACACGAACACGACGTCGAACGCTACCAGCAGCCCGAGCCAGGAGAGCGCGTCGCCGCTCGCTCCCGTCACCGCCAGGTCGGTCGCGCGCACACCGGCGATCAGCACGGGTGCGGCCAGGGGGAGCACGAGCATCGGGAACACCGCCTCACGGGTGCGTGCGGCCTCCGCCACCACGCCGAACAACCCTCCCACGGCGGCCAGCCCCACCGTCCCGAGGATGAACGCACCTCCCAGCACGAGCGGACCCGCGAGCGCCAGATCGAACAGCACGACGACGAGGAGCAACACGAGGATGACCAGGACCAGGAGCTGGAGCGCGATCGCCGTCAGCTTCCCCGCGTAGACCGCGGCCTTGTCCACGGGCGCGAGCAGGAGGCCTTCGAGGGCGCCGTCCTCGGCCTCCGCCTGGTAGGCGCGCCGGGATGCGACGACGCTGGCGAACAGGAGGGCCATCCACAGGAGTCCCGGCGCCGTGCGCTGGAGGATCTCGCGCCCCGGCCCGAACGCGAACCCGAAGGACACCAGCATCGTCGCTGCGAACGGCAGCAACACCCCGAGCGCATGACGACCGCGGACCTCGATCCGCAGGTCCTTGCCGGCGATCGCGGCCGCCTGTCGCAGGAACGTCACGGGGTCTCCCGGACGATCCGCCCGCCGTCGAGATGGAGCTCCCGGCACGGCACGCCCTCCGGAGCGGCCTGGTGTGTCGCGATCACCGCGGTCCGCCCGTCGCGGTGGATCTCGCGGATGAGGTCGTCGACGGTCTGGCGCGCCTCCCGGTCCAAGCCCGTGTACGGCTCGTCGAGCAAGAGGAGTTGCGGCGTTCGAAGGATGGTTCGGGCGATGGCGAGTCGCTGCCGCATGCCCTGCGAGAACCCTCGGATCCGCTCGCCGCTCACCTCCAGCAACCCGACGCGTTCCAAGGCGGCATCGATCCCACCGAGACCGAGCCCAAGCAGCCGGCACCAGAACGCCAGGTTCTCCGACGCCGTCAGGTCCTCGTACAGACGGGTCCGGTGCGAGAGCGATTCGGTGTCCCTGCGGATCGAATCGCGGTCGCGTGTGAGGTCGTGGCCAAGGACGGTGCCGCCACCGTACGTGGGGGAGAGGGAGGTCGCGACGATCCGAAGCAGCGTGGTCTTGCCGGCACCGTTCGGGCCTCGCAGCACGACCACCTCGCCGCGACGAACCAGGAGGTCGACCCGGAGCACGGCGGGCGCGGCCCCGAACAGACGGGTGATACCGATCAGCTCGATCGCACGTTCCCGTGTGTCGGTGGCTCGGCGTTGCGTCGAGAGGGGCATCGAGAGCATCTATACACCGCTCCTGATCCGACCGACGACCGAGGCCGGGAGCGGCCGGCGCGAGATCAGCCGGGCGGCGTCGGGATCGTCGGACGTCGATGGACTCCCGACAGCGGCGGCTTGGCCTCGGTCGGGATCGTTCCGATGGTGGAGAGCTGGCGGACGAGGCCGGCCTGTGCCTGGTCGGGAGCGACGGCCGCGATGATCGGGACCGGCTCCATCTCCGCGGGGATCGACCAACCGGTCTCCCGGAACTCGCCGCCGTTCTCGATCCAACCGAGCGACAGGAGCGGGAAGAGCACGATCCGCGTGGTGACCGCCAACAACCAGCTCACCCAGTACAGGACGATCGCGCCGACCGTGCCGAACCCGGGCTGACCGCCCCCCGGCTCGAGCACCTGCACGAGGAGGTACAGCAGGATGAACTCCCCGACGCCGAGCACGAACGTGAGCCACGGCGGTTGCCACTTGATGATGAAGGGGTACAGCAGCAGGTCGAGGATCGTCCCCATCACGAGGTAGATCCCGATCGTGACGATCCAGCCCGGGTTGCCCGAGAGCACCGACAGGATCGTGGCGAGGATCGCCGGCAGGATCAGCGTGGCGACCCGCGTCTGCAAGCGTCCGATCACGGTGGGGCACATCTAGGCGAGCTGCTCCACGGATCGTGCCCGGCGGATCGCCTTGGCGGACGCCGATGAGAGCGAGAGCTGCATCGACAGGCGAGATCCGAAGCCTCGCCGGCGCAACCCCTCCGCGCGCGCACAGTCCGCGACGAACCTGCGTGCGATGTACTTCAGTCCGGCGATCGTGTCGCCGTGCGGGATGATCGTGTTGGCGAAGATTCCCATCATGCAGAGCCTCGATCGCTCGAGATCGAGCCTTGGGACGCCGCAGTTGGTCCGGAGCTGGATCACGCCGCGGTCGACCGGCAGGTCGTAGTGCTCGACGAGCCGCCGGAGGATGGGGATCGTGAGCATGCTCTTGTTGAAGCCGGTCCCGGCGACCACCCCCGTGACGTCGAACGCTCCCGGAGCGGGGCCGTGGCGGCTCGAGATGTGGATCCGAAGCCCGGCCGGCCCGCCCTCGACCCGGTCGATCTCTCCGATGAGCTCCGCGAACCTGCCTTCGGACCGCCCCTTCTCGACCCGCTGGATCCAGCTGCGCCGCTTCGGGGTGGTCCCCTTCAAGATCTTGCCGAGGAACGCGACGCGCCGATCGAGCGGTAGTCCCTGGAAGATGTCGATCCCGAGCGCCTCGAACAGGCACCGCGGCGTATTCAGGTCCTGCTCGTCGGGCGCCGGGTTGCGGAGGAGGGACAGGACCGATGCACCCGCGTCGAGCGCGTTGGCCCACTCGTTCACCGATGCGATGCCGGCGCCGATGACGACGTACCGACCTCCCGGTGCGTACGCCTTCGACTCGTAGGCCTGGACGATCCGATCGTCGAGCCGTGGGTCCTCCTTCGCCTTCGCGAGGACCGGCGGGAACGAGAGCGGACCATGTCCCACCGCGAGCATGACGTGTTTGGCCCGGCCGATGAGGTTGGCGTCCTCGTCGTAGATCAGGAAGTGGGGAACGGGCGACAGCTCCCGCTGCAGCCATCCGACCCGCGCGGGATACCGATGGGCGTTCCACTGCAGGCGCTGCTGGACCACCGACGCCTCGGCGAGGATGTCCGGGACTCCGGGGTTGAACTTCCGCTTGATCGAGCGGAACAGGAAGCTCGGGTCGCGTCGCGCCCACGCGTCCAGCTGGGCGAACGTCGGCCAGTCCGCCGGCAGGAAATGCGACTCGGACTCCGAACGCAAGACCGTCTGTCCGAGGTTGTACGCGAACTGCTGGTACGTCCCGACCGCCAGGTCGCTCGTCCCGTAGATCGTCAGCTCATCGGGACGGAATCCCAGGTAGACGGCGGTCGAGTAGACCATGAGCGACCCGAAGCCGTCGCCCACGACCGCGATCGTCGAGTCCCTCGGGGCGGCGAGCGCCATCGGCTGCGGAGTCTAGCCCCAAGCCGAGGCGCGCAACGGATGCGTTCGGCCGGGACCCCTACGGCCCCGGCTCCGCGGAGGAGGCGTCGGCTCGCCGTGTGCTCCGCGACCAGGTGAACCTGGTGACGTCGTCGGGCGGCGCGAGCGCTCCGGGGCGACTCCCGCGACGGACGAAGACGGTCGCGGCCGGGATCGTTCGAGCGATCTCCGCGCGCACCTCACCCAGGCCTTCCTGGCGCCACCGTCGGGACAGGCCGAGGACGAGCAACCCGGCGTTCGCCGCCGCGCTGACGATGCCCTCTCGTCCCGGCTGGACCAGCTGAGAGGTGGCCGAGACCCCGGCCAACTGCTGCACGACCAGTGATGCGTTCGCCAGCAGCCTGCTCGCGTCACGCCCGCCCTCCGCGACGTCGGCCTCGCTGCCGAGGAGCACGAGCGGGGCCTCCCGGGCGAGCGCGATCCAGGCGCCGAGCTCCAGCGCCGACCAGTCGTGCTCACCGCCGCCGAACGCGACCATGACCGGCCGGTCCTGGCCGATGTCGATGACCGCTTCCCGTTCGACCAGCACGGCGACATCCGGCTCCGCCTGATCGAGCACGATGCCGACGGGACCCCTGGGCGGACCCTCTCGAAGCAGAGGCCGGCGTCCGTCCAACAGGACGATGTCGACGTTCTGCTCGTCGGACATCCGGACGAGATCCTGCCCTGGCAGCGGCGACGTGAACGCCGCCGTCCGGACCCAGACGCCCTGCGACCGCAGTCGCGCTCGTCGCAGCGTGAGCTCCTGCTCGGCCTTGGCGAGCTCGCGTTCCTCCGGCGCGAGTCCGGTGATGATCCGCGACGGCTCGAGCGGACGAACCAGGATCACCTCCCGGCCAGGTTCGGAGCGCGCGAGCGGGACCGCCAACGCGAGCAAGGGGTCCATGTTCTTCGCGTGGAGCGGCGAGACGAGGATCGCGCGCTCCGGTTGGGCTTCCGGTCGCGACGGAGGGGCGGGTTCGACGACCCGGATCTCGTCCTCGACGGGGACGGACATCGTCCCGTCTCGGTCGATCAGCTTGAGCAGCGGGCCCGTCATGAAGGTCGTCACCAGGGCCATGATCACGAGCATCGTGTAGATCGCCGGTGTGATCACGCCGAACGAAAGCCCGATCGTGAGCACGATCAGCTCCGTCAGTCCCCGGGTGTTCATCAACGCCCCGAGCGCTGCGGCCTGTCGGAACGGGACGCCCGTGAACCGGGCGCCGCCCATCGCCCCGGTCCACTTGCAGATGATCGCGATCGCGAGGAGCAACAGCGTGATGACCCACAGGATGGGCCTGTTGAGTTGGTCGATCCGCACGTTGAGGCCGGCGACGACGAAGAACAGCGGGAGGAGGAGCGTGACGACGAAGTCCTCGACCCTTCGGGTGACGTCGTGTGTGAGCTCGGCCTTGCGCGGCATGATCAGGCCGATGACGAAGGCCCCGAAGATCCCCGCGATGCCGATCTGGGCGGCCGTGAACGCCGAGAGCAGGATCCCGAGGAAGATGGCCGCGATCCATCCGGGTGGGACGTGGCCGGCTTCGTCGTAGGCGACCGAGACCCGCGCGAGGAGGCGGCGTCCGACGGTCCCGAGCACGACGCAGAAGATCGCCGTGAGGCTGAGCACCCGCAGCAGCTCGAGGAGCACCGAGGACGATCCGCCCACCGTGGCGGCCTCCGCGATGGCGATCGCAAGGGCCAGGAGCACCCAGGCGCTGACGTCGTCGATCGCGGCCGCGGCGATCGCCATCGAGCCGACCTCGCCCTTGAGCATGCGCCGCTCGATCAGGATCCGCGCGAGCACGGGGAACGCCGTGATCGACATCGCGACACCGATGAACACGGCGAACGGCCCGAAGTCGGTGCTCGGTCCGACGACCGAGTAGATCGGGACCGCGATCGCGATCCCGAGCGCCATCGGGATGGCGATCCCCGCGTGGGAGATGAACGCAGCCTGCTCGACACGCCCGTGGAGCAGCGTCGGATCGAGCTCCAGACCGACGAGGAACATGTAGAAGACCAGCCCGATGTCGGCGGCCCCGCGCAGCAGGTGCACGATGTCGGGCGGGAACAGGTAGAGCTGCAGCTCGGGGGCGACCGACGCGAGGAAGGTCGGTCCGAGCAGGATGCCCGCCAGGACCTCACCCATCACGCGGGGTTGGCCCACACGCGCGACGGCGGCACCGAGCAGGCGGGCGAGGATCACGACGACCGCGATGGACAACATCAGGCGCCCGAGGAGGTTCTCCGGCTCCCGTCGAGCGAACGTGAGGGCCTCGGTCACACGCTCGGGCACGAACCCGGCCTGGAGCTCCTGTCCACCGACGTCGCCCTCGAGGGAGGGCCCCTCCACGACCTCCCCTTCCTCGTCGCGCTCGAGTTCGCCGACCACCGAGGCGGTCAACGTCGCGGATCGCCCGTCGACGCAGGACACGTCTCCCGCGAGACGGTCCCCGTGGAGCGTGAGTGAGCCGCCGATCTCCGGTCCGTCCTCCGACACGGGCACGACGTCGACGAATCGACCCGACTGTTGGAGCGCGAAGGTCCTGCCGAGGCACGCGGACGCCGGCTCGGCGACGTAGGTGCCCGCCACACCCGTGGCGGGCTCGCGGGAAGAACCGACGACGATGGCGACGGCGATCACCGCACCGACGACCGACAGGAGGATGGCGTAGCCGAGGGCGGTCCGCTGGCCCCGGCTCGACATGGCCGCTTATCCTACGCCTGCGATGTGGGGGGGAGTTCACCAACAGGCGCGATCGGACGTCGTCCTGAGCGCCGGCGACCGCCTCGGCCCGTTCCGACTGGAGGGAGTACTCGGTCGAGGCGGGATGGGCGTCGTCTTCAAAGCGGTACGAGAGCACGATGGCGAGGTCTGCGCGCTGAAGATCCTCCCGCCGGCGATGGCGCGCGACGTCACGAGCGTTCGCCGGTTCTCACATGAGAGCCGTGCGGCGCGCGAGGTCACCCACCCGAATCTGGTCCCCGTCCTCGACGCCGGCGAGGTCGACGGGGTCCACTACATCGCCGCTCGCTACGTCGACGGCCGGACGCTGCTCGAACGGATCAGGGTCGAGGGTGCGCTGCCGATCCATGCCGTGTGTCGATGGACGGCCGAGATCGGCTCGGGGCTGGATGCGTTGCACGCGCACGGACTCATCCATCGAGACGTCAAGCCGTCGAACGTGCTCATCGATCGGCACGATGTCGCAGCGCTCACGGACTTCGGTCTCTCCAAGGGCCGAGGCTACACGGCGCTCACGACGGGGGGTCAGGTCCTCGGGACGCTGGACTACCTCGCCCCCGAGCTGATCCGCGGTGACCCGGCATCGCCGGCGAGCGACGTCTACGCCCTCGGCTGCCTGGTGTACGAGTCGGTCACGAGCGAGCCGCCGTTCGGACGTCGATCGGCGTTCGAGGTCGGGGTGGCCCATCTCGAGGAGGCGCCGGTCGATCCGGCCGAGCGCCGCGCCGACGTGGACGACGGGTTCGGTTGTGCGCTCCTCCAGGCGCTCGCGAAGGATCCCAAGGACCGGCCGCCGACCGCCACCGCGTACGCCAACGTGCTGGCGACGGCTGCGAGAGCGACCGGGGGGAGGGCCTCGGATGGATCGGCTGATCGCTGAAACCGGATCGCTCGCGGGTCGCCGGGTCGAGGTGACCGGCGAGCTCGTCGTGGGGAGGTCCGGGGCGGACGTCGAGATCGACGAGGCAGAGGTCTCGCGGCGGCACGCCGCGATCCGCCGTATCGGCGATGCGATCGAGGTCGAAGATCTCGGCTCGACGAACGGTACCTGGGTGAACGATCAGCGGATCACGGGGCGGCGGCAACTCACGTCGGGTGACACCCTCCGCGTCGGCGCCACGGTCCTGCGGGTCGTCTCCGATCCGGCGGCCGCAGTGTCCGCTCCACCCGCACCCGCACCGGCCGCACCACCCGCTCCACCAGCACCCGCACAGGCCGCACCCGCTCCACCCGCGCCCGCTCCACCCGCGCCCGCCCTGGTATCGCCGGTCCTCGCCGCACCGGCTCCCATGCGCCGCTCCATCCTTCGCGTCGGTCTCGGTCCGGCGTCGCCCGGCCACGCGGAGTTCGCTCGCGACCGGTCTCGCGATCGCGATCATCGTCGCCGACGCGATCGCACTGATCGTGTACTTCGCCGTCCGCTGACCGCCGCGGCGCTCCGCGGTGCGATTCAGCCTCGGGTCGCGAGGTAGACGAGGATCGCGACCACGACGAGCAGGAAGATCGCGAGCGGCGCGAGCCGTGCTTTCGCCTTGGTCCGCACGTCGAGCAGCGCGTCCAGTTCCTCGACCGGCGCCTCGCGTTCGGCGCCCGTCGGCAGGTAGTCGGGGGGACGAACCGGCCTCGCCAGCGCCGGGGGGATCGCATGCACCGCCGAGGGCCGGGCCGTAACCTCCTGCCGGCTTCGAAGGAGCAGCACCGAGACGCCCACGAGGAGTTGGTCTCCCGGCCGAACGAGGGTCGGCGAGACGATCTCGTTGCCGTTCACGAACGTGCCGTTCGTCGAGCGGAGGTCCTCGACCACCACACCATCGTCGACCGGCGACAGCCGGGCGTGCGACCGAGACACCTGCGGCTCGTCGATCACGAGACCGGCGTTCGGGTCTCTCCCGATCTCGATCGGGCTCGCGAGTTCGATCTGACGACCCGCGTCCGGGCCCTCGACCACCTCGAGGATGAGCGGCGCCACGCGGCAACTCTAGGTCATCCGAACCATCGGCGGTACGGGAGCGCCCGCCGCACGCGGGGCATGCTCGACGAGCGTCCGTCCGTTGAGGCGAGGCCCCGGTGCCGGCAGTAGCATCGGGTGCGCGGGATGTAGCGCAGCCTGGTTAGCGCGCGGCGTTTGGGACGCCGAGGTCGCCGGTTCGAATCCGGCCATCCCGACCGAGGGCGCCGCGGCCCGTCCGATCGTGGCTAGGCTCGCTGCCGTGCACCTCACCTCGACCGTCCCCGAACTCTCGCCGGCGAAGGCTTCGCGGATGCTCGCCGGGCTGCCCGAGACCGACGGGTTCGAGGTCCTCGTCAAGCCGTTGCGGTACCGAGATCGACCGCATCTGTCCGCGTTGACCGATTTCGATGCGCGGACGATCACCCTGCAGATCCCCGAGCCGTTCTTCCCGTTCGGCGAGATCGTCGCTCACGGCGCGAAGCGACGGCCCGGCCGCCCGATGCGGTTCATCTGGCTGACCGAGGGCGTGACCTTCCGGACGCCACGCGAGGTCCTGCGCTTCCTCTACCTGCACGAGTGGATGCATTGGTACCTGCACCGTCACCACGGCCGGGGAACCTCGGCGGAGACGACGTGTGACCGGTTCGCTCTGCGGAACTACCGGAAGCGCGAGGTGACGATGGTGGACGCACGCGCCGCCATGCGGCGCACCCGGGCCTGACCGTCCTTCATCCTCGTCTTACCCGCGGAGCCGCGCCACGAGCTCCTGATGCAGGAGCCCGTTCGACGACATCACCGTCCCGCCGTGCACCGGCGGCGAGCCGTCGAACTGGCTGATCGCCCCACCGGCCTCGCGGATGATGACCTGGAGCGCGGCGAAGTCCCAGGTCGCCAGCTCCGCTTCGAGCATCACGTCCGCCGAGCCGCGCGCGACGAGACAGTGCCCCCAGGCGTCGCCGAATCCCCGGTTGCGGCGTGCCTCCCGAACCAGCTGCTGGATGGCTGCTCCCGTCGTGCCCTCGAGCCAGTCCTCCATCCCGGCGAAGACGACGAACGAACGCGCGATCCGGTCGGCCCGGGAGACGTGGATCGGTTCGCCGTTCAGCCGCGCGCCGCCCCCGCGCACCGCCTCGTAGCGTTCGCCGAGGGCGGGCAGGTTCACCACCCCCACGACCGGCTCGTCGTCGATAGCCAGGGCGATCAGGTTCGACCAGATCTGCACCCCGTCGGCGAAGTTCTTCGTCCCGTCGATCGGATCGACGATCCAGCGGCGGCGGCCGCCGCCCTCGAGCCCGCCCTCCTCGCCGAGCACCCCGTCTTGGGGGAAGCGTGCCGTCACGGCCTCGCGGATCGCCGATTCGATCGCGAGGTCGGCCTCGGTCACGGGGGTGCGGTCGGGCTTCAGGCGCACCTCGAACGAACCGCCGAAGTACGAGAGTCCGATCTCGCCGGCACGATCGGCCAGCTCGTTCGCGAACGCGAGGTCCTCTTCGAACATGCTCGATCCATCCTCGGAGATGGGGCGTCGGCTGATCCTCGCGCACGATACCGGAAGCCCCTTTCCGATACGCTCAAAACCGATGCAGACGACGTTCGAATCGACCGACAAGCATCGGGTGAAGCTCACCGTGGAGGTCCCGCCGGACGAGTTCGGCAAGGATCTGGACCGCGCGTATCGGAAGATCGCGCAGCAGGTGAAGATCCCCGGGTTCCGCAAGGGCAAGGTCCCGCGGCAGGTGATCGATGCGCAGTTCGGCCGAGAGGTCGTCCTCGGGGAGTTCCTGGAAGACTCCGTTCCGACCTACTACCGCGAGGCCCTCCGCGAGCACGACCTGGCGCCGATCGCCGATCCCGAGATCGACCTGGGCGACGTCGAGGAGGGCAAGCCGCTCGTCTTCACGGCGGTCGTGGAGGTCCGGCCGCGCCTGAAGCTCGAAGCATCCGAGTACAAGGGCGTCGAGGTCGACCGGCCCTCGGTCGAGATCACCGACGAGGACGTGGATCGGTTCCTCGGCTCGCTCCGGGAGCGGTTCGCGGAGCTCGAGACCGTCGCGAGACCCGCCCGGACGGGGGACTACGTGGTCATCGACCTGCGGGGCACCGTGCACGACGAGGAGATCCCCGAGGCCACACGACCCGACCTCCTCCACGAGGTCGGCTCGGGTGAGTTCGGGAGCATGCTCGACGCGGAGCTAGAGGGCAAACGTGCGGGCGAGATCCTCGCGTTCAACGACACGCTGGGTCCTGCGGCGGGCGATCGGGCGGGTGCCGAGGTTGCGTTCCGCGTCCTCGTGAAAGAGGTGAAGGCGAAGCGGCTCCCCGAGGTCGACGACGAGTTCGCGAAGGTGGCCTCGGAGTTCGACACGCTCGACGAACTCAAGGCGGACGTCCGCGAACAGCTGCGAAGCAATCGCGAGCGGGTCAGCGATGCCGACGTCCGTGACCGCGTGGTCGAGACGGTCGTCAACGGGATCGAGGTCGAGCTGCCCGACACACTCGTCGACGAGGAGGTCCAGCATCGTGTGGCGCACGCCACGGAGCGCGCCGAGCAGGCGGGCATGACGCTCGACCAGCTGCTCGAGGCCCAAGGGGTCGACGAGCTGCGGTTCCGAGCCGACGCTCGCGACCATGCGATCCGTGCGATCAAGGCCGACCTCGTCCTCGAGGCCATCGCCCGGCAGGAGGACATCCAGGTCTCCGCGGATGAGATCGCCCGGGAGATCTCGACGCTTGCCGGCGCGCTCGGGCGGGAGCCGAAGGAGATCGCGAAGAGCCTCGATCGCAGCGGCCAGGTCGTCGCACTGGCCGGTGATATCATCCGCTCGAAGGCGCTCGACGTCCTCGTCGAGCATGCAGACATCCGTTCGGACGCCGGTCGGCGTGATCCCGAGGAGCCCGACGAGGCCGACCAGGATGCCGACGGAACCACGGAGGAGACGTCATGAAGGACTACCTGGTACCCGTCGTCGTCGAGCAGACCAGCCGCGGCGAGCGCTCGTTCGACATCTACTCGCGCCTGCTCAAGGAGCGGATCGTCTTCCTCGGCACGCCGATCGACGACGCCGTGGGCAACCTCATCATGGCGCAGCTCTTGCACCTGGAATCGGAGGACCCCGAGAAGGACATCAACCTCTACGTCAACTCGCCCGGCGGCGACATCACGTCGCTGTTCGCGATCTACGACACGATGCAGTACATCAAGCCCGACGTCTCCACGATCTGCATGGGTCAGGCGGCGTCTGCGGCGGCCGTGCTCGTGCTGGCGGGGACCAAGGGCAAGCGCTACGCGCTGCCGCACTCCCGGATCCTGCTGCACCAGCCGCACGGCGGCGCGCAGGGTCAGGCCGTCGACATCGAGATCCAGGCCAAGGAGATCACCCGGTACCGCAAGCTCCTCGAGGAGCTGATCGCCGAGCACACCGGCCAGCCGCTGGAGAAGGTCGCGAAGGACACGGACCGCGACTACATCCTCACGGCCGATGAGGCCGTCGAGTACGGCGTCGTGGACGAGGTCATCACCAGCCGAAAGATCAGGCCCGAACTCGCAGCGGCGGCCGCCGGCGCGTCGTAGGATTCGGGTCCGGAACGGCCGGGTTCGTCCGGCCGCTGGGCTCAGGGGGCACGGGGGCTCATGGCGAGGATCGGCGATTCGGACCTGCTGAAGTGTTCGTTCTGCGGCAAGTCGCAGAAGCACGTGAAGAAGCTCATCGCCGGTCCGGGCGTCTACATCTGCGACGAGTGCATCGATCTGTGCAACGAGATCATCGAGGAGGAGCTTTCGGAGAGCTCCGAGCTCAAGCTCGAGGAGCTGCCGAAGCCGCAGGAGATCTACGCGTTCCTCGACGAGTACGTCATCGGCCAGGAGACCGCGAAGAAGGTCCTGTCGGTGGCGGTCTACAACCACTACAAGCGGATCCAGGTGGGTGCGAAGGACGCCGAGGTCGAGCTCCAGAAGTCGAACATCATGATCCTCGGCCCCACCGGGTGCGGGAAGACGCTCCTCGCGCAGACCCTGGCCAGGATGCTGAACGTCCCGTTCGCGATCGCCGACGCCACCGCCCTCACCGAGGCCGGCTACGTCGGTGAGGACGTCGAGAACATCCTGCTGAAGCTGATCCAGGCGGCCGACTACGACGTGAAGAAGGCCGAGACCGGGATCATCTACATCGACGAGGTCGACAAGATCGCCCGCAAGTCGGAGAACCCGTCGATCACGCGCGACGTGTCCGGCGAGGGCGTGCAGCAGGCGCTGCTGAAGATCCTCGAGGGCACGACCGCCTCCGTCCCTCCCCAAGGAGGACGCAAACACCCGCACCAGGAGTTCATCCAGATCGACACCACGAACGTCCTGTTCATCTGCGGTGGCGCGTTCGCCGGTCTGGAGAAGATCGTCGAGAGCCGCATCGGCAGCCGCGGCATCGGGTTCGGGGCGGACGTCCGTCGGGTCGAGGAGAAGGATCTCGGGGCGATCCTGGGCCAGGTCCTGCCCGAGGACCTGCTGAAGTACGGGCTGATCCCCGAGTTCGTCGGACGACTCCCGGTGATCACCAACGTCCACAACCTCGACAAGACCGCGCTCGTCGACATCCTGACCAAGCCGAAGAATGCGCTCGTCAAGCAGTACCGCCGGTTCTTCGAGTTCGACGGCGTGGAGCTCGAGTTCAGCGACGACGCGCTCGATGCGATCGCTGATCAGGCGATCCTGCGCGCCACGGGCGCCCGCGGCCTGCGCGCGATCATGGAGGAGGTCCTGCTGAACACGATGTACGAGCTCCCCTCGCGGCAGGACGTCACGCGATGCGTGATCGACGGCGACGTCGTGCGCACGAAGGTGAACCCCACGCTCGTGCCGGTGAAGGAGACCCCCAAGCGGCAGCGCCAGGAACGCTCCGCGTGAGCGCGCGGGCGCCGCGCGGAGTGTGGCTGTTCGCGCCGATCGTGATCCTCGTGGTCCTCTTCACGGCTTGCGGCGGTGACGACGAGGGGGCGGCCCAGGATCCGGCGGACCTCGAGGGCGATCCCTGGGTCCTGACGCAGATGCTCGACGCCGCCGGGGAGTCCGAGATCGTGCAAGGGGTCGACGCCGAGTTCGACGGCTCCACGATGAGCGGTGTCTCCGCCTGCAACCGATACAACACGAGCTACGAGGCCACCGGGAACGAGATCACGTTCGGCCCGATCGCCGGGACCCAGATGGCCTGTCCCGAACCGGAGATGAGCGTCGAGGCCCGGTACCTGGAGCTGCTTGCGACCGTCGCGACGTTCGAGGTGGACGGGCGCTCGATGTCGATGTCGGACGGCGAGGGCACGCCGATCCTGCAGTTCGCCCGCGGTTGATCCGCTAGCCCAGTCGTCCCCGCAGGTCCCTCGAACGGTCGATCTCGATGCGCGCGCCCACGCGCTCGATGTCGAGCGCGGCGGCTCCGAGCTCGGTCCGAGCCTCCTCGCGGTCGCCCGTCGACAGGAGGGCATCGACCAGGTCGAGCTCGGTCCGCGCCCGCTCCCAGGCGGCGCCGAGCCCTTCGAACCCGTCGCGAGCCGCCGTGAGCAGCGTGACGCCGGCGTCGAGATCTCCGGCGGCGAGCGCGGCTCGTCCCTCGAGCCGATCGAGGTGGACCGGCAGGGCGAGCAGCCTCCCCTCGGCGGCGTAGGTGCGACTCGCGTCGAGGAACGCCGGTGCCTCGTCCCATCGTTCGGTCGCCGCCAGCAGCTCGGCGACGAACTGATCCTGCAACGGACGGGCCTGCATGTCCGCGAGCCGGGCCTGCTCGATGAGCTCCCACGCCCGACCGTGCTCCCCGCGGCGGGCGACGGCCCACGCGAGCCAGTAGCTCGCGATCGCCGACCCGATGACGATCGTCTTGCGCGATCGCTCGAGGAGGTCGAGGAGGGGATCGGCGCCCGCGAGTTCGCGTGCCGCATGGACGAACGCCGCGGCGCCGAAGATGTTCATCATGAAGTAGGGGGGATCATCGGTCCGGTCGCCCAACAGACCCCGGATCTCGCCGAAGATCTGCAGGAGCCGATCCCACTCGCCGAGGAGGAAGTGGCCGGCGCCCACCCAGTTGAGGCAGTGGCTCATCAGCCCCACGGCACCCTCCGCGCGCTCGCGGCCGAGGACGCCGGTGCGCACGGCCTGAAGGTATTCGCCGACCATCACCTGGTTCCAGGCAGCCATCGAGTAGATGTCTCCTGCCTCCCACGGATCCTCGGTGAGCTCGCCGATCTCCAGCCGCCGGTCGATCAGCGTGCGGACCCGGGGATGGCCGTAGATCCCCTCTCCGATGAGCGCCGACGTCGCGCCGTCGAGCGCGGCCGACTCGAGATCGAGTCGGCCGAGCCGGCGAGCGAGCTCGGCCGCCCGGATCCCGCTGTCGTATGCGTCCCTGCGATCGTGTGCCGCGAGCGGGATCCTCGACCCGAACCCGAAGGGCTCGAACGCTCGAAGCGTGAGCAGGCGGATCGACTCCTCGTCTTCCGGCAGATCGACGTGCTCGAACCCGGCGTTCAGGTACCGCCGCACCTCCTCCACGTCCGGGAAATCCTTCATCGAGCCGGGCCATCGCAGCGGGTTCTCGAGCGCCATCGCACAGACCCACGCGATCGCCCTGCGGTCCTGGGGGGTGTGTTCGAGCCGCAGATCGGCCGCCTCCCGCAGGTTCCGCCAGGAGAGATCGCCCCGATAGTCGCTCCGTGCATTCAGACCCAGCTCCTCCAGAGCGGCGATCCGCTCGGTCGGCTCGACGGCGAGGGCCAGGGCGCGTTCCCCGGCGGCAGCCGCCTTGTCGACGGCGAACCTGCTTCGAGCCTCGCCGGCCACGTCGAGCAACGCCCCGAGGGCGCGTCGGCGAAGGTCCTCGGTCTCCGGCAACGAGGGACCGTCGGCGCGTGCTCCCTCGTAGGCCTCGACGTAGTGATACGCGAGCAGTTCCGAGAATTCACGAGAGCGCTCGCCGGAGGTCTCCTCGATCCAGGACGCCACCGCCGCGTGGGCCGCCGCGCGCTCCCGGCGGGGGAGGCTCTCGTAGGCGACCTCGCGGGTCAGGATGTGCTTGAAGATGAACTCCGGCTCACCGGCGATCGAGGAGGAGAGCCGGGAGAGCACGAGCTCGCGATGCTCGAGCCGGTCCAGGGTGTCTCGAAGTCGATCGCGGTCGCCGTTCAGGAGCAGGCCCACGGGACCGGGCCAGAAGACGCGTCCGACGACGGCGGCGCGCTGGAGGGCACGCTTCTCGACCGGGTCCAACAGGTCGATCCGAGCAGCGAGGACCGCCTGGATCGTGTCCGGGATCGCGACGTCGTGGATCCCCGACGCCGCCCGCCATCGGTCGGCTTCCCGGACGATCCGTCCCTCGTCGATCAGGTGACGGACGATCTCCTCGATGAAGAACGGGTTGCCCTCGGCGCGCGAGCAGGATCGTGTCGTGGACCTCGGCGGGGAGGTCGTCGATCGCCAACAGGAAGCCCACCAGCCGGTCCGACTCCTCGGGGGTGAGCGGCTCGAGGGCGATCGATGAGACGTTGCGCCGTCCGCCGCCCCAGCCCGGACGCCGCTCGGTGAGTTGTGGGCGAGCCGGGCACAGGATCATGACGGGCCCGACGATGCGGTCGGCGAGCTCTTCGAGCAGATCGAGCAGGGCGGGATCGGCCCAATGGATGTCGTCGACGACCGCCACGACGGGTCCGCGTCCTGCGAGCGCCGAGAGCAACGACCGCCACCCGGCGTGGATCTTGAGGCGCACCTCCCGCGGCTCGGCCGTGCGGAACCCGAAGTCCGGATCCTCGACGCCGATCGAGTAGCCGAGCGCGGCGATCGCCTTCGCGGGGTTCGTCGACATGTCGCCGGTGACGAGCTCGCGCCCGAACGCGCGGATCCGTTCGAGCGCAGCCGCCGGTGGATCGGAGTCACGCACGTGCGCGAGCTCCTTCAGGATCTCGGCCAGCGGCCAGTACGTGACGCCGTCGCCATAGGGCAGGCACCGGCCGCGGAGGATCCTCGGTTCGGGTACCTGTTCCTCCGACCACGCGACGAACTCGGCGGTGAGCCGGCTCTTGCCGACGCCCGGGTCGCCGTAGATCGTCACGAGGTTCGGGCGGGCCTCCGCGACCGAGCGCTGGTAGACGCTCCGGAGCAGTTCGAGCTCCGCATCGCGGCCGACCATCGGGGCATGGAGCCCCGGCACGCCACGTTCGGCGACGCTCGAGGTCCGCTCCTGGAGCAGGACTGCCGGACGGGCTGCTCCTTGCCTCGGAGGTCCTTCGCGCCGAGCTCGCGGAACCGGAAGCCGCGTGCCGCCCGAGCCGTTCGTTCGGCCACCACGATCTGGCCCGGGTCGGCCGACTGCTCGAGGCGGGCCGCGACGTTCACCGCATCGCCCGTCACCATCGGGGCTCCGGGCTCCGGGCTCGTCGCGGCGAGCACGTCGCCCGTGTTCACGCCCGTGCGGACCTGCAGCGTCACTCCGAACCGGGGTTCGACCTCCTCGTTGACCCGCGGGAGGCGCTCCCGCATGCGGAGCGCCGCTCGCAGCGCCCTGGACGGATCGTCCTCGTGCGCGACCGGCACCCCGAAGGCCGCCATCACGGCGTCCCCGATGAACTTCTCGACCGTCCCTCCCTCGGCCTCGATCTCCTCGCGCATCGCGCCGAAGTAGATCGCGAGCAGCTCCTGGAGCCGCTCCGGATCCAGCCGTTCACCGAGGCCGGTCGAACCCGTCACATCGCAGAACAGGATCGTCACCAGTCGGCGCTCCTGGCCGGACGGGACGGTCGTCGGACCCAGCGATGGCATGCCCGCAGGCCGGGCAGAACCGCGCCCCGTCCGGAACCTCTGCTCCGCAGACGGGACACGCGGGCACCAGCGACGAACCGCACGAGGCGCAGAATCGAGCGTCGTCGGGATTCTCGGTTCCGCAGGCGTCGCAACGCTTCACGGCGGCGAGTCTACGACCGGTCGAGACACGGAGGTTCTCGTAGACTCCCGCGGATGAACGTGCCCGAGAAGCCGAGCCTCGATGGTCTCGAGGACAAGTGGGACGAGTGGTGGGAAGCGGCCGGCACCTACCGGTTCGATCGCTCGAAGACGCCGCGAGGACGTCTTCGCGATCGACACGCCGCCTCCGACCGCGAGCGGCAGCCTCCACATCGGACACGTCCTCTCGTACACGCACACCGACGTCATCGCCCGGTTCCGGCGCATGCGCGGCAAGACGGTCTTCTACCCGATGGGCTGGGACGACAATGGTCTGGCGACCGAGCGCCGCGTGCAGAACTACTTCGGCGTCCGGTGTGACCCGTCGCTCCCGTTCGATCCCGGCGTTCGACCTCGATGCCTCGGACCGGCCGGAGTCGGACCTCGGTGGCGGTCTCGCGCCCGAACTTCATCGAGCTCTGTCAACGGCTCACCGCCGAGGACGAGAAGGCGTTCGAGGAGGTCTTCCGCCGAGCGGGCTTGTCCGTCGACTGGACGCACACCTACACGACGATCGACGAACGGAGCCGGCGGGCCTCGCAACGAGCGTTCGTCCGGTTGCTGCAGCGGGGGCTCGCGTACCAGGTCGAGGCGCCGACGATGTGGGACGTCGACTTCCAGACGGCACTCGCGCAGGCCGAGATCGAGGATCGCGAGATCGACGGTGCCTATCACCGGGTCCGGTTCGACCTGGCCGACGGCGCCGGCTCCGTGGAGATCGAGACGTCTCGCCCGGAGCTGATCCCCGCGTGCGTGGCCCTCGTCGTCAACCCGGCCGACGACCGGTACCGGTCACTCGTCGGCCGGACGGCCGTGACCCCGTTGTTCGGCGCCGAGGTCTCGATCCTCGCCCACGAGCTTGCCGAACCGGACAAGGGCTCCGGGATCGCGATGATCTGCACGTTCGGCGACCTCACCGACGTCACGTGGTGGCGCGAGCTCAAGCTGCCCGCACGTGTGGTCGTGCAGCGCGACGGCACGATCGCGCCGCCGAGGTGGGGGGAGCCTGGTTGGGGGACCGGAACGGTCGAGGAGGCGATCCGCGGCACACTCGGAGCTCGCGGGGTTGCCCACGCGGAAGGCTCGGAAGCGGATCTCCGAGCTCCTGGCTGCGGCGGGCCACCTCGTTGGTGAGCCCAAGCCCGTCCGCCACGCCGTGAAGTTCTACGAGCGAGGGGAGCGACCCCTCGAGGTGGTCTCGAGCCGCCAGTGGTTCGCGAAGACGATCGAGTTCCGGCAGGAGCTGCTCGAGCGAGGGCGCGAGCTCAGCTGGCACCCGGCCTACATGGGGGCGCGGTACGCCTCGTGGGTGGAGGGCCTGAACGGGGACTGGTGCATCAGCCGCCAGCGCTTCTTCGGCGTGCCGTTCCCGGTCTGGTACCCGCTCGACGCCGATGGGGTCGCCGACCACGAGCGTCCGCTCGTCGCGGACGAGGCGCGCCTACCGGTGGATCCCTCGTCCGACGCGCCCGACGGGTTCTCGGAGGACATGCGCGGCCGGCCCGGTGGGTTCGTCGGCGATCCGGACGTCCTGGACACCTGGGCGACGTCCTCGCTCACGCCGCAGATCGCGGGCGGGTGGGTGGAGGACGAGGACCTGTTCGCCCGCGTCTTCCCGATGGACCTCCGTCCACAGGCGCACGAGATCATCCGGACCTGGTTGTTCTACACGGTGTTGAAGTCGCACCTCGAGCACGGCGCGCTCCCGTGGACCGATGCGGCCATCAGCGGCTTCGTGCTGGATCCCGAGCGCAAGAAGATGTCGAAGTCCAAGGGCAACGTCGTCACGCCGATGGCGCACCTCGAGCAGCACGGGGCCGATGCGGTTCGGTACTGGGCAGCCAGCGCCCGGCTCGGGATCGACGCGGCCTTCGACGAGCAGCAGATCAAGGTGGGGCGGCGGCTCGCGATCAAGATCCTGAACGCGTCCCGCTTCGCGCTCTCGCTCGACGCGTCGCAGGCCGAGATCGGGGACCCGCTCGATCGCTCGATGCTCGTTCGTCTCTCCGGCGTCGTTGACGGGGCGACCCGCGCGCTCCAGGACTACGAGCACGCGAAAGCGCTCGAGTTCGATCGAGCGGTTCTTCTGGGGCTTCACCGACGATTACCTCGAGCTCGTGAAGAGCCGGGCGTACGGGACGCACGGGCCCGAGGCAGCGGGGTCGGCGATCGCCTCCCTCCGACTTGCCCTGTCGCGTGTTGTTGCGGTCGTTCGCCCCCTTCCTCCCGTACGTGACCGAGGAGGTCTGGTCCTGGTGGCAGGAGGGTTCGATCCACCGTTCCACGTGGCCCGAGGCCCACGAGCTGGACCTCGCAGCCGCCGGTGGCGACCCGGTCGTGTACGAGGTCGCCGCGTGGGTGCTCGGCGAGGTCCGCAAGGCCAAGGCCCTGGCCAAGCGTTCGCTCCGGACGCCGGTCGAGCGGGCGGTGGTCCGGGACACGGAGGAACGCCTGAAGGTCGTGCGCGGCGTCGAACGCGATCTCCGCGAGGCCGGCACGATCTCGTCGATCGAGCACGACCGAGCTCGTCGAGGGCGACGAACCCTCGGTCGAGGTCCACCTGTGCGCCCCGGAGTAGCCCGTGCGCTTCGAGGAGGCCGTCGCCGAGCTCGAGGCCCGCCAGCCGGAGCACATGCCGGAGCCCGACCTCGAGCGCATCCGCGCGCTCGCGGGGATGCTCGACGACCCGCAGCGCACGTACCCGACGATCCACGTCACCGGGACGAACGGCAAGACCACGACGGCCCGCCTCGCGGCGGCCCTCGCGTGCGAGCAGGGGATCACCACCGGCCTGTTCACGTCTCCCCACCTGTCCTCGGTCACCGAACGCCTCGTCGTCTGCGGCGAACCGATGCGAGACGGGGAGTTCGGTGCCGAGTACGAGCGGCTGCTCCCGTACCTGCGCCTGGTCGACGAGCGGGTCGGGGCGGTGACGTACTTCGAGGCGCTACGGCGCTCGCGTACCTGTGGTTCGCGGACAAGCCCGTCGGCATGGCGGTGTTCGAGGTGGGCATGGGGGGGACGTGGGACGCGACGAACCTCGTCGCGGGCGACGTGGCGGTGATCGGGCCGGTCGGGCTCGACCACCCGGAGCTCGGGGCCACGATCCCCGACGTGGCTCGGGAGAAGGCCGGCATCATCAAGCAGGGCGAGGTCGCGGTCGTCCGGGAGCAGGTGCCCGAGGCGCTGGAGGTGATCGAGCGCGTCGGCGAGGAGCAGATCGCGACCCTGCTGTTGGAGGAGCGCGACTGGGCGGTGCAGGATCGTGTCCCCGCGTTGGGTGGCCAGGCCTTCGCCGTTCGAGGCCTGCACCGAACGTACGAGGAACTCACGCTGCCGCTCTTCGGCGAACACGCGGCGCTCGCGGCCGGCGCCGCGGTCGTCGCGCTCGAGGCGCTGCTCGAACGCGCGATCGACGAGGAGGCGGTGCGGGTCGCCCTCGCCGGCGCGAGCGCCCCCGGACGCCTCGAGGTGGTGGCGCGACATCCGTTGATCGTGCTCGACGGCGCGCACAACCCCGCCGCCGCCGAGGCGCTCGCCTCCGCGCTCCCCGAGGCGTTCACCTGGGAGCGGCTGCACCTGGTCCTCGCCGTGTTCTCCAACAAGGACCTGAGCGGGATCGCGGCCGAGCTCGCGCCGCTCGCCGACGCCGCGTACGCCGCGACGACGAGGAGCGTTCGGGCGCGCCCCGTCGACGAGGTCGCTGCCGCGATCGCGTCCGAAGGCGTTGCGGTGCAGACCTTTCCGGAGTCCTGGCGGCGATCGCCGCCGCTCGCGCGGCTGCCGGTGCGACGGCGACCTCATCCTGGTGACGGGCTCTCTGTACACTGTCGCCGACGCCCGCCGGGCGCTCGTGGAGGCCTCTGGAACGTGACCGTCGAAGCGACGCTGCTCATCGTCAAGCCGGACGGCGTCGCCCGCGGTCTCGTGGGCGAGGTGCTCCACCGCGCCGAGGCCAAGGGGCTTCGGATCGCCGACATGCGCACGCTGACGATCGACGGCCCGCTCGCCGAGGAGCACTACGGTGAACATCGCGACAAGGCGTTCTTCGGTGAGCTCGTCGAGTTCATCACGTCGGGGCCCGTCGTGGTCGCGCGGCTCGAGGGCGAGAACGCGATCGACGTCTGGCGCACGCTCATGGGTCCCGACGGACCCGGCCACGGCGCCGCCCGGGACGATCCGGGGCGACTTCGGGATCGTGATCACCGAGAACCTCGTGCACGGCAGCGACTCGCCGGAGTCGGCGGAGCGCGAGCTGAAGCTGTTCTTCGACCGGGCGTGAGCTCCGCGCTCGAGCGGATCGACGCGTACGTCGAGCGCCACTGGACGTCGTTCGACACGCCGGGACTCGCGCTCGCCCTGACGGACCGGGAGCGCCCGATCGGCGGGCTGATCCGCGGGTTCGCGAACCTGGATGCCCGCGTCCCGATCACCACCGCCCATCGCTTCCAGATCGGGTCGGTGAGCAAGGGCCTGACCGCGATGGCCATCCTGACCGAGGTCGAGGCGGGCCGCGTCGACCTGGACGCCCCGGTCACCGAGTACCTCCCGTGGTTCGCGGTCCCATCACGGTTCGACCAGCAGGTCACGATCCACCACCTGCTGTCGCACACGGGCGGGCTGGCGTGCGGGTTGGACTCGGCCGGTGACGCCGTCGCAGAAGTCCTGTTGCTGCTCCAGACCGAGATCGGGACCGAACCCGGCGCGCGGTTCGCCTATTCGAACGCCGGCTACAAGGCGCTCGGCCTGGTCGTCGAAGTCGCGTCGGGTCGCCCCTGGTGGGAGATCGTGCGCGAGCGCGTGATGGAGCCGATCGGGATGGGTGGTTGCGACGTGGTCATCACGAACGATGTCCGCCCGCGGCTCGCGGTCGGGTACGCCACGCCGTACGAGGATCGCCCGTGGCATCCCGACCACGAGTGGGCTCCCGCGGCGTGGTTCGAGAGCGCGACGGCCGACGGGTCGATCTGTGCGACGGCGGAGGAGTTGACCGCGTACGCGCGTCTACTGCTCGCGCGGGGGCGGGGCGTGATCGACGGGCCGAGCTTCGACCGGATGACCGCTCGGGTCGCACCGGACCCGGACGACCCCGATCACGTGTACGGCTACGGGGTGCGGTGGATCGGCGGCGATCGCCTGCTCGGGCACTCGGGCGGGATGATCGGGTTCACCGCGTACCTGCTCGTCGACGTCGTCTCCGGCTCCGGCGCGACCGTCTTGATGAACTCCGGCTACGGGAGTTACCGGCTCGAGCTGGTGCGCTTCGCGGTCGCGTGCCTCGCGGCGAAGGTGGCGGGAGGGCCGATGCCGGAGGTCCCGCCGCCGCCGCAGCCCGAGCCGTCCGAGCCGCCGGCACCGGGGGACGGCGACGGTCCGCCCGGGTGGGAGGCGCTCGTCGGGCGCTACCGCTCGTGGAACCCATGGGCGCCGATCCTGGACATCACCGAGCGGAAGGGGCGGCTGTGGGCGTCCTTGGTCGGCGACGCTACCGACTTCGGCGACCAGGAGCGGGGGCTGCTCCCGCTGGAGGAGGGGCGCTATCGCGTCGGTGCGGACGGATCGCCGGACCGACTCCGCTTCGAGACGTTCGTGGACGGTCGGGCCGTGTGGGCGCTGCTCGACGGTGCGCCGTTCGCCCGCGTGTCCGGATGATCGATCCCGCGAACGCCGTCAGGACGCCTTGCGCAACGCCACGACGGCGTTCTGACCGCCGAACCCGAACGAGTTGCTGATCGCGAACCTGATGTCGGCCTCGCGCGTGGTGTTCGGCACGTAGTCGAGGTCGCACTCGGGGTCCGGCGTCTCGTAGTGGATCGTCGGGGGCAGCGTGCCCGTTGGATCGCCAGGGCCGAGGCCGCCGCCTCGACCGCGCCCGCGGCGCCGAGCATGTGCCCGGTCATCGACTTCGTGGAGGACATCGCGACCCGGTGGGCGACCTCGTCGCCGAGGGCCGCCTTGATCGCGGCGGTCTCGCCGGCGTCGTTCAGCTGCGTGGAGGTGCCGTGGGCGTTCACGTACTGGACGGCCGACGGCTCCTCGCCGGCGTCCTGGAGGGCCAGCCGGATCGCGATCGCGGCCCCGGTGCCCTTGGGATCGGGAGCGGTGATGTGGAAGGCGTCGTCGGAGGCGCCGTAGCCGGCCACCTCCGCGTAGATGTGCACGCCTCGGGCACGCGCCCGGGACTCGGGTCTCGAGGACCAGGCTGCATGCCCCCTCCGAGAGCACGAAACCGTCGCGCCCGGCGTCGAATGGGCGCGAGGCCGTCTCGGGGTCGGGGTTCTTCGTGAGCGCGGTCATCTGCGCGAACGCGGCGATCGTGAGCGGCAGGGTCGCGGCCTCCGAACCGCCGACGAGACAGAGTCGACGAGGCCGTCGCGGACCATCCGGAAGCCCTCACCGACCGCGTGCGCTCCGGACGCGCATGCCGAGACGGTGCAGAAGTTGGGCCCGGTGAAGCCGAAGATCATCGCGATGTGTCCGGCGGCCGCGTTGCCCATCAGCGCCGGCACCATGAACGGCGAGACGCGGCCCGGGCCCTTCTCGAGCAGCGTCAGGTGTTGGTTCAGCAGCCACTCGATGCCGCCGATCCCGGTCGCGTAAGAGACGCCGGCCCGCTCCGAAGGCACCTCGGGTGCGCCGGCGTCCTCCCACGCCAGCTTCGCCGAGGCGATCGCGTAGTGGGTGAACCGAGCCGTCCGGCGGATCTCCTTGGCGTCCATCCACCTCGAGCGGGTCGAAGTCGCGGACGTCGCCGGCCAGCTTGACCGTCAGGTCGGAGGTGTCGAAGCGTCGATCGGTCCGACCCCGTTGCGGCCGGACGTGAGCCCGTCCCAGAAGTCCTCGACGCCGGTGCCGACCGGCGTGACCGGCCCGATCCCGGTGACGACGACCCGCTGCGTCCTGCATGCGCGTCAGGAGCATCCCGAGCTTCTGCGCGACGAGGGCGACGGCCTGACCGACCGTCTTCACGCCCTCCATCTCCTCCTCGGGGATCTCGATGTTCCATTCCTCCTCGAGCGCGAGCACGGCTTCCACGAGGTCGAGCGAGTCGGCGTTCAGGTCCTCGGCGAAGCGGGCGTCGGGCACGACCTGTGCCTCGTCGACCGCGAGCTGCTCGGCCAGGACCTTGCGGACCCGGGTCTCGATCTCCGTCTTGTCCATCTCATTCCTCCTGTGTCGGTATCCGCGTCCGCTCCCGCCGGCGCCCATGCTATGGGCTCGATCGTCCGCGCGCCTAGGCGGTGAGCCCGCCGTCCACCGGGAGCACCGCCCCGTTCACGTACGACGCCTCTTCCGACATGAGGAACCGGACGACCACCGCGACCTCCTCGAGCGTCGCCGCCCGGCCCGTCGGCGTCTGGTCCAGGTAGTACGCGCGCGCCTCCTCGGTGAGGTGCGACGTCATCTCGGTGTCGAGGAGCCCGGGACAGAGGGCGTTCACGGTGATCCCCTTGGCGCCGACCTCGCGGGCGAGCGACTTCGTGATCCCGAGCGAGCGCCGGACTTCGTCGCCGCGTAGACGGTCTGCCCGGCGTTGCCGCGCAGGGCCACGGCCGAGGACATGTTGACGATCCGGCCCCACTTCGCGCGGAGCATGCCGCGGAGCGCCGCCTGGCTGCACAGGAAGGTTCCGCGCAGGTTCGTCGCCATCGTCCGCTCGAGACGTCCATCGGGTACTTGATCAGCAGGCCGTCGCGCGACATCCCGGCGTTGTTCACGAGTCCCGTCACGGCACCGAGCTCGTCACCGACGCGACGGAACGCCTCGGCCACCGATCCCTCGTCGGTCACGTCGAGCTCGAACGCCATCCCGGGGGTGCCGGCGGTCTCGAGCGCCTCGAGCGTCTCCTTCGCGTCCGCCTCGCTCGAGCGATAGCCGATCGGCGACCTGCCACCCGTCCGCGGCCAGCGCCTCCGCGCAGGCGCGGCCGATCCCGCGGGAACCGCCGGTGACGACCGCGACCTTCGGCGCCGCTCACGCTGGGCGCCGGTCCCGTCCACCGCAGGAGGTTCGCGCCCCACGCGAGTCCGGCTCCGAAGGACGTCAGCAGGACGAGGTCGCCGGCGTGTACGCGTCCGGCGCGCCACGCCCGGTCGAGCGCGATCGGGATCGACGCGGCCGAGGTGTTGCCGACGGTCTCGACGTCGACCACGGACCGATCCGGTCGATCCCGAGGCGTTCGGCCACCGCGATCATGATGCGGGCGTTCGCCTGGTGGGGGATCAACACGTCCACGTCGTCCGGCGTGAAGCCGGACTTCTCGAGCAGCTGCCGGCACGCACTCGCCATCTCGACGACCGCGCGCTTGAACACCTCGCGTCCGTTCGGCATCCGGATCGCGTGGTCCCTGGCCTCGACGGTCTCGTGCGACGGCGGCTCTCGCCGAGCCGCCCGCGGGGATGATCAGGATCTCGGCGGCCGCGCCCGTCGGCGCCGAGCACCGAGCCGAGCACACCCGGCTCCTCGGAGCTGCGAAGCACCAGGGCGCCCGCGCCGTCGCCGAACAGGACGCAGGTCGTGCGATCGCGGAAGTCCATCACGCGCGAGAGGACCTCGGCGCCGATGACCAGCGACCGTCTCGGCCTGCCCGGATTCGATGAACGCCGTCCCGGTGCAGAGCGCGTAGGAGAACCCCGCGCACGCGGCGTTCACGTCGAACGCCGGCGCCGCGATCTCGAGCTTGCGCTGCACCCACACGGCGGTCGACGGGGATCGGCGTGTCGCCCGACAGCGTCGCGCAGACGATCAGGTCGACCTGTTCGGGGGCGAGGCTCGCGGCCTCCAGTGCACGGCGCGAAGCGTCGACGGCCAGGTCGGAGGTGGTCGGCCGTCGTCGACGAAGTGCCGCTCCCCGATCCCCGTGCGCGCGCGGATCCATTCGTCGCTCGTGTCCACGAGCTCCTCGAACCACGCGTTTGGGATCACGCGTTCGGGAAGGATCGGAGCCGACGCCGGCGACACCGGCGTGGCGCTGTGCGCTCATCGGATCCCCCTCCGGGCGAGAGCCCGCTCCGGTCGCCGAAGGATATCGTCCGCCGGTGGCGGCAGCCCTCGCCGGGCACGAGATGGCGCGGATCCGCCCCGGGGCGTTATTTCAGGCGCGTACCGGCGACGAACGCCGAGACGGCCTCCGGCGACCCGAGGGCGACGGCCCGAGCCCCGGGCACGACACGTTTGGCGAGCTTCGTGAGCACGTCGCCGGGGCCGGACTCGACGAACGTGTCGCAGCCGTCCTCCGCCGAGCGCTCGGGCGCATCGCTCCCAGCGGACCGGCGGAGACGACCTGGCGCTTCGCGAGCGCGCGGAGCTGCTCGGGGTCCCGGACCAGCTCGCCCGTCACGTTCGACGCGACCGGGAAACGCGGCGGCGAGAACGACACGGCGTCGAGCGCCGCGCCGAGCGTCCCGACGGCCGGATCCATCAGGGGGGAGTGGAAGGCGCCGGCCACCTTCAGCCGCACGGCGCGGATCCGGCGTGCGGCCGCGAGCGCCTCGGCTCGCTCGATCGCGGGGACGCTGCCGCTGATGACGACCTGCTGGGGGGCGTTCTCGTTCGCCACGAGCAGCACGTCGGCCTCGCGGGCCTCGTCGCAGAGGGACCGCGGCGTCGGCCGGTCCCGACGCCGAGGAGCGCGGTCATCGTTCCGGGGTGCTCCGTCGCCGGCGGCCTGCATCGCCCGCCCTCGCTCGACGACGATGCCGACCGCGTCCTCGAGCGTCAGGACGCCGGCCGCGACCAGCGCCGCGAACTCCCCGAGGGAGTGACCCGCCGCCCCCTCGATCGCCACGCCGCCGGCCTCGCAGCACCCGGAAGCCCGCGAGGTCGCACGCGAGGATGGCCGGCTGGACGAAGTCCGTCGTGCCGAGCGCCGCGCTCGTCTCGACAGCCGTCCGCGATGTCGCGCCCGACGATCTCCGACGCGCTCGCGATCGTGTCGCGACCGGCCTCATGACCCAGCCACGGGTCGGCCATCGCGACGAACTGTGAACCTTGACCGGGGAATACGACCGCGATCTTCAACGGACCCACCCTCGAGTGACGCAGAGCGCAACCCTACTCCGGCGGTTGAGGCAGAGACGAACCGCAGGTCAGGAGGTAGCGTGAACCCTCACGTTGCCTTCATATCCGAGTCGAGAGTTGCCAGCCCAATACCCGTGCGATAGAAAGAGCCCCGAACCTATGGCCGAGAAGGTTCGTCGCGAACTTCCCGCTTCCTCGCGTCGCCGAAGCACGGGCGGCGAAGGGGTCCTTGGGTTCCTGGGTCAGGACATGGCTGTCGACCTGGGGACCGCGAACACGCTCGTCTACGTTCGGCACGCCGGGATCGTGCTGAACGAGCCGTCGGTGGTGGCGATCAACACCCTGACCGGCGCGGTGCTCGCGGTCGGCAACGAGGCGAAGCGGATGATCGGGCGGACCCCATCGCACATCCAGGCCGTCCGCCCGCTCAAGGACGGCGTGATCGCGGACTTCGACATCACGGAGAAGATGCTGCGCTACTTCATCCAGCGCGTGCACAAGCGGCGACTGCTCGCCAAGCCCCGGGTCGTGGTCTGCGTCCCGAGCGGCATCACCGGCGTCGAGCAGCGCGCGGTCGAGGAGGCGACGATCGCGGCGGGCGCCCGTCGCGCGTACATCATCGAGGAGCCGATGGCCGCCGCGATCGGAGCCGGCCTGCCGATCCACGAGCCCTCGGGGAACATGGTCGTGGACATCGGCGGCGGCACCACCGAGGTCGCGGTGATCTCGCTCGGCGGCATCGTCACGTCGACCTCGCTCCGGATCGGCGGCGACGAGCTCGACGAGGCGATCATCAACCACATCAAGAAGGAGTACTCGCTCCTGCTGGGCGAACGGACGGCCGAGCAGATCAAGCTCGCGATCGCGTCCGCGTACCCGATGGAGGAGGAGTTGATCGCCGAGATCCCGGGCCGGGACCTCGTCTCCGGGCTCCCGAAGACCCTGCAGATCGGCGACGGCGAGATCCGGACGGCGATCGAGGAGCCCGTCACGGCGATCATCGACTCGATCAAGGCCACCCTGGACCGGACGCCTCCCGAGCTCGCGGGCGACATCATGCATCGAGGCATCATGCTGACCGGTGGCGGCGCGCTCCTGCGAGGACTCGACAAGCGGCTGCGACACGAGACCCACATGCCGGTCCACATCGCCGAGAACCCCCTGTCCTCGGTGGCGATCGGTTCGGGCAAGTGCCTCGAGGAGTTCGAGGTGCTCCAGCGGGTCTTGGTGAGCCCGTCCCGGAGGTAGCCCGCGGTGGCGCTGCGCAGTCGCGCGCGGAGCACCCGCCTGCTGGTGGTGGCCCTGGTCTCGATCTCACTCGTGACGATCACGGTCGACTACCGGCAGGGGGACGACGGGGCGCTCTCCGCGCTGGGGGACACCGCGCTCGTGGTGATCAGCCCGCTGCAAGAGGCGGTGTCCAAGGTCACGCGCCCGATCGGCAACTTCTTCTCGACGCTGGTCCGCCTGCCGTCGATCCGTCACGAGCGTGACGTCCTTCGCGACCGGGTGTCGGCGCTGGAGACCCAGCTCGCCGAGACACAGGCGGACCAGACCCGGCTCCTGGAGCTCGAGGCGCTCCTCGGGCTCGAGACGAGCCTCGGACCCAAGGTCGAGACCGTCGCCGCCCAGGTCATCGCGAACGGCGTGTCGAACTTCGAGTGGACGATCACGATCGACCAGGGTTCGAGCGATGGCATCGCCGAGGACATGCCGGTCATCGCCAGCGCCGGGCTCGTCGGGCACGTCCTGCGCGTGGGACCGGACTCCTCGGTCGTCCAGCTGATCATCGACCCGGACTCGTTCGTCGCGGGCCGGCTCGACGTCTCCCGGCAGACCGGGCTGCCTGTCCGGCCGAGGGCCCGAAGACCTGCAGATGAGCCTGGTCGAGTCCACGATCGAGGTCACACCCGACGAGCGCGTGGTGACCGCCGGCTACCGCATCCCGGGGGTCGACCGCAGCCTGTATCCGCCGAACGTGCTGATCGGCACCGTGTCCCGGGTGCTGGAGGAGGAGTCCGCGATCGAGAAGTTCCTGACCGTCCGGCCCGCGGTGGACTTCTCGACGCTCTCGCTCGTCCTGGTCGTGCTCTCGCATGGCGGACCGAGGTAGGGGCGTGCTCGGTGCGACGCGCGCTCCTGCTGGCGGCCGTCATCCTTTCGGCGCTCCTGTTGCAGACCACGGTGTTCGCCGAGATCAATCTGCTGGGCGCGAAGCCCGAGCTGATGTACCTGCTCACGATCTCGTTCGGCATCCTCGAGGGACCGGCGTCGGGCGCGATCACCGGCTTCGCCGGAGGGATGGCGCAGGACTTCCTGCTCGACTCGCCGAAGGGGATCACCGCGCTGACGCTGACGCTGCTCGGGTACGCGGTGGGGATGGTTCGCCAGTTCATCGTGACGCCGTCACCGCTGACCCCCGTTCTGCTCGTGGCCGGCGGGACCTTCGTCGGGGTCGTGTTCCACGGCGATCGTTTCGTTCCTGCTCGGGCAGCTCGACACGTCGTGGCTGTACCTGTTCCGGGTGGCGCTCCTGACGGCCGTGTACAACGCGATCCTCACGCCGCTCGTGTTCCCGTTGCTCCGCCGGGCCGGCGAGGGATCCCGGTCACGCCGTCTGGCTCGCTGGTGATGCCGGCGTGACCGAGCCGAGGACCGGCATGCGGATCAAGGTGCTCGTCACGCTCGTCGTCGTGTTGTTCGCGGCGCTCACGACGCGGCTGTGGTTCCTCCAGGTGCTCGCCGCCGAGCAGTACAAGGCGGCCGCGGATGACAACGCGGTGCGGTTGATCGAGACGCCCGCCCGCCGCGGCGTGATCAAGGACGCGAACGGGAACGTGCTCGTCGACAACCGGGTGAGCGTGGTCATCACGGTGAACCAGCAGGATCTCGGCGACGAGACCGAGCGTGTCATCTACGACCTCTCCCAGCTGCTGGACATCCCGGCGGACGAGCTCGGAGAACGGCTCGACGACCCCGCCTACTACGCGTTCAGCCCGATCCCGGTCGCGATCGACGTACCGCGTCGCGTCGCGTACTACATCAAGGAGCACGGCCGTGAGTTCCCCGGGGTGGACGTCCTCGAGGTCCCGCTGCGCTCGTATCCCAATGGCACCCGCGGGTCCCACGTCCTCGGCTACCTCAGCCAGGTGACCGAAGCGCAGCTCGAGACACCCGCGTTCGCCGACTACGAGCCGGGCGACACGGTCGGGGCGTTCGGGGTCGAGGGCGTCTACGAGCACGACCTGGCGGGGATCCAGGGACTCAAGAAGTACCGGGTGAACTCGGCCGACCAGAACCTCGGGCTGATCGGTGAGCAGCTCCCCGAACCGGGCAACGACGTCTGGCTCACGATCGATGGGGAGACCCAGGGCCTGGTGGAGGACTCGTTGGTGGCGGGGATGGAGTACGCGCGCGGTGTCTTCGACACGGACTCGGGGCGGACCCTCAAGGCGAACGCCGCAGCCGCGATCGTGCTCGACCCGACGACGGGCGAGATCGAGGCGATGGCGTCCTACCCGTGGTTCAACCCATCCATCTTCACGCGGAGCGTCTCGAAGAGCGAGTACCGGAGCCGGTTCGGCCGTGCGGAGGGTTCCCCGCTCCTGAACCGAGCCGATCCAGGGCCAGTACCCCCCGGGCTCGACCTACAAGCCGTTCGTGGCGCTCGCGGGCCTGCACCGGGACATCGTGACGACCGAGCAGTCCTACGGCTGCCCGCCGAGCTGGACCGCCCCGTTCGACGAGAGCGACCCGGAGGCGACGCAGTACGTCTTCAACAACTGGACGACGGCCAACCTCGGGTTCATGAACCTCGGGACGGCGCTGGCCCGATCGTGCGACACGGTCTTCTACCCGATGGGGTACCGCTACTGGGACCTGTTCTACGTGAACCCGGACGAAGCTGCGAACGGCGTCGTCTCGAAGGAACCGCTCCAGCACGACCTCCATCAGTTCGGGTTCGGGGGGGCCACCCGTGTCGACCTGCCGTTCGAGCTCACCGGCCGGGTTCCCGACGCCGAGTGGAAGCAGACGATCCACGAGACGTACCCGGAGTCGTTCCCCGAGGGTGACTGGTTCCCGGGCGACTTCATCCTGATGACGATCGGTCAGGGCGACACGCTCGTCACGCCGCTGCAACTCGCGAGCGCGTTCGGGGCGCTCCAGAACGACGGCAGGCTCTGCGTGCCGCATGTCCTGGACCGCGTGGTCACCTCCGACGACGAGCTGGTGCGCCGGTACCAGGAGAACTGCCGTCGGACCCTGCCGATGGACGCGCGATACCTCGACTACGTGCGCGGGGGGCTGACGGGAACCGTTCGTGGCAGCGGGACCGCCGCGGGTGCCTTCGCCGGGTTCCCGTTCGATTCGGTCTGGGTGGCCGGCAAGACGGGGACCGCCGAGGTCGACCCGAAGCAGGACTACTCGTGGTTCGCCGCGATGACGGAGGGGCTGGGACAGCAGCACGTGGTCGTCGTCCTGGTCGAGCAGGGCGGCCACGGGTCGACGACCGCGGCGCCGATCGCTCGGCACATCATCGAGGGCATCTACGGACTCGGCTTCTCCCAGTTCGTCGAGGTCGAGGGGACCGACTGATGGATCTCGCCGCCGCCGGACGGGTGCACGTCGGGGAGCGCCGGGCGCTCCGCGGCGTGGACCCGATCCTGGTCGCCGCGGTGGTCGGGCTCGCGGTCATCGGCCTGTTCGCGATCTACTCGGCGACCCATCAGTCGCTCGCCGCCGTCGATCTCGACCCCGGACGGTTCGTGAAGCGTCAGCTCACCTTCCTGGCGGTGGGGCTCGTCGTGCTCATGATCGCCGCGAGCTTCGACTACCGACTCCTGAAGGTCTACGCCGGGATCGCGTACGTGTCCTCGCTCGCGCTGCTCGTCCTCGTTCGCACCCCGCTCGGGACGAGCGTCCGAGGCTCGCAGCGGTGGTTCGAGATGTTCGGGTTCCAGCTGGCGCCGTCCGAGATCGCGAAGCTCGCGCTCATCGCCATGCTCGCGGCGTTCCTCTCGGAGCTGCGGAGCGAGCTCACGCTCAACGACGTGTTCCGCGCGAGCGCCCTCGCGGCGATCCCCGCGGTCCTGGTCTTCCTGCAGCCCGACCTCGGGACCTCGATCGTGTTCGCAGCGATCCTGGTCGGGGTCCTCATCGTCGCCGGCACTCGCGCTCGGTACCTGGCGATCCTCGCGGTCACGGCGATCGTGCTGATCTTCGCCGGGTTCCAGGTGGGGCTCGTGAAGCAGTACCAGGTCGAACGTCTCCGGGCGTTCCTGGATCCCGCGAACGTCGACGAGGGCGCGCGCTACAACCGCGATCAGGCCGAGATCGCGATCGGCTCCGGCGGGTTGCTCGGGGTCGGCTACCTGCAGGGCACGCAGACGAACCTCGACTTCGTGCCCGAGCAGCACACCGACTTCGTCTTCACGGTCGTCGGGGAGGAATTCGGGTTCGCGGGAGCGGCCGGCCTCCTCGCGCTGTACGGGATCGTGTTGTGGCGGGCGTTCCGCATCGCGTTGGTCTCGAGGGACCCGTTCGGGACGTACCTCGCCGCGGGGATCGCGTCGATGCTCGCGTTGCAGATGTTCGTGAACATCGGCATGAACGTCGGCATCATGCCGATCACGGGGATCCCGTTGCCGTTCGTCTCCTACGGGGGAAGCTCGCTGTTGCTCAACTGCGCGTCGATCGGCCTGCTGCTGAACGTGCACATGCGTCGCTTCGCCTAGGAGTGCGTCGCGCAGGAGCGTCCGACCGAGATGGGTCGTTCAGGACGAGGGTGCGATCGTCCAGAGGAACGTCGACCCGGACGAGCTCGAGGACTCCACCACCACATCGCCCCCCATCGCGCGGGCGGCCGTGCGCGCGAGCGCGAGGCCCATCCCGGCCCCCTGGTGGATCCGTACGTTCAACGCCTCGAGCTGCTCGAGCGGTCCGAAGATACGCTCGAGGTCGTGCGGGTCGATCCCCTGACCCTGGTCGATGATCCGCACCTGGGTCTGTCCGGACGTCGAGGTGATCCGGACCTCGACCGGCGCGGTCGACGGCGAGAATCGCAGCGCGTTGTCGACGAGCTCCTCGAGGATCCGGCGTGCCACCCCGGGGTTCAGCCGGCCATGCTGGACGTCGGGCCCGACCACGACGCGGACGCGATCGTCCACGGCGACGTCGCCGGCGACCCGGCCGAGATCGACCCATTCGGTCATCCCCGAGTCCACCGTGATCTCGAACCGCTCCACCAGTGCCGCGAGGTCCTGCGCGCGTGTGACGAGCCTGGACAGCAGCTCCGACTCCTGCTCCGGTGTCGTGTGCAAGGTCGCGAGCGTGTGGGCGACCCCGAGGATGACCGTCACCGGGGTCCGCAGCTCGTGCGACAGCCGGGCGACGAGCTCCTGCCGGCGAACGGAGCGCTCCACGAGCGCCTCCTGGGCGGCCTCGAGCTCCCGCGTTCGACGACGCTCGCGGGCGAGCGCGTCGGTCAGATCCTCGATCACACGTGGCGTGATGGCCGCGGACAACACGGCCCCACCCTCGGCGGCGCGGGTCACCGCCTGCAGGATCTCGTCACCGTCGGAGTCCTTCAGCACGTAGCCGGACGCGCCGGCCACCAGCATGCCGCGGACGATCTCCTGATCCTCGTGGCTCGAGAGTGCGATCACGCCCACCGACGGGAAGTCCGACTTGAGGAGACGGGTCGCCTCGATCCCGTCCATCGTGGGCATCCTGACGTCCATGAGCACGACATCGGGTTCGACCGCCGCGATCAGTTCGAGCGCCTCGGTGCCCGATCCGGCCTCCCCGACGACCTGGAGATGCCCGGCCTCGAGCAGCGCGAGGAGCGATTCGCGGAAGCCTGCGTTGTCGTCCACGACCACGACCCTGATCGGCCGGGTCGGTCGGGCAGGCCGAGGGAGGACGGCCGGTTCCATCTGGCGAAGTGTGGGTTGGGACCGTGCCCCGCGCTATCCGACGAGTGCCGGTTTCACCTCGAGCGCTGAACCCACAGGAGCCCTAGCCGGAACTACCTAGTCCCGATCGCGGCCGGGAACGAGGGTGCCGGACCTGCGGTTGGTATGCTGTGTCGCAGACCTGCTCGTCGAGCGCGCGGCCACCGGGCCGCGACGGCGACGGCGAGAGACGAGAGGCGAGGCGCCGGCTTCGCAGGCCCCGGGTTTCGTACCTGGAGAGCCGCGGCCGGGCGGGCCCGCCGGATGAGGACTTCCGCGTGCGCGACGAAGCGCCGCAGGGGCCCGGGGCGGTAGCCCCGGCGCCCGTGCAACAGCAAGACGAGACCACCCCGCGATCCGACACGGGCTCCGCGCGGCCGCGCCGCGCTCCCAGGAGTTCCGCAACGGCGCCGGCCAAAGCCTCCACGACGCGGACCGAACCCGCGGTCGAGCCCATGACCGACCCGTCGGCCGACACCAGCAGCGGCGCTGCCCCGGCTCGGCGTCGCCGGCGTCGTGGCGGCCGAGGCCGCGGCGGGAAGGGACGGTCGGGCGCGGGGGCATCGGGGGCGACGGCCGGAACTGATGCGGGAACCTCCGGCTCCGGGGGCCAACCGGAGGTCGACCTCGACGCGCAGCCTGGAGAGGTGGAGCGGATCGAGACGGCTTCCGGCGCCGGCACGAGGTCGAGTTCGGCCCGCCGGCGTCGAGGCGGCAGAGGCAGGGGCGGGTCGTCCGGCGCGGCCGCGACCGGGACCGGGACGCCGGGTCGCTCCGGCGCCGGCCGGACGAAGGCGGCGGCGCAGACCGACGCCGACGAGGCGACAGACATGGCGGAGCCGGTCACGAAGGCGGCCGAAGCGAAGGCGGACGGAGCCGAGGGATCGGCGAACGGAACCACCGCCCGCCGCCGCCGTCGCCGCGGCGGACGCGGCCGCGGGCGCTCGACCGCGTCGTCGACCGCGGCGGAGCCGCAGAAGCCCTCCGACGACCGCCCACCGGCGCGCACGCGCCGAGCGCGTTCGAAGACCGCGGGTCCCGACACTGCCACGAAGACCAAACCCGAGGTGTCCGAGACGACCGGATCGACGCGGATGCGCCAGAAGCGGCAGGGGCGGACATCGGGCCGCCGGCGTCGCGAGGAGATGCCCGTCGTGCCCCGGGTCACCGACAAGCTGATGGCGATCACGGAGCACGGCGAACGCGATCAGATCGCGGTGCTCGAGGGGGCGGAGCTCGTCCAGCACTACGTCACGCGGAGTGGCGCGACCTCGATGGTCGGCAACGTGTACCTCGGCCGCGTGCAGAACGTCCTGCCCGGTATGGAGGCGGCGTTCGTCGACGTCGGTCGCGGGCGCAACGCCGTGTTGTATGCCGGCGAGGTGAACTGGTCGGCCGAGGACCTCGACGGCGCGCCGCAGCGGATCGAACACGCGCTGAAGAACGGCCAGCCCGTCCTCGTCCAGGTCACGAAGGATCCGATCGGCGGCAAGGGCGCTCGCCTCACGGCACAGATCTCGCTGCCGGGCCGGTTCCTCGTGCTCGCGCCGAACTCGGATGTGTCCGGCATCAGTCGCCGACTCCCCGATGAGGAGCGACGCCGGCTGAAGGCGATCTTCAAGAAGCTGAAGCCCTCGCAGCACGGGCTGATCGTCCGGACCGCGGCCGAGGGAGCGACCGAGGAGGCGCTCGCCGCCGACCTCGAGCGGCTCGTGTCGGAGTGGGCGGCGATCGAGAAGCGGTCGAAGCGGGCGAAGGCGCCGGCGGTCCTGTACGAGGAGCCGGAGCTCACGGTGCGGGTCGTGCGCGACCTCTTCACCGACGAGGAGTACCGGGAGCTCGTGACCGACTCGCCGCGCGTGTTCGGGCTCGTGACGGACTACCTCCGCGCGGTCGCACCCGAGGTCGTCTCGAAGGTCCGCCTGCATCAGGGGTCCCTGTCCGCGTTCGAGGAGTTCCACATCGTCGAGCAGATCCACAAGGGTCTCGACCGCAAGGTCTGGCTCCCGTCGGGCGGCTACCTCGTGATCGATCGGACCGAGGCGCTCACCGTGATCGACGTCAATACGGGCAAGTCGGTGGGGAAGACGAACCTCGAGGAGACCGTGGTGAACACCAACGTCGAGGCGGCTCGCGAGGCCGCGCGCCAGCTGCGGCTCCGCGACATCGGCGGGATGATCGTGATCGACTTCATCGACATGCTGCTCGAGCAGAACAAGAAGAAGGTGATCGACGCGATGAAGGAGGCGTTGGCCCAGGACAAGTCCCGGAGCCAGGTCTTCGACATCAGCCCGCTCGGCCTGCTCGAGGTGACGCGCAAGCGCGTGTCTGGTGGACTGCTGGAGGCGTTCTCGGAGCCGTGTCCGACCTGCGAGGGACGGGGGCTGCTGCTCACCTACGACGTCAACTGATCTGCAACCGAGGAGGACGTGATGTACGCGGTCATCAAGACGGGCGGGAAGCAGCAGAAGGTCAAGCCCGGCGACATCATCGAGGTCGAGTACCTGCATCCGGACGGCGAGACCGTGACGTTCCAGCCGGTGCTCGTCGTCGATGACGAGGGCAACACGCACTACGGGAAGGAAGCCCAGAAGGCCGTCGTCACCGCGAAGCTGCTCGGCGAGCAGAAGGGCGACAAGGTCCACGTCTTCAAGTACAAGAACAAGTCGGGATACGCGCGGCGGCAGGGACACCGGCAGCTCATGACGCTGCTCGAGATCTCCGACGTGAAGCTCGCGACCAGCCGCAAGCGAACGGCGGCCAAGAAGACGGACACCCCGGAGCCGGAGACGGGGACGGAGGCGGAGACGGGCGAGTAGCCGGAAGCCCTCTGGTACCCTCGAACGCGCGATGGCACACAAGAAGGGCGGCGGCTCATCCCGCAACGGGCGTGACTCCGAGTCCAAGCGGCTCGGCGTCAAGGTATTCGGCGGTCAGCAGGTGACCGCCGGATCGATCCTCGTGCGCCAGCGGGGGACGCGGATCCACCCGGGCCGCGGGGTCGGGAAGGGCGGCGACGACACGCTGTTCGCGACGCAGGCCGGGGTCGTGACATACCGCTCGTCTCGCGGCCGGCGGTACGCCTCGATCGAGTCTGGCTAGACCGCGGGTCGGCTCGACCCGCCCGAACCGTTCGCGATCGCCGAACGCACGGCGCGGACCCATTCCGACAACGCCTGCTTCTTCTCTCGGTTCATCACCCCGAGGTAGCTCACGTTCTGCCGCCGGGCCTTGCGCCGCGGGTTGCGGAGGTCGGAGAGGGACCTCGTCTTCGGTCGCTCGACGGCTTCTCCCGTGATGACGGCGATGGGCGGCGGCTGGACGAAGTAGAAGGCCGTGCGCCGCTCACCGGCCGGGGTCGAACGCACCACCATGAGCACGGGCGACCCGCGGAGCCGTCGAACCTTCACGATCTCGCCCAGGGACAGGCGTGCCTCCGGCCGCCCCTCGTCCCGCGGGGTGAAGATCAGCGCCTCCTCCTCGAGACGGAGCGTGCCCTTCACGTCCTCGAGCCTCGCGTCCTTCTCCAGGTCCACGGCCCATACCGTGACGGGTTTCGGCACGGGACCATGATGCCGCGCGACCGAGGGTTTCCGCCACAATCTGCCCATGCCGTTCGTCGACGAGATCACGGTGCACGCCCGTGGGGGACGCGGAGGCGACGGATCGTCCTCGATCCGTCGTGAGCCGTACACGCCCCACGGCGGCCCGGACGGCGGCGACGGCGGGAAGGGCGGGGACGTCGTGTTCGAGGTCTCCACCGGGGGGCACGACCTCTCGTGGCTCGCCGACCACCCGCATCAACGCGCCGACAGCGGCGAGGCGGGGGGCAAGCGGGGGCGGACCGGCGCCGCTGGGAGGGATCTCGTGATCGCGGTTCCCGACGGCACGCGGGTCGAGGACGAGCATGGCCTCGTTGCCGATCTCGTCGGGGAGGGCGCGAGGGCGGTGGTCGCACGCGGCGGCCGCGGGGGACGGGGCAACGAATCGCTGTCCTCGCGCCGCGACCGGACTCCGCGATCGCCCGAGGCGGGTGAGCGCGGCGAGGAGCGACGCCTCCGCGTCGAGCTGCGACTGGTGGCGGACATCGGACTCGTCGGTCTGCCGAACGCCGGCAAGTCCACCCTGCTCGCGGCGCTGACGGCGGCCAGGCCGAAGATCGCCGATTACCCGTTCACGACCCTGTCACCGAACCTCGGCGTGGCGGCCTCCGGCGACGAACGATTCGTCGTGGCCGACATCCCCGGTCTGATCGCGGGGGCCCACGAGGGCAGGGGGCTCGGCGACCGGTTCCTGCGACACGTGAGCCGGTGCCGCGCCTTCGTGTTCGTCGTCGACCTGTCGTCGCCCGATCCCACGGCCGACCTCGCGACCGCGCGCGCCGAGCTCCAGGCGTACGACCCCGAACTCGGAGGCCGACCGTCCCTCGTGGTGGGGACGAAGGCCGACCTTGCTCCCGACGTCGATGCGCAGGCCGCGCTGGAGCCCGGCGCCGTCGCGGTCTCGGCCGTGACCGGGGCGGGCATGGATCGGCTGCGCGAACGCCTCGACGCACTCGCCCGCGAGTCGGCGGCCGCCGCGGAGGAGCGGCAGTCGTACGTCGTGCTTCGGCCGGCCCGTCCTCGCTTCGAGGTCCACCGCGAAGGACAGCGGTTCCGCGTCGTGGGTCGCGGGGTCGAGCGATGGGTTGGCGAGGCCGATCTCGACGATCCGACGACGCTCGAGCGTCTTCAGAAGCGCCTCGTCCGCGAAGGCGTGGAACGTGAGCTCACGGCCGCGGGCGCTCGGCGAGGCGATGAGGTGCTGATCGGGCGCGTGGCGTTCGAGTTCATCCCCGAGCACGATCGATGATCCTCGAGATGAGCCTCGTCGACCGGTCCCGGCCGTAGGATTCCCACGTGGGCCGACGACTCGGCGTCATGGGCGGGACGTTCGACCCGATCCACTATGGGCACCTCGTCACCGCCGAGGAGGCGCTCGTCCAGTTCGCCCTCGAATCGGTGGTCTTCGTCCCGACCGGCCGGCCGTGGATGAAACTGGACCGAGCGGTCTCACCGGCCGAGGACCGCTACCTGATGACGGTGATCGCGACCGCGAGCAACCCGCGCTTCCACGTCTCGCGGGTCGAGATCGATCGCGACGGCCCGACCTACACGGTCGATACGCTTCGGACGCTCGCCGAGCACCATCCGGACGCCGAGCTCTACTTCATCACCGGGGCGGACGCCCTGCTCGAGATCCTCGAGTGGAAGGATCCCGGAGAGGTGCTGTCGATCGCGCACTTCATCGCCGCGACGCGCCCGGGCTACGACCTCGCGCGGTTCGAGTCGATGGAGCTCGCTCGGAGGACGAGCGTGAGCCGGATGAGCATCCCGGCGCTCGCGATCAGCTCGACCGACATCCGAGAACGGGTGCTCGACGGTCGGCCGATCCGGTACCTCGTCCCCGAGGGCGTGAAGAGCTACGTCGAGAAGGCGGAGCTGTACCGGTGACACGCCGGCTCGTGCTCGTCTCGCTGCTCGCGGTGCTCGTCACGCTTGCGACGGGAGCACTCGTGATCTCTCGGAGCGACGAGGCCGAACCTGTGGCGAAAGAGCCGCAACCGGCCAACGGGCTCGCCTTGCTGGTCGTGACCACCGACGCGGAGCCGCTCGCCGCCATCGTCGGGGGGGCCGGGTTCGGACGGACGGGGGCGCTCGTCTTGCCGCCCGAGGCCGTGGTCACGATCCCGGGTCAAGGTGAGGCGACGCTCGGCGAGGCGCTCGATCTGCCGCCGGACCAGGCGTCCATGGCTGCGAGCAATCTCCTCGGCGTGTGGGTCGAGCATCACGCGGTGATCGACGATCGAGCGCTTGCGTCGCAGGTCGAGTCGGCGGGCGGGATCGCGGTCGGCGATCAGACCATCGGCGCCGACGACGTTCCCCCGCTGCTCGCCGAGCCCGGGCCTGGTGGCGTCGCCGGGCTCCAGCTCCTGCTCGAGGCGCTGTTCGCGGCCGACGCGGGGTGGGCGACGGCGGAGTTCACCGAGACCGACGACGAAGGCGCGGTCACCCGGGCGCTGACCTCGGCGGCCGGCTCACGGGCCGTCGTCCTCGACGTGGACGAGGTCGCGAGCGACGTCTTCGTGGCGAGCCCGGAACAGGTCGTCAGCGCGCTCGTCGACGCGTTCGGCGGGCCGGCGGAAGCGGCGATCCCCGTCATCGTGTTGAACGGCAACGGCGTGCCGGGGATCGGCGAGCTGGTGGCCGAGCGCATCCTGCCCGCCGGGTTCCGGGTGGCCATCTCGGAGAACGCCTCGACGTTCGATCATCGGGAGACGCTCGTGGTCGTGGGTTCGGCCGGTGACGTCGCCTTGGCCGAACGTGTGCGAGACTTGCTGGGTGTGGGGAGCGTGTCCGTGTCCGTCGGCTCGGGGATCGCTCCCGTGACGGTCGTGATCGGGAAGGACTTCACCGGTTGAGCATGAGCGAACGACGGCGTGCCGGATAGCGCCACCGACATCGCCGGGAGCCGAGCGATCGCCCTGACGGCTGCGCGTGCCGCCGCCGCGAAGCAGGCGGACGACGTCGCGATCCTCGATGTACACGGCCTGATCGTCATCACCGACTACTTCGTGATCTGCTCCGGACGGTCGGAACCGCAGATCAAGACGATCGTCGAGGAGGTCGAGAAGGCGATCCGCGAGCTTGGGGAACGGCCGATCCGTCGCGAGGGTGGTGCCGATGCCGGCTGGGTGTTGCTGGACTACGTGGACGTCGTCGTGCACGTGTTCGCCGAGGAGGAGCGCGAGTACTACGACCTCGAGCGGTTGTGGCGTGACGCGCCGCGCGTCGAGCTCGACGCGACCGAGCAGGCGGCAGCCGGTTCGCTAGACTGACTGGCCCGCGGGCCCATAGCTCAGCTGGTAGAGCGCATGGCTGGCAGCCATGAGGTCGGGGGTTCGAGCCCCCCTGGGTCCACAAACAAAGCTGCAGGTCAGAAGTTGGTATCGCGTATTGAGCCGGCGTTCAGAAGTCATATCACGCCACATTCGCGTACATCAGGAGTTGCCCCCCCGCGAAGTTCGATCCGCCCTAGAGCGGCTCAGCAGGGCATCAGCCGTTGACCGCAGGGGGTCGGGGTCGTGCTGGCGGTCGGCCGATGCTTCTGAACCACCGAAGCTCGGGAAAATGGGGGACTGCAGCAGCTGTTCCCAAGAGAGCAAACTTGAGGTGGCGCTTCGGGCCATCCTGGTATCCGGCCGCTTGGTTCAGTCCCGCCCCGCATGCCCGCGGAGGAGGAACGATGGACCGAGCGGACATCGATCGCCATTTTTGGACCGAGCGGGCGGAAGGCACGGAAGACTCCGAGAACACGCACCAACCCGTGATCAGTCGAAGAGCGGTCATCGGCGGTGTGATTGGCGGCGCATTGGTCACTACGCTTGCACCGCAGCTGGCGACAGCGCACCCCAAGCCGGATAAGCCTGAGTTCGACGTGCTGCTGAGGGGTCTGTATCAGCCCGTTGTGGATGGCCCCGATCTCGGCCTTTCCATGGTCGATCTGAGTGACGGTTCCTACTCAACCACGAAGATCTACCCGGTGCGCGGGATCCCGGGTCACTCGGACGTGCTCGAGGCGATCGGCGACTTCTACGTGCAGTTCACGGGCATGCTGTGTGCCTACGACATCCTCGGAAGCGCGATGGCGATGGAGTTCACGGGTTCGAACACCGTTCCCGTCCCCGATGGGACAGGTGGGTCCTACATCCAAGGAACCTTCGACCTGAACATCGTGGAGGCGACAGGTTCTCTTCGATCCTTCGTGGGCGGTCACAACCTGATGGTCGACAACCTGCATCTTCTCGCCTCTGGTGGCGTAGACGAATTCTGCGTTTGCCTCATCACGCGGCGATAGCGCGCGACACGGCGCTCGCCGTCCAGCTGCTGAACTCGCCGATGCGGCCGGCCTGATCGAAGTCGGGCAGCGTCAGCACGCGGAGGAGCTCGGAGCGCGCGGCCGGAGGGAGAGCATCCAATCGCTCTTGCAGCCGCTCCTCGAGCTCATCTGGGCGCACAGTCGCGAAGACTACGCCGTCGGGGCGACTCCCAGCGGTGGCGGTGGAAGCTCAGTCAACCGTAACGGACCCTTCCCACTTGAATCCTCCGCCTCGATGAGCCGCCGAGCAAACCCCACACCGACGTGCCCCAGATTGCGCGTCGTTAGGCGCACACTCGCGCACATCCCATCCGGTTCGCGCGTTTCTGACGTCTCTCGACGTTGCTCCGCTAACATGCCCTGAGCAGGGCATTTGCGAGATCCGCAGGTCAGAGCACCGTCCGCCGATGGCCTCGAAACTGCCTGGCAGCCATGAGGTCGGGGGTTCGAGCCCCCCTGGGTCCACCGCCACCGAGGACTCGAGCCATCGCTCCGGTCGCCGATCCCGCGAGATGCTGTGGTATGAGCACTCGTTCCGCGTGCCGATCGCCGAGGCCGGTCGTCGCCATGGTGCTGATCCTCTCGGCGAGCTCGCTCGTCGTGTGCACGGACGGAGCGATCGAGGGACAGCCTCGTCCCACCACGACTGCGGCGCCGGAACCATCGGCATCGTCCCCGGCCGCCGAGCCGTCCTGTCCGCCGGTCATCGAGAGCACCGTGACAGGGACGGTCGCGGATCCCGCGCTCGACGAGATCTCCGGCGTGGTCGTGGGCCACCGGATGGACGGCGTCGTGTGGGTCGAGGAGGACTCGGGCAACGAGGCCGCGGTGTACGCGCTCGAGCCGACCGGCGAGGTCGTGGCGGAGGTCGCGGTGGATGGTGCGACGAACGAGGACTGGGAGGATCTCGCATGGGCGAGGGGACGACTCTGGGTCGGCGATATCGGCGACAACGATCGGGAGCGTTCGGAGGTCCAGGTGTACTCGTTCCGTGAACCGGCAGATCGCGGCGTGACGAGCGTCGACGCGACGATCGTGCGACTGCGGTACGAGGACGGGCCGCATGATGCCGAGGCGATGTTCGTCGATCCCCGCGACGAGCATCTGTACCTCATCGTGAAACAGCTCTCCGAGCCCGACAGCGCGGTGTACGCCGTCCCGCTCCGCGAGGTGCGTCCGGGCGGGGTCGGCGTGCTCCGCCTGGTCGCGCGCGTCCCGCTCTCGATCGTCACCGCTGCCGACCTCGGGCCCGCCGGGATCGCGGTCCGCAACTACCTGACGACGCTGGTGTTCCCCTGGTCGGACGATCGGACCGTCGTCACCACGCTGGAAGGGATGTCGTGCCCCGTGTCGATCGGGTCGAGTGAGGCCATCGCGCAGACGGGCGACGGTGGGGCGCTGTACTCGATCAGTGAGGGCGTCGGACCTCCCATCCGTTACGCGGAGCTCTAGCCCCCGTCCAGCGGTCGATGCAGCGGCGCCTCGTCGTCAGTTCGATCTCCTCGCCCGGAACGTCCCACGGGACCTGGAGCAGTTCTCCCGTGGCCGAAGGGTCGGTCGGCTGGCCCTCGAAGTTGGGGCAGCGTGGACCTGGACAAGCTCGGCCCAGGCAGAGCCAAGTGGTTTCGGGACCACGGATGACGTTAGGCTGAAAGCGCCGAAGGCAGGAGGTGACGATGAAGAAGCTCTTGATCGGGCTGCTGATCCTGGGTGGTGTGATCGCCGCCGTCGCCGTCATCGGGAGGAGGCGCTCGGGCTCGGACGTCGACGAGTGGGACTCGCGCGCCGCCGATGACTTCTACGCACAGGCCTCGAAGGCCGCCACGAAGGCCACCGACGCTGCGAAGGACGCGACCGCGAAGGCCGCCGACGCTGCGAAGGATGCCACCGCGAAGGCCGCCGACGCTGCGAAGGATGCCACCGCGAAGGCCACCGACACGGTGAAGGCCGCCGCCACGAAGGCCACCGACGCTGCGAAGGACGCGACCACGAAGGCCACCGACACGGTGAAGGACGCAGCCACGAAAGCAACCGACGCTGCGAAGGACGTCTGAGCGATCGGGAGCCCGGCGCGCACACCCTGTGTGGGCAGACGCTCCAACTCGCGATCGTGCCTCGATGCCCTGAAGGCCTTGAGCACAGGATCTGGCTCAACGAAACGCTCGCGTTCAGACTTCCCCTGGGACTAGGATGGCGATTCGCCTGACCGACTGAGGTCTGAGGGGGAGTCATGGGCTGCCTACTGGTTCTGCTGGCTGCGTTCGCGCCGCGCCTGATCGTGGTGTTCGCCTGGATCGCGCGGCCGGCCTACTTCGACGCCGTGTTCGACACGTGGATCTTCCCGCTGCTCGGATTGATCTTCCTGCCGTTCGCGACCCTGATGTGGTTGTTCCTCGGTGCACCGCCGGAGGAGATCCAGGGGTTCGACTGGTTCTGGATCGTGCTCGCCGTATTCCTCGATCTCAGCCACTATGGCAGCACCTACTCGCAGCGGGGCACGATCGAGTCGGGTATGGGAAGGGACACGGGTAGCGCACCCCCGCCGCCTCAGGTCTAGTTCGCCAAGCTCGCCAGACGAAGGCTCTCACCCGCTCGACGGGCCGACCGTCCGCGGACGGCAGAACGCGCCTGGAGAGCGTCAGAGTCGCGGAAGCGTGATCACTCCGATGAGGGCGAGGACCATCAGCCCGAAGGCGAGCGAGGTCGCCGCGAGCCTCACGGCCCGGTAGGTGAAGCGCTGCGAGATGGCGACCAGGAACAACACGGTTGCCAACAGGACGGTCAGCCGAACGTAGCGATCCGCGGTCTCGCGCGCATCGGTGCCCGTCTCGAACATCACGCTCGCTTGCTCGTTGAGCTCGGCGGCATGTTCGATCTGCCCGTTGTGGTATTCAGGCATGAAGCTCGGACCGGGCGGCGCATCCGGGTTGGAGAACGGCCTGGTCAACAGCCACGCATCGAAGGCGACGCGGAAATCGGGAGAGAATCGCTCGACGTAGAGATCGGCGATACGGTCCTGACCCTGCGCGCGGGCCTCGATCCACGTGTTGAACGTGGAGACGTCGAGCAGTCGCTGCTGCCCTCCGAGCGTCGCGGCCTCGTCGGCCTCGATGCGCACGCGGGTGGACTCCCCGTAGAGGAACGCCTGGCGACCGTCCCACCTCGCCGCCTGGTACCCGCTCCAGGCCGTCGCGACCGCCACGGTCGCCAGGATCACGACCTCGAAGATCTCCCCGACCTCTCTCCGGCGGCGCTCCCCTTGGGGCGCGTGCTTGTCACGCTCGCTCAAGGCGTAGGCGGCCTCGATGTTCATCTCCTCGGGCATCAGCGTCGCGTGGCCGGTGCGAGCGAGGAAGGCGGGATCGAAGCGGCGGCCGCCTGAGGGTGTTCGCCCGCTCCCGTCGGGTCAGTCATGCGGATCGATACTCGGGCATCGAGCCATCCTGCACAAGGTCGAGGCATCGCAACTCGACCGGCGACTAAGCTGCGCGCTGCCGAGCCATGGAGGAGGCATCATCGACATCATCGAGCGACACTTCGCCGCCGAGAACGCGCGCGACGTTCCGGCAACCCTCGCGACCTACACGGACGATCTGGTCTGGGACGACGTCGCCAATCCCATCTGTCCGATCTACGGGAAGAGCGCGGCGGCCGAGATCTACGAAGGGATCATCGACGCGATCCCAGATCTCCACCTGGAATCGGTGGGTCGCTTCGCGTGCGGTGACCACGTCGTCGACGAATCGATCGTCACGGGGCACATCCGCGGCTCGTTCATCGGCATCGAGGGGGGCGGGGCGCCGGTCCGCTTCCGGATGCTGCATGTGTTCGACATCCGCGATGGCTTGATCAGCCGCGAACAGGCCTGGTTCGACACGGCGGGCGTCATCCGACAGGTGGAGTCTCACCGGGGCGGAGCGGCGGAGCCGGTCGGCCATTGACTGCGGAAGGCTCGATGCGGTGCCGGTCCCTTGCACTCCGTTCGCGCGGGATGCAGACTCACTCCATGGGTCGCTTCACCTGACGCTGACGGACCAGCGCTCGCGGTCCTCCATGGCCTCGGGCCCCTCCGGGCCCCATCGGTCGCCTGTTGTCCGTGCCGATGAAGGAGGTCACCACCGATGGAGATTCGCGAGATCCGTCGAGACGAAGTCGCTCACGCCCCGATCTGTGCCTCGAAGCCTGCGGGTTCCTCTCGACTGGGGAGTCCCCGACCGGGAGCCGGTCCAGCCGCTGGATCCTTCGCACCACCGAGTCCGACGAGGCGGTCTGCCTCGTCCCGGATGATGAAGCCGACGCGGTCGCAGGCCTCCTCATCGCGTCTGTCGCTCGTCACCCGGCGATGCCCGGCGTGCTCGGGACGCTCGAGGAGCTCCACGTGCGCCCCGGGCCGGAGGTTGACCGGCTGAAGCGCGCGCTGGTCGAGGCCGGCATCGCGTGGGCTCGTGACCGAGACGCGAGCCCCGGAGCGGATCCCACGAGCAGGAGGTCGGGATCGGTTCTATCGTCGTGGTGAGATGACCACCGAGCTCGAAGACCGGATCGACGAGCTGTACGGGCTCCCACTCGACCGGTTCACGACCGAACGGGACGCGCTCGTCAAGGAGCTCCGCGCGGCGGGGCAGGCGCCGGACGCCGCGACGGTGAAGGCGCTCCGCAAGCCGGTCGTCTCGGCCTGGGCCCTGAACCAACTGGCGCGGCAGGACGAGTCCGGGGTCACCGAGCTCATCGAGATCGGCCAGCGCCTGCGCGAGGCGCATCGGCGCGCGATCTCGGGCGGGGACGTGGAGGAGCTTCGGGAGGCGACGGACGAGCGCCGTCGGATCGTCGCGGAGCTCACCGGGAAGGCACTGGGGATCGTGGAGCCGGGGGGCGGACCCTCGTCCGCCCTCGAGGACGCCGTCGCATCGACGCTGGAGGCGGCGTCGGTGGACCCGGAGGCCGGCCAGCTGCTCCGTTCGGGCCGGCTGACGAAGCCGCTGCGACCTCCAGCCGAGTTGCCCGACGCCGGTCTGCGTGTCGTCGAGGGTGGCCACCAGGCACCCAAGGCCGCGTCGGAACGCGAGCGTCCCCGCGAGATGGCGGCGCTCGAGCGTGAGCTCCGAGCCGCCGAGGCCCGCGAGCGCCGCGCGACCGAGGCGGTGGCGCGGGAGACGGCGCGCCTCGAGGATCTCGAACGCCGGAGGACGGAGGGTCGGGAACGGCTGCGCGCCGCCGAGGCGGAGCTCCGGGGCGCCGCGTTGGAGACCAAACGCATCACCGCCCGCCTCGCGAAGCTCCGCTGACCTTCGCTTACCATCTCCGGGCCATGCCTCGATACGACCCGACGACGACCGAGCCCAAGTGGATCGAGCGGTGGGAGACCGAGGGCCTGTATCGCGCATCGGACGATCCCGACGATCCGCGGCCGCGCTTCTACGCCCTCGACATGTTCCCGTATCCCTCGGGCGACCTCCATACGGGCCATGCCGAGGCGTTCAGCGGCGGTGACACGGTGGCACGGTTCGCCGCCATGCGAGGGAACAACGTGCTGCACCCGATCGGTTGGGACGCGTTCGGGCTGCCGGCGGAGAACGCGGCGATCAAGCGGGGGATCCATCCGAAGGAGTGGACGTACGCGAACATCGAACAGCAGGCACGCTCGTTCCGCCGGCTGGGGATGTCCTTCGACTGGACGCGGCGCCTGCAGACCTGCGATCCCGAGTACTACCGATGGACGCAGTGGCTGTTCCTCGCGTTGTTCGAGCGCGGGCTCGCGTACCGGAAGACCGCACCGGCGAACTGGTGTCCGAAGGACGCGACCGTGCTCGCGAACGAGCAGGTCATCAACGGCGCCTGCGAACGCTGTGGGACACCGGTGGTCCGCAAGGACCTGACCCAGTGGTTCTTCAAGATCACCGACTACGCCCAACGTCTGCTCGACGACGTGGAGACGCTCGTGGACTGGCCGGAGCGCGTCATCACGATGCAGCGCAACTGGATCGGACGCTCCGAGGGCGCCGAGGTCGGGTTCGAGATCGCCGAGACCGGGGACCCGGTCGAGGTGTTCACCACCCGTCCCGACACGTTGTGGGGTGTGACGTTCTTCGTGTTCGCGCTCGAGCATCCGCTCGTCCCGTCACTCGCGGAAGCGGGCGGGACCGTGCCCGAGGTCCGTGCGTTGCTCGACCGCCTGCAGGCCACGCCGCTGACGAACCGGGAGCAGGCCGAGAGCCGTGAGGGCGTGCCCCTCGGCGTCCACGCGGTCAACCCCGTGAACGGGGAGAAGGTGCCGGTCTTCGTGGCGCCCTACGTGCTGATGGAATACGGGACCGGCGCGGTCATGGGCGTCCCGGCGCACGACCAGCGCGACTTCGAGTTCGCCCGCCAGCAGGGGCTGCCTGTCCGGGTCGTCGTGCAGGCCGAGGGCGAGTCTCCGGACCCGGGATCGATGACCCAGGCCTTCGACCACGAGGGCGTCATGGTGAACTCCGGGCCGTTCGACGGCGTTCGGTCGCCGGAGTCGATCGACCGGGTCATCGGATGGCTCGAGCAGGAGGGCAAGGGCAAGCGCGCGGTCTCGTACCGGCTCCGCGACTGGCTGATCAGCCGGCAGCGGTACTGGGGCGCCCCGATCCCGATCGTCCATTGCCCCGAGCACGGTGAGGTCGCCGTCCCCGAGGACCAACTCCCCGTGTTGCTGCCCGAAGACGTCGACTTCCGGCCCGGCGGGGAGTCGCCGCTCGCCCGGCATGACGCGTTCGTCGACACCACCTGCCCGATCTGCGGGGAGGCAGCCCGGCGCGACACGGACACGATGGACACGTTCGTCGACTCGTCGTGGTACTTCTTCCGCTACTGCTCGCCGCGCGACGAGCCGCGCCCGTTCGAGCCCGAACAGGTCGAACGTTGGATGCCCGCAAACCAGTACACGGGAGGCGTGGAGCACGCGATCTTGCACCTGCTGTATTGCCGGTTCTTCACGAAGGTGCTGTTCGATCTCGGGCTCGTCTCGTTCATCGAGCCGTTCCCGCGACTGATGAACCAGGGGCAGGTGATCTACGGCGGTGCCTCGATGAGCAAGTCGAAGGGGAACATCGTCGAGCCGATGCCGCTCGTCGAACGCTGGGGGGCCGACACGGTGCGGCTGATGATGCTGTTCGCGGGGCCGTTCCAGGACGACATCGACTGGAAGCTGATCGAGCCGAAGGACGATCGCCGCCCCGGCGTGAACACGTGGCTCGGCCGCGTGTTCACGGCGGTCTCCGAAGCCGCCGAGCGCGAGGCCGCGGATCCGGAGGCGCTGCGTCGCCTCACGCATCGAACGATCGAGGGAGTGACCGAAGATCTCGAGCGGTTCCGTTTCAACGTCGCGATCTCGAAGCTGCAGGTGCTGACCAACGAGCTGCGGTCGACGTTGGACGCCGGTGGCGGGGGACGCGAGGCGGCGAGGTCGCTCGCGCTCATGCTCGCGCCTATGGCCCCGTTCATCGCGGAGGAGCTCTGGCGTGAGGTGCTCGGCAACGCGGACAGCGTTCACGTTGCGTCCTGGCCGAGTTTCGACCCGGAGCTCGCGCGTCTGGACCACGTGACCATGGTGGTGCAGGTCGACGGGAAGGTCCGCGACCGCATCGACGTCGAGCCCGGCCTCGGGGACGACGCCGCCCGGGAGCTGGCGCTCGCCTCGCCGAAGGCGGCGCGGGCGATCGACGGGCGCGAGATCGCCCGCGTGATCGTACGCGCGCCTCGTCTCGTCAACGTCGTCACGCGCTGACGATCCCGGCCGAGCGGCACACCACCAGGGGACGGCCCTTCCTCAACATCGGATCGGGCCGGGCCGATACCTCATCCGAGGCCACGACGTGGCCGTTTCGGCACGACGAGGATCGGGACATGCGCTTCAGCCTGCCGGCCGCCAGCTCCGACCCGGGGTTCGCGGCGTCCGCGCTCCGAACCGAACGGACGATCGCGCTCATCCGGATCACGGTGCTCGCGATCGTGATCGCCGTGTACCTGAGCTCGCTCGGCGTGGGCCGGGAGCTCGGGCCGGCGGCCGTGGTCGTCCTCGAGCTCGCATGCATCTACGCCTTCCTGTGCCTGCTGGTGTCGGCGAGCGAGGAAGGGGTCTCGGTCCGGCTGCGGGTCGGGACGCTGCTGATCGACGTGGGGCTGATCACCCTGTGGATCACCGCCACCGGCGGGGTCCAGAGCGAGTTCTGGAGCCTGTACCTGATCGCGGTGGTCTCGGTCGGTCTGCGGTTCGGGTTCGCGGAGACGATCGCGGTGGCCTTCGGGCTCGCGATCCTGCACGAGGCGTTCCTGCTCAGCGGGAGGCGTGTGGAATGGCAGCCGCTCGTCTATCGCCCGATGATCATCATCATCTTCGGATTCGCCGTGGGCGCTCTGTCGTACCAGCGTGCGGCGCACCACCGGGAACGCCGCGCGGTCGAGCGGATCGCCGAGGCACGCGCCCGCGCGCTCGGGCGGGAGCGAGAGGAGGTCGCCCGGCTGCGACAGGTCGACCTCGCTCGTACGGAGTTCGTCGCCGTCGCGGCCCACGAACTTCGGACGCCGCTGGCCGCGATCCTCGGCGTCCTCGAGACCCTTCGGGACCACGGCGGCGCGCTCGCCGACCACGTTCGTTCCGAGCTGATCGACGGTGCGGAGGGACAGGCCGAGCGGCTCTCGCGGATGGTGGAGGACCTGCTCACGATGTCGCGGATCGAGGACGGCGAGCTCCGTCTGTCGCTGGTCGAGATCGACCCGCGCGACCTGGTCGACGACGCGACCGTCGCGGCGGGGAGACAGGGACAGGTCATGGTCGAGGTGGGCGCGGTCGGTTCCGTCGTGTGCGACATCGACGCGATGGTGCGCGTCCTGACGAACCTCATCGATAACGCGGGCAAGTTCGCGCCGCCGGGGGAGATGATCACCGTCGTCGTGTCCCGGGTCGGGGAGCGCGTGTGCTTCGCGGTCCGAGATCGCGGCCCGGGCATCCCGCCCGAGGAGCGGGAGTCCGTCTTCGGTCGCTTCCGCCGGCTGCACGGCGAGTCGGGGCAGGGCGCGGGTCTCGGTCTCTACATCGCGCGGGGTCTCGTCCGGGCCCACGACGGAGAGCTCGTGGCCGGTGAAGGTCCCGGCGGGGGCGCCGAGCTCTCGTTCTGGCTGCCGAGCCGCGATCCCGGCGAGCTCGAGGTCGACGTGGGACGGCCGAGCTCGCGCGATGAGGCGAGCCGGGGTGACGGGTCCGGCCGCGTCCGTTCCGATGTGAACCACGTCACAGCGCCGGCCGCCGCGCAGCGCTAGCCTCTCGCTCGCTCGATCCGCCCGTCCATCGCTCGGTGTCCTGCATCCGTCCGGCTCCCCCTCGGAGGGAACGCGTGTCCGGGGAGTCGATCCGCGAACGCCTGTCCGCGCTCTCGCGTGCCGAGATCGTCGGCCTCATCGTCGTGCTCGCCGTCACGATCGGCGGCGCGACCTTCTGGTACGTGCGTTCCCTCCCGAGACCGGTCGAGGTGCGCGCGACGGCGAGCGCGCCCACCGGGGCGATGCCCTCGGAGGCGAGTCCATCAGCCGGCCCGCCGCTGCTCGTCGACGTCGCGGGATGGGTCCGCCGACCGGGTGTCTACACGTTCGCCGAGGGATCCCGGGTCATCGACGCGATCGAGGCGGCCGGCGGTGCCCGACCGGGGGCCCTCTTGCAGGCGCTGAACCTGGCGGCCCTGCTGGTCGACGGAACCCAGATCCTCGTGCCGCGGGAGGGAGCAGCCGGCGCTCCGCCGGTGGGGAGCACCGGGGCGGCGGTAGGGGGGCTCGTCAACGTCAATACCGCGTCCGCGACCGACCTCGAGGCCCTGCCCGGGATCGGCGAGGTCATCGCGCAGCGCATCATCGACCACCGCACGGCGAACGGTCCGTTCACATCCGTGGATCAACTGGTGGACGTGAGCGGCATCGGCGATGCGATCCTGGATTCGATCCGGGAGCTCGTCACCGTGTGAGTGGCTGGCTCCTTCCCGCGCTCGCCGTCGGCGTGTGGTCGGGCCTGCTCGTCCGTCCGTGGATCGGCGAGGCCGTCGACGCCTGGGTGTGGTTCCTCTGCGGGGCGCTCGCGCTCGCCGCCGCGGCCGTGCTCGCCCCCGCGGCCACCGTGGGTCCGGACACCGGTCCGCGTATCGCGCGCGGGCCACTGGACCGAGCCGGGCTCATCTCCGGCGACGCGGGAGGTCTCACGGCATCCAGGACGGCCGAGAACCCGCGGCCCGCGGTGTGGGGATGCCTCGTCCTGTCCGTCGTGGGAGTCACCGCGATCGCGGTCGGTTGGGGGTCGGTGCACGAGCACCGCGTGCGCGACGCCCTCGTGGCGCGGCTGGCACCGGCCTCGGTGACGGTCGAGGGCTCGCTGCGGGTGGACCCGAAGGCCGGCGATCGCGGCTGGTCGGCCGTGTTCGACGTGCGCACGGTCACCTGGCCGAACGGCGCCGCGGGGGTCCGCGAGACGGTGTGGCTGTCCGGCAACGATGCGGCGCCGGACGCCCTCCGCGGCGACCGGCTACGCATCTCGGGATCGCTCGAGGTCCCCGAGGAGGGCGGATTCGCATCGTTCCTCCATCGGCGGGGGATCGCCGCGGAGCTCCTTGTCGACGACGTCGAGTGGCTCGGCCACGCCTCGTTCGCACCCGTCCGATGGTCGCGGGCGGTTCGGACGCTGATCGGCGACTCGATCGTCGAGATGTTCCCGCCGCGCGAAGCCGGCCTGCTCCTGGGTCTCGCCCTCGGCGACGACTCGAAGCTCGACCCGGTGCTCGATCGTGACTTCCGGGCGAGCGGTCTGTCGCACCTGCTCGTGGTCTCTGGTGGCAACGTCGCGATGGTCCTCGCGCCGGTCGTCGGCTTCGGCGCGCTGCTGCGCCTCTCCAGGTGGCCGCGGTTCGCGCTGGGCGCGGCGACCGTCGCGTTCTTCGTCGTCCTGACCGGTGCGGAGCCGTCGGTCATGCGGGCCGGCGTGATGGCGGGACTCGCCCTCGTGGGCGTGCTGCTCGGCCGGCCGAGGAGCGGGGGATCGATCCTCGCGGGCGCCCTCGTCCTGCTGCTCGTGGTCGATCCGGCGCTCGTGTGGTCCGTCGGATTCCAGCTCTCCGCGGCCGCGACGGCGGGCATGATCGCGATGGCGACGCCGATCGCCGACCGGCTGCGGTTCCTCCCGCGACCGGTGGCGCTCGCGACGGGTGCCACCCTCGCGGCGCAGGCCGGCGTGACCCCGATCCTCCTGTTCCACTTCCACGAGGTCCCGACGTCGACCGTGCTGGCCAACGTGCTGGCCTTCCCCGCGGTGGCCCCGTGCCTGCTGCTCGGCGTGGTCGCGGCCGGCACGGGTCTGGTGGCCGAGCCGCTCGGCAAGCTCGTCGCCGGCATCGCGCTCGTGCCGCTCCGGTACCTGGAGGCGGTGGCCGACCGCCTCGCGCAGGCGCCGGTCCCGTGGATCACCGGCGGAGGTGCGGCCACGCTCGCGGTCGGGCTCGTCGCCGTCCTGCTCCTCGCCTGGTGGATGCGGAGCGGCCGTCCCCTGCCTCGACGCGCGGTGGTACTCGGGGTGGTGCTGGCTCCGCTCCTCGTCTGGTCGAGCGCGATCTCGGCGGGACCGCCGACCTCGCTCACGGTTCGCTTCTTCGACGTGGGACAGGGCGATGCCGCGCTGCTGACGTCGCCGGGCGGTGCGGCGATCCTCGTAGACGGCGGGCCCGAACCCGCCGACGTCGCGACCGAGCTCGCGGCGCTCGGCATCAAGCGCCTCGATCTCGTCGTCGCCAGCCACCCCCACGCGGACCACATCGTGGGGTTGCCCGCCGTCCTGTCCCGTATCCCGATCGGAACGTTCCTGGAGCCCGGGTGCCCGAGCGACTCGCCGGACGCCGAGACGCTCGCGGATGCGGTCGCCGCGGAAGATGTCCCGGTGCGGCACCCGCGTTCCGGCGAGGTGATCCTGGTCGGCGATGTGCGGCTCGAGATCCTCTCGCCCGATCGGTGCTGGTCGGGAACCGAGTCCGACACGAACAACGATGCGCTCGTCGTGCGGGCAAGCATCGGCGAGGACGTCGTGCTGTTCGCTACCGAACCCGAGGAACCCGCGCAGCAGGTGATGCTCGATGAGGAGGTGGCCTTGGCCGCCGACGTCCTCAAGGTGCCCCATCACGGCGCGGCCACGTCACTCGAGACGTTCTTCGAGGCGGTGGGGGCCGACGTCGCGATCGTGAGCGTCGGGCCCAACACCTACGGGCACCCCGTGCCCGAGGTCCTGGACTGGATCCGAAGCGGCGGGACGCGTGTGATCCGCACCGATCTGTTCGGGACCGTGGTCGTCACGTTCGACCGGGGAGGGGTACTTGTAGAGTCCGCATCGTGAGCCCGACCGAGCCGAGGCCACCCGCGTTCCTGTTGTGGGGAACCGACGCCTTCCTGCTTCGGGAGGCGGCGTTCGAGATCCTCGCGGACGTGCGACCACGAGAGGTGGACGGGTCCGCGTGGGAGGGCGGGGAGACGTCGGACCTGTCCACGCCCTCGCTGTTCGGCGAACCTCGAGCGCTCCTGGTGTCGAACGCGAAGGCGCTGCCCGCCGAGGCGATCCGCGAGTTGTCGGCGTACCTGGAGGGGCCCGACCCGGACGCGCGGCTCGTGCTGACGGCACTGGTGGGCGATCGAGCGAAGGCGCCCGCGGCGCTCGTCAAGCTCGTGCAGCCCGTCGGCCGGATCAGCGAGTTGAAGGTCCAGCGAAAGGAGCTGCCGACATGGCTGCTCCGCAGGGCGCGGACCAAGGGCCTCGATCTCGCTCCGGACGGGGCGGCGGCGCTCGTGGAGACGCTCGGCGAGGAGCCCGGCGCGCTCGAACAGGCCCTCGACCAGCTGGCGTCGACGTTCCCCGGTGAGCGCGTCACGGCTGCCGCTGTCGCGCGACAGTTCAGTGGCCTCGGCGAGCAGCACGTCTGGGACCTGTGCGACCGGGCGTTCGCGAAGGACCTGCCCGGGGCCATGCGTTCGGTGCGGACGTTGCTCGAAGGGGGGAGCGCCGGCCTGCTCGTCCTCGGGGGGATCACCTCGCGGCTGCGTGACCTCCTCCGCGTCGGATCGCTTCCGGAGCGGATGCCTCCGGCCGAGGCCGCGAAGCTCGCCGGCCTACGGTTCGACTGGCAGGTGCGCCGCTACCGGGAACAGGCCAAGCGGTTCTCGATGCAGGAGCTGGTCGCGCTCCATGAACGCGTCGCCTGGGCCGATCGCGCGCTGAAGTCCGGCGCGACCGACGATGTCGTGCTCCCGCTCGTGGTCTCGGCGATCGCCGGCGAGCCGGCGGCAGCTACGCGCTAGACGCACGATACGAACGCCGGCCGCTCCCATCCGGGCGAGCCGGGAGTCGTCGCGTTCGGTGCCCGGCGCCCTACTCGGCCGCGGCGCGGTCGGCGGTCTTCGCCAGCCTGGATTTGTGCCGCGCGGCGGTCCGCTTGTGGAGGATGCCCTTGGACGCAGCCTTGTCGTAGGCGCGCGATGCCTCTCGCGCGAGTGCGGTCGCCGAGTCCGCATCGCCCCCGGTGACCGCGGCGTCGACCTTCTTCGTCGCCGTCTTCAGCGAGGAGCGAACGGCCTTGTTCCGGGCGTTGCGCTTCTCGTTCTGACGGTTCCGCTTGATCTGCGACTTGATGTTGGCCATGAGCGAGCGAGTGTACCAGCGGGTGTTCCTCGGCCCGGCCCGTACGATGAGCGCCGTGACCGAGCCGGCCCGGATCCGGAACTTCTGCATCGTCGCCCATATCGACCATGGGAAGTCGACGCTGGCCGACCGGCTGCTGGAGCTCACGCACGCGGTGGCCGACCGGGACATGCGCGAGCAGTACCTGGACAAGATGGACCTCGAGCGCGAGCGCGGCATCACGATCAAGGCGCAGGCGGTCCGGCTCTCGTATGGCGGACCCGGCGACGAGTACGAGCTGAACCTGATCGACACGCCCGGACACGTGGACTTCACCTACGAGGTCTCGCGATCACTGGCTGCGTGCGAGGGGGCGGTGCTCCTCGTCGACGCGGCGCAGGGGATCGAGGCGCAGACGCTCGCGAACTTCCACCTCGCCCGCGACGCGGGCCTGACGATCGTCCCGGTCCTGAACAAGATCGACCTCCCGCAGGCCGACCCGACGGGGACGGCACGCGAGCTCGCCGAGGTCGTCGGGTGCGACCCGGAGGAGATCCTGAGCGTCTCGGCCAAGACCGGGGAGGGCGTGCCGGACCTGCTCGACGAGGTCATCCGGCGTGTCTCGCCGCCCGAGGGGAAACGGGACGAACCGCTGCGGGCCCTGATCTTCGACTCGTCCTTCGATCCCTACCGTGGCGTGGTGGCCTACCTGCGGGTGCAGGACGGCGTGCTGCGCTCGCGCGCGAAGGTGCGCTTCATGGCCGGCCGCCTCGACTCGGAGGCCGAGGAATGCGGGGTCTTCGCACCCGAGGCGACGCCGGTGCCCACCCTGGAGGCCGGCGAGGTGGGGTACCTCGTCACCGGCCTGAAGGACGTCCACCAGGTCAAGGTCGGCGACACCGTGACGATGGCCGGGGGGCAGGGTGCCCACGAGCCGCTGCCCGGCTACCGGGAGCCGAAGCCGATGGTGTGGAGCGGCCTGTACCCGGCCGAGGGCGGCGACTACTCGGAGCTCCGAGAGGCGCTCGACAAGCTCAAGCTGAACGACGCGGCCCTCGTGTTCGAACCGGAGACCTCGCAGGCGCTCGGGTTCGGGTTCCGATGCGGGTTCCTCGGCCTGCTCCACATGGACATCGTGCGGGAACGCTTGGAGCGCGAGTTCGGCCTCGAGCTCATCTCGACCGCGCCGAACGTCGAGTTCCAGGTGATCCGGCGCGACGAGACGATCGTCGTGCACAACCCGACCGAGATGCCGCAGCCCGGCACGTACGACCGGGTCGAGGAGCCGATCGTGTTGGCCACGATCATCACGCCGAGCGAGTATCTCGGCCCGATCCTCGACCTGTGCCAGTCGCGGCGCGGCGAGATGTCGGACATGAAGTACCTGTCGCCCGAACGCGCCGAGGTGCACTATCAGCTCCCGCTCGCCGAGATCGTCTTCGACTTCTTCGACCAACTGAAATCCAGGACACGGGGGTACGCGTCGCTCGACTACGAGCCGCTCGGCTACATGCCGGCCGACCTCGTGCGGGTGGATGTGCTGCTGCACGGCGAACCCGTGGACGCCTTCTCGGCGGTCGTGCCTCGGGAACGCGCCCAGCACTACGGGCGGCAGATGGTCGATCGCCTGCGCGAGCTGATCCCGCGGCAGCTGTTCGACGTCGCGATCCAGGCCTCGATCGGCTCGCGGATCATCGCGAGGGAGACCGTGAAGGCAAAGCGGAAGGACGTGCTCGCGAAGTGCTACGGGGGCGACATCACGCGCAAGCGCAAGCTGCTCGAGGAGCAGAAGAAGGGGAAGGCTCGGATGCGTCGCGTCGGCCGCGTCGACGTCCCGCAGGAGGCGTTCATCGCCGCCCTGCGCATCGACCAGAAGGTGGAGTCGAAGTGAGCGCAGGCATCTACGTCCATGTGCCGTTCTGCCTGACGCGGTGCGGGTACTGCGATTTCAACGCGTATGCGGGACTCGATCATCTCCGAGGCCGGTACGTGACCGCGCTCGTGCGGGAGGCCGAGCTGACGGCGCCGGCGTGGTCGGACGAAGGGTTCGCCAGCGTGTTCCTGGGCGGCGGGACGCCGACCATGCTCGAGGTCGGGGACCTCGCGAGGCTGCTGCGGGAGCTCCGAAGCCGCTTCCGGATCGACGACCAAGCCGAGATCACGATCGAGGCGAACCCCGACACCGTGGAGGAGCGCACGCTCTCGGGTCTCCTGGACGCGGGTTACACGCGGCTGTCGATGGGGGCGCAGTCGTTCGATCGGGCGGTGCTCACGGCCCTCGAGCGGGTGCACGACCCGGACTCGGTGCGCCGCGCGATGCGCGACGCGCGGGTCGCGGGGTACACGAACGTGAACCTCGATCTGATCTACGGGGCGAACGGGGAGACGCTCGGGTCGTGGGAGCGGACGCTGCTCGAGGCGATCGAGCTCGCGCCCGAGCACGTGAGCGCGTACGCGCTGACGATCGAGCCGTCGACCGCGCTCGGACGGAGGGTGCAGGCAGGGATCGTCACCGGGCCCGATCCCGACCTCCAGGCCGACATGTTCGAGCTCGCATGCCGTCGTCTCGCCGAGGCCGGCTACCGCCACTACGAGGTCTCGAACTGGGCGAGGCCGGGCTTCGAGTGTTTGCACAACCTCGGCTACTGGGAGCGGAGGCCGTACCTCGGATTCGGCGCCGGAGCGCACTCGTACCGGCACGACCGGCGGTGGTGGAACGTGCGACCGCCGCAAGAGTACCTCGCGAGCGTCGAAGCGGGACGACTCCCGGTCGGTGGAGAGGAGGTGCTCGAACCCCCCGAGGCGCACCTCGAGGACGTGTTCCTGCGGCTACGGATCCTCGACGGCATCCCGACCTCGTCGATCGACCCGGCGGTGTCGACCCCGTTCATCGAGTCCGGCCTGCTCCGCCACGACGACGGTGCGCTTGTTCCCACCGAGCGCGGCATGCTCGTGCTGAACGAGCTCGTGCTCGCGCTCGCCGATCAGCCGTAGGGCTCGAGGTCCGCACCGCAGCCGCCCGTCTGCCGGTACGGTTGCGTGTCGTCGTTCACCGGTGCCGTGTACTCGCGGACATCGACCACTCGGAGCTCGTAGCCGTCCAGCACGAACCAGGTCTCGGTCACCTCCACGTCGCCGGGAGCATCGATCGGGTGGGACGACGTCGTCGACACGAGCGCGCGGCCACCCTCGAAGGGTTCGCATCGGATCGCGTCCCACTGGCCGGCGTCGCCGCCCAGCCAGAACTGCGGTTCGGTTCCGCCCTCGAACCCCTGGGAGCCGAATGCGGCACTCCCCGGCGGCGGAACGGTGACCGGACCGAGGCTGGCCCCGCCGTCTCCCAGCTGCACCTCGAACAGCTTCAGCCCCGCGATCGAGAACGCCACGTTCTGCACGAGCAGCTCGTCGGTCCCGTCCCCGTCGACATCGGGCGCGGCCCACGCCACACAGGCCGCGCTCTCACATCCGATGGGTCCGTGGGACGTGTCGGCCAGCCCGTCGCCGGTAACATCCACTGCGACAACGTTGAATGCACCCGTCGCGTCCGGGCATCCGCCGGTGTCGCTCATCCTCGTCGCGACGAAGGCGGTCCCAGCGGTGTTCGGGCTCGCGAAGCGACCGGTGACCGAAGTGATGTTGCAGACGGGGAACCCGAGCCCGATGTCTCGGGTCCCCGGACCTAGTGATGGGGCCGGCGTCGGCGAGGCAGGCGGGGCCGTGGCGGCGTCGGGCAACGCTTGCCATGAAACGCCGAGCACCTGGCCGTCGACGAGCGTTGTGGGGTCGGAGCCGTCCGGTTTCATGATCCTCAGCGGCCCCGGCCCCCCCGTAACGCCGGCGACGTAGACGATCGCCGTTCCGTCCGGAGACCACTGAGGATAGAGATTCGTCGTCCCCTCGCCGCTATCGGTGAGCTGCGAGACGTTCGTCCCGTCGGCGTCCATCACGTAGATGTCGGATCGCGCTCCCCGCCCCTGTCGGGTGAACGCGATGCGCCTGCCATCGGGCGACCAGTGAGGGTCGTAGTCCGTTCCGGTCGTGGTGAGCTGACGCACGTTCGACCCATCGATCTCCATCACGAAGATGTCGAATCCGGAATCGGTGCCCCGGTCGAACAGGATCTCGCGGCCGTCGGGCGAGAACTGGGCTGAGAAGATCGCGAAGGTGCCCTCCGCGTCTTCGCCATGGATCAACCGGTCGTCGGTCCCGTCCGGCGCGACGAGATGGATCTCGGTCCGCCGATCGGTCCGGGCTGTGTAGGCGATCGCCGACCCGTCGGGCGACCAGGACGGCGCGCTCACGTTCTCGGCGGCGGCGATCCGCACCTGATCGGACCCGTCGGCGTTCATCGTCCAGATCTCGCGATCACCGGGACCGATGGGGAAGACGGTGACCGCGAGCGCACCTCCATCTGGCGACCAGGCGTGAAGCCACGGCAGGCCATCTGGGGTGGGGATGACCTCGTCTCCGGTGCCGTCGGGCAGCACCGAGTGAAGCTCCATCCCATCGGGCGTCGAGAGCGAGTACGCGATCCGTCCGTTCTGGAGCGGGAGCATGGCGACAGGGGACGGTTCCACGCCGGGCGTTTCGTCGCTCGGACGGAACACCCGCGTGAGGACGAAGAATCCGCCGATCGTCGCCGCGAACACGACGAGCGCAAGCGCTCCTGCCTCGACTCGGTGCGCGATGCGGCGACGTTCGCGACGGCGGATCAGCTCCTCGTACACGCCGCTCGGATCCGCGGGCCGGCCTGCATGCTCGAGCTCGCGCCGCAGGCGTTCGTCAACCGCCACGGTCGTTCGCCTCCTCGGTATCGTCGATATGCAGGAGCTCCGCGAGGGTCGCCCGGGCCCGGAAGAGCGTGCTCTTGACGGTGCCCTCGTTCACCCGCAGTGCCGCCGCCACCTCGCCCGTGTCGAACTGGAGGTAGTAGCGGAGGACGACCGCCTCCCGCTGCCGGCGGGGGAGCCTCGAGAGCGCACGCTCGACGTCGATCCGCTCACCGGTGGCTTTCGATCCAGCCGGTTCATGCGCGAGTCTGGCCCGAGCCCTCCGCTCGGCCAGGACCCTGCGGAGCCCGCTCCGCGCCTGGTTGAGCGCGACGGTCGTGACCCAGGCATCCAACGACTCGATCTCCTCCCCGTGCTCGGACCGCTGCCATGCCCGGAGCAGTGCCTCCTGCACGGCGTCCTCCGCCGCCGGCCGACTGCCGCAGGCGAGCGCGACGGCCGCGACCAGGCGCGGATACGACGTGTGGAGGAACTCCCGGAGCGCGATCTCGTCGACCCTCATCCGCGTTTCGACCCTAGACGCCCGAGCGGGGCGAACGGTTGCCATGGCGCTCGTTCAGAGTCCTAGCACTCTCGAGAGTAGACTGCTAACGCCATGGTCGAACCGGAGCTCGGTGCTCGGAAGGTGGCGGTGCTCCATGCCGTCGTCGACGAGTACGTACGCACGGGCGAGCCGGTCGGGAGCGAGACGATCGCCGAGCAGGCCGGCATCGGTGTCTCGAGCGCGACGATCCGCAACGAGATGGCCGCCCTCGAGGAGCTGGGATATCTCTCGCAACCGCACACCTCGGCCGGCCGGATCCCGACCGACGCCGGCTACCGCAAGTACGTGGACTCGCTGCCGCCCGGTGGCCGCATGCGCGACAAGCAGCGCCGCGCGATCGCCGGCTTCTTCGCGGAGACGATGCTCGACCTGGAGGAGGTCCTGAAGGGCACGACCCAGCTCCTGTCGAAGGTCACCCAGTACGCGGGCCTCGCGGTCCCGCCGGCGGGCTCGAACGAGGTGATCCTTCGCACCGAGCTACTCGAGGTGGGCAACGCGGTGATGCTGCTGGTCATCGGACAGCGGGGCCGTGTCGACAAGGTGCTGCTCGACCATCCGGATGGGCTCGACGCGGCCGCCCTCGAGGCCCTCGACAGCGCCCTGGCGGACCGGCTGCGCGGCCGCACGATCCCCGAGGCCCGGACCGAAGCGTTGAAGGCCGCAGCTTCCGGGAGCGGCATGGACCGCGACCTCTTCCTGGCCGCGGCGGAGCTGTTCGGCGACATCCAGACCGGCGGCGGAGCCCACCACGTCCTGATCGGGGGCGTCGCGAACCTCGCGGACGAAGCGGCGCACTGGCGCCGGGAAACGGTCCGACGTCTCTTCGAGGCGCTCGAGCACGAGTCCGAGATGCTCGAGGTCCTCCGCGACGTCACGACCGAGGACGTGAACGTCACGATCGGCACCGAGCACCGGCACACCGGCGAGTGGGAGGCGTCGATCGTGTCGGCGCCGTTCCGGGCCGGCACGACGGCGCTCGGGACGGTCGGGGTCGTGGGGCCGACGGCGATGGACTACGTGAGCGTGATGGCTTCGGTGCGAGCCGTCGCTCGCCGGCTCTCCGAGCTCGCGACCGAGCTCGACGCCTGAGGTCCGATGGCGACGGTACGCGACCTCTACGAGATCCTCGGCGTCGCACGCGACGCGTCGACCGAGGACATCCGGAAGGCCTATCGGCGGCTCGCTCGCGAGTACCACCCGGACGTGAACGCAGATCCGGCCGCCGTCGAGCGGTTCAAGGAGGTCGCGGCCGCGTACGAGATCCTGTCCGACGGCGGCAAGCGCGCCCAGTACGACGCGTACGGCAGCAGCGGCCCGATGGGGCAGCCGTTCGGCGACATCTCCGACCTGTTCGAGGCGTTCTTCGGGACCGGAACGTTCGGTCGGCGGCGTGGCGGAGGCCGGCGGACCCGAACGGCCCACGGGGAGGACCTGTTCGCCGAGGTGACCCTGGAGTTCCGCGAGGCGGCGTTCGGGGTGCATCGGGACGTGGAGGTCAGTCGGATGCAGGCGTGCGATCTCTGCGGCGGCAGCGGCTCGGCGCCGGGGACGTCGCCACAACGTTGCCGCACGTGTGGTGGGTCGGGACAGGTCCAGGAGGTTCGCCGCAGCATCTTCGGCACGGTCATGACGGCGCACCCGTGCTCGACGTGCGAGGGGACGGGGGAGGAGATCGTCTCCGTGTGTCAGCGATGCGACGGCAGGGGGCGGATCGGTGAACGCGCGGCGCTCCCGGTCGATCTCCCCGCGGGGGTGTCGGACGGGATGGAGCTCAGGATCGGCGGCGCCGGGCACGCGGGACGCGCGGGCGGCCCGGCCGGCGATCTCTACCTCTCGGTTCGCGTCCTCGACGACGAGATCTTCGAACGCCATGGCCAGGACGTGTTCGCCGTTCTCGAGGTCCCGATGGTGCAGGCGGCGCTCGGCGCCGAGATCGAGGTGGAGACGCTGGACGGTGTCGAGCGGGTCGGGCTCGAACCCGGCGTCGCCCCGGGCTCGACGCTCCGACTCCGGGGGAAGGGGATCCCGAACCTCGGCCGGCGCGGAAGGGGCGATCTGTTCCTCACGATCTCGGTCGAGACCCCGCGCGATCTGACGAAGGAGCAGCGCCGGCTCATCGAGGAGCTCGCGCGCGCTCGTGGTGAGCCGGCCGGCAGGAAGGCCTCGACGAAGTCGACCCTTCGCCGACCCGGATCGGGCACCTCGTGAGCTCGAGTTGCGTGTTCTGTCGGATCGTGGCCGGCGAGGAGCCGGCCGACATCGTGCACTCGGGAGACACGGTGCTCGCGTTCCGCGACGGGAACCCGCAGGCACCGACGCATCTGCTGCTGATCCCGAAGGAGCACGTGACGGACGTGCGTGAGCTCGAGGATCGCCACGGTGGGACGCTCGCCGACCTGTTCCAGGCCGCGTCGCATCTCGCGAGGGCCGAGGGCATCGACGCGAGCGGATGGCGACTCGTCTCCAACGTCGGCCGGGACGCCGGCCAGAGCGTCTATCACCTGCATTTCCACCTGCTCGGGGGCCGGCCGATGTCCTGGCCTCCTGGGTGATCCAGTCAGGGGCCCGTGATGCCTGCCCGATCGGGAAACTCCCTCCGAGGCAGGCGGTAGAATCCGCGGCACTCCGGGTCGTCGTTTGACGACCCCTTCGGCAACAGGAGGGATGGGGCACCACCCCCGAGACGACCGCTTGGCGAGATCCACCACGCAGGTGAAGATCCTCGTGCCCGGCGACCAGAGCATGGTCGCTCTCCTCGGTCAGCGAGACGAACTGCTCAAGCTCGTCGAGGCTGCCTTCGATTCGGAGATCGTGGTCCGGGGCAACGAGATCACGATCAACGGCCCCGATCCGGAGGCCGGACGTGTCGGCGTGCTCTTCGAGGAGCTCATCATGCTGCTCGAGCGCGGTCACGAGCTCAACGCCTCCTCGGTCGGCCGCTCGATCGAGTTGATCAAGGGAGAGGAGGCGACGCCGACGCAGGTGCTCGGCGACGTGCTGCTCACCGGCCGCGGGCGGGGGATCGCGCCGAAGACGCTCGGCCAGAAGCAGTACGTCGACGCGATGCGGAGCGCGACCGTCACGTTCGCGATCGGCCCCGCGGGAACCGGGAAGACCTACCTCGCGGTCGCGACCGCCGTTCGAGCGCTGCAGGAGAAGCAGGTCTCGCGGCTGATCCTCACCCGTCCAGCGGTCGAAGCCGGCGAGCGCCTCGGGTTCTTGCCCGGAACGCTCTACGAGAAGATCGACCCCTACATGAAGCCGTTGTACGACGCGCTTTTCGAGATGATGGGCGCCGACGCCCTCCCGCGGCTCATGGAGCGCGGCACCGTCGAGGTCGCGCCGCTCGCGTACATGCGGGGCCGCACGCTGAACGATTCGTTCATCATCCTGGACGAGGCGCAGAACACGACACCCGAACAGATGAAGATGTTCCTCACGCGGCTGGGGTTCGGCTCGAAGGCCGTCGTGAACGGCGACGTGACGCAGATCGACCTTCCGAGCGGTCAGACCTCGGGCCTCGTCGTCGTGCAAGAGATCCTGGAGGGGATCGACGGGATCGAGGTGTCGCACCTCGGTGCACGCGACGTCGTCCGGCACAAGATCGTGCAGGACATCGTGGAGGCGTATCGGATCTTCGGAGAGCAGCGCGCCCGCGCCGATGGCTGACGACGACCAACCTCCGCTGATCCTGGTCGACGACCGGCAGTCGGCGCCGGTCGATGTCGACGGCCTCGTCGCCCTCGCCCGCGAGTGCCTGATCGGCGAGGGGGCCACCGACACCGAGCTCTCGGTGTCGCTCGTGACCGAGGACGAGATGGCCGACCTGCACGAGCGCTACCTGGACGAGCCCGGGCCGACGGACGTCCTCTCGTTCCCGCTCGATGAGGCGGACGTCACCGGCGACGACCGCCGACTGCTCGGCGATGTCGTGATCGCTCCCGCCGTGGCCGCTCGCAACAACCCCGCCGATCCAGCCGCCGAGCTCCGGCTGCTGCTCGTCCACGGGATCCTGCACCTCCTGGGACACGACCACGAGGCCGAAGCCGAGCGGACCGAGATGTGGGCGCTGCAAGAGCGCTACAGCGGCGAGAGGGTGCCGTGATCTGGGTCTGGGTGCTCGTCGGGGTCCTCGTGATCCTCGGGTCGGTCCTCGCGGTCGCCGAGGCGTCGCTCACCCGGATGACCCGCGTTCGCGCGCTCGCGCTCGTCGAGGAGGGACGCCGGAACGCCGTCACGCTCGAACGGATCGAGGCCGACCCGCCCCGGTTCCTGAACGCGGTCTACCTGACGGTGATGCTGTGCCAGAACGGATCGGCGATCCTCGTCGCGATCCTGGCCGAACGATCGTACGGGGGTCTCGGCGTCACGGTCGTCTCGGTGATCTTCACGCTGCTGTATTTCGTCATCGTCGAGGCGATGAGCAAGACCTTCGGTGTGCTGCATTCGGACCGGGCCGCCCTCTCGGTCGCCCCGCTCGTGTGGTTCCTCGGCCGCGTGCTCGAGCTGCCCACCCGCGGCCTCATCGGTCTCGCGAACGTCCTCTTGCCCGGCCGCGGCCTCAAGCAGGGCCCCTTCGTCTCGGAGGCGGATCTGCGGTCGATGGCCGAGGTGGGCCACGAGGAGGGCTCGATCGAGCGCGAGGAGAAGGAGCTGATCCATTCGATCTTCGAGTTCGGCGACACGATCGTGCGCGAGGTCATGGTGCCCAGGCCGGACATCGCGGCGATCGAGTCGGACAAGACGCTCCGCGACGTGCAGGCCCTCGTGCTCGAGCACGGGTACTCGAGGATCCCTGTGTTCAACGAGGACCTGGACGACGTGGTCGGGATGGTCTTCGCCAAGGACGTCCTGAAGGCCCTGCACCAGGGCAAGCAGGACATGCCGCTCCGGGACGTCGTCCGACAGGCGCACTTCGTCCCCGAGTCGAAGAAGGTCGCCGACCTCCTGCGCGAGATGCAGAAGGAGAAGTTCCACATCGCGCTCGTGACGGACGAGTACGGGAGCGTGTCGGGGCTCGTCACGCTCGAGGACCTGCTCGAGGAGCTCGTGGGCGAGATCGCCGACGAGTACGACACGGAGGAGCCCGAGATCGAGCAGGTCTCGGCGGACCGGTTCCGCGTCGACGGCAAGCTGTCGATCGGCGAGGTGAACGAGATCCTGGACGTCGAGCTCCCCGACGAGGAGTGGGACACCGTGGGCGGCCTGATGCTGGGTCTGCTCGGCCAGATCCCCGACGAGGGCGAGGAGGTCACCTTCCAGCACCTGCGGTTCACGGCGGAGCAGGTCAACGGTCGGAGGATCTCGAAGATCCTGATCACGCGCGAGGAGATCCCCGAGGATCAGGGGGAGGAGGTCGGCGCCGGATGACCCCGCGCGAGCGGATCGAGGAGCTGGTGGCCCGTGCCGGCGAGATGCGATCCCGCGCCTACGCCCCGTACAGCGGGTTCCACGTCGGCGCCGCGATCCTCGCCGGAGGCGAGGTGTTCGGGGGCGCCAACATCGAGAACGCCTCGTACCCGCTCTCGGTGTGCGCCGAGCGCAACGCCGTGGCCGCCGCCGTGCTCGCCGGGCATCGCTCGATCGAGGCGGTTGCGGTCGTGGCCGACGGCGATGAGCCGACCCCGCCCTGCGGGGGATGCCGGCAGGTGCTGAACGAGTTCGGTCCCGAGATGCTCGTGGTCTGCGAGTCGCGGGGCGGCCGACGGGAAGAGTGGACGCTGCCGGAGATCCTCCCCCACGCGTTCGGGCCCGCGAACCTCGGCACGTAGGCCCGGCCGATAGGCTGGCTCGATGAGCTTCCGCAGCGGCTTCGTCGCGGTCGTCGGCCGGCCGAACACCGGGAAGTCCACCCTCGTGAACGCGCTCGTCGGGCGGAAGGTCGCGATCGTCTCGGACAAGCCGCAGACCACCCGGCGCGACGTCCGCGCCGTCCTCACGGCGGACGACCACCAGATCGTGTTCACCGATACGCCGGGGTTCCACAAGCCGCGGACGTTGCTCGGCTCGAGGTTGAACGACCTCGTCGGTCAGGCCACCCAGGGCGTCGACGCGATCGTGCAGGTCGTGGACGCCGCGGACGGGGTCGGCCGAGGGGACGCGTTCGTCTTCGAACGGCAGGTCCTCGGCGTCGCGGGGCCGAAGTTCTGCGCGGTCAACAAGCTCGACAGGCTCCGGAACCACGACGAGGTGCCGCAGCTCCAGGCCGCGGCGGAGATCGGGGAGTGGGACGAGGTCGTGCCGATCTCCGCGAAGACCGGACGAGGGGTGGGTGTGCTCCGCGACCTACTCGCCGAACGCCTGCCGATCGGTCCGGCCTACTACCCGGCCGAGGCCGTCACCGACCAGCCGCTCGAGATCCGGCTCGCCGAGATCGTGCGCGAGAAGGCCCTCGCGGTCACGAGGCAAGAGGTGCCGCACTCGATCGCGGTCGTCGTCGACGAGCTCGAGCAGAGCGACGCGATCACGAAGGTGCATGCGTCGCTGATCGTCGAGCGCGACTCGCAGAAGGGGATCGTGATCGGCAAGGGCGGCGAGACACTGAAGACGATCGGCTCACGGGCCCGCGAAGAGATGGAGTTCGTGCTCGACGGCAAGGTCTTCCTGGACCTGCGCGTGAAGGTCCTCAAGGAGTGGCAGCGCGACCCGAAGGCCCTCCAGCGTCTCGGCTTCTGAAGTCGCCTACGCGACGACCGTGACCTCGCCGGTCATCGTCGGGTGGATCGTGCACATGAAGTCGTAGGTGCCGGGCTCCACGATCCCGGCGATCGGCTCGCCGCTCGCGGTCGCCCCTGCGGCGATCGGGAGGTTGACGTCGGTGTCCGGCATCGTGAAGGTGTGCGGAGCGGCGTCCTCGTTCACGACCGTGATGCCCTGCGAGGCGCTGGCAGTGAAGCAGTCGGGGACGAACGCGAAGTTCGAGATCGTGATCGTGAAGACCTCCCCCTCGCCGGTGAGGTCGACGCAGTCGCCGTTCGCGGTCGCTCCGGTCGCCGTCGCGCCGGTGGGTTCGGTCGGCCCGGTCGCGGCCGTCGTTCCCGTCGTGTCCGTGCCCCCGGTGTCCGCTTCACCGTCGTCACCACCGCAGGCTGTCGCGAGCAGGGCGAGGGTGGCGAGCACGATCAGGACTCGGCGCATCGGGGTTCCTCCTCGGAGACGGTTGCCCTGGAGCATAGCCGCCGCTCCGCCCCTCGCCGTACCATGGCACGTAGGAGATGTCTCAGACCGCCGAGATCCAGCCCACCAGTCCCCACGTAGCGCTCTACGCGCCGAGGGACGCCGAGCGACTCGTCGGCCGGGTGACCCAGGTCGACGCCGTCGGGCTGGAGGAGCGGGCGGCGTCGCTCGCGAAGCGTTCGATCAAGCGGGACTCCAAGCTGTGGGCGCTCGACCTTGCGATCCGATGCATGGATCTGACGACGCTCGAGGGAGCCGACACGGTTGGCAAGATCGTCGCCCTGTGTTCGAAGGCGGTCCGGCCGAACCCGCTGGACGCGTCGATCCCGTCGGTCGCGGCGGTGTGCCTGTATCCGCACCTCGTGCCGGTCGCCCTCGAGCACCTGCGGGGGACGTCGGTGAAGGTGGCGAGCGTGGCCGGCGCGTTCCCCGCGGGCCTCGGGCCGCTCGGCGCGCGCCTCACCGAGATCCGCGAGGTCGTCGACCTCGGCGCGCACGAGGTCGACATCGTCCTCAATCGCTCGCTGTTCCTCGGCGGTCGATACGCCCAGTGCTTCGAGGAGCTGGTCGCCGCTCGTGACGCGGCGGGGCAGGCGCACCTCAAGGTGATCCTGGAGACGGGCGAGCTCGGTTCCTACGACCGGATCCGCCAGGCCTCCGTGCTCGCGATGGCCGCAGGTGCCGACTTCATCAAGACCTCCACCGGCAAGATCGGCGTGAACGCAACGCTGCCGAGCGCGCTGTGCATGCTGGAGGCAGCACGCGACTTCTTCCACGAGACCGGGACCCGGGTCGGCGTGAAGGTCGCCGGCGGGGTCCGGGCATCCAAGCAAGCGATCCAGTACCTGACGCTCGTCTACGAGACGCTCGGGCCCGAGTGGATGACGCCGGATCGGTTCCGGATCGGCGCCTCGACGTTGTTGAACGACGTGTTGATGCAGATCGACAAGGAACACACCGGCCGTTACCAGAGCCCCGATTACTTCACGATCGACTGACATGGCGAAGGCCGCGAAGCGTGAGAAGAAGGCCACCTCGGCGCTCGAGCAACGCGAACCCGTCTGGCAGTACGCGGATGCGCCCGAATCGACCGAGATCGTCAAGCTCGAGGACCGGTACGGCCTGTTCGTCGGGGGCGAGTTCATCGACCCGAAGTCCGGCGCGTGGTTCGAGACGATCAACCCCGCCACCGAGGAGGTGCTCGCCGAGGTCGCCGAGGCCGGCACGGAGGACGTGGATCTGGCCGTCACGGCCGCTCGGAGCGCCTCGGAGACCACCTGGCGCGACCTCCCCGGCTCCGAGCGCGCGAAATACCTCTATCGGGTCGCCCGGCAACTGCTCGAACGGGCCCGGGAGTTCGCGGTGCTCGAGACGATGAACGGCGGGAAGCCGATCAAGGAGTCCCGCGACATCGACATCCCGCTCGCGGCCGCGCACTTCTTCTACTACGCCGGCTGGGCCGACAAGCTCGAGTACGCGTTCCCGAACCGCGATCCGCGCCCGGTGGGCGTGGCCGGACAGGTGATCCCATGGAACTTCCCGCTGCTGATGGCGGCCTGGAAACTCGCGCCGGCGCTCGCGACGGGCAACACCGTCGTGCTGAAGCCGGCGGAGACGACCCCGCTCACGGCGCTGCTGCTCGCGCAGGTGATCCAGGAGGCCGAGCTGCCGCCCGGCGTGGTGAACATCGTGACGGGGGCAGGTCCGACGGGATCGGCGCTCGTCGAGCACGAGGACGTCGACAAGATCGCGTTCACGGGCTCGACCGAGGTCGGCAAGCTGATCCGGCGTTCGACCGCGGGGACGGGCAAGCGTCTGACCCTCGAGCTCGGCGGCAAGGCGGCGAACATCGTGTTCGAGGACGCGCCGCTCGATCAGGCGATCGAGGGCGTCGTGAACGGCATCTTCTTCAACCAGGGCCACGTCTGCTGCGCGGGGTCGCGGCTGCTCGTGCAGGAGCCGGTCTTCGAACCGCTGCTCGACAAGCTCAAGGACCGGCTGCAGACGCTGCGGGTCGGCGACCCGCTCGACAAGAACACCGACGTCGGGGCGATCAACTCGCGCGCGCAACTGACCAGGATCGAGGAGCTCGTCGCCTCCGGCGTCGAGGAGGGCGCCGAGATCTACCAGCCCGAGTGCGCGCTTCCCGAACGCGGATTCTGGTTCCGTCCCACGCTGTTCACGAACGTGTCGCAGTCGCACCGGATCGCGCGCGAGGAGATCTTCGGGCCCGTCTTGTCGATCTTGACGTTCCGAACGCCGGCGGAGGCCGTCGAGAAGGCGAACAACACGCCCTACGGGCTCTCGGCAGGCGTCTGGACCGAGAAGGGGTCGCGGATCCTGTGGATGGCCGAGCGCTTGAAGGCGGGCGTCGTGTGGGCGAACACGTTCAACCGGTTCGATCCCGCATCTCCGTTCGGCGGCTACAAGGAGTCCGGGTTCGGCCGCGAGGGTGGTCTGCACGGGCTCGAGCCGTACCTCGAGCTGGAGCCCATATCGTGACCTCGCGGACGCGCGTGCCGGTCCGGCGGACGGCCAAGCTCTACATCGGCGGCGAGTTCCCTCGCAGCGAGTCCGGCCGGTCCTACGAGGTGGTCTCGCACGACGGCCGGCTGCTCGCCCGGGCGGCGCGAGCCTCTCGCAAGGACCTGCGCGAGGCCGTGCGGGCCGCGCGAGCGGCCCAACCCGAGTGGGCGGGCAAGACCGCGTACAACCGCGGCCAGATCCTGTATCGCGTCGCCGAGCTGATGGAGGGGCGACGCGCGCAGTTCGAGTCCGAGCTGGCGGACGCCGGCGCCGAGGACCCCGCCCGGGGCGCGAGCTCTGCGATCGACCGTTGGGTGTGGTACGCGGGGTGGGCCGACAAGATCGGCCAGGTCCTCGGCGCGACGAACCCGGTCGCCGGGCCCTACTTCAACTTCACGATCCCCGAGCCGACCGGGGTGGTCGGGATCGTCGCCCCCCCGGAGCAGTCGTTGCTCGGGCTCGTGTCGCGCCTCGCTCCTGCGGTCGTGAGCGGGAACACGACGGTCGTGATCGCGAGCGAGCGGAGCCCCTTGCCGGCGGTCACGCTGGGCGAGGTGCTGAGCACGTCCGACGTCCCCGGTGGCGTCGTGAACATCCTCACCGGACTGACGAGCGAGCTCGTCCCGTGGCTCGCGGGACACATGGACGTGAACGCGATCGACGTGACCGGCGTGCCGGAGGACCTCCTTCCGCAGGCCGAGGAACTGTCGGCGGAGAACGTGAAACGGGTGCATCGGGCGCCGCGGGAAGACCCCTTCTCGGACGAGGCCCAGAGCCCCTTCGAGATCACCGCCCTCATGGAGTTCAAGACCGTCTGGCATCCGATGGGTGCGTAGGGAACCGGACCGCTCCCCCGGGAGGTTCGGGAGGCTGTCATCATCCGGGCATGACGGCGGACGTCGCGGATGCGCTCACGACGGGGACGGAGGCGCTCGGCTCCGGAGAGTGGGAGGCCGCGCGCGCCGCGTTCGAGTCCGCGCTGGCTGTCGATCGGAGCGCGGAGGCGCACGACGGGCTCGGACGCGCCCTGTGGTGGCTGGGAGAGCCGGACGGCGCGATCGAGCATCGCGAGCGGGCGTTCGTCCTGTTCAAGGACATCGACCGGGTTCGTGCGGGGGTCGTGGCGGTCTGGCTCGCTCGGGAACATCTCTCGATCAACGGGAACGAGGCCGTCGCCAACGGGTGGCTCGCGCGGGCCGAGCGCCTGCTCAGCGGGGCCGGTCCCGAGCGCGGCTACCTCGAGGTCGCCCGTGCGAGCCGGTCCGACGACCCGGACGACCGCGAGCGTCGCGCGCTCGTTGCGCTCGACCTGTCGAGGGACGCCGGGGACGCGGACCTCGAGGTGGCGGCGCTCGCCGAGCTCGGCCTGGCCGAGATCCAACTCGGCCGCGTCGCGGAGGGCCTGGACCACCTCGACGAGGCGATGGCGGCCGCGACCGGCGGCGAGGCCGACATGCTCGAGACCGTCGCCGGCGCGTGCTGCAGTCTCGTCGCGGCCTGTGAGCTCGCTGGCGATGCGGGACGCCTCGAGCAATGGGCGCGGATCGTGCAGACGTTCATCGAGCGGCGGGAGGACCTCCCCCTGCTCGCGTTCTGCCGCACGTGCAACGCGGAGATGCTGGCGGCGACCGGCCGCCGGCAGGAGGCGGAGCTCGAGCTCCTCGGGTCTGTCGCGGATCTCCGCACGGGGAACCACCGGTCGAGATGCGTCGACCCGGCGGTCAAGCTCGCCGAGGTGCGCCTCTCCCAGGGCCGACTCGAGGAGGCTCGTGCGCTGCTCGAGGGGCGATCGGGACTGCCGGAGGCAGTGCTGCCGGCCGCCGAGCTCGACCTTGCGACCGGGGAGCACGCGCTGGCGGCCGCCCGACTGATCCGCCGCTTGAACCAGGTCGGTCGGGACGGGCTGCTGGGCGCCCCCCTGCTCGCGCGGCTCGTGCAGGTCCAGGTCGCCGCCGGCGACCTCGAGGCGGCGGGCGCCTCGTCGGGCGAGCTCGCCGAGGCCGCGGACGGCTCGGGGCATCCGATGCTCATGGCGTTCGCACGGCAGTCCGCCGGGCGGGTCTCCGCGGCCCGAGGCCGTCCGGCGACCCCCGACTTCGAGTGGGCGATCGACCGGTTCGGGAAGCTGGAGATGCCGCTCGAGGCCGCGCGAACCCGCCTCGAGCTGGCCGAGAGCCTCCGCGTCGAGCAACCGGAGGTGGCGCTCGATGAGGCGCGCACCGCATTCACGGCGTTCGACCAGGCGGGGGCGAGTGCATCCGCGGATCGGGCCGCGGCCCTGGTCCGCGATCTCGGGGGTCCGGCTCGGACCGGGCCGAAGGCGCTCGGCTTGCTCTCCCAGCGCGAGCGCGAGGTGCTGGCGCTGGTCGGGGAGGGACTTTCGAACGCGGAGATCGCGGCGCGCCTGTTCATCAGCACGAAGACCGCGGGCCACCACGTGAGCAGCATCCTGACCAAGATGCACGTGCGGAGCCGGACCGAGGCCGCGGCGATCGCCCTTCGGCACCCGGAGGGGTTTCCGGCACCGAGATAGGGAACCCTCCCGATCCTCCCCGCGCCGATCCGGTGCACCCTCGTTGCGCCCACGGCAGAAGGAGGAGCGTCATGGAGGTGCAGCGGAAGGGAACCGGCAGCGCGAACCCGCTCCGGGGCGAGCTCGTCGTTCAGGTGGAGACGACCTCGGTGGCTCCGGCCGAGATCGTGTACGACCTGCTTGCCGACGTTCGGAGCCACCTCGAGTGGGGGGGCCGGAGGCAGGCGAAGAAGACCTACCGGCTCCTCTCGATCGAGGCCCCCGAAGGGCCGGCGTCGGTGGGGACGGAGTTCTCGAGCTCGGGAGCGGATGCGATGGGTCGGTTCGCCGACTCGTCGGTCGTCACCGAGGCCGAGCGCCCGAGCCGCTTCGAGTTCGTCACCGAGGCTCGGCTGTCCACGAAGAAGGGCGCGGTCGTGGAGTGGACCCTCGTCCACCGGTACGAGATCGCCTCGGAGGGCGAGGGTTGTCGGGTCTCGTACACGGCGCGGACCGTCCGCATCAGCGAGCTGCCGGGCGCGCTCAGGATGTTCAATATCCGTGGTCTTCGGCCGCTCCTGATGAAGGTCGCGAGCTCGAACGTGCGGCGAGGGTTCCGGAACCTGGTTCGGATGGCCGAGGAGCGAGCCGGGTCACGGTGACCCGGTCGGATACGAGGAGGAAGGGAGAGCTACCGATGGCAAAGGCATCGAAGTCGAGCGCCGCGGACCGCGTCCAGCTCGAGGGGTTCGAAGGGCATTACGCGGAGCTCGGCGGCACGACGGTGGGATGGGAGACCTACACGGCGGACGCCGACCTCACGCCGCTGTTCGCCGGACTGCCGGACGATCGCTGCCAGTGTGAGCACTGGGGGTACGTCCTCGAGGGCCGGCTCGTGTTCCACACGGCCCAGGGCGATGAGGAGTTCGTCGGAGGGGACGCGTACGTCGTCGGGCCCGGGCACACGCCGTCGATCTACGCCGGGACGTCGCTCATCGAGTTCAGCCCGACGGACCGGCTCAACGAGACGATGGAGGTCGTGACCAAGAACGCGGAGGCAGCGAGCTAGCCTCCCGGGAACCTCACCGGTTGAAGCGGCCGCCCGTACGGGCGGCCGCTTCAACTCCACGCCCGTTCCACGACTTCGCGATCTTGCCCGGGAGTGCCCAAGACCCTGCGGCTACCATCATGACGGCGTACCAACCGCCCCGAGTGTTCTCGCCCGATGTCGAGAACGGGGCGTCGGCTACGACCCAGTCTTGAAACGCCCGACCGCCGGTGGGAGAAGGAGGGGTGAGGGATGAAGTACCTGATCGCGATGTTCGGGGACCAGGCGACCATGGTCGAGACGAAGTCGACAGACTGGATCAAGAGCATGATCCGATTCATGGAGGACCTCGACCAGGAGCTCGCCGACTCGGGCGAGCGGGTCGATAGCGTCGGGCTCGCGGATCCGACGCAGGCGAAGACGGTCCGCTTCGAGCACGGGGCGCCGGTCGTGACCGACGGTCCGTTCGCCGAGGCCAAGGAGTCGCTCGCTGGCTACTGGATCGTGGACGTCAGCGAGGAACGGGCGCTCGAGATCGCCTCGAAGATCGTGGCGTTCGTCGAGGAGCCGATCGAGGTGCGCCAGGTCGCCGACGCGCCACCGGAGGAGTACACGAGCTGAGGCCAGGGGACACGGAAGGAGCGCGTCATGCAGAAGATCACGCCGTACCTGTGGTTCGACAAGGAGGCGGAAGAGGCCGCCAGCCTCTACGTGGATCTGTTCAACGGCCGACCCGGCGCCGACGCCCACACCAAGTCGAAGGTCCTGGACGTCGCACGCTACGGGGAGGCCGGACCGGGCCAGCCGGGCACCGCCATGACCGCGACGTTCGAGCTCGAGGGGCAGGAGTTCATCGCGCTGAACGGAGGACCGCAGTTCTCGTTCACCGAGGCCTTCTCGATCTTCGTGCGTTGCGACTCGCAGGAGGAGGTTGACTACTTCTGGAACGCCTTGACCTCCGACGGGGGCGAGGAGAGCCAGTGCGGCTGGCTGAAGGATCGCTTCGGCCTGTCGTGGCAGATCATCCCCGACCGCCTGATGGAGCTGCTCGGCGACCCAGACACCGGTCGCTCCCAGCGAGCGATGCAGGCGATGCTCCAGATGCAGAAGATCGACATCGCGACGCTCGAGCGGGCAGCCGACGCCGCCTAGCCACCCATGACGGGTCCCGTCGACCCCGAGGCGCACGGTATCGAGGACCTGCTGCGCGAGCTCGCGCCGCAGGTCCTCGGCACGCTCGTTCGCCGGCACGGACAGTTCGATGCGTCCGAGGACGCCGTGCAGGAGGCGCTGCTCGCCGCGACCAGGCAGTGGCCAGATCGAGGCGTGCCGGAGGAGCCTGCCGCGTGGCTCATCGCGGTCGCCGACCGCCGGCTGGTGGACGCGTGGAGGAGCGAGAGCGCGCGGCGGCGTCGCGAGGAGCGCGAGGCCGTGCTCGATGTGCGAGGCCACCCATCCGAGCCATCCGACCGGGATGACACGCTCGCGCTCCTGTTCCTGTGTTGCCACCCATCGCTGTCGGCGCCGTCGCAGCTCGCCCTCACGCTTCGAGCGGTGGGCGGGTTGACGACGTCCGAGATCGCGAACGCGTTCCTCGTCCCCGAGGCCACGATGGCGCAACGGATCAGCCGTGCGAAACGGTCGATCAGGGACGCGGGCAGCCGGTTCGAGCTCCCGGAGGGGCCCGAGTTCGCCGATCGGCTCCGCGTCGTGCTCCAGGTGCTCTACCTGATCTTCAACGAGGGGTACACGGCGAGCTCCGGCCCGTCGCTGCAGCGACGCGACCTGACCGCCGAGTCGATCCGCCTGACGCGCGTGCTGCACCGGCTCCTCCCGGCCGAGGGTGAGGTCGGCGGTCTGCTCGCGCTCATGTTGCTCACCGACGCCCGGCGGGCGGCCAGGACGGACGGGGAGGGCATGCCGGTCCCGCTCGCGGAGCAGCCACGCGATCGCTGGGACCGGGACCTGATCTCGGAGGGAGTGGGGCTCATCACCCAGACCCTCGGTACGAGCCTGGTGGGTCCGTACCAGTTGCAGGCGGCGATCGCCGCGATCCACGACGAGGCGCCGAGCGCCGAGGAGACGGACTGGCCGCAGATCCTCGCGCTCTACGAGGTGCTCGAGCGCGTGTCGCCGGGCCCGGTCGTGACGCTCAACCGCGCGGTCGCGGTGGCCATGGTCCACGGGCCGCGAGCCGGCCTGGCCGTACTCGGCACGCTGGACGCCGACGACCGCATGGCCAACACGCACCGCCTCCAGGTCGTACGAGGCCACCTCCTCGAGCTCACCGGGGACCGGGTTGGCGCGCGCGAGGCCTACCGGCAGGCTGCGAGGAGGACCGCCAGCATCCCGGAGCGGCGGTACCTCGCCCTGCGGGCGGCCCGTCTCGGGTAGACGGCCCGAGCACAGGCCGCCCGACCGATTCCACACTTCCGCAACATCAGATGAGCCGGCCGGCCGCGTGCCGGGGCTACCATTCCGACGTGCCCCTCTACAAGGAACAAGGCGTCGTGCTGCGCTCGATCAAGCTGGGCGAGGCCGACAAGATCGTGACGGTCATGACCCAGGGCTCGGGCAAGGTCCGCGCGGTCGCGAAGGGCATCCGCAAGACCACGTCACGTTTCGGCGCCCGGCTCGAGCCGTTCACGCACGTGTCGCTCATGGTCTACCGGGGAAGGGGTTCCCTGGACACCGTCAGCCAGGCCGAGATCGTCTCGCCGTTCATGCCGCTGCGACGCGACCTCGGCCTGTTCGCCGCGGGGGAGACGATGCTCGAAGCCGTCGACCGGGTCGCCGAGGAGCACGAGCGCAACGTGCGGCTGTTCCTGCTCCTGCTGACCGGCCTGCGCGCGCTCGACGCTCGGCCCGACGACCCCGCGGCCGTCGCGGAGTCGTTCCTGCTGAAGCTGTTGTCGCTCTCGGGGTTCCACCCGTCGCTCACGACGTGTGCCGTGTGCGGCCGCCCCGGCGCCGAGCGCTTCTCGAGCGGCCAGGGCGGCGCGGTCTGCTCGGCCGACGCCGAGCTCGGGGCCGGCCCGGCGTCGCTCGACGCGCTCGCCTTCCTGGCGACCCTTGGGAGCACGGGGTTGCTTGAGGCGGGAGCGGTGCGTTCCGATACCTCCGTGAGGCGCGAGTCCCGTGCCCTGCTGTTCGGGTTCACGGAGTACCACCTGGAGCGCCGCATGAAGAGCCTTCCGATCCTCGCCCGGAGCCTCGCGATATGAGCACCTACCTCCACGATCTCGACCACGAACGGCTGCCGAGCCACGTCGGCATCGTGATGGACGGCAACGGCCGGTGGGCGAAGCTCCGCGGCCTGCCGCGCACCGAGGGCCACGACGCTGGCGAGGAGGCGATGTGGGACACGGTGGTCGGCGCCGATGAGCTCGGCTTGCGATGGCTCACGGTGTTCGCCTTCTCGTCTGAGAACTGGAACCGCCCCAGGGCCGAGGTCCGGTACCTGATGGATGTCGTGAACAACGGCGTCTTGCGTCGACGGCGCGAGGCGCTGCACGAGATGAACGTGCGCATCCGCTTCATGGGCCGCCGCGACTGGCGGGTGCCCAGATCCGTCCTTCGGGAGATCGAGATCTCCGAGGCGCTCACGAAGGACAACACCGGGATGACCCTGACGATCGCGTTCAACTACGGCGGCCGGGTCGAGATCGCCGACGCCGTCAAGCGGTTGATCGCGGATCACGACGCCGGCCGGCTGCGGGGCGAGCGGATCACCCCGGAGTCGATCTCGCGCCGGCTCTACTACCCGGACATGCCCGACCCGGACCTGCTCATCCGCACGAGCGGCGAGGAGCGGATCAGCAACTTCCTGCTGTGGCAGGTCGCGTACGCGGAGCTGTACTTCACGCCGGTGTACTGGCCGGACTTCGGCCGCGAGGACCTCTACGAGGCGATCCGCGACTTCCAGAAGCGGTCGCGGCGGTTCGGCGCGCTGGCCGAGAACGACTCGGACTAGCTCGTCGTCGGATCCGGTCGTTCCGCGGGCTTCGCGAAGATCGAGATGCTCTCGGAGAAGTCGAGCGCGACGTAGGGCTCGTCCCCGACGACCCAGCCGTCGTGCCCCGGGGGGATCTCGTGCGCGTCGCCGCCCGTGATCTCGAGCTCGGTGCCGTCTTCCATCCGCACCCGCAGTCGCCCCGAGAGCGCGTACCCCTTGTGGTGGATCATGCAGGACTCCCCGCCGACGGTCGGTTTCAGATCCTTCGACCAGCGGAACCCCGGCTCGAAGCGCACCCTGCCGATCGTCAACGAGCCGAGCCGGACGAGCTCCACCGTTCCGTGCGCGAACGAGCGCGTGTCGTCGGGCGTGTCGAGGCTCCGTGCGGTGGGTTCGGCCATGACTCCCTCCTTCGTCGGCGGCCGAGTCTAGTCACGGCTTGACGGTGCCGCCTCGTAGACTGGACGCCACGCCAGCGGCCGCAGCCAGCGACCGGGAGAGAGGAGGACCGTCGTGGCCGAGCTCATGGAGGCCATCACGTCCCTCGCCAAGCGGCGGGGGATCGCGTTCCAGTCCAGCGAGATCTACGGGGGCCTGCGCTCGTCGTGGGACTACGGCCCGCTGGGGGTCGAGCTGAAACGGAACGTCCGGGACGCCTGGTGGCGCCGGAACGTCCAGCTGCGAAGCGACGTCGTCGGTCTCGACGCCGCCGTCGTCATGTCGCCGAAGGTCTGGGAGGCCAGCGGCCACCTCGACGTCTTCACCGACCCCCTCGTCGAGTGCCTCAACTGTCATCAGCGCTTCCGAGCCGATCACCTCGAGGGGTTCCACGCCCCGCAGTCGGGCCACGAGGAGGATCGAACGACGATCGACATGCACGGGCAGCCGACGTGCCCGAACTGCGGCAACGATGCCTTCACCGAACCCCGCAACTTCAACCTCATGTTCAAGACCCACATGGGCCCGGTGGAGGACGAGGCGAACGCCGTCTACCTGCGGCCGGAGACGGCCCAGGGCATGTTCGTCGACTTCGTGACCGTGCAGGCCGCGAGCCGCAAGAAGGTGCCGTTCGGGATCGCGCAGATCGGCAAGTCGTTCCGCAACGAGATCACGCCGGGTAACTTCATCTTCCGGATGCGCGAGTTCGAGCAGATGGAGCTCGAGTTCTTCGTCGAGCCCGGCACGGACGAGACCTGGCACGACTACTGGATCAACGAACGCCTGCGCTGGTACACGGACCTCGGCATGCGCGAGGAGAACCTGCGCGTCCGCGAGCACGCCGCCGACGAGCTGTCCCACTACTCGAAGCGCACCGTCGACATCGAGTACCGATTCCCGTTCACCGAGTGGGGCGAGCTCGAGGGGATCGCGAACCGCACGGACTTCGACCTGAAGCAGCACGAGAAGCACTCCGGCCAGGACCTCACCTACTTCGATCAGGAGCGGAACGAGCGGTACCACCCGTACGTGATCGAGCCGGCGGCGGGTGTGGACCGGGCCGTGCTGGCGTTCCTGTTGACGCGTATCGCGAGGAGGAGGCGCCGACCGCGAAGGGCGAGTACCGAGAAGCGGACGTTCCTCGCCCTGCACCGTGATCTCGCGCCGACGAAGATCGCGGTCCTGCCGCTCTCGCGGAACGAACAGCTCCTGCCGGAGGCCCGCGCCGTGTTCGACGTCGTGAAGGAGCGATGGATGTGCGACTTCGACGACGCCGGATCGATCGGCCGGCGATACCGTCGGCAAGACGAGGTCGGGACCCCGCTGTGCGTGACGGTCGACTTCGACTCGCTCGAGGACCGGCAGGTCACCGTGCGGGAGCGCGACTCCATGCAGCAGGACCGGATCCCGATCGCGAACCTCGTCGGCCACCTCGCCGAACGCCTCTAAGACGATGGGAGAGCCGACGGAGCGACGCCGGGGAGTGGGTCAGCCTGTACGCGGGCGCCTTCGTCCTCCTGTCGGCGGCCGGGGTCGCGCTCGTGGCCTCATCGTTGGGGACGCTCCGGTCGATAGGACTCCTGTGGGCATCGACCGTCCTCTCGGCCGCCGCGATCGGCGTCGCCGTCGCGAGCCTCGTCCTCCGAGGCGCTCGTGAGGCGCCGAACGACCGGAGCCCTCGGAGCGATCGCGCTCCTGGCCGCGGCCTGCACCGGGGCGGGGATCGGTGGACCGACGCCGCCACCGGACCGACCGTCCTCGAGTGCCCAGATCCCGCCGTCCCCCGAGACCGTGTCGCCGCCCGGAGGCGGGCCCGATTCCGCGGCCCGAGCCGCTCGCCGCCTCTGCGAGGTCCCCGATCCGGATCTGGAGGGTGGGTCGGACGTGCCCGCCGAGGGTCCGACTCCGCCCGTGATCGCGGAGGTCATGCGGCAGCTCGAGCGCATCCGCGGGTTCGACTACACGCACCCGGTCGTCGCGCAGCCGGTCACGCAGGAGGAGATCGGGGCCGACCTGGTCGCGTACGCGGACATCGCGTACCCCGCGGAGCAGTACGCGCGGCGAAGCCTGGCCTGGGACACGATCGGCGTGATCCCGGACGGCACCAACCTGCGGGAGTCGTACGAGAACTACGGCGGGTCCCAGGTGATCGGCTACTACGACACGCTGACGGGCGAGCTGAAGTTCATCGCGATCGGACTCCCCCTCACCGCTCGAGCGGATCACGCTCGCGCACGAGCTCACCCACGCGATCGACGACCAACGCTTCGGCCTCGAGCAGCTCGATGTCCTGGGCGCCGAGTGTCGCGACGAGGACTGGCCGCCGCCGTCGCGCTCGTCGAGGGCAACGCGACGTTCTTCATGCTGCAGTGGGCCCGGACGTTCCTCACGGCGACCGAACAGGTGCAGGTCGGGATCGAGGCCGCGGCCCAGGACGTCTCGACCGAGGGCATCCCGCCGTTCATCCAGCGACTGCAGTCCTGGTCGTACGACGAGGGGTTGCGGTTCATCTCCGCTCTGGAGGCGTCGCGTGGCCTGGACGCGGTCGACGCTGCGTTCGCCGCCCCTCCCGTCTCGACGGAGCAGGTGATCCATCCGGAGCGGTACCCGAACGACGCGCCGACGCCGGTCGACGTCCCGAACCTGTCGGAGGAGCTCGGTCGAGGGCTGGGAAGACATCGACGTCATGACGATCGGCGAGTCGTGGCTCGCGCTCGCGCTCGGTCTCCGGCTGGGCGGGTCCGAGGCGAACGCCGCGGCCGCCGGCTGGGACGGCGGGACGTACCGCGCATGGTCGAACGGAGACGACGTCGCGGTGCTGCTCGCGACCGTCTGGGACACGGAGGCAGACGCCGAGGAGTTCGCCGCCGCGATGGAGGACTGGATCGATGCCGGCGGCGAGGTGGCGAGCGTCTCCACCGCACGGGGAGAGGAGATCTGGGCCCTCTTCGCGACCGACGCCGAGGCGCTCGCGGCGCTCGAATCCGCCGCCGCGGAGGAACCTTCGACCTAGGTCGTTCGCCTCGACTTCGCGTCGAACGGCCGATGGTGGGCCCGACGGGCGGGGGACAGACTGTGCCCCGATGGACGGCATCCTCCTGCAGACCACGCGCGCGATCCGTGCGCTGATCGCGGTGGCGAGCGAGGGGGCGCCGTCCGCACAGGTCGATCTCGCCTACTCGGCCCTGCGGGACCAGTGGCAGACGGCGGAACGCGAGGCCCTGTCGACGCCGGCCGGTTCCCTGGCCCGGTTCGACGCGCGAGCCGCCGCCGTGCTCGGGGCCGCCTATCGCCCGGTGCTCGACGTCCTCAGCAAGGGCCGAACGATCGCGACCACGGACATCGAGCTGGCGCAGAAGTGTTCGGGCTGGCTGAACCTCGCCTACGAGGCGTTGCTGTCGGGGGACGACCGCAACGTCGAGCGGTGCCTCGGGATGGCGGCCGACCTTCGTCGGCATGCCACCCCGTTCGCCGCAGCACTGAGGCTCCGCGGCGCGCCCGATCCTCCGACCGTCCGATCTCCTTCCGTAGACTGGGTGGCTCCGAACAGCGGGAGGCCATCCAGCCAGATGACGAAGTACGTCTACGACTTCTCCGAAGGCAACAGGGAGATGAAGGACCTCCTCGGCGGCAAGGGGGCCAACCTCGCCGAGATGACGAACATGGGCCTGCCGGTGCCGCCGGGGTTCACGATCACCACCGAGGCCTGCCTCAGTTCCTCGCGGAGGGCGGCGCCCCGCCCGGCATGCTCGAGGAGGCCGGGGAGCACCTCCAGCCGCCTCGAGCAGGCGATGGGCAAGCGGCTCGGCGACCCCGAACGATCCGCTCCTCGTCTCCGTCCGCTCGGGCGCGAAGTTCTCGATGCCGGGGATGATGGACACGGTCCTGAACCTCGGGCTGAACGACGGGTCGGTGGAGGGCCTCGCCGAAGCAGACCGGCGGAGACGAGCGGTTCGCGCTCGACGCGTACCGGCGGTTCATCCAGATGTTCGGCAAGATCGTGATGGACGTACCGGCCGAGGCGTTCGAGCACGCGCTCGACGAGGCGAAGCGGGCGAAGTTCGAGGGCGGCGCAGGACACCGACCTCGACGCGGACGACCTCGCCGCGCTGATCGATCGCTTCCGGGCGATCTACCGGGAGCACACCGGCGAGCCGAGTTCCCGCAGGACCCGAAGGAGCAGCTGCGGCTGTCGATCGCCGCCGTGTTCCAGTAGCTGGAACGGCAAGCGGGCCCGCGACTACCGCCGCCAGAACAAGATCAGCGACGACCTCGGCACGGCCGTGAACATCGTCGCGATGGTGTTCGGCAACCGCGGGGACGACTCGGGGACCGGCGTCGCGTTCACGCGCGACCCGCCACCGGCGAGAAGGTCCCGTACGGCGACTACCTGCCGAACGCCCAGGGCGAGGACGTCGTCGCAGGCATCCGGAACACGCTCCCGCTCGCGGAGCTCGAGCGAGCTCGACCCGAAGTCGTATCGGCGGGCTCCTCGAGGTGATGGACACGCTCGAGAAGCACTACCGCGACATGTGCGACATCGAGTTCACGATCGAGAAGGGCCGGCTCTGGATCCTGCAGACGCGCGTCGGCAAGCGGACGGCGTTCGCGGAGTGGGTGATGGCGCACGACATGCTCGACGAGGACCTGATCGACGAGGACACGGCGCTGGTCCGCGTCGACGCGAACCGCCTCGACGAGCTGTTGAAGCGCCGCGTGAACGCCGACGGACGCGAAGGCCGCGGAGCGACCGACGAGGGCCTGAACGCCTCGCCCGGGCGCCGCCCGTGGCGAAGTCGTGTTCACCGCCGACGAGGCGGCGGAGCGGGCGAGGACGGCGCGAAGGTCGTCCTCGTCCGTCGCGAGACCACAGCCGGACGATTACCACGGGATGATCGTGCGCAGGGGATCCTGACCGCGGCGGGCGGGACCAACTCGCACGCCGCCGTCGTGGCGCGCGGCGAGGGCATCCCGGCGGTGTGCGGGGCCGACGCGATCAAGACTCGACATGGCGCGGCGCGCGCGTTCGAGGTGAACGGCACGACGGTGCACGAGGGCGAGGTCATCACGATCGACGGGTTCACGGCAACGTCTACGTCGGCGCGTTGCCGCTCGAGGCGTCGGTCCTGGAGAAGGCGCGCGAGGGCGACGACGCGGCGCGCCGCGAGAGGATCTGGGAGGCGTTCGAGCGGCTGATGGCGATCGCGGACGCGCGGCGACAGCTGCGCGTCCGCGCGAACGCGGACACGCCGGACCAGGCGACGAACGCGCGCGAGCGCGGCGCCGAGGGCATCGGTCTCTGCCGTACCGAGCACATGTTCCTCGGCGGGGAGCGCGTCGGAGCCGTGCGGCAGATGATCTTCGCCAACACCGCGAGGAGGAGCAGGCGCGCGTACGAGGTGCTGCAGCCGCTCCAGCGCGACGACTTCGTCGGGATCTTCCGCGCGATGGGCGGTCTGCCGGTGACGGTCCGGCTGCTCGATCCGCCGCTGCACGAGTTCCTGCCGGATCGACGGACCGACGGTGTCGGTCGAGGTCGCGCTCGCGAAGGAGCGCGAGGGGAGGACGTCGTCGGACGAGGCGAGCACGTGCTCCGCAAGGTGCGCAGCTGCACGAGAGCCAACCCGATGCTCGGGCTCCGGGGTGTGCGCCTCGGGATCGTGAAGCCGGGCCTGTACGCGATGCAGGTCCGGGCGATCTGCGAGGCGGCCGCGCGGTGAAGCTGGAGGGCGGCGACCCGAAGGTCGAGATCATGATCCCGCTCGTCGCGACGAAACCCGAGCTGCGAACAGGTGCTGGCGGAGCTCGAAACCCGTTGCGGCGGAGGTCCTCGAGAACGCGGGCGTCGAGCTCGAGCACCTGGAGTGGGGGACGATGATCGAGCTGCCCCGGGCAGCCGTCACCGCCGGCGAGATCGCGGAGGCCGCGGAGTTCTTCTCGTTCGGAACCAACGACCTCACCCAGACGGCGTTCGGGTTCTCGCGCGACGACATCGGCAAGTTCGTGGGATGTACGAGGAACGCAAGCTCGTGCCGGCGAACCCGTTCGTCACGATCGACCGCCCTGGTGTGGGCGAGCTCATGCGGATCGCGGTGGAGCAGGGCAGGGCCTCGAACCCCGGGCTGCATCTCGGGATCTGCGGCGAGCACGGGGGCGATCCGGCCTCGGTGCGTTCTGTCACGAGTCGGCCTCGACTACGTGAGCTGCTCGCCGTTCCGCATCGAGACGGCTCGGCTCGCGGCCGGGCAAGCCGCGCTCGGGTCCGCGGAGTCTGCGTCCAAGTAGCCGAGCGATCCCGAGGGCGTCGCGGGAGTTGTCCGAGGTCTCGAAGCAGAGCGCGACTCCCCAGATCGCTGCTCCCCATGGATTGAAATCGCCCATCGCATCTGCCTGAATCCCCCGGTCTGGTGATGCGTCCTCGAACGCGCGTTCGTTATGCTCGCGCCCCTCTCCCACCTCCCCAACGCCCGAGGAGGTGCGCGCGTGAGATCTCAGAACGGTTCGCGGTGTACGACCGGGCCGGCGCTCCGAGGTACGGCAGTGGTCGCATCGCTCGCGGTAGCGCTGTCGTTCGTGGTGTTCCGGCCCATCGTTGCGCTCGCCGGGCATATGGGCGGATGGACGCACGACCACTCCTCGAACGGCGTGCCGCCCCGACCACACGGGTATGAGGATCTGGTCGACACGTTCGGCCAACCGTGCAGCAACGCGGCAGACAACGCGCGGTCCTACTGGCCCTCGCAGTCCGCGAGGAACGTCGGCGGGTACATCGACTACCACACCTACATCGCGAGGAACGTCGGGCACAACGTCCGCTCTCACATCGAGGCGGCGCACCGCAACGGGGCGGTCGACTACGGCGTCTACGGGTACGTGTGTCGCCAGATACGGGGCTCCACGGCCTGGTCGACGCACGCCTTCGGCGCAGCGATCGATACCAACTCGGCGAGGAACCCGCTCGGCCAGTCCCACTGGAACGGCACCGGAGCGGACGGGACCAACTACGGGACCTACATCCCAGACGTCTGGCGGGCCCACCGGTTCTTCTGGGGCATCAACTGGAGCCGACCGGATCCCATGCACTTCCAGTACGTCACCGGCTACTGAAGGGGAACGAGACCGATGCTCAAGAGCTCACCGCGTGTGGTTCGTGCGACCGCCGTCTTCGTCGGCGGCCTCCTCGGAGCCGCGACCGCGGTCGCGATGGGGGTCCCTGGCGCAGGGCTCGATACGTCGCGTTGTGCGACGCCGCGCGGGGTGATGCGGGGCCCGACCGGCGCCGAACCCCTCGTGGCACTCGACCGTGCTGGGGTCGTCGACCCCTCCGCGCTCCGGCAGCACACGATGGAAGGGTCACCCGTAGGCGTTGCCCGGCACGCTTCCGCCGACCCCGAGTTCGGCATCGTGTACGTGGACGATCGAGATGGAAGCGACGCCCTCGTCATCGGCAGGGGCGATCGCGCAGCGATCGTGGCGCGCGACGACCAGATCCTGCATCCGTCCTGGTCTCCGTCGGGCGACCTCGCGTGGTCGACGGGGACCGATCTGCGTTTCCTGGACCGAACGACCCAGCGCACGATGCGCCTCGCTCCGCCGCGGGGGACGGTCTCGGTCGCCTACCCCGTCTTCGTGGACACGTCCTCCCTCATCGCCGTGGCCGAGGAGCCGATCCAAGGTGTCAGCGGCGAGTTCGAGAGCCTGGACAACCTGTGGAGGTTGGACCTCGGGAGCCGCAGATGGGAGAAGCTCACATCCTTCCAGGCGACGCGTCAGCGCTGGTCGGTGATCCGGACCCCCGTCGTCGACGGTGCAGGCGATGTCCAGTTCGTTCGGGTGCAGGGTGAGGCTTCCCGCACACGAGGTCCGAGGTTCGAGCTCTGGAAGCTGCGCGGCGATGTCGCTTCCCTCGTTCGACCGTTGGGAGCGGAGATGTACCTCGCCGGGATGCTGGACGGCTCCATCGTCTGGAACGTCGCCGACGCTGGCGGTCGCTGGCACTTGCTTCTGGAGCAGCCCGGAGGTCGGCTCCGAGATCTCGGCTGCGGCCGCGTCCTGGTCGACCCGCTGACCCGGACCGATCCCGATCTCGGGCCGACCGGTGCGACGGGACGGACCACCGTTCCCCCGACGATCTCGCCCACCCTTCCTCCAACCGCATTGACGTCGCCCGAGCTGGGAGACGGGTTGGGGATCCTCGTCGGAGACTTCGCGACGCATGAGGAGGCGGAGATGATGGCCGGCGTGATCGCGCTGCGGATGGGGGTGACGCCGACCATCATCGAGGCGTCGACCCAACCCACCTTGATCCGTCCGGGTGTGTACGCCGCGGTCGTCCCGCTGGCCCCCGACGCGGACCCGGAGAGCGAGCTCCGGCGGTTCCGGGAGCTTCTCCCCGAGACGAGGAACACGAGCTGGATCGTGGCGCTCACATGAACCGGCGGGTCCAGACGAGGATCGTGTGCGCGGCGCTGTTGTTCTGCAGCCTCGGACCGGGCTGTGCCTCGCGGGACTCGGGTGTCGGGGAGGTGCCGACCGGCGTGACCGGAAGCTTCCGCTCCTGGCTGGCGGTCCTCGCCGTCGCACCGAGCTCGAACGAGTTCGAGGAGCTGACGCAGCACGTCCTCGAGGTCGCGGAGGCCTCGATCCTGGTCGCCCCGCTCGTGTGTATCGAGGGGTTGCCGGAGAACGTGGCGAAGCCGTCCGACTACCTGCTCGCCGTGTTCGCCTCCGATCGCCAGAGCGTGATCGAGATCGCGGATCGCACGGGCCTCGAGCCGGTGTTCGTGGGCGAGGTGACGCAGCGCTGCGTCGACTGAGACCCGCGACGTCCGTAGGCTGCCCACCGCGTATCGGAGGTCGTTGCTAGCCTGAGACGCGTGGACCTCGTCCGCAGACATCCGGTGGTCTTCGCGTTGGTGGCCGTCGTCTCGGTTGCCCTCCTCGGCCTGCTCGTGACGGGGGTCGCGGTCTGGCGAGCGGCGCATACCGACGATGCGAGCCGGGTGGACCGGGCGGACGTCATCCTGGTGCTCGGTGCGGCCCAGTACAACGGCGTCCCGTCTCCGGTCTTCGAGGGACGGCTCCAACACGCGGCACTGCTGTACCGGGAGGGCAGGGCCGACACGATCATGGTCCTCGGCGGGGCGGCTCCCGGGTGACCGTTCGAGCGAGGCGGCGGCAGGCCGCGACTGGCTGATCTCGGACGGCGTTCCATCGGAAGCGGTGGTCGCGTCGCCGGTCGGGACGACCACCCTCGAGAGCCTGCGGGCGGCCGCCGACTGGATGTCGGAGCGCGATCTCGGTTCTGCGTTCCTCGTCTCGGATCCCTGGCACAACCTGCGCATGAAGCGGATGGCGTCCGACCTGGGGATCGAGGCGTACGCGTCGGCCACGTGGCAGTCCGCCGCGCGTACGGAGGGCACGCGGTTCGGTGGGTACGTGCGAGAGACGTTCGCCTACCTGTACTACCGGCTGTTCGATCGCTGAGCTCGGCCCCTCAGGTGACCGTCAGCGTGCCGGTCATCGCCTGGGCCTCGTGGAACCGGCAGATCACGTCGTAGGCGCCCGGCGGGAGATCGATCGTGGTGGTCTCGCTCGTGAGGGGCGCCAGTTCGACGTCGACGTCCTCCCCGACCACCGTGAACGTGTGCGGCGTCCTCGAGTTCGCGTTCACGACCTCGAGGTCCGTGCCGCTCGCCACCTCGAGATCCGCCGGCTGGAACAGGAAGTTGTTCAGCGAGACGGTGGCCCCGGCCGGGCCGGTCTCGCCGGTCGGTCCGGTGCTGCCGGTCGTCGCGGTCTCACCGCTCGGCGTGCCGCCGTAGATGCCGCCGGCGGGTGCCGTGCCGGTGTCGCCGCCCGTCGCCTCGTTCCCCTGATCGGCGTCCCCGTTGCCGCACGCCGCCGTCAGCAGGATGACCGCCGCGAGCGCCCCGATCGATCGAGCTCCGACCCTCCGCATCCGAACCTCCCCTCGTCCACGAGGTATACGCTCCCGCATCGCGGCCGGTTCGAGCTCTGGCAGGCAGCGGCGTCGGACCGCCACGGTACTATCGGCTCGTGCCCACCCCCCGCGAGCGCACCGAGGAGATCGAGCGCGAGACCTTGTCGCCGTACGCCTCGCTGGTGTCGGCGAGCAAGGGCCGCGAGCGCGACGAGCCGCCGGATGCCACTGCGCACGAGCTTCCAGCGCGATCGCGACCGCATCGTCCATTCCAAGGCCTTCCGGCGCCTGAAACACAAGACACAGGTCTTCGTCGCCCCGGAAGGCGACCACTACCGCGTTCGCCTCACGCACACGTTGGAGGTGAGCCAGATCGCACGGACCGCCGCCCGCGCGCTCCGCCTGAACGAGGACCTCGCCGAGGCGATCGCCCTCGGACACGACCTCGGCCACACGCCGTTCGGGCATCTCGGGAACAGGCGCTCACTCCGTTCCTCGAACGCCCCTTCCGGCACAACGAGCAGAGCCTCCGGATCGTCGAACACCTCGAGGACGGCGGTCGCGGGCTCAACCTCAGCTGGGAGGTTCGCGACGGCATCGTGAACCACACGTGGTCGATGCCGCAGCCCTCCACCCCGGAGGCGCAGATCGTCCGGTTCGCGGACCGGATCGCCTACGTGAACCACGACGTCGACGACGCCGTCCGCGCCGGCATCCTCGACCGGGACGAGCTGCCCACGGGACCGATCGACGATCCTCGGGAAGCACCCACTCGGACCGGATCGACACGCTGGTCCTCGACCTCGTCGACAGCAGCGCCGGGAGCCCGGAGATCCGGCTCTCCGACGAGGTGTTCGGCGCCCTCGACGCCCTGCGCGACCTCCTGTTCGAGCGCGTCTACCTGCGCGACGAGGGGCGGTCGGAACAGGACAAGGCCATCGCGCTCGTCCGCGCGCTGTTCGCCCACTACCTGGACCACCCGGACCAGGTGCCCGAGGAGTACCATCGAGCGCCAGGGGATCTGCCGATCCGGGTCGCCGACTACATCGCCGGCATGACGGACCGGTTCGCCCTGCGGACGTACGAGCAACTCTTCCTTCCCCGAGGATGGTTGGAGTACAGGCGCGCGCCACGGCCGAGGGCCGGGAGCGATGGGGAGGACATGGCCGGCAGGATCAGGGACGAGGACCTCGCGACGGTCCGTGAGCGAACGGACATCGTCAAGCTCGTGTCCGACTACCTCGCGCTGAAGAAGGCCGGGCACGATTCCTTCGTCGGCCTGTGTCCGTTCCACGCGGAGAAGACGTCGTCGTTCTCGCGTCTCGCCCGCCAAGGGCCTGTTCTACTGCTTCGGCTGCGGCAAGGGGGCGACGCGATCGCCTTCCTCCGCGAGGTCGAACACCTCGAGTTCGCCGAGGCGGTCGAGCGGCTGGCCAAGGAGGCCGGCGTCACGCTCCGGTACGAGGGCGACACGCCCTCGGAACGTCGAGCGGCGTCTCGGCGTCAGGGCTTGCACCGCGCCAACGAGAACGCGTTCGCGCCTGTATCACGCAGATGCTGCTGCGACGGGCGCGAGGGCGAGGACGCTCGCCGGTACCTCGCCACGCGAGGCGTCGACCGCGAGACGTCGGCCGCGTACAGATCGGCTACGCCCCCGGCTACGCGGACTTCCTGCTCCGCCGGCTCGCCGCGGTCCCTGTCCACGGAGGTCCTGGTCGAGGCCGGGCTCGCGGTGAAGGACCAGGACGGCAACGTCCGCGACCGGTTCCGGGGCCGGATCACGTTCCCCGTCCACGATCTGTCGGGCAAGGCGGTGGGATCGGGCGCGCGGATCCTCCCCGGCGGGAACGGCGGTCGCGAAGAGGGCCCGAAGTACCTGAACTCACCGGAGACGCCCGTGTACCGCAAGGCCGATGTCCTGTACAACCTGCACCGCGCGAAGGCCGAGGTGAGCAGGTCCGGCGAGGTGTTCCTCGTCGAGGGCTACACCGACGTGATCGCCCTCGCCGGCGCCGGCGTGCCGAACGCGGTCGCGACCTGCGGGACCGCGCTGGGGAGGGGCACTTCCGTCTCGCCTCGCGCTTCGCCGAGCGGATGGTGCTCGCGTTCGACTCGGACGAGGCGGGGGCGCGAGCCGCCGAGCGCGCGTTCGGGTTCCTCGAACGCTTCCCGGTCCACCCGGTCGTGCTGATCCTGCCCGAGGGGCTGGACCCGGCGGACTTCGTCGCCAAGCACGGAGGGGATGCGCTCCGGGAGCTCGCGGCCGCGGCCGTCCCGCTCGTCGAGTACATGCTCCGGCGCTCGGTCGGCCGCGGCGACCTGTCCACGATCGAGGGGCAGGCGGCGGCCGTGGCCTCGGCGATGCCGGTGCTCGAGGCGTTGTCCGACCCGGTCCGCCGAAGCGAATACGCGCACCTGCTCGCCGAGCTGGTGGGGGTCTCGGAGGGCTCCGTGGCGCTCGCGCTCGAGCGCCGCCTCCCGGGACGCGCGCCCGAGGTCGGCAGGCGACCGAAGCGGGCCACCGCGCAGGACACGGTGGAGCGGGAGATGCTCCGGCTGCTCGCGCGCGATCGCGGAGGCCTTCGACGACGTCGCGCCTCGGCTGTCCGACGACCACTTCGTCGCCGCCCGCAATCGTCGCCTCTTCCGGCTGCTCGTCGCCGCGGCGGGCGATGTCGGCGCGGCGGTGGCGACCGCGGACGACGAGGAGACGGCCTCGTCCCTGTCGGCGTTGCCGATCGAGCCGCTGGACGGGGACCCGGCCCCCGGCTACGCCGAGCAGGTGTGGGCGCGCCTGGAGGAGTTCGAGCTCCGTCGGCGGAGCACGAAGCTCCGTCGCGAACTGCAGAAGATGAACCCCACCGTCGATCCTCGATACGACGAGTTGTTCCAGCGACTCATCGCCGCGGACGGAGAGCTTCGGCGTCTCCGCGAGCGAGCCGAGCCGCGCCGCTCCCGAGCGGATGACGGGCAGGGTCACCCGGGTCAGCCGCGGTCCGCGTCTCGTACACTCTCCGCGTCCTCCCGTCGGAGCGCAAAGGTTGCAATCGTTGACGGAAGTCGCCCGCGACCTGGGTCTGGAAGAAGCGAAGGAACAGATCACCGCTCGCGGACGTGAGCGGGGCTTCGTGACCTCCGAAGACGTCCTCGAAGCCGTCCCGGTCGAGGACTTCACGCCCGAACAGGTCGAGGACTTCCTCGCCCAGGTCGAGGAGCACCTGCGCAGCGAGGGGATCGAGGTCATCGAGGTCCCCGGCGACGAGATCGACGCGACCGCGCAGCGCCAGATCGACGTCGACCTGCTGAAGGCGCCGACGAACGACCCGGTCCGGATGTACCTGAAGGAGATCGGGAAGGTCCCGCTCCTCACCGCCGCTCAGGAGGTGGACCTGGCTCGGCGGATCGAGGCCGGGGAGTTCGCCACCGAGCTCCGCGAGCTGACCGAGGAGGACGACCGCGTCGACCACAAGCGTCTGCGCCAGGTCGTCGAGTCGGTCATCGCGATCCGCGATCATCAGACCGAGAAGTTCGGCAAGGTCGAGGGCATCGGCCGAGACCGGATCTCCAAGTCCTACAAACCGAAGGGCCGCGAGGAGCTCGACGACTTCCTGCGACGGGTGGAGCGCGACGGCCAGCTCTCCAAACGCAAACTGATCGAGGCGAACCTGCGGTTGGTGGTCTCGATCGCCAAGCGCTACGTCGGGCCGGGGCATGCTGTTCCTCGATCTGATCCAGGAGGGCAACCTCGGGCTGATCCGCGCGGTCGAGAAGTTCGCCTACTCGAAGGGGTTCAAGTTCTCGACCTACGCGACCTGGTGGATCCGGCAGGCCATCACGCGCGCGATCGCGGACCAGGCACGGACGATCCGCATCCCCGTCCACATGGTCGAAACGATCAACAAGCTCGTTCGGATCCAGCGCCAGCTCCTGCAGGATCTCGGGCGCGAGCCGCTGCCCGAGGAGATCGGGCGGCAGATGGGCATCCCCGCGGACAAGGTGCGCGAGATCCTCAAGGTGACGCCAGGAGCCGGTCTCCCTCGAGACCCCGATCGGCGAGGAGGAGGATTCGCACCTCGGCGACTTCATCGAGGACTCGGACGCGATCGTGCCCGTGGACGCGGCGAGCTTCATCCTGCTGCAGGAGCAGCTCGAGTCGGTGCTCCACACGCTCTCCGAACGCGAGAAGAAGGTCATCCAGCTGCGCTTCGGCCTGCTGGACGGACACCCGAGAACGCTCGAGGAGGTCGGCCGCGAGTTCGGGGTCACACGCGAGCGGATCCGCCAGATCGAGTCGAAGACGCTCTCGAAGCTGCGTCACCCATCCCGGTCGCAGAAGCTCCGCGACTACCTCGAGTAGCCGCCGGCGACGTCGCTCTGGCGCGCGCTAATTCAGCGACAGGTCGTCGAGATCCGGATGATCCATCCGCTGCTGCAGGGTGGCGCGCGCCCGTTGGATCGCGCTCAAGCTCTTCGATCCGGCGCGTTCGGCGAGACGCCGACCCTGCTCCGCGATCCGGCTCGATGGATGCCGCGCCATCGCCTGGCGGACGCCGAGCGGACGTTCGTCCTCCTGGTCGCGCCTCGCGAGCTCGCGGCCGACGAGGTACCCGATCACGCCACCGACGACGAGTCCCGTTCGGAACCGCATGCGGGGAGCCTAGTCCAATCGGAGCGCGTTGGTAGACTGCCTCGGCCTCGATCCGGGGTAGCTCAATTGGCAGAGCGGCGGACTGTTAATCCGTAGGTTGTGGGTTCGAGTCCCACCCCCGGAGCACGCTCCGTGGTGCCTCGGGTAGCATGCCCGCGATCATGTCGCAACCCGAACTGCTTCGGCGCATCGACGCGTATCTCGATGCCGTTCCTCGCAGCGTGGCACGGATCGAAGAGGTCGGCCCGTTCACGGTGTTCGTGAACGAGGGTCCCGGTTGGCGCTTCTACGCGCGCCCGCGGCCGGGGGAAACGGAGTTCACGGCCGGAGACATCGCCGACGTGCGCGCTCGGCAACGAGAGCTCTCGCAGCCCGAGGAGTTCGAATGGATCGACGAGTTGACACCCGGCGTCGAGCAGGCGGCAGAGGGCGACGGGATGCTCGTGACGATCCGCCCACTGATGCACGTGGCACAGGCGGACTTCGCTCCGGTCCCGCCACCGGCCGGGTCCGAGATCCGGCTCGCCTCGCCGGATGAGGACCTCGCCGAGGTCTCGGCGGTGGCGAAGCTCGCGTTCGACTCGCCCGGGACCGACATCGGTGCGCTCGGGGTCGAGGCGATCGCCGAGGCGGCGAGCGCCGTCGAGGGGGACACGGTGGCATTGACCCGCTCACGGATCGAGGACGGGCTCGCGGTGGTGGGCGTCGCGAGGATCGAGGGAGCGGCCGTCGCCGTGGGAACACATCAGCCCGTCGGGGACGTCACCGAGATCGTCGGCGTGGGGGCCGCCCCAGCGTTCCGCAGACGAGGCCTGGGCTCCGCGGTGACGTCGGCGCTCGTCTCCGATGCATTCGAGCGGGGCGCGGGGACCGTGTTCCTGTCCGCCGGCGACGAGACGATCGCGCGCGTCTACGAGCGGATCGGGTTCCGCGTGATCGGTCACGTCGGCGCCGCGACGGACCCATCCCGGACCTGATCGGCCGATCCCCCGACGATCGTGCCCGAACCCGAGCCGAGACCCGGGCCGCACGCGGTCGATCTCCGCGAGGTGGTCGAGGAGGACCTGCCGATCCTGTTCGAGCACCAACTCGACCCGGAGGCGAGCAGGATGGCCGCGTTCCCTCCTCGGGACCGCGATGCCTTCATGGCGCACTGGCACCGGATCCTGCGGGACGAGGCGAACACCAACCGGACCGTGGTGGTCGACGGTCAGGTCGCCGGCCACGTCGACTGTTTCCAGTGGTCCGGCCGGTGGGAGGTCGGCTACTGGATCGGCAGGCAACATTGGGGTCGGGGTGTCGCCACCCGGGCGCTCACGGACTTCGTGCAGCTCGTCAGGAGGCGGCCGCTCTACGCGGGGGTGGCCAGCCACAACGTGGCCTCGATCCGTGTGCTGGAGAAGTGCGGGTTCGTCTTCACGGACGAGGCCAACTCGGAGACCGACGGATCTGCCGGCGTCGAGATGGTCCAGATGAAGCTGGAGAGGTAGCGAGGCTGGCAGGTCGACGGGTCGGTGGTTCAGCCGATCAGGGCGGTTCCCAGCCACCGAAGAACATCGTCACGGTCGGAAGCGCAGCGACCACGTTGCCCGAGCATGTCCCGAGCCCGCGTCCCTTGTAGACGTTCACCGTGTCCTCCGGAGCGGTCCCGGTGATGTCGATCGTCCGCAGGTAGAAGCACACGCCGGATTCGGAGAGCCGCGCCACGTTGATCTCGCCCGCGTTCCAGACGCGGAACGAGACGGCGAAGTCGTTCGCCGACGAGGAGGCCGTGGCCGGGTCGATCCATCCGAGGCTCGGTTCGGATGTCTGCATCCGCAGGACCGTGAGGCCCGAGTAGTCGGCGTCCTCGCTGAACTCGGCCTTCGCCGCCGACATCGCGATCTGGAGGTCGCTCTGCGCCGAGCGGTCCATCGCCCGCTCCTTGGCGGACAGGAACGTCGGGATCGCCATCATCGCGATGACGGCGAGCACGACCAGGACGACCATCAGCTCGACGAGCGTGAACCCGTCCTCGTCATCGACCGATATGCGTGCGCGCATCGCCGCTCCTGCGGTGGCTCGTGCTCTGTCATGCATCGGCCTGACGGGGTGGTCGCTTGAATGGCCTACTGCACGACCGGCCGGGCGGGGCGCGGGCTAAGTCCGAAGGTCGTCCCGGATACGTCCGACCGCCGTCGAAGCTGCGACCCGGAGCAGATCGGCGTCCCCGGCGCAGCCCACGAAGCGGAATCCCCGGCGCGCCATCTCGATCGCGTCGGCGTTCGACGGGGCATGGATCCCGGGCACGATCCCACCGGCTGCGGCCGCCGCCGCGATCCGGTCGAGCGCCTCGAGCAGGCGGGCATCGGACAGATCGGCGAAGGTCTCCAGCCCGAGCGTCAGACTCAGGTCCGCCGGCCCCACGTACACACCGTCCAGGCCGGGCGTGGCGCAGATCTCCTCGACCTCGGAGAATCCTGCTGCCGTCTCGATCTGGGCGAACAGGAGCACCACCTGGTTGGCCGCGTCCGTGTGCTCGCGACCCGTGCCGAACGCCGAACGGATCGGGCCGTAGCTCCGTGCGCCGTCGGGCGGGTACCGGCAGGCGCGGACGAACGCCCGTGCCTCGTCGGCGGAGTCGACCATCGGACAGATGACCCCACGCACGCCCAGATCAAGCACGCGCATGAGCCCCGGGGGGTCGTTCCACGGGACCCGGGCGAGCGGCAGGGCGCCCGAGGACTCGATCGCGGCCACGATGGGCGAGAGGGTCTCGAGCGAGGCGGCTCCGTGCTGGAGGTCCACGGTCGCCGCGTCGAACCCGGCCGCCGACACCAGCGACGCCGATGAGGGTCCCTCCAACGAGAGCCACGCGTTCAGGGCGACCTCGCCGGCCGCCCAGCGCTCTCGGACCGGGTCGCGTGCGGATGCCATCGGCGCATCGTAGCCTCGCATGGGCCCTCCGAGCGCCGCCCACGCAGGTCAACGCGTGCCCGATGCCCCGGATCGCGGCCTTCGAACGCACGGATCCGCAGATCGCCGGCAAGGACCCGCAAGCGTTGCGGCGCAGACCGGGCGTAGGTTCGTACGGAAGGTCCGAAGCTCAGGTCCTTGACCCTCTCTCCGATCCGAGCTCCGGACCTTCCCTGTGTCCCTCAGCGGGTGATCACGTGCCCCGCCCTCACGGCAGGATCGCGATCCGGTCGAGCGCCGGCAGTCCCGCGAACTGGTCGAAGCCCCATGAGGCCACACGTTCGGAGACGACCACCACGTTGTTGTCGAACAGGTACGGGACCCACGGCACGACCTCTTCCATGAGGTACTGGTCGAGCGAGGCCCAGCACGAGAGCCGCTCGTCACCGGACAGGGGGATGCACGCCTCGATCTCCTCCTCGGCGCTCGGGATCTCGGTGGTCGGGTCGTACCCGCGCCCCCGCAGGATGTCCGGCGTCGCGCCGACCATCGGGTCGTTGCAGCAGGCCTCCGGACCGATCGCATCCCTCGAGAACAGCGGTGGCCCGAAGGTGAACCCGTCCGGGTAGTCCTTGCCCCAGGACACGCTCGGGCACAGCTGCCACTGGGAGTTCGGGTCCTCGCAGTTCGCGTACATCGTGGTCCGCTCGAACGCTCGGACCTCGAGCGTGATCCCGAGCGGCTGGAGGCTCTCCTGGAGCAACGCGGTCTGCTCCGGGTAGGGGCTCGCCTCGTCGATGAACGTGAGGACGCCGTCGCAGGCCGGGTCGTCGCAGACCCCGTCGCCGTCCGAGTCGTAGGGCGATTGCGCCATCGCGGCCTTCGCGGCCTCGACGTCGCCGTTGCCGTTCGGCGTGGCGTAGGGGTCGTACTCGGCAAGCTGGTTGCCCTGGAGGCTGTTCACCATGATGTGGCCGGCGAGCTCGCCGAACAGCGGGCCGCCCCGGAGCTGACGGAACCCCTCCTTGTCGAGCGCGAAGTTGACCGCCTTCCGCACGTTCATGTCGTCGAACGGCGGGAGCGCCAGGTTCATCTCGATGTAGCGAACGGCGTCCGACGGGTTGGAGTGGATCTGGTCCTCGAGGTTCGGGTCGCTCGCGTACCGGGTGATCTGCGTCGCCGGTGGGACGCCGTCGAAGACCATGTCGACCTCACCCAGGTCGACCTTGTTCGCCAGGTCGGCCTCGTCACCGCCGATCTGCACCTCGATACGGTCGACGAATCCCTCTCGCAGGTCGTCCGTCTCGGGGTCGTAGGACGGGTTGCGGACCAGGACGATCGAACGGCCGATGTCGTAGCCGGCGGCAGGGTCCTGGTCGTTGGGTGGGAGCGAGAAGTCGAGCTGGTCGGTGCCCTCGAACATGTACGGGCCCGTGCCGACCAGGAAGCGGCCGTAGTTGTCGTCGTGACCGGTCGCCACGCCGAACGCAGCGTCCGGATCGTCCGGGTGCGGCGGGATCGGCGCCGCCGCCGGCATCGCCATGCGGAAGGGCAGGTCGCCGGTCGGCGCGGTCGTGCGGATGATGAGCGTCGTCTCGTCCGGCGCCTCCAGGCCGCTGATCGAGTCCGCTTCGCCGGCCACGAACTCGTCGAAGCCCTCGATGGCCGAGTAGTAGAAGTTGTAGCCACCGGTGGAGCACTCGCCGCAGGCCTCTCGTTCCATGGCTCGGATGAAGTCCTGCGACGTCACGGTCACGTCTTCGAGCGGTGGCGCGTACGCAGATCCCGGGCTTCAGCGTGAAGGTCCACGTGAGTCCGTCGGCCGACACCTCGGGCAGCGTGGTCGCGAGGTCCGGCTGCACCTCCGCGCCGCCCTCGTCCGTCGTCTTGCCGTTGTACGAGACGAGCGTGCGCAGCAGGCAGCACCGGTAGAACTCCCACGCGACGCCGTAGTACTCCTTCTGCGGGTCGAACGCCTCCTGAACGTCGGACAGCATCGCGAGGTTCAAGGTCCCGCCGACGGGCGTCTCGCCGGTCGCGGTCTCGCCGGTGGGCGCCTGTGGATCGTCGCCGCCGCCCCCGCAGGCGCTCGCCGTGAGCGCGAGCACGAGGACGATCGCCACGAGCCCCAGGCGACCCGCGGATCTCCTGAGCATGCCGACCTCCTTCGGTCCAAGGCATACGGTCGCGGCAGGCGCCGCGACGCCTCTCAGAAGTCCCTACGAGGCGGTTTCTTGACCAGCGCTTCGGTGTCCTGTCCGAACCTTCCCGCATCCTGCTGCCAGTCCACCATGCGCCGGTATCGCGACGGGCTCATGCCCGTGTGGTTGCGGAAGGTCGTGATGAAGTGCGACAGCGAATTGAACCCCGAGCGGTGGCACACCTGCGTGACCGAGAGCGAGGAGTCGCGCAGGAGATCGGAGGCGTACCGGATCCGAAGGTTGATGAGGTACCGATATGGGGGGACGCCGTAGCGCTGTTTGAAGATGCGCGTCAGGTAGAAGGGGGAGAGCGAGGCGGCCCGTGCGACGGCGTTCATGTCGAGGTCCCGTGTGAGGTTCTCCTCCAGGAAGGCGCGCACCTCATCGGCACGCTCGCGGACGTGCCGGCTCTGACGATCCTCCTCGACGAAGATCCCGAGCAGGTGCCACCCCCCTCTCTGCAGATATCTACGCACGAAGGGGCTCGCGCGGTCTTGCTCTTTCTTGCCCTTAGGCACCAAGGCCCGGGGTGTTCGTGCCTGGCGGACCCGTCCACATAGACTCCATCGGACGGGGCGGTAGCTCAGTCGGTCAGAGCAGCGGACTCATAATCCGTCGGTCGCAGGTTCAAGTCCTGCCCGCCCCACCGGAAGCTTGTGTGGTTCCGCCTGATGCGTGACATCTCGGCTCCGGCTGAAGGGTGACGCGGCTCCGCCTGAGGGGTGACGCTGGCTCCGCCTGATCCGCGACACACTCCCGAGCATGTTGGTGGAGCTGAGTGTCGTGGAGCAGAGGTATCAGGCAGTGCTCGCGGTGATCCGCGATGGTGTTCCGATCGTGCAGGTGGCGCGGCGCTTCGACGTGTCGCGCCAAGCCGTGCATCGCTGGTTGCGCTGGTACGAGAACCAGGGCCTTCCCGGGCTCGTCGATCGCTCTCACCGTCCTCCCAGGTGCTCGCACCAGATGGACCCTTCGGTCGAGGTCTGGGTGCTCGAGGCGCGTCGTCGCAACCCGGACTGGGGACCTCGCCGGCTCGTGCACGAGGCCTCCAGGGCCGGCATCAGCCCGTCGCCGTCGCGCTCGGGGATCTACCGAGCGCTCAAACGGGCCGAGCTGATCGACCCGCAGGCCCGGCGCCGCCGTGACCGGCGCTTCAAGCGCTGGGAGCGTGGCGGAGCGATGGAGCTATGGCAGATGGACGTCGTGGGCGGGGTGCTGCTGGCCGGTGGAGCCGAAGCCAAGATCCTGACCGGCATCGACGATCACTCCCGGTTCGTCATCTGTGCCGGGCTGATGCTGCGGGCAACGAGCAGGGCCGTGTGCTCGCACTTCGCCCAAGCGATGACGCGTCACGGCGTTCCCCAGGAGATCCTGACCGACAACGGCAAGGTGTTCACCGGGCGGTTCGGGGCCAAGGACACCGAGGTCCTGTTCGACCGGATCTGCCGCGAGAACGGCATCGAGCACCTGCTCACGGCGCCCCGACGTCCGCAGACCACCGGCAAGATCGAGCGCTTCCATCGGACGGCTCGCACCGAGTTCCTGACCGGTCGCGTCTTCGACGATCTGTCCACCGCGCAGGATGAGCTCGACCGGTGGGTCTGGAGCTTCAACACCGAGCGGCCGCACTCGGCGCTGGACATGGCGACCCCGGCGAGCCGGTTCTCCGCCGCCGAGCCCGGACGCGCTGCAGAGGTGGGCTCGCTGCTGGATGAGCGCTCGGGTGAGGACTGGATCTCCCGCAAGATCACGACCAACGGGATCATCTCGGTGGCCTGGCAGGAGATCAGCTGCGGCAAGCACCGAGCCGGCCGCCGGGTCGACATCCACCTGCAGGGACCGGTGATGCAGATCTGGGACGGCGACGAACTCCTCAAGACGGTGCTGCGCACGAACCGGAAGGAGGTCAGGAAGAAGCACGCCGCCCAGGCGAGCTGAGCGTGCGACGATGACCACGAGGGTGTAACGGATCAGGCGGAGCCATTCCGTCACGCATCAGCCGGACCCTCACACGCCCCACGGGCAGCCGGACGCCCTGGCCCACCTGACGCTGGCGGCTCGGCCGGCACGCGTCAGGTCACGCGTTCGACGATCGCAGGACGAGCGTCCGCGTCGGCGTCACCACACCGTTCCGGACCGACGCTCCGCTGCCGACCGCGAAGGCGGTCCCCGGTGTCCGGGCCGATGCATCCCAGAGCGGTGCGACCGATGCTCGGGTCGGCGTGCTCTCGACGTTCCATCGCGATCCGTCCCAATGCATGACCAGCGACGGGAGGCGGCCCCCGGCGGACGTCTGCCCGACGACGTAGACGTTGCTGGGGGAGAGCGCGGCGACCCCGAACAGACGACCCCCCTGGGGACCCGGTGAGGGGATCGCGTGCTTGGTCCACGAGACACCGTCCCAGTGCAGGACGAGGGGAACGTGCCAGAACAGCGACAGGGAGAACTCCGAGCCGACGGCCCACACGTCGTTGGCGCCGTTCGCGACGACGGCCTCCAAGGACGTGTCCACGCCACCGGGAACCGGGGAGACGCTCCAGCTCGACCCGTCGAAGTGCAAGACGAGCGCCTGCTGGACGCCGTCGGCGAAGCTCTGCTGCGAACCGACCGCCCACAGGTCGTTCGACGAGACGCCATCGACGTCGGTCAGGCGGTTCTCGAAGGCCGCGGGACTCGGGCTCGGCACGATGCTCCAGCTCGTGCCGTTCCACCGCTCGATCAGCGTGTCGAAGTTCAGCGTGCCGGGGACGTTGTGGCTGCCGACCGCCCACGCGTCGTTGGCCGAGAACGCGCGGATGCCCAGGAGCGTGTTCTGCGCGGCCCCCGGGACATTCGCGCTCGGCACGATGCTCCAGCTCGTGCCGTTCCACCGCTCGATCAGCGTGTCGAACCCCACGCTGCTGCTGGTGAACCCGGCCGCCCACGCCGATGTGCTCGAGATCGTGTCGACGTCGCGGAGCTCGCCGCCACCGGGCGGGAGCGGATTCGTCGAGTTCGTCCACCGGACCCCGTCCGATCGCGCGATCGTCGGCCGACGGGTCGGGACGGTGCCCGTATCGGCCGAGCCGACGGCCCAGGCGTTCGTGGGCGAGAGCGCATCCACCCCCCAGAGCACGTTGTCGAACTGCGTCGCGTTCGGACTGGGCGTCACCGTCCAGGTCGCGGCGCCGACCGGCTGCGCGACGAGCAGCACGCCGGTCGCGACCGCCGTCAGGAGCACCGGACGACGGCGAGACGGACGGGCGGACGAGCGCATGGCATCTCCTCTCCGCCCGTCGGATCCACGGGGGTCGGCGGGCTGGGCGGCCTGCCGGTGCCGGCGTAGGCGAATCTAACGCCAGCGCCTCTTATTCTTAGACTTGCACACTTGCCGGACGAGCGCAACCGACCGCTATCGGTCCGCCCTGAGCGAGACGCAGCAGGCATCGGGCCGGCGGGTGAGGACCGCCTCCACCTTCGTGCTCCCGAGACCGCGCAGGAGCCCATCGAGGTACGCGCGGTTCATCTCGCACACCAGGTCGGGCGCCTGCTGGGCGAGGGTGCGGAATGGACAGTTGCGCAGCGTGATCTCGTCCGAGGCGATCCGCAGTGGTTCGAAGCCCTGCGCCTCCAGCGCCGTAGCGGCGACCGAGAGCGCGCGGGCATCCGCCACCTTCCGCAGCGAGCGCTTGTGCCGGATCTCGGTGCCCACCGCTCGCCCGCGCTCCTGCGCCACGCGGGTCGCCGCATCGCGGCTGGTCTCACCACGTGCCTGATGCTCGATCGCGTCCACGAGGATCTCGCCGAGCAGGTCGTACCGGCGCTCAGGGATCGAGATCTCGATCTGGAGGTCCGAGGGCTGATACATCTTCGAGCTGCGACCGGCGCCGGGGCCCGATCGTCCCGGCGGGCGCGCGTAGTGCGCGGTCAGGAGCCCGCGGTCCAGCAGCTTGTCGAGGTGGAACGCGGCGAGCTTCCGCGAGATCCCGACCCGTGTCGCGACCTCCTCCCGGGTGACCGGTCGCGCCTCGGCTCGGGCGAACGCGTAGATCCGTTGCCTGGTGCCGTCATCGAGCGCCGCAACCGCCCGGATGCTCCGAAGGGGATTCCTCATCCCCGAATCGTAACGCCCATCGTCGTTGGCTGAATGTTGTGCCGGTTCCTGTCTTGACCAGGCCGCTCCCGGCATGCGAATCTAACGCCCATGACTCTGGGTGTTAGATACCGAGTGCGACGAGCTCTGACCGGGCTTCCGAAGCCGCTCCGCCTCGGCTTCGGCGTCCTCGGTCTCGGGTTGCTCGCCGACCTCGCGTACCACGTCGCCCTCGGCCCCACCACCCACGCGGGACCGGGTGCGCTCGCGATCCACGCGCTGGTGCTCCTCGGGATGGGTCTGTCCCTCGCCGGGGTCGTGATCTCCGCCGTCGGACCGAGAGGCCGGACGAACGTGCCGGCCGGAAGGAGGGAGCGATGATCGTCGCCGCCGCGCCGCAGGTCCTGGAACACCCGTGCTGCGATGTGATCAACCGGCTCCCGTGGGGATTCTTCCTCGCGGTGCACATCGTGCTGTTCGCCGCCGGCGCGTACTTCGCGGTGCGCTCGTTCGGCGTCGACCAGCGCCTGCTCGGCTGGGCGTTCACCCTGTTCGCCCTCAGCGAGATCTCGTACATGACCTACCACGTGAACATCACGCAGTTCCTGTTCGCCCACACGATCTCGGAGGTCCTGATCGGTGTGGCGTTCGTGCTGGTGTTCGCGGCCGCGACGAAGGGGGAATCGATCTCCGTCGTTCGGACCACGCCCGAGCGCATGAGCGGGGTGCCGGCATCCGGATGAGGAGGGCGCGGGTCGCGCTCGTGGGGCTCGCGATCGTCGCGGTGGGGTGTTCGAGCGGGGACACGGGGAACGGACCCCCGTTCGAGGTGCCCGGGACGCCGGTCGCGACCACCCGGGTGGACCTGCCGCGCAGCTATCGGTTCGAGCCGGCGGTGATCGAGGTCGCCGCCGGCTCCACCGTCACGTGGGAGAACCGCGACGACTTCCCGCACAACGTGACGATCCTCGACGGGAGCGACGTCTCGCGCGATCTTCCCCTGGGGGGAACCGCGACGATCGCGTTCGAGGACGCGGGCACCGTCTACTACGAATGCTCGCTGCACCCGCAGCAGATGCGCGGCAAGATCGTCGTGCGCTGAGCGCTCGGCGACGAGGATCGTCGGCGGTACCCTCACCGAGGGCTCGGCCCAAAGGCGTACACTTCCGGAGGAACGGCAGTGATCTCCGTTCATGCTGGGAGACGACGACCCACGGGGATCGCCATCCGCCCGATCTCGACCGAGACCCTCCGGCTTGATCGTCCGTGCCTGATGCCCCCGCGGTCCATCCGAATCCTGAACCGCGCTGATCGATCACCGGTCCCGCAGCATGTACCGACGAAGGGGTGAGATCATGGAAGACGTTCACGTCAGGACCGACGACGTCATCCGGCTGCACGACGGAGGCGAGCGTCGCTCGCTGAGCGGGAGAGACCTGCTGTTCTGGGCCGCGACCCTCCTTGCCTTCCCGCTCGCAGGACTCGCGGGGCGAGCGATCGCCGGACCCGTCGACGCGACGTGGTCGGCGTTCCTTGCCGGCGCGGTCGCGGGTCTGGTGCTCGGTGTTGCTCAGTGGCTGGCTCTGCATCGGATCGGCATCGATACACGGTGGATCTTGGCGACCGGGGGAGGTCTCGCAGTTGGCCTCGGCCTCGCCTTCGCGATCTTCGGCTACGGCCACACCGTCGGTGACATGTGGATCGTCGGCGCGATGAGCGGCTTGGGGATCGGGATCGCGCAGTGGCCACTGCTCCACGGTTTCGTGAGGGGCAGTGCTGTGTGGATCCCGGCGACCGCTGTTGCATGGGCCCTCGGGTGGACCGTGACGACCGCGATCGGCGTGGACCCGGATGACCGTTGGGCCGTGTTCGGTCTGTCCGGGTCGGCGACGTGCACCCTGCTCTTGGGAGCGGTCCTGTGGGTCCTCGCCCGATCGGGTCGGGAGGACCGCTCGACCGCGTGAGCGTCGAGGTCGCCGCCGGAGTGCTGCTCGTGGTCGCTCCGCTCTGGTTCAACGCGAACTTCGCGCTCCTCGGGAAGCGTTTCGGCTACCCGGACATCCTGCGCCGACCCACGCCCGAGATCCTTCAGCGCTTCCGCGAGGGTGGTCCCGGGCTGATCCTCCTGTGGTGGACGTTCATGCTGTCGGGACTGATCCTGATCGCCGCTGCCGTCCTGCTCGGGCAGGTGCTCGGATTCGATGGGATCGTCCCGGTGGCCGTGACCTTCGGCGTCCTCGCCGGCCTCGTCCAGATGCTGGGGCTGCTCCGGTGGGTGTACGTCGTCCCGGCGCTCGCCCGTGGCTACGCCGACCCGTCCCTGCCGCAGGATCAGCGTGAAGCGCACGCGGTCGTCTTCCGCGCGCTGCATCAGTACCTCGGCGTCGGTGTCGGCGAGCACCTCGGCTATCTCTTCACCGGCATCTGGTCCGTCCTGACCGGCGTCGCCGTGATCCAGCGAACGGTGCTTCCGACGTGGCTCGGATGGCCGGGGCTCGTGATCGGTGTCGGGCTGGCGATCGCTTCGGCGGAGTTCCTCGGTCCGAACGAGGAGCACGGGTGGAGTCCGGCGGGAACGGCGATACCGGTCCTGTACGTCGCGTGGTCGCTCTGGCTCCTCGGTATCGGTATCGCGTTGGTCGCCTGATCGCTGCTGCGGAGGTCGATTCATGGACGAAGATGCCAACACCTTCCCGATGGACTTCTACGCCGACGACCCATCGCCTCACCCGTGGAAGTTCCAGCCGGACGGTTACCTGGTGGTGATCCTCTCCGACGCCGAGGAGGGTGAGCGAGCTGAGGCGGCGCTGGTCGCCGCCGGGTTCGCGGCGCACGACGTGAAGCGGTATCCGGGCGAACGGATCCTCGAGACCTACGAGGCGTACGCGGCGCGGCGGAACCTCGTGGACAAGGTGGTCGGCGCCGTCGTGGATGACGCCGAGGGGCGAGACCTCTACCTCGCCTACGCGCGCGAGGGTGCGTGCGCCCTCTGGCTGCGACTGCCGAACGAGGCGGACGTGCCGAAGGCCCTCCGTGTGCTCGCCGACCGTAGCTACGTCCACACGCGGTACTACGGCTCCGGGAAGCAGGAGGACTTCCGCGTCGGATAGCAACATCGTCGCTGACGACCTGGGCTAGGTTGCTATCCCATGGACCCCTCGCAGCGATCCCCGCGACTCGCGGACCCCCGGATGCGCGGGCGCATCACCCGCCGGGAGGTCCTCGGCGCGGGTGCCGTCGGTCTCGCGACGGGCTTCCTGCCGCCGTCGGGCCGGACGGGTGTCATCGTTTCGACCTCACGCGCCCGTCGCGCTGCTTCGCTGGACGACGACATCCGAGCGCTCATGCGCCGAGGTCGGATCCCGGGCTTGGCCGCGTGCATCGTCAAGGCCGGCGAGATCGCATGGGCGCGCGGCTTCGGACGACTGAACGTCGGCCGCGATGTGCCGACGACCGCCGGCACCGTGTTCATGCTCGCATCGATCTCGAAGACCTTCATCGCGACGGCGGTGATGCAGGCGGTCGAAGATGCGCTGGTCGAGCTCGACGACGACGTGAACGAGCTCCTCCCGTTCGACGTGCGGAACCCCGAACATCCCGACGTCGCGATCACGCTCCGCATGCTGCTCACGCACACGTCGAGCATCCGGGATCGGTACTCGGTCTGGGGGCGCCCGGGTCAGCCCGGCTCGCTGTACTCGCACGGGGATTCGCCGGTGCCGCTCGGCGCCTTCCTGCGCAGGTACCTGGTCGAGGACGGACGACTGTACGTGGAGGAGAAGAACTTCTACCCGTTCGCGCCCGGGACGGCGTACCGCTACTCGAACATCGCAGCGGCGCTGGCTGCCTACGTCGTCGAGTCGCTCTCGGGGATCGGGTTCGACGAGTGGTGCGACCAACGCATCTTCGGTCCCCTCGGCATGCGGGAGACGGGCTGGCACCTGCGCGGACTCGACCGAGGCAACGTCGCGATGCCGTATCGGTGGGACCGATCCTCGGAGCGATACGTCGCGTACGGCCAGTACGGGTACCCCGACTACCCGGACGGGGCGCTTCGGACGAGCGCTCCGCAGCTCGCGAGACACCTGCTCGCGTTCGTGGGGATGGGGGAGTGGAACGGGATGCGGATCCTGCAGGCATCCTCGGTCGGGGAGATCCGTCGAAGCCAGATCCCGGACGTGATCGCCGGACAGGGATTGCTCTGGTACCAGCGGTCGTTCGACGGTGAGCGGATGTGGGGCCATAACGGCGGGGACTTCGGCGTCGCGACGCAGATGGCCTGTAGCCCCCGGGTCACGCGAGAGGTTCGAGCGGGTCTCCCACCCTGGCCTCGCCGGGCTCGACCACGTCCGCGTACACGCCGAACGGAAGGCCGTCGTCGTTCTCCCCGCGATAGTGCTTGATCACGCTGAGCGTGGGGAAGTCGCGCAGGCCGGTCTCGGGAGCCAGGGTGGTGACGGCGCAGCGCGGGACGGCCCCCTCCAGGCTCAGCACGGCCTCGCCGATCCGGACCCGGCTGCCCTCCCACGTGTCTTCCTCATGCGGCGTCGAGACCCCTTCGATCTCGATCGTCATCCGGAACCGTCCGGCGTCGACCGGGTGCTCCCGCTCGCCCCGACGGCTGAGCTCCTCGACCGACTCGAGCGAGACGAGCGTGACCGGGCGGACGTCGTTCGCGTCGCCGGTGTGTTGGACGCGCACGAGCCGCAGTGGACGGCCCGCGTGCTTCGCGAGCGGCTCGGTCCACGGGCCGTCCACGAGCCGAGCCGCCACCGACCGTCGCGAGAAGCGCGCCTCGACCGGCTCGCCGCCCGCCGCGGAACCGGTCGCGACCGTCCCGTCCGGGAACGCCAGGGTCAGCTCGTCGCGTTCGGGATCGTGGGCGGAACGGATCTGCTGGAGGATCCCGACCTTCGTGCCGCCGATGTGCCGGCCGGTCTCGTCCACGAGGAGGAATTCACGGTTCCCGGGCACCCCGTGCCGCTCGAACCGCAGGCGGTCCGGGTGGAGCAACGCGGTCGACTTCACGGGCGTGACGTTGAAGCGTGCGACCGTCGGCATGTCGCCACGCTACCAACTCCGACGTAGTGTTCGGCGGCGGCGAACGGTGGGGCGTCCGGTGGCCGTGTCCGGTGGCGAGGTCTGCCCGTGGTAGCGTCGCTCGATGGAGCCGGGGTCGTCCGCCGCGGCCGCGCAGGGCACCGAGGGCCACGCGCCGCCGCTGCACGCGGATCTTTCGGAGCTCGAGTTCCTCCTCGGGACCTGGCGCGGTGTGGGCGAAGGGGAATGGCCGGGGATCGACGCGTTCGCGTACGGCGAGGAGATGCGGTTCGATCATGTCGGCGACGCCTTCGTCACGTACGCCCAACGATCGTGGTCCCCGGACGACGGCTCGGCGATCCATCTCGAACGCGGCTTCCTTCGGCCCTCCGGTCCGGGACGCGTCGAGCTCGTCCTCGCACACCCGATCGGCATCACCGAGGTCGCGGAGGGAACGGTCGCCGACGGCGTCCTCGACGTCGCCTCGAGGCGGGTCGGGCTGACCTCCACGGCGAGTCCGGTCACGGACCTCCGCCGACGGCTCGAGGTGCGTGACGGCGTGTTGTCCTACGACCTCTGGATGGCCACGCGCGACGTCGCGCTGACCCCCCACGTTCGCGGCCGGCTGTCCCGGGCGTGACCGTGGAACGGGGCCGGCTCTCGTGGAACGCCGCCCTCCTGGTGTCGTCGGCGATCGGGATCGTCGCCGGCGGGTTCCTGTGGTTCGCCGACGAGCACGACGCCGCGAACGTCGCATGGGCGATCACCACGGCCGTCGGCCTCGTGCCGATCGCCTGGGAGGTCCTGTCCGGCCTCTGGCGGCGCGAGGCGGGCGTCGACCTGATCGCACTGCTCGCGATGGCCGGGGCGCTGGCGCTCGGCGAGTTCCTCGCCGGGGCGGTGATCGCGTTCATGCTCTCCACCGGCCGGTCCCTGGAGGACTTCGCCGACGCGCGCGCGCATCGGGAGCTCTCGGCGCTGTTGGAGCGCGCCCCCCGGACCGCGCATCGGTACACGGAGGGGGCCCTCACCTCCGTTCCGATCGACGCCGTCGAGCCCGGTGACCTGCTCCTCGTCAAACAGGGGGAGGTCGTCCCCGTCGACGGACTGCTCGTCTCGGGGAACGCGGTGCTCGACGAATCCGCGCTCACCGGGGAATCTCGGCCGGTCGAGCGCGGCGAGGGCGACCAGGTGCGCTCGGGTTCGGTGAACGCGGGTCCGGCGTTCGATATCCGGGCGATCGCGACGGCCGACCGAAGCACGTACGCCGGGATCGTGCGCCTCGTCGAACAGGCGCAACGGGAGAAGGCGCCCTTCGTTCGCCTCGCCGACCGCTACGCGCTCGCGTTCATCCCGTTGGCGCTCGTGATCGCCGGGGCCGCGTGGTGGTGGTCGGGCGATCCCGTGCACGCCCTGGCGGTCCTCGTCGTGGCGACGCCGTGTCCGCTGATCCTCGCCGCCCCGATCGCGATCGTCGCGGGCATCTCGCGCGCGGCGAAACGAGGCATCATCGTGAAGGGCGGAGGCGCCCTCGAGACGCTCGCGCGCGGCCGGGTCCTGCTGTTCGACAAGACCGGGACGTTGACGACCGGCACTCCCGAGCTCGCGCACCTCGAGGCGTTCGAGGAACACGACCCGGACGACGTGCTCCGCCTCGCCGCGTCACTCGATCAGGTCTCGCCGCATGTGCTCGCCACCGCGATCGTCGTTGCCGCTCGACACCGCGGGTACGAGCTTCGGTTCCCGGAGGACGTGCGCGAGGAACCGGGGTCCGGCATCGAGGGGACCGTCGATGGCAGGCGGGTGGCCCTCGGCAAGGCGTCGTGGCTCGCGCGGACCCGGCAGATCCCGCCCCGCGCCCGAGAGGTCCGGAGGCGCAGCGCGATGGAGGGATCGTCGTGCGTGCTCGTCGCGATCGACGATCGGATCGCGGGGGCGTTGGTTCTGGACGACCCGGTGCGGCCCGATACCCCGCGGGTGATCCGTTCGCTCCGGCGCGCGGGGATCAAACGGGTCGTGATGGTCACCGGCGATCACCCCGACGTCGCCGAGTCCGTCGGCATCGCGCTCGGGGTCGACCGGATCCTGTCCGAGCGTGATCCGGCCGACAAGGTCGACGCCGTGCGGGCGGAGGGCGAGGACGGCGTCACGATCATGGTCGGCGACGGGGTGAACGACGCGCCGGCGCTCGCCGCGGCCGACGTCGGGGTCGCGATGGGGGCTCGTGGTGCGACGGCGTCGTCCGAGGCTGCGGATGTCGTCCTCGTGGTCGATCGTCTCGATCGCGTCGCCGAGGCGATCCGGATCGCCGGCCGATCGCGCGCGATCGCGCTGCAGAGCGTGGTCGTCGGGATGGGGCTGTCGGTCGTGGCGATGGTGGTCGCGGCGTTCGGGCTGCTGACGCCGGTCGCCGGTGCGATCGTGCAGGAGGCGATCGACGTGGCCGTGATCGTGAACGCGCTGCGCGCGCTGCGGCCCGACCGCCAGACGCGCGGCCGGACCGGTCCCGGCACGGACGTCGGCGAGCGGTTCCGGGCCGAACATCAGGAATTCGTCCCGGACCTCCAGCGGATCCGTGCCGTCGCCGATCGCCTCGAGGTGCTCACGCCCGCCGAGGCCGCCGAGGAGCTCGAGCGGATCAGGTGGTTCCTGCTCGAGCGCCTCGTGCAGCACGAGCAGGAGGAGGAGTCGGTCGTCTATCCGGTGGTGGCGAAGCTCATGGGCGGCGAGGATCCGATGGGCACGATGGAACGGGCCCACATGGAGATCGAACACCTCGGCCGTCTCTTCGGGCACCTCCTGCGCGAGCTTCCGCCGGATGGGCCCGGACCCGAGGATCTCGTCGAGCTCCGTCGGGTCTTGTACGGGCTCCACGCGATCCTCCGGTTGCACTTCGCACAGGAGGAGGAGGCGTACTCGTGGCTGGCGGCGACCCAGGAGGTCGAGGAGACGGTCGGAGCCGCATGAGCGCCGGGCCCGCCGCCGCTCCGAGCACCCGCGATCTAGCCGCGGAGGACGAGTCCGCGGTAGCCGTCGACGAACCCGGCCGCGCGGAGCGCGTCGGCGAACGGTGACGCGGCCGCGGGCGCGCCGTCGATCCGAGAGAGCTCGATCCGGCGCACGCGGCCGTCCTTGACGAGCGAGGCGATCCCGTCGACCCAGGCGGTCTCGGCCGCGACGGCGAACGTGAGCAGGGCGTGAGCGCCGCGTTCCAGGTACGCCGCGACGCGGCCATCGGCCAGCACGACGTAGGCGCCGGCCCCACGCGCGGGCCGGCCCACGTTCTCCGGCCAGGGCAGGGCGGCGCCGAAGGGTTGGGCGGGGTCCGCGGCAGCGAGCGTCACCGGGTTCGACTCCCGATCGGGCGCGCGCAGGTCGCGTAGGCGGTCGACGGCCCCGGGCAGCGCGAACTGCGCGGCTCCGAGCCCGTCGACGAAGTAGCCACGCCGCAGGTGGCCGGACTCCTCGAGCGCTCGGAGAACGCCGTACACCCCCGCGTAGCCACCCGGGGCACCTTCGGCAAGGACCGCTTCGCGGGTCAGCACCCCGTGTCGCTGGAGCAGTTGCATCGCGCGGGCGTGGGCGGCCTCGGTGGGGAGGGCGTCGGCTCGAGGAGCGTGGTCGCGAGCGACCATCGCCCGGCGGCGCTCGGCGGTCCCGCTCGGCGGAGCGCGCCCGGCCTCGGTTTGGCACCGCTCCTGGCTGCCTTCGCCGGCCGTCGCAGGAGGAACGCGCGGAGGGGGGCGAGCGTGTCGTTCGTGACCTCGCCCGCCCAGACGAGATCCCAGAGCGCGCCCAGCACGACGCGCTCGTCCGAGACACCCGAGGCCGCGAGGAGCTCCGGCCAGAAGGACGCGCCGTGTGCGCGCAGGCGCTCGCGGAGCGCATCGTGCACGGCCCCGTCGGGAAGGTGCTCCGGTGGCGGCGGGGCCGTGAGCCGGAGGTGCTCGCGGAACCCGAGCGTGATCCGACCGTCGTCCGCTCCGATGCCGCCCGCGCCCATCCACACGACGTCGCCGCTCGCGCACAGTGCATCGAGGTCGGCGGGCCGGTAGCCGCGCACCCGGGCTGGGAGGACGTCCGACTCCAGGATCGACGCGTGGATGGCGGCTCCCTGGAGCTGCTCCACGGTGTCGACCAACGCCGTCGGACCGCTGCGCGGGCGGGTGAGCGCCTGCCACTCGGGCAGGAAGCGGCCGAGCGTTGTGGCGTCCACGGGTTCGACCTCCCTGCGCAACGCCGCGAGCGACCGACGCCGGATCGACCGGAGCACGTCGGCGTCGCACCATTCCCGGTGCAGCCCGCCCGGCCGGAACTCGCCGAGCAGGACTCGGTCCTTCGACGCGAGCGATGCCAGAGCGCCCGCGACGCGGTCCTCGGTCACCCCGAAGCGTCCCGCCACGTCGCGCGCATCGAACGGGCCGTGGGTCCTCGCGTAGCGGGCGACCAGCCCCTCGAGCGGTGCGGGCGAGGACTCCGCGAACACCGTCGGAACGCCGATCGGCAGGGCGGCACCGAGCGCGTCGCGGAACCTGGCCGCGTCCTCGACCGCGATGAACCGCTCGAGGCCCGCGACGCGGACGCGGAGCGCGCGACCCGCGCGCTCGAGCTCGTCGAGCCAGGCCGACGGGTCGGTGGCCGATCGAGCCGTCACCTCCGAGGCGTCGAGGTCTCCCAGCCGGCGGAGCAGGTCGTGCACGTCGTCGGCGTTCCGGGCGCGCCGTTCCCCGGTGAGATGCTGCAGCTCGAGCTCGAGTGCTGCGAGTGCGCCGGGATCGATGAGCTCGCGCAGGTCCTCCGCGCCGAGGAGCTCTCGGAGCAGGTCGCGGTCGAGCGCGAGCGCCGCCGCGCGCCGCTCCGCCAGCGGCGCGTCGTACGCGTACATGTACACCGCGATCCACCGGAACAGCAGCGACTGCGCGAACGGCGATGAGCGAGGTGTGTCGACGGGGACCACGCGGATCCGCCGGGCGCGCACGTCGCCGAGCACCTCCTTGAGCGCCGGGACGTCGAACACGTCGCGCAGGCACTCGCGCGTCGCCTCGAGCAGGATCGGGAACGTCGGATGGCGCGATGCGACCTCGAGCAGGTCGGCTCCCCGTTGTCGCTGTTGCCACAGGGGCGTTCGCCGGCCCGGCGTCCGTCGCGGCAGGAGGAGGGCCCGGGCGGCCGACTCTCGGAACGTCGTCGTGAACAGCGTCGTGCCGGGCAACCTCGAGACGACGAGCTCCTCGACCTCGTCCGGGTCGAACAGCAGATCCTCGAGAGGGATCCGCTCCTCCGATTCGGGCAGGCGGATCGCGATGCCGTCGTCGCTCCAGAGCACCTGGACGTCGAGGCCGTGTCGTTCGCCGAGCCTGCCCTCGATCGCCATCGCCCAGGGCGCATGTACCCGCGCGCCGAAGGGCGACAGGATGCAGACGCGCCAGTCGCCGAGCTCGTCGGGGAACCGCTCCACGACGATCGTCCGGTCGTCGGGGATCACGCCCGTCGCGTCACGCTGATCCTCGAGGTAGGCGGCGAGGTTCTCGGCGGCGAGCTCGTCGAGGCCGAACCCCTCCCGCAGCTGCGAGATCCGAACCTCGTGCGACTCGGCCGCGAGCTCGCGGGTCGCCGCGCCGATCGCGCGCCCGAGCTCGATCGGGCGCCCCGGCCGGTCGCCGTGCCAGAACGGCATCTTGCCCGGCTCGCCCGGCGCCGGCGACACGATCACCCGGTCGAGCGTGATGTCCTCGATGCGCCACGAGGTCGCCCCCAGGACGAACACCTCGCCGCGACGGCTCTCGTACACCATCTCCTCATCGAGCTCGCCCACCCGGCGACCATCCACCGTGAACACACCGAAGAGGCCGCGGTCCGGGATCGTCCCGCCCGATGCGATCGCGATCCGGCCGGCGCCCTCGCGCGCGCGCAGCGTGTCGCTCCGCCGGTCCCACACGATCCGGGGGCGGAGCTCAGCGAACTCGTCCGACGGGTATCGGCCCGCGAGGAGGTCGAGCACGTTGTGCAGCAGCTCGTCCGACAGCTCCGCGTAGTTCGCGGCCCGACGAACGACACGGGCCAGGTCCTCGAGCCGCCACTCGTCGGTCGCGCACATCGCGACGAGCTGCTGCGCGAGCACGTCCAGTGGGATCCGCGGGTAGCGCGTCTCCTCGATCGCCCCCTCGAGCATCCGCTTCACCACGACCGTCGCCTCGAGCAGGTCGCCGCGGTACTTGGGGAAGACCTTGCCCCGCGACGGCTCGCCGACCTGGTGACCGGCGCGACCGATCCGTTGCAGACCGCGGGAGACCGACCCGGGGGATTCGACCTGGATCACGAGGTCGACCGCGCCCATGTCGATCCCGAGCTCCAGGGAGCTCGTCGCCACGATCGCCTTCAACGTTCCGGCCTTGAGCCGGTCCTCGATCGCGAGGCGCTGCTCCCGCGAGATCGAACCGTGGTGGGCGAGCGCCAGCTCCTCGCCTGCCAGCTCGTTCAGTCGCGCGGAGAGGCGCTCGGCCAGCCGTCTCGCGTTCACGAACACGATCGTGGATCGATGCGCCTGGATCAGCTCGAGGAGGCGGGGATGGATCGCCGGCCAGATCGACGCGCGAGGAGGAGCCGTCCCGGGCGACGCGGGACCATCCATCGCCGGCATGCGCTGCGGGGTCTCGGCGAGGTCGGTGAGCTCCGTCATGTCCTCGACCGGAACGACGACCTCCACCGCCATCGGCTTGCGGTGGCCGGCGTCCACGATCGTGACGGGCCGGGGACCCCGCTCGGTCTGCCCGCCGAGGAACCGGGCGATCTCCTCGAGCGGGCGCTGGGTGGCCGAGAGCCCGACCCGTTGCGGCGACGCGTGCGCGATCGCCTCGAGCCGTTCGAGCGAGAGGGCGAGATGCGCGCCCCGTTTGGTCCCCGCGAGGGCATGGATCTCGTCGACGATCACCCATCGGACGCTGCGCAGGACCTCCCGCGCTTGGGACGTCAACATCAGATAGAGCGATTCCGGCGTGGTGATGAGGATGTCGGGGGGGCGCGCCTGGATGCGGCGGCGTTCGTTCGCCGGTGTGTCGCCCGTGCGGATCGCCACCTTGGGTTCGTGGACGTGCTCGCCGAGCCGCTCGCCCGCGAGGCCGATGCCGGTGAGCGGCGCCCGGAGGTTCTTCTCGACGTCGACGGCCAGCGCGCGCAACGGCGACACGTACAGGACCCGGCACCGCCGATCGGCGGGGGGAGGCGGCTCGGTCATGAGCCGGTCGAGCGCCCACAGGAATGCGGCGAGCGTCTTACCCGACCCGGTCGGCGCGAGGATCAACGTGTGCTGCCCGCCGGCGATCGCCGGCCAGCCCTGGGCCTGCGCGGCCGTGGGGGCCTCGAACGTCGAGGTGAACCACTCGCGGACGGCAGGCGAGAAGCGGTCGAGGCTCATCGACTCACCGTACCGCGAAGCCCGGACACCCTCCGACCGCCTTCCGGTCCCGCACGCGCCGGTAGCATGCGGTGATGCCGCGAGCCCGCTCGGTCCTCGCCCTGCTGCTCGCAGCCGTGACGCTGTGGGCCGCCGCTCCTGCGTGGGCGCAGTTCGAACTGCCACCGGAGGAGCCGCGAGATCAGATCGTGCTCGCGGGCGATGTGCTGGTCCGCCGTGGTGACGAGGTCGGCGAGGTCGTCGTGCTGCGCGGGACCGTGGTGGTCGCCGGCCTCGTCCGAGGGGACATCGTCGTGATCGACGGGCGGATCCAGGTCGCCGGGCAGGTGAGCGGTTCGGTCGTGAACGTGGGCGGTCCCGTCACACTGGGAGGCAGCTCGCACGTGCTCGGCGACGTGATCGCTCGGGGGCGTGTCCGGGTGGTCCCCGGTGCACAGGTCGACGGATCGGTACGCGAGGGCAGCGCCTTCACCTTCCGAACACCGATCGCGGCGCTGGGTCGATTCGCTCCGTGGCTCGCGATCTGGATGTCGGTCCTCGCGCTCGGACTGCTGCTGCTCCTGCTCGCGCCTCGAGGGGCGGACGCGGTGTCGAACGCCTCGCGCACGGCGCCGTGGGCGTCGACGGGATGGGGCGCGGTGGCGTTCGTCGCGCTCCCGATCGCCGGCGCGCTCGCGATCGTCTCCCTCGTGTGGTTGCCCTTCGGGTTGGGACTGCTCCTGGCGCTGTTCCTCCTCTACTCCGTCGGTCTTGCCCTTGCAGCGTTCGCGCTCGGACGCCGCATCTGGCGCGAGCCGCGCGGAAGGCTCCTGGCGTTCGCGATCGGGTGGGCGATCCTGGCCGTCGTCTCGCTGATCCCGTGGCTCGGTGTCCTCGTGTGGGTGGCCGGGTCGGTGTTCGGGGTCGGCGCGACCATCGTGGCAGCATGGCGAGCCCGCGGCGTGGGTGGCCGGCACCGTCCCGGTGGCAAGATGGTCGTCGAGGTGCCCGAGGCGGCCGCGCTCGAGCCTGCCGAGACACCAGAGACGGCTGCGTTGCAACCCATGGTGGGTGACCGGGAGATCGGACGGGAAGGGGTGGGCCTGTGACCGAGGAGCTCGAACGCCTGCGCGGGATCCCGCTGTTCGCGGAGCTGGACGAGGCGGCGCTCACATCGGTGGCCGAGGTCAGCTCCGAGTTCGAGGTGCCGGCCGGACGCGTGCTCGTGGAGCACGGTCAGCCCGGCTCGGGGATGTTCTGCATCACCGAGGGGACCGTGACGGTCGACCTTCCCAACGGTCCGGTCGAGCTCGGGCCGGGCGAGTTCGTCGGCGAGCTCGCGATCCTCGCCGACGGCGTGACGCGCGTGGCTCGGGTCCGAGCCAGCACGCCGGTCAAGGGCGTGGCGATCGGGCGGTCGGCGTTCTCCGACCTGTTGCGGCGGGAGCCGAACGTCGCCGTCGGGATGCTGCCGGTGCTGGCGCGCCGCCTCGCCGACGCCGAAACGCGCTAGCGACGTCGCCTCGCGGCGATCGCGATCAACGCTCCGACGGCGGCGCCCGCCGCGATCGCCGCCGGCGTCGCCACCAGGACGCGCGCGCCATCCTCGATCGTCACCTTGGGAGAGACGACGGCGCCCACGAACGCCCCGCGACCGATCGTCGCGCCGCCGGCGGCGATCACGCTCTGCGTGCCGCCCTGCTCGATCGACAGGTTCCCTCGAACGATCGACGGCCCGCATCCGCCCTGCCGGATCGACAGATCCCCACCGATGAGTGCCGGGCCGCATCCGCCCTGGTGGATCGACATGGTGCCCTGGGCGTTGACCAGACCGGCGGCCGCCTGGCCGATCGAGACGTCGCGGGCGTCGATCGCACCGACGAGCGCGCGCCCCACCCGGACATCCCCCGCTGCCTCCAGTCGCGTGACGACCCCGTCTGCCGGGCGTGGTTCATCCATCACGGCACCCTCCTTCCGGCCTCCCGATACGCTCGATCGTGGTGGTTTCGACCAGGACGTTCCTCCTCATGGGCTCGGGCGAGTTCGAGCCGTGGTCCGAGGAGGTGGAGCGTATCGCGCTCGGGGGCCGGAGCGGAGCCGTCGCGGTTCTCCCGACCGCGAGCTCGGCCGAGGGCGACGAGGTGTTCGAGCGCTGGGCGCGGATGGGGCTCGAACACTACGGCTCGATCGGTGTGGACGCCCGCCTCGTCGACGTCCGGACGCGAGCCGACGCCGAGCGAACGGAGCGCGCCGCCGAGCTCGAGGGCACCGCGATGGTGTTCTTCTCGGGCGGGAAACCGCAGCATCTCGCGTCGACGATCCACGGCACCCGGCTCTGGGATGCGCTGACGCGCGCGCTCGATGACGGCGCGGTCTTCGCGGGCTGTAGCGCCGGCGCCCTCATCGCGAGCCAGCGCCGCGAGCGTGGTCGCTCGAACGATGCCCGGACCGGGTGGACGTTCGGGCTCGGCCTGGTCCCGCACGTCTCGTTCGGCGTGCACTGGGACAAGCTGAAGGTCATCCCCGGGTTGCGCACGCTCGGTGATGAGCCGGATCCCGAGGAGGTCGTGGTTCGTGGGTCTGGACGAACGCACGGCGATCCTCGGCGACGGGGGATCGTGGAGGGTCTTCGGGGAGGGCGGCGCGATGGTCCGGCACGCCGGCGCGACCGCCGTGTTCCGCTCGGGCGACGCGTTCCGGACGCCCGGCTGACCCCGGGCCGCCGCTCCCGTATCCTTGGCAGCCGTGAGCTCGACCGAAGACCCGGTCGCGCCCGAGCACCGGCCGACGTGTTACCTGTGCGGCCGCCCCACGTACGATCCCGACAAACGGGAGCGACCGTGGGTGCGGGCGACGTCTGGGGGCCGGCAGGTGCTCGTGTGCCCACGGTGCCAGGAGGAGCGCCCGGACTGGGCGGTGCAACTCGACCGCTGCGAGTCCTGCGGCGCGACGCGGCTGTCCGCGATGCTCGGGCAGGTCGTGTGCCGGGCCTGCGGGCACGTGCGCGGCGAACCGGTCGAGCCCGTGTGGACGGGCGCTTAGCTCAGAGGTAGAGCACTCGCCTTACAAGCGAGCGGTCGAAGGTTCGAGTCCTTCAGCGCCCACGCGTCAAGCGGCTGACCAACGCTTCGCAGCCTCGATCGAGACGACGCCGCCGTCGCCCGCGTGCCGCAAACGTGCCGAGCGAGCCGGCGGCATCGCCCTAGTCGCAGCCGACCCCATCTTCGTCGTCATCAAGGTCGTACACATCGACACCGGTGACGCGATAGATCATCGACGTGAACCTCGGGCCGTTGGCGCCGTTGGCCGGGAGGCAGTCGACGTCTCGCCCCTGCCGTATGCACGGCCGGTATCCGGGCGTGCACGTGTTGTTCACCACGACGATCGTCACGAGCCGCCCCGGCCTCGCCTCGGTACTCCCACGGGGGCGTTGTCGGACGACCTCGCCATCGGGGTGCGTCGTGGAGTCTCGCTTGGTGACCCTGACGAGGTAGCCAGCCGCCTTGACCGCAACCTTGGCTCGGGCCTCGCTCCTTCCGACGACGCTTGGGATGCGAGGGAAGGGTCGAGCAACCACGACGTAGACGGTGGTCCCAACCGGCACCGATTCCCCGGCCTCCGGTTCCTGCCTCAGGACGACGTCGACCGGCTGGCGGGAGTATCTCCTCTCCTCGATGAGCATGGTCAGCTCGGCATCACCTGCTGCAGCCCGTGCGACGCCCAGGTGCGCACCTGACATGTCAGGGACCTGGGTGGTTTCGGCGGGACCAGTGCGCGAGGCACCGGTAGCTGTGGCGGTGCCGGCCGGCTCGCCGTTCCCTCCGTCGCACGCCGCCAGGACCATGAGCAGCCCCAGAACGAGACGCTTCACGTAGGTCCCTCCATCAGAGGATTCGCGTGGACGCGCTCGACGATCGCAGCTTACAAGCGGGCCGTCGAAGGGTTCGAATCCTTCAGCGCCCACCCGGTCCTACCGGTGTGGATGCGGGCGGCCGACGCGCGCTCGTCGCCGCCTCGAATGCCGACGCGAGCCGGATCAGGAGGCCCTCGCTCCACGGCCGCCCCATGAACGAGATGCCGATCGGCAGGTCGAACGCGAACCCCATCGGCACGGTGACGCTCGGGTAGCCGGCCACCGCGGCCGGTGTCGAGTTCCCGCCGATGTAGTGGTCGCCGTTCGCGTAGTCGGTCAGCCACGCGGGGGCATTCGACGGGACGACAACGGCGTCCAACCGGTGCGTATCGAACACGGCGTCCAGACCCTCGTCCCGTGCGAGCCGCCGGCAGGTCTCGAGCGCCTCGACGTACGCGGGCTCGGTCAACGGGCCCTTCTCGGCGCCCTTCTCGAAATGCTCCTGCCCGAAGTACGGCAACTCGACGTCCGCATGCGACACGTTGAATCCGATCAGATCGGCGAGCGTTCGGTACGGCTGCGCCGGCCCCAGTCCCTGCAGGTAGGCCTCGAGATCGGTCTTGAACTCGTAGTAGAGCACCTCGAGCTCGGGCTCCTCGAGATCGGACACGTGCTGGATCTCCACCGGGTCGACGAGCTCGGCGCCGAGGTCGCGCATCGCATCGAGCGCCACGTCGAACAGCCGGTCCACGCGATCGTGGAACCCGGCGAGGTGGCGAGCGACCCCGATCCGTGCACCTCGCAGTCCGTCCGCGTCCACGAAGGATGCGTAGTCGGGCTCGAAGCGCGCCCCTCCCGTCGCTGCATCCGTTTCGTCCGGGCCGGCCAGTGCGGAGAGGAGCGCCGCGGCGTCCGCGACGGTCCTGGCCATCGGTCCCGGCGTGTCCTGCGAGTGCGAGATCGGCACGACGCCGGAGCGGCTCACGAGCCCGACGGTCGGCTTGATGCCGACGATCCCGTTCACGGACGACGGGCACACGATCGAGCCATCGGTCTCGGTCCCGACCGCGACCGCGCACAGGTTCACGGAGACGGCGACCCCGGACCCAGAGCTCGAGCCGCACGGGCTCCGCTCGAGCGCGTACGGGTTGCGGCACTGCCCGCCCCGAGCGCTCCAACCGCTCGACGAGCGCGTGGAACGGAAGTTCGCCCACTCCGACAGGTTCGCCTTGCCGAGGATCATGGCACCGGCGTCGCGCAGCCTCCCGACGAGGGACGCGTCGCGCGTCGGAGGCACCTCGCCGAGCGCGAACGAGCCCGCCGTGGTCTTCATCCGGTCGGCGGTGTCGATGTTGTCCTTGATCAGGACGGGGATCCCGTGCATGGCTCCTCGGGGCCCGTTGGACGAGCGCTCCGCGTCGAGCGCCTCCGCGGTCTCGAGGGCATCGGGATCGGTCTCGAGCACCGAGCCGAGCTCGGGATCCAACGCCTCGATCCGCTCGAGGTACGCCCGCGCCAGCGCCCGCGCGGTGAGCGCGCCTTCCTCCATCGAGGCCTGGAGTCGGGCGATCGTCGCCTCCTCGTGCTCGAACGCCGGCGCGGTGCTCACGCGCGGACCCTACCGCCGTGTGCGATCAGTCCGCGTCGTCGAGCGTCTCCGCGGGGATCGAACCCATGCGTCCGGCCTGGTAGTCGTCGATGGCCTCGACGATCTCCTGCTTCGTGTTCATGACGAACGGCCCGTACCAGGCCACCGGCTCGCCGATCGGCCGTCCGCCGAGCAGCAGCACCTCGAGCGCCGGGGAGCGGGAGTCCTGTTCGCTCGAGCCGTGTACCTCGAGGGCATCGCCGGCGTCGAAGATCGCGAGCTGGCCCTCGCGGATGGGCCGACGCTCCGAGCCGACGCTGCCGTTGCCCGCGAGGACGTACACCAGCGCGTTGAAGTCCGGGCGCCAGGGCACACGGAGACGCGCGCCGGCGGCGACGCTCGCGTGCGCGTAGGTGATCGGCGTGAACGTGCTGCCGGGACCCAGGTGTTCGCCGACCTGCCCGGCGATCACGCGAAGGACGGCGCCGGCATCCTCGGAGGCGAGCAGCTCCAACCGGCTCGACGTGATGTCCTGGTATCGGGCCGGGTTCCACTTGTTCGACGCGGGCAGGTTCACCCACAGCTGGACGCCGTGGAACAGGCCGCCGGCCGCCACGAGATCCTCCGTCGGCATCTCGGAGTGCACGATGCCGGCGCCCGCCGTCATCCACTGCGTCGCGCCGTCCGTGATCACGCCGCCACCGCCGTTCGAGTCTCGGTGACGGATCTTGCCGTCCATCATGTAGGTCACGGTCTCGAAGCCCCGATGCGGGTGATCGGGGGCACCCTTCGCCTCGCCGGGCGCGTACTCGACCGCACCCATGTGGTCGAGCAGCAGGAACGGGTCCGCGAGCCGCAGATCGAGCGCGGCGGTCGCCCGGCGAACCTTGAAGCCGGCGCCCTCGAGGAACGTCGGCGCATCGACGACGTCCACGACCGGCCGCGTGCGCGCGTCGGCCGGGGTCAGGATGCGGGGGAGCGCGGTCGGGTCCTTCGGCGAGACTGCGGGCATCGGTCCTTCCTTCCCTCGGGTCTGGCTACGCCAACGATGGGGAGGGTGGCACTATTCCTCGGTATCAGTCCCGACGCATGATGCCGCGCCCCGAACCACCGAGCAGCCCAGGTCGATCGCGACGCCGAGCACGATGACGACGATGCCCGCCGCCTCGATCCCGCCCGTCAGGGTCGTGAACTCGTTCTGCGCGATGGCGTAGGCGATCGTGGTGGTCGGCAGGAAGAAGAAGCCGAGGATGCCCCACCATCCGCTCGAGAACGCCGCGTTGAGGTAGTCGGAGAACAGCCACAGGAGGAATAGGATGAAACGCGGCGTGATGATCGCGACGACGCCGAGCAGGCAACCCACGGCCGCATCCTAGTCGTGGCGGCTCACGGGGCCGCCCGAGGGATCCCAGCGGCGAGGTCGGCGACGACCACGGCACGCGCGGGGACCCGGTGGTTCCACAGCACGAGCGAGGGCCCGTCGCGACCGGTCGCGAGGATCGAGAGCGTTCCGGCGTCGAGGCGGAGGTTGGTGGCGCTCGCGATCGGGAGCCCGAGGAACCGAGCGGCGGTCGCCCGGAAGATGTGACCGTGCCCGAACAGCAGAACCTCGCCCCCAGAGTGCCTCCAGCCGCGAGAGGAGGCGGTCCGCCCGTTCGGTCATCTGCTCGGGTGACTCGCCACCGGGGCAGCCGTCTCGGAACAGTTCCCATCCGGGGTCCTGCTCGTGGATCTGCGAGGTCGTCACGCCCTCGTACTCGCCGTAGTCGACCTCTCGGAGTTCCGCGAGGACCTCGAACCGATCGCCGAACCCGGCCAGCCGGGCCGTCTCCTTCGCCCGACGCATCGGGCTCGCGAACACGCGGGCGAAGGACCGATCCGCGAGCAGTTTCCCGAGCGCGATGGCCTGGAGCTCGCCATCGCGGATGAGCGCGATGTCCGTGCTGCCGGTGTGCCGGCCCGAGACGGTCCACTCGGTCTCCCCGTGCCGGGCGAGCCAAAGCGCCATGGACCCGAAGCCTATGTGGGGTGCCGATCGTGGGGTTGACCGGACTCGAACGTATGTTCTATCGTCGCCCCGTGCCGCCGGAACAGCTCTTCGAGATCGCCCGCCGGCGATTCGACACTCCCGAGTTCCGCGGCATGGAGTTCATCGAGACCGAGTGCAAGACGATCATCAACCCCGTCCCCGGCAACTACCTGCCGTTCAAGTATTCGATCAACCCGTATCGAGGATGCAGCCATGCTTGCACCTTCTGCATGTGTGGGGACACGGAGATCCTGCTTGCCAACGGACGGACGAAGCCAATCGCGAAGCTCAACGTCGGCGACACCATCTACGGCACGAACGTGCGGGGCCGCTACCGACGGTACGTGCCGACGACGGTCATGGCGCACTGGGAGACCGTCAAGTCGGCCTGGCGTGTCACGTTGGAGGATGGCACCGAGCTGGTCGCGAGCGGTGATCATCGGTTCCTTACGGCATCACGAGGATGGAAGCACGTCGCCCCCGCCAAGCGAGGAGCCGGGCAACGACCATTCCTAACGACGAACAACAAGCTTCTCGGAGTAGGCGGGTTCGCTCCCGCGCCAGCCGAGGACGAGGAGTACCGACGCGGGTATCTCACCGGCATGGTGCGGGGGGACGCCCTCCTGAGCGCCTATCGGTATCGCCGGCCCGATGGACGCTCGGCGAATGTGAACCAGTTCCGGTTGGCCCTCGTGGACGACGAAGGGCTCGAGCGAACGGCTCGATATCTCTCCGTGGAAGGGATCGAGACGACGTTCTTCTTGTTCCAGACTGCCACTGAGCACCGCAAGTCGCTCAGAGCGATCCGGAATCAGCGGCGAGCAGACGTTGAGCGGATAGGCGAACTCATCGCCTGGCCTCGGGTCCCTACGATCGATTGGAGGAAGGGGTTCCTCGCCGGCATCTATGACGCCGAGGGAGGCTGCAGCCGGGGAGTCCTCAGGATCTCGAACACCAACGGCGAGATCATCAGCCAGGTCACGTCGAGCCTCGACCGCCTCGAGTTCTCTTACGTCGTCGAGGATCTTCGGCGTGCGAACGGGATGAAGTGTGTTCGTCTACTCGGTGGTCTGCGAGAGCGGCTCGCGTTCTTTCACACGGTCGATCCGGCCATCACGCGCAAGCGAACCTTCGACGGCCTCGCGATCAAGAGCGATGCCCCGCTCGGTGTCGTCGGGATCGAACCGCTCGGACTCGAGCTCCCGATGTTCGACATCACCACCGGGACCGGCGATTTCATCGCGAACGGCGTCGTGAGCCACAACTGCTTCGCCCGTCCCACGCACACCTTCCTCGACATGAACGCCGGTCGCGACTTCGAGACGAAGATCGTCGTGAAGGTGAACGCGCCCGAGGTGCTTCGCCGTCAGCTGGCAGCCAAGCGCTGGAAGGGCGAGGGCATCGCGATGGGGACGAACACCGATCCCTACCAGCGCGTGGAGGGCCGCTACCGGCTGATGCCGGGGATCATCGAAGCCCTCACCGACTACCGGAACCCGTTCTCGATCCTCACGAAGGGCACGCTCATCCTCCGCGACCTCGAGCTGCTGAGCGAGGCCTCGAAGGTCACGGACGTCGCCGCCGCGTTCTCGATCGGCACGCTCGACGAGGATGCGTGGCGCCGTTCCGAGCCGGGAACGCCGCATCCGCGCAAGCGGATCGAGGCCGTCCGGGCGCTGAACGAGGCAGGGGTGCCGTGCGGCGTCCTGATGGCGCCGATCATGCCGGGCATCACCGACGCTCCATCCCAACTGCGAGCCGTGGTGTCGGCGGCGCTCGACGCCGGGGCGACCCACGTCTCGCCGATCCTGCTGCATCTGCGGCCCGGCGTGCGCGAGGAGTTCCTGCCGTGGCTCGCGGCCAACTACCCGGACCTGGTGCCACGCTACGAGGCGATGTACGCGAGACCGTACGCGCCCCCCGGCGATCGCGAACGGTTGGGCCGCACCGTCACCCGTCTCGTGTCCGACGATGGGCGGTACCAGGCCGGCGCCGGAGACACCTCCCCGGTGGCGACATCGGAACGATCGCTCGACGCGGCGTCCGGAACAGCTGACGCTGATCTGAGCCCATCGGCTACCCTTCCGCGCGATGCGCGGCTTGGATCGGATCCTCGAGCTCCAGGAACTCGACACGTCGATCGATCGACTCGGGCACCGGCGGGAAGAGCTCGAGGCGGGCGAGGAGCTCTCGGCGGTGCGCAAGGAGATGGAGGAGGCGGAATCGCGATTGGGGGAGATCCGGCTCGCATCCGACGCGGTGGCGAGCGAATCACGCCGCCTCGAGAACGAGATCGAGTCGATGAACGCGAAGCTGGTCGCCGAGGAGAAGCGCATGTACGACGGTTCGATCGCGAACGCGAAGGAGCTCGAGGCGCTCCAGCACGAGATCTCGAGCCTCAAGGAACGCCGGTCGCGCGCGGAGGACGGTCTGCTCGAGCAGATGCAGCGAGGCGAGGATCTCCAAGGCCGCACCGGCGCGGCCGACGAGGAGGTGGTGGCCGCTCGCGCGAAGGTCGAGGCGCTCGGCGGCGACGCGATCCGTGAGCTCGACGAGATCACGAGCACGCTGACCGCCAAGGGGACCGAGCGGGAGGTGTTGGCCGGCGGGTTCGACGATGAGCTCCTCGAGCTCTACGAGGACCTGCGTCGCCAGAAGCACGGCGTCGGCGCGGCGGCGATCGTGGACGGTGTCTGTCAGGCCTGCCACGAGCAGCTCTCCGCGGTCGAGCTCGACCGTCTGAAGCGCACGGACGGCGTGAAGAGGTGTGAGTACTGCCGGCGGATCGTGGTCTTCGTGTGATCGTCGCGTGTGACGGCGCCTCGCGAGGCAACCCGGGACCGGCGGGCGTGGGCGCGCAGATCACCGATCCCGGAGGCGCCGTCCTGGCCGAGATCGCCGAGGGGATCGGGATCGCGACGAACAACGTCGCCGAATACACCGCCGCGATCCGGGGACTGGAGCGCGCTCGGGAGCTCGGCGCTCGCGAGGTGCTGCTGCGCTCGGACAGCCGGCTGCTGGTCGAGCAGCTCGCCGGCCGCTTCAAGGTGAAGAACCCGACCCTCCAGCAGCTGCATCGTGAGGTCCGCGCGCTCGCCGCGGCGTTCGACCGCGTGACGTACGAGCACATCCCGCGCGAGCGCAACACCGAGGCCGACCGCCTGGCGAACCAGGGCGTCGATGCCTGGCTGGCGGTGAACGAGGTCTAGTTCGGGGCGATCGGCGCCGAGCTCTCCTCGACCGGTGGGGGCGGGGGAACCACCGTGACGAGATCCGTCAGGGGGAACTCGAACTGGAGCGCGTCCGAGCCGGTGCCGTAGACGAGCGACAGGACGCGGCCGTCCGCCGTGTCCTGCGCCCGGAACACCATGAGCCCGTCGACGGACGTACCGGCAGGAACGAGGTCGAGCGAACCGGTGATCGACCCGTCCACGCGGTCGAACCCGTCGGCCGTCTCCACGAACAGCGCGGCGCCTTCGGGATCGAGCTCGAGGTCCGTCGCTCCGCGGTTCTCGACGATGACGTTGAACTGCCAGTAGGGCGGGAACATGAACAGCGAGGTGAGGCGGATCGTCACGTCGGCCTCCGTGCGCCGCTGGTTGGGGAACGAGACGATCCCGTCGGACATCGGAACACCGTTGCGGAGCAGGTCGACCACCCGGAAGGTTGCCGGTGCCGTCCGGACGAGCGTGACCGGGCCGTCGAGGACCCGGACGAGCTGGATCGGGTCGTCCTCCGAGGGGGTGTAGGTGAAGATGACGGAGGCGGACAGACCCACCTGCGTGCTCGTCGACTCCTCGTTCGAGATCGCCCCGACGAACTCGACGTCCCGCACGTCCGAGGTCGCACCGATGTCCCCTTCGAACTCTCGGTGCTGGACGTCGAGCCACCGGACCCACTCCGCGAGGTCCCGGCCCGCGACGAGTCCGAAGAGGGGATCCACGCCCTGCTGCGGCGACGCGCGATACGCCTCGACGAACTCGACGACCGCGCGACGTGAGGCAGAGGCGTCGAGCGCGGGTCCCGGCGTCAGCTGCGCGGGTGCGATCGGGGACGCCGGTCCGAGGGTGTCCTGCGAGCACGCCGCCAGCACGATCAGCATGAGGACGTACGCAGATCGCCGCATCGACGGGCCGATGATACGGCCCGGGCTGCCCGTCAACCGGTTCCTATACTGGGCGTGGAGGAGCCGGCCGGGCGGCCGCGGGTGGGAACGCTCGAGGAACGTCCGGACTCCGCAGGGCAGGGTGCTGGGTAACACCCAGGCGGGGCGACCCGCGGAAAGCGCCACAGAGAACAGACCGCCGCGTCAGCGGCAAGGGTGAAACGGTGAGGTAAGAGCTCACCAGCGGACCGGGTGACCGGTCCGGCTCGGCAAGCCCCACCCGGAGCTAGGCCAAGCAGGGAGCGTTCGAGGGCTGCCCGCCCGAGCTCCCGGGTAGGCCGCACGAGGGCTTCGGCCCCGGGGCGCTCGCGAGAGCGCTCAGACAGATGGTCGCCACCGGCCCTCGGGCCGGGACAGGATCCGGCGTACAGGCCGGCTCCTCCACCTCGCACCCCGATCTAGGCGGGGACGGATCCCAGCGCGCGGCGGAACTGTTCTCCCGCGTGGTACGAGCTTCGAACGAGCGGTCCCGCCTCGACGTGCCGGATGCCGAGTGACTCGCCGAGTTCCTTCCACCCCGCGAACTCCTCGGGTGGTACCCACCGGTCGACCGGGAGGTGCTGCTCCGTCGGGCGCAGGTACTGACCCATCGTCACGATCTCACACCCCGCGTCCGCGAGATCGCCGAGTGCCCGGGGGATCTCGTCGGCACGCTCACCCATGCCGAGGATCAGGTTCGACTTCGTGACCTGCCCCACGCGGAGGCGTTTGGCGATGCGGAGCACCTCGAGCGTCCGGTCGTAGCCGAACGCGGGCCGGATCGCTCCGTGCAGCCGGCGAACGGTCTCGAGGTTGTGCGCGAACACGTCCGGCTCGGCCGCGATCACGGTCCCGATGTCGCGCTCACCGCCCTTGAAGTCGGTGGGCAGGACCTCGACCCCGCAGCCGGGCACGGCGTCGCGAACGGCACGGATCGCGGCCGCCCAGATGCGAGCGCCCCCGTCGGGGAGGTCGTCCCTCGCGACCCCGGTGAGCACGACGAAACGCAGTCCCATCGCGCGCACGGCTTCGGCGACCCGACGGGGTTCGTCCTCGTCGACCGGCTCCGGTTTCGCCGTCATGACGTCGCAGAACCCGCACCGTCGCGTGCAACGATCACCCAGGAGCAGGAACGTCGCCTCGCGTTGCTCCCAGCACTCGGAGATGTTCGGGCACATCGCCTCCTCGCACACGGTGTGCAGGGATCGGTCGCGCATGATCCCCTGGAGCTCTCGGAAGTTCGGACCGCGCTGGAGCCGGACCTTCAGCCACTCGGGTTTCCGTCCGTCCGAGACCGGCGCGCCGTTCGTCGAGACGATCGGCAGGTGCAGGCGTCGGCGGTGCGGGTTGTGGTCGCGAACCGCCATCCCAGCCAGTCTAGCCCGGGGTTCGGGTCCCGATGGGCGCAGCCTCGTCCGCGTCCCACCCGGCGTCCGCAGGCTCCCCATGGCCGGTCGCCGGTAGGAACACGCGGAAGGACGCGCCCCCTCCCTCGCGATCTTGGACCCAGGCCCGACCGCCGTGCAGGTCGGCGAACATCGCCACGAGGGACAGTCCGATGCCCGTGCCGGGTGCGTGCGAGGACGCCGACATCGGGCCCTGACGGAACGGCTCGAAGATCTCCGAGCGCAGATCGCCCGGGACCCCCGGCCCGTCGTCCTCGACGGCGATGACCGCCCCCGCCTCCTCCGGCCAGACGCGCACCCAGATCCCCACGTCCGGCTCGGTGTGACGCACCGCGTTCATCACGAGGTTCTCCACGATCCGCTCGATCTTCGGGGGGTCGACCGGGATCACGACCTGCTCGGTCTGGACCAGGATCGAGCGCTCGCCGAGGACGTCGAGGCTCTCGATCGTGCGGTCGACGATCGCCGCGAGATCGGTCGGGCGTACGTTCGGCGTCACGATGCCGCGGCTCAGGCGGTCGATGTCGAGCAGGTCCTTCAGGAGGCGATCGAGCTTCCTCGCGTTCGACGCGAGCCGGCCGAGGAGGTCGGCCCGCTCGTCCTCCGGGAACCGATGCCGCTCGAGCGTCAGCGTCAGGCCGAGGATCGAGGTGAGGGGGCTCCGCAGCTCGTGCGACACGGCCGCGAGGAACGTGTTCTTCATCTCGTCGAGCGTCCGGAGACGTTCCGCCGCGTCGCGCTCGCGTCGCTCGCTGGCCTCGAGCGCCTGCTGCGCGAGCTTGCGCTCCGTCATGTCGTACATGACACCCTGGAGGAAGAGGGGCTCGCCGTCCTCGTCCGTGACGAACGTCGTCTCGTCGTGCACCCAGACCTCGCGGCCGTCCGGGTGCCGGATCCAGTATTCGCCCGTCCACGACCTGCGCTCCGCGATCGCGCGCAGGTAGCTCTCCCGGATGTCGGAGCGCTGCTGCTCGTCCGGCATCCGCTCCAGCCACAGGTTCGGGTCGGCCATGAACTCCTGGGGGGTGCACCCCATGATCTGTTCGATCTGCGGGCTCACGTACGACGTGGCCATGCTCCCGTCGGGCACGTCCACGTAGATCGCCGCCGGCACGTGCTCCACGATCGCCCGGTATCGCTGCTCGGCGTCACGCAGCTGTTCCTCGGACTCGCGGCGGGCCTCCTCGAGCTCCTTCTGCGTCGAGAGGTCGACGAAGATCCCCTGCCAGTAGCGAGGCTCGCCCTTCTCGTCCTTGATCTGGATCGCGTTGTCGAAGATCCACTTCGTGTCGCCGTCGGGGCGCACGACCCGGTATTCCATCCCGAACGCCTCGCCGGATCCGACGGCCCGGCGCGTGTTGCGGTCGACGGACTCCAGGTCCTCGGGGTGGATGAACGCTCTCCACGAACGCGGTGGATCGGTCCACCACTCGGGGTGCTCCCCGAACACGGCGGCGGCGGAGGGGCTCACGAAGAGGAGCGGCCAGGTCTCGTCCATGCCCATGCGATACACGACCGCGGGAGCCGCTTCGACCAGGGCCCGATACCGCTCCTCGGCGTCGCGGAGCCGATCCTCGGCCTGTCGCCGTTCGGTGACGTCGAACATCACGCCCTGGGAGAACGCGATCGCCCCCTCCGCGTTCCGGACGACCGTTGCGTGGTCGCTCACCCATGTCCACCGGCCGTCCTTCGCACGGAATCGGTAGTCGATCTCGAACGGCTCACCGCTGCGGTTGTGGCGTTCGAGGGCGGCAAGGACGGCCTCGCGGTCATCGGGATGGAGCGCGTCGAACCACAGATCCGGTTCGGCGATCCACTCCTGCGGTGTGTACCCCCAGATCGACTCGATCTGGGGCGTGACGAACAGGGTCGTCGAGAGCTCATCCACCTCGTCGATGTACGTGGCCGCCGGGAGGTTCTCGATCAGGGTGCGGTACCGCTCCTCGGTCTCGCGGAGCTGCCGTTCGGCGAGCTTGCGTTCGGTCAGATCGCGGATGAACCCCGTGAACATCGGCGACCCGGGCATCTCCACCCGCGTGACGGTGAGCTCGATCGGGAACCGGTCGCCGTTCGCGCGGAGCGCTTCGACCTCGAGGTTCCTGCCCAAGATCGTGCCCTCACCCGTTTCCAGGTATCGGGCGAGCGCTGCGCTGTGCCGAGCGCGGTACTCGGGCGGGATGAGGATCTCGGCGAGTTGCCGTCCCGCGACATCCTCGAGCCGATGGCCGAACATGCGCTCCCCGGCCGCGTTCAGATCGACGATCCGACCCTCCTCGTCCATCGTGACGATCCCCTCGAGCGCCGACGCGAGCACGGCACTCGTTCGAGCCTCGAGCTGGGCGGCCGCCGTCTGGGCGGTGACCCGCTCGTGCTCGGCCTTCGCGCGCCCGATCGCGGCCCCGAGCGTGTCCGCGGCCGCCTTGATGGCCTCGACCTCGGCGGGAGCCCAGATCCGCTCGGCGTCGCAGTCGTCGAATCCCAGATATCCCCACCACGCGTCGCCGACGAAGACGGGCGCGACGATCTGGGAGCGGACCCCCTCGGCCAGCAGCGCTGCCTGCTCCGCCTCGGGGAAGTCCCGCGTGAGTCCGTGGAGCTCCGTCCCGCGGGACAGGACCGCCTGCCACCGGATGAAGCCGTCCGCGTAGGCGAACCCCTGGTTGGCCGGGACGTCGATCGTCGACGCGACGTCGGGCGCCCGCCACTCACGCCGCAACCACATGGCGAGACGCCCGTCCTCCAACGACGCGTTCTCGAAGACGTAGGCTCGGTGGGCTCCGGCCGCGATCCCGATGCGTTCGAGCACGGCGGGCAACGTGGACGACCAGTCGTGGCTCTTCAGGAACCGTTCGGCGGCGAACCCGATCGCCTCGAGCACCGCGTCGCGGCGAGCGAGCGCCTCCTCGGCATGTTTGCGCGCCGTGATGTCGAAGAGCACGCCCTGCCACAGCAGCGGCTCGCCGTCGCCGTCACGGAGCAGCACGGCCTCGTCTCGGACCCAGACCACGCGCCCCTCGCGTGCGAGGAAGCGATACTCGGCCGAGAAGGGCTCGCCGGTCTCGTTCGTCCACCTCGACAGCGCAACGATCCGGTCGCGGTCGTCGGGGTGCAGGTGGTTGACCCAGAACCCAGGGTCGCGCATCCGAGCTTCGGCGGGGAACCCGAACAGCTGCTCGTACTGCGGGCTGATGTAGATCGCGGTGCTGAGGTCGTCGATCGCGTCCCGGTACACGACCACCGGCAGCTGCTCGACGAGGGTCCGGTAGTTCGTCTCCGCTTCGGCGATCCGCACCTCGGCGGTCTTGAGCTCGGTGATGTCGAAGACCACACCCTGCCAGTACCGCGGTCGTCCGTCGACCCCGCGGAGCAGCACCGCGTGGTTCTGCACCCAGACGACGCGTCCGTCACGCCCGACCATCCGGTGGATGCTGCTCCAGACGTCGCCGGCGTCCGTCCGATCCTCGGACAGGACGCGTTCCCGGTCTTCGACGTGCAATGCCTGTTCCCACAACGACGGGTCGGCGACCCACTCCTGCGCCGTGTATCCGAGGATCGCCTCGATCTGCGGGCTGATGTAGCGGTAGCCACCGTCGAGCTCGGCGATGTAGGTGATCGCCGGGACCTGCTCGACGAGGCTGCGGAACCGTTCCTCGGCCTCGAGCAGGCGTTCCTCGGCGTGCTTGCGCTCGGTGATATCGAACATCACGCCCTGCAGCATCGGGTTCCTGTCGTCGCGTGAGAACGGGACCGCCTCGTCGCGGACCCATACCTCCCGTCCGTCGCGCGTCCGCATCCGGTACTCGGACAGGATCGTCCCGTCACGTTCGTCCGCGGTCTCCCAATCCCGTTGGACCCGATCGAGGTCGTGGGGATGTACCAGGCTCGACCACAACCTCGGGTCGCGCTGGAACTCGTCGGCCGGGTAGCCGAGCAGCGCCTCGATCTGCGGGCTCATGTACGCGACCGCCGCCTCTCCCACGTGCTTCGACGAATCCCAGGCGTACGTGACGGCGGGAACGCGCTCGACGAGCGTCCGGAAACGGCTCTCCGCGTCTCGCCGTGCCCGGAACTCGCGCCGGGCCGAACGCCACTGCAGCAGCCCGAACACCGCCAGACCGATGCACAGCAGGAGCAACCCAGCCATCGCGTTGCCGAGGTGCCCCTCGAACCGCTCGTCCACCCACGCATACGCGCGACCGAAGAGTCCCGTCAACGAGCCGGGTACGACGAAGACGGCGACGGCGAGCAGGACCCAAAGCAGATCCCGCAGCGCAGCCGACCTTCTATCCGAAGGTTCCCGGTGCAGCCCCATGGTCGTGTGCTTGCGTTATCGGCCGGTCCGGGGTCGGCCTGAGGCAGCGCCGGGGGAGACCGAAGGTCGGATCGGGTCTGGAGATGGCGGGGGAGGGCTAGAAGCGAGCCAGTTCGAGCATCCGACGCCCCACCTGATCGGCGTCGAGCATGAACGCGTGCTCGAGGTTGGACGCGAACCCCATCGCCGGCACGTCCGGTCCGCCGATCCGAACGATCGGGCCGTCCAGGTCGAACATCGCTTCCTCCGCGATCGTCGCGGCGATCTCCGCCCCGGCGCCGTACGTGCGGTTGTCCTCGTACACGACCATGGCCTTCCCGGTCTTGCGGACCGAAGTCAGGATCGTGTCGACATCCAGCGGGTTGATCGACCGAACGTCCACGACCTCGACCGAGACACCGTGCTCCTCCTGGAGCCGCGCTGCGGCCTCGAGGCACACGTGCAGGGTGAGCCCGTACGACACCGCCGTGAGGTCGTCGCCCTCGCGCTTCACGTCCGCCACGCCGATCGGAACCTCGAACGGTTCGTCGGGCACCTCTCCCTTGATGAGCCGATAGGTCCGCTTGTGCTCGAGGAACATCACCGGGTCGGGATCTCGGATCGCCGTTCGCAGCATCCCGGCCGCGTCGTACGGGGTGGAGGGGACGACGACCTTGAGTCCCGGGATGTGTCCGTAGAAGGCCTCGATCGACTGCGAGTGGTACAGCGCGCCGTGCACGCCGCCGCCCCACGGCACACGCACGACCATCGGGAGGCCGAAGTCGCCGTTGCTGCGGTACCGCATCCGGGCCACCTCGGAGACGATCTGGTCGAACGCGGGGTGGATGAAGTCGGCGAACTCGATCTCGGCGACCGGGAGCAGGCCGTGCAGCGACATGCCGACCGCGAGCCCCACGATGAGGCCCTCGGCGAGCGGGGTGTCGAGGACCCGGCCCTCGCCGAACTCCTCGAGGAACCCCTGCGTCACGCGGAACACGCCACCGCGGACCGCGATGTCCTCACCGAGTACCACGATCCGTTCGTCGGAGGCCATCTCGTCGTGGAGCGTGTCGTGGATGGCCGTCACGACGTTCTTCTCGGTCATGGACGGCTCACGCGATGCCGAGGCTCACGCGTCGTCCTCGCGCTCGAAGAAGACGTGGCGCCCGAGCGTCGACGGATCGGGGTCGGGTGCGTTCCAGGCCCGGTCGATCTGCGCGTCGACGCTCGCCTTCGTCTCGGCCCATACCGCGTCGATCCCGGCCTCGTTCAAGACGCCCTGATCCTTGAGGGACTCGGCGAACCGAGCGATCGGGTCCCGGCGTTTGGCCTCCTCGACCTCCTCGCGACTCCGGTAGGAACGGTCGTCGTCGTCGGAGGTGTGCGGGAAGAAGCGGTACGTCTTCGCCTCGATCAGCGTGGGTCCCTGGCCGCTGCGGGCCCGCTCGACCGCCGACCGCATCGCGGCGTAGCACGCCACGACGTCGTTGCCGTCCACCACCTCGCCGGGGAAGCCGTATCCCTCGGCGCGGTCGGCGACGTTCTCGATCGCCATCTGGTGGGCCTGCTCGACGCTGATCGCGTATCGGTTGTTCTCGCAGACGAAGATGACCGGGAGCTTGTGGATCCCGGCGAAGTTCAGGCCCTCGTGCCACGCTCCCTCGCTCGTTGCGCCTTCGCCGAACCAGCACCCGACGACCGCGTCCTCGCCACGGAGCTTCGCCGCATAGGCCATGCCGGCGGCATGCGGGACCTGGGTCGCGATCGGTGAGGAATGGCTCACGATCCCGAGGCGGCGCGAACCCCAGTGGCTCGGCATCTGACGTCCCCCCGACGCCGGATCCTCCGCCTTCGCGAACAACCCGAGGAAGATCTCGTACGGGGTCATCCCCGCGAGCAGCACGACGGCGACGTCTCGGTAGTACGGGACCCAGATGTCCTGACCGGCGCGCAGCGGCCATGCGGTGCCGACCTGACAGGCCTCGTGACCGGACACGGGGACGACGAACGGCGCCTTCCCCTGACGGTTCAGTCGGAAGGCGGCCTCGTCGATGAGTCGGGCCGTGACCATCGTCCGGAACATGGATCGGAGGTCATCGGGAGTGAGGCCGAGGGCCTCGTGCGACGGTTCCGTGGTTACTCGGGTCGCCACGCGCCGAGTCTAGCATCGGGCCTTCGGCACCCCGACCCGGGCGCGCCGGTAGGCTACGCGCCCGTGTCGCACCGAACCGATCGCGCACTCGAGCTGCTCGCAGCGCTGTCCGACGGGCGATCCGTCGAGCCCGACTCGCGCCTGTCCGACCTTGGGATCGACTCCCTCGCGTTCGCGGAGATCGCGCTCGCGCTCGAGTCCGAGCTGGGCATCGCCTTGGACGAGGCCGACCTGGACGGTTCGAGCCGCGTGGGGGACGTGCTCGCTGCGGTCGAGCGGCAGATGCGCGGTGGAGGGGGACTGCCGCCCGGTATCGGCCGACTACAAGGCGTCGCCGACCTCCTCGGGGGCTGGGCAGTGAGTTGGTGGTTCGGGATGCGGACGCAGGGTACGGCCAACGTTCCCCGTTCGGGCCCGGTGATCCTGGCGATGAACCACGAGAGCGCGCTGGACATCCCGTTGGTCGTCGTGGCGTCCCCGCGGCGGATCGTGTTCATGGCCAAGCGGGAGCTGTTCAAGAACGTGTTCGTGACCTGGTGGGTCCGGATGCTCGGCGGGTTCCGGGTCGACCGCGATCGGTTCGATCTCCGCGCGGTCGGGATGGCCCACGAGGTGATCTCGCGCGAGCAGGTGCTCGGGATGTACCCGGAGGGCACACGATCGCCGGGCGAGCTGCTGCCCTTCCTCGGCGGCGCGGCGTGGGTCGCGCTGCGAACCGGCGCGCCGATCGTTCCCTGCGCGATCTCCGGCACGGACCGAACGGAGGAGGCGAAGCGCCCGCGCGGAACCCGGGTCCGATTGTCGTTCGCGCCCGCGATCTCGGTCGAGCGGGTCGACGACCCGGCCACGCGCCTGGAGCTGGCGCCGTCCATCACGGAGGAGATCCGCGAGTCGATCGAAGCTCGGTTGACGCGGTAGATCCCTCGAGCGCGCCGATCGGGCATACGCGCCGGATGCCGGGCGTTCACCTACGTGACCGGCTGCCGAACGCGCAGCCCGGGTAAGGTGAGAAGCAGATGGCACAGGTGATGGAGAAGGGCCCGGTCGTCGTCGAGGCGACCGATGCCGACTTCGAGCAGACCGTGGTCGAGGAGTCCAAGCGCCGGCCGGTCGTCGTCGACCTCTGGGCCTCGTGGTGCGGACCCTGCCGGACGCTCGGCCCGATCCTCGAGAAGGTGGCCGAGGAACGCAGTGGGGGCTTCCTGCTCGCCAAGCTCGATGTGGACGCGAACCCGTACACGGCGGGTCAGTTCGGCGTGCAGAGCATCCCCACGGTGATCGCCTTCCGAGACGGCCGGCCGATCGACGGGTTCGTCGGCGCGATCCCCGAGCCGATGGTCAACGAGTTCGTGGACCGGCTGATGCCGACCGAGGCGGAGCTCGAAGCCGAGGAGGCGCTCGAGGAAGAGCTCGATGGTGACCTCGAGCACGCCGAGAGCAAGTATCGCGAGGCGTTGGACGTCGACCCGAACAACCGCGACGCGCGCGTCGGGCTCGGTCGCGTCCTGGCCGAGACCGCTCGCGAGGACGAGGCCCGGCAGGTGCTGATGCCCGTGCTGCCGGATCCCGAGGCGGAGCGGATCCTCGCGATGCTCGAGGTGCGCGGCTGGGCCGATCTCGACGAGGTCGGAACGCTCGCGTCGGCCAAGCGTCTCGCGGCGTCGGGGAGGTGGCGCGAGGCGCTCGACGGCATGTTGGGCGCCCTGCCGGACGACCCCGATGCGCGTCAGGCGATGCTCGAGGTCTTCAAGGTGCTGGGCGAGGATGAGGAGAACGAGCTCGTGCCCGAGTACCGGCGCAAGCTCGCGGCCGCCCTGTTCTGATGCCACGCGAAACGCACGACCGGATCCGCGAGTTCTGGGACGAGGACTCGCACACGTACGACTCCGCCCCCTCGCACGCGATCTCCGATCCGCTGGAGGCCGCGGCGTGGCGCCAGGCGCTGATGGAGGCGCTGCCGGAACCGGGCGCCGCGGTCCTCGACGTCGGCGCGGGGACCGGCGCCCTGTCGCTCCTCGCCGCCGAGCTCGGATACGAGGTGACCGCGCTCGATCTGTCGCCGGGGATGCTCGGCAGGGCCGAGATCAAGGCCAAGGAGCGAGGGCTCGACGAGCGGATGCGCTTCGTCGTGGGTTCGGCGATGGAGCCGCCGGAAGGACCGTTCGACGCGGTGATGGAGCGCCACGTGCTGTGGACGATGCAGGACCCGGTGGGCGCGCTCGGGCGGTGGAGGCAGGTGGCCGGCCGGCTCGTGCTGTTCGAGGGCATCTGGGGCCAGGAGGACCTGGCGCAGCGTGCGAAGGACACAGCCGCCGACGCCCTGCGGAAGGTCCTCCGGTCGCCGGACGACCACCACGCCGCCTATCCGCAGGAGGTGCTCGCCGAGCTGCCGCTCGCGCGCCTGCCCTCGCCGACGCCGTTGCTCGACGCCGTCGTCGAGGCCGGGTGGTCCGCGGTACGGATCAAACGCCTCCGAGACGTGGAGTGGGCGGCGAAGCTGCACGAGCCGCGTCCGCTCGGCTGGCTCGAGCACCGGGCGCGATACGCGATCGTCGCGAGCGCCTGACCCGGGACCGTGGAGTTCTCCCTCGAGGACGGGCGGCAGGTCCTCGAAGCCACACCGTCGGCCCTTCGAGCGATGCTGACCGGGCTCTCAGAGGATCGGACGTGAAAACCCTCGCGAAGCGGTACCGCGAGGCCATCGGCCCGTGGCGTGCGAACGCGCCGATCGTCGACCTCCCCTGACATCCGCGGACGACCCGTCTCACCGCCGGGTGGTCCAGAAGACGTCGGTCCGGTACGGCATCGGGATCACCGCTCGGCCCCGCAGATCCGGGTCCGTCTCGAGGAGCTCGTGCACCGAGGCGAGGACGCGCTCTCGTTCGAGCTTCGTCGCGCGCGCGACGTAGCTCACCGAGAGGACGCGGTCGACGAAGCCTTCGCGCGAGACCTCGTGCACGTGGTACGCGAGTCGGTGATGGAGCGGGCCGAACAGCGACGTCCGCTCGAAGGCCGAGCGCCACGCGCCGGTCCGGTAGCGAGGCGCACCCTCTCCGGCGAGACGGTCGAAGATCGCCGTCAGGCGCTCGGCCCAATCGCTCGCCTCGTCGCGGATGTTCCACACGAGGCCGAGCATCCCGCCGGGGCGGAGCACGCGATGGATCTCTCCGAGCGCGCGGTCGCCGTCGAACCAATGGAAGCAGGCCGCCGCAACGACCGCGTCCATCGATCCATCTCCGACGGGGATCCGTTCGGCGACGCCGTCGATGACCGTCACCGTCGGACACGCGCGCTCGAGCGCCTCGCGCATGGCCGGGAGCGGCTCCAGCGCGGTGAGCCGGGCTCCGGTGGGGACGAGGAGCTCCGTGAACTTGCCGGTGCCGGCCCCGAGCTCGAGCACGTCGCGCCCCACGCCGATCCCCAACTCGCGGACGACGTACTCGACCGCGTCGCCCGGGTAGCCGGGCCGGCCCCGCCGGTAGTGCTCCACCGCGGCCTCGAACCCCATGACGGCGTCGTGGACCCTCGGGTCGCTCATCCCCGCAGCTCCGCGAGGAGGCGGTGGTGCGCCCGCTCGGTCAGCGAGCGGAGGCGGTGGCGATCGATGCCTTCGGCGAAGGCCACGCGGTCTCCTCGCGTTCCAGACCGATCTCGAAGACCTGCTCGAAGCGGCGGCCGACGATCGGGGCCATCTCATGGACGGAGATCTCTCGACCCGCCAGCTCGGACAGCGACGTGACCCCTTCGGTGGCGAGGCCGCAGGGCACGATCGCGTCGTACCAGGAGAGGTCGGTCGTGCAGTTCAGCGCGAACCCGTGGAGCGTGACCCGCATCCGCATCAACCGGACACCGATCGCGGCGACCTTCCTTGGACCCGACCAGACGCCCGTCTGAACGTCGTTGCGCTGCACGGTGATGCCGACGTCGGACGCAGCCCGGATCAGTACCTCCTCGAGGCGCCGGACGAACCGCATCGCATCCGGACGCGGGCCGAGGTCGAGGACGGGGTACCCCACGAGCTGGCCGGGGCCGTGGAACGTGAGCGAGCCGCCCCGGTCGATGAACCGGAGCTCCGCCCCGGCGGTTCGGATCCGATCCTCGGTCCACACGATGTGCTCGGGCTTCCAGCGCCGACCCGCCGTGAACACGGGCGGATGCTCGAGCAGGATCAGCGTGTCCTCGCCCGAGCCCGCGAGTCGCAGCTCGGCGAGCTCGTGCATCGACTCGTTCGCCTCGTCGTAGTCGACGAGGCCCGAAGGGCGGATCAACCGGCCCACGGCGTCAGACGCGCGAGATCCTCGGCGAAGTCCCACGTCTCGAGGTTCTGCTTGATGCGTGCGAGGAACTGCGAGGCGAGCGCCCCGTCGATCACGCGGTGATCCCAGGACATCGAGATGTAGACCATGTGCCGGATCGCGATCGTGTCGTCGATCACGACCGGACGCTTCTCGACCGCGTCGAAGCCGAGGATGCCGGTCTTCGGCTGGTTGATGATCGGGACGGAGATGAGCGAGCCGAACGGGCCGGGGTTCGTGATCGTGAACGTGCCGCCGTGCACCTCGTCGGGGAGGAGCTTCTTCGCGCGGGCGCGCGTCGCGAGGTCGTTGATCCCGCGCGCCAGCCCGAGGAGGTTCATCGTGTCGCACCCTTCAGGACCGGCACGATCAGGCCCTCGTCGTAGCTCACGGCGACCCCCATGTTCACGAAGTGCTTGACGGCGATCTGGTCGCCGCGCAGCTCGCTGTTCACCATCGGGTACGCGAGCAGCGCCTCGGTCACGGCCTTCGTGACGAACGGCATGTACGTGAGGTTGAAGCCCTCGCGCGCCCGGAAAGCCTCCTTCACCCGCTCACGCAGCCGGGCCACGTTCTCCATGTTGACCTCGACCACGTTCCAGGCGCGCGCGGAGACCTCGAGGGACGCCTTCATGTGCTCGGCGATCGCGCGGCGGATGTGCGAGACGGGTACGAGCTCCTCGCCACCGCGCGACGGCCACCGGTTGCGCAGGTGCAGGTGCAGGTGCGGTGACCGGTGCGGCGGTCGCCTGGGCCGCTGGAGCCGGCGCGGTGGCGGGTGCCGCCGGCGCCGCTTCGCGGGACGAGACGAAGTTCAGCACGTCGTTCTTCGTGATCCGTCCCCCGGTCCCCGTCCCGGCGACCTGACCGAGGTCGACCTGGTGCTCGGCCGCCAGCTTCCGCACGAGCGGCGACAGGATCTGCGACCGCGGCCCCCGCTCCGGCAGCGCTCCCGATGCGGAGCGGCGGCCGCAGCCGGAGGCCGCGGTGGAGGGCTCGTCGCCCCGCGGCGCGGCTACGGCGCGTCGCGGAGGCGCCGCGGGGCAGCGGCGGAGTCCCCGGAGCCGCGGCCGCGCGGCTGCGTCCGCCTGCGACGGGCTCTCGGCCGCGGCGGCGTGCGTTCCGCAGCGGGCTGCGACGGAGTTCCCGGAGCCGCGGCCCCACCCGCCCCGGCCGAGCCCGCCTCAGCCGGCGCCGTCGATCTCGGCGAGCTCGGTCCCGACGGCCACGGTCTCGCCCTCGGAGACGATGATCTTCGTCAGCGTCCCGGCGACGGACGAGGGCACCTCGGTGTCGACCTTGTCGGTCGAGATCTCGAACAGCGGCTCGTCGAGGGCGACCTGGTCACCCTCCTGCTTCAACCACTTCAGGATCGTGCCCTCGATCACGGTCTCACCGAGCTGGGGCATCTTCACCGCGGTCATCGATCCCTCCGGTTCGTCGGCAGGTTCACCACGCGGACAGGCTCCGAACGGCGTCTTGGATGTCGGTCACCTGCGGAAGGTACGCGTCCTCGAGCGCGGGCGAGAAGGGGACCGGCACGTTCGGAGGGGCGAGCACGCACGATCGGGGCGTCGAGCGACTCGAAGGCGTGCTCGCCGATCAGGGCGGCGACCTCCGCGCCGATCCCGAGGAACCGATGGCTCTCGTACAGGACGACCGCCCGGCTCGTCTTCGCGACCGAGGCGAGGATCGTCTCCTCGTCGAGCGGCTGCACGGTTCGGAGATCGAGCACCTCGACGTCGATCCCTTCTGAGGCGAGGCCCTCCGCCGCCTCGAGCGCGAGGTGCGCCATCATCCCGTACGACACGATCGTGACGTCACGACCCGCGCGCTGGACTTCGCGCTCCCGATCGGCACGAGGACGTTCGGATCCTCGGGCACTGCCTCCTTGATGCGGCGGTAGATCCACTTGTGTTCCAGGAACACGCACGGATTGTCGTCGCGGATCGCCGACTTCAGCAACCCCTTCGCATCCGAGGGGAACGCGGGGCAGAGCACCTTCAGCCCCGGTGTGTGCGCGAACCACGGTTCCGGGTTGAACGAGTGGAAGCTGGACGCGCGAACCCCCCCGCCCGACGGTCCTCGCAGGACCACGGGGATCGGCACGCCGCTCCGGTAGTGATACCGCGCGAGCGCCGTCGTGATCTCGTCGAACCCGACTCGACATGAAGTCCGCGTACTGGAACTCGGCGACGGGCCGCAGGCCCTCCATCGCGGCGCCGAGCGCCATCCCGACGATCGTCTCCTCGACGATCGGCGTATCCATCACGCGCTCGGGACCGAACCGCTCGATGAACCCCTCGGTGACCTTGAACGCGCCGCCGTAGGCGCCGATGTCCTCCCCGAGCAGGAACACGCGCTCGTCGCGCTCCATCTCCTCCCACAGGGCCTCGGCGATCGCGACGAGGTACGTGGCCTCGCCCGTCGTCGGTGCGTTTGCCGCGCGGTTCCGCGCCGTGTCCTGCGGCCCCAGCCTCGACCGTCTTCGTCGCCATCAGGCCGGCGTCCCTCCGCCCCGGCCCGGCTCGCTCGCCCAGTACCCGTCGTCCGACACAGCCCCCTCGTGACGTCGCCGGGCTCCGGGAACGGGGACGAGAGCGCGAACTCGTAGCCGGCCTCGAACGCCGCCCGGACGCGCTCGTCGATCTCGGCGACATCCTGCTCGTCACGACGCCCTGGACCGCAGGAGCTCCTCGAATCGGCGCACCGGGTCCTTGTCCGCCATGAACTCCTCGAGGAGCTCGTCGGTACGTACTTCGCCGGGTCGTGACCCGCGTGGCCGCGCCAGCGCAAGGAGACGCATTCGATCAGCGTCGGCCCACCGCCCTCGCGCGCGCGCTCGACGGCCTCGTGCGCCGCCCGGTAGACGTCGAGCACGTCTTGCGCGTCGATCCGAACACCCGGCATCCCGTAGGCGCCGGCGCGTTCGGCGATCGTCGGGACCGGGAACTCGAGCGGGTTCGGCGTCGAGTACGCGTACAGGTTGTTGTTCACGACCCACACCACGGGCAACCGGTAGATCGCCGAGACGTTGAGGGCCTCGTGCCATCGGCCGTTGGAGGTGGCGCCGTCGCCGCAGATCGCCATCGCGACCCGATGCTCGCCCTTCCGCTGGTACGCGAGCGCGGCGCCGCATGCGACCGGGTACGCGATCGGCAGGTGCGACATCACGGTCCAGGTCCGGTTGCCCTGCCAGTCGCCGATGTGGCTGTTGCCGTCGCGCCCGCGCGTGTAGCCGTCGATCCGGCCCCAGAACTGCGCCATCACGCGCTGCAGGTCGAGGCCCTTCGTCAATTGGGCCGACAGGTCGCGGTGCGTCGGGAACAGCGAGTCGTCCCCGCGCAGCGCGTAGGTCACGCCGACGTGGGTGCCCTCTTGCCCGCGGCCCGAGTAGATCGCGCCCGGCAGGCGCCCCTGCCGGTACAGAGCCTCCATCCGCTCGTCGAAGTACCGACAGAGCTTCAGCAGGTAGAGGAGCTCGAGCAGCTGGTCGTCGGTCAGGCCGGCGCGTCCAGTCGTCCGACGTCACGGTGCTTGCGCTCCACCTTCGTCATGTCACGCCCCGTGCAGGGGTTTGCCGGCGAGCGCCAGGAAGGCCTCGCCCACGCCTTCGGACAAGCTCGGGTGCGGGTGGATCAGCGCGGCGACCTCGGCCGGGACCGCCTCCCAGGCGACGGTCAACATCGCCTCCGAGATCAGATCCGTGACGTGCGGGCCGACCATGTGCACGCCGAGCGTCGGCCCGCCGCCCGCCGCGGCGATCACCTTCACGAACCCGCCCTCGCCGACGATGTTCGCCTTGCCCACGCCCTGGAAGTTGAGGACCTCGACCTCGACCCGTGGCCTCGTTCGACGGCCTGGGCCTCGGTCAGCCCGACCGAGGCGATCTCCGGAGCGCAGTAGGTGACCCGAGGGATCAGCGTGTAGTCGATCTCCGAGACCTCGTACCCGGCCATCCGTTCGGCCACCGCGTAGCCCTCGGTGAACGAGACGTGTGCGAGCTGCAGGGGCGTCGCCGCGACGTCCCCGAGCGCCCACACGTGCGGAAGGGTCGTTCGCAGCTGCGCGTCCACCTTGACGAACCCGCGGTCAAGCTCGACCCCGGCGTCCTCGAGGCCGAGCCCCTCGGTCACCGGACCGCGCCCGATCGCGACGAGGCAGACGTCGGCCGTCGGTGGTCTGGTCGGTCCCGTTGGACTCGAACGCGACCTCGACGTGGTCGCCCGCGTCCGACACGCGCGTCACCTTCGCGCCGGCGTGCGACGCGATGCCTCGCTTGCGGAAGGCCCGGGCGATCTCCTTCGACACGTCCTCGTCCTCGAGCGGCGCGAGCCGGGGCAGGGCCTCGACGAGCGTGACGTCGGCTCCCATCGAGCGATAGAAGCTGGCGAACTCGAGCCCGATCGCCCCCGCGCCGATGATGACGGCCGACGACGGGATCTCCGATACCACAGGGCTTCGTCGCTCGTGATGACCCTCGGCGTGAGCTCGACCCCCGGGCAGGAGCCGTGGGCGGGAGCCCGTCGCGACCACGACGTCGGTGGCGGTGAGCGTTCGCCCGTCGACCTCGACGACCGGGCCGGCCTTCAGGACGGCCGAGCCCTCGCACGACGTCGATCTTCCGGGCCTTCACCAGCCCGGTGAGCCCGCGAACGATCTTGTCGACGATCTTCGTCTCGAACGCCTGGACCTGCGTCCAGTCGGGCTCGCCCGAGGCCTTGATGCCCCATTCCGCCGAGCGGTTCACCGTGTCCATCACGGAGGCCGACTGCAGCAGGGCCTTCGTGGGGATGCAGCCGCGGAGCAGACAGGTGCCGCCGAGTCGCTCGTCGCGCTCGACGAGGGCAACCCGCTTCCCGAGTTGTGCCGCTCGCAGGGCGCAGGAGTACCCGCCCGTCCCCGCGCCGACCACGACGACGTCGTATCCGTCGGTCATCGAAGGGCATGCTACCGCGCCCGTCTGCATCGACCCGCGCGAGGAAGATGGCCGTGGCTCGAACGTAGGATGTCGCATCGATGAGCACCCCCGAGCTCCGACACGGCCCGCTGGAGGCCACGCATCGCGAGCTCGGCGCCAATCTCGGGACCTTCGGCGGCTGGCTGATGCCGATCGAGTACGCCGGGACGCTCTCCGAACATCGCGCCGTTCGGGAAGGGGTGGGGCTGTTCGATCTCAGCCACCTCGGCAAGGTCGACGTGGTCGGCTCGGCGGCGTTCGACGCGCTGCAGGGGCTGCTCACGAACGATCTGCGCCGGGTGGACGTTGGCCGAGCCCAGTACCACCACCTGCTCAACGATCGCGGCGGCGTCGAGGAGGACCTGTTCGTCTACCGATTGGAGGAGCAGCGTTGGTTCGCCGTGCCGAACGCCTCGAACAAGGACAAGGTGGTCTCGGCGATGCGGGCGGCCGGCGCCCAGGTCGCCGACCACGACGACTGGACGTTCCTCGGCGTCCAGGGGCCGCGCTCGCCCGCCGTGATCGAGGCACTCTGGCCCGAGGCCGTCGAGCTCGCGTTCCGCGGTTGCCGCACCGTGGAGCGGCGGGGCGCGGAGGTCGTCCTCGCGCGGACTGGCTACACGGGCGAGCGCGGCTACGAGCTGTTCGCGCCCGCCGAGGCGGCCGTCGAGCTCTGGGGGACGCTGTCGGAAGCCGGCCGCCCCTTCGACATCGTCCCGTGCGGCCTGGGTGCTCGCGACGTGCTCCGGCTCGAGATGGGTTACCCCCTGTACGGCCAGGACCTGGTGCCCGATCGGACCTCGCTCGAAGCCGGGATGGGGTGGGCGGTCGCGATGGACAAGGGCGAGTTCGTCGGTCGCGAGGCGCTCGCGCGCCAGGCCGAGCGGGGACTGCCGAGCATCCTCAGGGGCATGCTCACGTCGGACCGGCGACACATCCCTCGTGCCCACCAGCATGTGCGAGCCGGCGTCGCGGAGGCCGGCGAGGTCACGAGCGGGACGTTCTCGCCGCTCCTCGGCCGCGGGATCGCGCTCGCGTACCTGTCACCGCCGCACGCGTTCGACGAGGGTCGGGAGGTCGAGATCGACATCCGCGGCCGATCCGCCCCGGCCACCGTCGTTCGGACGCCCTTCGTCGACCGTTCGCCGCGGTGACGGACCGCGCGGTCGCCTAGACCGCCCCGGCCAGCCGGTAGGTCACCGGCCGTGCGGCCTCGATCATCTCGCTGACCGAGGACCCGTTGAACTCGGTGAGCGTGAGCAGGCGGTTCAGCAGGAACGGCGCCCTCGGCGAGGCGGGCATGACCGCGACCACGAGGTACAGACCGGAGCTCGGGATGCCCACTTCGCGGACCGGTCCGTAGCCCGGCGCGGCGACGAAGTACGCCCATCGCGTCGGTTGGCTCCCGACGGTGCACACGCCGTCCCCGTGCGCCACGTAGTCCCCTGGCGAGTCCGAGTCGCCGTGCGCGAACGCCGGGAGGTTGTCGACGACGACGTGCTGCTGGGTGGCTCGGCATCGCTTCGACCCGGTGAGCATGTCGAGCACGGTCCCCGTGGCCGCGAGGTAGTAGTAGTCCGACGGGACGCCCACCGCCGCGCCGTCGACCCACATCGCGGCGAGCCCCTCTGCTCGTGGCCGGTCGAGTCCCCACGACCCCGGTCGCGGCCCGGCGACGATGCCCTGCCTGGGGTCGTCGAGCGCTCCGGCGAGACGCGGCCGCCAGGCGTCGGGTATCACCGTGGTCACCGGCCCGGCGGACACCTGCCGGAACGGGCTCGGGGACTCGAGGATCATCAGGTCCGCTGGAACCGGGGACCCGGGCGCGGTGCCCATCGCATCGCCGCAGCCCGCTGCGACCAGCCCTACCGCGAGGAGAGCAACAACCTTTCGCACCCCGTCGATCCCGGAGGCAGCATAGCCCGGCTCGACTCGGTCGCGCCACCAGCCGGAGATCGGCCCTCTCCCCACAGACTTGGCCTGGTCGTCAGCGTCCGACGCCGAGTGCGACCGCCAGCAGGAGCGAGCCGACGTCGGCGAGCTCGGTGGCTGCGCCGAAGCCGTCGCCGGTGAGGCCGCCCAGGTGCCGGTTCGACCACCACACGACGGGCGCCGCACCGATCGCGACCCCCGCGACCATGCCCAACGTCGTCCATCCGACGCACGGCACGGCGATCGCGAGCGCGAGCACCGCTGCGATCGATCTCGTCCGGGTATCCAATCCCTCGGTCCAGCCCCCGGTGCCGGCTCCCGTGTACGCCCATCGTCCCGCGAGCAGAACGGGCGCGAGTCGCGAGAGGGCGCCGGCCGCCACCACCGCCCACGGGAAACCATCGACGACGAGCGCGGAGAAGAGCGATGCCTTCAACAGCAGGTCGAGCGCCACCGCGACGACCCCGAACGTCCCGAGGCGGGGATCGCGCAGCCCTTCGCGAGGATCGCGGCCTGTCAGCGAGGCGCCGATGCCGTCGGCGATGTCGCCGAGGCCGTCGAGATGGATCGCGGCCGTGACCGCGGCCCCGCACGCCATGCCGAGCACCCCGGCGGCGAACGCGGGAACGACGAACGCGGTCCCCCAGGCCACGAGGGCGACCAGGGCGCCCACCGCGGCGCCCACCAGGGGGAAGAGCGCGGCGCCGCGGCGGAGGTCGCGCTCGCCCACCGCGGCATCGGGACCTACGGGAAGGACGGTGAGGAACGACAGCGCCGCCACGATCGGTCGAAGCCGATCAGGCATCGGCGACGGCCGACGCCGGGCTGTCGGCGCGCTCGCTGATCCCGGCTTCCTCGAACGTCGCCATGTCGGTGAGGATCGCGACCGCCGCTCGTACGAGCGGAAGCGCGAGCGCCGCACCGGTCCCCTCGCCGAGTCGGAGCCGAAGATCGAGGAGCGGTTCGAGGCCGAGCCGGCCCAGCACGGCGGCATGGCCGGGCTCCGGCGAGCGCGTGGCCGCGATCATCGATCCGGCGCTCGTCGCCGCGAGTTCGGCGGCGATCAGCGCCGACGCGCCCGTGATGAACCCGTCGAGGAGCACGGGGATCCGCCGGGCGCTCGCGCCGAGGATCACGCCGGCGAGCAACGCGATCTCGAGACCGCCGACGGCCGCGAGGACGTCGACGGGATCGACACCGGCGCGGGGGAGGCGGTTGGCATCGAGCCCCTCCCGCACGGCCTCCACCTTCCGGGCGACGCCCCCCGGGTCGAGACCGGTCCCCGGTCCGCACACGAGCGTCGGATCCGCGGGCAGGAGTGCTGCCACGAGCGCACTGGCTGCCGTGGTGTTCCCGATGCCCATCTCACCGAGGCCGACGATCCCGATGCCGTCGTTCGCGAGCTCGTCCGCGAGCGCGATGCCGCGCTCGATCAGCCCGAGCGCGACGCCTCGCGGCATCGCGGGTCCCCGCGTGAGGTCTGCGGTCCCGCGAACCCCGTCCACGATCGCTAGCCGCACGCCGGGGACCGCGGTGACGGTCGACACGCCGGCGTCCACGACGACGAGACGGGCCCCGGCCTCCCGTGCGAGGACGGAGATCGCGGCCCCGCCGCTCGCGAAGTTCGCGAGCATCTGGCGGGTCACCTCGCGCGGATAGGCACTCACACCGTGGATCGCGACGCCGTGATCGGCCGCGGCGACGACGAGGGCCGCCCGCAGCGGGCGGGCGGGGATCGAGCCGCGGATCGACGCGAGACGGCACGCGAGCTCCTCGAGGCGCCCGAGGCTCCCGGGTGGCTTCGTCTTCGCGTCGAGCAGCCGCTGGGTCTCGGCCGCGACCGTCTCGTCGGGTCGCGCGATGGCCGCGATGGTCGAAGCGAGAACCGCGCTCACGAGAGCCGCACTTCCTCGATCGGGATCCCTCGCCCGGCGACCACGAAGTACGCCCGGGAGGCTCCCGCGGCGAACGTTGCGTTGACGCGTCCGAGCACGTCCCGGTACGACCTCGCGAGCTCGTTCACCGGCACGATCCCGAGCCCGACCTCGTTACTGACGACGATCGATCCCACCGCCCGGTCCGAGAGCGACGCGGCGATCTCGGCGGCCTCCGAGGAGATCGCCGCCTCGGACGCCCGGGCCTCGAGGGCGTTCGACACCCACAGCGTGAGACAGTCGAGGAGCACGCATGCGTCTTCCGGCGCGTTCCTCACGGCGTCCAGCAGGTCGAGCAGCGCCTCGACTGTCGCCCATCGGGCGGGACGGGCAGCGACATGTTCGCGGATGCGGGAGGCCATCTCCTCGTCGCGGGGCTCGGCGGTCGCGATCACCACGACCGGAGCGTCCTGCGACGCGGCGAGCTCGACGGCGAGCGAGGACTTCCCGCTCCTGGCGCCCCCCAGCAGGAACGTGTACGGCATCAGAACTCGATCCCACGCATCGCGTCGATGCCCTGATCGAAAGCGTGCTTCTCGCCGGCCATCTCGGTGACCGTGTCGGCGATCTCGCGGAGCTCCGCGGGGGCGTCGCGGCCGGTCGCGATGATGCTCACGTCGTCCGGCCGGGTTCCGATCGCCTCGATGACGCCCTCCGTCGAGATCCAGCCCCAGTTCATCGGGTAGGTGATCTCGTCGAGGACGACGAGCCGGTGCTCGCCCGCTCGGATCAGCTCGGCCGCGGAGCGCCACGCCTCGCGCGCCACCGCCTGGGACTCGTCCATGTCCTTCGTGTCCCACGTGAAGCCGTCGCCGAGCGACCACCAGTCGATGCCGAGGGTGCGCGCCGAGATCTCCTCGCCCGTCTTCCACCTCCCGGACTTGACGAACTGCACGACGGCCACGCGCCAGCCGCCGCCGGCCGCGCGCATGGCCACGCCGAACGCAGCGGACGACTTCCCCTTGCCGTCGCCCGTGTTGACGAGGACGCGCGAGGACACCCGTTTCCGACCGAGCCTCGGGGCGTCCGTCGGTGGCTGTTCGCTCACGTCTCCGACTCCCGCACCGGGACGACCGCCCATCCGATCTCGCCGTCATCGATGACGCGGACGGCGGCGCCGTAGTGCTCGGCGATGACGTGGGAGGCGAGGACCTCGGCGCGCGATCCCTCGGCCACCAGCCGCCCCGCCGAGAGCAACGCGAACCGCTCCGCGAACCGCCCCGCGAGCGTGAGGTCGTGCATCGTCGAGACGACGGTGAGGCCGCCGCCACGACGGAGCTCATCGATCAGCTCGAGCACGCGGAGCTGCTGTCCGAGGTCGAGCCCCGTCGTCGGTTCGTCGAGCAGGAGCAGCGACGCCTCCTGCGCGAGCGCGCGCGCGATGACGACGCGTCGCAGCTCGCCGCCCGAGAGCGTGTGCAGGCGCCGGGCGGACGCCCAGCCGAGGTCGAGCCGCTCGATCGCCGAGCCGACGGCCTCGTGATCTCGTCGACCTTCGGCGGCGAGCAGCCCGAGATGCGGCGTGCGTCCGAGGAGCACGTACTGCTCGACCGTGATGCCCTCGGGGATCACCGGAAGCTGCGGGACGAGGGCGATCGTCCGCGCACGCTCGCGCCGCCCGAGCTCCTCGGCCGGCCGGCCCCACAGGCGGACCGACCCCGTGTGCGGGAGCAGCCCGGCGATCGCGTGGACGAACGTGGTCTTCCCCGCGCCGTTCGGCCCGATCACGCAGACCCACGAACCGCGTGCGACCTCGAGCGCGATGTCCGTCACGATCGGTCGCCCGCCCAGCGAGACGGACAACGGGCCGACCTCGAGCGCCGGCGTGAGCGGACCCTCGATCATGCCGCCGCCCGTCCGCTCCGCCGGAGGACCGCAACGAAGAAGGGCGCGCCGATCAAGGCTGTGATCACGCCGATCGGGATCTCGGCCGGCGCGGCGACGGTCCGCGCCAGGATGTCCACGAAGATCATGAACGACGCGCCGAACAGCACCGAGAGGGGAAGCACCGACCGATAGCTGCCCCCGACGATCATCCGGACCGCGTGGGGGACGATGATGCCGACGAACCCGATCAGCCCCGCGACCGCCACCGCGGCAGCCGTCGCGAGCGACGCGGCGATCACGACGACGAGCCGAAGCCGGGCGACGTTCACCCCCAGGCTCTGGGCTTCGAGATCGCCGACCTCCATCACGTCGAGGAGTCGGCGGACCGCCCACAGCGTCGCAACCGCGAGCACCACGGACGGCAGGGCGAGACGCACGTCGTCCCATCCCGCCGTCCCCAGCCGCCCGAGGATCCACGAATAGACCTGGCGGAGCGTCTCGGACCGCTGCTGCTGCAGGAACGTCTGGATCGCCGTGAGGAAGGAGGCAACGGCCACGCCGGCGAGGATCAGGCTCGTGCCGGCTCGGCCCCCGAGGCTCGACCGGCCGAGCCCGTACGCCAGGCCGACGCCGGCGAGCGCTCCGACGAACGCGGCCAGCGGCACCGTGACGTCGACCGCGCCGGACGGCCCGTAGGCGACGGCGATCGTGGCGCCCACTCCTGCGCCCGCGGCAGCCCCGAGCAGGTACGGGTCGGCGAGCGGGTTGCGGAACACCGACTGGTAGGCCGCCCCCGAGGCCGCGAGCGACGCCCCCACCAGACCGGCGACGATCACCCGGGGCATCCGGAGGTCGACCAGGATCGCCTCCTGGAGCTCCGACATCCCGGCCGGCGGGTCGCCGAACGAGACGAGCCAGCGGAACACGTCGGCGGCCGCGATCCGGACCGGCCCGACGAGCAGGCCGGCGATGACGGCGACGACGAGCGCGACGACGCCGATCACGATCGCACGGGAGCGAGCGCTCACGCCGCCTCGGCCTGTGCGGCGACCGCCGCGTCGGCGATCTGCTGCAGGAGATCGACGACCCGCGGACCCCAGCGCGAAGCGATGTCGTCATCGAGCGGCACCACCCCGCCATCGGTCACGGCCGCGATCTCGTCCCAGCCCGGCCGCTCGGCGACGGTCTCCGCCGACTGTCCGCAGCACTTCGTGTCGGCGAGGAAGATAAGGTCCGGGTCCGTCTGGATGACGTACTCGGCCGACAGCTGCGGGTACCCACCGCTTCCTTGGCCCACCGCGTCCGCGATGTTCTCGAGCCCGAGCATCGAGTACAGCTGCCCGATGAAGGTCTTGGACGTGACGGAGTAGAACGTGTCGTCGAGCTCGTGATAGAAGGTCGCTCCCGACGCGGGCTCGGCGGTCGCCACGATCCGGTCGACCTCGGTACGGAGGTCCGCGACCAGGGCATCCGCCTCCTCGGCGTGGCCGGTGGCGTGGCCGAGTTGCTCGATCTGCTCGAACGCGTCGTCGAGCGTGACCGCCGCGTCGAGCTGCAACGCCGTGATCCCGAGGCCCTCGAGCGACGATCCCAGGTCTCCGACCTCGGTGGCGTAGACGACCAGGTCCGGTTCGTAGCCCACGATCGCCTCGACGTTGGGCTCGAAGCCGGAGAGCCCGGTCGCCGGCGCCTCGGCCGGGAAGTTCGACCGATCGTCCACCGCGATGACCTGTTCGCCGGCGCCGATCGCGAACAGGTCTTCCGTCGCGGTCGGCGAGAGCGACACGATCCTCGTCGGCTGCTCGTCGATCGTGACCGAGCCGTTCGTCCCCTCCACGGTGACCGGGAACGAAGGCTCGGAGGAAGGCTCCGGCGTCGACCCGGTCGCTCCGCCCGTGGAGGTGTCCGTCTGGTCCGAGCCGCACGCCGCCAGGAGCAGCGCGGACGCGAGCACGAACGCCGTGGTTCGGAGTCTGCCCATCTCTCCTCCTTCCCCTCGGAAGGAGCCGCGATGGGTCTGGAGATCGCCGCCCACGAACCGCCCTTCCTTCGAGGACCGTCATCCGCGCGGCGGAGGAGGCGACCCGACTCGTCCCCGATCAGGGGCTTCACGGTTGCGGGACAGTGCCGGATTCCAACCGGTCTTCGCTGCACTCCGTCGCACCCGGGCTCCCACGCCCGGACGGGAGCGTTCTATCACCCGGGGCCGACGACCTGCAACGGGAGCTCCGGTCGATCCCGCGAGATCGCGTGCGCCTAGGGAGGCGCAGGTCGGGTGCTGGACTGCCCGATCGCGGCGATCTCGCGCAGCGGAGCGGGAGGCAGCTCGACGGGAGGCGGGGCGAGGTCCACGAGCCCGGAGGGCTTGACCGCGCGCTCGCCCGTGTGCGCCGGGATCACGAACGAGACCCGGGTTCCCCCCGCAGGGAGCGGGTCCGCCCACAGGATGCCGCCGTGCCCGATCACGAGCTGACGCGCGAGATGCAGGCCGATGCCGGCTCCCGCCCGCTCCTTCCGCAGGATGTCCTCGCCGGCGCTGAACGGCTCATCGAAGGCCTTGCTGACGGTCTCCCGGAGCACGCCCTCGCCGTGGTCGGTGACCGAGACGAGCACGCCCTCGTCCATCGGGCGCCCGTGCACGTTGACCATCCCGCCCTTCGAGGAGTACCGGCACGCGTTGTCGAGGAGCTGACGAACGATCTCGGTGAAGCGCACGGGATCCGCAGCGCCGGGGAGGCCGTCGGGGATCTCGCGCTCGATGACGATGTCGGCGTACCTGCGACCGACCTCGTCCGCCACGTGTCGGATGAGGGGAGCGAGATCCACGTCGGTGAGCTCGAGCGTGAGCTCTCCCCGGTCGAGCTCGGCCACGGTCACCAATTCCTCGACCAGGCCGGTGAGCTTGTCGAGCGCCATCTCGAGCTCTCCGAGGAACCGATCCTGCTCCTCCTCGGGGAGCGTCCGCTTCTTCAAGACGTATGCGATGCCCTTGGCCACGGTCACCGGCGTCCGGAGCTCGTGGGACACGTTGGCGAGGAAGTCGGCCTTCGCCGTCGTGAGCGCGTGCAGCTGCTCCGAGATCTCCGACAGCGCGGTCTCGAGTTCGGCGACCCGGCCGGCCTCCTGCCGGAGCCCGTCTGCGACCTGGCCGGCGACCGCGGGTCCAAGCGCCACGCTCCCCGCGTTCACCGTTCGCATCGCGTGGAACACCGCGTCCGGCCCCTCGGACTTGCCGACGAACGCGCTCGCCCCGGCCTCGAGCGTCTCGGCGACGAGTGTGGCCGAGACCTCCGATGCCCAACAGATGACCTTCGCCTGGGGCGCCGTGGCCAGGAACCGGCGGATCAGTTCGGGGCCCGAGAGTCCTTCCAGGGAGAGCTCGGTGACGACGATGTCCGGGCGCGTTCGAGCGCAGGCCTCCACGGCCCGCATGCCGTCGGTCGCGACCTCGATCTCCAGCGCCGCCCCGGAAGTGATCAGGGCGTACTGGAGCTGTGCGAGGCCGTCCGGCGAATCGCACAGCACGACCCTCGTCGGCATCGTGTCCCTGGTATCGGCGCCTTGCCGGTCGGGTTGAGACCTAGGTCGGTTGGCGGGCGTGCCCGGAGACGGGCTACTCGACCAGGCCGCTGCGGATCGCGATCGCGACCGCCTGGGCGCGGTCGTTGGCGCCGAGCTTCTCGAAGATCCGCTCGAGGTGGGTCTTCACCGTGTGTGGGGAGATGCCGAGGTCGTGCGCGACCTCCTTGGTCGTCGCCCCGTAGGCGACCTTCTGGAGGATCTCCTTCTCGCGCTTGGACAGAGGTGGTGACTCCGCGCGCTTCTCGGCGATCTGGACCTCCTCGATGAACGCGCGCGTGAGCTGCGGGTGGATCACCGCCTTCCCCTCCAGCGCCAGGCGCGCCGCGTTCACGAGCTCGTCGGCCGAAGCGTCCTTCAGGAGGTAGCCCGAGACCCCGGCCTGGATCGCCTCCGAGATGGAGGCCCGAGACTCGTCGACCGTGAACAGGATCACGCGGGTGTCCGGGGAGGCCGTCCGGATCGCCTTGGTCGCCTCGATGCCGCCCATCCCGGGCATCCGGACGTCCATGAACACGATGTCCGGCGTGAGCTCACCGGCCTTCTCCACGGCGTCCTCGCCGCTCTCGGACTCGCCGACCACCACGACGTCGTTGGCCAGGTCGAGCGCCGCGTGCAGGCCCTCGCGTGTGACCGGGTGGTCATCGACGATCAGGATGCGGATGGGCGCCATGGTCTCCCGTTCTGGGCACGCTGCACGAGCACCCGTAGGATAGATGGTGAACTTGCGCGAAGGAAGTTAGGGAGCGAGGCTTCGATGGACGGATCGATCACCCAGAGCGAGACGGCTCCGACCGCCGAACCGGTTGCGGCCCATGCTTCGGAGGGTGATGGGGCCCCGAGCGAGGAGCAGATCCGCGAGGCCCTCAAGTCGGTGGTGGACCCCGAGCTCGGCATCAACATCGTGGACCTCGGTCTCGTCTACGAGATCGACATCAGCCCGAACGGCCTCGTGCACATCGACTACACCCTCACGACGATGGGGTGCCCGATCGGACCGCTCATCGAGCAGCAGATGCAGGCCGCCCTCACGCACCTCGGGATCACCGAGATCGAGCCGGAGATGGTCCTTCGGCCGCCGTGGAGCCCCGAGATGATGTCCGAGGAAGCCAAGGCGGCGCTCGGCTACTTCTGAGCTCGTGCGCACCGGTTGACACTCGAACCACACGGCAGTTGACTTGCACCTGCAAGAACCGATCGTTGGGTGGGAGATCGATCGTGATCCGGACGCGAGCCGCGGGGGTGGTGGGAGCGATGATCCCTTCGCTCCTGTCCTGTTCGGATCCCACGGCGGCCTGAACCTCCGCCGCCGAAGGAGCGACGGGGCGTCCCCGATGACACCTCGTCAGCGTTCTCGCACGGCGTCCGCGGGTGGCGCGGGACGGTGCCGTTCGGTGACGCCTTCGCTGTCGTCCATCCGAAGCACCGCAACGCATGCGATGTCCGTCCGTCGAGACGGACGGGGAGGAGGAACCGTGACCGAGTACGCGAACCCGGACGCGCTCGTCGACACCGAGTGGCTCGAGGAGCATCTGGGCGACGAGGGTCTGCGGGTGATCGAGGTGGACGAGGACACCGAGGCGTACGAGAAGGGGCACATCCGAGGCGCGGTTGGCTGGGACTGGACGAGCGACCTGCACGCGAGCCTCGGTCGCGACTACGTGGACCAGGCGCGAGCTCACGGAGCTGCTCTCGGACGCGGGCGTCGGTCCGGACACCGCCGTGGTCCTGTACGGCGGCAACAACAACTGGTTCGCGGCGTACGCGTACTGGGTGCTCAAGCTGCGCGGGTTCGACAACGTGCGGCTCCTGAACGGCGGACGCAAGAAGTGGGAGCTCGAGAGCCGAGAGCTCGTCCAGGATGTCGAGACGTATCCGAAGGGCGGGGCGACGCTCGGGGCGGAGCGCGGCGAGATCCGCGCGTTGCGCGACGAGGTGCTGACCAAGGTCGGCGGGGGGACCGGCTTCGTCGACGTCCGCTCGCCGGAGGAGTTCCGGGGCGAGAAGCTCGCCCCGGACCACCTGCCGCAGGAGCAGGCGCAGGTCCCCGGCCACATCGCCGGCGCCGCCAACATCCCATGGGCCAAGGCGGCGAACGACGACGGTACCTTCAAGAGCGCGGAGGAGCTGAAGGCGCTCTACGAGGCCGAGGGGATCACGGCCGATCGCGAGGTGATCGCGTACTGCCGGATCGGCGAGCGCTCGAGCCACACCTGGTTCGCGTTGCAGGAGCTCCTCGGCTTCCAGAACGTCAAGAACTACGACGGCTCGTGGACCGAATACGGGTCACTGGTCGGCGCGCCCGTCGAGAAGGGTTGAGCGCCGGCAGGGGAGTGGAGAAGGGCTGACCCCCTCAGCACCCTTCCCCCACCGAGGCCCGGGCGGCTTCGCCGTCCGGGCCTCGCCATGTCGACGTATCGTTCGGCCGTGTACGAGTGGCTCCCGCCCGACGTGGAGCTGATGACCGACACGTCCGAGGCCGACTGGGTGGTATCGGCACTACGGCCGTGGGACGAGGGGGGCGTCCGCGTCGGGTCCTTCATGCCGGACGTGTTCGAGGCATACGCTCGGGTACCTCACGCCCGTGATCCGGTCGATGGTCGGCCCAGCGGTGTGCTTGGAGCGCTCGTCTCCCTCTTCTCGGGTTCGTTGGATCGGGGCGATCGGTGCTGGTTCTGCCTCTGGGACGGGTGGGGCACGTGGTGGAAGGGTGCACACGGCCTCCTGACGTCCCACGTCGGCCCCCGATCGCGAGCGGAGCGTGCGGAGGTACGGGATGCGGCTCGCCGGGAGCGGCGGATCGACGACGAACGGGACCGGGTGCTCCGAGGGACCCCCCGCGTTCGAACGCCGCATCGCGACTACTTCCTCGTCCGAGGGCCGCTCTCCGCGGCCGTTCCGCTGGCCGAGGCGGCGGGCGACGAGGTACCGAACCTGTGGTGGCCCGAGGATCGCTCGTGGCTCGTCTCCAGCGAGATCGACGGCGAGGTGACCTGCGTCGGCGGTTCGACGGAGCTGATCGGTTCGCTCCTTGCCTCGCGTCGGCTCGAGGCGGTCGAGACCTCCGTTTCGGCACGACTGGGGTGAGGGACCGCTCCTGCGGGCGATCTCAGGCGGAGCGCCAGAGGCGGACCGCCACGTCGCCGCCGACCAGGAGGAGGATCGTGCGAACCGCCCACGAGTCGCCCGTGGTTGCGGCGATCGCGACGGCGCCGACGGCGACCACCGCCGCGAGCACCTTCGTCCACCGGCCTTTCCTCGCCACGTCGGCCATCGATGCACTCCCGCGGTTCTCGGGTCGAACGGAGCGTAGGCGCCGATCGGGAGGGCCGCAAATCCGACCCTCGAGATAGACTTCCTCCGTCTGCCGCGGGTATGCTGGACACGTGCCTGCGCGTGCCTGAACGGCACCGAAAGGAACCCAACGTGGCCGTCACCCAGGAAGAACACCTCCAGGAGCTCGCGAAGGGCTACCGCTTCGACTGGAAGGACCCGTCCCACTCGGTCTTCGAACCGAAGAAGGGACTGAACGCAGCGGTGGTCGAGGAGATCTCGTCCCTCAAGAGCGAGCCCGACTGGATGCGGAAGTTCCGGTTGAAGTCGCTGAAGCATTTCGAGCAGCGGCCGATGCCGTGGTGGGGCGCGGACCTGTCCGGCATCGACTTCGACGACATCTACTACTTCATCCGCTCGACCGAGAAGCAGGCCAAGAACTGGGAGGACCTCCCCGCGGACATCAAGGGCACCTGGGACAAGCTCGGCATCCCCGAGGCGGAGAAGAAGTTCCTCGGCGGGGTGTCCGCGCAGTACGAGAGCGAGGTCGTGTACCACAAGATCAAGAAGGAGCTCGACGACATCGGGGTCCTGTTCACCGACATGGACTCCGCGCTCCGCGACTACCCCGACCTCGTGAAGGAGTACTTCGGCACGATCATCCCGGCGAACGACAACAAGTTCGCCGCGCTGAACTCGGCGGTCTGGTCCGGCGGCTCGTTCATCTACGTGCCCCCCGGCGTACAGGTCGACATCCCGCTCCAGGCCTACTTCCGGATCAACGCAGAGGCGATGGGGCAGTTCGAGCGCACGCTGATCATCGCCGACGAGGGTTCGTACGTGCACTACGTCGAGGGGTGCTCGGCGCCGATCTACACGAACGACTCGCTGCACTCGGCCGTGGTCGAGATCATCGTGAAGAAGGGCGCGCGCGTCCGGTACACGACGATCCAGAACTGGTCGACGAACGTCTACAACCTGGTGACCAAGCGCGCGGCGGCCTACGAGGACTCCGTGATGGAGTGGATCGACGGCAACATCGGCTCGAAGGTCACGATGAAGTACCCGTCGATCTACCTGCTCGGCAAGGGCGCACGCGGCGAGGTCCTGAGCGTGGCGTACGCCGGCAAGGGCATGCACACCGACGCCGGTGGGAAGGCGGTCCACGCGGCGCCGCACACCACGAGCGTCCTCACGTCGAAGTCCGTCTCCAAGGACGGCGGCCGGACGGGGTACCGCGGTCTCGTTCGGGTCGAGCCCGGCGCGGACCACGCGAAGTCGAACGTCCGGTGCGACGCGCTGATCCTCGATGAGACCTCGCGCTCGGACACGTACCCGTACGTCGAGGTCGAGGAGGAGACGGCGCAGCTGGGTCACGAGGCGAGCGTCTCCCGGATCGGGGAGGACCAACTCTTCTACCTGATGAGCCGGGGCCTCTCCGAGGCCGAGGCTTCCGCGATGATCGTGAACGGCTTCATCGAGCCGATCACGCGAGAGCTGCCGATGGAGTACGCCGTCGAGCTCAACCGCCTGATCGAGCTCCAGATGGAAGGCGCGATCGGCTAGCAGCAGGGACCCGCGGCACCCGTACCATGCCTGCGTGAGCGTTGGACCGCGCATCTTCGGCATCCCGGCGCTCCGAGCTCCCGTCGTCGCCATCGTCCGACGAGGCCCGAGCGGCTGGATGCACATCGGCCGCTGGGATCTCGGAACGCCCGCGTATCAGCCGGGTGCGTGGCTGGGCGGCACGATCTACCCGCAGCGTTGCGACCTGTCGCCGGACGGCCGGTGGTTCGCCTACTTCGCGCTCAAGCCGTCCGCGCGATGGGAGCTCGGGACGACCTACATCGCGATCTCACGGCTTCCGTGGCTCACCGCGCTTGCCGGCTGGGCGACGGGCGGGACCTGGACCCGCGGCGTGCACTTCGTCGAGGACCGCTCGATCTGGGAGGTGAGCGAACCCCCGACATCGGCGAGATCGGCCCGATCCGCGATGTCTTCGGTCTGCGTCCACGCGCGCGGACTCCTTCGCGATCGAACGCCGGCGCGGATGGGTCGAGACCGCGGAGACGCCGCCCCGAGCGACGGATGACGCCTGGGACGAACGCCGAGGAGACGCGATCGTGATGGAGAAGGCAAGGCCCGGATCGGACGGCTCGACGAGGCTCGCGGTCCAGGGGGCGATGCGGCCGGGCGGGAGCTCCACGGGATCCGGACGGACATCCGCTACGAGCTCCACCTGAACGGTCGAGCAGGGCACCTCGAGGACGTGCAGTGGGCCGACTGGGACGCCGGAGGCAGGCCCTGGTGGCGACCTTCGACGGCCGACTCCAGATCCGCGACGTCGATGCTGGGGCGGTCGCGTGGGAGGCTGACGAGGCCGCCTACACCCCGGACCCGGCTCCGCCCCCGACCGAAGCGCAGCGGTGGTGACGATATCCGGCTGAACCGAGACCGTCCGGCAGCCTCGCGCGGTGGCGAATCCGACTCCGCTGGTAGCATTTGAGCGATGAGCACCGAAACCAGGCCGGAAACGACCACCTTCGACGAGCGCGCCCTGGCCGCCTTGCCCGAGGTGGCCGGGTTCACTCGGCGGCTGCGCGGGCAGGCCTTCGAGCGAGTTCCAGGCGCTCCCGATGCCGTCCCAGGAGACCGAGGAGTGGCGCTACACCGACCTCGTCCGACTTCGATCTCAGGCCGCGCCCTTCACGCCGGTGGGCGGCCCGCGAGGCGGTCGAGGCGTGCACGGCGTGTCCTGGCGGCGGCCGGCGACATCGGTGAGCGGGCGGGCCTGCAGATCCAGCACGAACTCCGAGGTCATCGTCGACCCAGCTCGGGCCGGCCTGGCGAGCAAGGGCGTGATCTTCGCGCGACCTCGATGCGCGCGGCCGCCGGAGCACCCCGAACTGGTCGAGCGGTACCTGCACGACCTGGTGCCGACCAAGCGCACCAGGTTCACCGCGCTGCACGCGGCGTTCCGAACCGGCGGGACGTTCCTGTACGTCCCGCGCGACACCAGGTCGACCTGCCGTTGCAGACGCTCACCTACGTGGACGATGACGAGGCGGCCGTGTTCCCCCACACGCTGATCGTCGTGGAAGCGGGCGCCGAGGTGACGTTCATCGAACGGTTCGCGTCGCCCGACCTCACCCGGGCATTCAGCGATGCCGTCGCGGAGATCCATGTGGGCGACGGCGCGCACGTCCGCTACACCGCGATCCAGGAGTGGGGCGAGGGCATGACCCATCTGGCGATGCAGCGTTCACGAACCGGGCGTGACGCGGATCTGCGCACGCTGAGCCTGGGGTTCGGCGCCGACCTGGCTCGCACGGAGACCGAGGTCGAGGCGCGCCGGCCGGGACGGGTTCAGCGAGCAGCTCGGCGTGTTCTTCGCCGACGGGGAGCAGCACTTCGACCACCGCTCGACCCAGGAGCATGTGGCTCCGAACTGCTCGCAGCGATCTGCTCTACAAGGGAGCGATGCGGGACCGTTCCCGTGCCGTCTACTCCGGGTGGGTCTACGTCCGGCCGGGCGCGCAGAAGACCGACGCCATGCAGACAAGCCGCAACATCGTGCTGCGCGAGCACGCCAAGGCCGACGCCATCCCGAACCTGGAGATCGAGGCCAACGACGTGAGGTGCGGGCACGCCGCGAGCGTGGGCCCGGTCGGACGACGAGCTCTTCTACCTGAGTCGCGCGGCATCACGCGCGACGAGGCCGAGCGGCTGATCGTGACCGGGTTCTTCCAAGAGGTGCTCGATCGCGTCCAGATCGACGAGGTGCGCGAAGGCGCCGAAGCCGCGATCGCCGCCGAGCTGGAGCGGGGTATCCGATGAGCCCGGCCGTGCGGGTGTGCGAAAGCGACCGATGTGCCGCCGGGCGAGGCGCGCCGCTTCTCGCTCGACGGCCGTGAGGTCGCCGTCGTGAACCTGGGCGAGGAGGGGTTCCGCGCGCTAGACGCGATCTGCAGCCATGCGCACTACTTCTTGGACGAAGGCGAGGTCGACGTCGACGTCGAGACGATCGAGTGCCCGAAGCACGGGTCGACCTTCGACCTGAACATCGGGCAAGCCTCGCACCTTGCCGGCCACCCAGCCCGTCGATGTGTTCCCCGTGAGTGCGGACGGCGACGACATCATGATCGAGATGTGAGGACCCAGACATGACCGACGAGACCGTGACACCAGCCGCTCCGGCGACCCTGGAGGTGCACGATCTGCATGCCTCGGTGGAGGGCAAGCAGATCCTGCACGGCATCGACCTGGTGGTGTCGCCAGGGGGAGACCCACGCGCTGATGGGCCCCAACGGTTCAGGCAAGTCCACGCTGAGCAACGTCATCATGGGGCGTCCCGGATACGTCATCACCGAGGGCCGCGTGGTCTTCAACGGCGAGGACATCGCGACCTTACGCCGGACGAGCGGGCAAGCGAGGTCTGTTCCTCGCGATGCAGTACCCGCACGGAGGTGCCGGGGGTCAGCGTCGTGAACTTCCTGCGCACCGCCTACCAGAGCCGTGAAGGGCGAGCAGATCAGCGCGCTGGCGTTCCGCAAGCACATGAAGGACGCAGATGGACCGGCTGGGCATCGAGGACGCCATGGTGAACCGCTACGTCAACCAGGGGTTCTCCGGCGGAGAGAAGAAGCGCAACGAGGTGCTGCAGCTGGCCGTGCTGGAGCCTCAGATCGCGATCTCGACGAGACCGACTCCGGGCTCGACATCGACTCGTTGAAGCTGGTGGCCGAGGGCGTCAAGGAGCTCGTCGGGCCCGGCCTCGGCGTGCTGCTCATCACCCACTACCAGCGGATGCTGAACTACATCACGCCCGACCATCGTTCACGTGATGATCGACGGGCGTATCGTGAAGTCCGGCGGCCGGAGCTGGCGCACGAGCTCGAGGAGAAGGGCTACGAGGGCGTCCGCAGGAGCTCGAGCTCGGGCTCTGGCCGACAGGCGAGGTCGACACGAGGCGGGATCGATGAACGAGCCATCAGCGGGTACGTTGGACGTCGAGGCGGATTCGGCGCGATTTCCCGATCCTTCGCGCGACGGTGCGGCGAGCACCCGCTCGTCTACCTCGACAGCGCCGCCACCAGCCAGAAGCCGGACCAGGTGATCGACGCCGAAGCCGACTTCTACCGGCACCACAACGCGAACGCGCACCGGGGATCTACATGCTCGGCGAGGAGGCGACCGAAGCCTACGAAGGCGCTCGCGCCACCGTGGCTCGCTTCCTGGGCGCACCGCAGCCCGAGACGATCGTGTTCACCAGGGGTCACCGAGTCGCTCAACCTCGTCGCCCAGGGGTGGGGCCGGAGCTTCCTGCGCGAGGGCGACGAGATCCTGATCACCGAGATGGAGCATCACTCCAACATCGTGCCGTGGCAGATGACCGCGCGGTGACACGGGCGCGACGCTCCGGTACATCCCGCTCACCGACGACGGCCTGCTCGACCTGTCCGGGCTCGGTTCGCTGCTCACCGGAGCGCACGAAGATCGCTGGCCGTCACCGGCATGTCGAACGCGCTGGGCACGATCACGCCCGCTGAGCCAGCTCGCCGATGCCGCCCACGCGGTCGGTGCCGTGATGCGGTGGACGCCGCCCAACTCGCGCCGCACGTGCCGATCGACGTGCAGGCGCTCGACTGTCGACTTGCTGGCGTTCACCGGCCACAAGATGCTCGGCCCGACGGCCAGCGGCGGCCTGTACGGCAAGCTCGAGCATCCTGGAGGCGATGGACTCCATGCTGGGCGGCGGCGAGATGATCGAGGAGGTCTTCCCCGACCACAGCACGTAGAAGCGGCGCCTTCAAGTTCGAGGCCGGGCACGATGCCGTTGCGCAGCAGGTCGGCCTGGCGGCCGCGATCGACTACCTCGAGGCTCTGGGCATGGACGCCGTGCGCGCGCACGAGGAGGAGATCACCGGCGTACGCGCTCGACCGCTTGCTCGACGCCGGCGCCGACGGTGTTCGGGCCGAAGGATGCGAGCATCCGGGGCGGGGCCGTGAGCTTCTGGTTCAAGGACATGCACCCGCACGACCTCGCGACGATCCTGAACGAGGAGGGCGATCGCGATCCGTGCCGGGTCACCACTGCGCGCAGCTCGTGATGCGTCGCTACGGCGTGCCGGCGACCGGCCCGGGCATGCTTCTACGTGTACAACCCGAACGACGAGGTCGACGCGCTGATCGACGCGCCCTGGAGAAGGCCGCCGTCGCGTCTTCGGCTGACCGAGAGAGGGGACCGTGGCGCTCGACGACATCTACAAGGAAGTCATCCTCGACCACTACAAGAACCCGCGGAACAAGCGGGAGCTGCCGGACGCCGAGCTGTCCTGCTCGAAGCCAACAACCCACTGTGCGGCGACGAGATCACCGTGTACGTGCACGTGGAGGGCGGCGCGGTCCGCGGCGTGACGTTCCGGGCAGGGGTGCTCGATCAGCCAGAGTCGAGCGCCTCGATGATGACCGAGACCGTCGCGGGCGAGACGCGCGACGAGGTCGAGTCGCAGATCTGTTCGTTCCGCGGGATGATGGCCGGCGAGGTCGAGCCCGACGAGGACGCGTTCGGGGAACTCGTGGCGCTCAAGGGGGTCGTGAAGTACCCGATCCGCGTGAAATGCGCGGTGCTGAGCTGGGATACGCTGCAGGCCGCGCTCGCCGGCGAAGGCGAGGCTGCGGGGGCCGCGCCGCACTAGGCGGGGCGTACTCCCAGGAAGCCTTCGGCGCCGACGGGGCGTTCCTCGTGCGCCAGCGCCACCGGCCGCACCTCGAACCCCGCTCCCTCGATCAGCGAGAGCCACGTCGCGCGCGGGAACAGGCCGCAGCGGTGCTGGTCCAACTCGACGTGCACCGACCCGTCGGGTTCGTGGAACACGTACGTCAGGTCCATCCGGCACGTCGTGTCGTTCGGGTCGGGGTCCCACGTCCACTCGAGGTAGCGGAGCGCGCGATCCGGCCCGTCGTGCCCGCCGTGATCGGTCGCGGCCTCGAACGTCTCCGTGACGTGGTCGGGGACGAACAAGGCGACCCCGCTCGGCCGAAGGTGCACGAAGGCGGTGTCGAACACCGCTTCCAGGTCCTCCTCGGTCGTGATGTACGCGATCGCATCGTGGACGAACACGGCGTCGAACATCCGCCCGAGCCGGACCGACCGCATGTCGCCCTCGACGTGTTCGCACTCGGGGTTGAGCCGGCGGCTCACCTCGAGCATCCCGGGTGAGCGGTCGACGAGCGTAAGGGCGAAGCGCGCCTTCATGTGCGACGCGTTGTTGCCCCCTCCCGAGCCCAGCTCGAGCACCTCGCGCGCCGTCCCGGCCGTGCCCTCGAGGATCAACCGCGCGTAGTCCGCCGCCTCCTCCGCGTACTCCTCGGGCGCCGAGAGCAGCGGCCACCACTCGGCCAGGTCCCGGTACAGTCGTGGTCCCTCGTCCATCGGCAGAGGCTACGCCGGGAGCTTGGGCCTGCGCCGGCGGGCGCTCTCGAGGCTCTAGGCTTCGCCCGTGCCGAAACCCTCGCTCGATTGGCTGCTCGTCCTCGTCCCGGTCGCGATCGTGCTCGAGCTCGCCGGCGGGAACGAGCTGTTCATCTTCATCACATCGGCCGGCGCCGATCCTGCCGCTCGCGGGCCTGATCGGGCGGTCGACGGAGCAGCTGGCGCTGCACACCGGTCCGCGGATCGGCGGGCTCGTCAACGCGACGTTCGGCAACGTCACCGAGCTCGTCATCGCGTTCTTCCTGATCCTGGAGGACGAGACCGAGATCGTGAAGGCCTCGCTCACGGGCTCCATCCTCGGCAACCTGCTGCTCGTCCTCGGGGTCTCCTTCCTGGCCGGCGGGCTGAAGCACGAGGAGCAGCGGTACGACGCGCGGTCGGCGACGATCCACGCGACCTCGCTGGTCCTGGCGGTCACCGCGCTCCTCATGCCCGCGCTGTTCGCGCAGTCGCAGGATGCGGAGACGGCGTTCCAACGCGAGGTCGTGAGCGGCACGGTGGCCGCGGTGCTGATCGCGCTCTACGTGCTCGCGCTCGTCTTCACGCTCGTGACCCACGAGCACCTGTTCCGAACGCCCGAGGAAGGCGAGGAACCGAAGTGGTCGCGGAACAAGGCGATCGGGGTGCTCCTGGCCTCGACCGCGGTCGTGGCCCTGATGGCCGAGTTCCTCGTCGGCTCCCTCGGGCCGGCGATCGAGGACCTCGGCCTGTCCGAGCTGTTCGTGGGCCTCATCGTGATCCCGATCATCGGCAACGCGGCCGAACACTCCTCGGCCATCCTGTTCGCGATGCGCAACAAGGTGGACATCACCCTCGAGATCGCGATCGGGTCCTCGACGCAGATCGCCCTGTTCGTGGCGCCGGCCCTCGTGTTCATCAGCCTGATCGTCGGCCACCCGATGGACTTCGTCTTCAGTACCTTCGAGGTGGCCGCCGTCGCGCTCTCGACGATCCTGGTCTTCATGATCTCGTCGGACGGCCGAAGTAACTGGTTGGAGGGGGCGCAGCTGACCGGCGCCTACGTGATCATGGCCATCTCGTTCTATTTCGTGGAGCGGTTGTGAGGAGGCTCGCCGCCGCCGCGTTCCTCGCCTTCGCCGCGGCCCTCGTCTCGCTCGCGCCCGCCACGCATGTCCGAGCACAGGGCTTCGTGTTCGAGGAGACCGAACGCTTCGACGTCCGGGTCGTGATCGAGGACTCGGGCACCATCGTGGTCAGGGAGACGATCGTGCAGCAGTTCGGCTCGACGCCGCGCCACGGCATCTTCCGGTTCATCCCGAACCGCCTGCGCTACGACGACACCTACGACCGGGTCTACCCGATCGACCTCATCTCGGTGACGACCTCGCCGGGGACGCCCGACGACGTCGAGACCGGGGAGCAGGACGGCAACTTCACGATCCGGATCGGCGATCCCGACGTCGAGATCACCGGCCGGCACATGTACGAGATCGTCTATCGCGTCGAGGGCGCGATGAACGGGTTCGAGACCCACGACGAGCTGTACTGGAACGCGATCGGCGACCGATGGGAGCAGCTGATCCGCCGGATGACCGTCCGCGTCGATGGCCCCGTGGGGGTGACCCGGATCGCGTGCTACCAGGGACCGTTCGGGTCCACGCTCGGTGCGATCGAGAAGAGATCAAGAACGGGAATGGGGTCTTCTCGCAGACGAACGTGCCGGCGTACAGCGCGCTCTCCGTGGTCGTCGCGATGCCGCCGCTGTCCGTCGTGAGCACCGAACCGATCCTCGAGGAGCGATGGACCCTCGACCGCGCGTTCGACCGGACCCCGGCCACGGTCGGAGGTGGGGTCGGGCTGCTCGCGCTCGTGATCGGCGGGATCGGGGCGCTGATGTGGAAGCGGGGTCGAGACGTCCGGTTCCGAGGCTCGCAGGTGGATCAGGTGATGGGCGGGCCGGTCGAGACCGAGACGCAGACGGTCCCGCTGTTCGAGAAGGGCGTGAGCGTCGTCGAGTTCGCACCGCCCGAAGAGCTCCGGCCCGGGCAGATCGGGACGCTGGTCGACGAGGAGGCGAACACGCTCGACGTCTCCGCCACGATCGTCGACCTCGCCGTGCGCAAGCACCTCGTGATCGAGGAGCTCGAGAAGACGTGGTTCCTCGGCAAGCCCGACTGGAAGCTTTCGCGCGTGGGAGCCGCCAGCCGACGACCTGCTCCCGTACGAGCGTCAGCTCCTGGACGGCCTGTTCGAGGACGGCGACCAGGTCGAGCTGTCCGAGCTCCGGAAGAAGTTCGCGCCCCGACTGCAGAAGGTCAAGGATGCCCTGTACGCGGACGTGGTACGAGCGCAAGTGGTTCCGCGCGCGTCCCGACAAGGTTCGCCAGACATGGACCGGGATCGGCGTCGCGGCGCTGCTGCTCGGGGCACGGAGTGACCTTCGCTGCTGGCCAAGTGGACGACGTTCGGCCTCCTCGGGTATCCCGTTGCTGCTCGGTGGGCTGCTGCGTCATCATCGGGGCGAAGTGGATGCCGGCGCGAACGGCGAAGGGGACGGCGATGACCCGGCGCGTGAACGGGTTCCGGGTCGTGATCGAGAAGGCCGAGGAGCACATGTCGAAGTGGGCCGAACAGGAGAATGTCTTCACGCGGCTCCTGCCGTACGCCGTCGTGTTCGGCGTGACCGACAAGTGGGCGAACGCGTTCGAGTCGCTGGGGCGGTTGCCGGCCGACAGCGACATGGCGTGGTACGTCTCGAGCCGTGCGTTCGTGTACTCGCAGTTCGCGGACAGCCTCGACTCGTTCGCCGTGACGACGAGCGGCACGATCTCCTCGACGCCCTCGGGGTCGGGTGGGAGCGGGTTCGGCGGCGGGGGGTTCTCGGGCGGGGGAGGTGGCGGCGGGGGCGGAGGCTCCTGGTAGCGCGATGGACGTCGTGCTCAGCGAGGACCCGCGCGACTTCGCCCGTCGCGACTGGTCGGCGCTCGTGACGGCCGATCCCGCGGGCACGTTCTTCCACACGCCGCAGTACCTGAAGCTGTACTGGGAGGAGTTCGGTCGGGAGCCGGATCACCTGCTGCTCGCGTTCGCCGAGGAGGACGGGGCGCAGGTCGGCGCCGTTGCGTTCGAGCGGATCGGGCGGACCCTCCGTTTCCTCGGCGGCACGGAGGTCACCGACTACCTTGGGCCGGTCGGGCTGCCCGAGGCGCAGCCGACGGTGGCCAAGGAGCTGTTCGCCGCGCTCGCGCGGTTGGACGGCTGGGACGACGCCGACCTTCGTGGGCTGCCCGAGGATCGCGCGTGGCTGGGTCTGCTCGTCGAGGCGGCCGGCGCGCAGGGCTTCTCGACGGAGGTCCTCGACGACCAGAACGGCATCGCCCCGAACCTCGCACTGCCCGGGCTCGTACGAGGAGTACCTCGCGCAGCTCCCCTCGAAGCTCCGGCACGAGATCCGGCGCAAGGCTCGCCGGCTGGAGGCCGAGGTCGGGTCCTTGGCACATCTGTGTGGCCACGCAGGAGACGCTCGAGCCGTTCATCGACCGGTTCGTCGAGCTGCACCGGACGAGCGAGGGGCCGAAGGGCGTGTTCATGCAGCCAGGCATGGAGATCTTCTTCCGCAGGCTCGGCGAGGCGTTCATCCCCCGCGGGGTGTTCAGCCTCACGTTCCTCGAGATCGCCGAGCACGAGAAGCTCGCCGGCGCGATCGGCTTCCGGTTCGAGGGGACCTACTCGCTCTACAACTCGGCGTTCGACCGCGGTACCAGGCTGCGTCGCCGGGGATGGTGCTCGTCGCCGAGGTCATCCGGATCGCGATCGAGGGCGGGTGTTCGACGTTCGACATGCTGAAGGGTGACTACGCGTACAAGTATCGCTTCGGGGCGCGGCCCGAGGGCGATCAAGCGCCTCGTCGTCACCCGCTGAACGCGATCCTACTCGACGAACGCGCGGAGGTGCTCGAGGACGCGATCGCGAGCGCCTTCGTCGCCGCCGACGACCAGGTTGCCGTCGTCCAGGAATGCGCTCGCCGGCGCGCGGCGCCCGCCACGAGCGCGAACGCGGTCCTCGGCCCTGGACGAACGCGTCGGCTTCTTGTCCTCGGGCGGGGCTCGCCCCGGCCGAGGCCCCAGTGCCAGCCCTCCACCGACGCCCTCGAGGTCGACCCGGAGGTCGCGCCCGGGAAGGAGAGCCCGGCCTGCGCGAGCGCCCACGGCAACATCCGGATCGCCATGTCGTTGGCCATGTACACCGGCCAGTGCTGCGGGTTCTCCTCGAGCCCCGCCCCTTCGCGGATGTCCTCGCCGTGGAACCACCACTCGATCGATCCGCGACTGGATCAGGTAGCGGACGCCGATCTCGCCCGCGACCCAGTCGACCTTCGTGCGTCGAACCAGTCGTCGTCGGACAGACGCGCGGCGACTGCAGGAACCCGTCGGCCGCCTTGCCCCAGTCGCCGCAGCACCTGGGTCGGGGCCTCCGGTGCGGGCCTTGACGGCCCACTCGTTGAAGCCGTTCACCCAGAGCTCGCCGCCGTTGGCCTCGCGGAACGCGTCGAACTCGGCGGCGGCGTCGCCGTTCATGCAGCTGCGCGGCGGCGATCTCCTGCGCCGGCGAGGTGCGCCACGATGTCGCGGTTGCGCCAGCCCGCGCAGACGCTGTCGGACATCCCACCGCCGGCGGGCGCGTACTGGATCGTGCGGCCGAGGCGTTCGCGTTCGGCGCGATCGCGACGCCGAGCAATCGTTCGCGTTCGATCGGCACGTGCGCATCCTTCCGTTGGGCCGTCGCGTGGCGGCCCGTATCGTACCCGTAGCCGATATCGTCCCCGCCGTGGCCAAGGCGATCGATCGGTTCCTCGAGTCGGCGAGCGTCGCTCGGACATCCGGTCGAGGTCCGGCGGTTCGCCGAGGGGACGAAGACGGCGCAGGACGCCGCTCGCGCGATCGGGTGCGAGGTCGGGCCAGATCGTGAAGTCGCTCGTGTTCATGGCCGACGGCCGGCCGGTCCTCGCGCTCACGAGCGGCGCGAACCGCGTCGACCTCGAACGGCTCGGCGCGGCCGCGGGCGCCGGTGAGGTCCGGCGGGCGACTCCGGAGGAGGCCCGTGAGGCGACGGGCTTCGCCGTGGGCGGGACGCCCCCGTTCGGGCACCCCGAGCACGTGCCGGCCGTTCCTCGACCGAGACCTGCTGGGCTACGAGGAGGTCTGGGCGGCCGCCGGGGCCCCGGACGCGGTGTTCCCGACCTCGCCGGTCGAGCTGCAGCGGACCTCGCGGCCGAGGTCGGTCGACCTGAAGGAAAGCCCGGGAGCGGGGATAGGGCGACGGCGCCCGAGCGGCTACAATCGATGGGTTCGGGGTCCGGATGACCCTCACGACGGAGGAACGATGATCCAGCTGACCGAGTCCGCCGCCGGCAAGGTGAAGGAGCTCCTCGCCGAGGAGGGCCGCGCGGACATCGCGCTGCGCGTCGCCGTGCAGCCCGGGCGGATGCTCCGGGCTCCGCTACGCGATGTACCTGGACGACCAGCTCAGCGAGAAGGACGTGGCCGAGGAGCAGTTCGGCGTCAGGGTCGTCATCGACAAGATGAGCGTCCCGTACCTTGCGGAGGCGAAGGTCGACTTCGTCGACTCGCTCGAGGCCTCGGGGTTCACGATCGACAACCCGGTCGCGCACGGGCTCCTGCGCCTGCGGCCACTCGTTCCACTAACTCCTCCGCGCGGCCGCGAGGCTTCGAGACTCACACGGCGTCGAGCGCCGCTGCGATGCCTTCCCGCAAGCTCCTTCAGATCCTCGTCGCCGACGATCAGCGCGCGGCGAGATCTGGAGCGCTCCGATCGCCAAGCGCCCGCGTGAGGACTCCGTTGTCCCGGCAGGCGGCGGGCAAGCCGGCCGGGCAGGCCGGGATCCTTCGAGATCGCGTCGCTCGACGAGCTGCACCGCCCCCAGCACGCCGACCCCCGCTCGTACCTCCGAGACGAGGTCGTGCTCGGCGAGCGGCGCGAGGGCCTCGGCGAGCTCGCCCTCGAGCTCGAGCGCCCGCTTCGGGAAGGCCTCGCGTTCGAGGATGTCGAGGTTCGCGAGCGCGGCCGCGGCGACGGCGGCGTGTCCCGAGTACGTGTACCCGTGGCGCCACATGCCGGCGCCGGCTCCCAGAAGGGCTCGGCGACCCACGGCGCGGCGAGCACCGCGCCCATCGGCAGGTAGCCGCTCGTGATGCCCTTCGCGCACGTGATGAGGTCGGGCTCGAGGTGCCAGACGGTGTGCTCGCGAACCAGTCGCCGGTGCGCCCGAAGCCCGGTGATCACCTCGTCGGCGACGAAGAGCACGCCGGTCTCGCGGCAGATCGCGCGGACCTCGCCGAGGTAGCCGTGCGGCGCGCGCGAACACGCCGCCGGCGCCGATCACCGGCTCGCAGAAGAACGCGGCGACGCGCTCGGGGCCGGCCGGCGGCGATCGCGTCCCGGAGCGCGTCGGCGGAGTCCCACGCCACCTTCACGACGTCGCCGACGAGCGTGCCGTAGCCGGCTCGGTTCGCCTCGATGCCGGCGAGGCTCGTCCCCGCGACGTGCATGCCGTGGTAGGCGCCCTCGCGCGTGATCAGCAGCGTTCGATCCGTCTGGCCGAGGAGCTGCCAGTAGCGGCGGGCGATCTTCGTCGCGGTGTCGATCGAGTCGGAGCCGCCGCTCGTGAGGAAGACCTTGCTGCCCGCGACCGGCGCGAGTCGCGCTCACGCGCTCGGCGAGCTCGATCGCCGGGCGGTTCGAGTTGTCGCCGAAGGTCGAGTAGGCGGGCAGGCGTCGCAGCTGCTCGCGACGGCGTCGGCGATCTCGGCACGGCCGTAGCCGACGTTGCAGTACCAGAGGGACGCGGTGGCATCGAGGTAGCGCCGGCCGTCCTCGTCCCAGACGTGCGACGCCCTCGCCGCGGTCGAGCGACGAGCTCGCCGGCCGACTCGACGGCCGACATGTCCGCGAACGAGTGCCAGAAGCTGCCCATCGGACGGTCCACGCTAACAGGCGGGTCGCCCGGATCGGCGGAAGGAGTCGACCTAGTCGGGGTCGTACGCGAGGTTCGGGCGCAGCCACGTCTCCGCCTCGCGGCGGTCGATCCCGCAGCGCGATGCGTAGTCCTCGACCTGGTCACGTCCGAGGCGCCCGACGTTGAAGTACCTGGCCGCCGGATGTGCGAAGTACAGACCCGATACGCTCGCGGCGGGTGTCATCGCGAAGTGCTCCGTGAGCTCGATCCCCGCCTCGCTCGGCGTCGAGGAGCTCGAACAACGTGCGCCTTGCGTGAGTGGTCGGGGCAGGCCGGGTAGCCGAACGCCGGCCGGATCCCGCGGTAGCGCTCCTCGATCAGCTCATCGTTCGACATCTTCGGGCCGGCCTCGTACCACTCGCGGCGGGCCTGCTCGTGCAGCCATTCGGCGAACGCCTCGGCGAGCCGGTCGGCGAGCGCCTTGACCATGATCGCCGAGTAGTCGTCGTGCTCGGCTTCGAACGCGCGCCGCGAGCTCGTCGGCGCCGAGCCCCGACCGTCACCGCGAACGCGCCGACGTGGTCCACCAGTCCCGAGTCGGCCGGCGCGAGGTAGTCGGCGAGCGAGCGGCTCGGGCGGTCGTCGCCGTGGTCGGCCTGCTGACGGAGCATCGGGAACCGCGTGCCGTCCTCGAGGACGAGGTCGTCGCCCTCGGACCACGCCCGCCAGAAGCCGTAGCGTCCGCGCGCCGCGAGCGAGCCGTCGGCCACGATGCGGTCGAGCATCGCGTTCGCGGCCTCGAACAGCTCACGCGCGGCCTCGCCGTGCTGCGGATGGTCGAGGATCTGCGGGTACCGACCCTTCAGCTCCCACGCGGTGAAGAAGAACGTCCAGTCGATGTAGGTCGCGGAGCTCGGCGAGGCTCGGCTCGACCGTCTTCACGCCGGTGAACGGCGGCTCGGGCAGGTCCTCCGCGATGCCAGACGATCGGCGTCCGCCGCTCGAGCGCGATCCGGTAGGGGAGGAGCGGCTGGGCCTGCCGTTCGGCATGGAGTTGCCGGAGGCGCTCCTGATCCTCGCGGTTGTCGCGGTCGAGCTTGGCTCGGCGCTCGGGATCGAGGAGGTCGGCGACCACGCCGACGACCCTGCGAGGCGTCGACCACGTGGACGACGGGCTCGCTCGTACTCGGGCGCGATCCGCACGGCGGTGTGCTGCCGCGACGTCGTGGCGCCGCCGATCAGCAGCGGGAGGTCGAGGCCACGACGCTCCATCTCGCGGGCGACGCCCTCCATCTCGCCGAGCGATGGCGTGATGAGTCCCGAACACCCGACGATGTCGCACCCCTCCTGCACCGCGGTGTCGAGCAGGGTGTCGGGCGGCACCATGACGCCGAGGTCGATCACCTCGTAGTTGTTGCAGCCGAGCACGACCCCGACGATGTTCTTGCCGATGTCGTGCACGTCGCCCTTCACCGTGCACAGGACGAGCTTGCCCTGCGCGCGGCTCCCCTCGGGGCCGAGCCGAAGCTTCTCCTCCTCCATGAACGGCTCGAGGTAGGCGACGGCCTTCTTCATCGCCCGGGCGCTCTTCACGACCTGCGGCAGGAACATCTTCCCGGCGCCGAACAGATCGCCGACGATCCGCATGCCGTCCATGAGCGGGCCCTCGATCACCTCGAGCGGCCGGTCGTAGCCGGCGCGAGCTTCTTCGGTGTCCTCCACGATGTACTCGTCGATCCCGTGGACGAGCGCGTGCGGCGAGGCGCTCCTGGACCGTGCCCTCGCGCCAGGAGAGGTCGATCACCTTCTTCGTCGCCTCGCCGCGCACGGTCTCGGCGAACGCGACCATGCGTTCGGTGGCATCGGGGCGGCGGTCGAACAGGATGTCCTCGACGTGCTCGAGCAGATCCTTCGGGATGTCCTCGTACAGCGCGATCTGGGCCGCGTTCACGATCGCCATGTCGAGACCCGCCTCGATCGCGTGGTACAGGAACGCCGAGTGGATCGCCTCGCGGACGCGGTCGTTGCCGCGGAAGCTGAACGAGAGGTTCGAGACGCCGCCCGAAACCTTCGCGCCCGGGCAGCGCTCCTTCAGGATCCGCGTGGAGTCGATGAACGCCTTCGCGTAGGCGCCGTGCTCCTCGATCCCGGTCGCGATCGCGAGGATGCAGGGGTCGAAGACGATGTCCTCGGGCACGTAGCCGGCCTCGTCGATCAGCAGGCGGTACGCGCGCTCGAGGATCTCGACCTTGCGCTCGACGGTGTCGGCCTGGCCATGCTCGTCGAACGCCATGACCACGACCGCCGCGCCGTAGCGCTTGATCCGCCGAGCCTTGTCGAGGAAGTCCTCCTCGCCCTCCTTCAGGCTGATCGAGTTCACGATGCCCTTGCCCTGGAGGCACTTCAGGCCGGCCTCGATCACCTCCCACCTCGATGAGTCGACGATGACCGGCACGCGCGCGATCTCGGGCTCGGTGGCGATCAGGTTCAGGAAGGTGGTCATGGCCTTCACGCCGTCGAGCAGGTCGGCGTCCATGTTCACGTCGAGCAGGTTCGCGCCGCTCCGCACCTGCTCGGCGGCGATCTCGACGGCCGCCTGGTAGTCGCCGGCCTCGATCAGGCGGCGGAACTTCGCCGAGCCCGTGACGTTCTGGCGCTCGCCGATCATCACGAACCCGGTGTCCGGGCGTGACGGCGAACGGCTCGAGGCCGCTGAAGGCGGTCACGCTGCGCGGCGCCGGGACCGTCCGCAGGTGGGAGGCCGTCGACGGCGGCGGCGATCGCGCGGATGTGCTCGGGCGTGGTCCCGCAACAGCCGCCGAGCACGTTGCCCAGGCCGCTCTCGCGCGAACTCGCGCAGGTACTTCGACGTCGTGTCCGGCTGCTCGTCGTAGCCGCCGAACGCGTTCGGCAGCCCGGCGTTCGGGTGGCAGGTCGTGTAGATCGGCGCGATCCGGGCGAGCGACGTCGAGGTAGGGGCGCATCTCGGCGGCGCCGAGCGCGCAGTTCACGCCGACGCTGAACGGCTCGGCGTGGACGACCGAGAGCCAGAACGCGTCGACCGTCTGCCCCGACAGCGTCCGCCCGCTCCGGTCGGTGATCGTGACCGAGATCATGAGCGGGACGTCGGGCGCGACGTCGGCGGCCGCCGCGATCGCCGCCTTCGCGTTCAGCGTGTCGAAGATCGTCTCGACGAGCAGCACGTCGACGCCGCCCTCGACGAGGCCGCGGATCTGCTCGGCGTAGGCCTCGGCCATCCGGTCGAACGTGACCGTGCGGTACGCGGGGTCGTTCACGTGGGGCGAGAGCGAGAGCGTCTGGTTCGTCGGGCCGACGGAGCCGGCGACGAACCCCCGGCCGAACGCGTCCACCGCCCGGCGGGCGATCTCGGCGCCGGCGCGGTTGATGTCGAGCACGGCCTCCTCGAGCCCGTAGTCGGCCTGGGCGATCGCCGTCGCCGTGAACGTGTTCGTCGTGACGATGTCGGCGCCCGCCTCGAGGTACGACCGGTGGATCTCCTCCACGACGTCGGGGCGCGTGAGGTTGAGCAGGTCGGGGTCGCCCTTCACGTCGTGCGGGTGGTCGCGGAACCGCTCGCCCCGATAGTCGTCGTCGGTCAGGTCGCGCCCCTGGATCGCCGTCCCGTACGCGCCGTCGAGCACGAGGATGCGCTCGGCGAGGCCTGCCTCGAGTCGATCCCGCACGCTCGGGCGATACGTCATGCACCAACGCTACCCAGGGCACCGAGGGGTGACCAGCGCCGAACGCGGTAGGGGATATCCCTGGGGTAGGCTGGCGCCTCGCTGTGCTCGGCGGAGGAGAGAGCGGCGTTGGCGGACAAGCGGTCTTCGAACCCCCTATCGGTCGTCGTCCCGAAGGAGATCGCGACCGGTCGGATCGGGGAACGTGCGCCGGAGCGGCCTCCTCGCCGCGACCGTCCGCTCGGCCGGCGCGGGGCGGACCTCCTCGGCGGGGTCCCGCTGTTCGCCGAGCTGTCGCGCCGCAATCTCAAACAGATCGCCGAGCATGCGGACGAGATCGCCTTCCGGGAGCGAGAGACGATCGTGGAGGCCGGGCATCCCGGCGGCACGTTCTACGTGATCGTGGAGGGCGAGGCGAAGGTCCTCCGGGGGAACCGGACGGTCGCGCGCCTGGGACCGGGGGACTTCCTGGGAGAGATCTCGCTCCTGGACGGCGGGCCGAGGACCGCGACGGTCGTGGCGGCGACGCCGGTCGTCGCGATCCGGGTGTTCAAGCGCGCGTTCGACCGGCTGGTCTCGAAGGAGCCGGCCGTGGCGGCGAAGATCCTCTCGGTCGTCGCCCGCCGGTTGCGAGAGGCCGAGCGGCCGATCACCGCCTAGATGCTCGCGATCTCCTACAACTGGTGGAAGTTCCTGCACGTCGCCGGCGTGATCGCGTTCGTGCTGTTCCACGGCGTCTCGATGGTCGCGGCTCTGCAGGTGCGCAGGGAGCGCGATCGGGGGCGGATCGCGACGCTCCTCCAGTTCTCCGGCTCCTCCCTGCTCGGGATGTACGTCTCGCTGGCGTGGCTGACGGTGTTCGGCGTGGTGGCCGGGATCCAGGGGCAGTACTGGAACGACGGGTGGTTCTGGATGTCGATCGTCCTGCTCGTGCTCGTCTCGGCGGAGATGGGGGCCGTCTCGCGCCCGTACTACGCGCGCCTCGAAAGAGGCGATCGAGGTCCGGCCCTCGGGCGTTCCGCGCCGGAGCGACGAGGAGCTCGAGGAGATCCTGCGCGCGCCGGTCGCCGTCTGGAACGTGGCCGTCGGCTTCGCCGTGCTCGCGGCGATCACCTGGCTCATGATCTTCAAGCCGTTCCAGGTGATCTGAGCCTCCTCCGCGTCGAGCGGCGGCCTCACAACGTGGTGCGTTCGAGCGGGTGTTCCGCCGGCCCGTTGACGACCTCGCCGGTAGGCGAGAACCGAGATCCGTGACACGGGCAGATCCACGTCTCGTCGGCCCCGCTCCACTTCACGGTGCATCCGAGGTGCGTGCACTTGGCCGACAGCGTCGTCACGTTGCCCTGCGTGTCTCGATAGACCGCGACCTTGTGGTCGCCGTCCGCGACGATGCCGCCCTCGCCCGGCGCGATCTCCGACAGGTTCTGCGCGACGGTCCTGGCGACCAGGACGTCGCTCGAGGCCTGCTCGGCGACGTCCCGGGGAACCGAACCGAGCAGTGCGGCCTTCGCACCGGTCAGCCCGCGGTTGCCGACCACGACGAGGTCGTACGCCTCCACCGCGACGGCGTCGACGATCTCGCGCACGGGATCCCCGGACCGGACCTCGGTGGCGGAGGTCACGCCGGCCTCGGCGCCGATCGTGGACACCGTGTCCTGCAGGATCAGCTCGCCGGTCTTCGGATGGCCGACGAACAGCAGGGTGACCGAGGCCTCCATGCGCCTGGCCAGTGCGTAGCCCTTGCGGGCCGCGCGGTCGGCCGTGGACGAGCCGTCGGTGGCGATCAGGATCCTGCGATACGGCGGGTCCGTCGGGGGCCGGTCGTTCGCCCGTGGGACGCGGGTGAGGAGTACGTCGCAAGGAGCGTGCGTGACCACCCGGCGCGAAACGCTCCCGAAGAGCCGGTCCGACATCGCCAGGCCGACGCTGCCGATCACGATGACCTCGGCGTCCTTCGTGTCGGCCGTCTCGATCACGGCGTCCGCCGGCGCGTCGGACGACAGGATGACCTCGGTGTGCACCCCGGCCTCCTGCGCGGTCGCCAGCACCCGCTGCACGGCCTCGGGCGCCTTCTCGGGCGATGAGTACGCGTGGACCACAGTCAGCGCGGCTCCGGCGGTCGCCGCGAGCGCGATCGCCGCGAGCTCTGCCGTCTCGGCGGAGGGCGAGCCGTCCGTCGCGACCACGATGCGTCGATAGGCCAACCTGGGTCCTTCCTTGGCTTCGATGGGGCGCGAACGGAACGCGCGCCCCGGGAGACTACCGCCAGATCCGGGAGATCCTTCCTCACCGCGCGGGTCGACCGGTTTCACGCGGGGACGGACCGGAGAGGTTCCGGGGAGGCGGTACGCTAGAGGTGCAGTCACCACATGCGAAGGAGGCGGCCGGGCCACGCCCGGCGAGCACATGGCCAAGCAGGTCGAGGAGAAGGAGCGCGTCGTCGTCCGGTTCGCCGGTGACTCGGGCGACGGGATGCAATTGACCGGCGACCGGTTCACCAATGCGACGGCGATCCTGGGCAACGACCTCGCGACCCTCCCGGACTTCCCGGCCGAGATCCGAGCGCCCGCAGGCACGGTCCACGGCGTGTCGGCCTTCCAGATCCAGTTCGCCTCCACCGACATCCTGACCCCCGGCGATCACCCGAACGTCCTGGTCGCGATGAACCCGGCGGCCCTGAAGGCCGAGCTCGGCACGGTGGAGAAGGGCGGCACCATCATCATCAACGAGGACGCGTTCACCCAGCGCAACCTCGACAAGGCGGGGTTCACGTCCGATCCGCTCACGGACGGGACGCTGGACGGGTACGGGGTCTACCGCGTCCCGATGACCTCGATCACCGTACGAGCGGTCGAGGAGCTGGGGCTGACGCGCAAGGAGGCCGAGCGCTCGAAGAACATGTTCGCCCTCGGCCTGGTCTCGTGGATGTTCGGCCGGCCGACCGACGTGACCCTCAACTGGCTGCACAAGAAGTTCGGCGACAAGCCGCAGGTCTACGACGCGAACGTCACGGCGTTCAAGGCGGGCTACAACTTCGGCGAGACGACCGAGCTGTTCGCGACCTCGTACGAGGTCAAGCCCGCGCCCGCGGCGCCGGGGACCTACCGGAACGTCTCGGGCGCACAGGCGCTCGCCTGGGGGCTCGTGGCCGCCTCCGAACGCAGCGGCCTCCGCCTGTTCTACGCGAGCTACCCGATCACGCCGGCCTCCGAGCTCCTGCACGAGCTCTCGCGCCTGAAGAACTTCGGCGTCATGACCCTGCAGGCCGAGGACGAGATCGCCGCCGCGAACGTGGCGCTCGGCGCGGCCTTCGCCGGCGACCTCGGGGTCACCGGGGACGAGCGGGCCCGGGATGGACCTGAAGGCCGAGACCCTCGGCCTCGCCGTGATCCTCGAACTGCCGATGGTGATCGTGGACGTGCAGCGTGCGGGGCCGTCCACGGGGATGCCCACGAAGACGGAGCAGTCGGACCTGCTGCTCGCGCTGTTCGGACGTCACGGGGAGTCCCCGATGCCGATCGTCGCCGCGCGCTCGCCGTCACACTGCTTCGACGCGGCGATCGAGGCGGTGCGCATCGCGGTTGCCTATCGGACCCCCGTCATCCTGCTCTCGGACACGTTCCTCGCGAACTCGTCGGAGCCGTGGCTGCTGCCCGAGGTGGACACCCTCCCGACGATCGACCCGGCGTTCGCGACCGGTCCGAACGCCGGGCAGGAGTTCCTCCCGTACCTGCGGGACGAGCGGCTCGCGCGCCCATGGGCCGTCCCGGGAACCCCGGGCCTGCGTCACCGGATCGGCGGGCTCGAGAAGGAGGACGGGACCGGCGACATCAGCTACGACCCGGAGAACCACGAGCGGATGACGCGCCTGCGCGCCGCCAAGGTCGCGAAGGTCGCGGACGAGATCCCGGAGCTCGAGGCCGACGATCCGGGCGGAGACGCCGAGGTCCTGGTCCTCGCGTGGGGGTCCACCTTCGGCACCGTCCTCGCCGCCGCTCGACGGGTCCGCGAGCAGGGCCGATCCGTGGCGACGGCGCACCTCACGCACCTCAGCCCCTTCCCGGCGAACACCGGCGCGCTCGTCACGCGGTACCGGAAGGTGTTGATCCCGGAGATGAACTCGGGTCAGCTCGCGATGCTGATCCGCGCGGAGTTCCTCGTGGATGCGATCGGCTTCTCGAAGGTCCAGGGCCAACCGATCTTCGCCGAGGAGCTGGAGCACGAGATCCTGAAGGTGATGGACGATGAGTGAGCTTGAGACGGGTAACGGACGAGGCAACGGCGGCGTCGAGGGCGCCGACGGCGACGGGAAGGCCGGCGTCGGCACGCTGACCAAGAAGGACTACACCAGCGACCAGGAGGTGCGCTGGTGTCCGGGCTGCGGCGACTACGCGATCCTCGCGACCGTCCAGGGCTTCCTCCCCGAGCTCGGGGTCGAGCCCGACCGCACCGTGTTCGTCTCGGGGATCGGGTGCGCCGGCCGCTTCACGTACTACATGGACACGTACGGGGTCCACGGGATCCACGGCCGCGCGCCGGCGCTCGCGACCGGCATCGCGACGGCCCGCCCCGACCTCGCGGTCTGGGTCGTGACGGGCGACGGCGACGGGCTGTCGATCGGCGGGAACCACCTGATCCACGCCCTGCGGCGGAACGTGAACCTGAAGATCCTGCTGTTCAACAACCAGATCTACGGCCTGACGAAGGGCCAGTACTCGCCGACCTCCGAAGAGGGGAAGGTCACGAAGTCGACGCCGTTCGGCTCGGTCGACCATCCGTTCAACCCGATCGCACTCGCGCTCGGAGCGGAGGCGTCGTTCGTCGCGCGGACGCTCGACAACGACCGGCAGCACTTCACGCAGGTGCTGCGGCAGGCATCGGCGCACCGGGGCACCGCCTTCGTCGAGATCTATCAGAACTGCAACGTCTTCAACGACGGCGCGTTCGACGTGCTCCGCGAGAAGTCACAAGGGGTGCACAACCAGATCCGACTCGAGCACGGCGAGCCGATCGTGTTCGACGAGGGCAACCGGTGCGTGTCGGTCGGGGACAACGGACGGCTCCAGATCACCGAGACCGCCACCACCGAGCAGGAGCAGATCGTCGTCCACGACGTGCACGGTCGACCGTCGCTCGCGTTCGCCCTCGCGCACCTCTCGCGCGGTCCGAGCGAGCCGACGTGCATCGGCGTGTTCCGCCAGGTCGAGCGACCGGTCTACGGCGAGGCGATGACGGCGCAGATCCAGAGCGCGACCGAGCGCCTGGGTTCGGGAAGCATCGAGAAGCTCCTGTACTCCGGCGACACCTGGAACGTCTCGTAACGACCGGGCGCCTCAGCGCTCGGCGCCCGACCCCCCCGCGCCGTCCGACCGGAACCGAGCCATCGTGGCCTCGGCGGCCGAGCCCACCTCGCGCAGCTCCGAGACGAGCCCGGGCAGGATCGCGAGGAGCCGATCCGCATCCGCGTCCGTCGTCTCCGCGCCGACACCGATCCGGAAGCTCGCGGTGCCGGGAACGCCCATGTGCTCGAGCACGGACGAGGGTTCGCCCGCCGCTCCCGAGCAGTTGGATCCCGCCGCGATCCCGAAGCCGCGGTCGTCCAGCGCCATGCTGAGGATCTCGGCATCGAGGTCGGGGACCGAGAAACACACGAGGTGTGGCACGCGCTGCGACGGGTGGCCGTGCAGCCGCGCGCCCGGGACGCCTTCCGAGATCCCGGCGCGGATCCGATCGGTCAACGCCCACTGCCGCGCCGCCTGGTCGCCCATGTCTTGCAGTCGGGCTGCCAGGGCCGCCGCCATCCCGGCGACCCCGGGGATGTTCTCCACCCCCGACCGACGGCGCCGCTCGCGGTCGTCACCGCACGGATAGGCGGCGACCGGCACCCCGCGCCGTACGAACAGTGCCCCCACGCCGGGCGGACCGCCGAACTTGTGTGCGGACAACGAGAGCAGGTCCACGCCGAGGGCCCGGACGTCGACCGGGAGACGACCCACGGTCTGACAGGCGTCGGTGTGGAAGAGCGCGCCGGCCTCGCGACAGATCCGTGCGGCCTCGGCGACGTGCTGGATCGTCCCCACCTCGTGGTTCGCGTGCTGGACGGATGCGAGGAGCGTGCCGGGCCTGCGGACCTCGGCGGCGAACGCGTCGAGTTCGACCTGCGCGTGCTCGTCGACCTCGACGAGCGCCGACTCCATCCCGTCGGTCTCCAGCGTGTGCAGCACGCCGCCCACCGCCGGGTGCTCGACCGTCGTCGTGATCACGCGGTTGCCGATCTCGCGGACCGGGCGCACGCCACCCCAGATCGCCAGCGCGACGGCCTCGGTCCCGCCGCTCGTGAACACGATCTCGTCGGCCTGCGCACCGATCGCACCCGCGACCGTCTCGCGGGCGTCGTCGAGGAGCCGGCGTGCGGTCATGCCGTCCCCGTGGAGCCGCAGCGGGTCGCCGAACGCATCGAGCGCCGCGAGCATCGCGTCGCGGGCTCGCTCGTCGAGCGGGGTCGCGGACGCGTGATCGAGGTACGTGCGCGCGGTCGTCACCATCGGGTGGCCATGATACCGACGCGCTCCCGGTCGCCCGGGGGTGCCCTACGGCGTCGCGGGCTCCCGATCCTTCAGGAACACCGACGTGTAGAGGACCGCCGCGATGATCCCGCCGGCGATCGGCCCCACGATCCACACGTACCAGTTCGACCAGAGTCCGGACGCGAGTGCCGGCCCGAACCAGCGGGCGGGATTCATCGCGGCTCCCGTGTAGGGACCGAAGGCCATGATGTCGAACGCGATCACCAGGCCGATCGTCAGGCCGGCCGTCTTCGAGAACGGTCCGCGAGGGTCGACGGCGGTTCCGAAGACCGCGAACACGAGGAAGAACGTCGTAACGGCCTCGATCACGATGCCCTTGCCGACCGCGATCTCCGGCGCGAGCGCCGGTGTGCCGCCGCCTCCGGCGTCGTACAGCTCCCTCGGGACCAGGTACCGCAACAGATAGGCTCCGGCGACGGCGCCGAGGAGTTGGGCGACGATGTAGACGACCGCCCGGCCCGAGGGGACCTTCCCGGCGACCCAGAGCCCGATCGTGACCGCTGGGTTCACGTGTCCGCCCGAGATGTGCGCGGTCACCGAGATCATGATCGCGAGCACGAGGCCGTGGGCCAGCGCCACCCCCGTCAGGTCCAGCCCGAGGCCGACCGCCGCGATGCTCGCTCCCGCCCCGATGAAGATGAGGGCGAATGTCGCCACGATCTCCGCGACTGACGCCTTCCCCGTGCTGTCCATCGCCCTCCCCCTTCGGATCGACGGTCTTCCTCGCACGATAGCCGGGCGGGCAGGACCGCTCAAACCACCCGGAGCACGTTGATAGGATGCCGCGCGTGAGGGTCCTGCTCGTTTCGCCGGATCCCGCCTCGCGAGACCTGATGCGGGTGGCGGTGGGCAGCATCGAGCGGCGGCTCGGAGAGCGGCTCGAGTTCCTTGACGCGAAGGACGGCGAGCAGGGTGCACGGATCGGGCTCCGCGAACAGCCGGACGCCGTCGTGGCCGACGAGATCGCATCGCGTGCCGGAGCCTTCTCGCTGGCCCGAGACCTACGCGGCGCGTCGGAGCCGTACCGAGGCCCGGTCGTGATCCTCCTCGAGCGACGGCACGACGACTGGCTGGCGCGCTGGTCCGGGGCCGACGCCTGGTTCGTGAAGCCGGTGGATCCGTTCGCGCTCGCCGACACCCTGGTCGGGCTGATCTCGGCGGCCCGGGAGGCATCTCAGAAGGAGACGGCGTGAAGATCAAGGGAACGTGCAGGCGGTGCGGGCGGGAGTTCTTCGCCGAGCAGGTGATCCAGAACGGCGGCGAGTGTCCATGGGACGGGAAACCGCTGCAGGCGGACTACGCCGTCGTGGTCGTCGAGGCGCTCCGCGATGCCGAGACCGCCGGCAACACGTTGGAGAACGCGCTCGAGAAGCTCGCCGATGTCGAACCCGCATTCGTCCTCGACCACGACTCGGTCCTCTCGGAGATCCGCACGGACCTCGAGCGGCTCGATCGCGGACACGGCTCCGGCTGAGCACGACCGTGGCATCGCCCCCCGCCCCGGATCCGGTCGCCGACGCCGGCGCGCCGAACCGCTACACCGTGGGGGTTCGCCGTGACGAACGGGGATGGACCGTCGCGATCGCCTCGCCGGAGGGATCGGAGGTCGCCACCCGAGCCTGTCGGGACGAGGCGGAGGCGAGCACGTACGCCTCGACCGTGCGCCAGCACATCGGGTGGTTGTCGGAGTCGAAGTTCCGCGCGTACTACCGGCTCGAGCAGGGGAAGTGACGCGTGGGCTTCAACGCGATGCAGCCGGGGAAGATCAAGCGCGGGGACCTCGTGTTCTTCCTGGTCGGTCTCGCCGTCATCGTCGCGTTGGTGCTCTGGGCCGTCTGGTAGATGCGCCCGTGATGGGGCCGGACGAGCTCGCCGGGCTCGACTACTGCTACGTCACGACGACCGGGCGTCGCTCGGGGTCGCCGCACACGATCGAGATCTGGTTCGCGCTGCACGACGGTGTGGTGTACCTCCTCTCGGGTGGTGGCGAGGGGAACGACTGGGTGCAGAACCTGAAGGCCCGTCCCACGGTCGGCCTCCGCCTGGGGGATCGAGACCTGATCTGCCGGGCTCGGATCGTCGATGATCCCGGGGAGGACGAGCACGCGAGGCGGCTCGTCCACGAGAAGTACCGCAGCCGATCCTCGGACGACCTGGAGCAGTGGCGTCAGTCCGCGCTTCCGATCGCGATCGAGCTCCCGGCCTGAGACGAGGGCCGGCCGCAGCCGAGCGGGTTCATGCACGCTCCAGGACCACCGCGAGGCCCTGCCCGCCGGAGATGCACAGCGTGGCGAGCCCGAGCGAGGCGCCCCTCGCGCGCATCTCGTAGGCGAGCGAGAGGAGGATCCTGGCGCCGGACATCCCGATCGGGTGGCCGAGCGAGATGCCCCCGCCGTTCACGTTCAGACGGTCGCGGTCGAACTTCAGCTCGCGCTCGCACGCGATCACCTGCGCCGCGAACGCCTCGTTGATCTCGATCAGGTCGATGTCGGCGAGCGACAGGCCGGTGCGTTCGAGCACCTTCTGGGTGGCGGGCACCGGGCCGATCCCCATGATCTCGGGCGGCACGCCCGCCCACGACATCCCGAGGATGCGCGCGAGCGGCTCCCGGCCCTCTGCCTTCGCCCGCGCCTCCGACATGACGACCATCGCTGCCGCGCCGTCCGTGATGCCGCTCGAGTTCCCCGCGGTGACGCTCCCGCCGTCGCGGAAGACGGGCTTCAGCGCGGCGAGCCCCTCGAGCGTGGAGTCCGGACGCGGATGCTCGTCCTCGGTGAGCGTGCTCGGTCCCTTCGGCGAGGCGACCTCGACCGGGAACATCTCGGCCGCGCGAGCGGCCGTGCCGGCCTGCGCCTTCCGCTGTGACTCGAGGGCGTACTCGTCCTGCTCCGCTCGCGAGACGTCGTACCGCTCGACCAGGTTCTCGGCGGTCTCGCCCATCAGGAGCCCGCACAACGGATCGAGGAGGCCGTCCCGGTACATCCCGTCGTACGCCTGCGCGTCGCCCATCCGGTACCCGGTTCGCATCCGGTCGAGGATGAACGGCACGCGCGTCATGTTCTCCATCCCGCCGGCGAGCACGACCTCGGAGTCGCCGAGCGCGATCTGCTGCGCCCCGAGCTGCACCGCCTTCATGCCGGACCCGCAGGCGATGTTCACGTTGTACGCGGAGACCTCGACCGGAACGCCGGCCTTGACGCTCACCTGACGTCCGGTGTTCGGGCCGTTGCCGGCCTGCCGAGCGTGGCCGAAGATCGTCTGGTCGACCTGCGCGGCCTCGACGCTCGCGCGACGCAACGCCTCCGTGGCGGCGAGCACCCCGAGGTCCACCGCCGGGAGCTCCGAGAACGAGCCGAGGAACCGGCCGATCGGGGTCCGCGCGCCTTCCAGGATGACCGCGGTCTCCACACAGCCAGTCTATCGACGCTCGTCGCGGCGGCCGGCTCAGGTTGCCTCGCTGAGCGGTTCGACGCCGGTCAGCAGCCGGAAGCCGTCGGCCAGAGCGGCGGGGGCGATGTCGCCCGAGATGATCGGCGTGGGCGACCCCTCGCCGAGCCCCCAGGCGATGATCTCGGCGGCCTGCTCCGTCCCACGGTCCTTGTGTTCGTCGGCCGTGACGTTCCAGCCCCCCAGGGTCCGCAGCTCCAGGAATGCGTTCCGGGTCTCTTCGTCGAGCTCCACCTCGGCCCACGCGTGTGCGAGCTCGTGGAGGACGATCCGCTGGGGCTGCCCCTCCATCGCGAGCCGGATGCAGAGGTCGACCCGTCCGTTCTTCGTGAACCCGAGGTACCCGCCGCAGCCCCCGCTCTCCCGGTGGAAGTAGACGTCGATCGCCGGCATCTGCAGGCCGGCCGCGCGGTACCGCTTGATCGCCCAGTCGAGCATCTCCTCGCGCTGCGGGTTCGGCTCGTGCAGCCGCACGCCGTCGAGGTTCCGCACCGGGGTGACCTCGCCGATCGACCGCGTCGGCGAGCTCGTCGCCAGGGTCACGAGCGCGAACGCACCGATCGTGATCCGAGCTGCCGTCTGGGTGATCCGCCTCGTGTCCATGGGGCGACGGTGCGCCCGAGCACCAGGAACCCGGCTGGGTACGGCTTGGAAGCGGCTTGGATGTGACGCATGTCACGTGTTCCGTGCTGCTCGGTGTCCGACCGAACGGAGCGGCGGGGCCGCGCGACTACTCCCGGTCGGCCTGCCGCAGCCGCGCGAGGAGTCCGTGGAGCTCGGCGCCGCCATCGACGGGCTCGAACAGGGCCGTGTCGGTTTCCTCCAACCGGGGCCGGTTCCTCGCGATCCAGGCGCGAAGGGCGGCCACCTCGTCGGCTCGCTCGCGGGGACAGGGATCGGGGACCGGGAGGTGCTCGCCTCCTCGGTCGAGGGATCCCCCCCGCACGCGCACCGTGGCGCCGGTCTCGTCGCGCAGCACCAGTTCTCCACCCGAGAGCAGCCATCGATCCGTGCGCGATCTCGCGAGCGCCTCGGCGAGTGCCCGGAGGCGGTCGCGGGCGAGCGCGGCCTCCTCGAACCGCTCCTGCTCGGCGAGTTCGTGCATGCGTGCCTCGAGCGCCACGAGGAGCCCGTCCGGGGTGGAGAGGGAGGAGATGAGGGACCGGACGAGCTCCTCGTAACGCTCGGGACCGACGCGCCCGTCGCAGGGCGCGAGGCAGCGCCCCATCTCGGCGAGCGCGCACGGGGCGAACCGCGTCGAGGCCCGCATCGGGGTCGTGCACCGACGGATCTGGAACGCGTCCTCCAACGCGTCCTTCGCCAGCCGCGCGTGCCGCGAGGACGCGAACGGACCGAGGTAGACGGCCGGGCCCTTCGGCTCCCGAACGACCTTGATCCGGGGGAACGCCTCGCGTCGATCGACCTTCAGGTAGGCGTACCGGCGCCACGTCTTGCCTCGCCGGTTGTACTTCGGCTCGTGCTGGCGGATCAGCCGGGCCTCGAGGACGAGCGATTCGAGCTCCGATGCACAGGCGATGCCGTCCACCGACGCGACCTCCTGCAGGAGGTCGCCCACCTGCTTGCGCTCGTCGCCGTAGAAGTAGCTCTTCACGCGCGAGCGGAGGTGCTTGGACTTGCCGACGTAGAGCACGCGGCCGTCGCGCGATCGGAACAGGTACACGCCGCCGTCGTTCGGGAGGCGGTCGGCCAGCCCGATCTTGCCGAAGTTCGGACGTCCGCGCGCCCGGACGGCGCCGTGCAGGTCGCCCAGCGTCACGATCCCGAGCCTGCCGCCGAGGTCGAGCAGGCCGTGGAGCACCTCCGCGCAGGCCTCGGCGTCCGCGAGGGCTCGGTGCGTCGGACGCACGGCGGTCCGGAAGTACTGGGCGAGGGTCTGGAGGCGGACGTTCGGCACGTCGGGCCAGACGACGCGCCGGGCCAGGCGGGCGGTGCACACGGGCGGGGAGGGGAGCGGGTCGTAGTCGAGTCGCTGCAGGGCGACGTTCAGGAAGGCGAAGTCGAAGCGCGCGTTGTGCGCGACGAACACGCAGCCTCGCGAGAACTCGACGAACGACGGGAGCACCCAGTCGACGGACGGCGCGTCCGCGACCATCGGATCGCCGATCCCGGTGAGATGCGTGATCCGGCGCGGGATCGGCACGCCGGGGTTGACGAGCGTCTCGAACACGCCGAGGCGTTCGTCGCCGCGGACCCGCACGGCTCCGATCTCGGTGATGCGTGCGTCGGTGGGGGAGCCGCCCGTCGTCTCGAGGTCGACGACCACGAAGTTCACCTCGGACAGCGGCACCCCGTCCTCGAGGGTCGTCTGGACCGGCTGGGCGAGCACGCGCCGACCTCCCGCCGGGGCCGCGAGGGGCTCGAACGATATCCGAACACGTGTTCGATGGTCAAGCCCGACCAGTGCGGCGGCCTCAGGTGACGGTGAGCGTCACCCGCCGCGACCATCCGGTCGCGGCACCTTCCGCCCCACGGAGGCGGGCTCGGAAACGGAACCGCCCCTCGCGATCGGGCTCGAACGTCGCGCTCGAGGCCGTGACGGCCTCCATCCACGAGGTCCAGGTTCCGCCGGGCGGTTCGATCTGCACGTCGTAGAGCTGCCCCTCGGGCGCGGTGCCGACCGCCCACCGGACGCGGAACGAACGGCCGACCCGTCCCGTCTGGGGCCAGACCCGGACCGGGACCTCGACGTAACCGTTCATCTCGACCGGGTGGACGGTGCATGTGTAGGGGTAGCGGCCGGCCGCGAGGAACCGGTAGGAGAAGCTCGGACCGCCCGGTTCGACGATCCCCGAGTCGAACAGGGCCATCCCCGATGAGTCCGTCGCCGTGTGGCTTCGCTCGGCGCCGGTGAAGGTCCAGACGACGCTCCCGCCGCGGGGCACCGATGCGACGAACGGCAGGAACCAATCGTCCCGCGCCTGGACCTCGACCGGTGTAGCGGCCGGCGCCCCCGCGCGGGCGGGGGTCGCCACCGAGGTCGCGTATGCGATCAGGGACAGCACGCCGGCCAGGAGCACCCGATGGGTCACCCCGTGGGTATCGACCGGCGAGCCGGCTCAGTTCACATCGCGGGCGCGGAACAGTCCCGCGGCCGCGAGCAGGAGCGTGCCCGCCACGACGGCCAGGTAGATCCCGGCCTCGATCGTCGAGCGCCCCAGCAGCGGGAAGTCGCCCGGGAGGTCGACGATGAACAGCGCCGAGTTCTCCGTGAGCAGCCAGGGGATCCAGCGCGGCCGGAGCCCTCGGACGAGGTTCTCGACGATGACCAGGTAGCCGAAGCCGACGCCCAGCGCGACCGCCGTGTTCCGCCCGATCGACGCGAGCGCGAAGCCGAAGCCCGCGTAGAACGTCGCGAGCAGGCTGACGCGCAGGGCGACGCCCGCCGACTCGACGAGCCAGGCCCCGTCGACACCGGCGGTCGATCCGCGAGCCGCGGCGTCGACGGCGAGCAGCGCCCCGAGCACCGCTTGGAGCGCGTACGTCACCACGAAGACGGAGACGAGGCCCGCGACGACCTTGGCGACGATCACCCGACCGCGACGCGGCTCCCACGTGAGGACCGTCGTGATGTGGCCCGAGTGCCACTCGGCGCCGATCGCCGACGCCCCGAGGATCCATCCGATCGCGATGAGGATGAGCGAGGTCCCCATGAACACCTCTGGCAGGTCCTCGAGCGCGAACGCGTGTGCCGAGAACACGATGACGCCGGCGACCGCGATCGCGAGCAGGGCCAGGCCGGTGAGCACGAGCAGGACCCGGCGAGATCGGAACCTCCGGAACTCCGAGGCGAGGAGGTCGATCATGGGTCGACGTCCGCCGTGAGCTGGAGGAACACGGTCTCGAGATCGACCTCGTCGGGCCGGAGCTCGGTGAGGTAGAGGCCGCGGTCGGCGAGCACGCGCGTGACGCGGGCCGCCTCGGACGGGGGCAGCTCCACCTTCAGGCGTCCGTCCACGGGGATCGCGACGATCCCGGCATCCATCAAGGCTCGCTGTCCCCCGGCGATGTCGTCCAGGGCCACCAGCAACCCGGTCGATCGGCCCGAGGACAGCACCTCGGCGACCGGGCCGATCGCGACGCACCGGCCGCGGGCCAGGATCGCGACTTGGTCTGCGGTCTGCTGCACCTCGGTCAGGATGTGGCTCGACACGAACACGGTCCGCCCCTCGGCGCCGAGCCGTCGCAGCAGCTGGCGCACCTCGACGATCCCCGCGGGGTCGAGGCCGTTCGCCGGCTCGTCCAGGATCAGGAGCTCCGGGTCCTTCAGCAGCGCGGCCGCGAGGCCGAGCCGTTGTTTCATCCCGAGGGAGTAGGTCTTCACCAGGTCGCCGGCTCGATCGTCGAGCCCCACCTGTTCGAGCACCTCGCCGACGCGTGAGCGACCGACGCCCGCGATCCGGCCGAGGAGCTCGAGGTTCCGCCGGCCCGAGAACTTCGGGAACAGCATCGGCGTCTCCACGATCGACCCGATCCGCCCGATCACCCCCGGCAGCGCCCGGGGACCCTCCTCGCCGAACAGCCGGAACCGCCCGCCGGAAGGCCGGACGAGCCCGAGCAAGCATCGGATCGTCGTCGTCTTGCCGGCGCCGTTGGGGCCGAGGAAGCCGAACACGCCTCCCCGGGGACCGACAGGTCGAGGCCGTCGAGCGCCAGGGTCGGCGCGCCGCGCACCCGTCGGTACTCCTTGCGGAGCCCCTCGACCTCCAGGACCTGGTCCATACGTCTACGAAGGGAAAAGCTCGTCCTCGACCAGGAACGCGACCAGCTGGCCGACCGCGATGTGGGCCTCCTGGATGTGCGAGGTGACCTCGCTCGGCACGGTGATCGCGATGTCGGCGAGCGGGGAGAGGCGACCGCCCGACGCTCCGGTCAGCGCGATCGTCCGCAGGCCCAGCTCGCGCCCGAGCGCGAACGCGCGCAGGACGTTCTCGGAGCCGCCGCTCGTCGAGATCCCCAGGAGGACGTCGCCGCGGCGTCCGAGGGCCTCGACCTGTCGCGCGAACACGCCGTCGAACCCGAAGTCGTTCGCGACCGCCGTGAGCAGCGACGTGTCGGTCGTGAGCGCGATCGCGGGGATGGCCCCGCGCCGCCGGTCGAGGGTCAGCGTGCTCACGAACTCCGCCGCGAGGTGCTGCGCGTCTCCGGCGCTGCCACCGTTCCCGCAGATCAGGAGCTTGCCTCCCTCGCGCACCGAGGCCGCGATCGCCGCGGCCGCGGCCAGGATCGTCTCGGCACACGCGTCCGCGGTCGCCGAGGCGGTGCGGGACGTCTCGAGCAGGTACCCTCGGACGCGGTCGAGGCTCATCGGCCGGCTCCGGCGAGGACCTCCTCGCGGATCACGGCCGCGGCCGCGGGCAGGTCGGCCACCACGTGATCGGCGAGGGCGCCGGCCCCGGCCGCGAGCTCCTCCTCGCCGTGACCGGTACGGACGAGGATCGTTCGCGCGCCGACCGCCCGGCCCAGACCCATGTCGCCGAGGTGATCGCCCACGATCCAGGTCTCGGCCGGGTCGAAACCGTGCGCCGCCGCGGCGCGTTCCACGAGGCCCGTCGCAGGCTTGCGGCAGCCGCATCCCTCGTCCCGACGATGGGGACACACCTCGATGCCGTCCAGCGACGCGCCGTCGCGGGCCAGGAGCTCTCCGAGACGCTCGTGGATCGCGCCGAGCTCCTCCGGCGAGAGCGCCCCGCGGCCGACCGGCGTCTGGTTCGTCACGACCGACGAGACCGAGCCCGAGATCCCGGAGCTCTCGTAACGCGGTGCCGACGCCGGGGAGCAGGCGCAGCTCGTCGGGGCGCAGCACGTACCCGACCTCCTCGTTGATCGTCCCGTCGCGGTCGAGCAGCACGAAGCGGCGCGTCACGCGGGCCTCCAGACGCGGTCGCCCGCACGGGCCTCGACCCCGTGCGTTCGGAACGAGAACTCCGCGAACTGCGCCCCACGCTCCTCGAGCGTCCGGCGCACGCGCTCGTGCCGCTCGGGTGGGCACGCGAGCAGCAGGTAGCCGCCGCCGCCGGCGCCGCAGATCTTGCCTCCCGTCGCGCCGGCGTCGTGCGCGAGCGCGAGCAGGGCCTCGATCGGCGTGCCGTCCGCGATGTGGGGGTTCATGCGCTTCTTGCTCTCGTACGCCTCGCGGAGCATCGCGCCCAGCGCATCGAGCTCGCCGGTCAGGATCGCGTCCCGCATCTCGTACGCCATCTCGTGGAGCTGCTTCATCCCGACGATCGTCTCCTCGCGCCCCTGCTCGAACAGGCTGATCTGGGTGTCGACCAGACCGAGGTCGGTGCGGACCGTCCCCGAGTAGCACAGCAGAGAGGTAGGACCGCAGGGACGCGAGACGTTCCTCGGACAGCTCGAGCGGCCGCACCGTCACGCCCCCCGGCTCGAACTCCAGCAGGTTGAACCCGCCGAACGCGGCCGCGTATTGATCCTGCCAGCCGCCGGCGATCCCGAGGTCCTCACGTTCGATCGTGTAGCTGAGGTTCGCCACCTCCTCGGCGGTGAACCGGCGATCCTCCAGCAACGACAAGGCTCCGACGCACGCGGTCACCAGAGCGGTCGACCCGCCGAGGCCGCTCCCGGGTGGCGCGTCCGAGGCGATGTCCACGTCGACGCCGCCCCGGATGCCCATCCGCTCGATGGCGGCCTTCGGCAGATCCATCACGCCGTCGTACACGGGGCCCGCCTCGAGGTGGTACTCGACCATGTGGCCGAGGTCGAGCGACCGGAGACGGACCTGGTGATCGTCCCGAGGCGTGAGCGTCACGTGCGCGGCGTGGTCGATCGTGGTCGAGAGGACCGCGCCGCCGTGCCGCCGGAAGTAGTGGGGGAAGTCGGTCCCGCCGCCGACGAAGCTGATCCGCAGCGGGGCGGTGGCCCGGATGATGGTCGCGCTCATCGGCCCGTCAGTATGGGCGCGGGTGCGCCCGACGACCAACGGAGGGGTCAGGCGACGATGCGGACGACCCGGCGGCGTTGCTGTTCGGTGAGCCCGCCCCAGACCCCGTAGCGCTCGCCGTTCCTGATCGCCCATGCCAGGCAGGTCTTCCGGATGCGGCAGGTCCCGCAGAATGCGAGCGCCGGGCCCGCCTCCTCCTCCGAGGTGGGGAAGAAGGTGTCCGGATCGATCCCGAAACAGGCGGCCTGGTCCTGCCACATGTCGGGAGGCGATGGATCGACGGGGAGCGTGTTCAGATCGATGCCGCTGATCCGGTCCTTGGTCACCCCTCGCTCCTGTGCCGGAAAAGGGCGCCCGCCGCCTGGGGAGGGCCGCGTGCGCCGACGATCGGTTCTACCGTTCGTGTTCGAACGAAAACAGTCTTGAAAAGTCGGGCGCCTCGTAGTAAACGGGCTCGGTCCGCCTCCACGGAGCCGTCGAGGGTCGGGGCCGACCGCCTCGAACACCACCCCATCGGGCCCTCTGGGAGGATGGGTCGCCGTGGAGTTCCCTCGCACCCTGGTGGTGACGAACGACTACCCGCCGAGGGTCGGCGGCATCCAGCGGACCCTCGAGGCGCTCGTTCGGCGGTTCCCGCCCGACCGGGTCGCGGTCTTCTGCCCGGCCGCGGAGGGTGCGGCGGCGTTCGACGAGGCGGCCACGTACCACGTGTTCCGCCAGCCGGAGGGGTTCCTGTGGCCGACCCGGGACGTGGGCCGGCGGGTGCGCTCCGCGGTCGGGGAGTTCGGCGCCGAGGTCGTCCTGTTCGGCGCCATCTACCCACTCGCCCTGCTCGGACCGGGTCTCGCTGGGTCCGGGACGCCGTACCTGGCGGCGGCGCACGGGTTCGAGTATTGGCTTTCGGTCGCGCCGGGGACCCACGCGCTCGTGCGTCGAGCCACATCCGAGGCCACCAGGGTCCCCGTGATGTGCAGCCTGTTCATCGCCCGCGTCGTCCGTGGGGCGGTCCCGGGGGACGTGCCGGTATCCGTCCTGTATCCGGGAGCGGACGTCGACGCGTTCCGTCCGGACCTCCCCTTCGAGGACCTCGTGGATCGGCACGGGCTCGACGGACGTCGCGTGGTGGTCTGCGTCAGCAGGCTCGTCGCCCGGAAGGGACAGGACGCCCTCATCCGGTCGATGCCGGCGATCCGGCGACGGGTCCCGGAGGCTGCGCTCCTGATCGTCGGCGACGGTCCCGACCGCCGGCGCCTCGAGCGGCTGGCGGTGGGAGCGCCCGGCGGCTCGATCGTGTTCGCCGGCCAGGTGAGCGAGCGGGAACTGCCTCGCTACTACCGGGCGGGGGACGTGTTCGCGATGCCGTGCCGAACGCGTCTGGGGGGACTCGAGGTCGAGGGGTGGGGCAACGTGTTCATCGAGGCAGCCGCCTGCGCCCGCCCCGTGGTGGTCGGGGACTCGGGGGGAGCCCGGGAGTCGCTCGTGCCCTCGGAGACCGGCCTCCTCGTGGACGGCTCGGACGACGAGGCCGTGGCCGGCGCCGTCGCGTCGCTGTTGGAGGATCGCGCACGGGCCGAGGGGATGGGTGTGGCAGGTCGCGCTCGGGTGGAACGATCGTTCACGTGGGAGCGGGCGGCCGAGCAGCTCGCGGGCTGGCTCCGCGAGGCCGCCGGTTGAGTTCGGGGTTCCCGGTGCGCGCCGTTCGGAGGGGTACCCTGCCCGGGTGAGCCAGGAACGTCGCTGTCCGACGTGCGGGGGTCTGGTCTCGCCGGACGCGGAGTGGTGCGGCCAGTGCTTCTCGCCGCTCCCTCGATCCGACGACTCCCCGGCACGCACCCCCACCGATCCGGGTGTCGGGCCCGCCGAGGCGGTCGGGGCGGCGACCTCGACGGCGATCGGTGGGCTCGAGGTCGAGGCGGGTCGCCCGACGTGGGTCTGCCCCGTCTGCGATGAGCGCAACCCGATCGAGGCCGTCGCCTGTCACACGTGCGGGACGCCGTTCACCCGGCTGTTCGAGGCGCAGGCCGAGCGGCCGGAGGTGGAGCCGCAGACCGCGGTGGTCTGGTCGATGGCCCTGCCCGGTTTGGGCCACTGGAAGCTCGGGCATCGAGCGGACGCGATCGCGCGGATCGTCATGTTCGCGTGGGCGTTCGGCGCCCTGATCGTGCTGCTCGTGTCGAGGTTCGGCAAGGGCGGCCTCGGGCCCACGATGCCGCTGTTCCTGCTGTTCCTCGGGTCGTCGGTGGCGATCTACGTGCTGTCGGCGATCGACGCCTACCGGATCGCGTCGGGCGAAGCGCCGCTGGTCAGCTCCCGCACGTTGCTCTGGGCCTCGGCGGGGGTCGTCGTGCTGTCCGTGTTCATCGCGAGTTTCGTCACGTTGCCGGCAGCTCGCCGGTAACATCGGTCGGGTGAGCGAGCAGACCGAGGGGCAGATCGTGATCGAGGCCTCGGCCGCCGAGGTCATGGACGTGCTCACCGACTTCGAGGCGTACCCGGAGTGGGTCGACGTGAAGTCGGCGCGTGTGCTCGAGCGTGGGGCGGGTGGCCTCGGCACGAAGGTCGCGTTCGAGGTCGACGTCCCGCTGCTCGGCAAGGCGAGCTACACGCTCGCGTATCGCTACGCGCCGGACGACGGGGGGATGTCCTGGGTCTCCACGGAGGCGCGCGGAGCCGTCTCGAACATCACCGGCGAGTACCTGGTGACCGAGATCGACGGCGAGGAGACGAAGGTGATCTACCGGCTCTCGGTGGATCTCGGCGTCCTGCTCCCCGGGTTCGTGCGCACGCAGGGCGAGAAGCGCGTGATCGACAACGCGCTCGAGGGTCTGAAGCGGCGCGTCGATCTCGGCTGAGCGCCATCACGCCGGGCCGAGCCCGGCGGCGAGCGGGCTGGACCCCGCGTTAGGCTAGCTCGCATGCGGGTCATGTTGTTCACGGGGAAGGGCGGCGTCGGCAAGACCACGATCGCCGCCGCCACGGCCGTTCAGGCCGCGCGAGCCGGGAGCCGCACCCTCGTGATGAGCACCGACCCCGCCCACTCGCTCGCCGACTCGTTCGACGTGGAGATCGGCGAGTCCGCGACGCCGATCGCCGAGCACCTGTGGGCCGAGCAGATCGACGCGCAGAGCCGGCTCGAGACCAACTGGCGAGAGATCCAGGACTACTTCGTCCAGCTGATGAACTGGGCCGGGGTCGAGACGATCCAGGCCGAGGAGCTCTCGGTGATCCCCGGGCTCGACGAGATCTTCGCGCTCATCGACGTGAAGACCCACGTCCAGGCCGGGAAGTACGACCTGCTCATCGTCGACTGCGCGCCGACGGCGGAGACGCTGCGGCTCCTGTCGCTTCCCGAGGTGATGAACTGGTACATCGAGCGGATCTTCCCCGTCGAGCGCCGCGTCGTGAAGACGCTCCGCCCGATCGTCACGAAGATGACCACACTGCCGATCGCGGGCGAGCGGTTCTACGCGTCCGTCGAACGGCTCCATCGCAACCTGAACGCCGTGCATCGGATCTTGACCGACGAGAAGTCCTCGACGGTCCGGCTCGTCGTGAACCCGGAGAAGATGGTGATCTCGGAGGCGCGGCGCACGTACACGTACCTCGGCCTGTTCGGCTACCGGGTCGACGCCGTCGTGGTGAACCGCATCATCCCCGAAGACGTGACGGACCCGTACTTCGGCAAGTGGAAGGACATCCAGGCCGAACACCTGCAGACGGTGCGCGAGTCCTTCGAGCCCGTGCCGATCCTGACGGCGCGGCTGTTCGATCGGGAGATGGTGGGCGTGTCGCTGCTGCAGGACATGGGGGTCGAGGTCTACGGCGACCGCCCGGTGACCGACGTCTTGTTCCACGACGATCCGATCCGTGTGCGGCGCCGCGCGAACGGCTACGTGCTTACCGTGCGGCTGCCGTTCGTGTCGCGCGAGGACATGGACATCCACCGGCGCGGCGAGGAGCTGTTCGTCCGGGTCGGGAGCTACAAACGGAACTTGATCCTGCCGCAGACGCTCCAGCGCATGGATGTCCGCGGCGCGAACTTCGTCGGTGACCATCTCGAGATCGCCTTCGCGCGGCAGCCGTCCGCGCCGGCGGGAAGGAGCACGCGTGGCTGAGACGACGCAAGGACACCAAGGCTGGGACGGGCGCGGCGGACGAGGGACCCGCCCGCGCGGAGCAGGGGACGGTGTGCACCGTGGCCTTCTGCCCGATCTGCATGGCGGTGACGGCGTCGCAGGGGGCCGCGCCGGACGTGCTCGAGCACCTCCTGGCCTCGGCGCGCGAGTTCTTCCTGGCCGTACGGGCGGTCGTGGACGCTCGTGGCGATCACCTGTCCGGAGAGGACGCCAACCCGAACGGGTCGCGGGACTTCGAGAAGATCGAGATCTCCTGAGCGACGGAACGTCGATCGCCGGGGAGGGCGAGGCGATCGGCCTCGATGTCGGCGGGACGAAGATCAACGCCCTCCGCGTGGCGCGCGACGGATCGATCCTCGATCGGTCGAAGGCCCCGACCCCCGCGGACGACGAGGACGCGACCCTCGACCGGATGATCGAGCTCGCCGGGTCGCTTCGGACGCCGGATGTCCTCGCCGTCGGGGTCGGCGCGGCGGGGATGGTGGACACGGCCGAGGGCGTGCTCCGGTTCGCGCCGAACCTCGCATGGCGCAACCTCGCGATCGCGGCGCGGATGCGCGAGGCGCTCGGGCTGCCGTGCCAGGTCGACAACGACGGGAGCATGGCCGCCTACGGCGAATATCGGTTCGGGGCGGGCCGCGGCTACCGGCATCTGCTGCTGGTGACCGTCGGGACCGGGATCGGCGGCGGCATCGTCTCCGACGGGCGCCTGTTCCGCGGTGCGAACGGATTCGCGGCCGAGATCGGACACATCATCGTCGAACCGGGCGGCCCGCTCTGCGGATGCGGGAACCGCGGCTGCTGGGAGCAGGTGGCCGCCGGCAAGGCGATCGACCGGATGGGTCGCGAGGAGGCACGGGAGCAGGAGCACTCGATCCTGCGCCGCCTCGCAGGCGGAGATCTCGACAACGTGACGGGGCGGCTCGTGACGGACGCGGCGCTCCAGGGCGACGACGTCGCGAGGCACATCCTGGCCGAGGTCGGGCGCCGGCTCGGGGAGGGGATCGCGGGGATCGTGAACATCCTGGATCCCCAGATCGTCGTGGTCGGCGGCGGGGCGATCGTCGCGGGTGAACTGCTGCTCGAACCCGCGCGCGCCGCGTCCCGCGACGCCGTCGAGGGCCTCGAGTACCGCCCGCGCGTGCCGATCGTCGCGGCGCAGCTCGCGAACGACGCCGGGGCGGTTGGGGCCGCGACGCTGGCGCTCGAAGAGCTGGGGCGCGTGCGGGCGTGACGCGAACGGGCGTGGTCGGCATCGACGCGAGGTCGGCATGAAGATCGGACTCGTCCTGCCGATGTTCTCGGGCGACGCGGAGCGGGTCCTGGGGTTCGCTCGGACCGCCGAGGACCTGGGGTTCGACGGGGTGTTCGCGTTCGACCACCTGTTCCCGCCCGGGGCGCCGGCGGACCGGCCCTCGCTCGAGGCGTTCACGACCCTGTCCGCCGTGGCCGTCGCGACGCGGGAGGCGGCCGTCGGGACGCTCGTGACACGCGCATCGCTCAGGAACGCGGGCCTGATCGCGAAGCTCGCCGCGACGGTCGACGACGTGAGCGGGGGACGGATGATCCTGGGGATCGGGACCGGAGACCCGCTCGACCGGCCCGAGCACGACGTGTTCGGCCTCCCCTATCTCGAGAAGGCCGAGCGGCGCGAGCACCTCGTCGAGACCGTGCGTGCGGTCCGTTCGTTGTTCCGCGGGGACGACTGGGAGGGAGGCCGTCACGTGCCCCCGATGCCGGGACCGCTCCTTCCCCCGCCGAGGACGCCGGGGGGTCCGCCCGTGTGGGTCGGCGGGTTCGCCGACGCGGTGGTGCGGCTCGCTGGGCGGGAGGCGGACGCGTGGAACGGATGGGGGATGGGGGCGGACGAGTTCGGTCGCAAGGCGCGGCTGTTGCGGGAGGAGGCGCTCGCCGCGGGCCGCGAGGCGGCTCCGACGTGGGCCGGCATCCTGGTCGTCGGTCGCGACGACGACGAGGTCGCCCGCCGGATGCGGGCGCGGGCCGAGCGCGGCCTGGAGACCGACGTGTGGGGCGGGACCGTTCGGCAGCTGGTCGAGTGGTTCCGCGTGCTCGAGGGGCTCGGGGCCACGTGGGCCGTCGTCGTTCCCGGTGGAACCGATCAGGTCCAGCTGATCGCGGCGGAGGTCCTCCCGCACGCCGGCTCCGGCGGGTGAGCGTGCGGGGATGAGCGATCCGCCCGCCCACCGACTCAAGGCGGCCAAACGCGTCCTCCGACGTGAGGTGCTGGCGCTTCGGGACGCGCTCTCCTTCGACGATCGCGTCGCACGGAGCGGCGCGATCGTCGAGCGCCTCCTCTCGTTGCCCGAAACCGCCGACGCCCGGACGGTGATGGCGTTCTGGTCGTTCGGCAGTGAGGTCGACACGGCACCGTTGATCGCCCGGCTGCTGGACGACGGCAGGACGGTCGGTCTCCCGAGGACTGAGGGGCCTGAGATCGTGCCGGTGACGTACGAACGCGGCGATCCGGTGCGCTCGACGGCGTACGGGGCGATGGAGCCGCCCTTCGGCCGGGTGATCGCCGCCGACGAGCTCGACCTCGTGGTCGTCCCGGGGGTCGCCTTCGACCGTGACGGGAACCGCGTCGGCTACGGTCGCGGGTTCTACGACCGACTTGTGTCACGGCTCCGACCGGGTGTTCCGGCCGTCGCGATCGGGTTCGGGATCCAGGTCGTCGACCACGTCCCGAGCGGTCGGAGCGACCGGCGCGTCGACGCGATCGTCACCGAGGACGAGGTGTTCCGGGCCGGGTCTCGAGGTTGAACGGCCAGTCAAACCCTGCGAGGATTCCCGTTCGCTCGAGATCGGGGTTGCCATGAGCCAGGGCCAGGACGAGGCGATCGAGACCGCGTTCCACGAGGTGACGTCCGCGATGGGCGGGACGCACGTCGCCGACGGCGGTTGGCTGTGGGTCGAGAGCTTCGGCGACCTTGCGAAGGAGTACGCCGCGGTGCGTGACGACGTGGCCGTCTGGGACGTCTCGCCGCTCAACAAGTGGGACTTCCGGGGACCCGATGCGTTGCGAGCGGCGCAGCACGTGTTCAGCAACGATGCCCTCGGGCTCGAGGTGGGCCAGGCCCGGTACGGGGCGTTCCTGGATCCGGACGGGCTCATGGTGGACGACGGCACCGTGTTCAACACCGGCCGGCCGAACCATTGCTGGGTGATGACGAACGGGAAGGACCATGAGGCGTACTTCGGCGAGATGCTCTCGGGCTTCGACCTCGAGACCGAGTGGATCGCGCCGCGGATGCCGCACGTCGGCGTGATCGGGCCCCGCTCGAGAGAGGTGGTCCAGAAGCTCACCGACACGGACGTCGGTGCGCTGCGGTACTTCCGCTTCCTCCCGGACCCGGTGACCGTCGGAGGCGTCGAGGTCGTCCTGTCCCGCACGGGGTTCGGGGGAGAGATGGGCTTCGAGCTGTTCCTGACCGATCCCGGCGACGCGGCCGTGCTGTGGGGCGCGATCGTCGACGCGGGTGTCACCCCGTTCGGCGTCGAGGCGATCGAGGTGCTCCGCATCGAGGCCGGGCTCATCGTGACCGACTACGACTACGGGGCGCACCAACGGACGCCGTTCGACTTCGGCCTGGACCGGCTCGTCGCGCTGGACTCGGACGTGGAGTTCGTCGGGAAGGAGCGCCTGCGGGAGGTCGCCGCGGACCCGCCGAACCGGTTCGTGACCCTCAAGGTCGAGGGGGACTCGCTTCCCGAGTACGGCGCGGCCGTGACGAAGGACGGGGAGGAGGTCGGGGTGCTGACGAGCCCCACGGACAGCCCGCGCTTCGGGAAGATCGGCATCGCGGTGCTCAAGAGCGGTCACGCGACGCCGGGCACCGGGGTCGACGTGGCCGCCGGCGACGGGGCGGCGCCCGCGTTCGTCGACGTGCTGCCGATCTACGACACTCAGAAGCAGCGCCCCCGGGCGTAAGGCCGTCCGCGACGCACGGGGGAACGTCACGCCCTCAGGCGATCTGGTGGTCATGCCACTGGAGGCATCCCGGATGGGGTAGGCTCCCGAATCACACGCATGTGATTCGGGAGGTCGAGATGCCGCTCCACACCTGCGCACCCCCCCGGGGGAACCAGACGAAGACGATGTCCCTGTGGGTCTGCCCGGACTGCGGCGCCACCTGGGAGGCGGTTCCGTGGGCCGACGTCTTCGATTTCGACCGGGACGAGGCCGTGACCAGGGCGGAATGGATCCTGGTCGAGGGACCGGCGCAGATCGCCGGCTGACCGCGTGGCGGTCGAGCTCCGGAACGCCGACGGCCTCTCCTCGCCGCCCGGGTACTCCCACGTGGCCATCGCGCGCGGCGCCACGCTGGTCTTCACCGCGGGAGCCGTGCCGCTCGACGCGGACGGGAACGTCGTCGGTGAGGGTGACGCTGTCGCGCAGGCCCATCGCGTGATCGCGAACCTGCTGACCCAGCTCGACGCCGCCGGCGCGGCTCCGGCCGACGTGGCGAAGACGACGGTCTACGTCGCCGGCGTGAGCGACGAGTCGCAGGTCGACGTCTGGGAGGTGGTCCGCGCCTCGCCGATCGGCGCGGCGCCCAGCACGCTGATCGGCGTTCCGATCCTCGGCTACCGGGGTCAGCTCGTCGAGATCGAGGCGATCGCGGTCCTGGACTGAGCGACCGAACCTAGAACAGCCCGACGGTGCGGCCGTCCGCGTCGATGTCGACGTTCATGTACGCGGGGGTCCGTCCGAGCCCGGGCATCCGCTGCATGTCGCCGCACAGGACCACGACGAACCCCGCCCCCGCGCTCGGCACGACGCCGCGGACGGGCAAGCGCCAACCCGTCGGCCTGTTCAGCATCGTCGGGTCGTGCGTCAGCGACAGGTGCGTCTTCGCCATGCACACCGGCATCGTCCCGAACCCGAGCTGCTCCATCCGGGCGATGTCCTTGTCGGCCTGAGGCTGGTAGTCGACGCCGTCGGCACCGTACACGCGCGTCGCGATCGCCTCGACCTGCTCCTTGATCGGCGTTCCCTCGGGCGTGAGCTGGTGGAAGGCGTTCGGCTTCTCGCAGGCGGCGACGACGGCCTCGGCGAGTTCGATCGCGCCGTCGCCGCCCTGGGCGAACGCGCGGTTGACCACCACGGTCTCGGCGCCGGCGCTCTCGGCGAGCGTGCGCATCAGTTCGACCTCGGCCTCGGAGTCGCTGGGGAAGTTGTTGACGGAGACCACGCACGGCAGGCCGTACTCGCGCACGATCGCGATGTGCTGCGCCAGGTTCTCGATCCCGCGGTTCACGGCGGGGAGATCCTCGGTCCCCAGCTGCTCGAACGGGACGCCGCCGTGGGACTTCGTCGCCCGCACGGTCGTGACGAGCACCCCGGCCGAGGGCGCGAACCCGCCGAACCGGCACACGATGTCGCAGAACTTCTGGAAGCCGAGGTCGCTGGCGAACCCGGCCTCGGTCACGACGTAGTCGGCGAGCTTCAGCGCGATCCGATCCTCGATGATCGAGTTGTTCGCGTGCGCGATGTTGCCGAACGGACCGGCGTGGATCAGCGTGGGCTGTCCCTCGAGCGTCTGCACGAGGTTCGGCTTGAGTGCGTCCTTCATGACCACCGTCATCGCCCCGGCCACCCGGAGCTGCTCGGCGGTCACCGGCTCGCCGTCGGAGGTGGAGGCGACCACGACGCGACCGAGCCGCGCTCGCAGGTCCGCCAGGTCCGAGGCGAGCGCGAGGACGGCCATGATCTCGGAGGCGGCGGTGATCACGAACCCGTTCTCGCGCGGGCACGCCGTGGAGCTTGCCGCCGAGCCCGATCACGGTGTACCGGAGTTCGCGCGCGTTCACGTCGAGCGTGCGGGGCCACGTGATCGTCTGCGGGTCGATCCCCAGCGCGTTCCCGTGATACAGCGAGGCGTCGAGGGCCGACGCGAGCAGGTTGTGCGCGGCGGTGACGGCGTGGAAGTCGCCGTTCAGATGCAGGTTGATGTCTTCCATCGGGATGACCTGGGCGTAGCCGCCGCCGGTCCCGCCGCCCTTGATCCCGAAGACCGGGCCCATCGACGGCTCGCGCAGGCAGAGCAGGACGTCCTTGCCGATCTTGCCGAGGCCCAGCGTGAGCGAGATCGAGGTGGTCGTCTTGCCCTCGCCCGCCTTCGTGGGCGTGATCGCCGTGGTGATGATGAGCTTGCCGTCCGAACGATCGGCCACCCGGTCGAGGATCGAGAGGTCGATCTTCGCCCGGTACCGGCCGTACGGCTCGAGCTCCTCGTCGAGGATCCCGGCGGCGGCCGCGACCTCGGTGATCGGACGCATCACGGCGTCCTGCGCGATCTCGAGCCCGCTCTTCATCGCCGTGAACCTCCCGCTCGATGGTCCGCGCGAGGATACCCGTGTGTGTCGCGCGGCGCGCGGAAGGGCGCCGGTGGGGACGGTGCGATACTCCGGCTCGTGGACGTTCCGTCGTTCCTGCGGATGTATCCACCCTTCGACGATCTCGGCGACGAGCGGATGGAGGAGGTCGTCCGCCATGCACACATCGAGTTCTTCCCGGCGGGTGCCTCGATCCTGCAGGAGTCCGGGACGCCCGCTCGGTTCCTCTACGTCGTGCGTCGCGGCGCCGTCGAGCTCCTCGAAGGCAGCGACCTGGTCGACGTGCTCGGGGAGGGAGAGGTCTTCGGCTTCGTCTCCCTGCTGTCCGGTACTGGCCCGTCGTTCTCCGCCCGCGCACACGAGGATGCGATCTGCTACCTGATCGACAAGGAGATCGCGGAGGACGTGATGGCATCCCGTCGCGGACTCATGTTCCTCGCGTCCGCGTTCCGTCGCCGCGATCAGCGCGCCCTGAGCGACATCGACCCGGAGCAGGTCGATCATCGCCAGGCGCCGGTCGCGAGGCTCGTCACCCGACGGCCGATCACGATGCCCGCGACCGCGTCGATCCGACAGGCCGCGCAGGTCATGGCCGACGAGCGAGAGGGATACGTGTTGCTCGAGGCCGAAGGCGCCTCGGGGCTGTCGATCATCACCGACCGCGACCTCCGAACCCGCGTGCTCGCCGAAGGGCGGAGCCCGGGGTCCGCCGCCACTGACGCGGCATCCTCCCCGGTCGTCACCGTGGCGGGCGAGGCGACGCTCGCCGAGGTCACCGCGATCATGCTCGAACGCGGCATCCACCACATCCCGGTCGAAGACGGGGACGGAGGACTGCTCGGCGTCGTGACGGACGTCGATCTGCTCGCGGCGGAGCAGCACGACGCGTTCGCTCTCCGGCGGGGCATCGAGCGAGCGCCCGATCGTTCCGTGGCGATCGAGGCGTTCCGCTCCGCCCCGCAGGTCGCGAGCCGACTCGTGGAGGCGAGCGTCGACCCGCTCGAGGTGGCACACGTCCTCGCCGTCGCGGTCGACGCGCTCACCCTTCGATTGCTCGATCTCGGAGCCCACGAGCTCGGCGGGCCGCCCTGCTCCTGGACATGGCTGGCCCTCGGCGGCCAGGCCCGCCACGAGCAGGGCATGCTCGCCGACCAGGACCACGTGCTGATCTTCGACACGCGGGGTGAGGAGTCTGGGGCGGTCGACGGGTACTTCGATGCGCTCGGCCGGTTCGTGAACGACGGCCTGGAGGAGGCGGGGGTGTCGGGGGGCGGCTCCCGTGTGATCGCTGGCAGCGCCGACCGACGAGGCGGTGTCGAGGATCTGCTCCGGGGTGTGCGGGCTTCGATCGCCGAACCCGATCCGGTCGGGGCGTCCGTCGCCGCCACCCTGATCGACTACCGGCCCGTCGCGGGGCCGCTGGACGTGCGTGCGGCACTGGACGAGATCATCCGATCCGCTCGCGAGCATCCCGACTTCATCCGGAGCCTCGGCGCTCGCGTCGTCTCCCCGCGGCCGCCGAGGGGCCTCTTGCGGGACGGCGTGGTGCAGGGGAGGACGACCACCGATGCGCTCGACATCCGGCAGGTTGGCATCGACCTGATCGCCGGCCTCGCACGCCTCGTCGCGGTGCTGTCCGGCCTCACGGAGAACCGGACCACGCGCCGGCTCCGCGATGTCGCCACGCTCGGATGGCTCACCACGGACGAGTGCCAGGGGCTCGAGGAGGCGTTCCGTCTCATGTGGCAGGTGCGGCTCGAACATCACTCGCGCTGCGTACGCCTCGGCCTGCCCGTCGACGACCTCGTGCAGCCGGCGATGCTCGGGCCGCTCACCCGCCAGGCATTGAAGGAGTCGTTCCGGATGATCGATCGCGCACAGGCGCGTCTCGGCACGCTCGCCGGGGTCCGCCGGTGAGCATGCCGGGGCCCGCGCCGCCGCCATGGGGGCATCGCAGGCGCTCCTGGAGGGAGCTCGAGCTCGTGTCCCTGGACTTCGAGGCGACGGGACTGGACCTCGCGAAGGACACGATCGTGTCGTTCGGAACGGTCCCGATCCGACGGGGCCGGGTGGATCTGGGTGGTGCCGGGTATGACCTCGTTGATCCGGGGCCGGTCACGGTCTCTCCCGAGTCGGTGACCGTGCACGGACTCCGGCCCGTCGACCTGCGCGGTGCCCCGGATCTCGATGCCGCCCGAGCCGCGCTCGGCGCGGCGATCGACGGGCGGTTCCTGGTCACCTGGGCGGCCGGTATCGAGGCGGCGTTCCTGGACCGCATGTTCGGGGGTGGTGTCCGGCGCTGGCTCCGCCGATGCATCGATGTGCGTCCGATCGCGTTCGCGACCCTGGAGCAGCCGCCTCGGCCGTTCACGCTGTCCTCGGCGGCTGAGCGTCTCGGGGTTCCGGTGGCGAGTCCGCACCACGCGCTCGACGACGCGCTCGTGACCGCGCAGCTGCTCCTCGTCGTCGCGGCACGGCTCCGCGCCGACGGCCGCGACGCCATCCGAGACCTCCAGCGGGCCCGCTTCGCCGACCGACGGATGCGACGCCGGCCGACGCTCCGGTTCCACGGCTCGGGGTGACGACCCGCGAAGGCTGGCCCCCGCGCCGTCGGATCGGGCCCGGCTAGCGGCTCGAACACGTCATGCCCTAAGATGCCGTCCGCCGGAGCGATGCCCGCGCAACCGCCGAAGGAGGGACCGTGGCCACCGATCTCGAAGCGTTCCTGGACGAGAAGGGTCGCGATCAGGCGATCAAGGAGGTCCGCAAGCAGATCGACGCTGCCGGCGTCGAGTACATGTACTACCAGTTCGTCTCGGTCACCGGCCGGATCATGGGGAAGGGGATCCCGGCGGCGCACTGGGAGAACATCGCGAACAAGGGGTTCCAGCTCGTCTACGGCTCGACGGCCAACCTGTTCATCGACCGGGTCGGCAACTACATCGGCTACGGTCCCGAGGCGCGTGAGCTGGTCGGCCTTCCGGAGCCCGACACGTTCAACGTCCTTCCGTGGGACACGAAGACGGCACGGGTCTTCTGCACGCTGTTCCGCGGGCGCGAGGAGGAGGTCGACGGCGGCGCGTTCCTCACGTCCGACTGCAGGGGGAACCTGAAGCGCCTGCACTCCGAGTTCGAGCAGGAGACCGGACTCCACCTCCGCGCCGGCTGCGAGCCGGAGATGATGTGGTTGAAGGTCGATGCCGACGGCAAGCCGACCGTCGAGGGCATGACGAAGCCGTACTGCTACCACATCGACCAGTTCTCCGAGCTCCAGCCGCTGATCCACAAGGTCATGGAGTACGGGCGCGCGATGGGCCTCGACATGATCCAGGGCGATCACGAGGATGCCCCCGGGCAGCTCGAGCTGAACTTCATGTTCGATCGCGCCGAGGTGACGGCGGACCGGCTCACCACCTACCGGCAGATCTGCCGCCAGGTCGGACGCGAGCTCGGGGCGTTCGCATGCTTCATGCCCAAACCGTTCATGGGCGTGTCGGCGAACGGATGCCACCACAACATCTCGTTGTGGCAACGCGACGAGAACATGTTCTTGCCCGACGGTGACAACCCGCGCGTGCCTGGGAAGATCGGGCTCCATTCGATCGGCGGCGTGCTCGATCACCTGTCGGCCCTCACGGCGATCACGGCCCCGACGGTGAACTCGTACCGGAGGTTCTGGGACGCGGGGTTCTGGGCGCCGGTGTTCGCGGACTGGGGCTTCCAGAACCGGACCGCGGCGCTTCGGATCTCGGCGCCGGGGCGGTTCGAGTACCGCTCGGTCGACTCATCCGTGAACCCGTACCTGTCGTTCGCGGCGCTGCTGGCCGCGATGAAGGACGGGATCGACCGGAGCCTGGATCCGGGGCCGCCGGAGGAGCGGAACATCTACGAGGCGATCGCGGGCGGCAAGGACGTGAAGAAGGTGCCCCACGACCTCGGCGCCGCGCTCGACGCGCTCGAGGCGGACCCCGTCGTCCGCGACGCGCTGCCGGGCGACATGTACCGGGTGTTCATGCACTACAAGCGCGACGAGTGGGACCGCTTCCGAGCGACGGTGAGCGACTGGGACATCGAAACCTACCTCGACGTCCTACCCTAGGGGGGCACCCTCACAGGAGAGGAGCCGAACGGCCATGTGCGGCATCGCCGGGATCATCCATCGGGACGGAGCAGCCGACGTCGGAACGGAGATGACGTCGATGCTCCAGTCGATGAAGCATCGCGGTCCCGACTCCAGCGGCTACGCGCTGTTCGGCACGCCCTCCGACCTGATCGTGATCCGCTTCAAACTCGCCGACGCGAACGATCCGCGCGACTTCGACTTCAAGGAGCGTCTCGAGCGACATCGCCTGGAGGTCGAGACGCGCCTGTCGAAGATCGGCGCCTCGATCGACCGCGTCGAGAGCGAGACCGAGTACGCCTACCGCGCCCAGGTCCGCTACGACGGCGATCTGAAGGCGCTCGCCGACTACCTGGAGGACGTGCCCGGCTGCGAGGTCCTCTCGCTGGGCCACTCGCTCGAGATCGTCAAGGATCTGGGCGACGCGCAGGAGGTCTCGGACATGTACGGCCTCGCGGGGTTCAACGGGACCCATGCGATCGGGCACGTCCGGATGGCGACCGAGTCCGACGTGGACATCTCGGGCGCGCACCCGTACTGGGCGTACCCGTTCTCGGACGTCGCGGTGGTGCACAACGGCCAGCTCACGAACTACTTCCAGTGGAAGCGGCGTCTCGAGTTCAGCGGGCACCGGTTCCAGTCGGAGTGCGACTCCGAGATCATCGCGGTGTACCTCGCCGAGAAGCTGGCTGAGGGTTCGAGCCTGAAGGACGCGATGGAGGCGAGCCTGGACGACCTCGACGGGGTGTTCACGTACATGGCGGTCACCGCGGACAGCCTCGGGGTCGCGAAGGACGAGATGGCCGCGAAGCCGCTCGTGCTGTACGAGTCCGACGAGCTCGTCGCGATGGCCTCGGAGGAGATCGCCATCCGCGCGGTCCTCGATCGCGAGATCGACACGTACGACCCCTACGAACGGCAGGTGCTCGTGTGGAGCCGGTAGCGGCCGGCGGCGGGCGGCGGATCACCTACGACGCGCGCGGCCTCGCCGAACCCGACGCGGAGGTTCCGCACGTCTCCGAGATCGACGGGGACCGGGCGACGTTCGACGCATCGAAGCTCACGATCCGGCAGATCAACCTCGAGCTCCGCGACCTGATCTACGAGCGGGGGATCCGAGACGTCACCGTCCGCAACCCGGGCGCGAAACACTCGATCGGTGTCGGGATCCTGCAGCGCTGCCGGGTCACGTTCGAGGGGAGCCTCGGGTACTTCGGGCTCGGCCTGATCGACGGCCCCGAGGTCGTGGTCACGGGCCGGGTCGGCTGGTCGGTCTGCGAGAACATGATGTCGGGCGTGGTCGAGATCAAGAAGAACGCCGGCTCGCTCACCGGGGCCGCGATCCGGGGCGGCGATCTCGTCGTCCACGGCTCGGTCGGAGCACGCACCGGGATCGACCAGAAGGGCGGCACGATCATCGTGGGCGGGGACGCCGGCTCGATGACCGCGTTCATGATGCAGCGAGGTCGCCAGATCATCCTCGGTGATGTCGGGCCCGGGCTGGGCGACTCGATGTACGACGGCGACATCTACGTCGCCGGGACGGTGAAGTCGCTCGGGATCGACTGCGTGCCCGGGGAGTGGGCCGAGGCGGACACCGAGCTGATCGAGCGGAAGTTCCGCATCTACGGCTTGGGTTCGCCGCCCGAGTTCCAGAAGTTCGTCTGCGGCAAGGTCCTGTACAACTACGACAACCTCGAACCGTCGGAGCGCAAGCTCGTCATCCACTAGTCGAGCGGGAGGATGTGAACGTGCCAGCGGAAGACGTGTCCTCCAAGCAGAACGTCCTGGGTCGCAGCCCGATCTTCACACCCGAGGTCATCAACGACATCCACGTGAAGTCCGAGCTCGGCCGCTACCGGATGCGCGGCTTCTCGATGTTCAAGCCGATCCCGCACTGGGACGAGCTCATGTTCCTTCCGGGGACCCTCACCCGGTTCGTGATCGAGGGCTACCGGGAGAAGTGCGAGACGAGGACCGTGCTCGGCGCCCGGTTCGCCAAAGACCCGATCGAGCTCGACATCCCGATCTACATCACGGGGATGAGCTTCGGCGCACTCTCGCTCGAGGCGAAGATGGCGCTGGCCAAGGGCGCGTCGATGGCCGGCACCGCCACCTGCTCCGGCGAGGGCGGCATGATCCCGCCCGAACGCGACCTGTCGATCAAGTGGTACTACCAGAACATCCAGAGCCGGTACGGGTTCAACCCGCACCACCTGATGCTCGCGGACGCGTGCGAGTTCTTCATCGGACAGGGGTGCAAGGTCGGGCTCGGCGGACACCTCATGGGGCAGAAGGTGACCGAGCAGGTCGCCGAGATGCGCTCGCTCCCGCCCGGCATCGACCAGCGCTCGCCGGCGAGGCACCCGGACTGGCTCGGGCCGGACGACCTGTCGCTGAAGGTCCAGGAGGTCCGGGAGGCGACGGACTACCGGATCCCGATCCAGCTGAAGCTCGGCGCCGCACGGGTGTACGACGACGTGCGGATGGCCGCCAAGTGCGGGCCGGACATCATCTACCTCGACGGGGCCGAGGGCTCGACCGGCGCCGGACCGCACATCGCGACCGAGGAGACCGGGATCCCGCTCATGGCCGCGATCCCGGAGGCCCGCCGGGCGCTCGAGGACGTCGGCCTGGCGGACGAGGTCGACCTGGTCGTCGCCGGGGGGATCCGCAACGGCGGCGACGTCGCGAAGTGCCTGGCGCTGGGTGCGACGGCGGTCGCGATCGGGACGACCGCGCTCATGGCGCTGAACTGCAACAAGGAGATCCCGGGCGTGACCGACTACGAGGGGACGGTGGGCGTGCCCGCCGGCCAGTGCTACCACTGCCACACGGGCCGGTGTCCGGTCGGGATCACCACGCAGGACCCGGAGCTGCGCAAGCGTCTGATCGTCGACGAGGCCGCGGAGCGCGTGTACAACCTGCTCACCGCGATGACGATGGAGCTGCAGATGCTCGCCCGCGCGTGCGGGAAGACCGACGTGCACTCCCTCGAGCCCGAGGACCTCTGCGCGCTCACCGTCGAGGCGGCCGCGATGGCCAAGGTGCCGCTCGCCGGCACCGACTACATCCCCGGCGTGACCGAGCAGGGCGCGCTCGATGAGATCCGAACGATGATGCAGAAGTACCTGGCCGACACTGGACAGTACCCCTCGTAGGAGCCGACCGATGACGGGATCCCACCTGACGACGAAGGGCACGCTCGACGCCGAGGAGCTGGCCGGGCGGCGTTTCCCCTACCAGGAGGACGCCTCGCTGATCGAGGATGTCGACCTCGACGCCCTCACGCCGGGGAAGGATCTGAACTGGCTCGAGGACATCCACCTCCTCGAGGAAGACGGGATGCCGGCCGTCTTCGACCGGTACTCGAGCTCGTTCCTGAAGATCTACTTCCCGATCCCCGCCGGACACGAGGACGAGGTCGCGCGCAAGGTGCTCATGAAGCACCTGACGAGTGGCAACTCGTACGGCATCCAGCTCAAGCGCAAGCACGCGAAGTTCGCGCAGCCGATGCTCGGCTCGTGGGTCGAAGGGTCGGAGACCGTCGGGACCGACTGGACGCCGGCCATCCTGGAGGGCTGGGAGAAGCCCGCCGGGCACTAGGCCGTGAGCTCGCGGCCGCTCGTCGGGATCTCGGAGGGGTTCTCGGACTACGGCGACTACTACGGGTTCGGGTACGGCCGCCCGTTGTTGTCCGCCGGTGCGCTCCCGCTGCTGCTCCCGTACTACGAGCGCCCACAGGATCGCGTCGAGCTGCTCGATCGGCTCGACGGCCTCGTGCTGGCGGGCGGGCGCGACATCGAGGCGTGGCGCTACGGCCGCCTGGACCCGCACCCGCTGCAGGGCGAACCGATCCCGTTCCTCGACGAGATCGAGTTGCACTACGCGCGGCTGGCCCTCGAGCTCGGCGTGCCGGTCATCGGCGTGTGCCGAGGCTGCCAGGTCCTGAACGTGGCGTTCGGCGGCACGCTCTACGGCGACCTCTCGGAGTTCCCGGGCGGCGGCGCCGACCACCCGGGAGCCAAGTGGGACGAGTGGCGGGCGCTCGTGGCCGCGACGCTCGATGGAACCGATCGTCCCGCGCACCCCACGCATCCGATCGATGTGAAGCCGGGCTCGTTCCTCGCGTCGCACCTCGGCCGGGCCTACGTGGTCGACAGCTATCACCACCAGGCGATCGAGCGTCTGGGCGACGGGCTCGAGGCGGTGGCGTGGGCTGCCCACGGCGTGATCGAGGCCGTCGAGATGCCGGGCGCGCCGTTCGTGCTCGGCGTGCAATGGGAGATCCACGAGGAGTGGCGGCAGGACGACCGGATGTTCGGGATCTGGCGGGCGTTCGTGGAGGCCGCCGGCAGGCGCGCCGCGGACCGGGTGGCGGCCGTCGTTCCATGACCGCGTCGCTCGAGGTGGTCCTGGATGCCGTCGAGGCCGAGGACGCGGCCGCGTTCTGGACGGCGGCCCTCGGCTACGAGCGCCTCTACGAGCGGGGCCCGTTCATCGTTCTCGGGCCTCCGCCGGGCGACATCCGGCCGCGTGTGTTGATCCAACGGGTCGACGAGGTCGAGCACGGCAAGACGCCGGTGCACGTCGACCTGCGCGTCGACGATCCGGAGGCGGAGGTGCGACGGTTGGAGGGTCTCGGCGCAACGGTCGCCTGGCGCGTCGACGACCGCGATCGAGGCGGCAGCACCTGGACGACGATGGCCGCGCCGCATGGGACCCTGTTCTGCGTGTGTCCCGCCAGGGGAGAGCTGACGGCGCGATGACGCTTCCCGGGAGCGCGAAGGTCGTCGTGATCGGCGCAGGCGTCCACGGCCTGTCGACGTCGTGGCACCTGGCCGAGGGGCTCCGCGCACGAGGCATCGGGTCGGGCGAGGACGTGGTCGTCCTCGACAAGACGGGGATCGGCGCGGGTCCATCCGGGCTCGCCTGTGGGGTGATCCGCAACAACTACTTCCAGCCCGCGATGCGGGAACTGATGGCGCACTCGGTCGAGGTCTGGGAGTCCGATCCCGAGGCGTTCCACTACCACCCGGTCGGCTACCTGCAGATCGCTCCCGAGGTCATGGCGGCAGACGTCGCGAAGATCCACGAGGAGCAGCGTGCGATCGGCTACACGTCCGACCTCATCGAAGGGGAGGACGAGTGCCGCGTCTACATGGAGTCGATCTTCTCCGACTGGCAGGCGAGGAACGTCCGGGTGGTGCTGCACGAGCGGAAGGGCGGCTACGCCGAGAGCATGCCGTCGATGCTGGGCCTGCGGGCCAAGGGGGAGGCTCTCGGCGTGCGGTTGCTCGCGCCGGTCACCGTCACCGGGCTCGAGGTCAAGGGGGGTGCGGTGACCAGGGTCCGGACCGACCACGGGGACATCGCGTGTGAGCAGGTCGTGGTCGCCGCGGGGCCCTGGGTGCGCGACCTGTGGCGCATGCTCGGGTTGCCGGGCGTCGTCCCGGTGCAGGGACGCGACGGTGCGACCTACGAGCGGCCCATGTGGACGTACTGGTGTCTGGTCGAGGGGACGCTCGGCGTCGACCCGACGTACCTGCTCGACAACGAGGGGAACCTGCCGCCGGTGGTCCACGTCGACACCGACGCGCCGCTCGTCGACGACGCCGACGGCTCGCTCGTGACCGATGAGCTCTGGGGGATCTACTACAAGCCGGACTTCAACTTCGGCGGGGTGCAGGGCGGCGCGATGCCGTGGGTCGTCGAGCAGCCCGCGGACGACGTGGCCGTCGATCCGTACGGACCGGCGAGCACCGAGTTCGTCGTCGGCGAGGGGTTCGAGCGCATGTGGACGTCGGCGCTGGCGCACTGCCACAAGCGGTTCGAGGGCAAGCGCGGCTTGTACCGGCGCGCTCCCACCGGCGGCATCGGAGCCTTCACGCCCGACAGCTTCCCGGTCTTCGACACGTTCCACGACAACGTGCACGTCGTCGCCGACTCCAATCACGGCTACAAGATGATCGGGGTCGGGGCGCTCGTGGCGAAGGAGGTGCTCGGGGAGCCGCAGGGCCTGCTCCAGCCCTTCCGCTTCTCCCGGTACGCGGAGGGCAGGCTTCACCCCGTCAGCCACTCCCCCTTCCCCTGGAGCTAGGGAGCCAGCGTGAGCCGGCGGGAGGACGCCCCGGTCGAGTTCGAGGTGTCGATCGGCGCCTTCCCTTCCTGGGCCGCGGAGGCGCTCGAGGAGGGAGCGTTCGCGCCGGCGCCGGAGCAGGACGAGCTCCAGATCGAGGGCGAGGAGGGCGAGGATCCGGTCCTGGCGTTCCGCCGCACGCTCGGGATGTTCGCCACCGGGGTCACCGTCATCACCACGACCACGGCCGACCAGGTGCACGGGATGACGGCCAACGCCTTCATGTCGGTCTCCCTGCGCCCCCCGCTCGTCCTGGTCTCGGTGGACAATCGCGCCCGGATGCACGGCATGCTCCACGAGGGCAAGCGCCTCGGGATCAGCGTGCTGTCCGAGGAACAGGAGTCGCTGTCGGACCGGTTCGCCGGCCGGGCCGTCGAGTCCGCCCCGGAGACCACGTTCGAGGTGGTCCACGAGACGCCCATCGTCGACGGCGCGATCGCGAACCTCGTCGCACGGGTCGTCCGCTCGTACTGGGGCGGCGACCACTCGCTGTTCCTCGCGCGCGTCGAGTACGCCCGGTACGGACAAGGGAGCCCGCTCCTGTTCCACGGCGGCCACTACGAGGTCCTGTCCTCGCCCGAGGGATCGATCCTCGGTGCGTTGGAGCCGCGGGCACGCGAGCGGCTGCTGACGGCGGGGGAGGAGCGCTTCTACGGGACGGGCGAGCACGTGCTGCGACAGGGGGAGTCGGGCGTCGAGGCGTTCGTGATCCTCGCCGGGAGCGCGAGGGTCGTGCGCGACGGGCGAGAGATCACCCGCATGGGCCCCGGCGAGTTCTTCGGTGAGATCTCGATGCTGGATGGGCGCATGCGCACCGCCGACGTGATCGCCGACGGTTCGCTCCGTGTCACCGCGCTCGCACGCGAGACGCTGCGCCGGATGCTCCGCTCGGAGCCCGAGCTGGCGTGGCGCCTGCTCGAGGTGCTCGCCGCCAGGATCCGCGGTTCCTAGCCCTCCAACCAGGTCCGCATCTCCTCGGGCATCGGGGAGACCTCGAGCCTGCCGCCCTCGGCGAGACGAGCCACGACCCGGACCTCGAAGCCGGTCGCGACCTCCTCGTCGGCCCGCGTGACGACGTGCTCCATGCGGAGGGACCGGGAGCGCACCTCGACCGCGGTAGACGTCACCGCGATCTGGTCGTCCGCGAACACCGGCGCGCGGAACCGGGCGCCGCACTCGAAGATCGGAACCGAGACACCGTCCCGTCGGCTCCACGCGAAGAGGCTCCGTCCCGACGCGGCGAACAGCTCGTGCGTCGCGTGGTCGAACCAGGCGAAGAAGCTCGGGTAGAAGACGATGCCCATCGGATCCGTCTCACCCCATCGGACCTTGATGACCGTGCGCCCGCTCCGACCCATCGCGTCTAGTCGATCGCCGGCAGCCCGTCGAGCCACGGCGTACGGTACCCGTCGCTCCGCCACAGGATCGGGAAGAAGGATTCGTCCATCGAGGGATCGTCACGCCTGCGGTACCGGGAGTAGTTCACGTCGACGTTGGACCCGTGGAACCGGGCGTTCGAGGGCAGCATGTGGGACACGAGCGCCATGCGTGCGACCCGGCCGCTCCGGTTGGGTTCGGAGCCGTGCCACGTCGCGTTGTGGTGGAACGCACCACCGCCGGCCTCCACGACGACCGGGACGATCTCGAGCTCGGGATGGTCCGGGGGTTGCGCGTCCCGGACGCCGGCGAGCCAGTCGTCCGGCGCGTGGAACTGCGCGCGCGACGGCGGCGACACGCCCCAGTGGTTCGAGCCGCGCACGTACGCGATCGGCCCGGCGTCCGCCTGTGTCTCGTGCAACGACATCCAGCACGTCACCATCTCGGGCGGCACGAGGTAGTCCGCGTACGAGCCGTCCTGGTGGAACCCGATCGCCTTCGTGCCCGGCGGTTTCCACAGCACGTTGTCCTGCAGGATCCGGGCGCCGTCGTAGCCCATCAGCTGGGCGGCGAGCCGCCCGATCCGCGCCGAGAGCACCTGTGCGGCGATCACCGTGTCGGACTTCCACGCGTTGCAGAGCTGGCGCGTGCGTTCCTCGGGATCGCGTCCCTTCACCCAGTTCACCTCGTCGGGCCGGATCCCGGTCTCGTACTCGCCGTCGAACAGCGGGAGGTACCGCTCGCGCAGGCGATCGAGCGCCGGCTCGGAGATCAGACCCTCCTCGACGATGAGGAAGCCGTCCCGATGGAAGGACGTGACCTGCTCGCCGGTGAACGACTCGACGAGCGCCACCGCTACGACCTCGGGCGCGTCTTGTCGGGATCGTAGAAGGGGAACCGGACGACCGACGCGGGGATCCGCTTCTGGAGGCCGTCGAGCTTGCCGACCTCGAGCGCGGTCCCGGGCTCCGAGAACCCCACGGCGACGCGGGCGAACGCGATCGTCTTCTTCAGGAGGGGGGACCGCGTCCCCGAGGTCACGACGCCGACCTCCTGGCGTCCGGTGAAGACCGGGTCGCCGTGGCCGGCGACCTCGTTGCCCTCGAGCTCGAGGCCGACCAGCGTGCGCTGGGGGTGGGCCTTGCGTTCCTCGAGGGCGCCGCGGCCGACGAAGTCCTCGTCGCCGCGCAGGTCCACGGTGAAGCCGATCCCGGCCTCGAACGGGTCCACCTGCTGATCGAACTCGCTCCCCGACACGACGAGCCCGGCCTCGATCCGCACGATGTCGAGCGCGTCCAGGCCGAACGGGCGCAGCTCGTGCGCCTCGCCCGCCGACCCGATCGCGTCCCAGACCCCTTCCGCGTCGTCGGGATGGCACCAGACCTCGTAGCCGAGCTCGCCCGTGTATCCGGTTCGCGAGACCACCACCGGGATGCCATCGGGTGCGTGCACGCGGCCGACGAGGAACCGGAACCAGCCGAGCTCCTCGAGCGACGGGTGCGTCGGAGGGGTCCGGACGACCGCACGGAGCAGCTCGCGGCTGGCCGGCCCCTGCACGGCGACGTTGTGGAGCTGATCGGTCGACGGCTTCACCCACACCTTCAGGCCGAGGCGGTCGGCCTGCTCCCGCAGCCAGACGCCGTCGTAGTCGGCGCCGCCGACGAAGCGGAAGTTGTCCTGGCCGAGCCGGAACACGGTGCCGTCGTCGATCATCCCGCCGGCCTCGTTGCACATCGCCGTGTACGTGACCTGCCCGACCGAGAGCCGCCGGGCGTCCCGCGTGATCGTGGCCTGCAGCAGCGTCTCGGCATCCGGCCCGAGCACCTCGAACTTCCGCAGGGGAGACAGGTCCATGATCGCGACGTGCTCGCGGCACGCCCAGTACTCGGCGATCGCGCCCTCGTTGTTGAAGTGCGAGGGCAGCCAGTACCCGTTGTACTCGACGAGGTTCTTGGTGAGCGACTCGACCCGAGGATGGAACCCCGTCTTCTTCGTCAGGACGGGCCGGGACTCCGGCGTGACGCGGCGGGCGATCGCGGTGCTGAACCGATGCTCGGCCGGGTAGACGCGGAGGTGGACATCGGTCGGGTCCCATGCGTTCGCCGGGTCGACGTCATCGGGGCAGGCCGAGGACGCGCACACGAGGTCGGTCATCGCGCGGAACAACACGTAGTCGCCGGGTCGCGACCACGGCTCGTCCGACACGAGCACGTTGTCGGCGGTGAAGGCGGTGTTGAAGAACAGGTTCAGCGCGGGCCATCCCTTCCGCTTGGCGACCTCGTAGACGACGAGCGCACCGTTGAAGTTGTCCGTGCAGTTCACGTGGCCGGGATACCCCAGGTCCTCGTAGTACTTCGCGTTGCACGCGAGCCCGAACGTGTCGTGCCGGCCCACCGTGTCGCGGACGACCTCGACGAGCGGCTCCATGTCCGCGTCGTAGAACTTCCCGTGCAGCCCCGGCGTGGGATAGGCGTTGCCCATCAGCGTCCGGGTGACGGTCGCGTCGAGGCCGCGCTCGAGCCCGTCGTCCAGCTTGCGCCGGTGGAAGGCCAGGAAGTCGGAGCACTGCTTGCCCTCGACGTCGATCACCTGGATGAACTCGCCCGCCTGCACCTCGTAGCTGCGGGCCGTCGACCGGTCGATGCGGAAGTCCAGCCTCGGTTCGGCGAGCGGCGGCGGAAGCTCGAGCTCTTCGTGCGTCCGAGGGACCGTCCGGCGGACCTCGACGACCAGGTCGGAGGCAGGCGGAGCCCCGTCGACGAGACGCCCGGCGGGGGCCGCCACGACGAGCACCAGCTCGCGCTCGGCTCGGAACGACTGCTCGGATCCCGCCGGGGACCACTCGCCGAACAGGCGAACGGCCATCGCGGAGGCCGGATCCAGGCCGCGCCCGGACAGGTCCTGGACGACCTCGGCCGCGCCCTCCGCCGTCGAAGAGACGAGCGCCCGAAGGACGGTCGCCGGCGCATCGGCCCGCGTGCCGATCGCCGCGGACGCGTCGTCCCCGACCGGCGTGCAGCGCGGTGACCTCGGCGACCTGGCCCCCGTCCACGTCGATCACCGTGAACCGGTCGTCGGGGGCGAGCGTGCAGCACGGTCGCCGATCCCGGCCGCACCCGAGTACTGCTCGAGCGACGGATCGGCGGGCCGGAGCCCACCCACCAGGAGCTTGGACGGGCCGAAGACGCTCACCCCGGCCTCAGCCTCGCTTGGCCGGTTCCTTGGAGGACTGCTGTTCGGCCTCGGCGACGAGCTGCTCCGCGAGCTCGCGCTTGCCGGCCGCGTCGAGCTTCTTCACCTCGTTCTCGACCGCTCGACGGTTGTAGGACTGGTTCCAGTAGTCGAGGGCTTCGAACCCGAGGAGGACGGCCTTGCCGACGAACTGACGGAGCACCTCGTTCGTCGGCCCCATCACCCAGCCGGCCTTCGCGTCGCGCAGGTACCGCTCGAGCTCCATGTCGCGCTTGTACCCCGACCCGCCGCACGCGTGGAGCATCTTGTCGACCACGTGCGCGACGTTCTTCGCGGCCTCGAACTTGATCTGCCACGCCCAGTGCAGGTAGTTGCCCCGGGCCAGCTCGCCCGGACCCGGGTTCCTCGTGTTGCCGTCGGTCTCGCGGTCCATCGCCTGCGCGACCGAGAGCACGAACAGGCGGCAGGCGTTCGTGTCCATGACCGCCTCGCCGACGTAGTCCTGGATCGTCGGGTAGTCGGCGACCCGGAGCCCCACGTCGACGTGCTTCTTCTTCGTCGTGTGTCGCTTCGCGATGTCGATCGCGCCGAGCGCGAGCCCGTTCCACACGCTCGAGGAGCCGATCAGGAACCAGGGGTCCACCGACTCGTCGTTCGAGTTCGCGCCGTCCCCTTCGGGGCCGACGATCTGGGTGGCCGGGATCTCGACGTTCGGGACCTCGATCGGGCCGGACTGGTTCCCGCGCAGGCCGAGCGCGTCCCACAGCGACGGCTGGGACTGCACGTGGTCGCCGTCGACGACGAAGACCGACAGGTCGTCGTAGCCGGAGAACTCCGGGCTCGTCGTCTGGACCACGTAGAAGTCGGCGAACCCGCCCGAGGTGGTCCAGGAGGCCTTCTTGCGGACCTTGTACCCGCCGTTGCTCCGCTCGGCGCCGGAGGAGACCGGGTACCAGAAGTGGGAGCCGGTCTCGGGGTCCGAGTACGAGAGGGTCCCGATCTTGCCCGAGTTGAGCGGCCGGATGTACTTGTCGATCAGCTCGGGCGTGGGCCGGAGCATGATCGCGTTCACCGCGCCCATGTGCATCACGTAGCACATCGCCGTCGAGGCGCAGCCGTACCGCGCGATCGTCTCGCAGACCATCGAGTACGCGACGTGGTTCTCGCCGAGCCCGCCGTACTCCTCGGGAACCGTGAGCGCGAGGAAGCCGTGCTCGCCCAGGAGCTCGAGGTTGCGGCGAGGGAACATCAGCTCGTCGTCGAACCGCTTCGCGTTGGCGCGGAGCTCCTGCTCACAGAGCTCGATCAGCGTCGCGCGGAGCTCCTTCTGGCGGTCGGTGTAGACCCAGTCGGGATCCCACTCGTACCCGAGGCCCCAGAACGGCTCGGAACCCCACATCTTGTCGGCCATGCATGCCTCCCAGATCGCGGTGTCGCTCTCGCGGGGCCACATCGTAGTTTCACCCTGTCGGGGAGGGCAACGCAGCCGGATGGGAACGTGCGACGGGGGCGGCCGAGCCGCCCCCGTCGTCGAGCTGGATCCGAACTAGCCGGACATCGACTCCTCACGGAGCAGGGCCATCTGCTGCTCGTTCGGCATGATGGCCACGTCCCGGTCCCGGAACGTGATCTTCGCCTTGTCCTGCACCACCCGGCGGTAGAAGTACAGGAGCACCGCCGCGACGAGGACGCCGAGCCCGAGGAACAGGGGGAGCCCGGTGAACTCGTAGAAGCCGATGTACGCGGCGAGGTCCTGGTCGAAGACGCCGTAGAGCACCAGGACGAGGTTGAACAGGGCGAGGAGCCCTGCGATCGGGAGCCAGATCTGGCCGACCTTGATCGGACGGGGCCAGTCGGGCCGGTCCCTGCCGCAGCAGCAGGAACCCCGTGAGGGCGAGCACGTGGCAGAACACGTAGCCGATGTTGGAGATGTAGAGGATCACGAAGTTGTTGGCTCCCAGCAGGAGCAGGAGCCCGATGTTCACGACCATGTCGACGGTCATGCCGCGGGCCGGGACGTGGAACCGGTTCAGGTGGAAGAACCACTTGATCGTCATGTCGTCGCGAGCGATCCCGTACAGCGCGCGGCCGCCGTCGGCCGTGGCGGTGTTCATCGCCAGGATCAGGCTCGCGATCAGGCAGACGACCGCGAACCCGCCGAACACGGGCCCGGCGATCTCCTCCAGGGCCGCCACGTAGAAGCTGCCGTAGTCCCCGGTGGAGCCGACGACGCCGCCGAGACCGAGCGGCAGGAAGATGTACACGAAGAGCGAGAACATCGCGGCGCTCTTCAGCGCCTTCGCCGTGTCGCGCTTCGTGTCGTGGTACTCGGGGGCGAAGCTCGCGCACACCTCGATCCCGTACGCGGACCAGCACATGATGAACAGCCACATCAGCGCGACCGAGAGGTCGCTGAAGCCGGTCGCCGGATCGCCGGCGTTGTGGACGAACTCGAGGTTCGAGCTGGACCAGTCGCCCGTGAAGTACGGCATGACGATGAAGATGAACAGCGGCACCATCAACAGGGCGCCGGTGACGTAGCCCACCGCCAGCGAGGGCTTCACGCCGAGGACGTTGAACAACCAGACGGCAAGGATCACGACGATCGCGATCAGCTGGGCGAGGCCGAAGTCCGCGAACCCGAGGTTGAAGAACGCGTCGTCCACGCCGTCACCCGACTGCGGGAACCATTCGGCCACGACGAGAGCGCCCACGATGTTGCCGACGAACGAGAGCACCACCGACCAGCCGATCCAGTACCCGAACGCCGCGATGGGTCCGAAGAGGCTGAAGCGCGATCTCCAGCCCTCGTGCGCGTACAGCGCGATCCCTCCCGGCTTGTCGGGGAACATCGCCGCCGACTCCGAGTAGATGAAGTTCTGGAGGAGCCCCACGGTGGCCGAGATCCCCCAGAGGAGCACCGACCCCCAGGCGCCGATCGTCGCCAGCGTGAAACCCAGCGAGCCGAGGAGGAACGCCGGCTGGCACAGCGCGATGACGAACCCGTCGTACCAGTGGAGGGACTTGAGGAGTTGCCTCTCCTCGATGACGGCCTCGGCCACAGCGACCCCCCCTTCGCGACGTCCGCTCGGACGCCAGCGAGGGGTATAGCACTTCGGGTTCGAGCCTTCAACGCAGGTCGTTTGGGAGTGCAGGCATAGAATCGGGTGATGCGAGGCGCGCCGATCACCGTGCGATGCGACTGCGGCACGGTGGAGTACGTCGACTACGGTGCGACGTGGGTGTGTCCCGGAGTGTGGGCGGCGCTGGAACACCGAGCAGATCCCGGCGGAGGAGTACTGGGGGATCATGCGGGAGATGCGCCGGTACCGACTCCAGGTGATCGGCGTGTCCGTGGTCGTCGGCATCGGGTTCGCGATCGTCATCGCGAACGTCGATGCCAGACGCTTCCTGCCGCTCGCCCTCGGGCTCATGGCGTTCTGGTTCCTCGTCTACATGCCTCGATGGCGTCAGAAGGTCCGTCGACGCGCCCGGAGCCTGCCCCATTGGCAGCTGCGACCGGATTGACCGTGGGCGCCGGCATCCGCTCCAGGCGCACAGATGTCTCGCCCTCCGTCGGCGCGATCGGTCGCCCGGTGCTCCTGGTCACGATGGGGGTTCCGCTCGACGAGCAGGCTGCGGTGTTCGCCGTGGACACGGCCGTCGAGTGCGGGCAACGACTGGTCGTCGCGAACGTGACGCCGCTGGAGCCGCTGCGCATGTCGATCGTGCTCGGGTACGACACGCTGCCCGAGCTGACGCCGGAGGTCTCGGCGTCGCTGCGGCGATCGGCGGAACTCGCTCGCTCCCTCGGGGTCCACGTGGAACGCGTGCGCGTTCGGAGCCCACGACCGACGGAGGCGCTGGTCGAGCTCGTCGCCGACGTGCACCCGGGGCTCCTCGTGTTCGGCCCCGATCGAACGGCGATGAAGGTCCGGCGATACCAGCGAGCGGTCCGTGCGGTTCGGGAGCGGGCCGGCTGTCTGGTGTGGGTTCCCGGCAACCTTCCCGCCTGATCGAGTGGGCGATCGGACGCCCGGAGCACGAAGGGTCGCGCGGTAGCATCCGCGAGCGATGACCTTCCTCATCCCCTGTCCGAACTGCGGGCCACGCGAGGCGCTCGAGTTCTCCTACGGTGGGGAGACGCACATCGCGGGCCGGTCCCGATGCGTCGGATCGAGATCTGGCCGCGTACCTGTACTTCCGGACGAACACGATGGGCTGGCAGACGGAGTGGTGGCTGCATCGCGACGGTTGCCGCGGTGGTTCCTCGCCGAACGGCACACGGTCACGAACGAGATCCGACGTGCCTTCTGGCCGCACGAGCGCGAGACCGAGCCGGCGTGAGCGAACGCCTCCCGCCTCGGCCGGGCGAGTCGATCCGGCGGGATCGGCCGGTCGCGTTCGAGTTCGAGGGGAAGCGGGTCGGCGGCTTCATGGGCGACACGGTCGGGTCGGCGCTCGCGGCGGCCGGGGTCACGATCACCGGGCGGTCGTTCAAGTACCACCGCGCGCGGGGCCTGTTCTGCATGACGGGGGCGTGTCCGAACTGCCTCATGCAGGTCGACGGGATCCCGAACGTGCGGTCGTGCACCGAGCCGGTCCGCGAGGGGATGCGCGTGAACCGGCAGAACGCGTGGCCGAACGCCGGCCGGGACATCCACGGCTGGCTCAACACCTTCTCGTTCATGATGCCGCCCGGCTTCTACTACAAGGTCTTCCAGCGTCCCCGCTGGGCGTGGCGGACGGTCGAGCCGTTCATCCGCTCGAAGGCGGGCCTCGGCACGGTGCCGCGGACCGAGGACCACGATCCGCGCGAGGTACGGAACCTGCACTGCGAGGTCCTCGTGATCGGCGCAGGCGCGGCGGGGATGGCCGCCGCCGCCGAGTCGGCGCCCGAGCAGGAGCCTCCACGGTGCTCCTCGAGGAGCGCGCCGAGCTCGGATGGCTGCCATCGGCGGCCGGGGACGGCTCGGCGGAGCTCCCGAGCGAGCTCGAGTCGACCGGCGCCCGGGTGCTGCTCGGCACGGCCGCGCTCGGCGTGTTCGGCGGGCCGCTCGTCGCGGCCGCCGACGGCGAGGCCCTGTACCGGATCCGAGCGCGCCACCTCGTGTTCGCGACCGGGGCGGTCGAGCAGGGCGCGGTGTTCCCGAACAACGACCTGCCCGGCGTGATGCTCTCGTCCGCGGTGGAGCTGCTCGTGCGCCGGTACGGCGTGCTCCCGGGTCGTCGCGCGGTGGTCCTCACCTCGGGGGACGAGGGGTACGAGGCCGCGCGAACCCTGCGCGACGCGGGCGCGGAGGCGACCGTGGTCGACCTGCGGCCCGACGCGAAGCCGATCGACGGGATCGCGGTCGATCCCCGGGTCGACGGTCCTCGCGGCCGACGGACGACGGCGCGTCACGCGAGGTGGTCGTGGACGCGCCCGGCGTCGCGGGCGGGCGTTCGATCCCCGCGGACCTCCTCGTGCTCGCGGGGTTCCGGGCGCCGTCGACGAACCTGCTCGCGATGACCGGTGCCCGGATCGAGTTCGACGACCGCGCGCAGGCGTTCCTGCCGGTCGAGCTTCCGCCACGGGTTCATGCGGCCGGCGCGGTCGCCGGCGCCCGTTCGACGACCGGCGCGATCGCCCAGGGGAGGCTCGCGGGGCTGGAGGCCGCAGCCGCGACCGGTCATGCGATCGACGCTTCGGGCGAGCGGATCGACCGGCTCCGGGCCGAGGCCGCGGCCGACGACGACCCGGTCGTGCTCCCTCCGGAGTCGGGTCGCGGCGCGGGCAAGCAGGTGGCATGCCTCTGCATGGATGTGACGAGCAAGGAGCTGAAGGCCGCGGTCGTCGAGGGGTTCGACTCGATGGAGCTCCTCAAGCGATACACGACGATCACGATGGGCCCCTGCCAGGGCAAGGCCTGCATGCTCGCCTCCCAGCGGCTCTGCTCGCGGGCGGTGGGCTCGTCGTTCGCGGAGACGAAGCCCACGACGGCGCGCGCACCCTGGGTGCCGGTCGAGCTGGCGACGCTCGCCGGATGGCGCCGCACGCCCCGCAAGGAGACGACGATCCACGACCGGCACGCGGACGCCGGCGCGACCTTCATGTGGGCGGGCGACTGGCGGCGGCCGCACCGGTACAGGACCCCGGAGGAGGAGGTCGACGCGGTCCGCACGCGCGTCGGCCTGATCGACGTGAGCACGCTCGGGAAGTTCCGGGTGAAGGGGCCGCAGGCCGCCGACCTGCTGGAGCGCCTGTATCCGAACCGGTTCCACGACCTCGCGGTCGGCCGGATCCGATACGGCGATCATGCTGAACGACGAGGGGGTCATCCTGGACGACGGCACCGTCTGTCGCGTCGAGGCGGACGAGTTCTTCGTGACGGTGACCACCGGCAATACCGCCGCGATCGAGCGCTGGATCACGTGGTGGAACGCGGACTGGAGCTTCGACGCGCAGGTCGCGAACGTCACCGGCGCCTACGCCGCCGTGAACCTCGCGGGCCCGTCGGCTCGGGACGTGATGCGAGCCCTCACCGACGCCGACGTGTCGAGCGAGGCGGTTCCGTACCTGTCGGCGACGTCCATGGACGTCGCCGGGGTGCCGTCGCTCGTCCTTCGGATCGGGTTCGTCGGCGAGCTGGGATACGAGATCCACTACCCGTCGATGTACGGCGAGCACGTGTGGGACCGGATCATGGAGCCGGGCGAGCCGTTCGGGATCGCGCCGTTCGGCCTCGAGGCTCAGCGCATCCTCCGGCTCGAGAAGCAGCACATCCTCGTGGGCCAGGACACGGACGCCGAGTCCGATCCGTTCGAGGCCGGGCTGGGCTGGGTCGTGAAGGCGGACAAGGAGGACTTCCTCGGGAAGCGAGGGTTGGCGCGTCTGGACGCCGCGGCCCCCGGCGAGCGGCTCGTCGGGTTCCGATGCGCCGGGTCGTGGCTCCCGCCCGAGGGCTCGAGCGTCGTGCACGAGGGCGTCTGGGTCGGTCGGGTCACCTCGGCGCGCCGGAGCGCCGCCGCGGGCGGCATCGTGGGCCTCGCGTGGGTCCCGGCCGGGTGGGCGAGCGACGGGACCGCGTTCGAGATCCAGTTCGGACGGCACCGGGCAACTGCGACCGTGGAGCTGCGGCCGTTCTACGACCCGGACGGCGAACGGTTGCGCTCGTGACCGAGCCCATCCGTCGATCGCCGGTCGCCCGGATGCACGCGGATCTCGGCGTCACGTGGGACCGCGAGGCGGGGTGGGAGCTCGTCGGGCACTACGGCGACGAGGAGGGCGAGCGCGCGATGCTCGCCGAGGCCGCCGCCGTCGTCGACGTCACCCCCCGCGCGAAGGTGGACGTCCGAGGGGTCCTCGACGGGGCGCTCTCGGTCGCCGGGGACGCGCTCACCGCTCGGATCGCGGGGGACTGGGCGCTCGTGCTCGGCGAGCCCGGAGGTGAGGAGGTCCTGCTTCCGAAGATGGAGCAGGCTGCCGGTGCGGGCTCGATGGTGACCGATGCCACGCAGCTGTTCGCGGGGTTCGCGCTGGCCGGCCCGATGCTCGCCGACGTGCTCGCCCGGCTCACGTCGTGGGACCCGACGATCGCTCCGTCCCGGTGAGGCGACCGGCGCGCCGATCGCCGACGTCCGGGCGGTGGTCGTCCGACGGGACCTCGACGTCGAGGTGCTCGAGGTCTTCGTCGCGACCGAGTTCGCCCGATACGCCTGGGAGACGATCCTCGACGCCGCCGGGCGCATCGGCGGCGGTCCGGTCGGCTGGCGGGCGCTGCGAGCGGCGGGGTGGTCCTAGGGATGCATCCGATCCGCTACTTCCAGCCGTGGACGATGTGGCGTCGCCATGACCTCAGGCCGACGTACGACGTCGTGATCGTCGGCGGCGGCGCGCACGGAATGGCGATCGCCTACGAGCTCGCGAAGCGGGGGATCCACGACGTCGCCGTCCTCGAGAAGAGCTACATCGGCGCGGGCGGTTCGGGGCGGAACACGACGATCGTCCGCGCGAACTACCGGACGCCCGAGGGCGTGGCCTTCTACAAGGAGGCGCTGCGGTTGTACGGTGGCTCGCGCAGGAGCTCGACTACAACCTGCTGTTCTCCCAGCAGGGACACCTCACCCTCGCCCACGCCGAGCGGGCCGTGAACGTCGCGCACGAGCGCGCCGAGGTCAACCGTTTGCTCGGCGTCGATTCGCGCGTGATCTACCCGGACGAGATCCGGAAGCTGTGCCCAGACCTCGACCTGTCCGACCGGCCGGCCTTCCCGATCATGGCGGCGCTCTATCACCCTCCCGGCGGCGTGATCCGACACGACGCGGTGGTGTGGGCCTACGCGCGACAGGCGGATCGGATGGGTGTCGAGATCCACCAGGGGGTCGAGGTCACCGGCGTCACGATGGATGCGGGGAAGGTCACGGGCGTGTCCACCACGGCCGGCGAGGTGTCCTCGCCGATCGTGATCTCCGCGGTCGCGGGATGGACCTCGCGAGATCGCCGACATGGCCGGCGTCCGCGTGCCGATCGTCGACGCATCCGTTGCAGGCCTTCGTGACCGAGCCGCTGAAGCCGTTCCTGCACGTGATCCTGGTCTCGGCCACGCCTGCACGTGTACATCTCGCAGACCGATCGCGGTGAGGTGCTGATCGGCTCGGAGATCGAGCCCTATGCGTCGTACTCACAGGAGTCGACGCTGAACTTCCTCGAGGTGACGGCGAGCCACACCCTCGAGCTGCTTCCGATCCTCGGCAGGGTGAAGGTGATGCGCGCTTGGGGCGGGCTCTGCGACGTCACGCCCGACTACTCGCCGATCATGGGCAGGACCGAGGTCGACGGGTTCCTGATCGACGGCGGGTGGGGGACCTACGGGTTCAAGGCGACGCCGATCGTGGGGGTCACGATGGCCGAGCTCGTCGACACCGGCCGCGTCCCGGATCTCATCGCCCCGTTCGCCGTCGATCGGTTCTGGAGGCGCGAGCTCGTCTCCGAGATCGCCGCGGCGGCGGTCTCGCACTAGTCCACTGGGCAGAGCGCCCGGCGGCGCCGGATGACTGGTGGTGGTGGCCGTCTCCGAACCGATCCGGACGAACTTCACGCACGCCCGGGTCCTGGCCGTGCAGACGGGACCCGATCCGAGCGGACGGACACCCTCGCGACCGAGGAGCCGCTCGAGATCCGGGTACAGGGCCCGGGTCAGGAGCAGTCGCAGGTCGCCGTCACGATGCGGACGCCGGGCGGCGACTTCGAGCTCGCCGTCGGGTTCCTGTTCACCGAGGGGCTGATCGCCCCCGGCGACGTCCGCCGGGTCGCCTACTGCGACGACCCTGCCCGGCGAGGACCAGCGCTACAACGTGGTGTCGGTGACGCTCGGGCGGCCCTTCGACGCCGACGCGTCTGCGCCGGAACTTCTTCGCGAACTCGTCCTGCGGCGTGTGCGGCAAGGCCGCCCTCGAGGACATCGAGGTCCGATGTGCGACCCGGTGGGCCCGGGGCCCGAGGTCGACGTCGGGGTGCTCGTCTCGCTGCCCGAGCGGCTGCGGGGGGCTCAGAAGGTCTTCGAGCGGACCGGTGGGCTCCACGCCGCCGGCCTGTTCACGATCGAGGGGGAGCCCCAGGCCGTGCGCGAGGACGTCGGGCGGCACAACGCGGTCGACAAGGTGATCGGCGAGCGGTACCTGGCGGGCGACCTTCCCGCTGTCGGATCGGATCCTCCAGGTGAGCGGGCGGGCATCGTTCGAGATCGTCCAGAAGGCGGCGGTGGCCGGGATCCCGATCGTGAGCGCCGTGAGCGCGCCCTCGTCCCTCGCGGTGGAGGCGGCGGAGCGATTCGGGATGACGCTCGTCGGGTTCGTCCGCGACGGCCGGGCCAACGTCTACACGCACCCCGAGCGGGTGGTCTAGCCGCGGCGTTCGAACCGCCGGGTCTAGAATCGAATCGGACGCCGGTGGGAAGGAGCATGCCTCGATGAAGAACGGGCTCACGCGACTCACCGAGCCGATGGTCCGCGAGAACGGCGGGCTGCGCACGGCGACCTGGGACGAGGCCCTCGACCGGGCCGCCGACGGGTCTGCGCGCGGCCACCGAGCGGAACGCCGGCTGACGGGGTCGGCCTGTTCAGCTGCTCGAAGGCCACGAACGAGATGAACTTCGTCGCGCAGAAGTTCACTGCGCCAGGTCCTTCGACAGCAACAACATCGACAGCTGCAACCGCACCTGACACGCTCCATCGGTCGTCGGTCTGGCGACGGTGTTCGGAGCAGGTGGCGGGACCAGCTCATACGAGGAGATCGAGCACACCGATCTCATCGTGCTGTGGGGATCGAACGCGCGCGCGACGCATCCGATCTTCTTCCACCACGTCCTGAAGGGCGATCCGGAACGGGGCCAGGCTCGTCGTCGTCGATCCGCGGCGGACGACTCGGCCGAGTGGGCGGACCTCTGGCTCGGGATCGACGTCGGATCCGACATCGCGCTCTCGAACACGATCGCGCGCGAGATCATCGTCGAGCGACCTGCAGCACACCACGTTCATCGAGCGGGCGACGATGCGGATTCGAGCGCGTATCGGACGTCCGTGATGGACTGGACCCTCGAGCGCGGGGAGGCGGTGACCGGGTCCCGCCGAGGTGATCCGCGAGGTCGCGCACGCGTACGCCAAGGCCGACCGCGCGGATGATCTGCTGGACGCTCGGCATCACCGAGCACCACAACGCCGTCGACAACGTGCTGTCGCTGATCAACCTCGGCCTGTCTGACCGGCCACGTCGGCGCGCTACGGCAGCGGCGCTGAACCCGCTGCGCGGCCAGAACAACGTGCAGGGCGGCGGCGACATGGGCGCGATCCCCAACAAGCTGCCGGGCTTCCAGGACATCGAGAAGGACGCCGGAGGCCGCGCGCGAAGTTCGAGGCGGCATGGGGCGTCGCCGATCCCGCCGAAGTACGGCTGGCACCTGACCCAGATGTTCGACGCGATGGAGCGCGGGAGCCTCAGCGCCGCTCTACGTGATCGGGGAGAACCCCGCCATCGTCGGAGGCCGACGCGGCACGCGCGAGGAAGCTGCTCGGGAACCTCGACACGCTGATCGTGCAGGACCTGTTCATGACGAAGACCGCGCAGATGGCCGACGTGCGTGCTGCCGGCGTCGAACGCGGCGCTCGAGTCCGACGGGCACGGTCGACGAACAGCGAGCGGCGCGTGCAGCGCGTCCGCAAGGCGCTCGAGCCGCCCGGCGATGCGAAGGACGACATCTGGATCATCGCCCAGCTCGCGAAGCGACTCGGCGTCGACTGGGGCGAGGTGACGCCGCGTGCGGCGTGGGACGAGCTCCGGTCACTCTCGCCGATGCACGCCGGGCATGACCTACGAGCGGCTCGAGGAGCTGGGCGGGATCCAGTGGCCGTGCCCGGACGAGGACCATCCGGGCACGCAGTTCCTCCACGCCCGGCTCTGGGAGCGAGGACGCGGAGACGCGCGGACCGAAGGCCCGCTTCAGCGTGACGCCGTTCGAGCCACCGGTCGACGAGCTCACCGAGGAGTTCCCGCTCCGGCTGACGACCGGCCGGCGGCTGGACTCGTACAACACCGGCGTGCAGACGGGCGGGTACACGTCGCCGCTGCGGCGTGGGGAGACGATCGACGTCTCGCCCGAGGACGCGGAGCGGCTCGTGGTGGCCGAGGGCGAGGTGCGTGCGCGGTGACCTCTCGGCGGGGCTCGCTCGAGGTCCCCGTCCGCGTCGACCGCGGCCTCCGGCCGGGCCTCGTGTTCATGACCCTGCACTTCCCCGATCAGGTCGACACGAACGTGCTCACGATCGACGCGACCGACCCGAAGTCGGGCACCGCGGAGTTCAAGGCGAGCGCGGTCCGGATCGACAAGCTTCCCGGACGCCCGTGGGAGCCTGAGCTCCACGTGGATGCTCGTCGATCTGCCCGATGCCGTTCCGACCGACGACGAGCGGGCTGCCGTGGACGCGTGCTGGGCGCGCCCGACCTCGGGATGGGCCGGCGGTGAGCGGACGACGAGGCCGACGGGCGCGTCGCTCGTGGCGGGCAGCAGGCGGTCGGAACGGCGCGACCTCCTGCTGCCGGCGCTGCACGCACTCCAGTCCGCGTCGGGGTGGATCAGCCCGGGCGGGCTCCGCTACGTCTGCGAACGGCTGACCGTGCCGCCCGCCGAGGCGTACGGCGTGGCGACGTTCTACGCGATGTTCTCGACCGAGCCGAGAGCCGCCGACCGTCGTCCACGTGTGCGACGACATCGCCTGCCGCGTGACCGGCGCCGAACGGTCTGCTCGGTGAGCTCGAGCGGGAGCTGGGTCCCGACGACGCGGTCGCCGCTCGTGCGCTCGCCCGTGCCTCGGGATGTGCGAACGCGCCCCCGCCGTGCTGCTCCAGCGCGTCGGGCGAGCGGCGCGACCGATGTCGGGCGCTCGGAGTCCGGCACCTGCCATCGAGACGGTCGTGCGCCTCGTGCGCGACGACCACGGATCGGCGGGTGAGGTCGGGCCGCGGACGTGGGTGCAGGGGCCGCGCGAGCACCACCGTCTCCTGCGACGGGCCGGCGTCGTCGATCCGTCGTCGCTCGACGACTACCGGGCGCACGGCGGCTACGAGGCGCTCCGGCGGGCCTTCGATCTCGGACCCGAGGGCGTGATCCGCGAGCTCAAGGACTCGAAGCTCCTCGGCCGCGGTGGCGCGGCGTTCCCGGCCGGGGTGAAGTGGGAGGCGGTCGCGAAGCAGCCGGTGCGGCCGCACTACTTCGTCTGCAACGCGGACGAGTCCGAGCCCGGCACGTTCAAGGACCGCGTGCTGATGGAGCAGGACCCGTTCGCCGTGCTCGAGTCGCTCACGATCGCCGGGTACGCCACCGGGATCCGAGAAGGGCTTCATCTACATCCGCGGCGAGTATCCGCTCGCGACCTCGATGCTCGAACGCGCGATCGACCAGGCGTACGCGCGCGGGTTCCTCGGCGACCGATGTGATGGGGGAGGGGTTCGCGTTCGAGGTGGAGCTCCGTCGCGGGGCCGGCGCGTACATCTGCGGCGAGGAGACCTCGCTGTTCAACTCGATCGAGGGCAAGCGCGGGGAGCCCCGGAACAAGCCGCCGTTCCCGGTCGAGCGCGGCGTCTTCGGCAAGCCCACCGGGATCAACAACGTCGAGACGCTCGTGAACGTGCTGGAGGTGCTGACGCTCGGGGGATCGGAGTACGCGAGGATCGGGACCTCCGACTCGACCGGCCCCCGTCTGTTCTGTCTCTCGGGTTGCGTGGAGGCGCCGGGCGTGTACGAGGTCGAGCACGGGATCACCCTTCGAGAGCTGCTCGACCTGGCCGGGGGGGTCCGAGGAGGGAAGCACCTGAAGGCGATCCTGCTGGGCGGCGCCGCCGGGTCGTTCGTCACGCCCGACGACCTCGACCTGCGGCTCACGTTCGAGGACGCGAAGGCGGCCGGCGTCACGCTCGGCTCCGGGGTCGTGATGGTGTTCGACCAGGACGTCGACCTCCCCGACATCGTGCTGCGGATCGCCGCGTTCTTCCGCGACGAGTCCTGCGGGCAATGCGTGCCCTGCCGCGTCGGGACGGTCCGTCAGGAGGAGGCGCTGGCGCGGGCGATCTCCGGTCGCGCGAACGGGTCGCTCGGCGACGAGCTCGCGTTGATCGGCGAGATCGGGCAGGTCATGCGAGACGCGTCGATCTGCGGGCTCGGGCAGCTCGCGGCGAACGCCGTCGACTCCGCGATCCACCGGCTGAAGATCTTCGATGGTGGTGCCGCGTGAGCGTCGTGCCGGTCGCGCCACCGAGGCGGCTCGTCGAGCTCGAGGTCGACGGGAGGGCCGTCCGCGTGCCCGAGGGCTCGACGATCCTGGACGCGCTCCGGGCCGAGGGCGTGGACACGCCGACACTCTGCTTCGCCGACAACCTCACGCCGGTGAACGCGTGCCGGGTCTGCGTCGTGGAGCTCGAGGGATCGCGCGTCCTGGTTCCGTCGTGCGCCCGGAAGGTGGAGCCCGGGATGCGGGTGAAGACCGACTCCGAGCGGGTACGTCTCTCGCGCAGGATGGTGCTCGAGTTCCTCGGCTCGAGCGTCGACGTGTCGCTCACCGGTGCCGACGTCGACCGGTGGCAGCGCGACTACGGGGCCGATCCCTCGCGATACGGACCGGAGGCCGCGCCGGCGGCAGCCGGAGAGCGCGACGCACGGGTCGCCGGCCACCATCACGAGCCGACCGGCGAGACCGCCGAGACCGTGTCCCAGCCGGTCAAGGTCGATAACGATCTCTACGTGCGCGACTACTCGCGCTGCATCCTCTGCTACAAGTGCGTCGAGGCGTGCGGTGTCGACGCGCAGAACACCTTCGCGATCGCGGTCGCCGGTCGCGGTTTCGACGCCAGGATCTCGACGGAGTTCGACGTCGGCCTCCCGGATTCCGCCTGCGTCTACTGCGGCAACTGCATCGGGGTGTGTCCGACCGGCGCCCTGATGTTCACCAGTGAGCACGAGATGCGCCAAGCCGGCACGTGGGATGCGTCCGAACAGACCGTGACCGAGACGATCTGTCCCTACTGCGGCGTCGGCTGCGAGCTCGAGGTGCACGTGCAGGACAACTCGATCGTCAAGGTCACGTCGCCGTCGGACCACGACGTCACGAGCGGACACCTGTGCATCAAGGGGCGGTTCGGGTTCGAGTACGTCCAGAACCGACCGACCGGCACGAAGGATCCGTCTGGCTGACGTCACGGGGGTCGTGCTGGCGGGGGGCGCCTCGGCCCGGTTCGGGCGCGACAAGCTCGCCGAGACGTACCGGGGGTCCCCGCTCCTGCACCACGCGGTGGCGCGAGTCGGCGAGGTCAGCGACGCGCTCGTGATCGTGCTGTCCCCGGCGGCCGCCGAGCCCACGATGCCCGCTGGGGTTTCGGTCCGGTTCGTCCGCGATCCGACCGATGCGGAGGGACCGCTGGCCGGCCTCCACGAGGGGTTGCTGGCCGTCCGCACGGATCTCGCGCTGGTCGCGGGGGGCGACATGCCCGACCTGCAGCCCCGGGTCCTGCGCGAGATGGTCCGGGTGGCGGACGAGCCCGAGATCGATGCCGTCGCCCTGCAGGACGGCGACCATCCCCGGCCGCTCCCATGCGTGATCCGAGCCGAACCGGCCGTGGACGCGGCACACACGTTGCTGCACGCGGGGCGGCGTGCGCTCCGCGATCTGCTCGACGCGCTTCGGGTGGCGGCGATCGACGAAGCGACGTGGGTCCCACTCGACCCCGATCGGCGAACGTTGTTCGACGTGGACCAGCCCGGTGACCTGCTCGCCTGAGCCGACCCACCGCCGCGAGGCGGAGGGTTACTGACCACCCTTCTGCACGTAGGCGGCGACGAACTCCTCGGCGTTCTCCTCGAGGACGGAGTCGATCTCGTCCACGATCTCGTCGAGGTCGTGCTTGAGGTCCTCCGCGGCATGCGCGTGGGCGTCCCGGTCGACCTGCTCGGCGTCGGGTCGCTCGTGCCGGTGGTTGCGGCGCTCTTCGTGGACTCGGTTCATGTTCGGCTCCTCCTCGATACATCGGTCGAGGCGCGAGCCGACATGAACGCCGGGGGTGACCATCCTCGCGACGGACGCGTGCTCAGCCCTTCGACGTCCCCCGGGCGGCCGCGTGCGCCGGGCCCGGTTCCCGGGTACATTCCGAGGTGAAGAGCGGGGCCGCCTGGCCTTCCCGCGCATCAAACCCCTCCTGTTCCGGAAAGGACGTGCATGCCGCGACGCGTGCTGATCATGGGAGCCGCGGGACGTGACTTCCACAACTTCAACGTCGCGTTCCGCGACGACCCCGCGGTCGAGGTCGTGGCCTTCACCGCCACGCAGATCCCGTTCATCGACGACCGGACGTACCCGGCCAGCCTCGCGGGACCCCGGTACCCGCAGGGCATCGAGATCCACGACGAGAGCGAGCTCTCCCGCCTGATCCGGGACCTCGGGGTGGACGACGTGGTGTTCAGCTACTCCGACGTGAGCCATGCACACGTCATGCACACGGCGAGCGAGGCGCTCGCCGCCGGCGCGAACTTCCAGTTGCTCGGCCCGAGGGCGACCCTGCTGAAGGCCGACGTTCCGGTGGTCGCCGTCTGCGCCGTGCGGACGGGTTCGGGCAAGAGCCAGACGACGCGCGCGATCGCCGGGACCCTGCGCGACGCGGGCCGGCGGGTGGTCGCGGTCCGGCATCCGATGCCGTACGGGAACCTCGAGGCCCAGCGCGTGCAGCGCTTCGCGACGCTGGAGGACCTCGATCGGTACGACACGACGATCGAGGAGCGCGAGGAGTACGAGCCGCACATCACCTCGGGCACAGTGATCTACGCCGGGGTCGACTACGGCGACATCCTCGAGCAGGCGCAGGCGGAGTGCGACGTGTTGCTCTGGGACGGCGGGAACAACGACCTCCCGTTCTACGAACCCGACGTGCACGTGGTCGTCGCCGACCCGCTCCGTGCGGGCCACGAGACGACGTACCATCCCGGCGAGACGAACCTGCGCATGGCCAACGTGATCGTGATCAACAAGTTGGACTCCGCGGACCCCTCGCAGGTGGACGCGTTGCTGGCCACGATCCGAGACGTGAACCCCGCCGCGGTGATCGTCCGGGCCAACAGCCGGGTCTCGGTCGACGACCCGGCCGCGATCGCGGGCAAGCGGGTGCTCGTGGTCGAGGACGGTCCGACGCTCACCCACGGGGAGATGAAGTTCGGCGCGGGCGTCGTGGCCGCGCGGGCGAACGGAGCCGAGGCGATCGTCGACCCGCGGCCGTGGGCCGTCGGCACGCTCGAGGAGACGTTCCGCACGTACGACGTCGGCCCGGTGCTCCCGGCGATGGGGTACTCGGACGGTCAGCTGGGCGAGATGGAGAAGATCATCGACGCGGTCGACGCCGAGGTCGTCGTGATCGGAACGCCGATCGACCTTCGCAGCGTGATCGAGATCCGCAAGCCCGCGGTGCGCGTTCGGTACGACCTCGAGGTCCTGCCGGACTCGCCGAGCCTGCTCGACGTGCTCCGGCCCGTCCTGGGTTGAGGCCGGACGCGGTGGAACGCGTCGTCGTCGCGCTCGGAGGCAACGCGCTCCTCCGGCGCGGACAGGAGGACACGTTCGATCATCTGTACGGCTCCGCCCGCTCGGCCGCCGAGCAGGTGGCCGACATCGCCGCGTCGGGGTGGGAGGTGGTCGTCACCCACGGGAACGGGCCGCAGGTCGGCCGGATCCTCCTGCAGCAGGAGGCCGCCCGCCGCTGGGTGCACCCGATGCCGCTCGACGTCTGCGGCGCCGAGAGTCAGGGCCTGATCGGCTACCTGCTCCAGGTCACGATCGGGGACGTGTTCTTCGAGCGGGCCATGGAGCGCCCGGTCGCGACGGTCCTCACGCTGACGCGCGTCCGGCCCGACGACCCCGCGTTCTCCGCTCCGACGAAGCCGATCGGTCCGTTCTACGAGCACGACGAGGCGGACGAACTCGCCGCGGCGCACGGCTGGGTGATGCGAGCCGACGCGCACGGTGGCTGGCGCCGCGTGGTCCCCTCGCCCGATCCGTACTCGATCGTCGAGGCGCCGGTGATCCGGCAGCTCGTCGCGCAGGGGGTGATCGTCATCGCGTCCGGCGGCGGCGGGATCCCGGTCGTCGAGGACGGTCCGAGGCTGATCGGCCGGGAGGGGGTCGTCGACAAGGACCTGGCCGCGGCGATCCTGGCCCGGGACGTCGAGGCATCGACCCTGCTGATCCTGACCGACGTCGAGCACGTCCAGCGAGGGTTCGGCACCGAGCGCGCCGAGCCGATCGAGCGCATGACCCCCCTCGAGGCCCGGAGGCTGCTCGAGGCGGACGAGTTCGGCGCGGGATCGATGGGGCCGAAGGTCGAGGCCGCGGTGCGGTTCGTCGAACGGGGTGGCCGGCGAGCGGCGATCGGCGCCCTCGACGCGGCCGTCGCCGTCCTGTCGGGGGACGCGGGCACGAGCATCGTCGGCCCGTAGCTCCGGACCGCGCCTCACGTACCGTCGGGGGTATGCGGATCCGCGTCGTCGTCTACAACGTCCACGGGTTCCGCGACCACGTCCCGTCCCTCGTCCGGCTGGTCGACCACGTCCGCCCCGACGTCGTGCTGCTGAACGAGAGCGGCGCGCGGTGGCGGCTGCGACGGTTCGCGAACGCCGTGACGATGCGCGCGGCCGTCGATCCCTGGTCCCCCTTCCGGCGCAGGGTCAAGAACGCGGTGCTCGTGCGCCCCCCGTGGCGGTTCGTCGATCGTCGCCTCCATCGGTTCGAGGGGTCGGCGCGCTGGTACCCGCGAGGGGCCCTCCTCGCGCGGGTCGAGAACGACGGGTCGGAGCTCTGGGCGGTCTCGATCCACCTGGGCCTGCACCCGCTCGAGCGCCGGCGCCACGCCGAGGAGCTCCGTACGCTCACCGCCGGGCTCGATGCCCCCGTCCTGGTCGGCGGGGACCTGAACGAACGTCCGGACGGGCGGGCGGTCGGAGCCCTGTCGCGACGGCTCCGCGATGCGTGGCTGCTCGCCGGCGACGTCGACGGGGAGACGTACCCGGCGCCCCAGCCCGAAGCCCGGATCGATTACCTGTTCGTGTCGCCGGAGGTGTCGGCCCTGAAGGTCATCGTTCCCCCCGGACCGGATGCCCGGCGGGCCTCGGACCACCTGCCGCTCGTCGCCGAGCTCGAGATCCTCGAGACCCCTGGAGGGTCCTAGCGATCCGGCTCGAGCTCGCGCGCGAAGGCGAGGATCCGTTCGCGAACGAGCGGCGCGTCGTGGTCCAGCGTCACCACGTGGAAGGAGTTCGGGCAATGAACGAGCACCGTGCGTTCGGATCCGATCCGGTCGAGCACGCGGGTCGCGTTCGAGCGGGGGATCACGTGGTCGGTCCCCGAGCGGAACACCAGGACCGGGGTGTGGATCTCGGGAAGCGCCGCGCGGACCATCTTCATCATCGCCGACATCTCCACGATGGCCGGGACGGGCATCCGCGGGTACGCGAGCTCGTCCTGACCGGGCTGCGAGATGTCGTTCCCGATGCCCTTCACGCTCCGCAGGACGCGACGGCCGATCGGGAGCGCGAGCAGCCGCGGATCGAACACGTAGGGGTTCGCCAGGGCGAGACCGTCGACGTCGTGCGGCCGGGAGGCGGCGAGCGCCAGTGCGACGCATCCCCCCATGGACTGCGCGAACACGAGGACGATGCCACACCGGGCACGGAGGGCGTCGAGCCCGCGCGCCGCCTCGTCCACCCACTCCGTCCATCGACGGCCCCGCAGGTCGTCGAGGTCGGTGCCGTGGCCGGGCAGGCGGATGCCCTCGACCGACAGGCCCTGCGAGGCGAGCCACTCGCCGATCGGCCGCATCGACGCCGGCGAGCCCGTGAACCCGTGCACCATCAATACGCCGGTGGGACCGCCGTCGATCCGGAAGGGCTCGCAGCCGGGGCGGACCCGCGGTCCGGTCACGTCGTCAGGTCGAGCGCTTGCGCCGGCCGGGGTTCACGAACAGCGAGCCGACCATGTAGAGGAACGCGAGCCCGACGGCCCCGGTCAGTCCGACCAGGAGCGCGACGAACATCCATTCCAACAGGCCCCACGCGGCGAGCACGGCACCATCCTACGGCGCGGTCGACGGGGCGGCGTGCGCATGCGATCAGCCGAGCGGGTCCGTCGGAACCAGGATCTCGGCGTTCACCCACGAGACCCCCACGCCGAGGTACGTCGCGGCCGCCTCGGACAGGTCGATCACGCGTTCCAGTCGGCCGTACGGCCCGCGGTCGTTCACGAGCACGATGGCGCAGCGGTCCCCGTGGTGCACGCGGAGGAACGTGCCGAACGGGAGCCAGCGGTTCGCCGCCGTGAACAGCCGAGGGTCGAAGGTCGCGCCGGTCGCGGTCGGCTGGCCGCCGAACTCCCACCCGTACCACGAGGCGTAGCCCTCGAACACCTCGCCGGTCGGCACCAGTCCGTCCGGCGTCTCGCACGTCCTGCCGCCGGTCGATCCCAACAGGGCGAGCAGGCCGCTCTGGTCCTCGCGGTAGCCGATGATGTCCCACGTCCCCATGCGCGCCGCCGCCTCGGCGACCGCGCGCCGTTCCGCCTGCAGCGCCCGCTCCGCGATCGCCGCACGCTCGGCGATCGCGACGGCTTCGTCGATCGTCGCCTCCATCTCCCCGAGCAGCGCCTGGAGCTCCCGCAGCCTCGGCTCGAGCCGTTCCCGGCTCGCCTCGACCTGCGCGCGCCGGCCAACGACGATCGCCTGCGCGACGATGGAATCGCGCAGAACCGCATCCTCGAGGGAGATCGTCCGCGCGGTGAACTCGGAGATGGAGGCGAGATCCGCGAAGGTGGCGGCGCCGAGGTAGGCCTCGAGCGTCGCGCCCGGACCGAGCTGATACGCGCTCCGCACCCGCGTTCCGAGCTCGGCCTCGGCGGCTTCGGCCGCGCGCACCGCGTCCTCGACGGCGCGCTGCGCGTCGACGAACGCGAGCCACCCGCGCCCGGCTTCGCGCTCCAGGCGCTCGTAGCGAAGGAGCAGCCGGTCCAGGCGGGCGTGCAGGAGCCTCAACCGCTGGATCTCGGGCAGATCCGCGTGTCGCTCGAGGAGGGGGGCCAGGTCGTGGGCATCGGCGGGCGAGGCGACGAACAGGGCCGTCGCGGCGAGCGCACCTGCGATGACTCGGAGCCGCATCCGCTTCCCCCGTCTCGTCGAGAAGATGCTCGGTCCAGGGAATCCGACCGATACACTCCCTGGTCTCGACACCGGCTGCACGGGACTTGACCGGTGGAGCGTCGGGACCGTTGGGCTGCCGGACCGTCCGTACGATCGGTGGTGGTCGCGTGAAGATCGGGATCTTGACCGGAGGAGGCGACGTCCCGGGCCTGAACGCGTGCATCAAGGCCGCGACCCTCCGAGCGCGCGAGGAGGGCCACGACGTCGTCGGGATCCGCCGGGGCTGGGGTGGGCTCCTGCAGTGCCGGCCCGAGGATCCGGACTCGGTCGCCGCCAACATCCTCGACCTGGACGCCGGCGCCGTGCGAACGATCGACCGGACGGGGGGCACTGTCCTCCACACGTCCCGGACGAACCCGGCGAGGGTTCGCCCGGCGGACGAACCGGAGTTCCTGCGGGACGGGCGGGAGGGCGACGAGCCCCGCGACCACACCGCGCATGTGCTGAAGACGCTCGACGCGCTCGGTATCGATGCCCTGCTCCCGATCGGGGGCGACGACACGTTGTCGTTCGCGCTCCGGCTCCACGAGGAGGGTGTCCCGGTCGTCGCGATCCCGAAGACGATGGACAACGACGTGCACGGGACCGACTACTGCATCGGCTTCTCGACGGCCATCACGCGGACGGTGATCTTCATCCACCAGCTCCGGACGAGCGCCGGCTCGCACGAGCGATTGGCCGTCGTCGAGGTCTTCGGTCGGTACAGCGGCGAGACCTCGCTCGTCTCCTCGTACCTGTCGGGCGTCGAGCGCGCCATCATCAGCGAGGTGCCCTTCGATGTGCACAAGCTCGCCGGCCTGTTGATGGACGACAAACGTTCGAACCCGAGCGGCTACGCGATGATGACGATCTCCGAAGGTGCCTCGATGATCGGCGGGGAGATGATCCGGGGAGGCGACGCCGACGCCTTCGGCCACCAGAAGCTCGGCGGGATCGGGCAGGTCACCGGCGAGGCGCTGCGTGAGATCACGAGCGAGGGGATCATCCACCAGCAGATCGGGTACCTGATGCGATCGGGCTCGCCGGATTCGCTCGACCTCATGGTCGCGACGAACTACGCCGTGATGGCGGCGGACCTGGTGATCGAGCACACGTACGGGCGGCTCGTGGCGCTCCGGAACGGCAACTACACGAACGTGCCGCTCACGGTCACGCGTCAGGGCGTGAAACGGGTCGACGTCGCCGCGCTCTACGACGTCGACGCCTACCGGCCGAAGATCCGCCACGTCGACGGCAAGCCGATGTTCCTGTACTGAGGGCCCTCGCCGGGCTCCACTAGACTGACCGGACCGTGAGATCGTTCCGCGTCGACCTGCGCTCGGACACCGTCACACGACCTTCGCAGGCCATGCGGCGTGCGATGGCCGAGGCCGAGGTGGGCGACGACTGGTACGGGGACGACCCGACCGTCAACCGCTTGCAGGAGCGGGCGGCCGAGATGACCGGCATGGAGGCGGGGATGTTCCTGCCGACGGGCACGATGGCGAACCAGGTCGGCCTGCGCCTCCACTGCACCGGCAACGGCCACCTCGTCGCGGCGGAGGCGTCGTCGCACGTGGCCTCCACCGAGCTCATGACCTCCGCCGTCCTGGCAGGGATCTCGTACCGGACGGTCCGAGCCCCTCGGGGCTGGCTGACGGCCGAGCTCGTCCGCGGGCTGCTCGAACCCGACGCGTTCTACGACGTCGAGATCGTCGACCTCCTCGCCGTCCAGAACACCGCGGGGGCCGGCGGCACGGTCCTGCCCGTGGACGAGCTTCGCCAGATCCGCAAGCTCGCGGAGGAGGCGGGCGTGCCGATCCACCTCGACGGCGCCCGGATCTTCAACGCCGCGGCCGCCGCGGAGGTCGACGTCGCCGAATGGACCCGCGAGGTCGACACGATGATGTTCTGCGTCTCGAAGGGGCTCGGCGCGCCGGTGGGCTCCATCCTGTGCGGACCGCAGGCGCTCATGTCCGAGGCTCGACGCCTGAAGATCCTGTACGGGGGCGCGTGGCGGCAGGCGGGCGTGCTCGCCGCCGCCGGGCTCGTCGCCCTCGACGAGGGACCCGGCCGCCTCCACGAGGACCACGCCAGGGCACGCCGCTTGGCGGAAGGGCTGGCTGAGCTCGCTCCCGGCTCCGTCGAACCGGAGATGGTTGAAACGAACATGGTCTTCGTCGACACGTCGGTGATGGGTCTCGAACCGCTCGAGGCCGCCCAGCGCTTGGCGGAGGAAGGTGTCGGGTGCACGATCTCACCACCGAAGGTGCGGATGGTGACCCACGTCGACGTCTCCGACGCCGATATCGAGAGCGCGCTGACCGCCTGGCGGACGATCGCCTCCGCCGCTCGATGAGGAGGGTGCACACGTGAAGCTGTTCGGCCCGCGGTACCCCGAAGAGGTCGCCAAACGGGTCCCTCCCGGCCAGCGGTTGGTGAAGACCTGGCCGGTCCTGCATTTCGGACCGATCCCCAGCTTCGACGAGTCCGGCTGGGACCTCGACGTCTCCGGGCTGGTCGACCGGCCCTACCGACTCACCTACGAGGAGCTCAAGGCGCTCGGACCGGTCGACGTGCAGGCGGACATGCACTGCGTGACCGGCTGGTCGACGTTGGACAACGTCTGGACCGGCGTCCCGTTCCGCGTGCTCGCCGAACGGGCGGGCGTCCGGCCGGAGGCGAAGTGGGTGATCACCCACTGCGAGTACGGCTACACGTCCGACCTGTCCTTGGAGGCGATGATGGACGACGACGTGCTGGTCGCCTGGGCGCATCACGGCGAGCCGCTGACCCCGGAGCACGGGTTCCCCCTCCGCCTCGTGGTGCCGAAGCGCTACGCGTGGAAGAGCGCGAAGTGGCTGCGCGGCCTCGAGTTCTCGGCGCACAACACGCGCGGGTTCTGGGAGGTCCGTGGCTACCACATCCATGCGGAGCCGTGGGCCGAGGAGCGGTACTCCTACCAGGAGGGCCCACGGGCGGAGATGGAACCGTAGCGGTGCGGCGCCGGCTCGCGGCGGTCTGTGTGCTCGCTGTGGTCGCCGTCTCGTGCGCCGAGTCGCCTGGCTCCGCTACCGGACAGGACACACCGGCGCCGGTGATCGCCGCCGTGGGCGACATCGCCTGCAACTCGCTCCCGAGCGAACATACGCGGCGCTGCAAGTACGACCTGGTCGCCGAGGCGATCCGACGGGATCGATCCCGACGCGTTCCTCGCGCTCGGCGACCTCCAGTACCTGCACGGGTCGGCCGAGGACTTCCGGGCGTTCTACGATCGATTCTTCGCCGACCTGAAGCCGATCACGTACCCGGCCATCGGCAACCACGAGACGTACACGCTCTACGGCGCCGGGTACTACGACTACTTCGGGGAACGGGCGGCCCCGCCCGGTGGGTGGTACTCCTTCGAGCTCGGCTCCTGGCACCTCGTCGCGTTGAACTCGCAGCTCTGCAAGGGGTCCACGTGGACGCCCGCGCTCGGCCAGCGGGCGCCGATCACGAAGAGTCCGGCGATCGACCAGGGATGCGGGCCCGGGACGCCGGAGTACGAGTGGCTGAAGCGCGATCTGGTGAGGCATCCGAACGCCTGCACCCTCGCGTTCATGCACCACCCGCTGTTCGGATCCGAGCCGTATCCGCAGGGCGTGTTCCTGTACCAGCTGCAGCCGCTCTATGAGCTGCTCGATGCCCAGGGCGTCGACGTGGTGCTGGCCGGGCATGAGCACAGCTATCAGCGGTTCGCGCCGATGGACGCGTTCGGCCGACCCGACCCCAACGGCCCTCGCGTGTTCGTGGTCGGCACCGGCGGCTCGACGTACACGGATCTCCCGCAGGGGGAGGCCGCCGCCAACCGTGAGGCCGGGCAGGACCGCTCGTTCGGCGTCGTGAAGCTCACGCTGCAGGACGGCGGCTACGACTTCGAGTTCGTCGTCGCCCCCGGCGAACGCCCGTACGAGGACGTCGGGCACGCCGACTGCGTCTCCTGAACGACCGATCAGGGAGCGAGCGACCGGATCGTCTCGAGCTCCTGGCGGCGACGCTCGCCGGACGCCGGGGTCTCGACGACGACCGCGAGATCCTGGACCTCGGGTCTCGCGACGACCGCCGCGAAGCCCGCGAGCCCGATCGAACCCTCGCCGACGACCTCGTGGCGGTCGCGCCGCGACCCGCGTTCGTGCTTCGCGTCGTTCATGTGGATCAGCCGGAGCCGGTCGGCCAGGCCCTCCCCGCGGAGCTCCTCGAAGCACGCGTCGACCCCCGCTGCCGTATCGAGCGCGTAGCCGGCCGCGAACAGGTGGCAGGTGTCCAGGACGAGCCCGAGCCGGTCGTCGCCGACCGCGTCGAACAGCCGGCGAGCCTCCGAGATCGTGGACGCGACGGCGCCGCTCGTTCCGGCCATGAGCTCGACGAGCAGCCGCGTGGTGTCCGGCGTCTCGGAGAGGGTCGCCTGCAGGACCGCCGCCGCCCGTTCGAGCGCGGCGGCCGGCTCGCCCTCGCCGCCGGAGCCGGCGTGCACGACGAACCCGCCGGCCTCGAGCACGCCGCACGCCGCGACGGAGCGGCGGCAGAGCTCGAGGGACTTGGCCACGAACTCCGGGTTGGGCGAGGCGATGTTCACGAGGTACGGCGCGTGGACGTAGAGCGGACCGATCCCGCCCTCGCGCCAATCGGCCCCGAACGCGGCCGCCGTGTCCAGGCGCGGCCCCGACCACGCCCTCGGGTTCGAGATGAACAGCTGGACCGCCTCGGCGCCGACCGCACGCGCGAGCTCGACGGCCTTGCGAAGGCCACCCGGCGTCCGCAGGTGGGCGCCGACCCTCACGCGACGTAGATCGACACGGTGTCGCCTTCGTGCACGATCGTGCCGGTGGCCGGCTCCTGGAAGACCACCAGCGCCCCGCCCTGTCCCGGGACGATCGCGACGTTCACGCGCAGCCCGAGCTCGGTGAGTCGTGCGACGGCCGCGTCCCGACCCATGCCGACGACGTTCGGCATCGCGAACTGCTCCGGACCCAGCGACACGACGATCGTGACGGCGTTGCCCGGTTGCAGCTGCGCGCCCTTGCCGGGCTCCTGCGAGATCACGCGGCCCCGCTGCACGTCCTGCGAGTAGGCCTCCTCGACCGTCACGAGGAAGCCGAGCGCCTGCAGCTCGCTCGCCGCGTCCTCCTCGGTCGCCCCGACCACCTTCGGGACGGCGACCGGGGCCGGTCCGCGGCTGATGACGAGATCGATCTCGCTTCCGAACGGCGCCTCGCGGTCGGCCTCTACGCTCTGGCGGATCACCTGGTCGGCGTCGAACCGGTCGTTGTAGGCCTTCGTCACCGATCCGACGCGCAGGTCGGCCGCGCGTAGCCGCTCCTTCGCTTCGGCGAGCGGCCTCCCGATCACGTTCGGCACGGGTACGGGTGGCGGACCGAGCGACGGCACGAGCGTGACGCGGTCTCCCTGCTCGAGCGTCGTGCCTTCGGCCGGTTGAACCGCGAGGACCATCCCCGCCTCCACTTGTTTCGAGTGCTTCCCCTGCCCGATCCGTGGAACGAGGCCGGCGTCCTCCATCCGCTGCCTCGCGTCGTCGAGGCGCATGCCCTCCACCGCGGGCACATCGACGCGATGGGGGATGAGGTACGTCCAGGTCCCCCATGCGGCCGCGGCGATCGCGGCGATCGCGAGCAGGACGCCGAGGATCGTGCGGCCCCGGCGCCGCCGGCGCCTGGCCTGTCGCGGGATCGTCACGGTGGTCGGGCCGCCGGCCGCTCCGTCCTGCGTCGAGGTCGGATCGGCGATCAGGGCGACGTCGGGCACCAGGGAGCCGACGGGCGGCGCGGAGGGGAGTCCGGCCATCTCGGCCTGGAGGTCCCGGCGCGCCTCGGCGGCCGACTCGGGCCGGAGCTCCCGCTCCTTCTCGGTGACCGAGGCCACCCACCCGTCGAGCGAGCTCGGCACGGCCTTGTTGCGGGAGGACGGCGTCGGCACCCGTTCGTGGATGTGCTTGTAGGCGATCGCCATCGGGGTCTCGCCGGTGAAGGGGAGCCGGCCGGTGAGCAGCTCGAACGCGACGATCCCGAGCGCGTACACGTCGGTACGCGGATCCGCCGGCTCGCCCAGGAGCTGCTCCGGCGCGAGGTACTGCACCGTCCCGGTCACGTGGCCGGCCTCGGTGATCTGCGCGTCGGCATACGCGCGCGCGAGCCCGAAGTCCGCGACCTTCACGACACCGTCCTGGGTGAGCATGAGGTTCTCGGGCTTCACGTCTCGGTGCACGATCCCCTGACGGTGCGCGTGGTCGAGCGCGGCGAGCGCCTGCAGCAAGACGTCGGATGCCTGGGCCGGAGCGAGCAGGCCCTCGGCGTTCAGCACCTCGCGCACGCTCCGTCCCGCGACGTACTCCATCACCATGTAGTAGATGCCGTCGACCGCGCCCCAGTCGTGGACGGCCACGATGTTCGGATGGGTCAGGTTCGCGGCCGCGCGAGCCTCGCTGCGGAACCGCTCGACGAAGCCGGAGTCGCCCGACAGGCTCCGGTGCAGGACCTTGATCGCGACCCGACGATCGAGGACGGCGTCATGCGCGCGGAAGACCTCGCCCATCCCCCCGGCGGCGATACGATCGGCCACGTGGTAGCGGCCGTCGAGGGTCGTCAGGGCGAACGCGAGATCCGAGCGGACCGGCCGCTCCGGGATCGTGCTCTTCGAGATGGTCGCCTCCCCTTGTTCCATGGCCGTTGCGGGCAGCCTTCGTGCGGCCCGGGGCGCGTCCGAACGAACATCCTAAGGCCAGCATCCGCATGAACCGTGGAACCGCACCCCCCGATCGCGAGGGTTTCCCCGCCGAGTTCGACCGGATCGAGGCGGCGGTCGACGCGGGCGCGACCGATCTCCGGGGGCTCGGATTCTGGCGCCTGCTCGCCGAGGTGAAGACGGACCCGGCGCTTGCCGCGCACTGGGCCGAGCAGGCCGGTCGGATCGACCGCAAGGCGTTCGAGCGTCGGATCCGGATCCGCTTCCCCGTGTGGCTCGGCAACCTCGTCCTGGTCCTCGGGATCGTGGCGGGCGCGATCGCGATCGGCGTGGCCCTGACCACGGATTCGGAGACCGTGGCCGGTCTCGCCCTCGTGTTCGCCGCGCTCGCGTGGTCGGCGGCCTTCCATTCGCCCGCCCACTGGCTCGTCGGCCGCGCCATCGGGCTGCGGTTCACCGCCTACTGTTTCCCGACCCTCTTCCCCCCGGTGCCGGGACTGAAGATCGACTACGCGACCTACCTGCGGGCGTCGCCGACGGCGCGGGCGTGGATGCACGCGTCGGGTGCGATCGCGAGCAAGGTGGCGCCGTTGGCGGCGCTCGCGTTCTGGCCCGCCACCGTCGCTCCGACGTGGTCTGGGTGGGTCTTGGTCGGCTACGGCGCGCTCCTGATCGCGACCGACGTGTTCATCTCGACGAAGCGGAGCGACTGGAAACGTGTTCGCCGGGAGCTCCGGGTCGCCCGTCGCCAGGCGCTCGCGAGCTGACCAGCGGTTTGCCGACGCTTCGAGGGCTCGGACGGCGGCTATCCTCTTCGGGCAGCACCACCGGGGAGCTCGGGCGACCGGGCTGAGAGGCCGTCTGCGACGGCGGCGACCCGACGAACCTGAACCGGGTAATGCCGGCGGAGGGAAGAGCGATGAGCGCGTTGGATGCTCGGTCGCTGGAGGTGTACGTGGTCACGTCGAGTGGTCTGCGATCCGGCCGGGGACACCTCGAGGTGGGGCTCGCGGCGATCCGGGGCGGCGCGACCGCCGTCCAGCTCCGGGCTCCCGAGCTCACGGACGACGAGCTCCTGCGGGTCGCCGAGGTGCTCGCGCCGGCGTGCGCGGAGGCGAAGGTGCTCTGCGTCGTGAACGATCGGGTCGCGGTGGCCGCTCGTGTGGGCTGCAGCGCACACGTCGGGCAGGGCGATCGACCGGAGGCGGCGCGCGCGCTCCTCGGCGGTTCGGGGTACCTGGGCGTGAGCGTCGCGGATCGGGTCGAGGCTCGCGGCGCCGAGACCGCCGGTGCGGACTACCTCGGCGTCACCGTTTGGGCGACGCCGACGAAGCCCGAGGCGCGGGGCGTCGGTCTGGACGGGGTGCGGGCGATCGCCGGGGCGACCTCGCTGCCGGTGGTCGGCATCGGGGGGATCGACACGGGCAACGCGGCCGAGGTCCTCGAGGCAGGTGTCGCCGGCGTGGCCGTGGTGTCCGCCGTCGGGGCGGCGGACGATCCGGAGACGGCGACCCGGGTGCTGGTCGACGCGGTGCGGGGATGGAGGAACGGGCGGCGATGACCGAGCAACGCACGGGGAAGGCGACGGCGGAGCTGTTCGAGCAGGTGATCCTCCGGCGCCTCGGGGCGCGGGATCCGGACGTGCTGGTCGGCCCGAAGCACGGCGTCGACGTCGGCGTCGTCCGGGTCGCGGAGGGCGTGGCCATGGCTCTGACGGCGGATCCCGTGTTCGTCGTCCCCGCCTACGGCTGGGAGCGGGCGGCGTGGTTCGCCGTCCACATCCTCGCCTCCGACGCCGCCACCAGCGGGCTGCCGCTGCGGTGGATGGCGGTCGACCTCAACCTGCCGCCCGAGATCACGGACGAGGACCTCACCGCGCTGTGGGATGCGTTCCATCGTGCGTGCGAGGGGATCGGGGTCGCCATCGTGACCGGTCACACGGCCCGCTACGACGGCTGCACGTGGCCGATGGTGGGCGGCGCCGTCTGCATGGCCTCGGGACCGCAGGATCGCTTCGTCACGCCGACGATGGCCCGGCCCGGGGACCTGGTGGTCGTGACGAAGGGCGCCGCCGTCGAGGCGACCGCGCTGTTCGCCGCGACGTTCCCCGAGCGACTCGCGAGGGCGGTGGGTCACGAGGTCGTGCAGGCGGCCGATGCGCTGTTCGAGCAGATGACCGTCGTCCCCGAGGCGACGGTCGCTCGCACGTTCGGGCTCCGCGACGCCGGCGTGACCTCGATGCACGATGCGACCGAGGGCGGGGTGTTCGGCGGCCTGACCGAGGTGGCGTCCGCCTCCGGAGTCGGGATGCGGATCCAGCTGGATGCGATCCCGGTCCGTCCCGAGGTTCGGGCGGTTTGCGGCGAGGTCGGGATGGACCCGTACACCTCGATCAGCGAGGGCACGCTGATCGCCACCGTGGTGCCCGGACGGGCGGATGCGTTCGTCTGGGCCCTCGCGGGCGAGGGCATCGACGCCGCCGTCGTGGGCGAGGTCACCCAGGCCGCGGACCGCGCCCTCCTCGCGACCGGCGAGGGTGACCGACCGCTCGAGCATCCGGGCCTCGATCCGTTCTGGGGTGCGTTCGGTCGGTGGGCGGCAGAGGCCGCGGGGACTCGGAGGCCGGCTGACGTCACGCACCGGGCGAGACCGGGCGAGGATGAGCCACTGCCGTCACGCGAGGTCCCGCGCGGGGAGAGCCGTGCGTGCGCCATCCCCGGCCGCGAACTCGTCGGCCAGGAGCGCGTACCGGACGTGGTCCCGCCAGCGCCCCCCGATCTTCAGGTACTTCGGCGAGTAGCCCTCGCGACGGAAGCCGAGCCGCTCGACGAGCGCGATCGATCGCGCGTTGTCGGGCTGGACGTTGGCCTCGACGCGGTGGAGTCCGATGGGACCGAACGCGCGCCGGAGCACCAGACGCGGCCCTCCGTCATGTACCCGCGTCGTTGGTTGGGGGCGGACGCCGAGTACCCGATGTACGCGTTCCGGAAGTCGCGGAGGAAGATCTGGCTGAGGTTCGCGAGCCCGACGAGGATCCGTCCTCGTTCCGGCAGATCAGATGCACCTCCTCCGTCGGCGCGAGCTGACGCTCGAGCAGCGCGCCGAACCCCTGCGAGGTGGTCGGCAGGTGCGTCCACGGCAGGTGCAGATCGCGGCTCGACCGAACCGCGTCGAGGGACGCGGGTTCGTCCTCGGCGACCGGGTGACGCAGGAACACCCGCTCGCCCCGTTCGAGCGCTCGTGGGCTCATCGCGGGAACGCTACCCGGTAGGCTGCACCGGCGATGGACGTGGTCACGATCGGCGACGTGATGATCGACGTCCGCGTCGACGCGGATGGACTCGAGGAGGGCGGCGACGTGCACGGGCGCGTCCTCGTGCGCCCGGGAGGAAGCGCGGCCAACGCCGCCGTCTGGGCCGCGGAGTCGGGGGCACGAGCCCGCGTGCACGGAAGGATCGGCTCGGACGTGGCCGGCGCGCTGCTCCGCGAGGAGCTGATCGCGCGGGGGGTGGAGCCCGCACTCGTGATGGACCCGACCGCCGACACCGGCACGATGTTGATCGTGCACGAGCCGCGCGAGCGTTCGATGGTCGCCGACCGCGGCGCGGGTGGGCACCTGTCGCCCGACGACCTCCCCGAGCGGATCGACGCGGGCGCCGTCTTCGTATCCGGATACTCGTTGCTGTTCGAGCCGACCGCCGCGGCCGGCCGCGCCGCCCTCGATCGCGCGCGGGCGAAGTTCGTGGCGGTGGACGCGGCCTCCTGGCCGATGATCCGCTCGTTCGGGGTCGAGGCGTTCTTCGACGCATGCGGTCCGGCGACGATGCTGCTCGCGAACGAGCGGGAGGCCGAGACCCTGACGGGGCAGCGAGGAGAGGACTCGGCCGACGCGCTCGCGAGGCGGTTCCCGATCGTGTGCGTGAAGCTCGGCGAGGCCGGCGCCGTCATGTCGTGGGAGCGACTCGGTGATCCGCGCCGCCACCGACCCGGTGGTGGAGAAGGATCCGACGGGAGCCGGGGACGCGTTCGACGGCGTGCTGCTCGCCAACCTCGTCGCCGGGCGGTCCCCCGGCGATGCCCTGGCGGCGGCGTGCCGGGCGGGGGCCAGGGTCGCCGCGAGCTTCGAGACGTGGCCCGAGCGCCCGCGTTCCACGGGTCCGTCGGCGTGACCGGCCCGTCCGGAACGCCGGCGATCCACATCGCTCCAGAGATCGCGGAGGCGATCGCGGCCGACGGGGCGGTGGTGGCGCTCGAGACGAGCGTCGTCGCGCAGGGCCTCCCGCTGCCGCGCAACCTCGAGTGCGTGGATCGCATGTCGCTCGCGGTGCGCGGCGCCGGCGCCGTCCCCGCATGGATCGGCGTGAGCGCGGGCCGGGTCGTCGTCGGGCTGTCCGACGACGAGCTGCGTACGTTCGCGGAACCGGGTGCCGCCTCGAAGGTCGCGCGGCGGGATCTGCCGTTCGCGCTCGGCGTCGGGTGGACTGGGCGCGACGACCGTGTCGAGCACGATCTGGGCCGCGCACCGCGCCGGGATCCGGTCGGAGCGACGGGAGGGACCGGGGGCGTGCACCCGGGGACCGCCGACGTATCCGCGGACCTGCTCGAGCTCGCCCGAACGCCGATCCTGCTCGTCTGCTCGGGCCCGAAGTCGATCGTCGACCCCGTCGTCCACGGCCGAGCGGTTCGAGGAGCTCGGCGTCGGCGTGGTCGGCTACCGGTGCGACCGGATGCCCTTCTTCCTCGTGCGCGAGGCCGATGTCGAGCTCGATCGGCGCGTGGACGACGCCGGCGGGGCCGCCGGTGATCGTGCGGGCGATCGGCCCGGATGGCGGCGCGGTCCGCCGTCCTGCTCTGCAACCCGGTTCCGACCTCCGCGCGATGGACGCCGCGACCGTCGCCGACGCCGATCCGCGGCGTGCGAGCGGGCGGCCGACGCGCGAGGGCGTGCGCGGGAAGGCGGTCACGCCGTTCCTGCTCTCGTGCCTCGCCGAGCGCACGGGCGGGGCGAGCCTCGAGGCGAACCTCGCGCTCCTCGACGCGAACGCCAGGCTGGCCGGCGAGGTCGCGCTCGCGGCGGCCGGGTCCGACCGCGCCGGCGCGGTTCGGCGCGTTACCTGAGCCAGGTCTTCGCGATCGCCTTCGAGAAGTTCCAGGCGTAGCGGAGCGACTTCGGCTTCTTGGACTCGCCGCCGCGACGCGTGAGGAAGGTGACGGGGACCTCGACGATCCTCGCGTGCTGGCGCAGCGCCTCGATCGTGACCTCCGAGCTCCAGAACTGGTCCTGCTCGAGGACCAGCTTGCGCAGCGTGTCGGCGCGCGTGGCTCGGTAGCCGCTCGAGATGTCGGTGACGCGCTGGCCCGTGAGCACCGTCACGGCCCAGGAGAAGAAGTGCACGCCCAGGTGCCGGATCCACGGTCCCCGCTCGTAGTCGCCGAGCATCCGGGAGCCGTTCACGTGATCGGCCTGCCCCTCGAGGATCGGCTTGACGAGGATCGGGAGCTCCTCGGGTTGGTGCTGGCCGTCCGCGTCGATCGTCACGACGATGTCGGCCCCGAGCCGCAGCGCGATGTCGTACCCGACGCGCAGCGCGAGCCCGCCGCCGCGGCGGATCGGCAGGCTCGCCACGAGGGCGCCCGGCCTGGCGGGCCACGTCGGCGGTGCCGTCGTCGGAGCGGTCGTCGACCACGATCGGGACGACGTGGTACCCCTCCACCTCCGACGGGCATCGCGTGGATCACGGCGCCGACGTTCTCCGCCTCGTTGTACGCGGGGGAGATCACCACGATGCGCTTGCCCTCGGGCAGCCTCCTCGGCGCGGTCCCAGTCGAACGCGGCCTGCCCGAGCGATTCGACGAGCTGCCGGATGCTCCGCTCGTTCGTGTCGACGTAGGACTGCATCCGGATCACCAACACGAACAGGATCACGACCGCGAGCAGCAGGACGGCGGTCAGGCGTTCGCCGCTGCCGGGTTCGAAGTTGAACGTCTCGAAGATCGGGTTGAACAGGCCCGGCGCGATGGCCAGCAGGAGGACCCCGAGCGCGATCGCGCTCGAGATGATGAGGCTCAGGCGGCTGATCTGGCGCCGGGAGTACCTCGCGACCGAGACGGCCGAAGAAACCAGCGCGAGCAGGCCGCCGATGACCCGTAGGGCGAGCATCCTTCGTCACTTCCCGCGCGGTGTCGCTCGCGCGGGCCGAGGATAGCAAGGGACCTCGGGACCGGCGCAGGGCCGGGCCGCCGCAACGGGTGGCCCGGCCCTGCGTGCAGCGGGGTCCGGCTAGCAGGGTGGGGTGCAGTCGTTGCCGCGATGACGTTCCCCGACCCCGAACCGTCCGTGAGGATGTTCGGGCGGTTCCGCACGAGCGTGTTGCCGCGTCACGGTGTTGTTCTTCGGCGCGAAGCTCGAGCCGGAACAGGACGACGCCTCCGTGGAACGCGACGTTGCGGTTCGTCCGGTTGTTCTGGATCAGGTTGCCCTCGACGGTGTTGCCGCCGGCCGCCGGCGATCGCGATCCCGATGCCCGAGAGCGCGGGCTCGTCGGGGCCGCCCCGGCAGAACGCGAGTTGTCCTCGATCGTGTTCCCGGTGATCGACCAGCGAGCCGGCGTGGACCGGCGACGGACGTGTTGAAGACGAGGATCCCGATGCAGTTGCCGTGGATCGTGTTGCCGGTGACCGTCCCGGTCTTGGCATCGCGCAGGAAGAAGCCGTACGCGCTGCCGGAGCGTCTCGTTGCCCTCGAGCGTCGCGGCCGCGCTCCGGCGGAGTCGCCGACGTAGAAGCCGGCGAGCGCGTTGCCGTCGGCGAGGTTGTTCCGCATCACGACGCCGGAGCTCTCGAAGGCCGCGAGCCCGTACTCGCCGTTGTCGATGCGCGGCGTCGTCCTCGAACGTCAGGCCCTCGGCGCACGAACGCGAGGAAGCCGAACGCGATGAAGCCCTCGGCACGCATGCCGGTGACGGCCACATCCGAGACCGGCGTCCCGGTCTGCCCGTTGCCGCGGATGCAGATCCCGGCGATCCCGCCGAAGCACCGGTTCGGCAGGTCCGCGGGCGGTCGCAGGATCGAGCCGTCGGTGCCGCTGCCGACGCCCTGGATCGTGATGTCGTTCGTCTTGACGACCACGACGTCCTCGTAGACGCCGGCCTGCAGCTGGATCGACGTCACCGGGCTGGGCCGAGGCGACGGCGTCGTTGATCGACTCGCCCGGCGGGACGACGATCGTCCCCGCCGATGCGGGGGTCGCGATCGCGAACGTTGCCAGGAACAGGGCGCCCACCCCGAGCGTCGCGAAGTAGCGTCTCATGTGCTCCTCCTTCCTTCGTTCGGACTGGATGACCTACCAGCGATGAACGCTACCCATGCGAAGACCCGGACGATGCGTCCGACCGGCGCAGGCGCGACGTGCGGACTCAGGCGGATGAGGGATCCCTCACGCCACGCCATCGCGTGACCGGGAGGATGTGGTCGGGGATCACGCGGTCCTGGTAGCGATCGATCACCTCGAACATCGACTCGATCAGCGTCTCCGAGAGCAGGTGCGGCTCAGCCCCAGGTCGAGCAGCTTCGTGTGGACCGGGTTGTAGTAGTGCTCCTCCATCTCGACGCGAGGGTTCTCCAGGTGCTGCACGCGGACGTCCAGGCCGACCTCGGCGCCGGCCTTCTGGACGAGCTCGGCGAGCTGCGACGACCGAGAAGTGCTCGGTGAACTGGTTGAACACGCGGAACTCGCCCGGCTCGGCCGGGTTCGTGATCGGCGAGCTCGACGCAGCGGAGGGTGTCGACGATGTTGAGGTAGCCGCGCGTCTGCCCGCCCTTGCCGTACAGCGTCAGCGGATGGCCGATCACCGCCTGCAGGCAGAAGCGGTTCAGCGCCGTGCCGAACACCTCGTCGTAGTCGAACCGGGTCAGCAGGCGCTCGTCGAGCTTCGTCTCCTCGGTCTCGATGCCGTAGACGACGCCCTGGTTCAGGTCGGTCGCGCGCAGGCCCCAGATGCGGCACGCGAAGTGGATGTTGTGCGAGTCGTGCACCTTCGACAGGTGGTACATCGAGCCCGGGAGCTTCGGGAACGGGAGGGTGTCGGTGCGGCCCTTGTGGTGGATCTCGATGAACCCCTCCTCGATGTCGATGTTCGGCGTGCCGTACTCGCCCATCGTGCCGAGCTTCACGAGGTGCGCGTCCGGCGCGAGCTCGGCCATCGCGTAGAGCACGTTCAGCGTGTTCACGACGTTGTTCGTCTGCGTGAAGACGGCGTGCTCGCGGTCGATCATCGAGTAGGGGGCCGAGGGCATCTCGCCGTAGTGGACGATCGCCTCCGGTTCGAACTCGCGGAACAGCCGTTCGACGACGGCCCAGTCGGTGAGGTCGCCCTCGGTGACGCCGATCTGCAGGCCGGTGACCTCGCGGAACGCCTCCGCCCGGGCGGGCAGCGAGGCGCCGATCGGCGTGAGCGAATCCGTGCCGGCCTCCTCGTGGGCGCGGCGCCGCAGGTAGTTGTCGACGGCGTGGACCTCGTGGCCGCGCGCCGCGAAGCTGCATCGAGGTCGGCCAGCCGAGGTATCCGTCGCCGCCCAGGATCAGGATGCGCATGCCGATGTCCTTCGTCGGGGTGGGGGAGTGGCGGTCATCCTAGCAACGCGGCCGCTGGAGGGCCTAGGCGAGGGCGGCGAGCTCCTCGAGCACGCGGTCGACCTCGGCCGGCGTGTTGTAGTGGCAGAAGCCGACCCGAACCGCGCCGCCCGGTCTCCTCGAGCCCGAGCCGTTCCATCAGCTCGAGCGCGTAGTAGTTGCCGTCCCAGACGTAGATCCCGCGTTCGGCGAGCGCCTTCGCGGTCTCGGCCGGATGCCGGTCGCCCACGCGGATCGCGAACGTCGGCGTCCGCTCGTGCACGCGGTCGGCATCGGCGATGCCGAACAGGCGGATGCCGGGGATCGACCGCGATCCCGTCGAGGAACCGCTGCGACAGCTCGGCCTCGTACGGCACGATCGCGTGCTCGAAGGCGTCGCGCGAGCGCGACGCGCGGCGGTCCCCGTCTCGCCGGCGAGCCCGGCGAGGTAGTCGACGGCCGCGATCCAGCCCGCGAACGCCTCGTGGTTCTGCGTGCCGGTCTCGAACGCGTCGGGCGGCTCGTCGCTCGCGGGCCGGACCTTGTAGGGCCGCAACGACGTCCAGCAGCTCCCGGCGCCCGAACACGATCCCCAGGTGCGGTCCGAAGATCTTGTACGGGCGAGCAGGCGACGAGGTCGGCGCCGATCGCCCGGACGTCGATCCGCCGATGCTGCGCGAGGTGGACGCCGTCGCACGCGACGATCGCCTCCGGTCCGCTCGTGGACGAGCGGGCGAGGCTCGCGGCCGGCGTCACGGTTCCGACGGCGTTCGACGCCAGCGTGAACGCGACGACCTTCGTCCGTTCGGACAGGGCGGCCTCGAACGACGTCGACGTCGAGCGTGACGTCCTCGGCGCGCAGGTCCACCCATCGGACCGTCGCGCCCGCGTCCTCGGCGGCCAGGACCCAGGGGCGGACGTTCGCGTCGTGATCGAGCCGCGTGACGACGACCTCGTCGCCCGGCGAGAGCGTCCGCCCGACCGAGCGCGAGATCGCGAGGAGCAGCTCGTCGCGTTCGGTCCGAAGATCGACCTCGTCGGGGTCGGCGTTCAGGAGGTCGGCCGCGGCGCGATGCGCGCCGACGATGACGTCGTCGGTCTCCTGGCTGGTGGCGAACGCGCCGTGCGCGTTCGCGTTGCTCCGGCGCAGGTACCCCGCCATCGCCTCGATGACGGCCTCGGGCACCTGGGATCCGCCCGGGGCATCGGCGAACACGACCGGGCGACCGTCCATCTCGCGCGCGAGCGAGGGGAACCGCGAGCGGACGGACGTGAGGTCGTGCGCTTCCACGGGCCATAGCGTGCGCGAGGAGCCCGCCCGGCGGCAACCCGGCCCTCAGCGGGTCGTCGGCCCGAGACGATCCCAGCCCGCGCGGGAGGACCGGGACGGACCAGGCGGGGTCCGGACGCCACTCGGACCAGTCGCGGTCGAACGGAGGCTCGCGCTCCATCACCCGCGACCGCCCGAGCTCGCGCCTGGCGCCGGAACGCAGTCGCGTCGCGCTCGTCGTACACGCCGAGGCGGATCCCTCCGCGACGACGTCCTCGTCCTTCCACCGCCATGAGGATCGATCGGGTTCGATCTCGATGTCGAGGTCGTGGTCCAGGGTGTCGAAGCCGAGCTCGGTCCGCCGCAGCGGATGCCTCGACGTTCACGTACCAGAGCCGTGGCGTCCAGCCCTCGTCCCAGAAGTGCAGCACCGCGTATCCCGTGTCCGGCCAGGCGAAGGACAGGACGTGCGCCTCGGTCCATCGCCGTTCCCGCGAGCGTCCACGATGCGCCCGGGACCTTCAGCGCGGAGCCGATCCTCCTTGCTCGCCGACGGTCCGAACCACCGGTTCCCGATCGGCAGGTAGAGCATCCACGCATCGTCGGTCGTCGCGCACGATCGTGGCGGGCCGAGCGCTCCACACCGCGCCGTGCAGGACGTCGCGCAGGACCACCGTCTCGCCGGGCTCGAAACGGCGCACGCTCAGCCCAGGCGTCCGGCGAACGCGGCGTTCGTGGCGTCGAGCAGGGCCTGCGGCCTGCGCTCGGAGCGCGGCCACGTCGTCGCGCAGCGCCTGTGCCTTCGCGGGGTCCTTGAGCGCCGACGCGTTGATCTCCACGTTGTACGTCGCCGACCAGACGGCGGCGGACAGCGACTGCGCGGCACACGCCCCGTCGGAGGCCGCGTTCGCGTTCCCGATCTCCGTGGTCTCCCGCGCGAGCTCCATCTGCGCGGCGGCGAGCCTCGCGATCTCGAGCGGCGGGCCGGCGGCCTCCTGGTACCCGCGCTGGATCGCCTGGGATCGGGCGGCCTTCTCGGCGTCGGTTCCCTTCGGCATCTTGAACGCGTCCATCACGCCGTCGAAGGCCATGGCGTCGACGTCGGCGAACTCGAGGAACGTACCCGCGCGCGTGCTCGGCCGCGGCGAGGATGCCCCGCGCCCGCTCCTCGGCCTCCTCGTAGCCCGGTTTGCCGATCGTGAGGTTGCACACCATCGAGATGAGTGCCGAGCCCGCCGCGCCCGCGAGGGCCGCGACCGCGCCGCCCCCCGGGGTCGGCGCATCGGACGCGAGTCCGTCCAGGAAGCCCTCGATCGTCTGCGACGCGATGATGTCAGCCACCCGGCCTCTCCTCGCTCACGAGCCGCTCCAGGATCTGCGTGTCCTCGTCGAACCCCTCCAGCCGCAGCCGCTCGACGTCGCCCTCGGCGAGCGCGGCCCGCGGGACGAGGCCGACGATCTCGGACGAGAGCACGCGCATCCCACGCTCCGCGCCGAGCGCCTCCACGGCGTCGAACACCGTTCGCGGGCCGGTCACCTCGAAGTCCACGAGGTTCATCGAGACGGTGACGCACCCGCGTTCGGGGACCGCGAACCCGATCGCTCGGACCGCAGGGCAGCCCGCCGCTCGACTCCCGGATCGGCGTCGCGATCTCCTTCGCCGCCTCCTCGGTCCCGGTCAGGTACAGGTTGTACGCCACGAGCGGCTTGCGGGCTCCCACCGCGGTCGCCCCGCGCGTCCGATCTCGTGCGGCCCGAAGTCGGGCAGGCGTTCGCCCCGTGCGACGGCCTCGCGCAGTCCCTCGAACTCACCGCGGCGAACCTCGGCCAGGCTCGCGCGGCTCGGGTCGAGAGCGCCGCGCGGTCGTACAGGTAGACCGGGAGGTCGAGCGTCTCGGCGAGCTCCTTCGCGAACCCCCGGGCGAGCTCGACGACCTCCTCCATCGAGACCCCTCGCAGCGGCACGAACGGGATCACGTCGGCGGCGCCCATGCGCGGATGTCCGCCCGCGTGCTGCGTCATGTCGATCAGCTCGACGGCCTTCGCGGCGCCGGCCATGGCGCTCCGCCGGACCGCGTCGGGATCGCCGACGACCGTCGTGTCGAGCCGGTGGTGCTCGGCATCGGCCTGCCGGTACGCGAGTCGCGCACCGGGCTCGCCCGCGAGCGCATCGCAGATCGCGTCGATGACCGTCTCCCGGCGCCCCTCGCTGAAGTTCGGGACGCAGACGACGAGCGGCTCGTCGCGTCCCGTCGCAGAGGGGTCCGTCATCGAGGCAGAAGCCTACGATGCGCGGATGGACCTGGGCGCGCTGGGCGACTGGCTCGAGCGGTACTTCGCCGCCTGGGGGTCCAACGACCCCGACGACGTGGCGGCGTTGTTCGCACCCGACGCCGTCTACTCGTACGGCCCGTTCCGTGACGAGGCGCGCGGCCGCGACGAGATCGTCCGGCGGTGGATCGAGGGCGGGGTGATGCCGGGCCTTCGGTGGTCCTACGAGGCGCTCGCGGTCGATGGGCCTCGCGGGGTGGCGAACTGGCGGGTCTCGTTCGACTCGCAGGACGGTCGTACGGAGATCGACGGGATCCTCGTGCTCGATTTCGACGACCTGGGCCGGTGCACCTCCCATCGCGAGTGGTACGACCGCCGAGAGGTGCGCGCCTGATCCGCGACCCCGTGTATCGGTCCTGACCAGGGCGAACGTGCCGGCTTGACTCGTGTCGGCGACCGGGCGTACAGTCGCCCTCCCCTCGAACATACGTTCGATTCAGCCTCGGGGGTGATCGGGGAGACGTCCGGTGTCGAAGCGGTACGACGAGGAGGTCGAGGTCCGGGTCGAGCGTGATGCCGGGATGCCCTGCGCGTTCGTGTGGCGAGGGCGACGGTACGAGGTTGCCGACGTGATCGGCCGGTGGCGGATCGAGGGCCGGTGGTGGTCGGACGGCCGCGACCGGGAGTACTGGCGTATCGAGGCTCGTGGCGGGGCGGTCTGGGACCTGTACCACGACCGCCAGCGCGACCGCTGGCATATGGAGCGACTGTGGGATTGAATCGCCACCGTGACCGACGTGCGCGTGATCCCGTTCCTGGTCTCCGAGCTCCGGCTGCCGCCCGGCGAGCAGGCGCTGCTCGGCAGGGAGTGGTGGCCGTCGTACGCGCATGCCGTCGTGCATCGGGACGGCATCTTCCTGTTCGACAACGGCGTGGGGATCGGCAACGCCGAGATCGAGGAACGCTTCTCGCCCCGGGTCACGCCGATCGAGGACGCGCTCGCCGAGCACGAGATCGCGCTCGCGGACGTCACCGGCTTCGCCAACTGCCATCTGCACTTCGACCACAGCGGCCAGAACGCCCGTCTGCCGAAGGGCATCCCGATCTTCGTGCAACGCGCCGAGTGGGCGAAGGTGCACGAACCCGACTACACGATCGCCGAGTGGATCGACGTCCCGGGTCTGACGTACGAACCGCTGGAGGGCGAGACCGAGGTCGGTCCCGGTCTCCGGCTTGATCCCCACCCCCGGGCACAGCGCCGGGCACCAGTCGTTGGTCATCGACACGCCCGAGGGCTCGGTCGTGCTGGCGGGGCAGGCGGTGCAGTCGCGTGCCGAGTGGGAGGGTGCGACCAACAGCGCCGCCTCTGGCGAGCCGAACGCGCCCGACCGCGATGCGTACGTTCGATCGGTCGACCGGCTCCGAGCGTTCGACCCGATCCGGGTGCACTTCGCGCACGACCACGAGGTCTGGGGCGGCGCCTAGCGGAGGCGCTGCGGGACCTCACCCGTCACGACCCGACGTCCTGACGTGGGGAGTTTCGTCCACCTCGACGTCCGTTCCTACTTCTCCATCAAAGAAGGGGCGTTCTCGCCGGAGGCCCTCGCGCGGCGAGCGGCCGAGCTCGGGATGCCGTCGGTCGCCCTCACCGATCGCGACGGCCTGTACGGCGCGGCGAGATTCGTCGACGCGTGCGAACGGGAGGGCGTGCGACCGATCCTCGGCGCATCGGTCACCGTCCGTGACACCGGGACGCTCCCGCTCCCGCGGGGGGTTCGAGGGCCGCACGGAGCGAGCCCGAACGGGCGAGCGGTCGCCCCCGATCGACCGGCGGTCGGAGGCCGGCCGAAGCGAACCTGGTCCTGCTCGCCCGCGACGAGGCCGGCTACGCGAACCTGTGCCGCCTGGTCACCGACGCCCACATGACCGGTGAGCGCGGCGATCCGTCGCTCACCCCCGAACAGATCTGCGCCCACGCGGGCGGGCTCGTGGCGCTCCTCGGCCCGGCCTCACCGCCCGGCACCCTCGCGATCGCCGGCCGGATCGACGCCGCGATCACGGCGCTCGACCCCTACCGGGAGGCGTTCGGCGATCGAGCGTACGTGAGCGTCCAGCATCGGCTCGAGGAGGACTCGGCGCACCAGGTTCGAGCGCTCCTCCGCCTGTCCGAACGCGCCGAGGTTCGGTCGGTGGCGACGAACCCCGTCCGGTACCTGGTGCCGCAGGACGCGTTCCTAGCCGACGCGCTCGAGTGCATGCGCGAGCTCGTCCCGATCAACCGGACGAACGTCTCGCGCCGCAACGCCGAGGGGTGGCTGAAGCCGGCGAACGAGATGCGGGCGCTGTTCGCCGAGCGCCCCGACCTCGCCGGCGCGACGCTCGAGATCGCGGGGTCGTGCACGTTCGATCTCGGCCTGCGTCGCGTGCGCTTCCCCTCGTTCCCGACGCCGCCGGACCGGAGCGCCTCGAGCGTGCTCGCCGAACGGTGCTGGCGCGGCCTCGACCGCCGTGGGATGCGGCCGACGGCGAAGGTCAGCGACCGGCTGAACCACGAGCTCTCGCTGATCCACCGGATGGGCTACTCGGCCTACTTCCTGACGGTGGCCGACATCGTCGCCGACGTCCGGGCGATGGGGATCCGGTGCGCGTGCCGGGGGAGCGCGGCGGGCTCGCTCGTCTGCTACCTGACCGGGATCTCGGACGTCGACGCCGTCCGGCACGACCTCGCGTTCGAGCGGTTCCTGAACCCGATGCGCGACGAGCTGCCCGACATCGACGTCGACGTCGAGTCCGCCCGGCGGGAGGACGTCTACGACATGGTGCTCTCGCGCTACGGCGACGACCGGTGCGCGTGCGTCGCGATGATCGACACGTACCGCGCCCGCGCCGCGGTCCGCGAGGTCGGGAAGGCCCTCGGTCTCCCCGAGCCCGAGGTCGACACCGTCGCGAAGTCGTTCCCGCACATCGGCGCCGGCGACCTGCGGGTCGCGATCGAGCGACTGCCGGAGCTCGCCGGCTCGAACCTGAACGCCGGCCAGCTCGAGCAGCTGTTCCGCGTGGCCGAGCGCCTCGACGGCTTCCCGCGTCACATCGCGCTCCATCCCTCCGGGATCGTGCTCTCGAGCGACGACCTCGTGACCCGGGTCCCGCTCGAGCGCTCGTTCCAGGGGTACCGGTTGATCCAGGCCGACAAGGACGACGTCGAGCTCCTCGGCTACCTGAAGCTCGACGTCCTCGGCGTGCGGATGCTCTCGTCGATGCGCCACGCGCTGGACGAGATCGCGAGGACCGAGCACGTGAAGGTCGATCTCGACGCGATCGACCTGGACGACGAGCCGACGTTCGAGCTGATCCGGGCATCGGACACGCTCGGCTGCTTCCAGATCGAGTCGCCCGGTCAGCGCGAGCTCCTCCAGAAGCTCCAGCCCACGCGATGGGAGGACCTGATCGTCGACATCTCGCTGTTCCGGCCCGGGCCGGTGAAATCGGACATGATCAACCCGTACCTGCGCCGGCGCCTCGGGATGGAGCGGCCGACGTACGCCCACCCCGCCCTGCGGCCCGCGCTCCGAGAGACGTTCGGCGTGATCGTCTACCACGAGCAGGTGCTGCGGACGCTCGCCGCGATGGCCGGGTACGACCTCACGTACGCCGACCACATCCGGCGGCATCTGGACGACGCGGACCTGCTCCCGGGCTTCCGCGCCGATTTCCTCGAGCGCGCGCGAACCCGCGGCGTCCCCGGTGAGGTCGCCGAGCGCACCTGGAGCGCCGTCGCCGAGTTCGCGAGCTTCGGCTTCTGCAAGGCGCACGCGGCGGCGTTCGCGGTCCCCACGTACCAATCGGCGTGGCTGAAGACGCATTACCCGGCGCACTTCCTCGCGGGGATCCTCACGCACGATCCCGGGATGTACCCGAGGCGGCTGCTCCTGGAGGACGCTCGCGAGCACGGCATCCCGATCCTGCCGCTCGACGTGAACGCGTCCGAGCCCGGATACGTCGTCGAGGAGGTCGACGGAAGGTACGGGATCCGGCTCGCGCTCCAGGACGTGCACGGGATCTCCGACGCCGAGGTGCGTTCGATCCAACAGGCCCGCGCCGCCCGTCCGTTCCGCGACGTCGGCGACTTCCTCCGCCGCTGTGTGGTCTCCAAGCCGGTCGTGGAGGCGCTCGCGCACGCCGGTGGGTTCGACGCGATCGGCCGGGGGACGCGCCGCGACCGCCTGTACGCGGTGATGACGACGACCCCGCAGATCGAGGGCGACCAACTCACCCTCGATCTGCACGCGGCGATCCCGGCAGCGAAGCAGTCGACGGACACGGAAGCGGGGGGTGGCGGGCGGAGCCGGGGCTCATCGACGAGCGCAGCGAGTCGATGGAGCGAAGCGCCCCCTGCGGAGCCCGCCGCCCCGCACCACCGCCGACCGCCAAGAGCTCTTCCTCCCCGAGTACACCGAGGCCGAGCGGGTCCGCGCAGAGCTCGAGGTCCTCGGCCTGGACGCGAGCCGTCACCTGGTGAGCTTCTACGAGCCGTTGCTCGCCGACCTCGGTGTCACGCGCTCGAGGGACCTGCGTCGCTGCCGATCGGACGAGCGGGTCATGGTGGCGGGCGTGAAGGTGGCCTCGCAGACCCCCGCGATCCGAAGCGGACAGCGGATCATCTTCCTGACGCTCGACGATGCGACCGGCCCGGTCGAGGTGGTCGTGTTCGAGAGCGTCCAGCCGAAGGTGGCGAAGACCGTGTTCCACTCCAACGTGCTCGCGGTGGTCGGGACGGTGCGGCGGACGGGGATCACGGGGGTCTCGGTGATCGCCGAGGACGTGTGGGACCTGTTGGCGTTGCATCGGGCGCGACGGGACGGATGCCTGCCCGAGGCGCTCGCGCACGAGGCCGTGGGCTCCGGCGGATCGGCGATCCCGCGCAAGCTCTGGCACTCGAGCCCCGGGTCCTCGGGACGATGAGCACACGGACGGCCGCCCGCGCCGACCGTGGTGTGGCGCTAGGCTCGCCCGTGGTGCCTCGGAGCCGAGCGAACGAGCCGATCCTGCACGTCGACCTCGATGCGTTCTACGCCTCGGTCGAGGTCCTGAAGGACCCGAGCCTGACCGGCAAGCCGGTCGTGGTCGGAGGCACCGGCACCCGCGGGGTCGTGATGTCCGCCTCGTACGCGGCGCGGACGTTCGGGATCCGCAGCGCGATGCCGGCGGTCCGTGCGCGGCGCCTGTGTCCGGACGTGGTGTTCCTACCCCCCGACTTCGAGTCGTACAAGGCGCACTCCAACCGCTTCCGCGAGATCCTGCTCGCCGTGACCCCGCTCGTCGAGCCGATCGCGCTCGACGAGGCGTTCCTGGATGTCTCCGGATCGACGATCCTGTTCGGGAAGCCCGCCGACATCGCCGGGAAGGTCCGGCGCGAGGTGCACGACGCCCTCGGCGTGACCTGCTCGGTGGGGGTCGGTCCGAGCAAGCTCGTGGCCAAGCTCGCCTCCCGGGGCGCGAAACCCGACGGCTCGGTCGTGGTCGGGGCCGGGGAGGTCCGGGACTACCTGGACCCGCTTCCCGCTCGCGCGCTGTGGGGCGTGGGCGAGAAGACGATGGAGACCCTCGGTCGCCTCGGTGTTCGCACCGTCGGCGATCTCGGGCGCATGCCGCCGGCGGTGCTCGGCCGGCTCATCGGAGCGCAGCACGCCAGCGACCTGCACGAGCTCGCCCTGGGCATCGACGAGCGGCCGGTCGTCCCGTACGAGCCGCCGAAGTCGGTCAGCCACGAGGAGACCTTCGACCGGGACCTCGACGACGAACGGGAGCTGCTCCGGGAGGCGCTCGCGCTCTCCCAGCGGGTGGCGGCTCGGCTGCGCGAGCAGGGCTACCGGGCCAAGACGATCACGCTGAAGGTCCGGCTCGCGAACTTCACGACCCTGACACGCGCTAGGACCCTCGGAGAGCCGACCGACGTCGCCGCGGACCTGTACCAGGTGGTCTCCGAGCTGTTCGGGGTCCTGCCGGGCGCGCGCAGGCGGGTGCGGCTGCTCGGGGTGGCTGCGACGGGCCTGGTGACGGCGGGGGAGGAGCAGCTCGCGCTGCTCCGCGGGGAGCGCTGGGGAGACGTGGAGCGGGCGGTGGACCGGATCGATCGGAGGTTCGGTCCGGGGTCGGCGATGCCGGCCGCGCTCCTCGGCCGCCGGGAACCCCGTTGAGGAAGCATCTACTCTCCTACGCTGCGCCATTCCTATAATCAGGGCGGACACGATCCGAGCCGGAGCACCGGGAGCCGCTGACCATGCCACTGTCGCCCGACGAGCAGCGCATCCTCGACGAGATCGAGGAGCGACTGGCGCAAGAGGACCCGCGTCTCGCCGAGGCCGTCAGCCGGACCTCCCTCTACACCCACCTCGCCCGAAGGATCCGCTGGTCGCTCCTCGCGTTCCTGGCCGGGTTCCTCTTGCTGATGGCGTTCCTCATGGCGTTCCCCGACCTGCTGTGGGTCGCGGCCGTCGGGTTCGGGATCATGCTGGGCTCCTCGTTGCTGATCTACCGATACCTGAAGCAGCTCACGTTGGATCAGATGCGCGCGATGCAACAGTCGGGTCGGTTCTCGGTCACCGGGCTCCTCGCGCGACTCGCCGGTCGATTCCGGACGCCACCTCCGCAACCTCCCGCGAACTGACGGCCGACGTCTCCGGCGGTCGGGACGAAACTCGTCGGCAGTCTCGCCGTACGGGTTGCCACCGACTACGCGCCTGGAGTACAACATGCGTCACCTTCCCCGGGGGCGTGACCGTCAACCGAACGTCGAGCTTCCACCTCGACGCGGGGCGGAGCGCATGGGTAGCGAGAGGGAGACGGGCTCGTCGGAGGGGCGCACGTTCCTATGGAGGGGTTCACCGCACATCAAGCAACGAAGTTCACTGGGTGCTCCGCTCGGCAGCTGCGGTACTGGGATCAGGTCGGGCTGGTCACGCCATCCGTGCAGGGGACCGGGGGGCGACCCGGGGTTCCGCGCCTCTACTCCTTCCGCGACCTCGTCGCCCTGAAGGTCGTGAAGTCGTTGTTGGACAACGGGATGTCGCTCCAACGGGTCCGCCGAGCCTGGGACTACCTGAACCGTCGCGCGGCGCTGGACCGGCATCTGTCCGAGATCAAGCTCATCACCGACGGCGTGAGCATCTTCAAGATCGCTCGGCGCAACGGCGAGATCATCGACGCGCTGCGCGATGGGCAACTGGCCTTCTTCGTCGCGATCGACGACATCGCGACGGGGGTCGAGGCGAAGGTCGGTCAGTTCCGCGACGACCGCGATCGCTTCGTCCGTGCCCTACGGGAGGCCGCCGCGCACGCCCAGACCGGTCGCTGACCCGCGGTCCGCGGCCCGGGGGTCGATCTACAGACCCGGCCGATAGGTCCCGAGGATCCGGCGCACGACGCCGGCGTCCTTGCGAAGATCGCGGACGGCCACCCGGGCATCCCGCGCCACGCGATCGGCATCCTGGGAGGTCGGGGGATCCGGCGCGTACGCCGCCCGCGTCGTCGCGTCGGTGAGCCTGACGAGGTGTCCGTCGGAAAAGGACACGGTCGCGGCGAGGCGCTCGCGATGCTCCTCGAGCGTCTCGCCGTCGCGACGGCCCAGGCCCAGGTCCGCCGCCTCGCCGTCGAACACGCGATACGCCGCGAGCACCCGTGCACGGGGTTCGTGGGCACGGCCGAAGGCCCGGCGCCGGAGGATCCATTTCACGATCGGGACGGCGATCAGGAACACGGCGAACGCCGCCAGCAGCACGAGGAGGATGAGCCGGTAGGGCACCGAGTAGCCGGATGCGTCGGACGCGACCTCCGGATCGAGGATCCCGGGCGGGAGTCGTCCCGTGCCTCGGTTCGGCCGGGACTCCACGTTGCAGAGCTGTCCCTGGAGCGGCACACCGCCCGGCCCGATGCATGCGGCGCCGCCCCCGCCGCCGAGGCTGTTCTCGTTCGGCTGCTGACCGCCGGTCGTACCCTCGCTGGGCGTCGGCGCGCTCGGGTTCAGGTACGTCCCGGGGTTCGCGTTCGGATGGATGCCTCTGGTCGGGGTGGGCTCGAACTGGAGCCAGCCGTACCCGGCGAAGTACACCTCGACCCACGCGTGCGCATCCTTCGTCTGCACCGTGTACACGCCATCCTCCGCCGTGCCCGGCCGGTAACCGACCGCGACGCGTGCGGGGTAGCCGAGGGTCCGGACCATCGTGGCCATCGCCGTGGCGAACTGCTGGCAGAACCCCGTGCGCGAGACCGTCAGGAACTCGAGCAGCGCATCGGCGTCGGCTACGGGCTCGACCTCGGTGCTGTAGAAGAAGTCGCCGCCGGTGAATCGCTGCTGGATCGCGAGGATCTTGCGGTAGGGGGTCGGCTCGCTCCGGGTCCAGCGCTCGGCGATCTCCTCGACACGTGGGTCAAGCGACTCCGGCACCAGGGTGTACCTCCCGTACTGCAGCTCGGTCAGGTAGCGGACCGCGTCCAGCTGCTCCGGGGTCGGGTTCACGACCTTGGACGTCACCGTGTACTCGAGGCCCTCGTCCAGGCCGTCGCCGATCAGGGTCTGCTGGAGGAACCCGTCGTACGTGATCTCACCGATCGGCGTGGCCAGCTCCTGGGCCGGGTGCGCCATCGGGACGTAGGGGCGGTCGATGTCGGACAGGATCCGGAACCGCTGCGTCAGCTCGGGCGCCTCGGCGGGCACGTCGTTGAGGTCCTGCGGCAGGGCCACGGGCGTCTCGAGCTGCTCGCCCCGGATCGAGCCGTCCGGGTCGCTGCTGCTCCACGTCTCGCCGTCGAACTCGTCCAGGGCAAGCGTCCGCCAGTACGCGCCGTCGGCGGCGTGGACCTCGAACAGGTCGCGCGCGGTCTCCTCGTCGAGTTGGGCGTGGATCGAGATGAATGGGTCGAGCCCCGCCCCACCGTCTCCCTCCGTGGACAGGTCGACGAGGGGGGGCGACCGGAACCCGGGAAGCAGCCCGGGGACGAGCACCGCCGACGCGATCACGAGCATCGCGACCGGCCGCGACCCGCGCACGGAGGCGCTCAGTCGCCGCCGTCGCCCGCTCGACCACATCGGCCCCCACTGCCGGACCCGTCGGATCCCGTCGGCGAAGACCACGGCGAGCGCCGCGGCGAGCAGCGTGACCGCGTAGATCGGGCGCGCACCGTCCTCGAGCACGGTGTCGGCGAACCCCACGAGCGCGATCGGGGGGAGCACCGCCAGCAGCGGGCTCCCGGCGCGGATCGCCAGGGCGTGGATCGAGAACGACGCGGTCCAGATCGCCGTGACCCCCGCCAGCAGGAGCGGGGGGAGCGGGGCCGTGGGCGCCACGCGGATCCGAGCCTGTTGCCCGACGAACTCGAGGGACCGGCCGAGCCCCCGGAGCGTTCGGAGCGTCGGGACCCCGTACCACGTCGTCTGCGGCAGCACGATCCAGGCGATCACGAGCGCGAGGCCGACCAGGCTCGCGATCGTCGCGAGCCACAACCCTCGGCGCTCGAACAGGACCGCGACCCCGACCGAGGCGAGCGCGGTGGCCACCAGCTGCCACGTCGGAACCCGGCCCGCGAAGACGCGCCCGAACGCGAACGCCGTCGCCACGGCCAGGCCCGCGACGGCGAGCAGGCCTAGGAGCCGCTGGTGGCCAGTGGTCGGATCCGTTCGACGTGCCATACGTCTCGCAACCTCCGTGATGGTGGGAGCACGACGACCTCCCAACCGGAACGCGACAGGGACAAGCCGGGCCTGCGACGCTCGGCCCTCGAGCTGCGCCCGGCGGTCGGGCGGAAGCGTGTCCGGGTCGGTCGGATGGACGAACACTCCCACCTTCGGGCCGAACATCGCCCCGACCCGGATCCACGACGAGAGCTCGGCCTGGACGGGCGGGGCACCGACCACGACCAACGTGGTGTCGCTCGCCGCGACCATCCGCAGCCGGGTGAGGCCGGTGGCGAGCGCGCGCGACGCGTGGTGGCTCACGCCGGCCAGGACGTCGAGGAGTCCCTCCTCGCCGACACGCTGCGGGGCCATCTGGGTGGTCGCGAGCTTGACCGAGAACCCGTACCGGATCAGCAGGATCCCGAGCGACGCCGCGGCGGAGACGACCTTCTCGAAGCAGGGGGAGTGGTTCTGCCCGACGGCGGCGTCACGGGTGTCGACGAACAGGACGGCGGTCGAGCGGCGTGTCGACTCGTCCTGGCGGATCATGAGCTCGCCGCTGCGCGCCACGCTGGGCCAGTGGATCCTGCGGAGATCGTCACCCTCCACGTAGGGACGCATCGTGTAGAACTCGTCGCCGGTGCGGAACAGGTGTTTCGCGAGCGCGAGCCCGCTCGTCATCCCGAACGGTGAATCGGGTCCGCCCACGAGCGTCTCGACCTCGGGTGCGACCACCAGCTCGTCCCGGTCGTCGAACTCGACGTGCACCTTCGACAACGCGAACGGGTCGGACAGGTCCGCCGTCAGGGGGCCGAGGACGTAGCGGCCGCGGCGGTGGGGTGTGAGCGAGTAGCGCACCCGCTGGTGGCCCCGGGATGGCAACGAGGAGACCACGAGGCGAGCCGATCGGCCGAGCTGGGACGGCAGCCGGTCCTCGATCAGCAGGAACGGCGTCTGGGTCGGACCCTGGTTCTCGACCTCGAGCTCGACGTGCACGCGCTGCCCGGGCTGAACCCGGGTCTCGGACAACCTGCGCCGGATCCGCAGCCGCTGCCGACTCCATCGGACGAACAGCGCGGCGGCGAACGGGAGCAGGATGACCCCGACCGACACCATGTGCAGTGTGGGGGAGCCGAGCGCCCTGGCCGCAGCCCAGATCGCGATCCCGGCCCCGACGACCAGGACGCCTCGGCCCGAGGGCATCCTCAGTCGGTCCCGGCGACGGGGACCGGCACCTCTGCGGAGATGTCGTCGAGCACCGACTGCGAGCTCCTGCCCCCCATGACCGCGTCCGCGGTGACGATCACCCGGTGCGCCAGGACGGGGACGATCAACGACTTCACGTCGTCGGGGATCACGTAGTCGCGCACGTCGGCGGCCGCGAGCGCACGAGCGGCGCGCAGGAGCATGATCGATGCCCGGGGGCTCGCTCCCAGGTACACGTCCGGATGCGTACGCGTCGCCTCGACGAGGTCGACGATGTACGCGCGCACCGCCGGCGACACGTGGACCTGCCGCGCCTGTTCGATCATCTCCTGCACGCTCAGGGCGTCGGCGACGGGACCGATGTCCGGCAGCGTCGAACGAACCCCGTGGGTGGCGAGGATCTCCGCCTCGACCTGCGCCGAGGGGTAGCCGATCCCGATCCGCATCATGAAGCGGTCGAGCTGCGCCTCCGGGAGCGGGTACGTGCCCTCGTGCTCGATCGGGTTCTGGGTGGCGATGACCATGAAGGGCGACCCGAGCTGGTAGGTGACCGTGTCCACCGTGATCTGCCGCTCCTCCATGCACTCCAGCAGCGCGGATTGGGTCTTCGGGCTCGCGCGGTTGATCTCGTCGCCGAGCGCGATGTTCGCGAAGATCGCGCCGGGCTTGAACTCGAAGTCGCCGCGCTCCTGGTTGAACACGTTCACGCCCGTGACGTCGGTGGGCAGGAGGTCGGGGGTGAACTGGATCCTGCGGAAGGAGCAGTCGATCGAGCGGGCGATGGCCTTGGCGAGCATCGTCTTGCCGACGCCGGGAACGTCCTCGATCAGGACGTGGCCCTCGCCCACGAGGGCGGTCAGCGCGAGACGGATCTCGAAGCGCTTCCCTTGTAGGACCTTCTCGACGTTCGCCTCGATCTCACGGAACCGCTCGGCGAACCGCTGCCAATCGAGGGTGGACTCTCGAGCCTCCAAGCGAACCTCCGGGGACTTGGGCCGCAACATCTTACCCAGGAGTACGTCGAAGGCCGGTCCTCGGTTCCTTCGGCATCCTGCGCATCGCGCACGGCGCCTCATGCAGACGGGCGAGCCGGACGATGGAAGGCGGCGGGGCCACGCTCGCTGCCGGACGCCCCGCGCGGCCCCTTGTTCGCTGTTCCTAGGCGTCCTTCGAACGCGGCACACCGCCGCCTGACGCGGATTACACCCCTGTGATTCGGCCGATGCAAGCATCGTCGGGAAGGTGGCGGCATCCGGGCGGCTGCCGGGGCCCCGAGTTGGCCTGAGGTGCTGCGTATACTCGCGCACGTGGGACGAGCGCTCGTGCTCAACGCCTCGCACCAACCCCTGGCGGTGGTCCCTGCCCGCCGAGCGGTCGTCCTCATCCTGAAGGACAAGGCGGAGGTCCTCGCCTCCAACGGCCAGGTCTTCCGCTCCGAACGCATCAGCATCGACGCCCCGTCGGTGTTGAGGCTTCGCACGTTCGTGAAGATCCCGCACCGCTCGCATTCGCCGCTCACCCGAAGGGCGGTCTTCGCGCGCGACGGCTGGGCCTGCCAGTACTGCGGGGCGCCGGCCGAGAACCTCGATCACGTCGTTCCGCGCTCCCGCGGGGGCGCGCACACGTGGGACAACGTGGTGGCGGCGTGCCGCAGATGCAACTCGCGCAAGGAGAACCGGTTGATCGAGGACGTCGGCCTTCGACTCGCCAGGCGGCCGGCCCCCCCGCGCGACGGATTCCGCCTGTCGTTGGGACGCCTCGAGCCTGAGTGGGAGCCGTACCTGTGACCCTGCCGGTCTCGGCGCGCTAACCGCCCGTCGGTCTCGCCCCCGGCCACTGTCTCATCCGTTCACCCACGTCACGTTGGTTCACCCTTTTTCACCTGCGCCTCTTGACCTGGTGGAGTAGCAGTGGCATAAGGGTGGAGCACAATGGAGGAGAAGGGGAGGACGCGTGGCCGAATTGCTCGGCACGCATCGGTATCAGCTCGACCCGAAGGGGCGCATCAGTCTGCCCGCTCGCTTCCGCGATGCTTTCGCGGAGGGGGCGGTGCTGACTCTCGGCCAAGATGGCTGCCTCTTCTGCTTCCCCAGGGCCGAGTGGACGTCCCGAGCGACTGAGGTCCGCGGCCTCCCCCTCTCCGATCCCGCGGGCCGCGCGTACGCGCGCATGTTCTTCGGCAAAGCCGAGCCGGTCGAGCTCGACGGGCAGGGGCGGCTCCTCGTCCCGCAACGACTACGGACCGAGGCCGGGATCACGAAGGACGCCGTCGTGCTCGGCGTCTTCGACCGCATGGAGATCTGGGACCGCGAGGCGCACGAGCGCTTCGAGTCGGCGCATGCCGGCGCCTATCAGGCGGGCACGCTCGCACCGGAAGGGATGGATCGATGAAGCAGGATCCGCTTCCCGGGGAGGTTCGACAGAGCCTCTCCCTGATCGTGATCACCGCCGGGACGATGGCGGCGGTCCTCGGCCTCGGGTTGCTCGCCGCCCGCCTGTTCGGATGAGGGTGGCGTGCCGGGCGGGGCTGGGCACGAGCCGGTCATGGTCGGCGAGGTGGTCGCGCTTCCTGGAGGGCCGGGAGACCGTGATCGACATGACGCTCGGCGCGGGCGGCCACGCCGAGGCGCTGCTCGCGTCCGGCGTCGAACGCCTCATCGGGATCGACCGCGATCCGGACGCGATCGCGCTCGCGAGCCGGCGGCTCGCCGGGTTCGGCGACCGCTTCGACGCCGTGCAGACCCGCTTCTCGAACGTGCCCGTGGGGAAGCGGGTCGACGGCGTCCTGTACGACCTGGGCGTGAGCTCGATGCAGCTCGATCAGGCCGAGCGCGGCTTCGCCTACCGGCAGGACGGTCCCCTCGACATGCGGATGGAGCGCGCCGGCCAGAGCGCGATGGACCTCGTGAACTCGGCCTCCGAGGACGAGCTGGCGAACATCGTGTTCGAGTTCGGCCAGGAGCGCCGCTCGCGCCGGGTCGCGGCCGCCATCGTTCGAGCCCGAGCCCGCTCGCCGATCGCGACGACCGACGAGCTGGCCCGCGTGGTCGCGAGCGCCCTGGGAGCGCGTCGGGGCGGCCCCCACCCCGCGCGCCGGACGTTCCAGGCGCTCCGCATCGCGGTCAACCGGGAGCTGGAGGAGCTCGCCGCGTCCCTACCTCGCGCGGCGGATGCCCTCGCTCCCGGTGGCCGCGTGGTCGTGATCGCGTACCACTCGCTCGAGGACCGGATCGTGAAGCGGTTCCTGGAGGCGACGCCCGACCTCGAGGTGCTCACGAAGCAAACCGCTGACGGCCTCGAAGGCCGAGGCGGCACGGAACCCGCGGGCCCGCAGCGCGAAGCTCCGTGCCGGCGAGCGCAAGGCAGCAGCATGAGTGTCCCGATCCGCCGCTTCCCCGACCGCCCCGAACCATCCTTCCGCCGGCGCCCCAAGACGGAGGCGACGCCCGACTCGGGGGCTCTGAGGCGACCGGAGGGAGCCGAAGGAGCGAAGCGCCCCCCGAGGCGGGCGGCGGTTCCGGCTCGTAGGTCGGGGACCCGCGGGTTCGTCGTGCTGGCCTCGGCGCTCATCGGAGCGCTCGTCTTCGGCATCGTCATCCTGAACGTCCTGCTCGCGCAGGCGTCGTTCCATCTCACCGAGGCGGAACGACGACTCGAGGAGCTCTCCCAGGAGCACCTGGTCCTCGTGCGCCAGCAGGCATCCCTGTCCGCTCCGGACCGGATCGCGGCGTGGGCCGCCCGGCACGACATGCGTCTCCCCGACGAACTCCAGATCCTCCACGTGACGGGTGGTCTCGCGGTGGATCCGGCCGGGGCGGACCCCTCGGCAGGGTCGCGCAGGGGATCTGGGGAAGGGAAGGATCCCGACCGGTGAACCGGCCCCCGGCCGGACGGCTCGTGGCGTTGTTCCTCGTCATGACGCTCGCGTTCCTCGGGATCACGGTCCGGCTGACCTTCCTCCAGGTGAGCCAGGCGGAGGAGTTACAGGACCTCGCCTTCGAGCAACGGGTTCGAACGACCGTGTTGCCGGCCGACCGCGGAGAGATCCTCGACCGCAACGGGGAGCACCTGGCCCTGTCGACGCCGGCGCGGGACCTGTACGCGGATCCGCGGCATGTCGCCGACCCGTGGGGGACCGCCGAGCAGCTCGCGCCGTTGCTCGGGCTCCGCGTCCGCGGCCTCGCGCACGCGCTGTCGCAGGACACGAGCTTCGTCGTACCTCGCGCGCCGGATGGAACCGGCGGCGGCCGACCAGATCATGCGGCTCGGGCTGCCGGGCATCGGGTCGCTCGAGACGACGAAACGTTCCTACCCGGCGGGTGCGCTCGCCTCGCAGGTGCTCGGCTTCGTCGGAACCGATGGCGAGGGGCTCACGGGGCTCGAGCTCGCGTACGAGGACCTGCTGGCCGGTACCTCTGGGGAGCGGACCAACGAGCTGGGACCCTCGGGACAGACGATCGTGGGCGGGGTCGGCGACGTGCGGAACGCGATCGCGGGCTCCTCGATCGTGACGACGATCGACCTGGAGCTGCAGTTCCACGTGCAGGCGGCGCTCGAGCAGGCGGTCGACGTCCAGGGGGCCCGGGGCGGCACCGTGATCGTGATGGATCCGAGGACCGCCGAGATCCTCGCGATGGCGACCTACCCGTGGTTCGACCCGAACGCCTTCGAGCAGTCGAGTGCATCGACCTATCCCAACCGGGCGGTCACCGACGCGTTCGAGCCGGGATCGACGAACAAGGTGATCACGGCGGCGGCGGCGATCCAGGAGGCGGTCCTGCCGCTGGACGAGCGTCTCTCGGTCCCGTGGACGATGCAGGTGGGCGACTACGTGATCCACGACTCGCACCCGCATCCGGTCATGCGGATGACGCTCGGCGACATCGTCGCGCAGTCGAGCAACATCGGCGCCGTGAAGGTCGCGAACCTGCTCGGCCCGCCCTCCCTCGCGGCCTACCTGTCCGGCTTCGGCCTCGGACGAGCGAGCGGGGTCGGGTTCCCCGGTGAGTCGGACGGGATCATGCTGCCGCTCGCGGAGTGGAGCGACACGAGCCTGGCGACGATGGCGTACGGACAGGGCATCGCCGCCACACCGCTGCAGATGACCTCGGTCTTCGCGACGATCGCGAACGACGGCCGCTGGATGCAACCACGCCTCGTTCGAGGGATCGTCGATCCGACGGGTACGTACCGCGACCTCGCGCCGCCCCAGACACGTCGGGTCGTGACGGCCGAGACCGCGCAGATGGTGACGCGGATGCTCGCGTTCGCGGTGGAGCACGGCACCGGCGTCAACGCACAGGTTCCTGGCTTCCAGGTCGCCGGAAAGACGGGGACGGCGAGCGATCCCGCGCCGGACCGCGCCGGCTACCTGGTCGGGGAGTACATCGCCTCGTTCATCGGGTACCTCCCGGCCGGGGACCCGAAGGTCGTCGTCGCGGTGATCCTGGACCGCCCGGCGGCCGGGTACGGGGGTGTGGCCGCCGCCCCGCTGTTCCGGGACGTGGCGCACGCCGCCATCGCGCAGCTGCGCATCGGCCCGGCAGAACCCGTCGCGCCGCCACCCCACGCCGTCTCCATCCCATGAGCCCGGGCATGCCGGGAGGCGTGAACGGGCAGGCGATAGGCTCACTGGCCGTGGCCCACCTCCCCGCGCGCACCCTGGGCGACCTCGTCTCCGACATCCCCGACGCCGAGATCCGAGGCGATCGGGACACCTCGATCTCCGACCTTCGGTACCGATCCGACGAGGTGACCCCGGGTTCCCTGTTCTTCTGCGTCCCGGGCGCGAGCCGGGACGGCCACGACCACGCCTCCGAGGCGGTCGCGAACGCCGCCGGCGCGCTCGTCGTCGAGCGATGGCTGGACCTTCCCGTCCCGCAGGTCCTGGTGCCCTCGGTCAGAGGAGCGATGGGCGAGATCTCGGCGGCGTTCTTCGCACGGCCGGCGGCGTCCTTGACCGTCGTCGGCATCACCGGGACCAACGGCAAGACCACGACGACGTACCTGTTGGAGGCCGTGTTCCGGGCGGCGGGGTGGACACCCGGGGTCATCGGGACGACGGGCGTCCGCATCGACGGCCGACCGACCCCGTTCCCGCGCACGACCCCGGAGGCGCCGGACCTGCACCGCCTCCTCGCGCGGATGCGGGCCGAGGGGATCGAGGCCGTCGCGATGGAGGTGTCGTCGCACGGGCTCGACCAGCGGCGCGTCGACGGCGTCCGGTTCGATCGCGCCGTGTTCACGAACCTCTCCCAGGACCACCTGGACTACCACGTATCGATGGAGCGGTACCTCGAGGCGAAGGCGCGGCTGTTCACCGCCGACATGAGCGAGCGCGCCGTCGTCAACGTCGACGACGAAGCCGGCCGCCGGCTCGCAGGGTCCGAGATCCCGACGGTCACGTACGGGGTGAGCGAGGACGCGGACGTCCGCGCCACCGAGATCGAGACCACGGACCGCGGCGTCGCGTTCGTCTGCGACGGGGCACGGATCCGCTCGCCCCTGCGTGGGCGGTTCAACGTGGAGAACTGCCTCGGGACCCTCGCCACCGCCCGGGATCTCGGGATCGCGGACGCGGTCACGGTCGAGGCGATCGCCTCGGTCGATCGCGTGCCGGGTCGCGTGGAGACGGTGGATGCGGGCCAGCGGTTCCTCGTGCTCGTCGACTACGCACACACGCCGGCGAGCGTCGAGAACGTGCTGCGGACCGCCCGATCGTTGGCGAACGGCCGGCTGATCGTCGTGCTCGGGTGCGGCGGCGATCGCGACCGGGCAAAACGGGCGCCCGATGGGTCGCGCGGCCACCTCGAACGCCGACCTCACGATCCTGACGAGCGACAACCCGCGGAGCGAGGACCCGAGCGCGATCATCGACGGAGATCGTGCCCGGCGCGCGGGCCGGTGGTGGCGGGTTCACGATCGAGCCGGACCGGCGGTCGGCGATCCGGCTCGCGATGGCCGAGGCGGAGCCCGGCGACGTGATCGTGATCGCCGGCAAGGGACACGAGACGTACCAGGAGCTCGCCGACCGCACGATCGCGTTCGACGATCGCGTCGTCGCGGAAGAGGAGCTTCGATCGCTCGGGCGGGTGTCGTGATCGCGCGGCCGCTGACGGAGATCGCCGTCGCGGTGCAGGGGCGGATCCGCGGCCGCGCCGAGCTGATCACGTCCGTCGTGACCGACTCCCGTCGCGCCGTGCCGGGCGCGCTGTTCGTGGCGTTGCACGGCGAACGGGCCGACGGACATGGGTTCGTGAGGGAGGCGATGGCGCGCGGCGCCGCGGCTGCCCTCGTGCATCGCGAGGTGGCCGCCGAGCCGGTCCTCGTCGTGGCCGACACGGGGCGCGCGCTCCTGGCCCTCGCCGCCGACGAGCGCGTCCGCATGTCGGGAGCGACGGTCATCGGGATCACCGGCGCCAACGGCAAGACCTCGACGAAGGACCTGACCGCCGCCGTCTGTCGGGCGGCGTTCCGCACGCACGCGAGCCCGGCCTCGTTCAACAACGAGGTGGGCGTGCCGATGACGCTGCTGAGCGCCGAACCGCGGACCGAGATGGTCGTGGCCGAGCTGGGCGCCCGGCGGGAGGGCGACGTGGCACTCCTGTGCCGGATCGCCCGTCCCGAGATCGTGGTCGTGACGAACGTGGGCGTCGCCCACATGGAGATCTTCGGCTCGTGGGACGCGATCGTCCGTGCGGGAGCCGAACCGGTCGAGTGGCTGGATGCCGACGGCGTCGCGATCGTGAACGCCGACGACCCCGTGGCGCGGGGCTATCGGGACCTGGCGCGAGCTCGTGTGGTCACCTTCGGGACGGACCCGCGCGCCGACGTGCGAGCGGAGGACGTCGTCCTGGGGTCGGATGCCCGCGCGAGCTTCCTCCTTCGATCCGGCTCCGATCGAGCGCGCGTGGGTCTCCGGGTCCCCGGCGAGCACATGGTGAGCAACGCCCTCGCCGCGGCCGCCTGTGGGATCTCGATCGGGATCGGCCTCGATGCGTGCGCCGCCGCCATCGAGCAGGCGCGGATCTCGCCGTGGCGGATGGAGACGTTCGAGACGGCCTCGGGCGTGGTCGTCCTGAACGACGCGTACAACGCGAACCCCGAGTCGATGTCCGCGGCGCTGAAGACGGCGAGGTGGATGGCGAGCGGGCGTCGCGTGGCCGCCGTCCTGGGTCACATGGCCGAGCTCGGACCGGTCGCGTTCGAGGAGCACGAGCGGCTGGGCGAGCTCGTCGTGCGGATCGGGGTCGACCGGCTCATCACCGTCGGGGAGCCCGCCCGTCAGATCGCGCGGGCCGCGATCCGGGAAGGCCAGCTCCCGCAGGACGTGATCTCGCTCGACGATGCAGGGGAGGCGGCCGACGAGCTCCGCGCCTGGGCCCGCCGCGGAGATGTCGTCCTGTTGAAGGGCTCCCGCGTGGCCGGCATCGAACGCGTGGCGGACGCGCTCCGCGCCGCCGAGCTCGAGCGGGAGACGACGCCGTGAGGCAGATCCTGATCGCCGCGGGGGTCGGCCTGTTCGTGACCCTGCTCGGGACCCCGATCGCGATCCGAGCCTTCCGGCTCTGGGGCTGGGGGCAGCGGATCCGGGAGGACGGACCCCACACGCACCTGGAGAAGATGGGGACGCCCACGATGGGCGGGACGGTGATCATCCTCGGGATCGTCGCCGGCTACGTCGTCACGCGCGTCGTGTTCACCACCGTCACGGCCGCCGGAGTCGCCGTGCTGGTGGCGACGGTGCTCCTCGGGCTGCTCGGCTTCATCGACGACTACATCAAGGTCCGGCGCCGGCGGTCGCTCGGGTTGTCGAAGACCGGGAAGATCGTCGGGCAGGCGGTGGTCGCGATCGCCTTCGGGCTGCTCGCGGCCCGAGCCCCGGGTGTGTCGACGGAGCTGTCCTTCATCCGTGCCACGGGGTTCGACCTCGGCCTCCTGTTCTACCTGTGGGTCTTCGTGATCCTCGCCTCGTCCTCGAACGCGGTGAACCTGACGGACGGACTCGACGGCCTCGCCTCGGGTGCGTCGATCCTCGTGCTGTCCGGCTACGTGTTCATCGCCTTCTGGCAGTTCCGCCACACGTGCGCGTTCGAGCCCTCGGCCGCGTGTTACCCGGTCGATGTGAACACGGCGCTCGACGTCGCGATCGTCGCCGGCGCCGCGGTCGGAGCCACCGCCGGGTTCCTGTGGTGGAACGCGGCACCCGCGCGGATCTTCATGGGGGATACGGGCGCACTGGCGCTCGGGGGCCTGATGGGGGCGCTCGCGATCGTGACGAACACGCAACTGTTGCTCGTGGTGCTCGGCGGGCTGTTCGTGATCGAGGCGACATCGGTGATCGTGCAGGTGATCTCGTTCCGCGGGTTCGGCCGTCGGGTGTTCAAGATGTCACCCGATCCATCATCACTTCGAGCTCGCGGGCTGGCCCGAGTTCACCGTGATCGTCCGGTTCTGGATCGTCACCGGTCTCTGCGTCGCCGTCGGCCTGGGCCTGTTCTACACGGACTTCGTCGCCCTCGGAGGGACCGAGTGAGCCAGGTCTTCGAGGGGGAGCGGGCGGTCGTGGTCGGGGCGGGGGTCGCCGGCGCGGCGGCCGCGCGGGTCTTGCTGGCGGAGGGCGCGATCGTCCGGGTGTCCGAGGAACGATCGGACGTGCCGGCCGCCGCCGGGCTGGCCCGCGACGGGATCGAGGTCCTGGTCGGCCATGCACCGGAACACCTGGACGGCGCGACGCTCGTCGTGGTGAGCCCCGGCGTCCGGCCCGACGCGCCGGTCGTCGGGTGGGCGCGCGAGCGGGGCGTGCCGGTCTGGGGTGAGCTGGAGCTCGGCGCGCGGTTGGCGCGCGCGCCCTACCTGGCCGTCACCGGGACCAACGGCAAGACCACGACGACCGGGATGCTCGCCGCCTGCCTGCGGGCATCGGGCATCGACGCCGTGGCGTGCGGCAACATCGGTCACCCCTTCCCCGTGGCCGCGCGTGACGGTCACGAGGCCCTCGTCGTCGAGGCCTCGTCGTTCCAGCTGGCGGTGCAGGAATCGTTCCGTCCGAAGGTGTCGGTCCTGTTGAATCTCGCTCCCGATCACCTCGACTGGCACGGCTCGTTCGAGCGGTACGCCGCGCGCGAAGGCTCGGATCTTCGAGCGGCAGCGGGGCGACGACGTCCACGTGGGCAACCGGGACGACGCCACGGCGGCGGCGATCTCCTCCGAGGCGGACTGCGACGTGCGATGGTTCACGATCGGCGAGCCGAACGCCGACGAGGCGGGCGTCGTTCGCGACCGGGTGATGGCCGGTTGGAGCGGAGCCGAGCTCTGGGAGTCGCCGAGGGCGGCGCACGCCCTCGGCGAGGACGCGGCGGCGTGCGCTGCCGCGTCGCACGCGTTCGGTGTTCCGGACGAGGCGATCGCGGCGGGGCTCCGACTCGTTCGTCCCGGAACCGCATCGAGGCGAGGTCGTCGCGGTGATCGACGACATCCGCTTCATCGACAACTCGAAGGCGACGAACCCGCACGCGACCATCGCAGCGGTCGGCGACGCGGACGGCGTCGTGCTGATCGCGGGCGGCGATGCGAAGGGCGTGGACCTGCGACCGATCGCGGCGCTCGCGCCGCGCCTGGCCGGCGTCGTCTCGCTCGGCGCCTCCAGGGAGCAGGTCGCGCGAGCTGTTCGAGGCAGCGGTGCCCGTCGTCGACGCCGACTCGATCGAGGAGGCGGTCCGCTCGGCGTTCGAGCTCGCCAGTGCCGGCGGCGCGGTCCTGCTGGCGCCGGCGTGCGCGAGCTGGGACATGTTCCGTGACTACGCGGAGCGGGGCGACCGGTTCGTCGCCGCCTCGAGGGCCTTGGAGCAGGAGGGCGCGAGGACGTGAGCACCGCCCGAGCCGCTTCCCCCCGAACGCACCTCCGCCTGGTCCGGCCGAACGAACGGCCGGTCGGCAGAGCGCGCGCCGAGGCTCGCTCGAGGCGGACCGTGGCGCTGCTCCTCGGCTCGACCGCGTTCCTCGTCGGCACCGGGCTCGTGATGGTGCTGTCCGCGAGCTCCGTGTCCGCGTTCGCGGAGTACGGCGACAGCTTCGTGTTCGTCCAGCGGCAGGCCGTGTACGCGGTCGTCGGCGTGCTGGCGCTCGTGATCGCGTCCCGCATGCGGATCGAGGCGTGGCGCCGGCTGGCCGTGCCGTTCCTGCTGGTCACGGTCGCGATGTTGATCCTCGTGCTCCATCCGGCGATCGGCGTCTCCGCGTACGGCTCGTCGCGCTGGTTCGAGCTGGGGCCGGTGACCGTCGCAGCCCTCCGAGATCGCGAAGCTCGCGCTCGTGGTGTTCTCGGCGGCGATCCTCGCCCGTCGGTGGGGCACGCTGGAGGACCTCGGGCAGCTCGTCATGCCGCTCCTTCCGGTGTCGCTGCTCGTCTGCGGGCTCGTGATCATGCAGCCCGACCTCGGGACCACGGTGATCCTGGCCGGGACGATGTTCCTGTTGCTGTTCGCCGCAGGGGTTCGCCTGCGGTACCTGGCGTTCGCGGGCTTCGTCGGGACGCTGGTCGGAGCGGGTCTGATCATGAGCGCGAACTACCGTCGGATCCGGTTCCTCGCGTTCCTCAACCCGTGGGAGGACCCGCAGGGCACCGGGTACCAACTCGTGCAGTCGCTGTACGCGCTCGGCGCCGGGGGCTTGACGGGGGTGGGGCTCGGCGCGTCACGGCAGAAGTGGGAGTACGTCCCGAACGCGCACACGGACTTCATCTTCTCGATCCTGGGGGAGGAGCTCGGGCTCATCGGCGAGCTCTTCGTGCTCCTGGCGTTCGGCGTCCTGATCTACGCGGGGATCAGGATCGCGACGGCCGCGCACGACGTGTTCGCCCGGCTCCTGGCGGCGGGGATCGTCGTCGTGGTTCGGGCTGCAGGCGCTCATCAACCTCGGAGCGGTCACCGGCGTGTTGCCCGTCACGGGTGTTCCCCTCCCGTTCCTGTCGTACGGCGGCTCCTCGCTCGTCGTGTCGCTGACCGCGGTGGGCGTGCTCGTCGCGATCGCGCGGATCGCCCGCCCGAACCCCCGCGTCCCGGCGGAGTCGAGGCTCCCGGGCCGCCGCGTCCGGGTCGCGACGCGGCGCGACGCGCCGGTCCACGTCCCGATCGGCCCCGGCGCGATGAGGGTCCTGGTGGCGGGTGGCGGCACGGCGGGACACGTGTTCCCCGCGCTCGCGCTCGCGGATGCCCTGACGTCGGTCGGACACGACGTCCGCTTCGCCGGCACGTCGAGCGGTCCGGAGGCCCGGTTGGTGCGCGAGGCCGGGCTTGCATTCGAGGAGATCCCCGCTCGCCCCCTCGAGCGGAAGGTCTCGGTCGGCGCCCTAGCGGCTCCGCTTCTCCGCCCTGACGGCCATGAAGAGCTGCGAACCGATGGTCGAGTGGGCCGACGTCGTCCTCGGGATGGGCGGGTACGTGAGCGTGCCGGTCGCCCTCGCGAGCCTCCGGGCTCGCCGGCCGCTCGTCCTGCACGAGCAGAACGCCGTCCCGGGCCTCGCGAACCGAGCGTTCGCGCGGCCGGCTCGCCGGGTGGCGGTCGCGTTCGCCGAGGCGCGGCGCGCGTTCCCCAGGCGGACGCGGACGGTCGTGACCGGCAACCCGGTCCGCGAGGAGATCCTGTCGGTCCCGGCGGAGCGCGACCGACTGGCGAAGGAAGCGCGGCAGGAGTTCGACCTCGAGGACGGAGCGGCGCACCGTCGTCGTGTTCGGCGGCAGCCAGGGCGCGCTCCACGTGAACCGCTCGGTCGTCGATGCGATCGGGAGGCTGGAGGGGGACGACCTGCAGGTGCTCCTGCTGACGGGACGGGCGCACGAAGCGACGGTCCGAGCCGCGCTGCCCGCCCAAACGCGCGTCCTCGTCCGGGTGGTCGGCTTCCTCGAACGCATGTCGCTCGCGTACGCCGTCGCGGACCTCGTGATCGCCAGGGCGGGGGCGACGACGGTCGCGGAGGTCGCCGCCTGCGGCCTGCCCTCCGTGTTGATCCCGTACCCGTACGCGACCGGCCGGCATCAAGAGGCGAACGCTCGCGCGCTCCAGCGAACGGGCGCGTCGACGATGGTGCTCGACGCCGACGTGGACGGACGGGTGCTCGCGGAACGGATCGCAGGACTGTTCTCGGATGACGAGCGACTGCGGGGGATGGGCGAACGTGCGTCCGCATGGGCCCGCCCGGACGCCGCGGAGGCGCTCGCCCGCGTCGTGTTGGAAGCGGGCGACGGGGCATGAGTTCGGCCGGCGCGTCGGGGGAGGGGCGTGGGATCCGGCGCACGGTCGATGGGGATGTCGCCGCATACGAGCCACCGAAGGGCTCGATCCCGACGCTCGAGGTCCCCTCGCTCGACGGGGGTCGGACAGGTGCACATGATCGGCATCGGCGGGGCCGGGATGCGCAACCTCGCGCGGCTGTTCCTCGCGCGAGGGATCGCGGTCCGGGGCTCGGACCTGAAGGACTCGCAGGGGGTGGCGGAGCTCCGGGCGGGCGGCGCCGACGTCTGGGTCGGTCACCGGGCCGCGAACCTCGGCGACCCGGATGCCGTCGTCGTCTCCAGCGCGATCCGCGGACTCGAACCCGGAGCTCGTCCGTGGCGCGCGCGCGGGGCATCCCCGTGTGGGCGCGGCAGCAGGCGCTGGCCGCGGCCGCCCAGGGGCGTCGGCAGATCTCGATCGCCGGGACGCACGGCAAGACGACCACGACGTCGATGGTCGGCCATGGTCCTGGAACGCGCGGGCTTCGACCCCACCTACGTGATCGGCGGCGACCTGAACGAGAGCGGGAGCGGCGCGCATGCCGGCGCGCGGCGACCTCTTCGTGTTGGAGGCGGACGAGAGCGACGGTTCCTTCCTCCTGGGGCATCCGGAGGTCGGGGTGATCACGAACGTCGAGGTCGACCACGTGGACTTCTATCCCGGTGGACGCGAGGAGATCGAGCGGCGTTCGCCGCGTTCGCGGCGCGGTGCGAACACGTCGTCGTGTGTGCGGACGACGAGGGGGCCCGTCCGCTCGGTGGCGCCGTCGGGTGTGCGCGATCACCACCTACGGCACGGCCTCGGACGCGGACGTCCTCGCTGCAGATCGCCTCCGTCGGGCCGGGCGGGGCGAGAGGCGTGGTCGTGGTCGACGGCGAGCGTCACCGACTGACGCTGCAGGTCGACGGCGCCCACAACCTTCGGAACGCGGCGGCGGCGGTCGCGGTCGCCGCCCGGCTCGGCGTTGCCCGCACGGCCGCGGTCGAGGCCCTGGCCGCCTTCGCCGGCGTCCACCGCCGGTTCGAGCTCCGTGGGTCCGCGCGCGGCGCGGAGTTCTACGACGACTACGGACACGACCGACCGAGATGGCGGTGACGCTCGACGTGGCGCGGCGGCGGGTCCCCGGCCGGCTGGTCGCCTTGGTGCAGCCGCACCGGTACTCGCGCATCCAGGCGCTCTGGCGCGAGCTGGGCGCGAGCGTCGCCGGAGGCCGACGTGGTCTTCGTGACCGACGTCTACGGCGCGGCGCAGGACCCGATCCCGGGCGTGACGGGCCAGCTCGTCGTGGACGGGTATCGCCATGGCCTCGCGCGGCCGGGTGGTCTACCTGCCGCATCGCGCGACGTCGTCGGGTACCTCGACCGCGAGGTTCGCGAAGGCGACCTGGTCGTCACGATGGGATGCGGCGACGTGTGGATGCTGGGCGACGCCGCGATCGAGCGGATCCGGGAGACGGCATGAGCCGCCCGGCATCCTCCGTCGTGGCGACCTCGGTCGAGCGGAGACGATCCTGCGCGCCGCCTGCGGCGACCGGGTTCGAACCCCGTTCCCCCTGGCGCCGCTCACGACGTTCCGGGTCGGGGGGCCCGCCGCGCTCTTCCTCGAACCGGAGTCCGAGGCCGACCTCGTCGCCGTCTCGGCAGCGGTCCAGCGGACGGGCGATCCCGTTCGCGTGATCGGCAAGGGATCCAACGTGCTGGTCTCCGACCGGGGTTCCCCGGCCTCGTCCTGCGACTGGGACGCGGCTACCGATGGGCGGGTCGCGACGGCGACCGCTGACCGCCGGCGGCGCCATGCCGCTGCCGGCGCTGGCCGGGGTGGCCCTGCGGCACGGTCTGTCCGGTCTGGAGTTCGGCGTCGCGATCCCGGCCACGTCGGAGGGGCGGTCACGATGAACGCCGGGGCCCACGGCGGTCGAGTGGCCGAGGTGGTGACCGGGGTCGAGGTGTTCCGAGCTCGCCGGGGTGGCCGAACCGTGGACGGCCGAGCCGACGCCGGGTTCGCGTATCGGCGTTCGGCATCGCCCGATGACGCGATCGTGATCGCCGCGACCGTCTCGCTGGTGCCCGGAGAGCCCGGTCGAGATCCGCGGGCTGATGGACGAGGCCCGCGAGTGGCGCCGGCGGACGCAGCCGCTGGCGGAACCCAACTGCGGCAGCGTCTTCAAGAACCCACCGGACGGTCATGCTGCTCGCCTGATCGAGGAGGCCGGCCTGAAGGGGATGCGGTCGGTGGGGCTGCACGTCTCGACGAAGCACGCGAACTTCATCGTGGCCGCCGAGGCGCGCGCGCCGACGACGTCACCGTCTGATCGGCCGCGTCCGGGAGCGTGTCGAGCGGTTCGGGTTCGCCTGGAGCCCGAGGTGCAGATGCTGGAGGGGGAGCCCGACCGTGCGACGCGCTGACCGGACCCGCCGCCCGAGTGTCCGGCCGGTCCCGATCGCGTGGTCGCGATGCGCGATGGCTCTGGTGATGGTCGTCGCGGGGATCGCGGCGTCGCGTCCGTCATGGTTCCACGCCCGCGCGGATCGCGGTGTCGGGCGCTCGCGCACCTGTTCCGACGCCGAGGTCCTCGCGATCGCGGGCAGCTCGAGGTCTCGAACGCCATGTGCTCGACGAGCCGAGGGCGGAAGGACGACTGCTCTCGACCAACGCGTGGGTCGCCGAGGCCGATGTGCAGGTGGTGCTCCCCGTGACCGTCCGGATCTCGGTCGTCGAGCGCACGCCGGTCGCGGTCGCGAGCGACGGCCTGCGGGAGATCCTGCTGCTCGGGGGACGGCAGCTCGCTGGCGGTGGCCGCCGCCGGTCCACGGCCCCGGGCTCCGCGCGGGCTTCCGGTGATCTCGCTCCTCGCGGCCCGGCGTCGACGGCGCCGCGCCCGACCCGGTCGCGGCGGCCAGGGCCCTCGGCGCCATGGCGCCGGAACTGCTCGACCTCGTGAAGGCGTGTCGTCCAGCCCGACGCGACCCTCGTGCTTGAGCATGGGACGGTCCGAGGTCGCGTTCGGCACGCCGACGAGGTCGCGGCGAAGGCCGCGCGATCGAGCGATGCTGCGGTGGGAAGGGACCGAGGGCGAGCGGACCTGCTCTTCGGTCGACGCTCCGGGCTCCCCGGCCGCCACCCTCGCGGGCTGAACCTCGGGCTGAAGGTCACGCGGATCCGCTCGGCGAACGGGCTGCAGTTCGAGCTGACCGCGAGGTTGTACGCTGGCGACAACCAGACGTGGTCGCGACTTGACGGACCTGGGCATTCTTAGTAACTTGACCCGCTCAACGTGAGGTAGATATAACAATAACCGTGCAGTTGACGGTTACGGGTGACAGCGAACGGCATTTCCCCAGGTAGACCGGAGCGGGGGCTTCCACCCGGGGAGCGGAGGTCGCAATGATGGACGCTCCCCAGAACTACCTCGCCGTGATCAAGGTCGTCGGCATCGGCGGGGGCGGTGTGAACGCGGTGAACCGGATGATCGAGGCAGGCCTCCGGGGCGTCGAGTTCATCGCGCGTCAACACCGATGCCCAGACGCTGCTCATGTCCGACGCGGAGGTCAAGCTCGACATCGGACGCGAGACGACCCGGGGGCTGGGCGCGGGCTCCGACCCAGAGGTCGGGAGGGACGCGGCCGAGGAGCACCGCGACGAGATCGAGGAGATCCTCAAGGGCGCCGACATGGTCTTCATCACCGCCGGAGAGGGTGGCGGTACCGGTACCGGCGGCGCTCCGATCGTCGCCGAGATCGCGCGCGGGGTCGGGGCGCTGACGATCGGCGTCGTGACCCGGCCGTTCGGCTTCGAGGGCCGCAAGCGCGCGACGCAGGCCGACCTCGGCATCACCGAGCTGAAGAAGGCCGTCGACACGCTCATCGTCGTTCCCAACGATCGGCTGCTCCAGGTCGCCGACCCGAACATGCCGATGGTCGAGGCGTTCCGCATGGCCGACCAGGTCCTGTTCCAAGGCGTGGACGGCATCACGTCGCTCATCACCACGCCGGGCCTCATCAACCTCGACTTCGCCGATGTGAAGTCGGTGATGGCGGGAGCGGGTTCGGCGCTCATGGGCATCGGCATCGGGACCGGCGAGGACCGCGCCACCGAGGCGGCGAAGGCCGCGATCAGCTCTCCGCTGCTCGAGTCATCGATCGAGGCGCCAAGGGCGTGCTGCTCTCCATCGCCGGGCCCACCGACCTGACCCTCCACGAGGTCAATCAGGCCGCCGACGCCATCACGCGCGTCGCCCATCCCGACGCCAACATCATCTTCGGCGCGGTCGTCGACGACGCGCTCGGCGAGGAGGTCCGGGTCACCGTCGTCGCCGCCGGGCTTCGACAAGGTGGCGCCCACGCACAACCGTCAACCAGTTCGAGTCCCGCCTGTCGCGCCTGCTCGAGGAGCCGAGCCGGTCACGGTGGTCCGCGAGCCCGCGGCCACGAGCGTACTGGTGGACGCGGAGGACGAAGAGCACAGGCCGTTGCCGTCGATCCTCATCGAGGACGGCGAGGACGAGATGTCTTCACACCGGCGTCGGACGACGAGCGTCTCGTTCGATGCCGAGGAGGATCTGGACATCCCGGACTTCTTGAAGAGCTAGAGCGACCCGACCGCCCCGCGGGCCCCATGCACCACGTGGGGCTCGGGGGCGGGGAGGTTCCGATGCGAGGAGGCGCCCTTCCCCCGCCTCTTGGCCGAGAGAGTCGGACCGCTCCCCGCTCTTCTTATCTCCCGAGGATCGCGCATGGCCGCTCCGACGGTCGACGTGTGGGTACCGTGCATGGCATGCATGGATCACGCGACGAGATCCGGCGAACATCGCCACGATCCGTGAGGGCATCGCTCAGGCGGCCGACGCGCCGGACGCGGGCCCTCCGATGTCCTCCTGGTCGCCGCGGCCAAGACGGTGCCCGCCGAACCCATCCGATGGGCGGTCGAGGAGGGCGTCGCGTGCATCGGCGAGAACTACGTGAAGGAGCTGCGCGGCCTGCACGGTGGTCCCGGGCGCGCGTGGCACTTCATCGGAGCACTGCAGACCGGCGCGCGCCACCACGTGGCGGCCCTGGCCGACGTGGTGGAGACCGTCGGCCGGGGACGTGCCACCGAGCGGCTCGCCCGTCGAGCCGCCGAGGACGGGACGACGATCGAGGCGCTGATCGAGGTCGATTTCACGGGCGAGCGTACGGGGGTCGCCCCCGAGCAGGTGCCGACGCCGCGGACCGACCTCGGCCGGCTGGAGGGCTCCGGCTCCGCGGCCTGATGACCGTCCCGCCGTCGACCCGCCCGACGGCCGCGGAGGATCGCGCCGCCCGTGGTTCCGACGGCTCCGCGAGCTGCGCGATGAGGTCGCGAGACACGCACCCCGGCATAGTGGACTTGTCCATGGGGATGTCGTTGGATTACGGGGCCGCGGTCGAGGAAGGCGCTACGATGGTCCGCATCGGAACCGCGCTGTTCGGGTCCGAGGCCGTCGTGATGTAGGGAGGAAGTGATGGCCGGCGTGTGGAAGAAGACCCTGAACTACCTCGGGCTCGTCGAGGAAGAGCGAGGACTTCGACGAGGTCATGCCTCGAGGCCGACCCCGCGCCGGTCGGACGCATGCGTCCCGCAGGCCGTCCGTGAAGTGCCGAGCGGAGACGGACGGCGTCGTCCGCACGATCGCGTCGCCGCGGCCGGCGGGCCGCAACGGGCGCCATCCACAAGTCCGAGCCGAAGCGGTTCAACGAGGCGCGCGAGGTGGCCGACCGGTTCAAGGAGGGCACCGCCGTCATCATGAACCTGCAGTCGACCGACGACGCCATCGCGCGCCGGCTGGTCGACTTCGCCGCGGGCTCGTGTACGGGCTCGACGGCAAGATCGAGCTGGTCGCCAACCGCGTCTACCTGCTCACGCCGGCCGACGTCGAAGTCTCCGCCGAGGAGCGGGAGCGGTTCGCGGGCGGCGGCTTCTACAACCAGTTCTAGGACGCTGCCACGCCGCGGCGTGCGCACGCTCGGTGCTCCGCAGCGACAGGCTGTTAGCCTCTGCAACCGATGATCGCTGTGTCCCCCGTCCAACGATCTGTTCTGCATCGCCCTGACCGTCTTCTGGATCGTGCTGTTGATCCGGGTGATCATGAGTTGGGTCGCGCTGGCCGGCGTCCGGACCCACCACGGGGCCGCTGCGTTCGGCGTATGAACTGTTGTTCGACGTCACCGAGCCGGTCCTGCGTCCGTTGCGCAGCGATCGTGCCGCCGGCGGGTATGTCTCGACCTGTCGGTCGTGATCGCGTTCGTCATCATCTTCGTGCTGCAGACGGCGATCTGCCGCTGAGAGGGCACGACGGTCGGGGGAACCAGGAGGGCTTCGATGGGCAAGAAGAAGGGACACGGAAGGCACGGCGTCGAGACGGCATCGCCGTCGCCTGCGCGATCATGCTGGGTCCGCTCGACATCCAGCAGAAGGAATTCCGCGTCTCGCGCTTCGGCGGCTACAAGATGCGCGACGTCGATGAGTTCCTCGACACGGTCACCGATACCATGTCGGCCCTGGTCGCGGAGGTCGACCGGCTACGCAAGGCGCGCCGCCCCCGATGGTGGGCGCTCCCGATCTCGCCGACGTCTCGCGTCAGGCGGACGAGATCATCGAGCGGGCTCGCGACCGAGGCGGCGCGGATCGTCGGCCGAGGCCGAGAGGTGCCGGGGTCGGGCGGCGACGGTCGGTCCGCGCGAGCACGGCGGCCGTGCACGCGTTCCTCGTCAAGGAGCGGGAGTTCCTCCAGAGCCTCGCCGGCCTGGTCCAAGGTCATGCAGAGACCGTCAAGGGGATGGTCGAAGGCGACGCGGAAGCCGGCGGCGGCTGCGGCGACAGCCGCGCCCGCGGCCGCCGCGGAGCCGGCCCACGAGTGCCGCGCGCGGCAAGGCGGAGCCGGCAGCCCGGCCGTGGTCCGTGCCCGTCGGAGCGCCGGCACCCGAGGCCACGCGCGTGTCCGGAGCCGGTCGCGGCCGAGCGCCGACGAGGCCCCGAGCGGCGGCTGGCGTGGCCGAACCCGAGCCCGCCGTGTCCGACGAGAGGAGGCTACCCCGCGACGGGGACCCTCCCTGCGCGACCTGTTCTCGTGCGAGGCTGCGGCTCGACGCGGAGGTCGACGTGTTCGGCCGACCGAGGCGTTCGGCCACGGGACGACGCGCCCTGCGGTTCGGCGTGATCGCGGCGTGAGCGCTCGGTGCCGGCGAGCTGCCTGCTGGCGACGAGGACTGCGATCGGCCGGCGCCCGCTGTCGGGACTCGAGGTCGCTGGTGGGCTCAGGACTGCTCGTCGCGATCGCTCGGGCTGTCGCGCACGCCGCCGTCTGGGGTCGATCACTCCGGCTCGCCTCGATCGTCGCGTCGCGCCGGTGGCCGTCGACCTCGCCGACGATCAGCTCGACCGCCAGCGTCTCCGCCACGATCACGTCCCGATGCGCCGTCACAGCGCCGTCGCCACTCGCCCCGACCGCAGGCCGAGCTCGATCCGGTCGGCAACCTCCAGCCCGGCGGCCTTTCGGGCATCCTGGACGGCCCGGATCAGCTCTCGCGCCACGCCTTCGCGGCGGAGCTCGTCCGTGAGGTCAGATCCAGCGCCACCGTGAGGCCCGCCATCGCTCGCCACGCCCCACCCTTCGCCTGATCTCCTGCACCAGGTCGCACGTCGTCCGGCTCGAGCGTCACCTGCTCGCCCGGCGCGCGACCGCGACATCCTCTCCTCGGGCGAGCGCCGCGGCGAGCGTGCCGTCGTCGGCACCCAACGCCGCCGCGACCTGCTTGACCCGCGAGCCGAGCGCTCGGCCCCAGCACCTGGAAGTTGGGCTTGGCGCGCCAGCGACCGAGCTCGTCCGCGGTCTCGGCGAACACGACCCGCTTGACGTTCAGCTCGTCGGCCACGCTGCCCAGGAGCGGTTCGAGCGCGCTCGTGGTCGCCGGCGTAGTGCACGACCGCCTCCGAGAGCGGTTGGCGCACCCGAGTCTTGGTCTCGTCGCGAACGGTGCGTCCGAGGCCGACGATCGCCGCGGGCGGCCGCCATGGCGCGCATCGAGATCCTCGTCGCGTCGGGAGCCGTCGGATTCGGGGTAGTCGGCGAGGTGCACCGAGTCGGGTGCCGCCGTCGCGCCGCGCGGCCAGGTTCCGCCAGAGCGCCTCGGCGATGAACGGCGTGAACGGGCGCCAGCAGCGGCGCCACCGTCGTGAGGCACTCGTAGAGCGTGTGGAACGCCGCGCGCGAGTCGTCACCGCCCGCGCCTGCCGGGTCCCAGAACCGGCGGCGCGACCGGCGCACGTACCAGTTCGACAGGTCGTCGACGAACGCCGCGATCCGAGCGGCCCGCGCCCGTGGCGTCGTAGGCATCGAGCCCGCGCGGGCTCGATCCACGACCGTCTGTGCCAGCCGCGACAGGGCCCACCGATCGAGCAGCGGCCGCTCGGCGACGGGCGGCGCCGCATGCGCGGATCCGCCGGGTCGAAGCCCTCGGCGTTCGCGTACGTGACGAAGAACGCGTAGACGTTCCACAGCGGTCAGCAGGAACTGGCGCAGCACGTCGTCGAGCACCTCGTGACCGATCCGGCGCGACGACCACGGCGAGCCGTTCGTGATCATGAACCACCGCAGCGCGTCGGCGCCCTGCCGGTCCAGCGCCTCCCACGGGTCGAAGATGTTGCCGAGCGACTTGGACATCTTGCGGCCGTCGCTCGTCGACGATGTGTCCGAGGCACGACGACGTTGCGGTAGGCGGTTGCGTCGAACTGCAGGACCCCCTCGGCCATCAGCGTGTAGAACCAGCCGCGCGTCTGGTCGATCGCCTCGGAGATGAAGTCGGCGGGGAAGTGTCCGCTCGAACTCCTCGTCGCCGCGGCCCAGCTCGGGGTGATAACCCCACTGCGCGAACGGCATCGCGCCCGAGTCGTACCAGGTGTCGATCACCTCGGGGACGCGCCTGGTCGCCGTGCGGCCGCACTCGCGGCAGGCGAACGTGACCTCGTCGATCGTCGGCCGGTGCGGGTCGATCGCCGACACGTCGTGCCGGCCAGCTCGCCCAGCTCCGTCAGCGAGCCGACGGCGCGTGTCGTGTCCTTCGTCGCACCGCCAGATCGGCAGCGGGGTGCCCCAGTAGCGCTCGCGCGAGAGCGCCCAGTCCACGTTGTTCTCCAGCCAGTTGCCGTACCGGCCGTGCTTGATGTGTTCGGGGAACCAGTCGACGTCGCTCGTTGACCGCGAGCAGGCGATCCTTCACGGCGGTGGTGCGCACGTACCACGAGGTCCGCGCGTAGTAGAGGAGCGGGGTCTCGCAGCGCCAGCAGAAGGGGTAGCTGTGCTCGTAGCGTCTCCTCGCGCACGCAGCACCCCGCGCGCCCGGAGGTCCTCGACGATCAGCGGGTCGGCGTCCTTGACGAACAGCCCGCGGACGAACCCGGGCGCCAGGTCGGTGAAGCGCCCGTCGTCGTCGACCGGCTTGTAAACGGGCCATCCCTGCGCCCGCCCGACCGCGAGGTCCTCGGGCCCGAACGCAGGAGCCAGGTGCACGATGCCGGTGCCGTCGTCCATGCGAGACGAAATCGCCCGCAACCACGCGGTGGGCGCCCTCGACGTTGGGGTACGGCGGCTCGTACCGGGCACCCACGAGGTCGGCGCCGAGCACCGTCGCGTCGGACGCCGCAGTCCTCGCCGAGGACGCGAGTCCGTGAGCGCTCGGCCACGATGAGCCGCTCGCCGTCGCGCTCGACGACGTCGTAGTCATCCGTCGCGCTCACCGCGACGCCCGTCGTTCGAGGGAGGGTCCACGGGTCGTGGTCCAGACCAGCAGCGAGGCCCCCACCAGGCCGGGATCGGGCGCCTCGACGATCGGGAACCGGACGAACACGCTGGGGTCCTCGACCGTCCGGTAGCCCATGGCGACCTCGGCGTCGGACAGCGCCGTGCCGCACCGCGGGCAGTAGGCGGTGACCTTGTCGGCCTCGACCAGCAGGCCGCGTTCGTGAAGCTGCTTGCAGCGACCACCAGACGCTCTCGATGTACTCGGTCGACATGGTCCAGTACGCGTCGTCCATGTCGATCCAGTAGCCGATGCGCTCGGTGAGCCGCTCGAACTCACCCACGTACCGCTGCACCGACTCGCGGCATCGCCGGTTGAACTCCGCGATGCCGAACGCCTCGATGTCGCGCTTGCCGGTGGTGCCGATCTCCTTCTCGACCTCGAGCTCCACCGGCAGCCCGTGGCAGTCCCAGCCCGCCTTCCGAGGGACGAGGTGGCCGGTCATCGTCTTGAAGCGTGGGTAGACATCCTTGAAGGTGCGCGGCTCCACGTGGTGGACGCCGGGCGATGCCGTTCGCGGTCGGCGGTCCCTCGTAGAAGATCCACCGGGCGCGTCCTCTCGTTGCTCCAGCGAGCGCTGGAAGATGTCGCTGATCCTTCCAGAACGACGAGGATGCCCCGCTCGAGCTCAGGGAAGTCCACCTTCGGGTCCACCGCATCGAACCGTGCCATCTGGCGCTCTCCTCCCCCTCGACGAACGCCTCGGTGCAGGGACGAGGCGTCGGGCCCCGCGGTACCACCCCGCGTTGCCGGGCCCTCTCGGCGCCGGCCGCTCCGGTCCGAGCCGATCACGAGCCTCCGCTGATCACGGGCGGACCCGCCTGCGTCTACCGCGGGCGGCGGCCGTCGCCGCCGGTTCGGGCAGGGGCTCGGGGAGGATGTGCGCGAGGAGGTCGGCCGCCGGGCTCGCACCGTCCCCGGCTCGCTCCGCCGATCTGGCCCTCGCGACTCGTTCCCGTCGTTGCCTGTGCGCGGCATGCTACACGGCCGGTGGGCGTGGTCGGCGTCGCGTGACCCGCGTCGGTCGGTGTCCGGGTGGAGGCGCGAGGGATCGTCGTGCCTGGTCGCTCATCCACCGCCTCGGGGTGCCACGTCGCACGAAGCGTTCAGGTCGCCGGTCTCGTCGACGCGAGGCGGAGATGCGTCTCAAGGACCTTCGGGCGTGATCGTCGGGGATGGCCACGTGCTACCTTCCCCGACCATGGCCCAGCGAAGCTCACGAAGAAAGAGGTCGACGATCTGCGAGCGCTCGTCGAGGAGCGACCGAGCTGAGGAGCAGCTGGCCACGATCGAGGAGAAGTCTTCGCCTCGACGCAGTCGGACATGGCCGGAGAGTGGGCCTCGACGACGAGTCGGCCGACGCCGGCACGGCCACCTTCGAGCGCGAGAAGGACCTGTCGATCGAAAAGAACGTGCGCGACCTGCTGGACAAGATCGAACGCGCCTCGAACGGATCGACGAGGGCACGTACGGCATCTGCGCCCGCTGCGGCAAGCCAATCGAGAAGGCTCGCATCAAGGCGCTGCCGTACGTCGATCTCTGCATCAAGGACGCGCAGGCGCAATCGCGGCGGTGACGCCGGTGACCGCGTGCAGCGGCCGGCGCGGTCGTGCTCTTCGCGGTGGCGGCCGGCGCGGCCTACCTCCTGGACCGGCTGACCAAGGTCTGGGCCGAAGCGGCGCTCGCCGGCCGTCCGCCGATCGGCCTGATCCCCGGGGTCCTCGCCCTGCAGGTTCACCACCAACTCCGGGGGGCGCGTTCAGCCTCGGGCGGAGCACGCCGTGGATCTTCGTCGGCGGCGACGATCGTGGTGTCGCTCGTGATCGTCGTGGACGGCGTTCCGGCCCGATCGGCGGAACGTCGCGGTGGCGCTGGGGCTCATCCTGGGCGGTGCGCTCGGCAACCTCACCGACCGCATCGTGCGCGGGCCGGGGTTCTCGGGGCGAGTGGTCGACTTCGTCGACTTCCAGGTCTGGCCGATCTTCAACGTGGCGGACACCGCGATCGTCGTGGGGGCGATCGTCCTGGCCTTCTCGAATGGCGATCGGGGTGAGCTCGAAGGTGCGAACGACCCGGGTGGGCCGCCGCACGGATCCGGGGACGCCTTCGGAGGCGCCCGATGACCCGCCGCGTGACCGAGCGGTTCGCAGGCCGAGCCCGGACGTCTGGACGCCGTGGTCGCCACGCGCTCGGCGTCGCCGCGTGCGGACGTGCAACGCGCGATCGCCGCGGCGGCGTCACGGTCGAACGGGCCGGCCCGATCCAAGTCCCATCGGCTGGCCGGCGGCGAGATGATCGAGGTGGACCTGGCGCCGGCGCGGAGCTGGCGCCGGAGGGCCCGCCGCTCGAGCTTGCTGGCGGGACGAGCACCTGCTGGTGATCCGAAGCCCGCCGGGCTGGTCACGCATCCGACCGAGAATCGGCGCACCGGCACCTTGGTGAACCGGCTCCTCGGCATGGGCGTGCCGCTGTCGCCGCGGCGGGTCGCTGCGACCCGGCATCGTGCACCGGCTCGACGCGGGCACGTCCGGGTTGCTGGTGGTCGCGTCCGACGACGAGGCGCACGAGGCGCTGGCGGGACTGTTCCGCCGGCACGACGTCGAACGGCGCTACCTCGCGCTGGTCCGCGGCCGGTGGAGCACGATCGGTTCGCGGTCGACGCGCCGCTCGGCCGCTCGGGCGCGATCGGATCCGCGTGGACGCGACCGGCGGGCGGCAGGCCGAGACGCGGTTCGAGGTCCGCGAGCGGTTCGGACGCGCGACGCTGCTGGAGGCCGCTCCTCGGACGGGCCGGACCCACCAGATCCGCGTCCACCTGTCGGCGATCGGGCACCCCATCCTGGGCGACCGGAGGTACGGCGGAGGAGGTGACGATGCGCGCGCCCTCGGTCTGTCTCGCCCGTTCCTGCACGCCTGGACGCTCGCCTTCGTCCACCCGATGACGGGCGAGCATCTCGCGTTCGTGGACGCGCCCCCGGGCGATCTCTCCGAGGCGCTCCGGCGGGTCAGGGGGGAGGTCTGACCCACCGGAACCGCGACCGGCCCCCGCGACCGCCCCGCCGCTTCATCGCTTGATCCGCTCCGCCTCCTTCAGGAAGAGCGCATGCTGCGTTCGGACCTCCTCGCGGGAGGCGAGCAGGCGATCCTCGACGTCCGGGGAGAGCGTCCGCGATTCGATGAGGGCGTTCACCTTCGCCGGGTCGACGGTCAGGACCTGGTCCCACAGCCCGAGCGGCTCGAGCACCGCACGAACCTGCTCGTCCACGGGCGCCGTCACGTGCTGCGGCCGGCGATCGATCGCGGCGCCGTCGCTCCCGAAGAGCCGTCGGTAGCCGTGTCGTCGCAGAACGCGTGGATCAGCCCGCCGAGCTCGTCGATCCGGCGGTACACCGTACGTCCCTGTCGCTTCAGGTCGATCCACTCGTCGACGATCGCGGTCATCCTGGGGGTCGCGTCGCCCTCCTCGCGTTCGGAGCGGTGGCGGAACAGCGGACACAGGGCCTGGAACTCGCACCAGTCGCACAGTGGGTTCTGTCGCGGCTCGAACATCCCGGCGCCGATGCGTTCGGCGACGATGCCGATCCGCCGACGCAGGTCTTCGAGGTCCGTCGGGGTCCGGACCGTGGTCATGCGCTGGCCCGGGAGCAAGAAGTAGAGCGTGAGCCGCTCCGGCTCGATCCCCCAGATCTCCTTCGCGGCGAGGTGGTAGATCGACAGCTGCAGGTCCTGATCGATCCGCGATTGCGGCGGGAGCCGCCGGTTCGTCTTGTAGTCGATGATCTCGTAGCCGCCGCCCGGGATCCGGTCGAGCCGGTCGATCACCCCCGAGAGCGCGATCCCGTCGAGGTCGATCTGGAACCGGAACTCGAGCGCCGCGGGGATCCGATACGCATCCGCGTTCTCGCGGTGGTACTGCGCGAGCACCTGACGCCCGTGTTCCCGGTACATCTGTTCCTCGGACTCGGTGCCGAAGCCGTCGGAGACCCAGCAGGCCTCGAGCAACTCGAGCAGCTCGTCCACCGGCGGAGCGACGGGGACCGGCCGGTCGTGGAACGCGCGCAGGGCTCGGTGCAGCGAGTCGCCGAACGAGAGCGCCGGCGAGCGCGCCTGGGGGAGCCGGTCCTCGTATTGGAACTTGAATTTGGCGGGGCACGTTTCGTACGTGTTGATGCTCGAGTACGACAGTCGCATCCGATCGCCTCACCCTGGCCCTCGGCGCATGACCTCGCCGGTTGCGTCTTCCGCTCCGCGAGTCTATCCTTCGATCCCCGGGAATCACAAGCGTGTAAGTAATCCACAGGTTTCCCACAGGGGGCTCGGTCCAGCGGTGAGCAGCTTCGTCCACCTCCACACCCACACCGAGTACTCGCTGCTGGACGGTGCCGCGCGGATCGATGCCCTGTTCGAACGGGCGAAGGCGTTCGAGATGCCCGCGCTCGCCCTCACCGACCACGGGGCCATGTTCGGGGCGCTCCGCTTCTACGAGGCCGGCCTGGCCGCCGGCGTGAAGCCGATCCTCGGCGTCGAGACCTACGTCGCCCCCTCCTCGCGGTTCGAGCGGGCCCCGGGCGAGAGCGAGGAGAAGTACCGGCACCTCACGATCCTGGCCCGCGACGAGACCGGGTACCGCAACCTCCTGCACCTCGTGACCGACGCACACCTCGAGGGCTTCTACCACCGCCCGCGGATCGACAAGGAGCTGTTGGCCGAACGTTCCGAGGGCCTGATCGGCCTCTCGGGCTGCCTCGCCTCGGAGGTGGCGCAATCCCTGCTCGCCGGCCAGGAGGCGAAGGCGGAGGAGGCGGCCGCGACGTACGCGGACATCTTCGGTGCCGGGAACTTCTTCGTGGAGCTCCAGGACCACGGCGTGGCCGACCAGCGACGGGTCCTGCCGGGGCTGATCGCGCTCGCCCGCCGGACGGGGCTGCCGCTCGTGGCGACGAACGACCTGCATTACACGGAGCGCGAGCACGCGAAGCCCCACGACGTGCTGCTGTGCATCCAGCAGCAGAAGGTGCAGACCGACATGAACCGGCTGCGGTTCGACTCGGACGAGTTCTACCTGAAGAGCCCGCAGGAGATGCGCGAGGTCTTCCGCGAGCTCCCCGAGGCGTGCGACGCGACGCTGGAGATCGCCGAGATGTGCGAGCTCGAGCTCCGTCTACGGCGAGAAGGCGGCGCCCGTCGGAGCGGTTCCACGTGCCGCGGTTCGAGCCGCCGGCGGGGAAGGACCGCGACGGCTACCTGCGCGAGCTGGTCACCGAGGGCGCTCGCGAGCGCTACGGCGAGCTCACCCCCGAGATCGACGATCGGATCGAGCACGAGCTCGGCGTCATCGCCTCGATGGGGTTCTCCGGCTACTTCCTGATCGTGTGGGACCTGATCCGGTTCGCGAGGGAGAGCGGGATCCGTGTCGGGCCCGGCGAGGCTCGGCCGCCGGATCGGTCGTCTCGTACTCGCTGCGCATCACCGACCTCGACCCGCTCCGCTACGGGCTGATCTTCGAGCGGTTCCTCAACCCGGGTCGGATCCAGATGCCCGACATCGACATGGACTTCGACGAGCGCCGCCGCGACGAGGTGATCCGGTACGTCGCCGACGAAGTACGGCTCCGACCACGTGGCGCAGATCATCACGTTCCAGACGATCAAGGGGAAGCAGGGGATCCGCGACGCCGCCCGGGTGCTGGGGTTCCCGGCCAGCGTCGGGGACCGGCTCTGCAAGATGTACCCGCCGGCGATCATGGGGCGCGACGAGCCGATCGAGGACGCGCTGAAGCTCTCGCACGAGCTCCGCGGACGCCTACGAGCGTGAGCCCGAGGCAAGCGAGATCGTCGGATACGGCTCGGGCGCTCGAGGGCCTGCGCCGCGAGGACTCGGTCCACGCCGCCGGCGTCGTGATCGGGGACGCGCCGCTCGTGAACTACCTGCCGCTCAAGCTCTCGAAGGACTCGCGAGACGACTCGCGCCGGATCGTGACGCAGTTCGACATGCACGGCGTCGAGGAGCTCGGCCTGCTGAAGATGGACTTCCTCGGCCTGCGCACGCTGTCGGTGATCGAGGACACGCTGTCGCACCTGCGCAGACGCGACGTCGATCTCGACATCGACCACGTGCCGCTCGACGACGCGGCCGTCTACGCGATGCTGCAACGGGCCGACACGACCGGCGTCTTCCAGATGGAATCGGCCGGGATGCGCCAGCTGATCCGGGCGCTCGCGCCCGACCGCTTCGAGGACCTCATGGCGCTCGTGGCGCTGTACCGGCCCGGGCCGCTGAACGCGGGGATGCACCACGAGTACGCCGAACGCAAGCACGGACGGCGGCCGGTGACGTACCTGCACGAGGACCTGGAGGACATCCTCGCCGGGACCTACGGCATCATGGTCTACCAGGAGCAGGTCATGCAGATCGCGGTGCGCATGGCCGGCTACTCGATGGCGCGAGGCCGACACTGCTCCGCCAGGCGATGGGCAAGAAGATCCGCGCGAAGCTCGCGGTGCATCGCGAGACGGTTCATCGAGGGCTGCCGGGGACCACGGCTACGCGGAGCGGCTGGACAGGACCTCTTCGAGCTGATGGAGCCGTTCGCCGACTACGGGTTCAACGCGTCGCATGCATGCGCGTACGGCTACGTCGCCTACCAGACCGCCTACCTGAAGGCGCACCATCCCGTCGAGTACATGTCCGCGGTCCTGACGAGCGTGAAGGACGACAAGGACCGCAAGCCGTTCTACCTGAACGCGTGCCGGCTCATGGGCCTCGAGGTCCTGCCGCCCGACGTGAACGAGTCCGAGCAGGACTTCGCGCCGGTCTCGAGCGGCGAACCGAAGATCCGGTACGGCCTGTCGGCGGTGCGCAACGTCGGCGGCGGGAGCGGTGCAACAGGTGATCGAGGCACGCAGGAGCCAAGGGCGACGTTCGACGGGTTCGCCGACTTCTGCCGCAAGGTGGACCCGTCGGTCCTGACGAAGAAGGTGCTCGAGAGCCTGATCTACGCCGGGGCGTTCGACTCCCTCGGCTACAAGCGCCGCGGGCTGGTCGAGAACCAGGACAAGGTCTCCGCACCGATCGCCGCGGAGCGCAAGGCGGAGGCGGCCGGTCAGTTCTCGTTGTTCGGCGGGGGCGAACGAGCGGCGCACCGAGGTCGACGAGTCCGTGATCGGAGCCGACGAGTTCGACAAGCGGACGCTGCTCCGGCTGGAGAAGGAGATGCTCGGCCAGTTCGTGACGGACCACCCGCTGCTGGCGGTGCGCGACCGGCTCGCCTCGCTGGCCGACATGGACATCTCCGAGGTCGTCAACCTCGACGACGGCGACCTCGTGACGGTTGCGGGCATCGTGGCGACCGTCGCCCGCCGCTACACGAAGAAGGGAGAGCCGTACGCGCAGGTGCGGCTCGAGGACCTGGCGGGAGGCGTGACGGTGGTCGTCTTCCCCGGCCAGTACGAGAGCGTCCAGCCGCTGCTCGAGCACGACGCGATCCTGCTCGTCAAGGGTCGCGTCGACCGGCGCGCTCGAGGGGAGGAGCTGCAGCTTCGGGCGGTCGAGATCAGCGAGCCCGAGCTGGCGGGGGCGGACCAGCCTCGCCTGCCCGACGGCGTCCTCGAGATCGACGTCCCGGCCGCCAGCTGCACCGCCGCGGTGATCGGCAAGCTGAAGGAGCTCCTGGCCACCCATGCCGGGCAGATGCCGGTGCGGGTGCGATACATCGCGACCGGGGGCGTCCGTCCGCTCGACGTCGGGAGCGTCCGCGTGCATGCGGGCGAGGGGCTGCTCTCCGAGCTCCGGCTGCTCCTCGGGCCGCAGGCGGCGACCGTCGTGTCGCATCGGCCGGCTCTCGGCGGCGGAGGTCGCCGCATCGGCGCGGAGGTGATCCAGGTCCGTGCCCGGGCAGTCTCCGGCGGGGCATCGTTCCGTACTAGATGCGGAGGGGGCCCGCCCAGCCCCGGATCCGGGTGGCCCGGCACGGGCGGGATGTGGTAGGTACCACCCCTACGGAAGGGGAGAAAGGGGGGGAACGGCTAGATCCCTGATCCGACAGGCTCCAGTTCCGTAGGAAACCGAAGGCAACAACGAAGGGGGGATAGATGAGGAGGCGGAAGATCTTCGCCACGATGGCGATCTTCGCAGCCCTGTCGCTCATCGCCGCTGCGTGCGGCGGCGATGATGACGAGGGCGGCGGGACCACCGCCACGGGCCCAACCGCGACCGGTGGGGCCGTCGATTGCGACGCCGACCCGTTCGGCTGCGTGGAGGTGGCCGCGGGAGCGCCGATCAAGCTCGCGTCGCTGCTCTCGATCACCGGTGATACCGCGTTCCTGGGCACCGACAGCAACAACGGGATCATCCTCGCGATCGACTACCTGGACGACGCGTTCGACGCGGCGCCGGGGCAGCTCCTGGGACACGACGTCACGCTGCAGCAGGAGGACGACGGTTGCTCGGCAGAGGGCGGTCAGTCGGGCGGGACGGCAGTCGTCGCCGACCCCGAGATCGTCGCGGTGTTCGGCACGTCGTGCTCGAGTGCGGCGCTGGGCGTCGCCGACACGATCACGAGCGACGTCGGCTACCTGATGATCTCGCCGTCGAACACGAACCCCGGACTCACGTCGGAGGAGGCGCACCAGCCCTTCTACGCGCGGACCGCGCACAACGACAAGATCCAGGGCGCGATCGTGGCCGAGTACGCGCTGAACGAACTCGGCGCCACCACGGCCGCGACGATCAACGACGAGAGCCCGTACGCCGACGGTCTGGCCAGCGCGTTCCGCGACAACTTCGAGGCGGGCGGCGGGACGATCACGGCGGTCGAGCAGGTGAACAGCGCCGACACGGACCTCGGACCGGTGCTCACGAGCATCGCCGAGGGCGAGCCGGACGTCGTGTACGGCCCGAACTTCAACCCGGTGTGCGCGCTCAGCTACGTGCAGGGCGCGGACATCCTGCCGGAGGGCACCGTGCAGATCGGTTCGGACGGCTGCCTGGAGTCCGGGTTCATCGAGACCGCCGGTGACGCGACCACGGACTACTACGCGTCGTCGCCGGACGTGACCGTGTTCCAGGACGGCGCGTTCTACAACGACGAGTTCCTCCCGGCGTACTAGGAGCAGTTCGGGACCGAGCCCACGTCGGTGTTCCACGCGCACGCGTACGACGCCGCGCAGACGCTGTTCCTCGCGATCGAAGAGGTTGCGGTGGACGACGGGAGCGGCAACCTGACGATCTCCCGGACCGCGCTGCGGGACGCGTACTTCGCGACGAGCGGCTACGAGGGGATGACCGGGATCATCACGTGCACCCCGCTCGGTGACTGCGCGACCGACGTGACGATCGGCATCTTCCAGTATCCGAACTGGCCGGTCGAGGGCGGCGAAGAGCCGGCCGACGCCGTGTACAGCGACACGAAGACGCTGGCAGACGTCATCTGATCGGAACGGCACGGCGAGCTGCGGGTGGGCCTTCGGCCCACCCGCAGCGCCGTCGTTAGGGATGGACTAGTCTCCCGCAGACGATGGCCAGGGCGACCAAGGAACGGCCGCCCGAGGCTCGGGGCGCGCAACTCGGACGCCTCGAACGGCTTCCCTGGCGGCGGATCGTCCTCATCACGCTGTCGGTCCTGATCGTCGGCGATCGTGGCGATCGGGGCGTTCCGGACGTTGACGTTGCCTCCGGATGAACGGTTCTCCTCGGCGGCCTGGCGAGACTTCATCGTCCTCGGTCTCGCGCAGGGATCGATCTACGCGCTGATCGCCCTCGGCTACACGCTGGTGTACGGGATCCTGCGGATGATCAACTTCGCCCACGGCGAGGTGTTCATGATCGGAGCGTTCGCCGCGTTCTTCTTCTCGGACGCCTACGAGGCGAGCGGGTTCCTGGATCGCCAACCGGTCCTGTCGATGGCCATCCTGCTCATCGTCGCGATGGTGACGTCGATGAGCGTCGCCGTCCTGCTGGAGCGGATCGCCTACCGCCCGCTGCGGAACGCGCCTCGCCTCGTTCCGCTCGATCACCGCGATCGGCGCGTCGCTGTTCCTCCGGGAGACCGCTCGAGGGTTCTTCGGCGCCCAGACCAAAGGGTTCGGCGTCCCCGCCGCCCTCGAGGGGACGTGGACGATCTTCGGCCTCACGCTGGACCGGACCCAGGTGGTCGTGCTCGTCACCGTGATCATCGCCGTGGCGGGACTCTCCCTGTTCGTCGCGCGGACCCGGACGGGGAAGTCGATGCGCGCCGTGGCGGCGGACCACGAGATCGCGAGCCTCATGGGGATCAAGGTGGATCGCGTCATCATGATCACGTTCGCGATCGGCGGGCTGCTCGCAGGGATCGCCGCGGTCCTGTACGCGATCACCTTCGAGACCGGTGAACTTCTCGATGGGCTTCCGCCCGGGATCGCGGCGTTCACCGCCGCCGTCCTGGGCGGGATCGGGAGCATCTCGGGCGCGGCGCTCGGGGGAATCACGCTCGGGCTCCTCCAGTCCCTCGGCCCGGCCCTCATCCTGACGGGGTACGACGTGCCGTCGCCGTTCCAACTGAAGGACGCGTTCACGTTCCTCGTGCTGGTGCTCGTCCTGATCTTCCGGCCGGGTGGCCTGCTCGGGTCCGCCGAGGCGGAGAAGGTGTGATGGGCGGGTCGGCGGCGCGTTCGGTCGTGCGCACCGGGCTCGTGGGGGGCGCGATCGCGATCTACGTCGCCCTCGTCGGCCTGTACACGAGGTTCGCGGATCTCGAGCTCGTCGGCGACCAGGTCACGCTCGGGCGCGTGATGATCGTCGCCCCGGCCCTGCTGATGGGCTTCGTCGTGACCAGGCCTCGGACGGTCGCCGGCGAGCGCCGCGAGGCCGCCTTCGGGCCCGGGCTCGTGATCGGGACGTTGACGGGACTCGTCACGGGTGCGACCTTCGCCGCCGCCACCGCGTTCGCGAACTGGTTCGGGGTCGACCGGATCGGTGAGGTCTTCATCCAGATCTCGGAGGCGCTGATCGACTTCCTGACCTTCGGGCTCGGCGTGCCCGGCGGGCTGTTCGTGCTCGTGGCGGCGAGCGCCGCGGGCGGTGCCGTCGGGGCGTTCGCCCGGACCGCGCCCGCAAGGGTCCGCAAGCCGGCGTCGGTCGGCGTGGCCGCCGTCCTGCTCCTCGGTCTCCTCCAGCGGATCGTGCCGATCGTCCTCGTCCAGCTCGGGGTGGAGGCCGACTGGCTGTACAGCCCGGTGACGGGGGGGCTCACCTGGCTCGGGGCGGCGCTGATCTTCGCGGTGGCGGCCGCCGCGGACGTGGCGTGGCATCGAGCGGGTCGAGAACGCACGGGCACGGGTGCGGTCGACCGTCCGCGAGCGGTCGGCGGCGAGGCTCGGGCTGCTCGTCGCCGTCTTCGCGCTCCTGATGCTCGTGCCGCTGCTCCTGGGGACGGTCATCTCCGAAGTCCTCGGGCAGGTGATGATCTACATCCTGCTCGGCCTCGGCCTGAACATCGTCGTCGGGTACGCGGGCCTGTTGGACCTCGGGTACGTCGCCTTCTTCGCGTTCGGCGCCTACACGACCGGGCTGCTCACCGGAGCGTTCCTCAACACGTCGACCGGCGCCGCCGAGCCGGCGCTGTCGGCCGATCTCAACTTCTACGTGGCCGTGTGGATCGTCGCGCTCCTGGCCGCCGGCGTCGGGGTGCTGATCGGCGCACCGGTGCTGCGGCTCCGCGGCGACTACCTCGCGATCGTCACCCTCGGCCTCGGCGAGATCGTGAGCATCATCACCGCATCGAGGTGGGCGCAGCCGCTCATCGGGGGCCCGCAGGGCATGCGGGGGGTGACGAAGGCGGAGATCTTCGGCCTGAACTTCCAGGACAACCCGCAGCACTTCTACTACCTGGCGTTCGGGTTCGTCCTGCTCGCGCTGTTCATCTCGTGGCGGTTGTCGGCATCCCGCGTCGGCCGGGCGTGGAACGCGATGCGGGAGGACGAACAGGTCGCGGACGCGATGGGGATCAGCACGACGAAGTTCAAGCTGCTCGCGTTCGCGATGGGCGGCGCGATCGGCTCACTCGGAGGCGCGCTGTTCGCGGTCGGCCTCGGTTCGCTGACGCCGTCGAGCTTCGAGATCCTCGTGTCGATCACCGCCTTGGCCGTGGTGATCCTCGGTGGCCTCGGGAGCCTGCCGGGGGTGATCGTGGGGGCGCTCGTGCTGATCGGCTTGCCGGGGCTGCTCCGGGAGTTCGAGGAGTACCGGCTCCTGATCTACGGCGGCGCGCTGGTGGCGATCATGATCCTGCGGCCGCAGGGGTTGGTGCCGAACGTCCGCCGGAGCCGGGAGCTCGAGGACGAGGAGGCCCTGCAGGACGCGTGGGCCAAGGGCGAGACGGGCGAGGCGGGCGAGGCAGCCGGCGAGACGGCGGCGGTCGCGGCGGGCCTGCCCGGCGGAGCACTGGGGGGCGAGCGGGAGGACCTCGAGTGAGCGACGCGCCGCACCTCCTCGAGCTGAGCGGCGTCGCGAAGCACTTCGGGGGGCTCTACGCGCTCTCGGGGCTGGACCTGTTCGTCGACGAGGGCGAGATCGTCTCGGTCATCGGTCCGAACGGCGCCGGCAAGAGCACGATGTTCAACGTCGTGACCGGGCTGTACGGCCCGGACGACGGCGACGTCCGGTTCCGGGGCGACAGCATCGTGGGCCTGGCCCCCAACCGGATCACGCGCCTCGGCATCTCCCGCACGTTCCAGACCGTGCACCTGTTCCCGAACATGACGATCCTCGAGAACGCGATGGTCGGCCAGCACTGCAGGTCGAGCTCCGGCGTGGTCGGATCGGTGCTGCGGCTCCCCAGCACGCGACGAGAGGAAGAGCGGATCCGGCAGAAGGCCAAGGAGAGCCTCGCCTTCTTCGGGAAGCGGCTCTCCGGCTACCGGCAGGACCAGCCCGCCTTCGCGCTCTCGTACGCGAACCGGCGCCGACTGGAGATGGCCCGCGCGCTGGCCACCGACCCGGTGCTGGTCATGCTGGACGAGCCGACGGCAGGCATGAACCCGCGCGAGACGCTCGAGCTCCGCGACCACATCGTGCGGATGCGAGATGTGCTGGGACTGACCGTCCTCGTGATCGAGCACGACATGCGAGTGGTGAAGGGCGTCTCCGACCGGGTGATCGCGCTCGACTACGGGAGGAAGATCGCCGAGGGGACGTACGAGGACGTGGCGAACGACCCGCAGGTCATCGAGGCGTACCTCGGCACCAAGGCCGCCGGATGAGCGACCGGACACCCGCAGTAGGCGAGACGGTGGCGCCCGACCCGGCGGAGACGGGGGTCGACGTCCAGCCCGTCGAGACGGAGGCGTTGCCGGCCCCGGCCGCCCCCGCCGCGGGTGGGGACGGCGACCGGCGGCCGGTGCTCGAGCTCCGGGACGTGAGTACCCATTACGGCCTCGTCGCCGTGCTGCGCAACGTGAACGTCGAGATCTACCCGGGCGAGATGGTGTGCCTGCTCGGCGGCAACGCGAGCGGCAAGACCACGACGCTGAAGACGATCCTCGGGTACGTGAAGCCGTCCGAGGGCGAGGTCGTCCTCGACGGTGAGGTCGTGAGCGGGCTCCCGACCGCCGAGGTCGTCGCGCGCGGCATCTCGATGGTCCCGGAGAACCGGCGACTGTTCGCCAACATGACGGTCTCGGAGAACCTCGATCTCGGCGCGTACCAGCGCAAGGACAAGGAGAAGGTCGCGCAGGACCGGGAGCAGGTGCTCGACACCTTCCCCCGGGTACGCGAGCGCCTCAAGCAGAAGGCCGGGACGTTGTCCGGCGGCGAACAGCAGATGGTCGCCATGTGCCGAGCCCTCATGGCCGACCCGAAGGTGCTGCTCATGGACGAACCGTCCATGGGTCTCGCGCCGATCCTCGTCGAACAGGTCTTCGAGATCATCAAGCAGATCCGGGCGCTGGGGCGTACCGTCTTCGTGGTCGAGCAGAACGCGAACATGGCGTTGTCGATCGCCGACCGCGGCTACGTGATCCAGACGGGACAGGTGGTTCTGGCGGACACGGCGCAGAACCTCCTGGACAACCCCCTGATGCGGGAGGCGTACCTCGGGGAGCTCTGAGTGGCCGTCCCCGTGATCGACGCGGATGCGCTCGCCCGCCTGCTGCCGATGCGAGCGGCGATCGACGCGCTCCACGCGGGGTTCGGCGCCGAGCGCCTCCCGGCGGCGCCGCAGCGGACACACGTCGACACGCAGGCGGGAACCGTGTACCTGATGCCGGCGTCCGGGCCGCAGGGGCTGGGCGTGAAGCTCGTGACCCTGACGAGCTCGAACCCCGAGCGTGGCCTCCCGTTCATCCACGCCGTCTACGCCCTGTTCGACGCGGACACCCAGGCACCGGTGGCGATCGTCGACGGCGCCTCCCTGACGGCGCTGCGTACCGCGGCCGTGAGCGGCCTCGCGACGCGGTTCCTCGCACGCGAGGACGCGCGCCGTCTGGTCCTGTACGGGGCCGGGGTGCAGGCCCGGTCGCACCTCGAGGCGATGCGTGCGGTCCGACCGATCGAGGACGTCGTCGTCGTGTCCCGGTCGCCGAAGCCCGCCAAGGCACTCGCGGCGGAGGCGTCCACGATCGGCATGACGGCGCGCGTCGGCGAGCCGGGGGCCGAACGGGACGCCGACATCGTCTGCACCTGCACGACGAGCGAGACCCCCGTGGTCACCGGCGGGGCCCTCCCTGCGGGCGTCCACGTGAACGCGGTCGGCGCCTACCTGCCGACGATGCGCGAGATCGACACGGATGGGGTGCGCCGGGCGAAGGTGGTGGTCGAGACGCGGGAGGCCGCGCTCGCCGAGGCCGGCGATCTCCTCGTTCCGATCGCCGAGGGTTCGTTCGGGCCCGATCACATCGCAGGCCGACCTGGCCGAGGTGGTGCGAGGCGGGCCCGTGCGGAGGTCGCCCGACGACGTCACGCTGTTCAAGTCGGTCGGCGTCGCGTTCGAGGACCTGATCGTCGCGCGGGCGGCCGCCGACCGCCGGTGACCCGCACGGCCGACGTCGTCGTGGTGGGTGGGGGAGTGGTCGGCGCGAGCGCCGCCTACCACCTCGCGGCGGCCGGAGCCGGGAGGGTGCTGCTCCTGGAACGGGAGGATCATCTCGCCGCCGGCTCCACCGGTGCGTGCGCGGGCGGGTTCCGCTTCCAGTTCTCGAGCGAGGCGAACGTCCGGCTCTCGAAGGCGAGCGTGCCGATGATCACCGGGTTCGCGGAGGAGCATGGGCTTGCGCTCGACGTCGTGCAGGACGGGTACCTCTTCCTGGTCCGCGAACGGACGGCTGTGGGAGGACTTCGTGTCGGCGAACGAGCTCCATCGGTCGCTCGGCGTGGAGGCGGAGCTGCTCACGCCGGAGGAGGCGGGGACGCTGGCGCCCGGGATCTCGCTCGAAGGCCTGGTCGGCGCGACCTACGGGCCGCGGGACGGGATCGCGGACCCGTCCGGGCTCACGCAGGGCTACGCGACGCTGGCCCGCCGAGCGGGTGCGGAGATCGAGCTCGGCGTCGAGGTGAGCGCCGTGCGCATGTCGACGGGTCGAGCGGCCGGGGTGGAGACCTCGGGCGGCGATGTGGACGCTCCGGTCGTGGTGAACGCGGCCGGCCCGTGGGCGGGCCTGCTCGCCTCGACGGCGGGGATCGAGCTGCCGCTCGAGCCGATCCCGCGGCATGTGTTGGTCACCGGTGCATTCGCAGGGGTGCCCGTACGTCGGAGCCTCGTGATCGACGCGGAGACCTCCTTCTACTTCCATCGCGAGGGCGAGGGTGTGCTGATGGGGATGGGGAGTCCCGACGAGCAAGCGTCGTTCGACACGACGCCGGACGAGGGGTTCGTTGCCGAGCGGCTGCTACCGGCGGCGGTCCGCGTGTTCCCGCCGATCGAGGAGGCGAGCATCGAGCACTCCTGGGTCGGCCTGTACGAGATGACGCCCGACCGGCATCCGATCATCGGGGAGGCGCCCGGGGTCTCGGGCTTCTACCTGGCGAACGGCTTCAGCGGTCACGGGTTCCAGCACGCGCCGATCGTGGGGAAGCTCCTTGCCGAGCTGATCGTGGACGGTGAGGCCACGACCGTGGACATCTCGGGGCTCGGGCTCGAGCGGTTCGGGTCGGGCGAGCTCGTCCGCGAGGGCCACGTCGTCTGAGTTGTGCCGGGGGCGGGATTCGAACCCGCACGCGCTTGCGCGCAATCGCTTTTGAGGCGATCGAGTCTACCGTTCCTCCACCCCGGCCTCGTCGAGAAGTGTACGGCCCGCGGTCCGACGATCCGGAAGCGAGGCTCAACGGGTCCGTTCGGCCTTGAGCTCCTCGAGCAACGCCGCGACGCCGCCGCGCAGTGTCTCGGGTGGGCTTCCGATCCCGATCCGTAGGAAGCCGTCCATCCCGAAATGATCCCCGGGCACCACGAGGACGCTGTGGCGCAGCCGCATCCGCTCGGCGAGGTCCGTGGAGTTCGGTTCGTCCCCGTACCGCACGAAGAGCATCCCGCCGGCCTCGGGGGGAGCCCAACGCCAGTCCGGGGCTTCATCGCGCAGGACGGATGATGTGACGGTCAGGTTGTCCCGCAGGATCGCGCGGCTGCGTTGGAGCAGCGCGTCCCGAGCCTCGGGCTCGAGCACCTTCGCCGCGATGTGGTCGTTCAGCGCCGACGGGCAGATCGTCGTGTAATCGTGCACCGTCCAGCACGCCTCGATCAGTTCCGGCGGCGCCACGATCCACCCGATGCGCAGTCCGGGCAGGCCGTACGCCTTCGACAGGCCGGACGTGCACACGACCCGCTCGTACCGTCCCCACATCGTGGCCGTCGGAACGTCGTCGAGCTCCGACCCCGCGTAGATCTCGTCGGACAGCACCCATGCGCCACGATCGGCGGCGATCTCCGCGATCCGGTCGAGCTCGGCGTCGCGGAGGCGCGCGCCGGTGGGGTTGTTCGGAGTGCAGATCGCGATGAGCTTCGTTCCCGGACCCGCGAGCCGGTCGAGCTCGTCCAGGTCCGCGTTCCAGCTCGACCCGTCGAACCGGAGCGGCCACGCTGCGAGCTCGGCCCCGAACGCGTCCGCGGCGCCCCAGGGTTGCATGTAGTTCGGTGTCATCATCACCACGCGATCGCCGGGTCCCACGAGCGCGCCGAGGAGGCAGAAGTTCGCCTCCGCTCCGCCGTTCGTGATCTCCACGTGCTCCGGCGTCGCGCCGTCGTAGAGCGCCGCCACGCGCGAACGCAGCTCGATCGAGCCGTTCGTCTGCACGTATCCGAGGTAGACGGATCCGAGGCCGTCGGTCACCCCAGGAGCGATCGCGGCGAGCTCGTCCAGCGTCGGGGCGTGAACGCCGCTCGCGGTGAGGTTCATCGCGACCGAGTGTTCATGGAGGGACTGGTACCGCTCCATGCGGAAGGGCGGGAAGCGCATCCCTCGACTCAGCCCGCCAGCACGGCGCGGAGGCGATCACCCGTGATCCGCGCCTCCTCGTCGTTCATCGCGTCGACCGCGAGCAGGAGCCGATCGCCCTCGACCACCGAGACGATGCTCGGCTCGCCGTCCGCGAGCCGCGCGGCCACGTCGTCGGCGGAACGAGCGCCGCCCGCCTCGAGATCCACGACGAGGCAGTTCGTGGGCTGCGGCTCGATCAACCGCTCGTCCATCGTGAAGAACATCGGACGGTGCGAGACGCCCGGGACCGCGCCCACCCGCCGGCCGATCTCGTCGACGCGAGCGGCGTAGCCGGCGAACCGGGCATCGTGGTCCATCGACAGCCAGGCGTTGAGCGCGAGGACGACGCCGGCGACGATCTGCCGATCCAGCTTCAGCGGTCGTCCGTACGTGCGGAACTCCCCCGATTCGTACCGGGTGAAGTCGATCCCCGCGATCGCCCGGAGGAGGTCGCGCCGGCCGGCCACGAACCCGCCGGCGTTCGGACCGCCGAAGTACTTCGCGCTGAAACACACGAGGTCGGCGCCCCGCGCGATGAACGTCCGCATCACCGACGTCGGGTAGTTGAGGTACGCGGCGTCCACGAAGATCGGCACGTCGCGGGCGTGGGCGACCTGGGCGACCGCCTCGAGGGGGAGCGTCCCCCCGTCGCCGTCGAGGTGTCCCGGATGCAGGATCGCCGCCGTCCGCTCCGAGATCGCTGCTCGGAGCTGGTCCGGGTGGGTCCCGTCGACGGACCCGATCTCCACCCGCCGCGCCCCGGTCATCCATGCCTGGCGGTCGTACTTGTACCGGTGCGCCGCCTGGATCACGACCTCGTCCCGGAGGCCACTCGTGTCGGGGAGCTGCTCCCACCCTTTCCCGTCCTCGCCGGTGATACACGCGGCGATCCCGAGCATGATCGCCGCGGCCGCGCCGGGGGTTACGCGAGCGGCCTCGGCGCCCACGCGCGAAGCCAGGATCTCCCCGGACCGGTCGAGCAGATCGGGCATCCGCACCCATCGCTCGTTCATCTCGGACATCGCCGACCAGACCTCGGGCGAGATCCGGGACCCGCCCAGGTCCGTGTAGACGCCCGAAGCGTTGATGACGGGTCGCACGCCGAGCGTCTCGAAGACCGAGCCCACGCTCACATCCCTCCTGGTCCGACGCGGATGCCGCGCCACTCTATCGGAGGACGCGGAGCGCTCAGACCGAGAGACGCTCACCGATCCCGCGTTCGAGCGCCCGTCGCAGGACGAGGTTGGCCATCGCGGTGTCCTCGATCCCGAGACCGCAGAGGTCCGCGATCGTGACCTGCTCGTCGCTGGTCCGTCCCGCGACGCGCCCGGTCACCACGTCACCCATCTCCACGACGTCCTCGGGCGACAGGACGCCCGCCTCGACGGCGTGGTGGACCTCGCCGGATCGCAGGCAGTTCGCGAGCTGATCGGCCACGACCCGGGAGTCCGCGAGCAGGCCGACGTCCAGCTCCTGCTTGTTCGCGAAGTCCGAGCCCATGGCCGTGATGTGCGTGCCGCGACGAACCCACCCGGCCCGCACGACCGGTTCGGTCGCCGGGGTCGCCGTGACGACGAGGTCCGTGTCGCGGACGGCCTCCTCCGCCGATGGAACGACACGCACCTCCAGGCCGTGGGCGGCTCGCATGTCGCTCGCGTACGCCTCGGCTCGCTCGGCGGTCGGGCTCCAGACCAGCACCAGTTCCGGCGACCGCACCTCGAGCAGGGCCGCCAGCTGGTAGCCGGCCTGCCCGCCGCTGCCGATCATCCCGACCGTCGTGACGTCCGGGCGGGCGAGGAGGTCCGCGGCGAGCGCGCCGGCGGCCCCCGTTCGGATCTCGGTCAGCCAGCCGTTGTCGAACAGCAGCGCTCGCAGGAACCCGCTCTCGGTGTCGAAGGCCATCGAGAGCCCGCCGGTCACCGGGAGGCCGCGATCGCGGTTGCCGGAGAAGCCCGAGGCCGCCTTCAGCGAGAAGAACGGTTCACCGGTCAGGAACGAGCCCTTCACGTGCATCTCGCCGAGTCGCCCCGGCGCCTCCAGATCGAGCGACGCCGGCTGGACCGCCCGACCCTCGGCGAGGGCGACGAACGCCGCACGCACCGCCTCACGAGCCTCCTCGAGCGTGACCAGGCTCCGCACCTGCGGCTCGTACAGGACCAGGATCTCCACCGCTTCCATTATGGTCGCGGGTCGATGCGCCGCATGTCCCGAACCCTGCTCCCGGCCGCCCTCGCCCTGGTGACCTCGCTCGCCGCCTGCGGCGCGGGCGATGCGGAGGAGCCGCGGTCGGTGAAGATCGCCTTCATCGAGGATCTCTCGAGCCCCGACGCGCTCGAACACGTCCTCCCCGCGCGGCGGAGCGTCGAGCTCGCGCTTCGGATCGCGGAGATCACCAGCCCATCCGCCCCGCGGGCCGAGCTCGTGCCGCTCGATATCGCCGCGGACCCCGAGGTCGTCGAGGAGCTGGAGGACGACCCATCCTTCGTGGCTGCGATCGTGGCCCCCGGGGCGGACTTCGGCGCATCGATCGCGGGCGGTGCCGGCCTGCCGACGATCAGCCTGTCCGGTCTCGGTGGGTCGCCGGCCGCCGGTGCCGCGTGGCGGCGCCTCGTCGCACCGTTCGGGGCCGTCGCGCAGGCGCTCGCGGACCGCGTCCCGAGCTCGGCGACCTGCGTCCTTTCGGATGAGCCCTCGGAGGGCGGCCTCGGGGACCTCGTCGGGCAGCGCATCGGCGTCCCGCCCTCGACGATCGAGCCCACGGACGCCCGGGAGGTCGTCGGTCGATCGGGCTGCACGACCGTCGTCTGGGTGGGCGGTCCCAACGCCGGCGCGGAGGCGGTGTTGGAGCTCGAGGGCTCCGGGATCACGTTCACCGGCGGCGACGGTCTGCTCGGGCCCGACTTCCTCGATCTCGCCGGGCCTGCGGCCGACGGCATCGCCGGTTCGTGCGCGTGCGCGGACGTCTCGACGTCGCTCGAGCTCGACGTCCAGCGGTTCATCCAGGACTACCAGGCGGAGTTCGGAGCCTCTCCCGGCGCATACGCCGTCGAGGGGTGGGATGCCGCGAACCTGCTGCTCCGAGCGCTCCGAGCGGATGGACCGTCGCGCGAGGCCACCCGGAGGTTCCTCGCATCCGTCACGATCGCCCAGGGACTCGTGCAGGGCTACCGGTTCGGGCCGGACGGGGAGCTGGCCGATCCGGAGGGCTCCGTCGTGACGTACTTGGCTCTAGGCGGCCGATGGAGCGCCGCCGGCGGCGAAGGGTCCCCAGGTTGAGCGCGGCGGCGAAGTCGGGGAGGATACGGGCCACGCCGGGCTCACCTCGGGTCCGCCGGATGTGGGTGCTGAGAACGATAGGAGGGGGACCTTGAAGAGAGCGCGGATCATGATCGCGGCATCGGTCGCGGTGTTCGCCCTCATCGTGGCCTCGTGTGCGGACGATGACGGGGGCGAGACCGGGGCCACGACCGGGGCGACCGGGGCGACCGGCGCGACGGCCACCGGTGCGACCGGGGCGACGGGGTTCCCGGCGTTCACGACGCTCGAGGAGGGCGTCCTGCAGGCCGCGAACTGCCTCGACTACCCGCCGTTCGAATCGGTCGTGGACGGGGATGAGGTGGGCTTCGACATCGACATCGTGGAGGAGATCGGGTCGCGGCTCGGGCTGACCGTGGAGTGGATCCGGGCGGACTTCGACACGGTGTTCACGGCCGTCGCGGGGAACCAGTTCGACATGGTTGCGGCCGCCGCGACGATCCGGCCCGACCGCGAAGAGGTCGTGGACTTCTCGGACCCGTACTACAACTCGCTGCAGTCGCTCACCGTGAACACCGCCGAGACGCCCGACCTCACCGCGTACGATCAGATGGGCGAGGGCGACACGCTCGGGGTGCAGAAGGGGACGACGGGCAAGATCTTCGCCGAGGAGAACATCGCGCCGCTCGGGGTGGAGCTGGTCACGTTCCAGCTCAACTCGGACATGTTCCGTGAGCTCGAGGGAGGCGGCGTGACCGCCGTGATGACCGACGCTCCGGCGTCCCTGGAGATCGTGAAGGATCTCCCGGACCTGGAGGTAGTCCAGCAGATCGACACGATGGAGCAGTACGGGTTCGCCTTCTCACCGTCGAATCCCGAGCTCCGGGAGGCGGTCAACCTCGCGCTCGCGCAGGTGATCGCCGACGGCACCTACGCGGAGATCTTCGGGAGATACTTCCCACCGGAGGGCCTCCCGCCGGAGTTCGAGCCGACGGCCTGACGAGACGCACGGACAGCTCCGAAGGGGCCTGCCGCCGAAGGCGCGGGCCCCTTCGTCGTCGATGGAGGTGGGTATGGCGGTCGTAGAGGCGAAGCCGTTCGAGCCCGAGGTCGCACCCGATGTCCGAGGGCCCACCGCACCACTGCCCGCGACGATCCTCGTCCTGGGGACCGCCGCCTTCGTGCTCGTGGTGTTCGGGGTACTGTTCTCGCAGGTCAACTACGCGCTGTCCGATCGCTCCCTGACGCAGACGTGCATCGATCAGTCGATCTCGCCGGAGGACAACGGCGCCGTCGGCGTCTGCAACATCGTGGAGGCGCTCCTGGATCCGATCACGACCTGGTCGCTCGTGATCGGGATCGGGCTCGGGGCGGTCGCGATCGTCCTCGGGCTGGCGACCTACCGGAGGATGGATTCGAGGCGGCGCCGGGATCACGCGGTGACGGGTGCCATCATGGGCGTCCACGCGATCACGCTCGCGGTCGTGCTCCTGTGGTTCCGGTCGGGGACACCCGGGCTGTTCGCCAAGCACTTCCTCAACTTCGCGGACCTCGAGGGGTACGGCGGAGCCTTCCTGCTCGGAGCCCGGAACACGTTGATCCTCGCCTTCATGGGTGAGCTCGGCGGGGTGATCATCGGTCTCGTCCTCGGCATGCTCTCGCTCTCGCAGCGGGGAGCGGTCCGAGCCCCCGCGCGCGGGTACATCAACTTCTTCCGCGGGACCCCCTGATCTGGCAGCTCGTCGCCGGCTACTTCGTGCTCCTGTTCGGCTTCGGGATCCGCCTCTCGGCCTTCGTCGCGGCGATCATCGTGTTCTCGCTGAACACCGGCGCCTACGCCGCCGAGGTGTTCCGGGCCGGCATCCAGTCGATCGAGCGTGGACAGATGGAGGCCGCCCGGTCCCTCGGGATGAGCTACTTCGAAGCCATGCGGTACGCGATCGTCCCGCAGGCGGTCCGCAGGGTCATCCCGCCGCTGATGAACGAGTTCGTGCTCCTGATCAAGGACACGGCGCTCGTGATCGCCCTTGGGCTCACCGCGGGTGAGTACGACATCCTGACTACCGCCCGCGAGGGGCAGGCCGCGACGTTCAACTTCACGTTCTTCACGGTGGCCGCCTTCGCCTATCTCGTCGTCACGCTCCCGCTCATCCGATTGGTGAACGCGGCCGAGAAGCGGCTCCGGAGCGGCCTCGTCGGGATCGCGGGGGCGGGCGGGTGAGCCTTCCGGCGCCCACCGAGGAGCCACTCGTGCGTGTGGAGGGCGTCCACAAGTGGTTCGGCGACCACCATGTGCTGAAAGGCGTCGACTTCGCGATGCAGCAGCGGGATGTGCTGGTCGTGATCGGGCCGTCCGGCAGCGGGAAGTCGACCCTGCTCCGCTGCGTGAACATGCTCGAGGTTCCGACCCAGGGCAAGGTGTGGTTCGAGGGGCAGGACGTCACGGACGTTCGATGCGACCTGAACGAGACCCGAACCCACATCGGGCTGGTCTTCCAGGCGTTCAACCTCTTCCCGCACATGACGGCCATGCGCAACATCACGGTCGCGCTCGAGCGCGTGCTCAAGCTCCCATCGAGCTACGCGAAGTCGCGCGCCATGGAGCAGCTCGAACGCGTCGGGATGGCCGGGAAGTCGCGGTCGTATCCGGGTCAGCTGTCGGGCGGACAGCAGCAACGCGTGGCGATCGCCCGCGCCCTTGCGATGGAGCCGAAGATGATGCTGTTCGACGAGGTGACCTCGGCGCTCGACCCGGAGCTCGTGGGTGAGGTGCTCGAGGTGATGATCCGCCTGGCGGGGGACGGGATGACGATGATGGTGGTGACGCACGAGATGGGGTTCGCCCGAGAGGTCGGCACGCGGATGTTGTTCATGGACGAGGGCATGGTGGTCGAGGAGGGCGAACCCAGGGAGATGTTCTTCGGCCCGAGGTCCGACCGGCTGCGGCAGTTCCTCGCCAAGGTCCTCTAGGGTCCGCACGGATGCGCTCCCCGACGACGCGGATGGTCGTGCTCGTGGTCGCCGTGGCCGCGGTCGTGATCTCCGCGGTGGCGCTCCGCGCGGATCCGCGTCCGTACGTGATCACGGCGATCGACTACCACTTCCACGACGCGCACCCGACGTTCCCGATCGCTCCCGGCCGCGACCTGATCGTGAAGAACGTCGGGCGGAACCGCCACAACGTCGCGATCCCCGCGTTGGGCTTCGCGCGGAACGTCGCGCCGGACGAGCAGATCACGATCGAGGACATCGGCTCCCGGCTCGGACCCGGGCGGTTCGAGCTGATCTGCCGGATCCACATCGACCGGGGCATGACCGGCGTGATCGTGATCGGCGACGGCTGAACGGTTAGCGCACCTCGCCGTCCAGGAGCTCCGCGAGGACGTCCAGCGCGCGTTCGATGTCGGCGTCGTCGTTGAACACATGCGGTGAGAACCGCACGGCGTCGAGCCGCAGCGACGTGTAGACGTCCCGGTCCGCGAGGCGCCGATGCAGGTCCCTCGCGTCTCGCCCGGAGAACCTCGCCCCGACGATGGGCGATCCGAGCCCGTGGTCGAGCGGGGTGATGAACGAGGCTCCCAGCCCGCGGAGCCCAGAGACCAGTGCGTCCGCGAGGCGGAGGTCGTGCTCGAAGATCCGGTCGAGGCCGACGTCGAGCAGGTATCGGATCGCGCCCCCGAGCGCGATACCCGAGCCGTACGCGACCGTGGAGTACTCCATGGCTCGGACACCCGGAGCGAGCGGCATCCGCACCGCGTCCATCTCGAACGGGTCGAGCGTGCTCCGCCAGCCCACGAACGGCGGGACGAACCGCTCGGCGAGCTCGGGTCGGACGAAGCAGAGCGCGGCCCCGAAGGCCGAGCAGAGCCACTTGTAGCTGCCGGCCACGAGCACGTCGACGTCGTCACCGCGGACGTCGATCGGGAGCATCCCCGCGGACTGCGTGGCGTCGACGACCAGGAGCGCGTCGTGGCGATGGGCGAGGTCCGCCAGCCGCCGGAGGTCGAACCGGTACCCGGTCGCGTACTGCACGTGCCCGACGCAGATGACGGCCGTGTCCCCGTCGACGAGGTCCTCGATCGACTCGAAGGAGAGGGAGCCCGGGTCGGTGAGGACATCGGTCAACCGCAGTTCGAGGCCCGTCTCCTGTGCGAGGCGGCGCCAGACGTACGTCACGCTCGGGAAGTCGATGTCGACCGAGACCACGTTGGTCCCCGCGCCGGGGCGCAGCCACCATGCGATCTGGTTGAGGGCTTCGGTCGCGCTCGTCGTCACGGCCACGTCCGACGGCGAGCAACCGAGGAGCGTGGCGCCGGCCGCGCGGGCGTCCTCGTACGCGCGGGCCTCGGTATCGTCATCGAACCCGACGGTTCCACGCCCGCCGACCGTTCGCTCGAACTCCTGCACGTCCCGCCGGACCGACTCGGGAACGAGCGAGATCGAGGCGGTGTTCAGGTACGTGAGTTCGTCGGCGGCTGGGAAGTGCGAGCGGGGGGCCAACGATCCGGACATCGACGTCAGGCTACTCCGTCGTCGAGCGGGCCTGCCGTGTCGGTGGGGAAGGATGAAGAGGTCCGGAGAACTATCGACGGGTCGAGGAACCTTTGGAGCCGCTCACGCCTTCCCCATACGCGAGCGTTGTCTACTCGGTTCCTCGACCCGCCAAAAGGTGGTCCCGAGCAACCTCGGGGGATCCGAGTGGCAGGTGCCCCATCCGTCTCGGCGGGTGATCTCGGGGACTCGCGCCCCCTCGTTCACCTACCTCCCCGGAGGCGCTCCCCGCCTCCCGATCCCTTCGGCCGCTCGGGACCGGAGCGAACAGTAGCGACGACCACTCGGCGTGTCAACGCGGTGAGGCGGCTTGTACTGCAACCCGTTCCAAGCGATGTCGCAGGTCGCGGCGCGCGCACATCGTAGGAAGAAAGAGTGACAAACGATCGCGTCTCGTCGCATCGCGTCGATCCTCCGTCGCGGGCGGTTGCGTCGCAACACGAGATGCACGTTGCATCGTTGCTCGTGGACACGTGGAGGAACGCGCGGATCGTCGTTGCGCGCGGAGGTGACAGGCGTGCGCGCTAGGATGCGCCGGTGACCTCTGCCGCCGACCAGCCGAGGCGGTTGTTCCTGCTCGACGGACACAGCCTGTCGTACCGAGCGTTCTTCGCGTTGCCGACGACCCTCGCGACGACCTCGGGTCAGGTCACGAACGCCGTGTACGGGTTCACGTCGATGTTGATCAAGCTCCTGTCGGAGGAACGCCCGGACATGATCGCCGTGGCCTTCGACGTCGGCGCGCCGACCGTCCGCCTGGAGAAGTACGCGGAGTACAAGGCCGGCCGGCCGGAGGCGCCGGACGAGTTCCGCCAGCAGCTCGGCCTCATCGTCGAGGTGCTGGAGACCCTCCGGATCCCCGTGATCGGGATCGAGGGCCACGAGGCCGACGACGCGATCGCGACCCTCGCCGTCGAGGCCTGCGATCGGGGCATCGAGACGGTGATCGTGACCGCCGACCGGGACTTCTTCCAGCTCGTCCGGCCGTGCATCACGGTGATGTTCAACGTGCGGGGCATCTCGGACATCCGCACCTACGACGTGGCCGCCGTGACGGAACGCTTCGGCCTGCCGCCCGAGAAGTACCTCGACTACGTCGCGCTGAAGGGCGACGCCTCGGACAACATCCCGGGGGTCCCCGGCGTGGGTGAGAAGACGGCGACCAAGCTCGTGCAGGACTTCGGCTCGGTCGAAGACCTGCTCAGGCGGACGGACGAGCTGAAGGGCAAGCTGAAGGACTCGATCGAAGCGGCGAACGAGCAGCTCGTGCTGAACAAGGAGCTGGCCGAGCTGAACACCGGACTCGAGCTCGACGTCCGGACCGAGGATTGCGTGATGGGGGAGTGGGACCTTGACGCCGTCCGGCGGCTGTTCACCTCGCTCGAGTTCCGGACGTTGTTCGAGCGCCTGGAGGAGGTGGGACGAAGCGCGAAGCCCGCGGTGGAGGTCGCCGAGCTCGACCTTCGGGAGACCGATCCGAAGGAGATCGCGCGGCTCCTGGGCTCCGACGCCCCGAAGGCGATCCGACTCGCGGTGGAGGGTCGCGAGCTGCGCGGCGCCGCGCTCTCGGTCGGTGGGGGGCAGGCCGCATACGCGGCCATGCGCGACCTGTCGGCGATCGGCGATGCCCTTGCGAACCGGGAGGCCCCGAAGTGGGCGCACGACGCGAAGGACGCCGAGACCGCGGTCCTGGCCGAAGGGAAGACGCTGGGCGGGTTGGTCTCGGACACGATGCTCGCGGCCTACCTCCTGGACCCGGCGGCCCCGAGCTTCGAGCTGCAACCCCTGTGCGAGCAGTACCTGGGGACGGACGTCATCGGCGCGCCGTCCGAGGGGTCCGAGGGCCAACTGTTCGCGGAGTCGTGGCGCGGCCCGGCCGCGGAGGCCGCCGCGGTCGCCCTGCTCGCGCCGATCCTGTCGGAGCGGATCGAACGCGCGGGGCTTCGGCGCCTGCTCGACGAGGTGGAGCTCCCGCTCTCCTCCGTGCTGGCGCGGATGCAGGCGAACGGCGTGGCGCTCGACGTCGGCTACCTGGAAGAGATGGCCGGGGGCGTCCGCGACCGGATGGCGGCTCTGCAGGCCGAGATCTACCGGCACGCCGGGGAGGAGTTCAACCTGAACTCACCTCCGCAGTTGCGGCTCATCCTGTACGAGAAGCTCGGCCTGTCCCCGGGCAAGCGCACCCCGAAGGGGCAGCTGTCGACCGACGCCACGGTGCTCGAGAAGCTCCGCGACGCACACCCGATCGTGGACGCGCTGCTGTCGTGGCGCGAGCTCGACAAGCTGAACTCGACGTACCTCGAAGCGCTGCCGCGACAGGTCGATCCGCGCGACCGGCGGGTGCATACGACGTTCAACCAGACGGGGGCGGCGACCGGACGACTCTCGTCGACGAATCCGAACCTGCAGAACATCCCGGTCCGAGGCGAGCTCGGACGCCAGATCCGCCGCGCGTTCGTCCCCGGCTCTGCCGAGGAGGTGCTGCTCGTCGCCGACTACTCCCAGATCGAACTGCGGATCCTCGCGCACCTGTCGGACGACGAGGGGCTGAAGGCCGCGTTCGAGTCCGGGGTGGACATCCACACGGCGACCTCGGCGCGGGTGTTCGGCCTCCCGGAGGACGAGGTCGATCCCGCGACCCGCAGCCGGGCGAAAGCGATCAACTACGGCCTCGCCTACGGGATGAACGCGTGGGGTCTCGCGACGCGGTTGGAGATCACGGCCGACGAGGCGCAGGAGTTCATCGACGCCTATTTCGAGAGCTTCCCGCAGATCCGCGAGTTCCTGGACCGGCAGGTGGCACGGGCCGCCGCAGAGGGGTTCACCGAGACGATCCTCGGCCGGCGACGCTACATCCCCGAGCTCCAGGCCTCGAACCCGCGGGTACGGGACATGGGCCGACGGATGGCGCTCAACGCGCCGATCCAGGGGAGCGCCGCCGACGTGTTCAAGCTCGGCATGCTGCGCGTGGACGAGGCCCTCCGGGCGTCCGATCTGGAGTGCCGGATGCTCCTCACCGTGCACGACGAGCTCGTGTTCGAGGTCCGGAAGACCCGTGTCGAGGAGGCCGGCGCGCTCGTCAAGCGCGAGATGGAGTCCGCCCACGAGCTCTCGGTCCCGCTCCGAGCGGATATCGGCTGGGGCCCGAACTGGGCCGAGGCCGTCCCCGCGGGTCACTGACGAGGTCCGACCTCAGACCGAGACCCGATCGATCCGCGGCAGCGCCGCCTCGGCGATCTCGATACGACCTCTCGGTAGTCGTTCCGCTCGGGGAAGAAGCTCGTGAAGATCGACAGGTACCGGCTCCCCGAGAGCACGCAGAGCCTCCTCGCGGCCTCGTCGGGCACCGCCCGGTCGCCGAGTCCGCGGACGGGCACGGGCGACGGGCTGATCGTGCACGCATCGAACTGGCTCCGAGGCACGACCGAGATCTGGAGGAGCCCCTGCTCGCGCGGGTCGCTGTCGCTGTCCCAGGTGCAGGACGGCTGATCGGGCGAGGCGGGAGGCTGCCGGCCGTTGACCCACGTCATGCCCGACATGTCGTCGAGCTCGTCGATCGTCACGAGGGCGCACGCAGGGTAGCCGCGAGGTCGACCGTGACGGGCTCGGTCGCCGGAGGCGGCTCGGGCGCGCCCACGGTCGGACCCGTCGCGCCGGTCGTTCCGGTCGCCCCCCCGGTTCCGCCGGCCGGGCCCGTCGCACCCGTCCCGGTCCCGCCCGTTGCGGCCGTCGCTCCCGGGGCGTCGTCGCCCCCCTCACAGGACACGAGCACGAGGCTCACGACGAGGGCCAGCGTGCCTGCCATCGGTCGTCCGTACCGCATGTCGCCTTCCTCCGATGGGGATGCGGGTTCCCCGCGACCGTACATCGTCCCTCGTTCCGGCCGACGGGAAACCGTCCGGGGTGGCCTCGTCCTTGACGCTGTTTCCGCTGCTCACCTACCATCCCTGGGCCGCGCGGAACGTCGCGCCCCGAGGGATCCCATCGCTCGCGGTTCGGTGAGCCGTGCGGCGGAAGGAGATGGTCCAGATCGAAACAACCAGCGAGACGCGGGACCTCACGCCCGAGGAGCTCCGCGATGCGATCGAGGCGTCGCTGCGCGACTTCCAAGAGGGCGACATCCTCGAGGGGACGGTCGTGAAGATCGACCGAGACGAGGTCCTCCTCGACATCGGCTACAAATCCGAGGGGGTCATCCCGACCAAGGAGCTCTCGATCCGCCACGACGTGGAGCCGAGCCAGGTGGTGGGCGTCGGCGACAAGGTCGAGGCGCTCGTGCTCCAGAAGGAAGACAAAGAGGGCCGGCTCATCCTGTCGAAGAAGCGCGCCCAGTACGAACGCGCGTGGGGCAAGATCGAGGAGGTCATGCAGTCGGGGGGCACGATCAAGGGTCCCGTGATCGAGGTCGTCAAGGGCGGCCTGATCTTGGACATCGGGCTCCGCGGGTTCCTGCCGGCTTCGCTGGTCGACCTTCGGCGGGTGCGCGACCTGCACCCGTTCGTCGGGACCGAGCTCGAGGCCAAGATCATCGAGCTCGACCGCAACCGCAACAATGTGGTGCTCTCCCGTCGTGCGTTCCTCGAGGAGTCGCAGAGCGAAGGCCGCAAGAAGTTCCTCGAGTCCCTCCAGAAGAGCGAACGCCGGAAGGGCACCGTCTCCTCGATCGTGAACTTCGGGGCCTTCGTGGACCTCGGTGGCGTCGACGGGCTCGTCCACGTGTCCGAGCTGTCGTGGAAGCACGTCGACCACCCGAGCGAGATCGTGCAGGTGGGCCAGGAGGTCGAGGTCGAGGTGCTCGACGTCGACCTGGAGCGAGAGCGGGTCTCGCTCAGCCTCAAGGCCACCCAGGAGGACCCCTGGAAGGAATTCGAGCGGAAGTACTCCGCCGGCGAGATCACGGACGGTCAGGTCACGAAGCTCGTTCCGTTCGGGGCGTTCGTGCGCGTCGCCGCCGGGATCGAAGGTCTGGTCCACATCTCCGAGATCTCGGACCAGCACATCGACGCGCCCGAGTCCGTCCTGTCGGTCGGCGACCAGGTCCGAGTGAAGGTGATCGAGGTCGACGTGCCGCGCCGCAGGATCAGCCTCTCGATGCGTCAGGTCGGCGGCGCGATGCCCACCCCGGCTACGGAGATCGAGGAAGAAGAGGCCCCTGTTGCGGCTTCGACACCCGACGTCGAGGCGGGGGCGGTCGCGGCCCCGGCCTCGCCATCGCAGCTCGGCGACCAGGCCGCGGCGGCCGCTCCGGCGGACGCGACATCCGAGGGTGGCGACGAGTCGGCCGTTGCCGCGACCGCCCCCGCCGCTGTGGCCGAGGCGGAGGCTCCGGCCGGCGACTCGCCGGCGCCCGAGAGCGCGCCGAGCACGGACGATGCCGCCGGTGGCGAGCCGGCGGAGACTGCCGCCGAGGCCTCGACCGCGGAGGCCACGACCGAGGAGACTGCCGCCGAGGCCCCAGCCTCGGAGGAGGACATCTCGCTCGAGGCGATCCTCGAGGATCTGAAGCGGCGCGAAGGCCGTTCCGAGTAGTTCGATGCTGCTCGTCGGCCTGACCGGCGGGATCGGGTCGGGCAAGTCCACGGTCGCCCGGATGTTGGAGGAGCGAGGTGCCGTGGTGTTCGACGCCGACGTGTTGGCTCGTGCGGTGGTCGAGCCCGGGACCCAGGGGCACCAGGCGGTGGTCGAGCGCTTCGGCGCGAACGTGCTCGCGCCGGGTGGCGAGCTCGACCGCGAGGCGCTCGCCAGCATCGTGTTCGCAGATCCGTCCGCGCGCCGCGATCTCGAGGCGATCGTGCACCCGGAGGTTCGGCGGCGGTTCGCGGAGGGGAGCGAGGAGTTCCGCGACACCGACCGGGTCGTCGTGTTCAGCGCGCCGCTGCTGGTGGAGACCGGCCTGCACACCGCCTTCGACGTCCTGCTCGTCGTCGCGACGCCGGTCGAGACCCAGATCGAGCGACTGATGCGCGCGCGCGGGATGTCTGAGACGGCGATCCGGGCCAGGATCGATGCGCAGGCGCCCGCGGAGGCGAAGGCTGAGGTCGCGGATCTCCTGATCGAGAACGTCGGCACCCTCGCGGAGCTCGAGGAACGGGTCGGCGAGGTCTGGACCGAGCTCGCCGCTCGGGCCGCGGACTGAAACGGCCCGCCGATATCCTGTGCACGTGAACTACGAGGCGGTGTTCTTCGACGCCGGCGAGACGCTCGTCCACCCGCATCCGACGTTCCCGGACCTGTTCGCACAGGTCCTTCGTCGGGAGGGGCACGACGTCGCACCCGAGACGATCATCGAACGCGGGAACGTCGTGTTCGATCGGTTCCGCGACGGCCGCCCAGACGAACGAGCTCTGGACGACCTCCCTCGAGCGCTCGCGGCGGTTCTGGCACGAGGTGTACGCGATCTTCCTGCGCGAGCTCGAGATCCCCGACGCGAACGGCGTGATCGACGTCGTCTACCGAGCGTTCACCGATACCGCCAACTACCGCCTGTTCGACGATGTCCCGCCCGTGCTCGAGCGGCTCCGAGAGGCGCCGATCGTCCTCGGCGTGATCTCGAACTTCGAGTCCTGGCTCGATCGGCTCCTGGGTGAGCTCGGGGTGCGCTCGTCCTTCACCGTCTGCGTGATCTCCGGGATCGAGGGGATCGAGAAGCCCGACCCTCGGATCTTCGAGCTGGCGATGGAGCGAGCCGGCGTCGAACCCGAGCGGTCCGTGTACGTCGGTGACAACCCGGAGTTCGACGTCGATCCCGCGCTCGCGGTCGGGATGGTGCCGGTCCTGATCGACCGCCGCGACCGGTTCCCCGATGCCCCGGGTCGGCGCATCACGTCCATGGCCGACCTGCCGGAGCTACTGGAGGCCGGATGAGCGAGGAGCGCAGCTACACGGTGGACGAGGCCGACGCCCTGCTGCCCGAGCTACGCGAACGGCTCGTCAAGATCCGAGATGCACGACAGGTGCTGCTCCGGGAGGCCGAGCTCGTGCGGGAGCGCGTCGTTGCCGACGGCGGTGGGGCGGACGCCGGACGCGGGTACTGGGAATCGACGGCCCTCCTCCGCGCCGAGCTCGAGCTCCTCGCGGCTCAGGAGATCCTGCTCCGGGACCCCGAGACCGGCCTCGTGGACTTCCCGGCCGAGCGGGACGGGGAGCGCGTGTACCTGTGCTGGCGGCTCGGCGAGGAGCGGGTCGCGAACTGGCACCCCCTGGACACCGGGTTCTCGGGCCGGCGCCCGCTGTGACCGCGCGCGCCCGGGTCGCCGTCATGGGGGCGACCCCCGAGGAGCCGCCCCCCGGCATCGGCCTGATCGCCGACCTGGTGGATCTCGCGTTCGCCGACACCGCTCCCACCCTGTCCGAGATCCTGGGCGACGCAGACGTCCTGCTCGCCTGGCGCGCCAAGCGCGAGTTGCTCGAGGACGCATGGGATCGCGCGGGGGTCTTCGATGGATCCAGTCCGCCTCTGCGGGGGTGGATGGACTGTTGTTCCCGGAGCTCGTCGAGAGCGACGTCGTCGTGACGAACGCCCGGGGGGTCTTCGAGGACGCGATCGCCGAGTACGTGATCGGGGTGCTGTCGTGTTCGCGAAGGGGTTGGTCGGTGTGGTCGAGAGCCAGCGCCGCCGCGAGTGGGTCGCACCGCGACACCGAGCGGCTCGAGGGCAAACGCGTCCTGGTCGTCGGGGCGGGCCCGATCGGGCGGGCGATCGGAGAGCGGTGTCTCGCCCTGGGCATGCAGGTTCGAGCGGTCGCCCGAACGTCGCGGGCCGGCGACGAGGTCTTCTCGTCGATCGCCGGCGCCGGTGAGCTCGGTCGCGAGCGTCGCGTGGGCCGAGTACGTGGTCGACGCGCTCCCGGCGACCCAGGAGACGCGGCACGTGTTCGACGAGGCGGTGTTCGACGCGATGAGCCTCGCGCGCGGTTCGTGAACATCGGGCGGGGGAGCACGGTCGACGAGGCGGCGCTGATCGACGCGCTCGAACGCGGGTCCGATCGCCGGCGCGGCGCTCGACGTCTTCGAGGAGGAGCCGCTCCCGGCCGACGAGCCCGCTGTGGGCCATGCCGAACGTGATCGTCTCGCCCGCACGTCTGCGGCGACGTCACGGCTGGGAGGCGGAAGCGGTCGTGGAGCTGTTCGTCGAGAACCTCGCCGGTACCTGCTCGGGCCGAGCCACTGCGCAACCTGGTCGACAAGGCGCGCGGGATACGTGCCGACGTGACCGGGCGTCGAGCGCTAGTCGGGTCCATGCCGCGAGCCGGGTGATCGAGGTCGCGGGCTGCGCAAGTCCTACGGCGACGTCGAGGCGGTGCGCGGGATCGACCTGCACGTCGACCGCGGCGAGGTGTTCGCGCTGCTCGGCCCCAACGGCGCCGGCAAGACCACGACGGTCGAGATCCTCGAGGGCTACCGCGAGCGCGACGGCCGGCGAGGTCTCGGTGCTCGGGCACGATCCCGCGACGCGTGAGCGGGCGCTGCAGGAGCGGATCGGCATCGTGCTGCAGTCGACCGGCGTCGACCCGTACCTCACGGTCCGCGAGACGGTCGAGCTGTACGCGCGGCTACTACCCGGCGCCGCGCGACGTCGACGAGGTCATCGACGCTGGTCGGGCTCGACGGAGAAGCGCGACGCGCGCGTCCAGCAAGCTCTCGGGCGGCCAGCAGCGGCGTCTGGACGTGGCGATCGCGCTGGCCGGCGACCCCGAGCTGCTGTTCCTCGACGAGCCGACGACCGGGTTCGATCCCGGCGCGCGCCGCAACGCGTGGGAGATCGTCCGAGAACCTGACGGCGCTCGGCAAGACGGTCTTCCTCACGACGCACTTCATGGACGAGGCGCAGTACCTGGCCGACCGGGTGGCCGTGATCGCGAAGGGCGAGATCGTGGCCGAGGGGCCGCCCACGACGCTCGGCGGGCCGGCACGCTGGCGGCGCGATCGATCCGGTTCCGCCGTCCCGCCGGGCGACTGCCGCCCGGCCTCGCCGAGCGGTCAGATGCGCGGCGGGCGACGGAGCGTCGAGCTCCGCAGGCCGACGACCCGACCCGGGCCGCTGCACGAGCTCACGGCGTGGGCGCTCGAGCGCGGCGTCGCGCTCGAGGGCCTCGAGGTGACGCGGCCGAGCCTCGAGGACGTCTACCTCGAGCTCACCGGCGGCGAGGCGGGGACCGAGTGAGCGACGCCGGGCTGCTCGCGCGCGCAGGTCCGCTACACGAACAAGGCGTTCTGGCGGAACCCGGCCTCGGCCTTCTTCACGTTCGCGTTCCCGCTGATGTTCCTCGTGATCTTCACGTCGCTGCTCGGCGAGCGGCGAGGTCGAGGTCGCGCCAGGCGTCGTCATCCAACAGGACACGCTACTACGTGGCGGCGATGGCGGCGTTCGCGCGTGATCACGGCCATGCTACACGAACATCGCGATCAGCGTGACGCTTCACCGCGCGACCACGGGATCCTCAAGCGAACGCGCGGCACGCCGCTGCCCGGATGGGTCTACCTGTCGGCCCGGGTGGTCCACGCGATCGGTCGTCGCGCTCGTGCTGGTGGCGATCACCGTGGCGTTCGGCGTGTCGTTCTACGGCGCGAACGTCCCGACCGGCAGGTCGCTCGTCGCAGTTCCTCGATCACGGTGATGGTCGGGGCGCCATGGCGTTCGCGGCGCTCGGGCTCGCGACGACGGCGATCGATCCCGAACGCCGACGCCGCTCCGGCCATCGTGAACGCGATCATCCTGCCGCTGCTGTTCCTGTCGGGCATCTTCATCCCGCTCGGCGACGACGCGCCCGAGTGGATGAAGGTCGTCGGCGACATCTTCCCCGTGAGGCACTTCGTCGACGCGATGCTCGGCTCGTTCTACGGGCCGCCGTTCCCGTTCGAGTGGTCGGACGTCGCTCGTCGTCGCGGCATGGGGCGTGGCCGGGCTGGTCGTGGCGACGAGGTTCTTCACCTGGGAGCCGCGCAAGCTGAGGCCGCCCGGCAACGTCTCTGCGTAGGAAACGGAGCGTGTGCTAGGCTCCGCGGACGGCGCGGGCGAGGCGCCCACCAGCGGATCCGGGAGGTTCCACCATGCGGAAGCGTTCGGCTTCCTCGCCGTGCGGCCTGCTGCTCGCCGCCTGCGCCGAGGACGACCCGACGTCGCCGCGACCGGTGGCCGCGAGACCGGCGCGACGGGCGACGGCGCCCACGGGACCACCGCGATCCGCCACCGCCGCCGACTGCGCCAGCCGCCAACGCCGACGCGTTCGAGGCCGCCGGGACGCTCACGGTCGCCACCGGCAACCCCGCCTTCCCGCCCTGGTGGGAGGGCGGCGAGAGCCACGGACTCCGAGTTCGAGTTCAACGACCCCGCCAATGGTGAGGGCTACGAGGGGGCCGTCGTTGCCGCGGTCACCGATCGGCTCGGATTGACGTTCCCCGACCAGGTCACGTTCGTGCCGTTGGGCTTCAACAAGTCGTTCGCGCCCGGGGACAAGGACTTCGACTTCGTGCTGCAGCAGATCTCGTACTCCCCCAAGCGCGACGAGGCCGTCGACTTCAGCGAGAGCTACTACGACGTGAACCAGGCGCTCGTCTCGAACGAGGGCTCGCCGATCGCCGGGGCCACCACGCTCGCCGAACTGCGGACGCCAAGCTCGGTGCGCCGGTCGGCACGACGAGCCTCGAGGTGATCGAGGAGGTCATCCAGCCGAGCGAGGACCCGGGGTCTACGACGACCTGGCCGCCGCGGTGCAGGACCTGAAGAGCGGACAGATCGACGGCGTCGTCGTCGACCTGCCGACCGCGTTCTTCATCACGGCGGTGCAGATCCCCAAGGGCGTCGTCGTGGGGCAGTTCGAGGCCGAATCGCAGGAGTACTTCGCGATGGCGTTCGAGAAGGGCAGCGCGCTGGTCGAGTGCGTGAACCTCGCCCTGCAGGAGATGAAGGAGGACGGGACGCTCGAGGCGATCCACGAGGAGTGGCTCGCCGGGGCGACGAACGCACCCGTTCCTGACGTAGCTCGGGCCCGTCGTCGTGCGTCCGGGCGAGGCGCCTGAGGAGTATCAGAGCCTCCCGGGCGGCGGCGGTCCGGTGACCCCGACGACCGGCGACCGGCGCTCGAAGATCCTGGCGCCGCTCCGCGCGGAAGGTGCGCGGGGCGTCGCGATCGCCGTCGTCAGCACGGTCGTGTTCTTCGCGGTCGTCGTGATCGCGATCGTCAACTCCCCCGGCTGGCCGCTCTCAAGGAGGCGTTCTTCGACCGGAGGTCTTCAAGGAGGCCTTCCCGAAGATCCTCGAGAGGTTCTGGACCAACATCTTCATCTTCGTCGTCGCCGAGGTGTTCGTCCTGGTCGTCGCGCTGATCGTGGCGGTCCTCCGCAGCCTGCCGGGGCCGGTGTTCTTCCCCCTGCGGCTCATCGCGGTCGCCTACACCGACGTGTTCCGGGCGATCCCGACGATCCTCGTGATCTCCTCCTCGGGTTCGGCATGCCGGCGCTCCAGATCCAGGGCGTGCCGGACTCGGACGTGTTCTGGGCGATCGTGGCGCTCGTGCTCGTGTACTCGGCGTACGTGGCCGAGGTCTACCGGGCGGGGATCGAGAGCGTGCACCCCAGCCAGGCGGCGTCGGCGCGAGCGCTCGGACTCAGCCGCCGCAAGACGCTGCGGTTCGTGGTCCTGCCGCAGGCCGTCCGACGGGTGATCCCGCCGCTCCTGAACGACTTCATCGGCCTGCAGAAGGACTCGGCGCTCGTCGCGTTCATCGGGGCGTCGAGGGGTTACGTCAGGCCCAGATCATCCAGTCGAGAACTTCAACTTCACGCCGTACGTCGCGCTGGCCCTCGTCTACATCGTGATCACGATCCCGCAGGCCCGGTTCGTCGACTGGCTCATCGAGCGGGACCGGCGGCGCCGGCAGGTGGGGGCGCTGTGACCGCCGATCGGGCGGTCGCGCTCCGGATCGAGGGCCTCCACAAGTCCTTCGACCAGCTCGAGGTGCTGAAGGGGATCGACCTCGAGGTCGACGACCACGAGGTCGTCGGGCCTGATCGGCGCGTCCGGCTCCGGCAAGTCGACGTTGCTGCGATGCGTGAACCTGCTCGAGCCGATCGACCGCGGCCGGATCCTGATCGAAGGCGAGGAGATCACGGCCCGAGGCGTCGACGTGAACCGGATCCGCCAACGCATCGGCATCGTGTTCCAGGCGTTCAACCTGTTCCCGCACATGAGCGTGCTCCGGAACATCACCCTCGGACCTCACCAGGCGCTCGGCATGTCGCAGCGCGGAGGCGGAGGCCCGCGCGACGAGCTGCTCGGAGCGGTTCGGGCTCGCCGACAAGCGGGACGAGTTCCCCGACCGGCTCTCCGGCGGCCAGCAGCAGCGCGTGGCGATCGTGCGGGCGCTCGCGATGCACCCCGACATCATGCTGCTCGACGAGGTCACCAGCGCGCTCGACCCCGAGCTCGTCGCCGAGGTGCTCGACGTGATCCGCGAGCTCGCGCCGGCGGCATGACGATGGTGATCGCGACCCACGAGATGGGGTTCGCCCGCGACATCGCGAACCGGGTCTGCTTCCTCGACGACGGGGTGATCCTCGAGCAGGGCCCGCCGGACCGGATCTTCTCCGCCCCCGAGCACGCGCGGACACAGCGGTTCCTCCAGAGCATCATCGACGCCGGCCGCATGTAGCCGGGTCCACCCCCGGGGTGTCCGCGCGCGGCCCTACAATCGGGCCGTGCCCCCGTTCAAGATCCATGCCGACCATCAGCCGACGGGCGACCAGCCGCCGGGCGATCGACCAGCTCGTCGATGGGGTCGCAGGCCGGCGAGCCGTACCTGACGCTGCTGGGCGCCACCGGCACGGGCAAGACGTTCACGATCGCGAACGTCGTCGAGCGGGTCCAGCGGCCGACCCTGGTGATCGCGCCGAACAAGTCGCTCGGCGCGCAGCTCGCCAACGAGTTCCGCGAGGTCTTCCCGGAGAACGCGGTCGAGTACTTCGTCTCCTACTACGACTACTACCAGCCCGAGGCCTACGTCCCGCAGACCGACACCTACATCGAGAAGGACTCCTCGGTCAACGACGAGATCGAGCGGCTGCGCCACTCGGCGACCGCGGCGCTCCTGACCCGGCGGGACGTGCTGATCGTGGCGAGCGTGTCGTGCATCTACGGCCTGGGCTCGCCCGAGGAGTACGAGGGCCAGATCCTGCGTGTCCACAAGGGCGTCGCGACCGACCTCGAGTTCGCGAAGCAGCGACTGGTCGACATCCAGTACCAGCGCAACCAGGCGAACCTGGCGCGAGGCAAGTTCCGGGTCCAGGGCGACGTCCTCGAGGTGCACCCGCTCGTACGAGGAGACCGCGGTCCGGGTCGAGTGGTGGGGCGACACGATCGAGCGGATCACGCGCTTCGACCCGATGACCGGCGAGATCCTCGACGGAGCTCCTCGAGGTCACCGTGTTCCCGGCATCGCACTACGTGGCCTCCGACGACCGCATGAAGCGGGCGATCGTCACGATCGAGGAGGAGCTGCGGGAGCGCCTCGAGTGGCTCGAGAGCCAGAACAAGCTGCTCGAGGCCGAACGCCTGCGGATGCGGACCACGCTACGACCTCGAGATGCTCCGCGAGGTCGGCTTCTGCAGCGGCATCGAGAACTACTCGCGGCACATCGACGGCCGCGCAGCCGGGCAAGGCCCCGTACACGCTCCTCGACTACTTCCCCGACGACTGGCTCTGCGTGATCGACGAGTCGCACGTCACCGTTCCGCAGATCCACGGGATGTACGAGGGCGACAAGACGCGGAAGGAGACGCTCGTCGAGTTCGGCTTCCGCCTCCCGTCGCGCGCTCGACAACCGGCCGCTGCGCTTCGAGGAGTTCGTGCGAGAAGGTCGCACCAGACCGTGTTCATGTCGGCGACGCCCGGCCCGTACGAGCTCCGGAGGTCGGAGCGCGTCGTCGAGCAGATCGTGCGCCCGACCGGGCTCGTCGACCCCGAGGTCCAGGTGCGCCCGACGCGGGGCCAGGTCGACGACCTGATCGAGGAGATCCGCAGGCGAGCCGAGGCGAGCCAACGGGTCCTGGTGACGACGCTCACGAAGAAGATGGCCGAGGACCTGACCGACTACCTGCTCGAGATGGGCGTCCGCGTCCGGTACCTCCACTCGGAGGTCGACACGATCCAGCGGATCGAGATCATCCGGGACCTGCGGCTCGGTGAGTTCGACGTGCTCGTCGGCATCAACCTCCTGCGGGAAGGGCTCGACCTTCCCGAGGTCTCGCTCGTCGCGATCCTCGACGCGGACAAGGAGGGGTTCCTGCGCTCGGAGACCTCGCTGATCCAGACGATCGGCCGTGCGGCGCGGAACGTGGACGGCACGGTGATCATGTACGCGGACGCGGTCACCGACTCGATGAAGCAGGCGATCGGCGAGACGCAGCGCCGCCGGAAGATCCAGATCGACTTCAACCGCGAGCACGGCATCGATCCGCAGTCGATCCGCAAGAAGGTGTCGGACATCCTGCTCACGATGGCGGTCGACACGCGCAAGGCGCCGACCCCGGAGCGCCGCCGTCGGGCGCGCGAGCATCCCGAGATGCCGACCGAGGAGCTCCAGCGGCTGATCCAGCAGCTGGAGGAGGAGATGCACGAGGCGGCGCGCGACCTCCGGTTCGAGTACGCCGCTCGGATCCGCGACGAGGTGGTGGACCTCCGCAAGGAGCTGAAGGCACTGCGCGGCGCGGGCGTCGCGTGACGCTGAAGGTGACGGCGCCGGCCGGCTGGCTGGGGCCCGGGCAGCGGGTCGAACGGATCTCCGTGGTGGCCGACCGTGGTGCCGTGCGCTACGCCGGACCCGCCTCGGCCGCGCCGGACACCGAGGAAGCGCTCGAGGTCGACGGGTTCCTGATGCCGGGCGTCGCCGACCGGCACGTCCACATCCGCCTGGCCGATCCGCGCTCGGTGCTGGTCGGCGGGGTGACGGCCGTGCGCGATCTCGCCTGGAGCCCGGAGGAGATCTTCGCGCTCGCCGGCGCGTCGGAGCTGCCGTCGTTCACCGGGCCGTTGATCCGAGCGGCCGGGCCGATGCTCACCGGTCCGGGCGGGTACCCCGTCCACGAGGGGTGGGCGCCGCGAGGAACCGGCCGGGAGCTCTCGGGACCCGAGGACGCGCGGGGGGCGGTCGGCGAGCTCGCCGGGCTCGGGGCGGCCGCGATCAAGGTGTCGCTGAACGCGGAGGCCGGCCAAACGCCGACGGACGCGGAGCTGGCGGTCGATCGTCGAGGTCGCCCACGCCTTCGACCTCCCCGTCACGGCACACGTGCAGGGGACCGGCCAGGCCGAGCGTGCCATCGGCGCGGGGATCGACGAGTTCGCCCACGCGCCGTGGACCGAGCGGCTCTCGGATCCGGTCCTCGAGGCCGCCGCCAACACGACGCGTATCGTTTCGACGCTCGACATCTTGTCGTTCGGGGACATCACACCGGAGCTCCGGACGGCGTGCGAGAACCTCGTGCGGTTCCGTGCGGCCGGTGGGGAGGTCGTGTACGGGACCGATCTCGGCAACGGGTCGATCCCGGCGGGGATCGACGTGCGCGAGGCGCTCCTGCTGCACGAGGCGGTTCGGATGACGCCGGAGGAGGTCCTCATGGCGATGACCGCCGGGCCGATCGCTCCGGGGGGGCCGGCCGACCTCATCGTGCTCGGGGGAGATCCGCTCGAGCGCCTCGAAGCCCTCGGCGACCTCAGGCTCGTCGTGCGTGCCGGACGGGTCGTCGGGCGTGTGTCCTGACGCGCGGTAGGGTTCGGGAACGTTCCTCCGGAGGTGCAACGATGACGATCACGGACCGCGACGTTCCCGAAGGTGTGTCGACGTCCTCGGAGATCAGTATCGACGAGCTCCAACTCGCGCAGCGCAACCACGGGATGCACCTCGAGGGGCTCCGCTACGACGTCACGCCCGTCGGGATGCACTACCTGCTGATCCACTTCGACGTCCCGGACGCGGACGAGGTGGCGTGGACGTTGACGCTCGGAGGCCGCGTTCGCGCCGCGATGTCGCTCTCGATGGGGCAGATCCGTGCGCGACCGAGCGTGACGACCCGGGTCACGATGGAGTGCGCGGGCAACGGCCGGGCCCGGCTCACGCCGCGGCCCATCTCGCAGCCTTGGATCACCGAGGCCGTCGGCACCGCGGAGTGGACCGGCACACCCCTGCGACCGCTCCTCGAGGAGGCGGGGCTCGAGGAGGACGCGGTCGAGCTCGTGTTCGGCGGCACGGACCGGGGCGTGCAGAAGGGGACGGAGCACCACTACGAACGGAGCCTGTCGATCGCAGACGCGATGCACGACGAGGTCCTGCTCGCGTACGAGATGAACGGCGGACCGCTCCCGCCGCAGCACGGCTTCCCGCTCCGGCTGATCGTCCCGGGCTGGTACGGCATGACGAGCGTGAAGTGGCTGACGCGGATCACCGCCGTCGCCGCCCCGTTCGTAGGGTTCCAGATGCTCGCGTATCGGTACCGCCAGGATCCCGAGGAGGAGGGCGCGCCGGTGACCCGGATCGAACCCCGGTCGCTGATGATCCCGCCCGGGATCCCGGAGTTCCTCACGCGGCGGCGGCTGGTCGACGTCGGGCGTCACCGCCTCTCGGGCCGTGCCTGGTCCGGGTGGGGTTCGATCGAACGGGTCGAGGTCAGCACGGACGGGGGCGACACCTGGACCGACGCGAACCTCGGCGATCCCGGTTCGTCGTACGCGTGGGTGGAGTGGACCCTGGACTGGGATGCGGTTCGGCCCGGCGAGGCCGAACTGTGCTGCCGGGCCACCGATTCCGCCGGCAACACCCAGCCGCTCGAGGCCTCGTGGAACCTCGGCGGTTTCTCGAACACCTCGGTGCAGCGGATCCCGGTCGAGGTCCGGGCGGCGGGCGTCTAGTCCGCCAACCGCCACTTCGGCTGCGGTCTAGCGTACGGTTCGCTGGATGGAGTTCCGGATCCTCGGGCCGGTCGAGGTCTCGACGGCCGATGGCACGCTCAAGCTCGGTGGCCGCAAGCAGCGGCTGGTGCTCGCGCACCTCATCGTCCGCGCGAACGCGCTCGTCTCGACGGACGTCCTGATCGACGCGGTCTGGGGCGACGAGCCGCCGGACTCGGTGCGCAGCACGCTCCAGGGGTACGTCTCGCATCTCCGCCGCCCGCTCGGCGAGCGGCTCGAGGGGAGATCCGCGGGATACATCCTGCACGTCCACGACGGGGAGCTCGACGCGGCGGCGTTCGAGGCCGAGGTCCGGGAGGCCAAGCGAGCGGCCGCGACGGATCCCGCACGTGCGGCGGCGAACCTCGCGAAGGCCCTCGACCGATGGCGGGGGCCCGCCTTCGGCGATCTGTCCGACGAGTCGTCCCTGCAGGGCGAGATCGCCCGGCTGGACGAGCTGCGCATGTCGGCCACCGAGCACCGGATCGGGGCCGAGCTCGCCGTGGGGCGACATTCCACGATCGTCTCGGAGCTGGAGGCGCTGACCAGCCGGTACCCGCACCGCGAGCGCCTCTGGGCGCATCTGATGCTCGCGCTCTCTCAGGGCGGTCGCCAGGCCGAGGCGCTCGACGCATATCAACGGGCTCGCCGCGTGCTGGCGGACGAGCTGGGCGCCGATCCGTCGGCCGAGCTCCAGCATCTGAACGAGCGGATCCTGGAGCAGGACCCGGCGCTGCGGACCCAGGCGGCGCCGCAGCCTGCACCCGAACCGGCCGCTCGAGCGTCCAGGGGCGACCTCGAACCTGGAAGCGAGTTCGCCGGGTATCGGATCATGACCGTCCTGGGCAGGGGCGGCATGAGCGTCGTCTACCTCGCCGAGCACCTCGGCCTCGAACGCAAGGTCGCCCTCAAGGTCCTCGCTCCGCAACTCGCCGGCGACGAACGGTTCCGCGAGCGCTTCGTCCGGGAGACGCGCATCGCGGCGGGGATGGAGCACCAGAACATCGTGCCGATCTTCGAGGCGGGCGAGGCCGAGGGACTCCTGTTCCTCGCGATGCGATACGTCCCGGGGACCGATCTCGGGCGGCTGATCCGCCGGGACGGGAAGCTCGACGCCGAGCGGACGGTCTGGGTGATCCGCGAGGCCGCCTCCGCGCTGGATGCGGCGCACGCACGAGGACTCGTGCACCGCGACGTGAAGCCCGGGAACATCCTCGTGGTCGAGGGCGAGGGGTCGGAGGGCCGCGACCTCATCTATCTGTCGGACTTCGGCCTCACGAAACGACTCGAGGGTGGCACGGGAGGCGCGCTCACCCAGACCGGGCAGTTCGTAGGGACCGTGGACTACGTCGCGACGGAGCAGATCGAAGGCCGGGCCGTGGATGCGCGCACCGACGTGTACTCCCTCGCCTGCGTCCTGTTCGAGTGCCTCACGGGGGGCGTGCCGTTCGAGCGGGACACGCAGGTCGCGGCCCTGTACGCGCATCTCGGCGAGAAGCCGCCGCGATTGACGGCCGCGCGACCCGACCTGCCCGTCGCGATCGACGGGGTCGTCGCCAAGGCGCTCGCGAAGTCGCCCGCCGACCGATACGCGACCTGCGGTGGCTTCTCGGTAGCCGTGCGGGAGGCGCTTCGCCCGCCGTCCGAGACCACGGGTGAGGCGCGCGCTCCGGGATGGAGTCGGTGGCGCGCCGTGGTGGGCGCCGTCGCCGCGGCGCTCGTCACCGGCATGATCGTGTTCTCCGTGTCTCGGGGGGAGACCCCCGCGGCCCAGGGAGACGAGGGCGCGTCCACGGCGACCGTGAGCCCGGCCCCCGAGCCGGTGTTCCAGACGGTCGAACGCCAGCTCACGCAGGACGAGGAGCGGCTCCTGGGGTACATCCCCGCCCAGGCCGCCGCCGAGTGCGCACCGCTCGCTCGGGAGGCGTCCGTTCGAGGCGAGCTCGCGGCGCTCGCGTGCATCACACCCGAGACCGAGGTGCTCTACGAGCTCTTCGAGACGCGGAACGCGATGGACGCGGCGTTCCAGATCAACGTGAACACGACCGGCGCCCCCGCCGGGGACTGTTCGACCGAGCACGAGGCGGTGTCGCCGTACACGATCGATGGGGCACGCGCCGGGCAGGTCCTCTGCTACACGGTCGAACCCGGCGAGTTCGGCGTCGTCGCGGGAGAGCGGGACCGGTCGCACATCGAATGGACGCAGGAGAACGGGCTGATCTATGCCCATGCCATCCGGAACGACCTCGGCGATCTGAGCCTGTACGAGTGGTGGCTGACCTCGGCAGGCCCGATCGTGCCGGCGGGGAGCGATCCAGAGCTGTCGACGAAGGACGCTCCCGCGTCATCCGGATCACGCTTGCGCGACGGGTCGTACCTGATCCAGCTCACGGATCAGGAAGCGAACGCCATTCCGATCCTTACGTCGACGACGTACGCGATCCGACTCGACGATGGCGCCTACCACACGTCCGAGGCCGGCAGCATCTACGAACGCGGCCGGACGTACCTGCGGAAACCCAACACGATCGTGTTCGCCCCGAGCACATGCATCGGTAGCGGCCCTGGCGTCCTCCGCCCTGTCGAGTACGACTGGACGGCGACCCCGCGAGGTGTGTCGTGGGAACTGGTCGGGGGCGGCACGTGTGCAGGGCCTCAAGGCTTCCCGGATCGTCCCTGGGCCCGCGCTCCCGCGGGTCTGATCGCGGTCGAATCCGGCAACGACATCGCGCTCATCGATGCCGGTGGGTACGTCGTCAAGAAACTGACCAACCAGACGCAGACCAGTTCAAACGTCTGGGCGGACTGGTCCCCGGACGGCTCGATGATCGTCTACTCGGGCGCCGGCCAGGACTACGACCTGTACGTTATGAACGCCGACGGGGGCCAGGTCGTGCGGATCACACAGGACGCCGGCGACGAGATCGCCCCGGATTGGTCGCCGGTCAGTGATCGGATCGCCTTCACGTTCGACGACCTGGGGGAGCCCGACTACCGCGCGGGGATCGCCGTCGTGGACACATCGGGCCGTGGTCGAACGGAGCTCGTAACGCGGGTGAACGAACGGCCGGAGTCGCCGCTCTGGTCTCCCGACGGCTCGCAGATCGCCTTCACCCAGTTCACGGGCGACGGCCCCGCCGCGTATGTGGTGGACGCGGACGGAGGCAATCTCACCGAGCTTCGCGATCAGGCGGTCGCTCTGGCGTGGACGCCGGACGGGCGACGGATCGTGCTCTCTGTGCACTCGTCGATCCGAAGCGTGCTCCCCGACGGGTCGGGCGAAGACGTGATCCTGAAGCGCCCACCTTCGAACGGCCGGGTCGTGATGGACTGGTCTCCTGACGGCCGGTGGATCCTGATGACGGACCCGTTCGGCCAGGGGTCCGGCGTGCCCGGTGCGTCCGCTGGAGGCGGGGACAACGTGTACCTCGTGCGGGCGGACGGCAGGGAGGAATTCCTGGTCGGCAGTGGTAGCGAGCCGTCATGGCGCCCGCTGACAGACCCTTAGGCAGTTCGGTTCCTTTCGCTCGGCGCATCCCGTAGCGTTCGAGGCATGGAGTTCCGGATCCTCGGTCCACTCGAGGTCTCGACCGCCGATGGTCCGCTGTCGCTGGGCGGCAAGCGCCAGCGCCTCGTGCTTGCACATCTCATGATCCGCTCGAACGAGGTCGTTCCGACCGACGTGTTGATCGACGAGGTGTGGGGAGACGAACCACCCGATTCGGTCCGGAGCACGCTTCAGGGATACGTCTCGCACCTGCGCCGTGTCCTCGGCGACCGTCTCGAGGGGCGTGCGCCCGGCTACATCCTTGGCATCGAGGAGGGGGAGCTCGATGCAGCGGTGTTCGAGCGGAGGCTCCGAGAGGCGAAGTCATCGTCCGCCTCGGCGCCGGCCGAAGCGGCCGCGGCGTTCGCCGACGCCCTGTCGCTCTGGCGGGGGCCGGCGTTCGCCGACCTGGCCGACGAGTCGTCCCTCCGAGGCGAGATCGCGCGTTTGGAGGAGCTTCGGCTCGCGGCTACGGAGCATCGGATCGCCGCCGAGATCGCGATCGGTGGCCACTCGACGGTCGTCTCCGAGCTCGAGGGGCTCACGGTCCGGTACCCGCTGCGCGAACGGATGTGGGCGAACCTGATGCTGGCCCGGTACCGCCTTGGGCGCCAGGCGGAAGCGCTGTCGACGTACGAGCGCGCGCGACAGGTGCTCGCCGAGGAGCTCGGCGTGGAGCCGTCGGCGGACCTGCAGCGGCTGCACGAACAGATCCTGCGCCGCGACGCGGCGCTGGGTCCGAGCGAGGCGGGGAAGCAACGTGTCCGGCCGAGCCGGGTGGACCTGCAACCGGGGACCGAGTTCGCCGGCTACCGGATCTCGAGAACGCTCGGCCGAGGCGGCATGAGCGTCGTCTACCTCGCCGAGCACGACTGGCTCCAGCGGAAGGTGGCGCTGAAGGTTCTCGCGCCCCAACTGGCGGAGGACGAGCGCTTCCGGGAGCGTTTCGTGCGCGAGTCCAGGCTCGCCGCGTCGCTGGACCACCCGAACGTGATCCCGATCTACGAGGCCGGAGGATCCGGCGGCGACCTGTTCATCGCGATGCGCTACGTGGAGGGGACGGACCTCCGCGGGCTGCTGCACGACGGTGGCGCGCTTGAGCCCGACCGGGCCCTCGGACTCCTCCGGCAGGTCGCCGCGGCCCTCGACGCCGCGCACGAGCAGGGGCTGGTCCACCGCGACGTGAAGCCCGGCAACGTGCTGCTCGCCCAGCCTCGAGGCTCCGGCCCGGACGTGCACGTGTACCTGTCGGACTTCGGGCTCACGAAGCGATCGGCGAGCGAATCGGGCGTCACCGGAACCGGTCAGTTCGTCGGGACGCTCGACTACGCGGCTCCGGAACAGTTCCAGGGCGGCGTCCCGGACGCGCGCACGGACGTGTACTCGCTCGGATGCGTGCTGTTCGAGTGCCTGACGGGCCGTCCTCCGTTCCAAGCGGAGAACGACGCGAGCCTGATGTACGCACACCTGCAGCTGCCGCCGCCGGACGTCACGAGCGAGCGGCCGGATCTCCCTGCCGCGATCGATGCGGTCGTCACGAGAGCCATGGCGAAGGCACCTGCGGATCGGCAGCAGAGCGCGGGTGCGCTGGCCGACGATGCCGCCGAGGCGCTCGGCCTCGGCACGGTCGGAGGTGGGAAGGATGGCCCGCCGGAGCGATCGATCGCTCGGCGGCTCGTTCCGGTGCTCGCCGTCGTGATCGCGCTAGGAGCAGGGATCCTCGTCTCCTCGCTGCTCCGCAGCGACAGCCCGCAGGCTCAGGATCTCGACACGACGACACCGGCGGCAACCCCGAGTCCCACGGTGCCGCCGACCTTCCGGACCGTCGAACGCGCCCTCGAACCGGAGGAGGAACGACTCCTCGGCTACATCCCTGAGGACCTGAGCGCCGAGTGCCTGCCGCTCGATCGCGATCAGCCGATCCATCAAGAGCTCGCAGCGCTCGCGTGCCGAACGGACGACGTCGAGGTCCTCTACGAGCTGTTCCAGACGCGAGATGCGATGGACGCCGCGTTCCAGCTGAAGGCGAACATCGAGCGTGCGCCCGACGGCGAGTGCGCGACCGACACACTCGCCGTCACCCCGTATACGATCGGCGGCGAGCCGGCCGGCCGGGTCCTCTGCTACACGCATGAGATCTACGGGCGGAGTGCACATGCTTCGTTCATCGAGTGGACGGACGAGAACGCGTCGATCTACGCGCAGGCCGTCCGGAACGACCTCGGCGATCTCTCGTTGTACGAGTGGTGGCTCTCGTCGGCCGGACCGTTCGTCGCCCCAGAGGGGGAGATCATGGTCGCCAAGGATCGCCCCAAGGTAGCCGGAGCGCCGCCACCGCAGAACGGGTCCTACCTCGCGTCGCCTCCTGGCGGATGCGCCGGCTTGGAGGGACAGACCTGCGCGATGCACATCGTCGAAGGCACCTATGAGCTCTGGTTCACGGACGGCCGTGAAGAGGTCGGGAGCGTCTACCTCCAGAAGCCACGCGCGATCGTGTTCGCGCCGGAGTCCGGCAACTACTGCTTCGAGGAGCCGCGCTCGCCCCGACCGGCCTCATACGGGTGGTCCGTCGCCGAGGAGACGGTGTCATTCGAGCGCGCGAGCGGTGGACGCTGCGCGGGTCCTCAGAAGCTCACGGCCCAAGCGTGGACGCGAGCACCGAACGGCCTCATCGCCCTGGAGGCTGATGAGGAGATCGAAGTGATGAACGCAGGCGGGTTCGGCGTCGACCGGCCGACCGAGGGCGGGACGACGGACCCCAACTTCTCACCCGATTGGTCGCCCGACGGGACCGAGCTCGTCTTCGCTGGCGCGGCGGAGGGCTACGCCCTCTACCTCATGGACACGGACGGGACCGGGACCGTCCCGCTGGTCGATCGACCCGGCGACGAGGCCCATCCGTCGTGGTCGCCCGATGGGGGTCAGATCGCATTCGCCTACGACGACCTCGGCGAGACCAACTTCCGATCGAGCGTCGTAGTGGTGAACGCCGATGGCAGCGGATGGACGGAACTCGCGACGTTGCGGACCCTCAGCGTGTACCGGCCAACCTGGTCGCCGGACGGACGTCGCATCGCGTTCACCGCGTTCAACGCGAACGGTCACCGGCTGTACGTGATGAACGCCGACGGCACGGGGCTCTCCGAGATCCATCGAGAGCCCCGGAGTGTCATCCGGGCACCGATGTCCTGGACGCCCGACGGGCGAAGGATCGTGTTCTGGGGATCGGGATCCGACGGAGAGGCGCTCCTGTCGATGCGACCCGACGGGACCGACATCCGAGGATTCGGCGAGCCGTTCCCGCTCTGGCGAGGTACCGGCGGCGGCCTGATGCTCGATTGGTCGCCGGACGGTCGGTGGATCGTGTTGGCGGGTGTCCCGGAGTTCAGGTTCCGGACCGGGACCATGTCAGCCGTCTACCTCATGCGATCCGACGGCAGCGAGATCTTCGCGATCAAGGCCAACGGTACCGAGGCGAGCTGGCGTCCGACGGCGGGCTGACGCGGACGTCAGAGCAACGCACGGAGCTCCTCGAAGCAGCGGTCGATGTCCTCCTCGGTGTTGAAGAAGTGCGGGCTGATCCGGAGCCCGTCGCCGCGGTAGTCGGTACAGACGTCGCGCTCCAGGAGGGCGTGACAGATCTTCCCGGCCTCGGGTCCCACGCCGACGTTGACCACCCCGCCGCGAGCAGCACGATCCCGCGGTGTTCGGACCGGCAGCCCGAGCTCGTCCGCGCGCGAGATGAGGTGGTCGCCGAGCTCGCCCTGCTGTTCTCGGATCCGCTCGGGCGTGACCTCGGCGATCACGTCCAGCCCGCCCTGTGCGATGAAGTAGACGGGCGCCGGGGGAGTCCCGTGCTCGAAGCGCCTGGCCGTCGGGTGATACTCGAGGTGCTCGAGCTCGAACGAGAACGGATCGGCGGTCGCGAACCAGCCCGTCACCGCCGGTTCGAGCGTCGGGATCAGCTCTCGCCGCACATACAGGAACACCAGTCCGGGACCGCCGCAGAGCCACTTCAAGACCCCGCCCGAGTACACGTCGCATCCGACGTCGTGCAGGTCGAGCGGCACGATGCCGATGCCGTGGTAGTCGTCGAGGAACGACAACGCGCCACGCTCGCGCGCGATCCTGCAGATCTCCTTCGCGTCGACGATCGCGCTCGAGCGGTACAGGACCCGGTTCACCATCACGACGGCGGTCCGCTCGTCGATCGCCCGGTCGTATTCCTCGAGCGGGATCGTGAGCCCGTCGGGGGAGCGGAGCCACTCGATCTCGACGCCGCGCGCGGCCTGCGCAAGCCACACATGGCCGTCGGTGGGGAAGTCCAGCTCCGACATGACGACCTTGTTCCGCGTCGAGAAGTCGAGGGCGGAGGCGATCGTCGCGATCGCGATCGAGATGTTCGTCGTGATCGCGAGCTCGTCCGGGTCGCAGGCGGCGAGCCGGGCGAACGACGCCTTGAGCGCGCCCATCCTCGGGAAGATGTCCTCGAACCAGACGTGGTCCGGCGCGCCCTTGCTCGCCCAGGCGTCGAGGTACTCGTCGAGGTAGGCGCGTGAGCGGTTCGAGATCGGCCCGAGCGACGCGCTGATCAGGTACGCCTTGCGCGACAGGACGGGGAACTCGTCCCGATAGCTCTCGAGGCTGCGTTGCTCGGACACCCAGCCGAGCCTATCGCCTATCCGATGACCACCCGGAGCGAACCGACGACACCGGCCCCGAGGACGACCCAGACCACGTTGACCCGGAACCGGCGGATCGCCACGAACGACGCGACCGCGACCGCGACGGCGAGCGGGTCGACGGAGCCCAGGACCGGGACCGGAACCTCGTGCCCGAACGGCGTGGCGACGTCCACCTCGTCGAACAGGACGCTCGTGGCGAACACGAGGGCCAGGTTCGCGATGACGCCGACGACGGCGGCCGTGATCGCTCCGAGGGCGCCGGCGAGCCGCTCGTTGCCGCGCAACCGCTCGACCGACGGTGCCCCGACGAAGATGAACAGGAAGCTCGGCACGAACGTCGCCCATGCCGTCACGAGCGCCCCCGCCAGGCCGGCGGCGGCCGGAGCGAGCGACCCGGGATCGCGGAACGCCGCGACGAACCCGACGAAGACGACGACCAGGATCAGCGGTCCCGGCGTGGTCTCGGCCAGGCTGAGCCCGACGGCCATCTCGCTCGACGTGAGCCACCCGTACCGCAGCACGGCGGCCTGGTTCACGTACGAGAGCACGGCGTAGGCCCCGCCGAACGTCACGAGCGCCATCACCGAGAAGAACACGGCCTCTTCCGCCAGGACGCTGTCGATCCCCGCCACGAGCACCACGAGTGCGAGCGGGATCAGCCACACGGCGAGGCCGACGGCGAGTGCCCGCCCGGTCCTGGCCAGGGTCGGCTGCACGCGCTCGGGCAGGGGCGCGTCGAGCTCGTCGGGACCGGGTCGGAGCGCACGCCCGGCCATCCAGCCGACCAAGCCCGCGCCCAGCACGACGAGCGGGAAGGGAACGCCGAACACGAACAGTGAAAGGAACGCGAGCGCCGCGAGGAGCACCTGAAGCGGGTGTCGGAGCGTCCGCGAGGCGATGCGCAGCAGCGCTGCCGCGACGATGCCGACGACCGCCCACGCGAGGCCGTCGAAGACGCCCGAGACCCAGCTGATGTCGCCGTGGACCGCGTAGATCCACGAGAGCGCGACCATCAGGAAGAACGCGGGGAGCAGGAAGAAGATCCCGGCCACCAGGGCGCCGGCGGTCCCGTTCAGCAGCCAGCCGGCGTAGATCGCCAGCTGGTGGGCCTCGGGACCGGGCAGGAGCATCGCGAAGTTCAGCGCGTGCAGGAAGCGCGACTCGCCCAGCCAGCGCCGGCGCTCGACGAGCTCCGTGTGCATGAGCGCGATCTGGCCGGTCGGCCCGCCGAAGTTCACGAACCCGAGCTTCACCCAGAACCGCAGGGCGTCCCGGAACGGGACGCGAGCCACCTCGGGTTCGGGCGATCCCATCGGGCGAACCCTACCGGCGCCGGGACCGTCGTCCCGGGACGGTCGATGTCGGAGCCTTCGGTACGATGCCCCGGATGGGAACCGACACGCTTGTGATTCACGGCGCCCGGGAGCACAACCTCAAGAACGTCACGCTCGAGCTCCCCCGGGACAAGCTGATCGTGTTCACGGGGCTGTCCGGGTCCGGGAAGTCCTCGCTCGCGTTCGACACGATCTACGCGGAGGGCCAGCGGCGGTACGTGGAGTCGCTGTCGTCGTACGCGCGTCAATTCCTCGGGCAGATGGAGAAGCCCGACGTCGACTTCATCGAGGGGCTCTCGCCGGCGATCTCGATCGACCAGAAGTCCACGTCGAAGAACCCGCGCTCGACGGTCGGCACGATCACCGAGATCTACGACTACCTCCGCGTCCTGTACGCGCGGATCGGCCATCCCCACTGCCCCAAGTGCGGCCGTCCGATCGGACGCCAGACCCCGGACCAGATCGTCGACCAGGTGCTCCAGCTCCCGGAGGGCACCCGGTTCCAGGTCCTCGCCCCGGTCGTCCGCGGCCGCAAGGGCGAGTACGAGAAGCTGCTCCAGGAGCTCGCGCAGAAGGGGTTCGTCCGCGCTCGGATCGACGGTGACCTCCGGGATCTGTCCGAGCAGATCCGGCTCCCGAGGAACTACAAGCACACGATCGAGGTGGTGGTCGACCGGCTGGTCGCCAAGCAGGGCATCCGTCGCCGGGTCGCCGACTCGATCGAGACCGCCCTCGGGCTGACCGAGGGCCTGGCAGCGATCGCCGTCCAGACCCACGACGGCGAGGACGTGCAGACGTACAGCCAATCGCTCGCGTGCACGTTCGACGGTCTCTCGTTCGACGAGCTGCAGCCGCGGAACTTCTCGTTCAACTCGCCGTACGGCGCGTGCCAGACCTGTGACGGCCTCGGGACGAGGCTCGAGGTCGACCCGGAGCTGGTCGTCCCCGATCCGGACCTGTCGATCGCCGAGGGCGCGCTCGCTCCGTGGTCGAGCGGGAGGATCGAGTACTGGGACCGGGTCCTGGATGCGGTCGCGGACTCGCACGGCTTCTCGACGACGACCCCGTGGAGGAAGCTCTCGAAGCCGGTGCGGGACGTCGTGCTCTACGGATCGAACGATGAGATCCACGTCCGGTACAAGAACCGCTACGGACGGACCCGCTCGTACTGGACCACCTACGAGGGTGTCGTCCCGGTCGTCGAGCGGCGCCACGTCGAGACCGACTCCGAGAGCCAGCGCGAACGGCTCGAGGAGTTCATGCGCGAGATCCCGTGCCGCGCGTGCGGGGGAGCGCGGCTGCGGCCCGAGAGCCTGGCGGTCACGGTGGGCGGACGGAACATCTCCGAGCTGACCGGCCTGTCGATCCGCGACACCCTCTCGTTCATCGGCGTGGTCGACCTGAGCGAGCGAGAGCAGATGATCGCCGAACGGCTGCTGAAGGAGATCCGCGAACGACTGCAGTTCCTCGTCGATGTCGGGCTCGACTACCTGTCCCTGTCGCGCGCCTCGGCGACGCTGGCCGGAGGCGAGGCGCAGCGCATCCGGCTCGCGACCCAGATCGGGAGCGGCCTCGTCGGCGTCCTGTACATCCTCGACGAGCCGTCGATCGGCCTGCACCAGCGCGACAACCGGCGACTGCTCGACACCCTCGTGCGGCTGCGCGACCTCGGGAACACGCTCATCGTCGTCGAGCACGACGAGGCGACGATCGCGGCGGCCGATCACCTCGTGGACATCGGGCCGGGCGCGGGGCATGCGGGCGGCGAGATCGTGTACTCGGGCGACCTGAAGGGACTCCTCGGGTGCGACGGATCGCTCACCGGCGCGTTCCTGTCGGGCCGACGCGTGATCCCGACGCCCGAGGTCCGGCGGACGCCGGGGGACCGTTGGCTGAAGGTCCTCGGCGCGCGCGAGCACAACCTGAAGAACATCGACCTGCACGTCCCACTCGGGCTCCTCGTCTGCGTGACGGGCGTGAGCGGCTCCGGCAAGTCCACGCTCGTGCAGGAGGTCCTGCTCCGAGCGCTCATGCAGAAGGTGTATCGCTCGCGAGCGTTGCCGGGCAGGCATCGCCGGCTGATCGGATGGGAGCAGATCGACAAGGTGATCGACATCGACCAGTCGCCGATCGGCCGGACCCCGCGCTCGAACCCGGCGACGTACACGGGGATGTTCGATCACATCCGCAAGCTCTTCAGTCAGGTCCCCGAAGCCCGGGTCCGCGGCTACCTCCCGGGTCGGTTCTCGTTCAACGTCCGCGGCGGGCGGTGCGAGAACTGCGCCGGCGACGGACAGATCAAGATCGAGATGCACTTCCTCCCGGATGTGTACGTGACGTGCGAGGTGTGCAAGGGCCACCGGTACAATCGCGAGACGCTCGAGGTCCGGTACAAGAACCGGTCGATCGCCGACGTGCTCGAGATGAGCGTCGACGAGGCCCTCGAGTTCTTCCAGAACATCCCGGTCATCAAGCGGCACCTCCAGACCCTGTCCGACGTGGGGCTCGGGTACGTGAAGCTCGGTCAGCCGGCGCCCACGCTCTCCGGTGGCGAGGCGCAGCGGATCAAGCTGTCCTCCGAGCTGCAGAAGCGCGCGACGGGGAGCACGATCTACGTGCTCGATGAGCCGACGACCGGGCTGCACTTCGAGGACATCCGCAAGCTGCTGTCGGTCCTGCAGCGTCTCGTCGCCAACGGCAACACCGTGCTGGTGATCGAACACAACCTCGATGTCGTGAAGACGGCGGATTGGATCGTCGATCTCGGGCCCGAGGGCGGCGATGCCGGCGGGGAGATCGTCGTCTCGGGACCCCCCGAGGACGTCGCCGCCCATCCGTCGTCCCACACGGGGCGCTTCCTGGCGGAGGTGCTCGGAACGCTTCCGCTGGAGCCGGCTCGCGCCTCGCGCGACCGGTGACGCGACCGCTCGGCGCGGAAGCTCGGGCGTTCGGACCTTGTTAGGATTGCCCGCGCTCATGCCCAGGAAGCTCCTGCCGCTCGCCTTCCTCCTGGTTCTCGCGGCAGCGGCATGCGCGGAACCCCCGGTGGCAACGGTGGATGTGGGTTCCGGCGTCCGGTTCCTGCCGGCGGTCGCCGACTCGCTGAACGACGTCGGCCGCCACCCGGCGGTGGTGGTGAACGAGGGCGGGCTCCCGGTGGTCGCGTACTTCGGCTTCCAGGAGGAGCTCGCGGAGGGAGAGATCGCGCCGGCCCGGCCGATCGGCGCGCCGACGATCCCGGGTGTGTTCCTCGCGACCGTCAGCGAGCAGGGCTACTGGACGCGCGGTGCGATGGCGATCGCCGAGCCGATCGCGAACGTGAACGTGGCCTTCAACCCGGCGTTCGAACCCTCGCTCGAACGGCTCGCGCCGGACACCGTCACGGGCCTGGCGATGGTCGCCGACGGCGACACGTATCACGCGGTCTTCGGGTGGGCCGAAGGCATCTGGTACGCGACCGGATCGCTCGACCCGGCGACCTCGACGCAGGTCGCACTCACGGAGGTCAGCCCGACGCCGGGGATCGGACCGTCGATCGCGCTCGTCGACGGTGCACCGTGGATCGCCTACTACTCCTCGACCTCGTCGGCGGCGACCGTCGAGCTCGCGGTGTCGGAGGGCGACGACTGGCAGGTCGACTCGATCGCCGAGACGAGCGGGTGCGACACCTGCCGGACGGCGGTCGTCGACGGTACGAACGGTCCAGTTGTCGCGTACTCGAACGGCGGCGGGGGCGTGCAGGTAGCCTCCAACGACGGCGAAAACGGTTGGGTGAGCTTCGAGGTCGACGACGCCGAGAGCACCGCGGTGACAGTCGGCGAAGGTCTCGCGGGCGTCCCAACCAACGAGGGGTTCGCGCTCTCGTACTATGCCCGGAACGAAGTGACCCTGGGGGTCTTCCGTGACCCCGGAAACTTCACGAGCGGGACCGTCGGGGAGGTCGCCGCAGACTCAGCAATCGAAGAGGGCGCGGCGACGTCGCTCGGGGTCGCCGAGGACGGCTCGGTCGCCGTCGCCTGGTTCGACATGGAAGCCGGCGTGCGCTTCGCGAGCGGCGCCGAGGGAGCGCCCGAACCCGTCGACACCGCCGGCGCCACCTCGGACGGTGCGTACCCCTCGGTGACGTTCAACCAGGACGGCTCGGCCGCGTACGTCGCGTGGTACGCGGCCGAGGAGCAGGATCTGCTCGTCGGCGGGTACGGGGACTTCGGAGAGATCCCGTTCGCCGCCCCGAGCCCGACGCCGACCGGCACGGCGACCGCCGCACCGCCTCCGGTCGACGAGTGCACGCCGGTCGAGGGAGGGGTCGTGACGGTGGTCGCCGAGGGGATCGCCTTCACCGAGGGCCAATGCATCGAGGCCGCGCCGGGCGAGCCGTTCACGATCGCGTTCGACAACCGCGACGCGGGGACCGAGCACAACGTCCAGGTGTTCGCGGGGCCGGAGCCGAGCGGCGACCTCCTCCTCGAGACCGAGACGATCGTGGGACCCGCGCAGATCGAGTACGACGTCCCGGCCCTCGACCCCGGCGAGTACGCGTACAACTGCGTGATCCACCCGACGATGATCGGCGAGATCCGGGCCGGGGAGGGCGGCGGCGGCGCCACCGGGGCGACCGGCGGTACGGGCGCCACCGGGGGCACCGGGGCGACCGCCGGCGGAGGCACGACGACCGTGACCGCCTCAGGCATCGCCTTCGACACCTCGACGATCGACCTTCCCGCCGACGAGCCGGGCACGATCACGTTCGTGAACGAGGACGCGGATGTGCCCCACAACATCGCGATCTACCCTGGCGCGGACGACCTCTCGAACGCGCTCTTCGCGGGCGAGGTCATCACCGGACCCGACGAGATCGAGTACGCGATCGACCCGCTGGAGGCCGGCGAGTACTACTTCCAGTGCGACGTGCACCCGACGATGAACGGGACCGTCACCGCCTCCTGATCCATCGAGCGCGTCCCGGGTTCCCGCAGGTCGCCGCGCTACGATGACCGTGTGACCTTCACCCGCCCAGAGGCCTCGTCGATCCCCGACGCCCCGGGCGCGTACCTGTTCCGAGACGCGGACGGCAGGGTCGTCTACGTCGGGAAGGCGCGGTCGCTCCGCAAGCGCCTCGTCAACTACTGGGGCCGGGACCTGCACCCGCGGACGGAGGCCATGGTCGCCTCCGCGGCCTCGGTCGAGTGGATCCTGGCGTCGACCGAGGTCGACGCGCTGCTGCTCGAGTTCAACCTGATCCAGGAGCACCAGCCCCGGTTCAACGTCCGGTACCGGGACGACAAGTCCTATCCGTACCTCGCCCTCACGGTCGGCGAACGATGGCCGCGCGCGCAGGTCCTGCGCGGGCGCGAAGCGCAAGAACGTCCGGTACTTCGGCCCGTTCGGACACGCGTAGGCGATCCGAGAGACCCTCGACGCCTGCACCCGGGTGTTCCCCGTTCGGACGTGCTCGAACGCCTTCTTCGACCAACGGGCCAGGGCGCGACGACCGTGCCTGTACTACGACATCGGGCGATGCGCCGGGCCGTGCGTCCCCGAGGTCACGGGAGTCACCGAGGAGAGCTACCGTGCCCACGTCGACGCGCTCGGCGACTTCCTCTCCGGACACGAGCGGCCGGTCCTCGATGGGTTGGAGCGCGACATGCGCGCGGCCTCGGAGCGAGAGGAGTTCGAGCTGGCGGCGAAGCTCCGTGATCAGCTTGCCGCGGCCCGCCGAGCGCTCGAGAGCCAGGAGATGGTGCTCCCCAGCCCGGAGGACCTCGACGTCCTCGGGCTCGCGGAGGACGACATCGAGGCCGCGTTCCAGGTGTTCTTCGTCCGGCGCGGCCGCGTGACCGGACGCAAGGGATGGGTCGCCGACCGCGTCGAGGACCTCGATCGCGCCGGGCTCGTGGGCTCGTTCCTGCGTCAGCTCTATATGGAGCGTCAGGACGTCCCGCCGCGGGTCCTCGTCCCGAGCGCCGCCCGCGGACGCGGATGTCCTCCTCGCGTGGCTCTCGGGACGGCGGGGAGGGCCGGTCCGGTTCGCGGTCCCGGAGCGCGGCACCAAACGCAAGCTCATGGAGGCCGTCACGCAGAACGCGCGCGAGCATTTTCAGCGCCACAAGCTCCGCCGCGCGTCGGATTTCGGTGCGCGGTCACGAGCGCTCTCGGAGCTCGCCGAAGGGTCCTCGAACTGGAAGAGCCACCGCTCCGGATCGAGTGCTACGACATGTCGAACCTGGGGACGACGGACACGGTCGGCTCGATGGTGGTCTTCGAGGACGGCCTCCCGAAACGCAGCGATTATCGCCGGTTCGAGATCAAGGGCGTGCCCGGACAGGACGACTTCGCAAGCATGGAGGAGATGCTCCGCCGTCGGTTCGCCCGGCTGTCACGCGAGCACGACACGAAGGAGCGCCGGCGGCGTTCTCGTACCCGCCCGCGCTCGTCGTCGTCGACGGCGGCCGGGGGCAGCTCTGCGTCGCGACGAAGGCGCTCGCGGACGCCGGCCTGCACATCCCGGCGATCGGCCTGGCGAAGCGGCTCGAGGAGGTCTACTTCCCCGACCGACCCGATCCGCTGCTGATCCCGCGTGGGTCGGAGGCGTTGTTCGTGCTGCAGCACATCCGCGACGAGGCCCACCGGTTCGCCGTCACCTACCACCGACAGAAGCGCGCCCAGCGCGCGCTCGCCTCACCGCTCGACGAGGTGCCCGGCGTCGGACCGGCGCGGAAGAAGGCCTTGCTGAAGCGTTTCGGATCGCTCGCGCGCCTCGCGAGGGCCGCGTGTCGGGGAGATCGGGCAGACGCCCGGCATCGGGCCCGAGCTGGCGCAGACGATCCACGAGCGCCTGACGAGCGTCACGGCGAGCCAGCCGGCGGGATCGCGACGCGCGATCCGACGACCGCGGGCGGCCGCCGCGCGGCGCGGCGCACCCCGCTCCGACTCGCGCATCGCGCGCCCGGCGACCCGTGCGGCGGCGTCCGAGCCGACCGCGTCGAACCCCGCCTTCACGATCATCACCGGGCTCTCGGGCGCGGGGCGGTCGGAGGCCGCACGGTGCCTCGAGGACCTCGGGTACTTCGTGGTCGACAACCTCCCGCCGACGCTGCTCGGCAAGATGGCCGAGCTCGCGTCGCGCCCGGCGGACCGGGTCGCGTGGCGCATCGTCGTGGATGTCCGAGGGGGCGTGTTCTTCGGTGAGCTCTCCCGCGCGCTGGACGAGCTCCGGAGCTGGAGGTGGGGTACCGGATCCTGTTCCTGGAGGCCGCGGACGAAGACCTCGTGAACCGGTACGAATCCACCCGACGCCGCCATCCGCTGGCCCCAGCCGATCGCGTGGTCGAGGGCATCCGCAAGGAGCGGCTCATGATGGAGAGCCTGCGAGGGGAGGCCGACCTCATCATCGACACGTCGGGTCTCACGCCGCACGAGCTCCGCGACAGGATCCGCGACGCGTTCGCCGATGCGCCGCCGGAGGACGGCCTGCAGGTGGCCTGATCTCGTTCGGCTTCAAGTACGGCGCGCCCCGCGACTGCCGACCTCGTGATCGACTGCCGGTTCCTGCCGAACCCGCACTGGGTCGACGAGCTCCGGCCGCTCCCCGGCACGGACGACCGGGTCCGCGACCTACGTCCGCGATCAGCAGACGTATCGCGAGTTCCTCCGACGGCTCGAGCGCTGCTCGAGGTCATGGTCCCGGGCTTCGTCGCCGAGGGGAAGGCGTACCTCACCGTGGCGGTCGGGTGCACGGGCGGTCGCCATCGATCCGTCGTGGTCGCCGAGGAGCTCGCGACGTTCTTCCGGGACAAGGGCCTGGCGGCGACGGTCGACCACCGCGACCTCGAACCGCTCGAGCGCTGAGCGCCGGGCCGCCTCGGGTCGCCGGGCCGCGCCGAGCGGATCCGTCTCTAGGATGGCGGCGCAACCTTCCGAGGAGGAACGCCGATGACCACGAAGGTCGGGATCAACGGTTTCGGACGCATCGGACGCAATTTCTTCCGGGCCGCGAAGGAAGCTCGGCGCTGGACCTGGACTTCGTCGCGGTGAACGACATCACCGACGCCGCGACCCTCGCGCACCTCCTGAAGTACGACTCGGTGCTCGGGCGGTTCGACGGTGAGGTCGGCCTCACGGCCGACGGGATCTCGGTCGACGGCGACGAGCTCCGCGTGCTCGCAGTCCGCGACCCGGCGGAGCTCCCGTGGAAGGCGCTCGGCGCGCAGATCGTGGTGGAGTCGACGGGCCTGTTCACCGACCGCGAGCACGCCGACAAGCACATCGAGGCAGGCGCCGAGAAGGTCATCATCAGCGCGCCGGCGAAGGGAGAGGACCTGACGGTCGTGCTCGGCGTGAACGACGACGCGTACGACGCCGCGCAGCACAACGTGATCTCCAACGCGTCGTGTACGACGAACTGCGTCGTCCCGATGGCCAAGGTCCTCGACGACGCGTTCGGGATCGAGCGAGGCTTCATGACGACGATCCACGCCTACACGAACGACCAGCAGATCCTCGACCTGCCCGCACCCGGACCTGCGGCGCGCACGCGCGGCCGCGATCAACATCATCCCGACGTCGACGGGGGCCGCGAAGGCGACCGGCACGGTGCTGCCGCATCTGAAGGGACGGCTGGACGGCCTCTCGATGCGCGTGCCGGTACCGGACGGCTCGGTCACCGATCTCGTCGCCACGCTCAGCCGCGACGTGACGATCGAGGAGGTCAATGCCGCGTACGCCGCCGCCGCCGAGACCGGGCCCTTGTCCGGCGGACGCTCGTGTACACGGAGGATCCGATCGTGTCCTCGGACATCGTCGGCAGCGCCGGCCTCCTGCACGTTCGACGCGGGTTCGACGATGGTGATGGGCAACATGGCCAAGGTCGTCGGCTGGTACGACAACGAGTGGGGGTACTCGAACCGACTGGCCGACCTCGTGGACCTCGTCGCCCGCGCGCTCTAGCGGTGCGCCTCCGAACGCTCGAGGACCTCGGCGACGTCTCCGGCGCTCGCGTGTTCGTCCGGCTCGATCTGAACGTCCCGCTGCAGGACGGCGAGGTCGCGGACGACACGCGCGTCCGCGCGAGCCTGCCGACGCTCACCGAGCTCCTGGGGCGCGGGGCGGCGGTGGTGGCCGCCTCGCACCTCGGCAGGCCGAAGGGGCAGGTCCGCGACGACCTCCGGCTCTCACCCGTCGCCCGCCGGTTGGGTGAGCTCCTCGAACGGGACGTCCTCGCGCCTGGTGCGATCGTCGGGGGCGAGGCCGCTGCGGTCTGCGAGCGGGCGGGGCCGGGTGACGTGGTGTTGCTCGAGAACCTCCGGTTCGATCCGGGCGAGGAGCGCAACGACGAAGGGTTCGCGGCCGAGCTCGGGGCGCTCGCGGACGTCTACGTGAACGACGCGTTCGGGGCGGTCCACCGAGCACACACATCGGTGGCGGCGCTGCCTTCGTGGTACCTGGGGCACGGCCGAGCCGCCGTCGCCGGCCGGCTGGTCCAGACGGAGGTCGAGGCACTCGGCCGGCTGCTCGACGAGCCGGATCGCCCGTACGTCGCGGTGCTCGGCGGTGCGAAGGTGTCGGACAAGCTCGGCGCGATCGACGCCCTCGTCGAACGCGTGGACGCGTTCCTGATCGGCGGCGCGATGGCCTTCACGTTCATCGCGGCCGACGGCGGCCGGGTCGGGCGGAGCCTCGTGGAGCGCGATCGGTTCGACGAGGTCCGCGCGGCGCGCGCGAGCGCGGACGCAGCGCGACGTGCTCGTGCAACTCCCCGAAGACGTGGTCGCGGCCCCGGAGATGACGCTCGCCGCGCCCCGCCACACCGTTCCGGCCTCGGAGATCCCGGACGGGGAGATGGGTCTGGACATCGGCCCTCGATCGGTCGAGGAATTCGCCCGGACGATCGCGGACGCGAAGACGGTCCTGTGGAACGGGCCGATGGGGGTGTTCGAGCTCGAGCCCTTCAGCGCCGGCACCCGCGGGGTGGGGGTCGCGATCGCCGCGGCACCCGCGTACGCGGTCGCGGGCGGCGGCGACAGCCTGGCCGCCGTCGCCCGGTTCGGGCTGGCCGACGGCTTCGACCATCTGTCGACGGGCGGAGGCGCGTCACTCGAGTTCCTGGAGGGGCGCGAGCTCCCCGGGCTCGCCGTGCTGGCGGCGGACCGATGAGCGAGCGGCGACCGATCATCGCGGCCAACTGGAAGATGCACAAGACGCATCTGGAGGCGATCCAGGCCGTCCAGAAGCTGTCCTACCTCCTCGATGTCGCCGACGCCGATCGCGTCGAGGTCGTCGTGTGCCCGGCCTTCACCTCGCTCCGAACGGTGGAGACGCTGCTCGACAGCGACCGGCTCCCATACGCCCTCGGCGCGCAGGACGTCCACTGGGAACGGGAGGGGGCGTTCACCGGCGAGGTCTCACCGGTGATGCTGAAGGCACTCCACGTCCGGTACGTCATCGTCGGCCACTCGGAGCGTCGGGCGCTGTTCGGCGACACCGACGACCTGGTCAACCGGAAGGTCCGGGCCGTGTTCGGGAACGACATGACGCCGATCCTGTGCGTCGGCGAGACGCTCCAGGAGCGCGATCTGGGGGCGACGGAGGACCGGGTGACCGGGCAGCTCCGAGCCGCGCTGGGCGGCGTCGGCGAGGGCGACGCGACGAACCTCGTCGTGGCCTACGAACCGATCTGGGCGATCGGGACCGGGCGCAACGCCGAGCCGTCGGACGCCGGACAGGTGATCGGTCTCATCCGGTCGACGATCGCGGAGCTGTACGACGCAAGGGTCGCCGACGCGATCCGGATCCAGTACGGCGGGAGCGTGAAGGCGGGGAACATCCGAGACTTCATGGCCCACCCCGAGATCGACGGCGCGCTCGTGGGCGGCGCGAGCCTCGACCCCGAAGAGTTCGCGCTCATCGTGAAGTACCGGTGATGCGCCGGCTCCTGTACGTGTGCTTGGACGGACTGGGAGACGATCCCGTCCCCGAGCTCGACGGCCGGACCCCGCTCGAGGCCGCGGCCACGCCGTTCCTCGACTCGCTCGCGGTCCGCGGTAGGACCGGGATCGTCATCACGGTCGGGGAGGGCATCGCGCCCGAGTCCGACATCGCGGTCTTCGCGATCTTGGGCTACGACCCGCAACAGGAACATCCGGGGCGCGGCGTGGTCGAGGCGATCGGGGCCGGCATGGACTTCCGCGACGGAGACCTGGCGCACCGCGTGAACTTCGCGACCGGGGACGGGTCGCGCATCGTCGACCGTCGGGTCGGACGAGATCTCTCCTCCGAACAGGCGCAGGCCCTCGCCGCAGAGGTGAACGAACGACTGGTGCTGCCGGAGGCGACGTTCGAGCTACGGGCGACGGTCGAACATCGGGGCGTGCTGGTCATCCGGTCGAACCCGGGCCCGCTGTCCGCCGAGATCTCGAACACCGACCCGGCGTACCGGAAGCAGGGCACGCTCGGGGTCGCCCTCGAGACCTTCGAGCCCGAGGTCGCGGCGTCCGAGTCGTTGGAGGACTCGGACGCCGCTCGGCGAGCGGCGTCGCTGACGAACGCCTTCGTCGAGGGGTCTGCCCGGATCCTGGATGCCTCGGAGGTGAACTCGCAGCGCCGTACGGCGGGCCAGCTCCCCGCGAACCTCATCCTGACCCGCGACGCGGGCGACCATCGGCCTGTACTCCAGCCGATCGGGGAGCGGTTCGGCCCCGCCTGGGGGTGCTTCGTGGAGATGCCCGTGGAGCGCGGGATCGCGATCCTCCTCGGGATGGCGCCCGTCGACGCTCCGCGCCTCGTGACCGAGGCCGACTACGCGACGTGGGCGAGCCTCGCGGTCGATGCGCTCGATGGGTACGACGCGCTCTACGTCCACATCAAGGGCCCCGACATCCCGGCCCACGACGGCCGGGCGGAGGACAAGCGCGCGGTGATCGAGCGGATCGACCGAGCGTTCTTCGGTGAGATCTTGCCGAGGATCGATCCGGCCCGCACGCTCGTCGCGGTGACGGCCGACCACGCGACCTCCTGCGTCCGCAAGGCGCACACCGCCGAGCCCGTCCCGCTCGTGGTCGCCGGGGGGCCCGTCCAGGCCGACGGCTCGGAGGAATTCGGCGAGCGCGCGTGCGCCGCGGGGGCGCTCGGCCTGTTGCGCGGCGTCGACATCCTGCCCAGGGTGACGGGCCTCCTCCGAGGCTGACCCGGACCGTTCGGGCAGGCCGCCGGCGATGGCAAGATCCCGCAACCCCGGCCCTGGAAGGGGGGCGTATAGTCGAGCCCAGAGGCCGTTGCGGTTCGCGCGGACTCGGGACTAAGATGCGCCGTCCTTCCCGGGGATAGGGAGAGCAGGCACACATGGCCCAGGTGACCTCCGAGGAGCCGGCCGCCGGCGTACAGGGCGAACCCGAAGCGGTCGGCGTCGAGGTCTCGCAACAGGTCATCGGACGAACGCCGTGGGAACTGTTCTGGCGGCGCTTCCGCAAGGACAGGTTCGCGCTCGTGGGCCTGTTCATCGTGTTCGCGATGATCACGATCGGTCTCCTCGCACCGGTCATCGCATCGTTCACCCACGACCCGAACGACGTGGACCTGTCGCAACTCGACTCGTTCGGCATCCCACTGGGCCCGAACTCCGAGTACTGGTTCGGGGCCGACACGGCCGGGCGCGACCTGTTCGTCCGCGTGATGTACGGCGCCCGCACGTCCCTGTTCATCGCCTTCTTCGCGACCGGCCTCGCCACGCTCATCGGCGTGACGCTCGGGGTCCTCGCTGGGTTCTATCGCGGCAAGATCGACACGGTCATCTCCCGCACGATCGACGTCGTCCTGTCGTTGCCGGTGCTCCTGCTCGCGCTCGGCCTCGTCTCGGCGTGCGGGGTGTCCGCAGAGGGGTGCCTGGGAGGCATCATCAAGCCCGGGCTCCTCCTGGTGAGCTACGTCATCGCCCTGTTCACCTGGCCCTACGTCGCGCGCATCGTGCGCGGGCAGGTGTTGTCGCTGCGTGAGAAGGAGTTCGTCGAGGCGGCGAGATCCCTCGGCTCGACCAACCGCCGGATCATGTTCCGGGAGATCCTGCCCAACTGCGCGGCCTCGATCATCGTCTACACGACCCTGATCGTCCCCAGCAACATCCTGTTCGAGGCGGCCCTCTCGTTCCTGGGGATCGGGGTTCCGCAGGAGACCCCGTCCTGGGGACGGCAACTCTCGGACGCGGGATCGATCTTCACCGTGGCCTGGTGGATGATGTTCTTCCCCGGCCTGTTCCTGTTCCTGACCACCCTGGCCTTCAACATGGTCGGGGACGGTATGCGTGACGCCCTCGATCCCCGGACGGGCGGCTGACCGTACTAGGGACTGGAGACTGATCTTCGAAAGGAGGGTGGGGAGTAACCCACGCAGTCCCGGGCCGGACGCCGGCCCGGTCGGATCATGTTCGACCCGGAGAGGGGGGTGTTCGTGAGGCGATATGTGAAGGTATTGGCGCTGGTCGCCATGCTCGGTCTCGTCGCCGCCGCGTGTGGCGGTGACGACGGAGGCGAGACGGGCCCGACCGCGGCGACCGGCGATACGACGGCGACCGGCCCTGCGACGTTCGAGCAGGGCGGCACGCTCAACCTGGCGATGATCGGTGACGTGGACGCCGGATTCGACCCACAGAAGTCCTATTACTCGGTGACGTGGGAGTACTACCGCTGCTGCCTGCTGCGGACGCTGACGAGCTATCTCGGCGTGCCGACGTCCGAGGGTGGGTCAGACCTGCAGCCTGACATCGCGGCCGATCTGCCCGAGGTGTCCTCGGACGGCCTGACCTGGACGTTCACACTGAAGAGCGGGATCTTCTTCGCGCCGCCCTTCGAGGATGTCGAGGTGACCTCCGCCGACATCCTGCGGGCGATCGAGCGCGTGGCCGACCCCGACGCATCGGTGGGGGGCTACCCCTTCTACTTCAGCCCGATCGAGGGATTCGACGACTTCAGCGCCGGTGACGCGGACACGATCAGCGGGATCGAGACTCCGGACGACAGCACCTTCGTCGTGACGACGACGGCGCCCGCCGGCGAGATCCCGTACCTGTTCGCCATGGCCGCGACGGCCCCGATCCCGCCGGATGCCGAAGACGAGCCGCTTGGTGCTGCCGAGGGGCACACGCAGGACTACGGCCGCTTCATGGTGGCCACCGGTCCGTACATGTTCCTGGGCGGCGACACGATCGACTACTCGCTCCCGGCCGACGAGCAGACGCCGGCTGCGGGCTACGAGCCGGGCCAGTCGATCCAGCTCGTCAGGAACCCGTCGTACGACCCCGCAACCGACGGTCTCCGCCCGGCGTATCCGGACGAGATCAACGTGGCGATCGGCGGCGACGAGCAGGACCTGTTCAACAAGGTCGCGCTCGGTGAGATCGACGCGGTCGTCGACGGCCTCGTCCCGCCGCAGATGCTGCGTCAGTACTCGACGGACCCGACGCTCCAGCCGTTCCTGCACATCAACCAGGACGACGTGGTCCGGTACCTCGAGTTCAACGTGGCAGAGCCGCCGTTCGACGACGTCAATGTCCGCAAGGCGGTGAACTTCGCGCTCGATAAGGCCGGGATGCGCCAGCTCCGTGGTGGCGAGTCGGCCGGAGCGATCGCCGGGCACATCATCACGGACGGCCTGACGGGCAACCTGCTCGTCGACTTCGACCCGTACGCAACGCCGAACTCCGCGGGTGACATCGCGGCCGCGCAGGCCGCGATGGCGGAGTCGGCGTACGACTCGGACGGCGACGGCGTCTGCGACGACCCCGCCTGTGACGGGGTGCTGGCGATCACGGACGAGGCGGCTCCCTATTCGGACCAGGCGGCGCTCATCACGCAGAACCTGGAGCCGTTGGGGATCACGCTCGACGTGAAGGCGTTCGAGCGGACGACCATGTACAACCGGTGCCTCGACCCGGATACCCACATGGCCATCTGCCTTGCCCCCGGTTGGGGTAAGGACTTCCCGGATGCCTTCACCTTCGGGCCTCCGCTGTTCGGCTCGGCGGCCATCTTCCCGAGCTGCTGCAACCGCTCGCTCGTCGGCGCGCCTGCCGACCTCCTGTCGGAGGCTGGGTACGACGTGACCGAGGTGCCCAACGTGGATGAGCAGATGGCTGCGTGCCAGGCGCTCCCCGCGGGCGACGAGCGGGTCGCGTGCTGGGCGGACATCGACACGCTCCTGATGGAGGAGGTCGTGCCGTTCGTGCCGTACCTGTTCGACAACAACGTCGACGTCATCTCGCAGCGCATCGTGAACTACTCGTTCGACCAGTTCGCTGGGCTCGCGGCGTGGGATCAGCTCGCCATCGACCCGGCGGCGCAGTAACCAGGGGCAGGAAACCGGAAGAACGAGGCAAGATAGGGAACGAGTTGGAGGGCCGCCCCCCTGGGCGGCCCTCCACGTTCCCGTGGACCCTGGAGTAAGATTCGGCGCGATATGGGCAGGTACCTGATCCGGCGGACGCTGTTCATGATCCTGGTCCTGTTCATCGTGTCGCTGATCACCTTCATCATCTTCGTGAAGCTTCCGGCGGGCGACCCCGCACGCCGGGCGGTGGGCCGCCAGACGACGCCCGAGAACGTGGAGGCGGCTCGCAAGTCGTTCGGTCTCGACAAGCCCCTCTACGTGCAGTACGGGCGGTTCGCCAAGGGCCTCGTGCCCTGGCCGGGACTGTTCCTCAACGAGGACGTCTACTACTCGTACGCGAACTTCGTACCGGTCAAGGAGGAGATCTTCGGCCGGCTCCCGGTCACGATCACCCTCGCGGTCGGGGCGGCCATCACCTGGCTCCTGATCGGTATCCCGATCGGGATCATCTCGGCGATCCGGCGTCGGAGCGTGTGGGACCGCGCGTCCATGGTCTTCGCCCTGATCGGGGTCTCGGCGCCGGTGTTCTGGCTCGCCTACCTGTTCCTCTACATCTTCTGGTTCAAGTTGCAATGGGCTCCGTCGTCGGGGATCCCGATCGGCGACTCGGTGCTCGACGCCGTGCTGCAGGGCCGGTTCATCATGCCGTGGCTCGTCCTCGCGTTCGCGTTCGCGGCGTTCTACGCGCGCATGGTTCGGGGCAACCTGATCGAGACGATGGGGGAGGACTACATCCGGACGGCTCGCGCGAAGGGCCTGTCCGAGAAGCGCGTGATCTACCGCCACGGACTCCGGGCCGCGCTCACGCCCGTCGTCACGATGTTCGGCCTCGATCTCGCCGGCCTGCTCGGCGGGGCGTTCATCACCGAGACCGTGTTCAACCTCCCGGGCATCGGTCAGTACGCGGTCCAGGCGATCTTCAACAACGACTTCCCGTCCGTGATGGGGGTCACGATCTTCGCGGCCTTCTTCTTCGCCCTGGCGAACCTGCTCGTGGACGTGGCGTATGCGTTCCTCGACCCCAGGGTGAGGTACACGTAGTGCCGGAACCCCTCATCGAGGTCAACAACCTCAAGATCCACTTCCCGACGGAGGACGGCCTCGTGAAGGCGGTCGATGGGGTGTCGTTCTCGCTGCAGGCCGGCGAGACGCTCGGCGTGGTCGGTGAGTCGGGTTCGGGCAAGAGCGTGTCGTTCCTCACGGTCATGGGCCTGATCAACCGCAAACAGGCGCAGATCGAGGGGGAGGTGATCTTCCAGGGGCAGGACCTGCTGACCTTGGCGCCGGATGAGATGCGCACCGTCCGCGGCGAGAAGATCTCGATGATCTTCCAGGACCCGATGACGTCGCTCCACCCCTACTACAAGATCGGCGATCAGATCGCCGAGGCGATCCGGACCCACCAGAAGGTCTCGAAAGCGGAGGCTCGCGAGCAGGCGGTCGAGATGTTGCGCCGGACCGGGATCCCGCGCCCGGACGAACGCGCGGACCAGTATCCGCACGAGTTCTCGGGGGGGATGCGGCAACGAGCGATGATCGCGATGGCGCTGTCACTCAACCCCGACCTGCTGATCGCCGATGAGCCCACGACCGCGCTGGACGTGACCGTGCAGGCGCAGATCCTGGACCTGATCGATCGCCTCAAGGAAGAGTTCAACGCCGCCGTCGTGATCATCACGCACGATCTCGGCGTGGTGGCCGAACACTGCGACCACATCCAGGTGATGTACGCAGGCAAGATCGTGGAGTCCGGCGATCGCCGCGACATCTACTACAAGGCCCACCACCCGTACACGTGGGGACTGCTGTCCTCGATCCCTCGGCTGGACGACACGACGACCAAGGAGCGGCTGGTGCCCATCCGAGGGTTGCCCCCCTCGTTGATCTTCGTGCCCGACGGGTGCGCGTTCCATCCCCGATGCCCGTACGTGTTCGACAAGTGCCGGACCGACGTCCCCGAGCTGCTCCCGTCCGACGGCCACCATGCATCGCGATGTCACCTCTCGCTCGCCGACAAGGACCGGATCTTCCAGGAGGAGATCATGGTGCGGTCATGAGCATCGAGGTCACCGAGCGCACGGAACCCGAACCGACGACCTCCGAGACGCCGCTCATCCGGCTACGAGGCGTCCGCAAGCTCTTCCCCATCACCCGTGGCATCTTGATCCAGAAGCGGATCGGCAACGTCCACGCCGTGGACGGCGTGGACCTCGAGGTAAACAAGGGCGAGACGGTCGGACTCGTCGGGGAGACCGGATGCGGCAAGTCGACGCTCGCCAGGGTCATCATGCGGCTGTACGAGGCGACCGACGGGACGATCGAGTTCGAGGGGCGGGACATCACCCACGTCCAGGGGAACGAGCTGCGGGAACTGCGCCGCGAGATGCAGATGATCTTCCAGGATCCCTACGCCTCGTTGAACCCGAGGAAGACGGTCGGGACGATCATCGGCACGCCCGTCCGCCTGCACGGCACGGTGAAGCGCGGCAAGGTCAAGGGCGAGGTCCAGCAGCTCATGGAGCTCGTCGGACTGAACCCCGAGCACTACAACCGCTACCCGCACGAGTTCTCCGGCGGGCAGCGGCAGCGGATCGGCGTGGCACGTTCGCTCGCGCTGAGACCGAAGCTCATCGTGTGCGACGAGCCGGTGTCGGCCCTGGACGTCTCGATCCAGGCACAGGTGCTGAACCTCTTGGAGGACCTCCAGGAGGAGCTCGGCCTCACGTACCTGTTCATCGCCCACGACCTCTCGGTCGTGAAGCACGTCTCGGACCGCGTGGCCGTGATGTACCTCGGCAAGATCGTCGAGATGGCCAGCGGCGGCGAGCTCTACCGCAACCCGAAGCACCCGTACACGGGGGCGCTGCTGTCGGCGGTGCCGATCGCCGACCCCGACCTTGCCGCGGCGAAGAAGCGGATCATCCTCGAAGGGGACGTGCCGAGCCCGATCGATCCGCCGTCGGGATGCCGCTTCCACCCCCGATGCCCGAACGCGCAGCTGCCGAAGTGCTCAGACGACGAGCCCGAGCTGCGGGCGCACCACCCGGGCCAGATCGCCGCGTGCCACTTCCCGCTCGAGGACCGGGCCGTGATCGATACCGACGCGGTCGGCGAGAGCCGGTAGACTGACCCGCCATGCTGGACATCATCGCGCTGGTGCTGTGTGTGCTCTCGAGCCTGTTCCTGATCGTCTTCATCCTGCTGCACTCGGGCAAGGGCAGTGGCCTCTCGGACATGTTCGGGGGCACCTCGAGCCTGTCGGGCGGCACCGCGCTGGAGCGCCGACTCGACAAGATCACGGTCGTGACCGCAGCGGTGTTCGGACTGTCCACCTTCTGGCTCTCCTGGCAGTGGGGCTAGGCCGAGCCCGTTCAACCCGATTGCTAGAATCCGCCCGTTCCCCGTCGGAGTGGCGGAACTTGGTAGACGCGCTAGGTTGAGGGCCTAGTGGCCCTATGGGCCGTGGGGGTTCAAATCCCCCCTCCGACACGCCGCTGAACTGCCCGGATCCCTCGACAGGACGGACACTCGAGATCCAGCAATGCCCAGGCTGTATCGCTGATACGGTGACTTCATGGGTACGGTCAACGTCAGGTACATGGTCGATGACGTCGATGCGGCGATCCGCTTCTACTCGACGCACTTCGGATTCACCGTGCTATCGAACGCCGCGCCGGCGTTCGCGGCTGTCGTCCGGGGGGATCTCCGGCTCCTGTTGAGCGGCCCAACGAGCTCAGCCGGACGGCCGATGCCCGACGGCCGTGTCCCGGAGGCGGGAGGCTGGAACCGCATCGAGTTCGTGGTCGATGACATCGAAGCTGAGGTCGAGCGTCTGCGAGCCGCTGGCGTGCCGTTCCGGAACGAGATCGTGCGAGGCCCAGGCGGCGCGCAGATCCTGGCCGAGGATCCTTCGGGCAACCTGATCGAGCTCTTCCAGCCCCGCGGCTGACGCCACCCGAGGGGTCCAGCCGCTCGCGTCGTCCCGATGCGCCGAGAGCTGGTGCAGCGAGTCTTCCTTGGACTCGTGACGCGCTGCCTCGGAATGACCCAGTCAGGGCAGAGCACACGATGACACGCGATGGAAGGTTTCGGGCGGCCGATCGCAGGGTATGCGCGCGGTGCGCCCCAGCACGCAGGCGAGGCCCGTGCCTGCCTGGGTCGGAGAGAGGGTGATGCATATGAGTTGATCAAGCGCGATCACGGCCCGAGATCCCTCGAACCCTCCGGGAGGCGTGATGCGACGACTCTTGATCGCGTTCACCGCTGTCGTCCTCCTCCTGCCGTTCGCAGGTGGAGGTTCCGTCGTTCTGGTCCAATCGGCGCAGGACCCGATGACCAACCGATTCGCACCATCCACCGTTCATTTCCTGGAACAGCTCGCGACCCACAACAGCGCGGCGGCCGCGACACGGGCGGGTGACGCTGCTGCCGCCGCGGCCGAACCGCTCGAGCCGAAGACCGATACCGTGGGGTGTTCCGACCGGACTGGGTCGAACGTGCGCGTGAACCAGGAGTGCACGAACACCTCGCGGGTCGATCTGCTCGGTCGGGGGCAGTCGCAGAACGAGACCGTCGTGGCCGTGAACCCGAACGATCCGAACAACGTGCTCTTCGGGCAGAACGATTACCGCAACGGCGACGGCTCGTGCGGCTTCGACTACAGCTTCGACGGCGGGAAGGAGCTCGGGGACGGGCTGCTCCCAGAGAGCTTCACGGCGCCCGGATTCCTCGCTCCCAGGCACTACTGGGATGCCTCCGGCGACCCCGTCGTGGCCTTCGACTCCGCCGGGTATCGGGTACTACGCGTGCCTGCAGTTCAACCGAGGGGTCACGAGCGACCTCGGCGGTGACCACAGCGGGATCTTCGTGTACCGCTCGGCCAACGGCGGCGCGAGCTGGACGTTCCCGGGCGATCCGGTCGTGATGGACGACGGTCTCGGCGACGTCGGCCTGAACGACAAGGAATGGATGATCGTCGACACGAGTTCGTCGAGCCCGTTCCAGGACCGCATCTACGTGACGTGGTCCCGGTTCAGCGCCGACTTCAGCGCGTCACCGATCACCGAGTCGCACAGCGCCGATCACGGCGTCACGTGGTCGGAGCCGCAGGTGATCAGCGGGGTCGACGCCGATCTGTGCCCGGTCAACTTCAGCGGCGCACCCGCGGGCACGTGCGACGCGAACCAGTTCTCGAACGTGTTCACCGCGCCCAACGGCGACGTGTACGTTGCGTTCCAGAACTTCAACAACGCGTTCGCGGACGACGTGGACAACCACAACCAGGTGCTGATCGTGAAGTCGACCGACGGCGGCGAGACGTGGAGCAGCCCGGTCAAGGTCGCGGACTTCTACGACCTGCCCGACTGTTTCACGTATACGGGGGAGGACGCGTTCCGTGCCTGCGTCCCGACCGCGCCGCTGTCCGGGACCAGCATCTTCCGGGCGACGAACTACCCGACCGGTGCGGCGACCGACGACGAGACCGTCGTGATCGACTTCGGGAGCTACATCAACCCGCACTCGAACCCGACGATCGGGAACTGCACGCCGGACGGGTTCTCCGCGGACACCGGCCTGAACCTGTACACCGGGGTCGGCGAGACCGGTGGGTGCAACAACGACATCCTGCGCAGCGTGTCCACCGACGGTGGGGCGACCTTCACCGGCACGACGACACCGCCGGCCGAGCTGCCTGCCGTGAGCAAGGACGGGAGCGTCCCCACCGATCAGTGGTGGCAGTGGTCGGCGGAGAGCCCGAAGACCGGCCAGGTCCTCGTCGCGTACTACGACCGTCAGTACGGCGACTGCCAGTCGTCGGGGTGCATGGACATCTCGCTGCGTCGCTCGAACGGGTCGTTCGTCCGCGTGACGAGCGGCAGCATGCCGCCACCCAACGACTTCCCGGCCCCGAACGGCTTCTCCACGTTCTTCGGGGACTACATGGGGTTGGCGGTCGGCAGCGACGGGATCGCACATCCCGTATGGACGGACTCGCGGAACCCGATGTTCGCCTACGATCCGTCGTCAGCTGATCCTCGGGTACCGGTGTTCGCCGGATTCGGAGGGGACATCTACACCGCGTCGATCAAGGATCGGTAGGCAAGACGCAAGCCTGCGGGTTCCCGTCGCGGGTGTTCGGGAGGCCGGAGGGGCCGGGTCGAAGACCGGCCCCTCCGTGCCACTACTTCGAGCCGAAGAGCTGAGCCGGAGTGTGAACCGGGCCGAACTCGTCGTTCGGCCCGGTTCGCACGACCGGGGTTCCCGTGGAACCCGCGATCCGGCCGGCGTGTTCGAGCTGCGGGAGCGTGCGGATGTTAGGCGTCCGACGAGACGCTGGTGGGTTTCTTGCGGAAGGCCCACCGGAGCCCCGTGAACACCAGCAGAGCGAGCCCGATGCCTGTGGCGTCCGCGATCCAGTCGCGCAACTGCGCATCGCGGTGGGCGAACCTGCCTTGCACGACCTCGATCACACCCCCAAGGAGAAGCACTGCGAGTGCCACCGGAAGAGCCCATGCGTCGGAACGGCGCACAGCACGCCCCGGCCGCCAGACCAAGGCAAGCAGGATCGCCAACGTGTCGACGAAGTAGGCCACGGCGTGCCACTGCCGATCCGATCCCTGGTCCGGGGGTCGTGGCCCGAGTGAGTACCAGACCGTCAGGCCGATGGCGATGAGGGCGATCAGCCAGATCCCAGCGTCGACGAGCGGCGATCCCCACTTGGAGGTCGTACCTCCGCCCTCGGGACCCGTCGTCTTGGCTGGATCTCCGCCTTCTCTCGCGGCGCGCTTCTCCATTGCCGGGAACGATAGCGATGTACGGCAACGGACCGAGACCGGCTCGAAGGCCTCATCGACCAGATCGTTGCGGCGTAGCCCGACGTTCCTACGAGCTCGAGGCCGGTTCACGCGACGTTCCTCACGCGTTCGTCGTGCCGGGATGCCGGAGGGGTTGCCATCTCCGAGCAACAGGAGTACGACGGAGATGAGCGGGATCTGCGGAAAGGGGGGAGAGCATGGGCGACTTCGTCGACAAGGCCAGGGACATGCTGTCCGGCGGCGGAGACATGGACTTCGACGCCGCAGCCGCCAAGGCCAAGGAGGCCGGGATCGACATCACTCCCCACCAGATCAAGGAGCTGGTCGCCTCGGCGAAGGACGAGTCGGGGAACCTCGACCTGAATCGGCTCAAGGCGAAGGCCGAGGGGATGGGCCTGGACGTCGAGAAGATCAAGAGCGTCGTCGGCCTCTAGGCATCTCGATCGAGGAGTGGGAAGGGCGGGGTCTTCTGGCCCCGCCTTCCGCTTACCCGGCAGCCTCACCCCCATGTGCTGCCCAGAACGGTCCGGGAACCCTCGCGGCGCTGAGCCGCTTGACAGCTGTCCGGGGAGCCGTGTACTTTACCGAGACGTTATATAACCCAGAGGTTCAGTAGATGGTGACGACGGTGACGACGACCGAACGACTGGACCGCACGTTCGCGGCCCTCGCGGACCCCACGCGCCGGGCGATCCTCGCCACGCTGTCGAGGGGGGAAGCCTCGGTCACCACGCTGGCCGAGCCGTTCGACATGACCATGCCGGCGGTGTCGAAGCACCTGAAGGTGCTCGAGCGTGCCGGGCTCATCGTGCGAGGAAGGCAACGGCAGTGGCGCCCCGCCCGGCTCGTGGCGGAGCCGCTGCGTGAGGTGGCCGAATGGACCGAGCGCTACCGACGGTTCTGGGAGGAGAGCTACGACCGGCTCGACGAGTACCTGGACGAGCTCCAGGGACGGAAAGGGGAGGAGAGCCATGGCCGCAAGCGGTAAGCACGAACTGGTCACGACGACGCCAGGAAAGGACATCGTCATGACCCGCGTCTTCGACGCGCCGCGGGACCTCGTGTTCGAGGCGCACAGCTCCTGTGAGCACATGTCGAACTGGTGGGGGCCGAGGAACTCCAAGATCACGAGCTGCGAGATCGACTTCCGCCCAGGAGGGAAGTGGCGGGTCGTCTTGGCCGGATCCGAGAGGGAGATCGTGTTCTTCGGCGAGTACCTCGAGATCGTCCGACCGGAACGCATCACGTGGACGTTCGGATTCGAGGACAACCCCGGCGGGCCCGAGACCTACGTCTTCGAGGAGCACGACGGCAAGACGACCGTCACGAGCTCCGCCTCATTCCCCTCGGCCGAGGACCGCGACGCGGCGCTCGCAACCGGGATGGAGGCCGGTGCGGCCGAGACCTACGATCGGCTGGACGAATACCTCGACGTCCTGAAGGCGCAGCCAGCGGGCTGAGTCCGCCTGCGGGAGGACCCGGGGCTCGGATCGGAGCCCCGGGCCCTCTCATCCCGCTCTCACCCTCGCCCCTCTACCCTGAGCGGATGCTGCAGGGCGGCCCCTGATGCGCGTGCTCGTCGTGGAGGACGAGACGAAGATGGCGGGCCTCCTCAAGCGCGGGCTCGAAGAGGAGGGCTACGCGGTCGACGTCGCGGGTGACGGAGGCGAGGCGGTGTGGCTCGCGACCGAGAACCCCTATGACGTGGTCGTCCTCGACGTCATGCTGCCCGATCTCGACGGGTTCGAGGTCTGCGGGCGGCTCCGCGAGGCGGGACGGTGGAGCCCGGTGCTGATGCTCACCGCTCGGGACGGGGTGAGCGACCGGGTTCGGGGACTCGACGTGGGGGCCGACGACTACATCACGAAGCCGTTCGCGTTCGCCGAGCTCCTTGCACGGATCCGCGCGCTCGTCCGTCGGGGTTCATCGCCCCGCCCGACCACGCTTCTGTTGGGAGACCTCACCGTGGACCCGGCGACGCATCGCGTCGCTCGAGGGGACGTCGTGATCGAGCTGACGGCCAAGGAGTTCGCGCTGCTCGAGTACTTCATGCGGCATCCGGGGGAGGTCCTCAGCCGTACCCGACTCATCGAGCACCTCTGGGACTTCGCCTACGAGGGAGGGTCCAACGTCGTGGATGTCTACGTCCGCTACCTCCGCGAGAAGGTCGACCGCCCGTTCGGCAGGGATACGATCGAGACCGTGCGTGGAGCCGGGTATCGACTCCGAGAGGAGCGTGCCGTTGCCCCTGCCGATCCGAGCTAGGCTGACGCTCGTCTCCGCCGCACTCATGGCCGTGGTGCTCGCGGCCGCGGGGATGTTGTTGTACGTGCGGCTGCGAGCGGACCTCGTGAGCGCCGTCGACGCCGGCCTCCGTTCGAGGGCCGACGTTCTGCTGTCAAGCCTCGAAGCCGCCGTCGGCGCCGGGGGAAGCCTCCTTGAACCCGAGGACGCGTTCGCGCAGGTGATCGAACGCGGTGGCGACATCCTCGTCTCGTCCCCGGGGATCGAAGGTCGAACCCTCGTCTCGCCGGCGATCGTCGCGGACGTCGACGGCCAGGAGTTCCTGGAGACGGTCGTCCCCACGACCGAAGAGCCGGTCGAGGCGCGGCTCCTGTTGGTCCCGGTGGCGGACGGAGGGGTGCTGATCGTCGGGGCCTCGATGGACGAGGTCAACGAGGCGCTCGGCCGGCTCGCGTCGCTGTTGATCGTAGGTGGCCCGCTGGCGCTCGTGCTGGCGACGGGCGTGGGATGGTTCGTCGCGGGCGCGGCGCTCCGTCCTGTGGAGCAGATGCGCCGAGAAGCCGCCGCCATCTCGGCCTCCGAGCGCGGCCGCCGGCTGCATCCGCCGCACACCGGCGACGAGATCGCCCGCCTCGGCGAGACGCTGAACGAGATGCTCGACCGGCTCGAGGACGCGCTGGAGCGCGAGCGCCACTTCGTGGACGAGGCGAGCCACGAGCTCCGGACCCCGCTCGCGAACCTGCGGACGGAGCTCGAGCTTGCCCTCCGCCGATCGAGGACCTCGGCCGAGCTCGAGTCGGCGCTGCGCAGCGCGGGCGACGAGACGGAGCGGCTGGTACGTCTGGCCGAGGACCTCCTCGTCCTCGCCCGGGCAGACGGAGGGAGGGTCCCGGTGCGTCGCGAGTCGGTCGAGCTCCGGTCGCTCATCGAGGGTGCGATCCAGGCCTTCGCGCACGAGGCGGCGGACGCCGGCGTCCAGATCGACGCGCGCGTCCCCGACGACCTCCGCGCGACGGTGGACCCGATCCGCGTGCGACAGGTCATCGGCAACCTCCTCGACAACGCGATCCGACACACGCCCGCCGGAGGCCGTGTAACCGTCGAGGCCGGTCGCGTGGACGAACTGCTCTCGCTCGAGGTGCGCGACACCGGGGAGGGGTTCCCGCCGTCGTTCCTCCCACGAGCGTTCGAGGCGTTCGCGAGGCCGGACGCGTCGAGATCGCGCACGGACGGAGGCACGGGCCTCGGCCTCGCGATCGTGGCGGCCGTGGCCGCGTCTCACGGCGGGTCCGCCGAGGCCCACAACGATCCGAACGGTGGGGCGAACGTGTCCGTCCGGATCCCCGGCTAGGCCCCCGCCGGTCCTCCCGGGCTCATCCTCGCCTCACGGTCCTCTCATGGCGGCACCTGCAACCTGCCAGAGCAGATCCAAGGATCACGCGGAGTGGTCACACGACCAGGAGGAGGCCGGCATGGATCGCAGGACGAAATGGATGGCCGGAGGTGTCATCGGCCTCGCGGTGATCGGTGGAGGGACGGGGGTCGGCATCGCCGCTGCCGGCGACGACGACCAGCCCCTGAGGGGGTCCGCGCTGGACCAGGCCGTCGCCGCAGCGCTTGCAGAGACCGGCGGCGGCACGGTGATCGAGACGGAGGCCGGTGACGATGGGGCCGCGTACGGCGTCGAGATCCGGCTCGACGACGGCCGAGTGGTCGAGGTCAACCTCGATCAGGACTTCCAGGTGATCGGCCAGGAGGCCGACGACGACGGCTCGGGTGGCGAGGACTCGGGCGAGTCCGGCTCGGACGACTGACCGGTCAGACGCCGGTCACAGCCAATCGCCGTCGAAGTCGACGGTCAGGAGCTCCTCGCCGTCCGCGTACGTCAGACCGCCGGGGGGGAACCCGTCGGTGCCGTCGAAGGTGATCCAACCCTTGAGGACCTGCTTGGCCGCGATCGCCCGGCTCTCCGGCAAGAAGCGCGTCGAGTTGGCTCCCAGCGGCGGGTTCGCGAACGGCTCGAGCTCCGAACCGCCGGGCGCCTCGAGGGCGAAGTTCTCGAGCGACACGAACACCCGAGCGTTCGTGAGGTTGGTGACCTCGACGAGGAAGAAGTATCGATCGCCTTGATCGTCTGCGGTGCAACGATGATGGTAGACCGTGCGAACGACGCCGCCGACCTTGATCGACGCGGCGTCACATTCGGGCGGGTGGTCGCCGAGGGCGATGGCCTTCAGATCGAGCCTCGTGCCGACGACCGCCGTCGGGAACTTCGACGAGTGGGAGCCGGCCGGAGCCGGTGGCGCGTCCCCCGTTCCGATCGTCCCGCTCGGACCGGTCGCCGAGATGACGGGTGCCACCACGTCGCCCCCGAAGACCGCGGAAAGCAGACGCCAGACGACCACGACCCCCACGATCCCTCCCGCGACGATGGCCCACGTTCGGGCGGATGCCTTCGATCCCTCGTCCGCTCCACGGGATCGATCCGGTCGTTCCCGCGTGCGCTCACGGCCGGCGTTCCGCCGAGGCGGGGGACGCCGGGTGGGAGAGGGTCGGTCGCGCTGCGGTGTCCGTGCCATGGCCTCGATATCGGCAGGGCGACGCGACCGGCTTAGGGCCGCTCCCGACCGCCGAACCCCGCCGAGCGCGTCTGGCCCTAGGGTCCGAGCGTGTCCATCGGGTCCACGGGGTACGTTTCCCGCAACGACGATCCGGGGGAGGCCGCTTCGTGAGGCTCAGGCGTATGCGGCGCCGCGCCGGCGGGGTCATCGATCGGCGGGGCGCGGCGAGGTCGGGCGGGATCGGAGGGCTCCCGCTCTCCCTGGGGGGAGGCATGTCCGCGGGAGGACTCGTACTGGTCCTCCTCGTCCTGGGCGGTCTCTGGCTGTTCGGTGGGCAGGACGGCCCACTCGGCGACGCTCTGGATCCGTTCGACGGTGCCGGAACCGTCGGAGCGGCCACGGGACCCGAGCCGGATCCCGACGATCGGATCGGCGTGTTCGTGGATTCGGTCACGGACGACATCCAGACCGCATGGACGGACCTGTTCCAACGCGCGGGCCTGACCTACGAGCCGACGAACGTGGTCCTGTTCACGGGCCGGACATCGACCGCGTGCGGCGTGGGATCCTCGTCGACCGGTCCGTTCTATTGTCCGGCCGACCGCCTCGTGTATCTGGACGCGAGCTTCTTCCGGACGCTCGAGCGCGAGTTCGGCGTCGAGGGGGACTTCGCGGAGGCGTACGTGATCGCACACGAGATCGGTCATCACGTCCAGACCGTGCTCGGGATCGAGTCGAACGTTCGCGCGCAGATGCGGGACGATCCGGCGCTCGCCAACGAGCTGTCGGTGCGGCTCGAGCTGCAGGCGGACTGCTTCGCAGGGGTCTGGGCGAGGAGTGCCCAGGCGGTCGGGATCCTGCAGCCCGGCGACCTGGAGGAGGGCCAGAACGCGGCCTCGGCGATCGGTGACGACGCGATCCAGGAGGCGACGGAGGGCCGCGCGCGCCCGGAGAGCTTCACGCACGGGACGTCGGAGCAACGAGCGACCTGGCTACGCACGGGCGTCCAGGTCGGCAACCCCGACGCGTGCGACACGTTCGCGGCTCCGTACGACGAGCTCTAAGCGCTGGGTGCGGTCCTGTATGCGCGCATCGGGGGGTAGACTCCGGCCGTGAGCTGAGACGACTTCCTCGGTCAAGCGCGGCGCCGCCCGGCGCTCCGTTCCTCGTGTCCACCGACCAGGAGATCGATCAGATGTCCAGCCATCCTTCCGGAACCGCCTCCCGGGGCGACGCATGAGCGTGCTCGAGCTTCGAGACCTCGCCGTCGAGGTCGGCGGGCTGCCGATCCTCGAGGGCCTCAGCCTCGCGCTCCGGCGAGGGGACAAGGCCGGCGTGGTCGGGCGCAACGGGGCCGGCAAGACCAGCCTGCTCGATGTCATCGCGGGTCGCCGGCCTCCGCTCGCGGGACGGGCCGTCGTCCGCGGGCGTCTCGGGTACCTGCGCCAGGACCCGCGCCAGCACGTGGCGACGGAGCGGCACGACGGGGTGACCCATGTGCTCGAAGCTCGCGGCCTGCAGGAGATGGCCGAGCGCCTCGAGCGCTACCGCCGGGCGATCGACGAACGCCCCAGCGACACCAACGTCGGGAGGTTCTCGCGTCTCGAGGAACGGTACCGAGCCGCCGGCGGGTACTCGGCCGAGGCCGAGGCGAGACGGATCGCGAACGGGCTCGGGTTGGCGCCCGATCGCCTCGATCTTCCCATCTCGGCCCTCTCCGGCGGTGAGCGTCGCCGCCTGGAGCTCGCTCGGATCCTCTTCGCGGGTTCGGATGCGCTCCTGCTCGACGAGCCCACGAACCATCTGGACGGCGACGCCAAACACTGGCTGATGCGGTTCCTCGCCTCGTACGCGGGCGCGCTCGTGGTCGTGAGCCACGACCTCGCTCTGCTCGACGGCTCGATCACGCAGATCCTGCACCTGGACCGCGACGGGATCGTCCGGTACCGCGGGACGTACTCCGAGTACCGGGAAGCGCGCCGACTCGAGGAGGCGCGCCTCGTGAACCTCGCCGCGCGCCAACAGGCGGAGATCGACCGGCTGAAGACGCTCGCCGACTCGATGCGCGGTCAGACCGCGAAGCGCGCCCGGAAGGCCAAGACGCTCGACTCGCGTGTCGGCCGGCTCGAGGTGCGCAGGATCCACGGCCCAACCACGGAGCGCTCGGCTCGGTACCGCTTCCCGGCCCCGCCGCGGGCGGGTGCGATCGTCCTGCGTGCGGAGGGCCTCGCGAAGGGGTACGGCGGGCCGCCCGTGTTCGAGAGCGTGAGCTTCGATCTCGCCCGGGGCGAGCGGCTCCTCGTGATGGGTCTGAACGGGGCCGGCAAGACGAGCCTGCTCAGGATCCTCGCCGGCGTCGCCGAGGCGGATACGGGCGCCGCGCGACTGGGGCACGGCGTCTCGCTCGGCTACTACGCGCAGGAGCACGAGGGGATCGCGGAGGAGATCAGCGCGCTCGCGCACGTGCGGGCCGAGTCCACCGATGCCTCCGACCAGGACCTCCGTGGGTTGCTGGGCATGTTCGGGCTCACGGGTGCCACCGCGCTCCAGCCCGCCGGCACGCTGTCGGGTGGAGAGAAGACCAAGCTCGCGCTCGCGCAACTCGTTGCCGGCCGGCGGAACCTGGTCCTGCTCGACGAACCGACCAACAACCTCGACCCACCATCGCGGACCGCGGTGGCGGAGGCGCTCGCCGGGTGGACCGGCTCGATGTTGCTCGTCAGCCACGACGTGGAGTTCGTGCGGGCGCTCGCGCCGCACCGCGTCCTGATGATGCCGGAGGGGGACCTCTCGTTCTGGGACGAGGACCTCCTGGAGCTCGTCGCACTCGCCTGACGGGGACCAGCCACCGCTATGCTCAGCGCCGCGCGAGCAGCGCACGCTCGCGCGGGGAGCGTGAACGGATGCCGAACGACCACGCGGATCTGGCCTTCGTGCACGGTGCGGTCTACACGGTCGATGTCCGGCAGCCATGGGCCGAAGCCGTCGCCGTCCGAGGTGGACGGATCAGCGCGGTCGGCACCGGCGCCGAGATCGGCGAGCTCGTCGGCCCGGGGACCGAGGTCGTCGACCTCGGGGGCCGGATGCTGCTCCCGGGGTTCCAGGACGCCCACGTCCACCCCCCGTCCTCCGGCCTGGAGATGTTGCGCTGCAACCTGTCCGAGGGCTATTCGGTCGAGGAGTACGAGCGGATCATCGGGGACTACCGGGTGGCGCACCCGAAGCTCGACTGGATCGTCGGCGGCGGGTGGTCGATGTCCGTCTTCCCCGGCGGCAACCCGTCGAAGGAGATCCTCGACCGCCTCGTCTCGGAGCTGCCCGTCTACTTGGAGAGCCGCGACGGTCACAGCGCCTGGGTCAGCTCGAGGGCGCTCGAGATCGGGGGCGTCACGAGCGACACCCCCGACCCGGTCGACGGTTGGATCGTTCGAGGGAACGACGGCGCGCCTGCCGGGACCCTGCACGAGGGCGCGATGCGGCTGGTCGACCGGCACCACCCGGAGGAAACCGAGGAGGACTGGATCGCGGGTCTCCGCGTCGCGCAGGCCCATCTCCACGCGCTCGGCATCACGGCGTGGCAGGACGCGAACGTGGGCCTCTCCGGCGGCTACCCGACCTACGGCTCGTATCTGCGATTCGCCGCGGCGGGCGAGCTCACGGCCCGCGTCGTCGGATGCCTGTGGTGGGACCGTCTCCGCGGTCTCGAGCAGATCGATGACCTGGTCGGTGCCCGGACGGGCGGCATCAGCGGCCGGTTCGCCGCGACGAGCGTGAAGATCATGGTGGATGGCGTCGTCGAGAACTTCACCGCGGCGGTCCTCGAGCCGTACCTCGATGCCGACGGCACGCCGACGGACAGCCGCGGCACCTCCTTCGTCGACCCGGAGGAGCTGAAGGTCGCCGTCTCGCGCCTCGACGCCGAGGGGTTCCAGGTGCATTTCCACGCGATCGGGGAGCGGGCTGTTCGGGAGGCGCTCGACGCGGTCGAGGCGGCGCGCTTGGACAACGGCATGAACGATCAGCGCCATCACATCGCGCACGTGCAGGTCATCCATCCCGACGACCTCCCTCGCTTCCGCGAGCTCGGCGTCGCGGCGACGGGGCAGCCGCTGTGGGCGGTGGGCGAGGCCCAGATGCTGAAGCTCACGATCCCCTTCCTCGGCCCCGAACGTTCGGGCTGGCAGTACCCGTTCGGCAGCCTCGTCCGGTCCGGCGCCGTGTTGGCGCTCGGGAGCGACTGGTCGGTCTCGAGCGCCGATCCCGATCGAACAGATCCACGTCGCCGTCAACCGCCTGGCCCCGAGCACGTACGCGTACGGCGAAGAGGGCGGAGGCGTGTTCCTGCCGCACGAGCGGATCGACCTCGCCACGGCGATCGCCGGCTTCACGATGAACGCCGCGTACGTGAACCACCTCGACGACGTTACCGGCTCGATCCGGGTCGGCAAGTTCGCGGACCTGGTCGTGCTCGACGGCAACCTGTTCGAGCAGGACCCGGAGGACCTGTTCCGAGCGAGGGTGGAGCAGACCTTCGTCGAAGGGGAGTCGGTCTTCGACGAGGCGGGCGCGTCGCGAGATGGCTGACCTGAGGTCAGGGGGCGTCCTTGCCGCCCACATGGGGTGCCTCCACCATGGGCGCCGGCTCACCGTATCCCGACGAGGAGGTCGTCATGCCGTTCGACATGGGTCAGGTCCAACGTGGCGCACGCAACCGCCGCACGCCGTACTACGAGGCGACGCAGCGACGCGACCCGAAGGGGTTCACGGTCTACAACCACATGTACTTCCCGATCCGGTTCGACACGTTCGAAGCCGAGTTCGAGGCCCTGCTGCACGGCGTCACGCTCTGGGACGTGTCGGTGGAGCGGTGCCTGGAGATCTCCGGCCCCGACGGGTTCCGGTTCGCCCAGCTGCTGACCCCGCGTGACCTGTCGACCTGCGCCGTCGGCCAGGGCAAGTACGTGCTGATCTGCGACAGCGACGGGGGCATCGTCAACGACCCGGTCCTGACCCGGATGGACGAGCACACCTTCTGGTTCGCGCTCGCGTCCTCGGACGCGTTGCTGTTCGCACGCGGGCTGAAGAACGCGTACCCGGACCTCGACGTCTCGATCAAGGAGGCGGACGTCGCGCCCCTGCAGGTCCAGGGGCCGAAGTCCAAGCCGCTCATGGCCAAGCTCGCTGGGCGACGAGATCCTCGGGCTGCGGTACTACCACTGGACCGAGGCGAAGATCGCCGGGGCGCCGGTCATCGTGACCCGGACCGGATGGACGTCCGAGGTCGGCTACGAGGTCTACCTCACCGACACCTCGCGCGGGAACGAGGTGTACGACGCGATCATGTCGGCCGGCGAGGAGTTCGAGATCCGCCCGACCGGGCCGAGCGACATCCGGCGCATCGAAGGCGCGATCTTCAACTGGGGCGCCGACATGACCTACGAGCACAACGCGCTCGAGATGGGCCTCGAGCGACTCGTCGATTGGGACCTCGCCGACGACGCCTGCATCTCGATGCGCGCGCTCCGCGCATCAAGGAGCGAGGCGTCACGCGCCGGATCAACGGCGTCGAGATGGACGGCGCGGCGTTCCCGGAGTTGAACAACGTGAAGTGGCCGGTCACCGACGGCGGCGAGACGATCGGAAGCGTGACCTCGGCGATCTACTCGCCCAGGCTCGACCGCAACATCGGGTTCGCGTGGCTCCCGTCGGACCGCTCGACGCTCGGTGCGACCGCCGGTGTCCGTACCGAGTGGGGGGACCGCACCGCGACGGTCGTGGAGATGCCGTTCGTCGACCCGAAGCAAGCAGATCCCGGTCTCCTGACGGACGACCGACGGACCCCGGTGAACAGCAACCTTGCCGCCGCGGGCAGGGTTGAACGATGATTCAAGCCGCCCGCCGGCCCCGGTGGGGGAGCGAGGAGAACGCCCGATGGTGAACGAGCGGCAGGAGATGCTCGAGCAGAGCGCGACGATCTACTTCGGCCCGTGGTACCGGCGATCGCCGTACTTCGAGGCGACCCGGCGGGCGGGGTGCACCGCGTACGACGTGTACAACCACATGCTGCTGCCCGCGTACTTCGACGACCCGGTCACCGAATACTGGGCGCTCCTGAACGACGTGACGGTGTGGGACGTCGCGGTCGAGCGCACCGTCGAGATCTCGGGTCGGGACGCGGACCGCTTCGTCGACTCGCTGACCTGCCGCGATCTGACCCGCTGCCAGGTCAAGCAGGGCAAGTACATGATCGTGACGGCCCCGGACGGCGGGATCCTGAACGACCCGGTGCTCCTCCACGTGGCCGAGAACCGCTGGTGGATGCAGCTCGCCGACTCCGACGCGGGTCTGTATGCGCTCGGCGTGGCGTCGCAGTCGAACCTCGAGGTCGACGTGTCCTATCCGCACGCGTACCCGATGCAGGTGCAGGGCGCGCACGCGGCGCGGACGCTGGAGAAGCTCGTCGGCGCCGCGATCTACGACCTGAAGTACTACTGGTGCGAGTGGTTCGACATCAAGGACATCCCGGTGCTGATCAGCCGCACCGGGTGGACCGCCGTCCCGGGGTTCGAGGTGAACCTGCTCGACCCGACCCGCGGCGACGACCTGTGGAACGCGGTCTTCGAGGCGGGCGAGGAGTTCGCGATCCGGCCCGTGGCGCCGGTCGAGGCGCGCAGGATCGAGGCGGGGATCATGAACTACAACTCGGACATGACGCACGAGGACACGCCGTTCCACGTCATGGGGCTCGAGCATCTCGTCGAGGATCAGCCGCAGGACTACATCGGCAAGTCCGCGCTCGAGGCGCTGAAGGCCCGAGGCGTCGACCGCAAGCTCGTCGGGATCGAGTGGTCGGGGGAGGAGCTTCGGGCCGAGCTGACCTGGTTCTGGCCGGTCGTTCGCGACGGCGAAGCGATCGGGAAGGTGACCGACGGCGTCTGGTCTCCGCGCCTGGAGAAGAACATCGGCTACGCGTGGGTCCCGATGGAGCTCGCGTCGCCCGGGAACGCGCTCGAGGTCGAGTCCGAACAGGGCCCGCTGACGGTCACGACCGCCGCGATCCCGTTCATCGACCCGAGGAAGGAGGTCCCGGCGGCCTCCCTCCGAGCCGGATAGTCGGAGCGGCTCGTGGGGCGGGCTCGGCTCGACCGGCGGCCACCCCGGACCGCGCCGGCGCCACGGGGGTTCCGCAAGGCGCTCGTGGTGCTGGAGCGCGGCACGAAGGAAGCCATCTGGGACTGCCGGATGTGCGGCCAGTGCATCCTGCACTCGACCGGCCTTTCGTGCCCGATGCGGTGCCCGAAGGACCTGCGGAACGGTCCGTGCGGCGGCACGCTCCAGGATGGGCACTGCGAGGTCGTCCCCGAGATGAAGTGCGTCTGGGTCTCGGCCTGGGAGGGATCGAGGAAGCTCCCGCTCTGGCGGGATCACATCCGACACGTCGGAACGACCGGTCGACTGGCGGTTGCAGGGACCGGGTCCTGGGAGAACTTCGTGACGCGCCGCGACCGGCACGTGCCGGGCGGCTGGTCGGCGGCCGGGCGCCGAGCCGCAGCGCGTGAGCGAACGGGCGCCCGGAGCGGCTTGCACCGGCTCCTGCAGGCGGGCGAGTTCGTCGTGACCGCCGAGCTGGCGACGATCGACTCGGCCGACCCCGCCGCGGTCGGCGGAGCCGTCGCCACGCTGCGAGGCTCGGTCGACGCCGTGAACTGCACCGACAACAGCGCCGCCCACACCCATCTCTCGCCGCTCGCCGCCGCGCGGCTGCTGATCGACGACGGGGTCGAGCCGATCCTGCAGCTCGCATGCCGCGACCGCAATCGCCTTGCGCTGCAAGCCGACCTCCTCGGTGCCGCCGCGCTCGGGGTCCGCAACATCGTGTGCATGACGGGTGACGACGTCACGGCCGGCGATCACCCGGAGGCGAAGCCGATCTTCGATATCGACGCGGTCCACCTGCTGCAGATCGCGCGGATCATGCGCGACGATGGGAGGTACCTGTCGGGTCGTCTGCTGTCCGCGTCCGCCGAGTACCTGATCGGAGCGGTGGAGAACCCGTTCGCGCCGCCCTCGATTTCCGTCCGATGCGCCTGGGCACGAAGATCGAGGCCGGCGCCGAATTCATCCAAACGCAGATCTGCTTCAACCTCGACAAGCTCCGGCTGTTCATGGCTCGGTGCGGTGAGCTCGGCCTCCTGGAGCAGTCGTGGATCCTCGTCGGGGTGTTCGTCCCGGCCTCCGCGGGCAGCGTGCCGGTACCTGCGCGATCAAGTCCCGGGGATCGACGTCCCGCCGTCGGTGATCGAGCGGATGGATCGGCGGCGGGCAGGAACAACGTGAGGAGGGGATCCGGCTCGCGCTCGACCTCGTCGAGCAGGCGCGGGCGATCGGGGCGTCTCCGGTATCCATCTGATGACGATCAACAACGAGGACGCCATCCCCCGCGTGGTGGAGGCCTCGGGCCTGCTTCCACGACCCCGCGGCCTCGGGGTGGCCGGCCCGGGTCCCGGTCCCGACTGAACGTTCGGGCGGCGAGTGTCGAATCCGGGCAGAACTCGAGACACTGGAGTCCTGACCATGAAACGAACCCTCGTCTGCCTCGTCGCCGCGACGGCCCTCGCGCTGACGGCGTGCACCGCCGAATCCACGCCGACGGAAACGGTCGAGCCCAGAGCCGTCTTCCCCTCCAGCGAACCCTCGTTCGCGAGCGGCCAGGATGCGGTCGTCGAGGTGGTCGACCAGGTGCTCCCGGCCGTCGTGAACGTCGTCGCCGAGTCGAGCCAGGGGCAGGGAGAGGGGACGGGATTCATCGTGCGCTCCGACGGGATCGTCGTCACGAACTTCCACGTCGTGGAGGGCGCTTCGACCGTGACCGTCCTCACGTCCGAGGATGACCCGGTCGAGTACGACGCGCGCGTCATCGGGGGCGACATCCAGGACGACCTGGCGATCCTGGACATCGAGGCGACCGGCCTGCCGACCGTGCCGATCGGGGCCTCCG
>CAVYTE010000003.1:0-173619 GCA_963771385.1 uncultured Actinomycetes bacterium
GTCGCGCTTGGGATGCTCGGCGAGTTCCAGGTCACCTAGCGACTGTCACCGTACCGACGAGGGCAATCCGCTAAGTCGCCGGGCGCCGTGCGGCGCGGCCTACTCCCGCTCGGCCTCGCGCAGCATGCCGACCAGGACGGCCCGCAGCGCCCGGCCTTCCTCGCAGTCGATCAGGAGCTCGGCGAAGGTGCGGGTCTCGGGGTGGCCATAGAACTCGCCGATCCTGCTGGCGCGATCGAAGTCGGGGAGCAACAGGACGTGGAGCAGTTCGGCGCGGGCGGCGGGGGAAACGCGGCGAGGCGCTGCCGTATCTGCAGCTTGAGTTCGTCGGGTCGCACTGTTCGCAGAACAGCCGCTCAGCATCGAATGCAGGGCCGAGCCCGCTCTGGGAGGAAGCGGGCGAACCGTCAACGCCTACCGCTGAAACGCACTCGCGCTCTTCCGTGTATCAGCGGCGTCGTTTCGTCCTCCAGACATTGAGAAGAAGCGCGCTGCCACTAGCGAACAAGAGGATCGGGACAAAGATCCACGCATTGAATCCAGAGGACCCGGAGGCGTCGCCCGGGTCCAGAGTTGGTGAGGGACTGCCCGTTGGGCCGGTGGGGCTCGTTGGGCCGGTGCGGCTCGTGGGCCCGGTAGGGGTCGTTGGCCCGGTGGGGCTGCCCGTTGTCGGGCTGGGCGAATGGCCGGGCCCCGAGGCCGTTGGGCCGGTGGGGCCGCCAACCGACGGAATTGGTGTGGTCGGGGGTGAGGGGTTCCCACTAGATGAGTCCACCAGCAGCGCTGCCGCGCCAAGCATTACCCCCGAGACCTGGCAAACGATTCCAATCGTCACGGCTAGGCGGGTCGAATGGAAACCTGCACGTCGTCCAGGGGTCAGGTCCGATCCGCAATGCTTGCACTTGATTGCCTCGTCCTGAATGAGTTCGGCGCAGTACGTGCACTTCTTCATGGCGCGATTCTCCCCGGGCCGAAGGTCGGCCTCAAGGGTGCTCCCGAAGCATCCCCACCAGTACGGCGCGGAGCGCCCGATCCTCCGCGCAGTCGATCAGCAGCTCGGCGAACGTTCGCGTCTTGGGGTTGCCGTAGAACTCGCCAATCCTGCCGGCCCGGTCGAAGTCAGGGAGCGTCAGGACGTGGAGGAGCTCGGCGCGGGCGGCAGAAGGAAGGGCATCCAAGCGCTGCCGAAGCCGCTGATTGAGCTCATCCGGACGCACGGGTTCGGAGCCTACAGTCAGGGAGCGGCGTGGGAGCCCTCGTCGACGAGCGTCGGCGGCCTGCTCGGTACCGCGTGGACCGCCGTGTTCGAGAATCTCTCGCTCTCGGCGTCCGTGAACCGATGTGTGCGAGGCGAACGGGCTCGGTCGGATGACTCGATGGCGGTGTCAAACGCCGGGAGGCCGGGTGGATGGAAAAGGCCCATCGAGGGTAGCCCCGCTCCCCGAGAGATCGCTTAACTGTCCCCGGCCCGTCTCCGATACGCCGTGTTATGACGACGATCCGGAGCACTTGCCCGCGCTGCGGAGAAGTGGATATGACGCCCGAACAGATCCTCCTGCACGCACCCCGCAACGGCCGATCGGTCTATCAGTTCACGTGCCCTGCCTGCCTCGACCCCGTTGAGAAACCAGCCAACCGCAAGACCGCAGCCCTGCTCCTTGCCGCGGGGGTCGATCTCGCGACCGAGGCCTCGCTCGTTGGCGACCTGCACACCCCTGACCGCTCGGAGGGTAGCGTTGTGCCCGACCGAATGGACTGCTCGCCCGACCCGGCGTTCACCCTCGACGATCTCGTGTCCTTTCACTTCCTCCTCATGGACGACTTGTTCATCGAGGAGTTCCTTGAAGGACGGCCCTCGTAACGGATGCAAAGTGCGCGGCGGCTGTCGCGTGGCGCCGTTCCTATTCGGCCGGTTCGCCGTGAGGCGCGGGCTCCCTGTGCCCGGTGGCCGAAACGAAGTGCGGAACGGCTCGGGGCTCTCTCCAGACAGGGTGCGCGAGTAGCTTTGGTGGCGTGTTCGTCTGAGTAGCCGGCGCCCACACAGCGATGACGTGATGTCCGTGGAGTTCCTTCCCGATCGCTTCGACTGCAAAATGAACGAGCGAGTCGGTGAACGCGGTTCGCTGTCCTTCTCGGGACCGTAATGGCTGGTTACACGGGCTCGACTCGTCGGCGGCCGCTGAACGCGCCTGGAACTGGGCTCGCCACACCGCTGTAGCCCGATATGTCTTGAGAAGTCGTTTCCTCAATTCCTTCTTGCAGGCCGGGTCGTGAGATCTGGCTGTTTCGGACCGAGAAACGTAGGCCGAAGACCCGACTCGTTCGATCGTGGCTACGCGTGTAGTGTGGCGGCCTCGGCGGGACTGCGTGCGGGGGTGGCCACGTGGAAGTCCGGACCGGTTCGCTCTTCTTTCCTGCGCTGCGCGGGAGTGGACCGAGGGTAGCAACCCAGGCGGTGATCTTCCCGCGAGAGGTGACACGCGCGATCGCAGGACTCTCCGGGTACTCGGCTGGTTTCTCGGGCGACGACCATCATCTTGGGGAACTCGACATACGCCTTGACACGACAGCGAACGCCAATGTCGTTGAGGTCACAGCAACTTTCGGGCTCCGCGACTGGTCTGGAAACTGGGACGACGATTACACAGGCACCGTCCTGTTCTCCGTCCTGGCCGACCTTGTGTCTGCGACGGAGCCGCCCCCCCGGACCGATCTGCTGATCACCGGCTTCGAGATCACGCAGGCGACGCAGCATTTCCGTGATACCGCCTTCCTCGATCCGCAGAACTCCGGGCCCGATAACTCGATCCGGCTCGTCGCTCGCAAGGACACGGCGATTCGTATGTACGTGGACTACGATCGCGACGCGGGACTGCCGGCGATCCCGGCGATCACGGATCTCTCCGGTGAGCTGCAGGTCAGGACCTCGATCGGATCGACGCAGTTCACGCTCGGCCCGATCGCGACGATCACGCCTCGCGAGGACGCTCAGATCGATCGCACGCAGGCGGATCACACCTTGAACTTCCGGATCCCCGAGGCGTGGTGCCAGGGCGAGCTGCAGCTGACTGGCCGCGTGTTCGACGCGGCATCCCCGGCGGAGAAGTCGCTTGCATACTCGAAGTCGATCAGGTTCGATGATCGGTCATCCCTGCGCGTGTACGGAGTCGGGGTGCACTACACGGGTCAGGGGCTCGACCTGGCCGCCCCGAGCCAAGCTGACGTGCAGAGCACGATGGTATTCGTCGAGAAGGTTTATCCGACCGGCGAGGTCCTGCTCACGGGCTACACGACGATCGACTTCAGTGACGACATGAAGGCGGACATCGCCGATGGCTGCGGCGACGGCTTCAGCTCGCTGCTCGATCGCCTGCGCGACTTGCGAGGCAGCTCCAGCGACATTTACTACGCGGTGCTGCCCTCGGGTGGAATCGACAGCGGAAACGTCGGTGGATGTGGCGGAGGAGGCGTCGGCGCCGGCTTCGTCGGAAGCGGGAGAACGGCCGCCCACGAGATCGGCCACGCGTTCGGGCGCGATCACGCGCCCTGCGACAGCGAGTCCAGGTGCGACGACCCCGCAGACCAGGACTCCAACTTCCCCGACTACGACTCGTTCCCGTCCGACAGCATCGGCGAGATTGGCTTCGATCCCGCAACGAACACGACCTTCGATCCGGCCATGAGGTTCGACTTCATGGGGTACTCGTCCGGGAAGTGGGTAAGTCCCTACACTTACACCGGTCTGATGGGCGAGTTCCCATCCTCGAGTGGCCTGGGAAGCGGGTCGGCGATGGCGATGCTGCGGGGAGCGTCGTCCGGATCCCCGTTCCGAGTTCAGGACGACGAGTGGAATCGGGCGGAGACGGAGACCCTCTTCCTCGGATTCACGGTCGAGCGCGACGGGACCGTTCGCCGTCGACCCTCGTTCCATTTCGCGGCCGTGCGGAGCGCGCCGAAGGGGCGGCGGACGCGCTTCTTGGTAGAGCTGCGGGACGCTGAAGGACGCGTGCTCTCCTGCCAGCCGCTTCACGAGGATTGCAAGCACTGCCGGGGCGAGTGTTGGCCGAAGCGGCTCAGGGACGCCGTTCCGTTCCCTGATGGGGCGAAGAAGCTCGCAGTCGTTCGAGATGACGAGGTGTTGTACGAGGAGGACATCCCCGACCCGCCCGATGTCCAGGTGACGTGCGAATGGAACGACAAGGAGCAGCAGTTCGAGCTCACCTGGTCTGCCAAGGCTAGCGGCCCGAAGCGTCGAGGCCGCCAGCGACAGGACCAAGAACCGGACCAGGACGACCTGTGGTTCCTCGTCCAGTGGCTGGACTGGGATGGCACATGGCGGGGGGTGGCGCCGCGGACCAGGAAGCAGGCGATTAGCATCGCACCGGCGCTGGTGGGTTACCGGTCAAGCGTAGAGGTTCGCGTGCTCGCCTCCGCGGGGATCGCGACCGGCGTCGGCCGATGCACGCTCGAGGGACCCTCGACCGCTCCACCCACCGACGTCGTGTTGACGGAGGATCCGACGAACACGGAGATCGGACGGCCGGCGGGCCTCGTGCGGGTGAGCGCGATCGACTCGACCGGCCGGACCGTGCTCGACGCGGAGATCCGCTGGTACGACGAGTCGGGCGCTGAGATCGGTTTCGGCCGCACGCTCGACGTGCAGGCTCTGGGAGAGGGCCAGCACGTGGTTCGGGCCGTGGTGCCCGACCTCGGCGGCGGGGTCGGCGAGAGCGTCGTTGCCGTCGACGTTGGTCCCGACGGCACATTGAGCCGCTGCGAGGTCGTGCCGCGTGGGCTGCGACCGAATCGTGACATGCACACGCACGAGGGTCCGGATGCTGTGCCTCCGCACCCCCGCCCGACCACCAAGCCAGGGGCAGGGAAGAAACCCGGGCCGACTAGGTCGCGAGGCACGAGGGGGGGCGGAGCGGATGGAGGTTAGGACGGGATCGATCACTTTCGGCCCATTGAATGGGAGCGGGCCACGGTCATCATTCTCAGACGTCGTGTTCCCGACGGCCCTGAGCGAGGCGGCTGCATTTCTCACCGGTGTGTCTGCGTCGTTCTCGTCGGGGAACGACCATCACCTGGGCAATCTCGATGTCCGATTGATCTCCACCATCAACGGGAACACCGTTCGGGTCACAGCAACCTTCGGCCTCCGCGACTGGTCCGGAAACTGGGATGACGACTACGAGGGACAGGTGTTCTTTACAGTCGTAGGCGAGTGAGGCGTCGTCCATACCCGTGATCCGGAGGGGATGCCATGCGCATCGATCCACCCGTCACCCCATGGGAGGAACAGCTGGACGACCCCGCTCCCCATCTGTACACATATGGGGCACCGCAGGAGTTCGTCGATGTCGCGGACGAAGGTCGACTGATCCAGGCATTGCGAGGCCGAGCGCGGTTCCGAGATCCGGTTCTCACCCTCGCGCACTCGGCCGCGGAGTTCTTCAAAGCGCAGCGTGCGCCAACTCCCCACGAGCGACAGGCGGCGATAGACCTTGGTACCGCCATCGCTGACCTCGCCGTGACCGGTCGGCAAACGTATTGCCGGTTCAAGAACGGGCTCAGCATGCTGTCGCTTGAGGGTACGCTCCGCGTACGGCTGGACGCCCAGGCACTCGATGTGCGTCCGAGCGACGCCGAGATACGACTCGCCATGGATCAGGCCCTCGATCGTGCGTACAACGTGGCGTGGGCTCTGCGTGGACCAGTTGCACGGCGGAACGAACTGCGGCCGGGGCTTTGGTGGATCGCGGTCTCCGCGGAAGACGACGCGCCTCACCGACCAGTCAACATGCCGGCGCCGGGCTTGTCCCCGCCGGGGAGTGAAGAGCCAGCGCCGCCGCTTGAGCAGTACGAAGTGCAGGTAAACACCGCGGTGGCGAGTGGTGAGATCGCGCTGTGGACACGCTTTCTCATCGCGGGTGTCGATGAGGTGGCGGGAGCACCCGCACCCTTCGTGGCGCGAAGAGCCCCGGACGATCCGGTGCCGGTCATCCCGGGGGACCACCAGGTGGTCCTTTTCCTTCACGGTCACCAGTCCGGGGCAGAAGAAGCCCTTGACCTGATGCCGCACCTGCTCCGGCAGGGCCTGAGCCGGGGAAGGAAGTACGCCGTCATCTCGTTTGATCTACCGAACAACGGCTACTCGGAGACGTTCGATCACACTCGAATCGCGGCAGCGAGCGCCACCGACTTCCCGACCTTGTTGAGGCCCGACGCTCCGATTACGACCCCGATCCTTGACTTCATCGAGAACTTCGTGGTCGCGTTCGTCGATGCACTGGAGAACCAGGCGATCCGGAACGGCACGCCGCGGATCAAGCATCGTATCGCCGCCGTCATCGGCGGCAGCCTTGGAGGCAGCCTCGGTTTGCGTCTAGGCAGACGACGAGGGACTCCATGGCTCCGCAACATCGTCTCCTGGAGTCCGGCTTCCGTCTGGATGGCGAAGGTCAGGCTCGATCCCGGGCGCGACGCCTCGAGAGACACCTGGGAAAGATTCCAAAAGCCCGAGATCGAGAGCTCACGGCGAGACTACTTCTTCACGGTTTACGAACAGACCCGAGATATCGGTCATATCAAGATCACGGGGCCACAGCCGACGTTTTGGTACGGAACGAGCTTCCCCTACGCAGATCGGTACCTGCAGTTCTCCCGCGTCGCGCGACGCGAAGTCTACAACCCGTTCTACAGGCAATGGCACTGGCGCGTGGCCTGCGAACAGCTGATCTACAGTCATGCCGAGAACGAGGTGTTCGACGACAGCTCGACGGCAGCGCGTTACACGCTGAATACGGTGCGAACCCTCCTTGTCGCCGGGGAAGAGGACGACCATGAACACGTTCGTATCTACAACGGGACCGAGAAGCTCGGCGAACTGATGACCGGAACCCCGGGGCGGCTCTTGCTGCTTCGCAAGACCGGCCATTCGATCCATTTCGAGCGTCCACAATACTTCGCTTCGGAGATCGTGAGTTTCCTGCGAGAGGAGGGTGCGTCACAGATTCCATCGAACACCGTCGGGGCTGTGTCTACCCTGCTTCTCGACGATGAGCGGCGCCCTCGCACCGATTCGACGGCCGCCGTCGCCGCGGCGTCGATGCTGCTTCGCCACGCGGTCCCGCCCTAGTCCAGGATCACCAGCATGCACCAGCCGTCCGATCGCCCTCAACCGAAGCCGAGCGAAGGGAAGTGCGATGGCTAGATTCGAAGGGTACGCGGCCATTCGCCGAGCGTTGCTCCTGCCCAACGGATATGCGCAGTTGGATATTCGGCCGGACGGACAGGAGTGGCAGTGGAGCTACGTGCCGCCTGAGCGCGCGCGCGAAGCGCTGGCGTGCGGGCTGACCGCGATCTCCGGCGGATGGAAACTGTATGTCTCCCTGCCCGACGATCCGAACTCGAGCACGCTCGAGATCGTCGGCCTAAGCAACGCGCCCGGTTGACGGCCCACGCCCACACCACCGCGGCATCCGAACTTTCCGGCGGCGCGGAGCCGCGCGCGTACGGCGTCCTAGCGATGTGGTCAGTAGGCCGAACTACCGTCTTGCGCAAATCGGCAATCCCGGTCATACCCCGGGAAGCGGTCGACGGAGTCCAGTTAGCAGGGGAGCCGCCGTGGAGATGCAGGAGACCCTCTGGGGCGAGCTGTCACTGTCGTCCAAGAACGCGCTGCGATGGGCGGCTGCGATGGCGCACATTCGCGCAGACCGGGCGGGTTCGTCGGTCGACGATGCCGAGCCCGACGAGTTCGACCTTCTCGTCGGAATCATGCTCTCCCACCCTAGCCGCAGCGAGCCCCGCCAACTCCTCGCGCACGTCGGTGCGTCGGCGGCCGACGTTCTCCCACCGGGCTACCCTTTGCCAGGAAAGGAACTCGAGCGTTACGGCGCCGAGATTCCCAACGACAAGTCGCCGGGGCTGACTCAGCCCGTCCACAGGGAAGTGATCTTTTCGCTGGCGGGGCCGGTCGCCCAATACCAGGCGACGGCGGATGAGGCCGCCGCCGAGGCTGGCGGGGGGGTTGTCCAGCTCGACCAGGAGACGAGCCGCGCGCTCTCCGAGAAGTTCGGCTGGGATGTCAGCTCCACCCTCGCGTACGAGAGCGATTACCAGCAAGCGTTCGAGTTGCTGCAGAAGGCCACCGAGGACCAGGTGAAGAGCGAGGCGTGGCAGGGCTGGCTTCGAATCCGGACCGATCGTCTCGTGCGCTGGTATTGGGAGCAGATCACCGTGGTGGCCGAGGCCTTACAGGATCGGAAGACGCTGAGTGGAGGCGAGGTACGGAAGATCGTATTGGACTCGCTCGGGGTACTGGGGTCGGAGATGCGGTGACGTATTGCCCATGTCATGGGACCACGCGCCAGTGTTGCTCGTAGTCCTGTGAGCAAGCGTGAGCAAGACGGGGTTCTTGGGGTCGCCGTCGTGGAGCCACCGAACAAAGAATCCACAGGTCAGAAGGGGTGCGAGAGGGGAGAGTCGAACTCCCACGCCCTTTCGGGCACCGGATCCTAAGTCCGGCGCGTCTGCCGTTTCGCCACTCTCGCGGTGGTTGAAGCGCTGAACAGCGTAGACGGTTGGGGACTGGCCGAGGGCACGTGACGCACACCGGACCAGCGTGCGGCGCAGAGTCCGGTGCGCTCGTCGCGAGGCTCTCGCGACGAGGGCAGATAGCATCACCGCATGGGCACGGGGTTCAGCTTCGAGGTCGTGGACGCGACCGCGTACGACGACCTCCGTCCTGGCCACGCGCACGAGGCCGTGGCGTGGGTCGTCGATCGCGGAGGACTGAACACTTCCAGCCTCGTCCTTGACGTCGCTGCAGGAACCGGACAGCTCTCTCGAATCCTCGTTCCCCTCGGCCTCAACTGCGTGGCCGTCGAACCGGCCAAGAACATGCGCTCGGTTCTCAAACAGCGGGTCGCCGGGCTCCCCGTCGTCGCCGCGACCGCGGAGGCGTTGCCATTCGCCGACGCCGGCGTTGACGCTCTCGTGGTGGGGAACGCCTTCCACCACTTCGATGCCGACCATGCCTTCGAGGAGGCACGGCGTGTCCTCCGTCACGGCGGCGTGCTGGCCCTGTTCTGGGCGCGTGCGGCGCTGGATGGGTCCGGCGATCCCATCATCCGGAGGATCAACGAAGTCGTGAACAAGCGGACCGACCGTTCACCGATAGCGGAAGCGTACCGCTCGTGGTTCGTCCTTCCGCCTCCGACACCAGGGTTCACGGCGTTCGAGCGCCGCAGGTTCTCGGTGAGCCACGTCGTTCCGTCCCGGAGGTATGTCGACCTGTTCGCGACCTCGAGCGACATCGCGGCCCTCCCGGACGGGGATCGAGCGGACTTGCTCGCCGAGATGAGGAGCCTCGCCGACGAACTTCCCGAGATCCTCGACCTGCGCACGCAGAGCGAGGTCGACGTCTGCCTTCGCGTCTGACGCCCCGGCCGCGCGTTCGCCCCCGGCGCGTCAGGGGGAGGGCGAGGGATCGGGCGAAGGCTCCTCGGTCGGAGACGGATCGGGCGAAGGCTCCTCGGTCGGAGACGGATCGGGCGAAGGCTCCTCGGTCGGAGACGGATCGGGCGAAGGCTCCTCGGTCGGAGACGGATCGGGCGAAGGCTCCTCGGTCGGAGACGGATCGGGCGAAGGATCGGGCGTGGGCGAGCTCGTAGGATCCGGGGGCGGAGATGGACTTGGCGAGGGCGAAGGTGTGGGAGCGTTCGTGGGGCTGGGCGTCGGTGACGGGGATGGAGCCGGCGAGGGCCCCGGTCCCGGTCCCGGCGGTGTGCCCGGTGGGGGCACCGGGTCGGTTCCGGGAGGTGGATCGCCTCCCGGGAAGGTGAAGTCACCGGTCAGGGGGAACAGCAGGAGCGGTACGGAGTCGCTCCCGCCCCTCCCGTTCGCCCGCGTTGGCCCGCCCTGGTTGCCTCCCACGGCGTCCGGGTCGATCGCGACATAGGGCACACCGCTCTCGCTGACTTCGACCGTGAACGCTCCACCGAGGAGCGAGGGGATCCTGCCCCCCTCAGCCGCCGTGAGGAGTCCGACGAGCGCCGCGAGGAATCCCCCGACGAAGACCAGGCCGGCGATCCCTCCGGCCGTCCGGGCCAGCGTCTGGCGGGTCGGGTGGAGCGCACGCTTCCAGACGAGGGGGAGCGCGGCACGAACGTCGCTGATCCGGATCCGTGTGTCCAGGGCCCGATGGCGCACGTACCGGAGCCTGGGCCCAACCTGCGGGACCCGGATCCTCGGATGCAGCAGCCGGTGGCCCAGGTATCGCAGCCGGTGCCCAAGGTGAGCCGTCCGTTGTCCGGCGCGCGTGCCGAGTCTCGCCAAGGGATTGGGTCGGAACGCGTCCACCCCGCCACTACCTCCGAACTGCCTAGGTCTGATGCGGAGCGCGTCACTCTAGGCGTTCGGCGTTCCTTTCGCCACCCGACCGGGTTGGCCGTTCGGGCTGCTCAAGGTCACGCTCCGCGGGGCCGACCACATGGGGGAGACCGCGGGAGGGTCCCAGCATGTCCTTGCGCGAACGCAGGAATCGGAAGTCCGTCGAGCGGCAGCCCCGCCCGATGGACGAACACGTCCCCGACGTGGAGGAGCTCACGCTCGAGACCGACGAGATCGCCCTCACGACGCGGGGAGGTGGATCCGAGGAGGACACGGCGCAGGCCCGCCTGGAGCACTCGGCGCTGCTCCGGTTCGATGCGTTCCTCGACCGGCGTTCGCCCGCCTTCATCATCCTGCTCGGGTTGCTGCTCCTCGCCCTGTTCGGCCTCATCGACGCGCTGACGGGCAGCTTCGACGTCGGGCCCCTCTACATCGTCCCGATCGGGCTCGTCACCTTCAGCCGGGGTCGGGGGATGGGGTTCGCGATGGCCATCATGGCGACCCTCGCGCGAGGTGCCGCCGAGCTCGCCCGCGGGGTCACCGACGCGGGCAGCTTCGTCACCTACTGGAGCGGGCTGACGAGGCTCTACGTGTTCGTGGCCGTCGTGCTGATGGTCGGCCCGATGCGCGACGTGCTCCGCTGGCAGCGCGAGGTGACGGAGACGCTCACGGAGACGAACACGCACCTCGAGGCGCTGAACGAGCTCCGCGACGTCCTCAACCACGAGGACGAACCGGACGGGGAGCACGCGCTCGACGAGCTGCGGGCTTCGCTCGATGCGCTCGACGCGCTCGCATCCCGCGCGGCGATCGCGGCCTCACAGCCGCCGCCTCCTCCGCCGTCCCTGAACTGACGTCGCCCGATCCGGCCGGGCCTCTGCGATGATCGAGCGGTGACACACCGGTCATCGTTCCTCTGCGGCTCGTTGGTCCTGCTCCTCGCCGCGTGTTCGTCCGGGGACGAGCGCCCGCAGACCCCCTCACCGTCCTCCGGCATCGTGGTTCCGGCGCAGACGGCGACCGACACGGTGACCAAGGAGCCGCTCCGGCCGCTCCTGACCGAGGGCATCGAGATGGTCGCGGTCCCGGTCGAGCGCTACACCTCGATGTGGCAACGCCCGGGGGCCCAAGCTCCGAAGTACGCGTTGGACACGCGGAACCCGCTCGGCACGCTCGCTCCGATGCTCGTCGAGGGCGCGCGTCGATGGGACGGCAGCGCCTGGTACGAGGTGTACCTCCCACTGCGACCGAACGGCACGACCGCATGGGTGCACGAACAAGACATCGCCCTTCGCGAGGTGGATGAGCGGATCGAGGTCGACCTGTCCGAACGCCTGCTTCGGCACTTCGTCGGCGACGAGCTCGTCCACCGCTTCAGCGTCGGCGTCGGGACGACGGCGACGCCGACCGGCACCGGCGAGTTCTACGTCTGGGTGAAGGTCCCCTACGCGGATCCGAACCAGGCGTACGGGATCATGGCGCTCGGACTGTCCGGGTTCTCACCCGTGTTGTCCGACTGGCCCGGCGAAGGCCGGATGGCGATCCACGGAACACCGTTCGCCGGCGATCGCGGACGGTCCGTGTCGCATGGGTGCGTCCGTGTGTTCAACGACGACATGGAGGCGCTGGTCGACGTGCCGCTCGGAACGCCGGTCGTGATCGAGGCGTAGCACCCGTTGGATTGACCGGGCTCAGGCCCACGGCTACTGTCCTGGCCTCGTTCCTCTTGAGGGGGTGATCGGCGTGAAGGCTTCTTCTGTTGTGCGCACAGGCATCCTGTTGGCGGCGTTCGGGTTGGTCCTGGCCGCGTGCGGTTCGGACGACGGCGATGGCGGCGGCGGGGGCGGGATCGGACGTCCCGCTCGAAGACCAGGAGATCGTGTTCGCGAACTTCGGCGCCTACACGCCGGCTGGGTTCCTCGAATCGTTCACCGAGCAGACCGGAGTCGAGGTCACGCTCGTGGAGTTCACGAACAACGAGGACATGGTCGGCCGGCTGCAGGCTGCCGACGGAACAGGGTTCGACGTCGTGATGGCCTCGGGACCCTACGTCCAGACCCTCGTCGACAACGGGTGGGCCACCGAGCTCGACCACGAGCAGATCCCGAACCTGTCCAACCTCTACCCCGAGGCGACGCAGCTCGCGTACGACGTGGGCAACGTGTACTCCGTGCCGTACACGTGGGGAACGACCGGGCTGTGTTACCGGGAGGGCGAGGTGTCTGAGCCGGTCGACAGCTGGCAGGATCTCCTGAACCCCGTCCCGGAGCTGCAGGGCAAGATCACCATGCTCGGCACCGAGCGGTGGCTCCTGCAGCCGGCGCTGCTGAGCCTCGGCTACTCGATCAACACACAGGTCGAAGCGGAGATCGAGGAAGCCAAGGAGCTCACGCTGGAAGCCAAGGACGACCTGCTCGCGTTCGACGACACGGTGTTCTACGACAAGCTGGAGACGGGTGAAGCGCTCGTCGTCCACGCGTGGGACGGGTGGTGCAACTACGTGGGCCTGGACTTCGAGACCGGTGAGCAGGACCTCGACGTGCGTGGCACGTTCGTGATCCCGAGCGAGGGCAGCGACGTGTTCGCCGACACGATGACGATCATGGAGTCATCGGAGAACAAGGAAGCCGCTCACGCGTTCATCAACTTCGTGCTCGAGCCCGAGAACCATGTGCAGGTCGCGGAGCTCGTGCTCTACAAGGTGCCGAACGAGCCGGCGATGGCGCTCCTCGACCCGGCCGTCGTGGAGCTGTACCCCAGCCTCGCCATCACGCCTCAAGAGCTGCTGCAGTTCGAGACCGAGCTAGACCTCGGCGAGGCGCAGACGGTCTGGACCCAGGCGACGACGGAGATCAAGGCGTAGCGACGCCCGTCGATCGAGACCGGTCCGGCCAGGCGCGCGGGTTGGCGCGTGGTTGACGCGAGACGGCGGGGTCGGTGGACCGAGCGGGGCCTGTTCGTCGGGCCCGGCCTCGTGTACTGGCTCGTCCTGTTCCTCGTGCCGGTCGGCCTGATCCTCACCTACAGCTTCTTCCGGCGGAGCGCGATCGGCGGGATCGACTACACCTTCACGCTGGACAACTACGTTCGCGTGGTCGATCCGGTGTTCCTGAACGTCCTGTGGTTCTCGATCCGCACCGCGGCACTGACCACGGCCATCGCGCTCGTGCTCGGCTACGCGACCGCGTACTTCATCGCCACGCGCTCCGAGCGTTGGCGGCTCCCGCTCCTGGTGATGGTGGTCCTGCCCTTCTGGACGAACCTGCTCATCCGTACCTACTCCTGGATCGTGCTGCTCGGCAACGAGGGGCTCATCAACCGAACGCTCCGGGGACTCGGGGTGATCGACGGCTCGCTGGCCCTGATCAACAACGAGTTCGCGATCGTCGTCGGTTTGCTCTACGCCTACCTCCCGCTCATGGTGCTGCCCCTGTACGCGTCGATCGAGCGACTCGGGTGGCTCCTCGCCAGGCTGCGGCGGATCTCGGCGCGGGCCCGGTCGCGAGCTTCTTCCGGGTCACGTTTCCGCTCACGTTGCCGGGGATCATGGCCGGATGCATCTTCGTGTTCGTCCCGAGCCTGGCCAACTTCATCGTCCCGGACCTGCTCGGAGGCGGGAAGCGGATCATGGTCGGCAACCTGATCCAGAGCCAGTTCTTCCAGGCGCGCGACTGGCCGTTCGGCGCGACCCTCGCCGTGTCCGTGATCGCGATCACGATGATCCTGCTCGCGGTGCAGGCGTGGATCCTGAGGCAGGGAGCGGAGGCTGGCCCATGGCACCTGAGCGTGTGCGCGGCCGCCGTGGACTCCTCGCGATCCCGGCCGTTCTCGTGTACGTCTTCCTCTACACCCCGATCGTGGTGCTCGTCGTCCTCTCGTTCAACGAGAGTGGTGGCATCGGGTCGTGGGGCGGGTTCACCACGCGCTGGTACGGACGGCTGCTCGAGAGCACCGACCTGATCGACTCCTTCAAGAACACGCTGCTCGTCGGCGTGGCTGTGACGGCGATCTCGTGCGTGCTCGGGACCCTCCTCGCGATCGGGCTCGAGCGCACCGTGCGCAGCTCGGGTGCTCGACAGCGCCCTCTTCCTGCCGGCGGTCGTTCCCGACATCGTGCTCGCGATCGGTCTCCTCTCGTTCTTCACGCTCGTGGGCGCCTCGCTCGGTCTGCACACGATCGTGCTGGCGCACGTCGTGTTCGACATGATCTTCGTCGCGGCCATCGTGCGGACGCGGCTCGGGTACTTCGATCGGTCGATCGAGGAGGCTGCGCAGGACCTCGGCGCGAGCCGGAAGGCAACGTTCTTCCGGGTGACGCTGCCGTTGATCGCACCCGGGATCGTCGCGGGCGGCCTCGTGGCATTCACGCTCTCGTTCGACGAATTCATCATCGCGTTCTTCAACTCCGGCCCGACGGCCGCGACGTTCCCGATCAAGGTCTACTCGCGGATCCGATTCGGCCTCACACCGGTGGTCAACGCGGTCGCGACGCTCCTGCTCGCCGTGAGCTTCAGCCTGATCCTGGTCGCGGTGCTGCTGAACGGGCGTGCGGCGAAGCGGGCGCTCGAGCGGCCGGTCTGACCAGGCAGTTCAGCTGTAGGCCCAGAGCACCTTGCAGTCCCTCGATGGATCCCAGGTCACCCTCGATCCCTTCGGGACCGAGGCCATGTCACCGGCCGACAGCTCGAGCGTCCGTCCGCCGACGATCCCGAACGCGACCGACCCCTCGAGCACGACGACCGTCTCACGGGCGGGGAGCTCGACCGGGTCCGACGGCCCGGACCGCATGTCCGGCTCGGCCCTCCAGAGGCCGACCTTCGCGTCGCCCTCCTCGAACAACATGTGCGCCGAGCCGCCGACCTCGGGATCGGCCTCCCACGCGTCGGTGTCGATCCTCGAGCGGTACACGCCGTCGCCCAGATCCGTCACGGTCACCTCCATGCTCAGGTTGCCGCATGATAGGGGCCCGCGGCCGACCGAGCGTTCCGCGAGGGGAGGAGGCTCGACATGGAAACGGTCACGTCGAAGGACGGCACGACGATCGCGTTCGACCGGCTGGGGGAGGGTCCACCGGTCGTCCTCGTGTGCGGTGGATCCGTCGACCGGATGTCCAACGCTCCCGTGGCCGAGCTCCTCGCGACCGGCTTCACAGTCCTCAACTACGACCGGCGAGGCAGAGGGGGCAGCGGCGACACGCTGCCGTACGCGATCGAGCGCGAGGTCGAGGACCTCGCCGCCGTCATCGACGGAGCCGGCGGTTCCGCGTCGGTCTACGGGATCCTCGTCCGGCGCTGCCCTCGTGCTGGAGGCGGCGGCGAGTGGGCTCCCGATCACGAAAGCGGCGCTGTGGGAGCCGCCGTTCATCCTCGACGAGCAGAGCCGGCCACCCGCCGACCAGGTCGCACGCTACGACGAGATGATCGCCGAGGGCCGCCGAGGAGACGCGGTCGAGTACTTCATGTCGGAGATCGTGCACATGCCGCCCGAGTTCGTCGCCGACGCGCGCACGCAGCCGTGGTGGGCGAGCACCGAGGCGCTGGCGCACACGCTCGCCTACGACGCCCGGATCATGGGCGACTACTCCCTGCCGGTCGAACGGGCGGCCGCCGTCACGGCGCCGACCCTCGTGATCGCCGGCGGAGCGGACATGCCGTGGATGCGCGAGACCGCGCAGGCGCTCGCGGACGCGCTGCCGAACGGGCGAGCCCGGTTCCTGGAGGGGCAGGGCCACGACGTCGATCCGGCGGTGATGACCGACGCGCTGCGAGGGTTCTTCGGCTAGGACGACTCGGCACGGGGCCATCACGCCGAACGGCTAGGCTGGAACCGATGGTCGGGCAACGCGACGACGCCGGACCGAGCGACGAGGGACGGCTCGTCGACCGCGGAAGAGCGAGACGAAGCGCGAGCGCGCGTGGCCGGGCTCCTCGAGGCCCACGCACCTCCCGACTGGGAGGAGTGGTTCCAGCGAGGACGAGCTGCTCGACGCCGTCATCGACGGCGAGCCGATCCAGATGTTCGTGATGGCCGCGGACATCCGCAGCTCGACGATCCTGATGAAAGAGGCGGTCCGGTTCGAGCGGTTCGCCTTCACGATGGACAAGTTCGTCACCGCGGTGCGACGCGGGATCCGCGGGTCGGGTGGCTGGTTCGACAAGTTCACCGGGAGACGGGTTCCTCGCCTACTGGATCGTCCGCTCGGGGCCGGACGACCGGTATCACGAGCAGTTCGTCCGGGCGGCGGGCAACATCACGCACACGGCCCACACGCTCGTCGACTTCTTCCACCGTCTCGTCCTCGAGGACTTCCGGAGCAACTCGAGGAACCTGCCGGAAGGGGTGGGCCTCTCGATGGGCCTGGACGCGGGCCCGGGCTACCTGGTGGAGATCGGCGGGGAACTCACCGTGGTCGGGCCCGCCGGTCGTCGGGGCGGTGCGCATGGTGACCGCGGCGGAACGGCCGCGGGAGATCATCGCGAACGTGTTCCTCGGGGAACGCCTGCGCGAGGGAGCAGGGCGGGGGTCGACGAGGCGCTCGGGGTCAGGCATCTCGCGTGAATACCGTCCGACGAAGGAGTATCCGAGAGGGCAGGAGGTCTACGCGCTGACCTTCGCGGAGCAGGACGGGTCCGATGGCGACCAACGGGGATCGGAACCCGAGGACGCGCCGGAGGACGAGGTCGCCGAACCGCCCTAGGAGCGGAGGTGGCGGAGCTTCTCCGGGTTGCTGATCGCGCGCAACGGCCTGGATGGAGTCGTCGACGATGTCCACCGACACGACGACGAGGGGCTGCGCGTCGGGGCCGAGGAACAGCGCGCCCGGTTGCCCGTTCACGAGCACGAACCGCGTCCCGGTGATGCCGAGGCGCTCCCCGCCGCGGGTGGCACCCATCAGGACCCGAGCCGCCCGATCTCGCCCATGAACGGGGCGGGGGAACGCGGGTCCCTCGCCGCCGCCGTCGGCGTACACGACGACGTCCGCGGCGAGCAGCTCGATGAGGCCCTCCGTGTCGCCCTCTCGGACGGCCTCGAAGAACCGGCGAGAGAGCTCGTCGCGCCTCGCGCGTGACGCCTCGAACCGAGGCCGCTTCGCGTCGACCTGCTTGCGAGCGCGAACGGCGATCTGCCGGCAGTTGTCCTCGCTCTTGCCGACGATCTCGGCGATCTCGTCGTAGGCGTAGTCGAACACCTCGCGGAGCAGGAAGACCGCGCGCTCGACGGGCGTGAGGCTCTCGAGCAAGACCAAGAACGCGAGCGACAGCGAATCCGCGGTCTCGACCTGCTGGGCGACGTCGGCTTCCGGGTCCGTCAGGATCGGTTCGGGGAGCCAGGTGCCCACGTAGCGCTCCCGCTGCACCCTCGCGGATCGTTCGTGGTCTGATCGCGAGCCGGGTCGTGACCGTGGACAGCCACGCCTTCGGCGAGTCGATCACGGTGCCTTCGCTCGACTCCCGATGGAACCGAAGGAAGGCCTCCTGGACGATGTCCTCGGCCTCGCCGACGCTGCCCACCATCCGGTAGGCGATCGAGAACAGGAGCGGGCGAAGCTCGTCGTACACGCCGGTCCTTCGCGTCCGTGAAGCGCTGCGCACGTCCATCTTCGACCCTTGAGACGTTCGAGGCATCCCGTCTGTGACACCCGGCCGAGATCTTTTCGGAGGTGTCACAGGGGGGATCGCTACCGCGTCTCGTCAGGTAGGCGGCGATCGAGCCGCTCGACGAGGAGGACCGAGCCATGGGAACAACGCAGCAGCAGATAGCGCGATCGGATGATGCGCGGTCAGGTCTCGAGGCGCCTCGGAACACGTCGGGCCCGGAACTGCCGAGCCTGAGCGGGGTCCTGATCGGATCGTTCCTGACGGTCACCGGGTTCTCGCTCATGATGTCGGTCGGACCCCGGCTCCCGCCCGGTCTCCTCATGTTCGTGGCGGGGTTGGGGCTCATGCTGACCCCCAAGCGCCGGGACCCGTGACCGCGCGTGCTGACAGCTCGGTCCTCGACGTGGGCGGTTCGGGCGCTCGGTCGGTACGCGATGCCGCCCGAGGAGGTCCGAGCGATCGTGGAGGCCGACGATCCCCGAACCGTCCGCCGGTACCTCGCGCTCCATCGCGAGCGATTGGAGGAGCATCTCGCGGAGCAGCAACGGACGCTCGCGGGTCTCGAACGACTGCTCGTCGCCGCGGCGTCCGAACGCACCTCGGCTCGTCCGGATCGACCTCAGCGGTCGGGCTCGTAGCTCGCGATCAGGACGCCGGTGCCGCTCGTCACCGAGCGCACGAGCTTCAGGGGGGTCTTCGGCATCCCGTCGGCGAACAGCCGCTTCCCACTCCCGAGGACGATCGGGTTGATCATGATGCCGTAGACGTCGACCAGGTCGTTCTCGATCAGTGTCCGTACGAGCTCGCCGCTGCCGAGGACGACGATGTTCTTGCCGGGCTCTTCCTTCAACTCGGCGACCGCCTTGGCGACGTCACCCTGGAGCAGGGTGGAGTTCTGCCACTCGAGCGGCTCGCTGAGCGTGGTCGACGCGACGTACTTCGGCGTGTTGTTCAGCATCCCTGCGAAGGGATCGTCGTCCGGTTGGGACGGCCAGAACCTCGCCATGATCTCGTAGGTCCGGCGCCCGAACAGGAACGCGTCGGTCTCGGCCATGCCCTCGGCGGCGACCTCGCCGAAGACGTCGTCCACATACGGCAGTTGCCAGCCGCCGTGCGCGAACCCGCCGGTCTGGTCCTCTTCCGGATGTCCGGGCGCCTGCATCACGCCGTCCAGCGAGAGGAACTCGTTCACGACCACCTTCCTCATCGTGCCACCTCCTCATGTCCACTCGTTCAGACCGTACGTCGTCGCGGAAATCATCGCGACAGCGCAGGACGAGTGCGGTCTTCTGGCTGAAGGGGTCGAGCTACCCCGCGATCGCGCGCTCGAGCACCGGCAACGAACGCTCGACCATGTCGTCGTTCGCGGTGAGCGACATCCGGAAGTAGCCGTGCATCTCGACGACCGTGCCGGGCAGCACGAGCACCCTCTCGGCTGCGAGCCGGCGCGCGAACGCCCAGTCGTCCTCCATCGGACTGCGGGGCATGAGGTAGAAGGTGGCCTCGGGTGTATGGACCTCGTAGCCCATGGCTCGCAGCGCCTCGAGCAACCGGTCCCGGCGGCGCTGCAGACGCGCCATGTCGATCGAGATGTGCTCGATGTCGGCGAGCGCGTACTGCATGACCGCGTCGGGCAACGCGTTGCCCGAGGCGAGCGCCGCGACCATGGCCAGGTGCCGGAGCCGTTCGCGGTCGGGCATCGCCGGTGGGAGCGCGAGGTAGCCGAGCCGCTGCCCCGGTGCAAGCGTGCTCTTGCTGTACGTGTGCACGAGGAACGTGGCCTCGTAGTGCGACGCGGGCGTGACCATCCGAGAGCCGTCGAACAGCACCTTCCTGTACGACTCGTCGGAGAGCACGTACACGGGTCGGCCGTTCGACCCGCTCCGTCGCCGCAGGGCCGCCGCGAGTCGCTCGAACGTGGACGCTGGGTAGATCCGGCCGGTGGGGTTGTTCGGCGTGTTCACGAGCACGACGCGGGTGCGGGGCGAGAGCGCTGCCTCGATCGCATCGACATCGAGGTCGAAGGTGTTCGGGTCGGTGGGCACGCGGATCGGTGTCGCGCCGGCTCCGTGGATCATCGGCTCGTAGAAGAACCAGGGAGGGCTGAGGAAGACGACCTCGTCGCCTGCTCCCGGTTCGATGGTCAGGCGCAGCGCCAGCGCGAGCGCCCCGTGGGCCCCCCGGGTGAGCAGGATGTCCTCCGCGTCGAACGTCAGTCCGAGCTCGTCCGCGAGCGCGGTGGCGGCGGCCTCCTGGGCTCGGGGGTCCGCGAAGCCGTACGCGAACCAGCGGCGGTGCTCGGGAACGGTCCATCTCTGGAGCGTCTCGACGTAGCCGGGGAGAGCCGGCTCTTCCGGGTTCCCGGCCAGGAAGTCGCAGGCGTCGGGATCGTCCATCAGCGGCCCGAACTCCTGCACCATCTCGAAGAACGGCCGTATGGCCGCGGCCGCGAGACTCAGGCTCGTGGACATCGTCCCGTCACGCTACCGCCGCTCGACGTACGCCTCGATGCCGTCGAGCACCCGGGCGAGGCCGAACTCGAACGAAGCGAGTGCCTCGGCGAGGAAGTAATCGTGCTCCACGTTCGGCTGATCCCACGCGTGCGCCATCTCCGGGCTCGTGAGCGTCGGGAATCGCGTCGGGTCCCAGATCGCCTCCAGGACCGGCGCGACGCCTGCCCACCACGCCTCGTCGTCCATCGAGGTGGTGAACGGCAGGGTGGCGGCCTCGACCGCCAACCGGGCCGCTCCGTTCACGTAGGAGGTGACCAGGGTGAGGACCTCCGTCATCTCCTTGCCGCTCAACCCGATCCCTGCGACGACCGAAACGGCGCGCTCGTAGGCGTCCAGGATGTTCGGACCGAGCGGGACCCGGGTCCACGGCAGCTCCGAGAACCAGCGATGTCGCCGATGGATCTCCCACTGGCCCCGCGCGATCGCCTCGAGCCCTTCCCGCCAACCCGCACCCTCGGGGATCTCGACGTGCTCTTCGCCGACCGTTCGGTCGAACATCAGGTCGAGGAGATCGCTCTTCGCCGGGATGTAGGTGTAGAGCGTCATGGGCCCCACTCCCAGCCGCTCGGCGATCCGACGCATCGAGACGGCGCCCAAGCCCTCGGCGTCGGCGATCTCGACGGCGGCCGTGACGATGTCGTCGAGGCGCAGCTTCGGCTTCGGGCCGCGGTTCCGGCCGAACTCCAAGCGCCAGAGCAGCCGCATGCTCCGGCCGGGGTCGACCCGTTCGCGTTCATCACCTTCGGTCACGGCCCACCTCGGGTTTGACAACTCCGTACACCGTACCGTAAAGTCGCACGAAACTCCGTACGCCGTAAAGGATAGTCCTCGGGTCGACCGGGAAGCATCTACCCGAGGCACGGGTGGTGGGGGATGTCCGAGTCGGAGACCGTGATCCGGGTGGACGACCTGCGGATGCGCTACGGGTCGCTCGATGTCCTGGACGGGGTTCACCTGGCCGTCGCGCGGGGCGAGGTGGTGACGCTCCTCGGCCCCAACGGAGCGGGCAAGACCACCACGATCGAGATCCTCGAAGGGTTCCGCGTGCGGTCGGCCGGTGACGTCGCGGTGCTCGGGGTCGATCCGGTCAGGGCGGACGAGAGATGGCGGGCGCGCGTGGGGATCGTGCTGCAGTCCTGGCGGGACCACGCTCGTTGGACGCCGCGGGGATTGTTGACGCATCTCGGCCGGTACTACGAGCCGTACTCCGAGCCCGACCGCACGCGGCCCTACGACGTGAGGCGACTGCTCGCGGTGGTGGGACTCGAGGGGCAGGCCGATCAGAAGATCCGCACGCTCTCCGGCGGCCAACGGCGCCGGCTCGACGTCGCCGTCGGGATCGTGGGGCGGCCGGAGCTGCTGTTCCTCGACGAACCGACCGCCGGCTTCGACCCGCAGGCCCGGCGGGACTTCCACGGGTTGGTCCGCAAGCTCGTCGACGAAGAGGACACCACGATCCTGCTCACGACACACGACCTCGACGAAGCGGAACGGTTGGCCGACCGCATCCTGATCCTCGCCGGGGGGAAGATCGTCGCGGACGGCAGCGCCGAGCAGCTCGCGCGGTCGGTGACCCGAGACGCCCACGTGAAGTGGCGTCACAACGGTGCGTCGTACGCACAAGCGACGCCCGATGCCACGCGGTTCGTCCGGGACCTGTTCGACAGGTTCGGGGACGAGATCACGGACCTCGATGTCCGCCGGGCATCGCTCGAAGACACGTACCTCGCCATGGTGCAGAAGCACGAGGGCGGCCAACGTGAGGAGGCCGCGGCCGAATTCGCGGAGGTCGACCGATGAATCCGAGACTGCATGCGATCCGCAACGGGTTGCGGCGTGGGTGGACCGAGTTCCTCCTCAGCATCAAGAGCCCGCAGGACCAGGGCTTCTACGTGTTCACCGCGCTGTTGACGCTCGGGTACCTGTTCCTCAACCGTGCCTCGAAGGTCGAGGGGACCGACCTGTACGTCCCGGCGGTGGCGCTGCCGAGCATCCTCGGCGCGATGATCGCGTTCGGCCTCGTGATCGGCCCCGCGTACTCGCTGGCGATGGAGCGCGAGGACGGCACGCTCCTCCGAGCGCGGGCCGCGCCCAACGGCCTCATCGGCCACGTCACCGGCACGGTCCTCAGCCAGAGCCTCGGCCTGATCCCGTCGTTCGCCCTGGTGCTGATCCCGAGCGCCGTGCTCTTCGAGAACGTGATGCATCGTGGAGCCGGAGGCTGGGTCACGGTCGCGTGGGTGGTGGTGCTCGGCCTGCTGGCGACGATGCCGATCGGCATCATCATCGGATCGCTCGCCCCCGGCGTCCAGAAGGTGGGGACGTGGGGGATGCTGCCGATCCTGATCCTCCTCGGCATATCGGGCATCTTCTTCCCGATCCAGGAGCTCTGGGGATGGGTGCAGGCGGTCGCGCAGGCGTTCCCGATGTACTGGCTCGGCCTGGGGATGCGTTCGGCCTTCCTGCCCGACGCCGCCGCCGCGCTCGAGATCGGCGGCTCGTGGCGGACCCTCGAGACGGTGGCCGTGCTCGCCGTGTGGGCCACGTTCGGGCTGCTCGTCGCGCCCAAGGTGCTGCGCCGGATGGCGCGTCGTCAGTCCGGCTCGCAGGTGGAGGCCGCGAAGGAGCAGGCGGTCCAGTGGGTCAGGTGAGTGCTCGTCGCGATCCAGATTTCACCCGGTATGGATGATGTTCGCTGAAGGCTCGCGTGATCGGATCGTGACATGAGAGAGCGGCGCATGACGCATCTCGCGAAGGTCGGCTTCCTTTCGATGGCAACGCTCCTCGCGCTTGCCGCCGCAGGTTGTAGCGATGACGGCGACGCCGACGAGGGCGGTGATGGCACCGGAGCGTCCCCAGCCGCGGCGGGGTGCGATGAGGGGGCCGCCCTGAGCGATTCGCTCACGGCCCTCACACAGGTGAATCCGGTGAGCGATGGAACGGATGCGTTGCAGTCGGCTGCCACCGAGGTGAGGACGGATCTCGATGCCGCTGCGTCGGCGGTGGCGTCGGACCTCCGGCCCGCCGTGGACCAGGTGAGCGCGGCGTTCGGTGACCTCGAGACCGCGCTGGAGGGCATCTCGTCGGCTGGCGGCCTCGGCGCCGCCGCGACTGAGGTCAGCAACGCGCTCACGGAACTCGGCACCGCGTTGAGCGCACTCACATCGGAGATCGGTCAGATCTGCTAGGCGGCGCGACCTCCCGATCGGACCTGTCGATCTGAGTTTCGCCCCGCGCCCGGATCAGCGGTGGATCAGAGGTTCTCCCACAGGCCGACCACGTTGCCCTCGGTGTCCTTGAAGTACGCGAAGGCACCCATCTCGGGGATCGCCGTCCGCGGCTGGACGATGGTCCCGCCCCCGGCCTCGACCTTCTTCAGCGCGTCGTCGATCCCGTCCACGCCGACCGTGATGACCGGCGTTGGCGTGTCCGAGGTCCGCTGAAACAGGCCGCCGTTGATCGCGCCCGGCTCCAGAGGCAACCGGCTCTGCTCGTCGATGGGGGTCGTCGTGATGGTCGTGTAGACGTTCCCGTCCCCCATGTCCATGTCGTCGAGCTGCCACTCGAATGCGGAGCGGTAGAACTCCTTCGCCCGGGCCGCGTCGTCCACGGGGATCTCGAAGTGCACCACCTTGTCCATGCCTCCTCCTCTCGGCGACTGCCTCCTCCGGTTCGTTCGAGCCTACGACGGAACGCTGGTTCCCGCTTGCCGGTCGGCGATCTCGCGGAAGGTGGCCAGCCATGTGTCGTTGTCGGCCCCCCAGTCGCGCCCGTTCCGAACGATGACGACGTCCGCGTCGGGGGCCACGTAGATGTATTGACCGAAGTTCCCCAGGGCGTAGAAGCGCCCAGGTCGCTCGACATCGAGCCACCAGAACAGCCCGTAGTGCGGCCCGGCCGCTCCGCCGCTCGTGGCGTCTTCCACCCAGTCCTCGGACACGATGCGGTTGCCGTTCCACCCGCCGCCGTGCAGAAACAGCATCCCGAACCGTGCGTAGTCCGCAGGCGAGGCGTTCAGCCCACTCTCCATCTTCTCGAAGCCCGAATCATCGGAGTCGAGGCTCCAGGTGGCGTCGTGTTCGGCCCCGAGCGGCTGCCAGAGCTGGGTGGACATGTACTCCGAGACGGACATCCCGGAGGCGCGCTCGAGCACCATGCCGAGCAGCAGCGGGTTGTAGTTGTTGTAGAGCCAGACCTCCCCTGCGGGGTCGACGACCTCCGTTGAGGTCAGCGCGAGGTCGCGCAGATCGGTGCCGTAGTAGGTGTCGACGTCGTCGCCCCACGGGAATACGGGGACCGACTGCTCCTCGTAGCGGAGGCCCGAGGACATCGTGAGCAGGTCACGGAGCGTGATCTGGTCGAACCGTGCATCCCGCTCGGACAGCTCAGGCACGTAGTCGGTCACGGGATCGTCGACGCTCACGATCAAGCCATCGTCGATCGCGATCCCGATGAGCGTGGAGAGGAACGACTTCGCGACCGAGAAGGATGTCTGCAGCGCCGCCGGATCGGCGCCGTTGAGATACCGCTCGTAGGCAACTCGATCCTTGTGGACGACGAGGAACCCGAGTGTTCCGGTCTCACGCAGGAAGCCGTCGAAGGTCGCGGCGCCGGCCGGCGGTGGGAGGGCGATCTCGGTGCCGGCGGGAAGCGGGCTCGTCGCATCACCGGCCGGGATCACGCGCTCCGGGAACCGGAACTGGTCGCCGACATCCGCCTCCATCCACACGATCGCGCGAGCGATCGAGGAGTGGTCGACGGAGAGCCACGCCCACCCGAAAACGGCCAGCACGACCAGGAGGAATGCCCCGAAACCGACCCCCAGTCGCCGCAGCCACCGGCGACGCGGCCGTCGCGATGGATCGTCGACCGGAGCCCGGACGGTGAAGCCCGGCTGTCTCGCCCTCGTATCCCGCATGTCGAAGGCCCTCCTCGCCACCTTAAACGACCCAACTCCGGCCCGCGCTGGCTGAGATCGGCTCCGGAAGCTCTCATACCCAGGGACGAGATCGCTACCGTGCGGACGGTCTCGTCAGAGAGGTCTCAGCCCGCGGCCCGGCATTCAGCGGTTGCGCGGATGATGCCGCGCCAACCGTTCGTTCCCCCGCTTGTACTGACCCGTCGCCCGGGCCATCACCTGCTGCGAGTCTTCCTGTTCGACGTCCTCGAGGAAGCGCTTGGCCGCCGTTCCACGAAGCGTCGCAGCCTTCCTCCCACGGTGCGTGATGACGATGGCATCGCCGAGTTCGGAGAACTCGAATCCGGTCGCCTCACCGCCCACGATCAGACGGACCGCTCCTTACCCGGGTGGCGCCGACAGGTCACCCCAGCCCGGTGAGGGCTCGAGCCGGCCGGCAGCGAACTGCCAGTACTCCCGCAACGAGAGGCAGAGGCCGTCCTCGTTGAAGCGGAGAAGGAGGCAGCCCGGAAGCGTGACGTCGGCGCCGTCGTTGCTCATCGTGGTCCAGAACTCTGCGGCGACGCGGTCGCCGTCGACGAACGGCCGCCCCATCACGACGCGCACGTCTTCTTGCGTCCGAGTCACGGTCTCCCAGTAGCGGCGAACCCCGCCCCATCCGACGTACGGCTCCTCGAAGATGTTCGAGCGATAGGTCGCATGCTCGTCGAACAAGGCTGCGGCCGCCTCGGGGTCCTTCTCCTCCCATGCGCGCCGATACGCCTCGAGCCACGATGCGACGTCCATACGTCCTCCTCATCCCGGCGGGTCCGGAGTATGGCACCGAACGTCGGTGTTCAGGTCAGAGGTCGAGGCCGGCGAGGCCGTGGCTCCCGAGGATCAGGGAGATCTCGCCGGTGTGGTGGAGATCGTGCTCGATGACGTGCCAGACGACCCAACCTCGCGTGAACGTCTCCGTGCCGGTACGGCGTTGGCGAGAGAACTCGACGGTGAGGTCGTCGGTCGTCCAGTTGTCGAGGCTGGCATCGATCATCGCCCAGGTCTGCTCGAACGCCTCGGCGATCTCGGTCGCGTCGCGAGGGCGCTCCTCGTCGTCCTCCCACCCGGCGTCTTCGATCGGCAGGTCGGGAACGGTCGTGGTGGCGACCCGGAACATCGCACGGACCGCGGGATCGCCCTCGCCGAGGACGTCGTGGAACCAGTACGCACGCGATCCCGCCAGGTGGCCGGCGAGCTGCCACACGGTCCACATGTTCGGGGCGGGCCTGCTGGCGAGCTGGTCGGGGGTGAGGTCGCGCATCATGCCGAGGAGCAGGCGCTGATGGTTCGCCCATCCCTCCTGGATGTGCTGCAGCCCCGACGTCGATGACACGACATGCATCGTACCGACGCGTGGGGATCGCCTTCGCCCCTGGGGCGCGCCTTCCTCCGGCTAGGGCTGGTCTCGGATGAAGGTGTCCCACTCCTCGTCGGTCATCCACGGCGGCCGGACGCGGTGCCCGACGGTGCTGATGTGGTTCTCTTCGACCTCCTCCATGTGTTCCCACGCCTCGCCTCGCCGGATCGCGAGGAGGGCGTTGATCTCGCCGGCGTGGTACAGCCAGTGCGCCGCGACGAGGGCAAGGATGTCGCGGACGGGCGCCGCATCTCCCCAGTGCAGTGGCCGGCGCGTCCCGAAGTCATCGATGGTCGGGAGCGCTTCGAGCCACCGTCCGTAGACCGCCTCGAACCAATCGACGAGCTCGTGCAGGTACTCACTGGTCGGTTCGATGCGGTCGCGGAGGCCTCGCGGCCAGTCCGTCTGTTCCCAATGTCGCGGGTGGGGATCGAACGCATACGAGTAGTAGACGGCGTTCCATCCCGCGACGTGCTTGAGGATCCCCAGGATGGAGCGGTAGCCACCCGCGGCCTCGAGGGCTTCCTCGATCGAGATGCCCTCGATGTTGGACGTCAGCATCTCGTGCGCCTGTTCGAGCATCGCCCGCGCGAACGCTTGCTCCGAGCTCATCCCGACATCTTGCGTCGACGGGCGCGTCGGCGCACCATCGAGCTCGGATCCCTTCCACAGCACCTGCGCCGGACTTGAGCGGGGGAAGCGATGAGGAAGCTGATCGTGAGCACGTTCGTGAGCCTCGATGGGGTCATGCAGGCACCCGGCGGCCCCGGAGAGGACGACAGCGGGGGCTTCGCGCACGGTGGCTGGTCGGTGAACTACTGGGACGAGCAGATGGGCCAGATCATGGACGAGGCGCTGAGCAGGCCGTTCGCGATGGTCCTCGGACGCACGACGTACGAGATAATGGCCGCCCATTGGCCGCACGCGCCGGAGGAAGCCGGCGGCAGGCCCCTGAACGAAGCCATCAAGTACGTCGCGTCGCGGGGTCGTCCCACCCTGGTGTGGAACAACTCGGTCCTGATCGAGGGAGACGCGGCCGAAGGCGTCGCGGCGCTCAAGGAAGAGGAGGGGCCGGAGCTGCAGGTGCATGGCAGCGCGAACCTGATCCAGACGCTGTTGCGCAACGACCTGGTGGACGAGTACCGCCTCTGGGTCTTCCCGCTCGTCATCGGATCGGGCAAGCGTCTGTTCGCGGGCGGCACCATCCCCTCTGGCCTGAAGCTCGTCGACAGCACGGTCTCGACGACCGGAGTCGTGATCGGTACGTACGAACCGGCGGGCGAGATCGTCACGGGATCGTTCGCGCTGGACTGACCTGAGTTGCCCGTGAGGATGCGGGCAGACGGCTCACCGCTCGGGTTGACCGGACCTCCGTCGCATGACCAGGGTGACGCATGGAGATCGGGCTGCTCGGTGTGCCGACGAACTCGGCGGGCCGGTCCGCCGGCGTCGCCCGCGCCCCGGAGGCGCTTCGGGCGGCGGGTCTGGCCTCCGCCATCCAGCAGGCGACCACCCTCGTCGACTACGGGGACGTGTCCCTCCCCGAGCCATCGGCGGGCCGAGATCCCGAGACGCAGGTCATCGACCCGGACGGTCTCCGTGTGCTCGTCGAACGGGTTCGGGAGGCGGTGGAGTCGATCGTGGGCGATGGGCGATTCCCGCTCGTGATCGGTGGTGACTGCCCCGTCCTCCTCGGATGTGTCGGGGCGCTCGACGCGGATGGGCGCGCCGGATTGCTGTTCGTCGACGGGCACGAGGACGCATACCCGCCGGACCGGTCAACCACCGGGGAGGCGGCCGACATGGAGCTCGCGTTCGCACTCGGGATGGTCGCAGCGCCGTGGTGGCCTGAGCTGCCGACCTCCCCACCGCTCGTCCCGCCGGAGCGCGTGCGCGTTCTCGGCCCTCGGGACGGGCGGACCTTGGAGTCCGAAGGCGTGCCGTCCCTGTCGGATCGCCTGTCGTTCGTCGACGGCTCGCGACTGCTCGCAGCCCCGGCGGCGGAGACGGCACGAGCGTTGGGCTCGCTGTCCAGCCCGTGGTGGTTCCACCTCGATCTGGACGTCCTGTCGACCGACGCGTTGCCGGCCGTCGACTACCGGCAGGAGGGCGGGCTCGGATGGGACGAGCTCGACGTGGTGACGTCCGTCGCGCTCGCCGCGGGGCCGGTCGGCTGGGACATCACGATCTACAACCCGGACCTCGACCCGCGGCGGACGGGCGCCGACCGCATCGTCCGCTTCATCCGGGCGGCTCTCAGCGCCGCTGGGGGGCCCGAGCCAACATCCACCCAGTAGCCCGCGCACGCACCGTGCCGCCGCCGGCTGTTCGACAGCCCTACATCTTCTTGAAGAAGAAGAAGTAGACCGCGTACCCGAGCAGCACCACGGTCAGGACGACGAGTGCGACCACGACGAAGGTTCCTCGGACCGCCCCCAGCATCGACACCGGCATCCTCGGCCCCCCCTCCTGGAGGTGCGAGGGTGAAGCATGACACAGCGCAGGTTGGCAGGCTGGATGGGCGCTCCGCTCACGGTTGACCAGGGTCGACTTGCAGGGTCACAGTTCAAGGAGGCGGGCAGGGGTCGGCGATCCGTGATCCAGGGCGGAGGATCCGACAGTGCGTCTGACCAGTAGTTCGGTGGTGGGCCCCCGGGGACTCGAACCCCGAACCTGCGGATTAAGAGTCCGTTGCTCTGCCAGATTGAGCTAGAGGCCCGGCGCAGTCTAGCAAGCGACCGGCTGGCGATGGGGTGACCGAGGGGACTCGAACCCCCAACCCCCAGGACCACAACCTGGTGCTCTGACCACTTGAGCTACGGCCACCGCGTTCGACCGATGGTACCAACGGGCGATCGGACGCTTGCGGCGCCCGCGCCGCCTCTCTGGGATGATTGAATCGCCGTTCAATCATCGGGGGAGTCGCATGGCGGTCCGGGAAACGATCGAGATCGACCTCGAAAAGGTCGGCGCGCTCATCGAAGAGCAGGAGGCGAAGCTCGAGCCGAAGCATCGGGCCTCGATCGAGTATCGGGCAAAGGCCCAGGAGCACGTCGCCGGCGGCGTCGCCTCCTCCTGGCAGGACTCGCCCCCGCACGCGATCTACATCGACCGGGGGGAGGGCAACCGCCTCTGGGACATCGACGGCAACGAGTACATCGACTACCACCTCGGCTACGGGGCGATGGTGATGGGGCACGCGCATCCGGCCATCGTGGACGCGATCCGTCGGCAGGCCGGCCGCGGGACGCACTTCGCGCAGCCCACGCGCGACCTCGACGTCGTCGGGGCCAACCTCGCCGAGCGCTTCTCGCTGCCGCTCTGGCGGTTCTGCAACTCGGGGACCGAGGCCACGCTCGAGGCTTCGCGGCTCATGCGTGCGCAGACCGGGCGCGATCTACTCCTCAAGATCGAGGGGACGTATCACGGCCATCACGACTCGCTGATGTTCAGCGTGGTACCGGACCCCGAACGGATCGGGCCGCGGGAGCATCCGGCGACGCTACCGCAGGTTCCCGGGATCCCCGACGCGTTCTCCGAGCTCGTCCGGGTGATCCCGTTCAACGACCTGGGTGAGGCGCGAAGGGCGTTCGAGGAGAACCCCGATCGCGTTGCCGGCCTGATCGTGGAGCCGGCGATGATGAACTGCGGGGTGATCCTGCCCGAGCCGGGGTACCTGCAGGGACTGAAGGACCTCTGCCACGAGTTCGGGGCGTACCTCGCGTTCGACGAGGTGAAGACCGGGTGCACGATCGCGTACGGCGGGGCGGTCGAGGCGTTCGGTGTGGTGCCCGACATCGTGTGCCTGGCGAAGGCGATCGGTGGCGGCCTGCCGTGCGGCGCGATCGGGGCGACCGAGGAGCTGTTCCGCCGCGTGATCGACGGCGGTCACGACATCGCCGGCACGTTCAACGGGAACCCGCTCACGCTGGCGGCGAGCAAGGCCACCCTCACGGAGGTGCTCACCCCGGAGGCGTATACGACGTTCGATCGCATCGACGGGTACCTGAAGGAGCAGCTGTCGGCGATGATCGACCGACACGCGCTTCCCGCCTACGTCACCGGGATCGGCGCGAAGGGTTCGGTGATCTACTCCGCCGCGCCGGTCCGCGAGTATCGCGACGCGATCCACATCGACGAGCGGATCACCTACCTCGCCTGGCTCTTCCAGCAGAACGGCGGCGTCTTCAAGTCGCCGTGGGCCAAGTACGAGACGTGGACGCTGTCCGTCTGGCACACGGAGGCGGACGCCCAGCGGTACGTCGACAACCTCGAGGCTTTCGCTACCGCGATCACGTCGTAGCGTCCGGAACGACTCGCGCGCGACGGCTCGGTACACTCCCCGCTGTGACGGACGGAGCGGACCGCCCAAGCGCGACCGAGGAGCAGCTCGAGCTCGTCGAGCGCTACTCGGCGTCGAACTACCACCCGCTGCCGGTGGTCGTGGCCGAGGCCGAAGGCTGCTGGGTGACCGACGTCGAGGGGAAGCGGTACCTGGACATGCTCGCCGCCTACTCGGCCCTGAACTTCGGGCACCGCCACCCCGAGCTGATCGCGGTGGCCAAGGAGCAACTCGACCGGCTCACGCTCACGAGCCGCGCGTTCCACAACGACCAGATGGGACCGTTCCTGCGCGACCTGGCGGAGCTCTGCGGCATGGACATGGCGCTGCCGATGAACAGCGGGGCCGAAGCGGTCGAGACCGCCTTGAAGACCGCCCGGAAGTGGGGATACGAGGTGAAGAGCGTCGCCCCGGACCGGGCGAAGGTGATCGTCTGCGCCGGCAACTTCCACGGACGAACGATCACGATCGTGAGCTTCTCCACGGACGAGGGGTCGCGGGACAACTTCGGTCCCCTCACGCCGGGGTTCGAGGCCGTGCCGTACGGCGACGCGGACGCGCTCGAGGCAGCGATCGACGAGGACACCGTCGCGTTCCTCGTCGAACCGATCCAGGGCGAGGCCGGCGTGATCCTTCCGCCCGAGGGCTACCTGCGCCGAGCACGCGAGCTCTGCACCGAGCGCGACGTGCTGCTGATCGCCGACGAGATCCAGACGGGCCTCGGTCGGACCGGGACGACGTTCGCGGTCGACCACGAGGGCGTGCGACCCGACATGTTCATCCTCGGCAAGGCGCTCGCAGGCGGCATCGTGCCGCTCTCGGCGGTGGTGGCCGATCGAGAGGTCCTGGGCGTGTTCCGGCCGGGACAGCACGGCAGCACGTTCGGCGGGAACCCGCTCGCGTGCGCGATCGGCCGGCGCGTGGTCGCCCTGCTCCGGACCGGCGAGGTGCAGGACGCCTCGAAGCGACTCGGCGAGTACCTGCGCTCAGCTTTGATGGACGCGGATCTCCCGACGGTCGAGGAGGTCCGGTGTCGCGGCCTGTGGGCGGGGATCCAGCTCGTGCCGGACGCGCGGCCCGCGCGCCGGGCGGCCGAACGACTCCTGCGAGAGGGCGTGCTCGCGAAGGACACGCACGACAGCACCCTGCGGCTCGCGCCGCCGCTCGTGATCTCGCAAGAGGAACTCGAGTGGGGCCTCGAACGGATCCTGCCGGTCCTGGAGAGCGCCGCGGAGGGCTGAGTGTCGCGTGGGGGGCCGTCGTTACCTTCCGGAGGGGTCCGCGTGATCGGTCGGCGGACCGTGGATCCGCAACCGGCGTGGAACCGAGGGCTCGCCGACGTCCGCACCCTCTGGTAGAGCGGGATCGGCAGCCCTCGCACGCTCGAACCACGCACCGTAGCGGCCGGCTCCCCAGACGGCGGTGGCGCCGTGGAGCACCACGCTCAACGCAACGGTGACGAACACCGCCTGCAGGACGATCGATCCACCCGGGAGTGTCTCCTCGGCCACGAGCAGCCCGAACACGATGGACGCAAGTCCGCGAGGGCCGAACCATCCCGCGAACGCGACGGTCGCTCGAGCCATGCCGACCCCGATGAACGACAGCGCGACGGGGATCATGCGGATCACCGTGAGACTGAGCAGGGCATAGGCAACTACCTGCCAGGACAGGTCATCGAGGAGCGGTCCGAGCAGCACCGCGCCGAACCCGAGGAACGACACCAGGGCGAGGAGGCCCCCGAGATCCTCGGCCAACAGCACGGCGTCCGGCATCCGGTCCCGCATCGCGCGACCGAACGTCACGCCGGCGACCCAGGTCGCGATGAACCCGCTACCGTCGGCCGCGTCGGCGCTCGCGAATGCGAGGAGCGCGAGGGCGAGGGTCGCGATCTGGCTCCACTCGCGCCCGACCCAGCCGCGCTCCCGACACGAGCGGAGGGCGCGAGCACCGAGCCATCCGATCGCCCCTCCGACGATGCCTGCGACGACGAGCGATCGCAGGAACACCTCGACGATGTCGGGAGCACCTGCGTCAGTGGTCTCGACCGCCGCCGCGAGCACGAGGACGAAGAAGGGGAGGGCGAGCCCGTCGTTCAGCCCACTCTCGATGTTCAGCGCTTGGCGGATCGCCGCCGGCACCTTCGGGCTCGTCACGACCGCCTGGCCGAGGGCGGCGTCCGTCGGAGCGAGGCAGATCGCGACCAACGCCACTTCCCAGACATCGATGTCCGGGAAGAGGAGCAGCCCGAAGCCCCACCCGAGGACCATCGTGAGCGGCATCCCGATGAGCAGGAGCCGGCCCGGGAGCCGGCTCTTCGCTCGCCAGTTCCCGGCGCTGATCGCCAGCGAGTCGGTGAACAGCACGAGCGCGAGCGTCACCTCGAGGAGCGCCCCGATAGCCTGCCGGTCGTCGGCACCGTGGATCACGTCGAACGCCGCGGGACCGAGGAGCACGCCGAGGACCATGAAGATCGACGCGCCGGTGACCGGTGTGGACGCAAGACGCTTGCTGACGAGCGCGTAGGCCACGACCGACAGCGAGACGAGGATCAGCGCCACGTTGCGGGGAAGCGTAGCCGCAGGCTCCTCATGCGATGGGTTCGTTCCGTCGTTCCACTGGACGTCGAGGCGGGCAGCCGAACGGCAAACGTGGCACCATATGCGGCCGGTACTCGGCGACAACGGGGGGATACGGTGGCTCGAACCAAGCAGATCTCGGGCGAGGAGCTCCAGCATCTCCTCGAGCTCATCGGCGGCGCGGACAGTGTCGAGCTGAAGCTGACGATCCCACAGGACGCGCGCGCGTCCGCCGCGAGGGCGCTCGGCGTGGACCCGCTCGATGCACAGCTGCGGCAGGTGTTCTTCTTCGATACGCCTGACCTGACCTTGAATTCGGCCGGCGTGGTGGTGCGGGCGCGTCGGCGCCAGGGCGAGCAGGGCGACACGGTCGTCAAGCTCCGTCCGGTCGTCCCGAGCGAGCTACCCGACGAGATCCGGAGGGACCCGAGCTTCGGCGTGGAGGTCGACGCGATGCCCGGCGGCTACGTGTGCTCGGGGTCGTTCAAGGGCGCCGCGAGCAACCAGGACATCGCGGCCGCCGCCGCGGGCGAGCGGCCGGTCCGCAAGCTCTTCTCGAAGGCGCAACGCACCTTCTACGCGACCCATGCGCCGGACGGTGTCGAGCTGGACGGCCTGTCGGTGCTCGGACCGATCCCGACCCTCCGCGTCAAGTGGAAGCCCGAGGGTTCGAAGCGCAAGCTCGTCGGCGAACTCTGGATGTACCCGGATGGGTCGCAGATCGTCGAGCTGTCGACGAAGGCGCTGCCGTCCGAGGCGTTCCAGGCCGCGGTGGAGTCGAGGGCGTTCCTCGAGAGGAAGGGCCTCGACCTCGGAGGCGAGCAGCAGACGAAGACGAAGACGGCGCTCGAGTTCTTCACGAGCCCGCCGAAGGAGCACCGAAGCAGCAGAAGGAGGCAGCCGTATGAGCAGCATCGGGCCGGTGGAGTACATGATCGTGGCCTTCCCGGGCAACCGGTTCAAGGGAGAGATCGTGCCGGCGCTCGCCGAGCTGGTCCAGAGCGGGACGATCCGGATCATCGACCTGGCGTTCGTCATGAAGGATGCGGACGGCGCCGTCGTCACCGCGGAGATGGGCGACCTCGACTCGGAGGTGTTCCAGGCGTTCGACGCGCTGACGCCCGAGACGCTGGGACTGCTGAACGAGGAAGACCTGGCTGCGGCCGGGGAGGAACTCGAGCCGAACTCGTCGGCGGCGCTCCTGGTCTGGGAGGACGTGTGGGCGACGAAGCTCAGGGACGCGATCGTCAACGCGGGTGGCGAACTGCTCGATCTCGAGCGCCTCCCGTACGAGGTGGTCCAGGCGGCGGTCGAGTTCGCCAAGGAGAACGCCTAACCGAAAGGGGATCCGACGATGGGGAGACGACGAGGACCAGGGCTGGTCGGGATGGCAGCTCGAACGGCGGTCGTGGCCGGCACGGCGACGGCGGTCTCGGGGCGGGTTGCGCGCCGTCAACAGTCGAAGTACGCGGGCCAGGACGCCCAGTACACGCAGCAGCAGGCGGCCGCCGCCGAGCAGGGGGTGGAGCAGGTCGCCGATCCGGCCACGCAGATCCAGCAGCTCGCCCAGCTGAAGGATCAGGGTCTGCTCACGGAAGAGGAGTTCGCGGCGAAGAAGAAGCTGATCCTCGGGATCTGAGCGACCACCTCCCCGCGGACAGTTCGCGCTCCGTTCATAGAGCGCAGGCGTCGACGGGTTCGCCAACCCTGGAGCCGGAGTCTAGAGTTCCTCTCTTGAGGAACCCCGATCGAACCGTCGAACGGCCCCGGAGGGCCACCAGGAGCCGCGCGAGCTTTCCGTTCGAGTTCGTCGAGTCGAAGCTCGCGAGACCCTTCACGCGGAAGGGGATCGTCCCGCGGCCGGGATTGGTCGAGCGGCTGCTGTCCTCGGTCGACACTCCGGTGGTGTCGTTCCTGGCGCCGCCCGGGTACGGGAAGACGACCGTCCTGCACCAGTGGGCCGAGGCGGATGGACGCCGCTTCGCGTGGGTCTCGCTCGATCGCCGGGACAACGACCCGGCGGTCCTGTTGGCCTACCTCGCGCTCGCACTCGATCGGATCGAGCCGCTCGGTCCCGGTGTGTATGAGGCCCTGGCGTCGCCCGGCGTCTCGATCGGGTCGACGCTCGTGCCGCGGCTCGGCGCCGCGATCTCCGCCACGACCCAGCCGCTCGTCCTCGTCGTGGACGACCTCCACCTGCTGCACGATCGTGATGCCGTGGATGCCCTGACGACCCTCGCCGAACACCTTCCGGCCGGGTCGCAGTTCGCCATCGCGGGTCGCGACGCACCGGCGCCGGCGATCACGCGGCTGCGAGCTGACGGCCGGGTCCTGGAGGTCGGGCCGGACGAGCTCGCGCTCGATGCGCGCGAGGCCGCGTCGCTCATGCGCGGGGTCGGGGTCGCCCTTCCGCGGGAACAGCTCAACGATCTGGTCGATCGGACCGAAGGGTGGCCGGTCGGGCTCTACCTGGCGGCCCTGTCGATCCAGGCCGGCTGCCCCGAGCCATCGAGCGCCGCCCCGATCGATGGCGCCGACCGACTCGTTGCTGACTATCTCCGTACCGAGCTCTTGCGGAACCTCTCACGAAGGACCGTGGCGTTCCTGACCCGCACGTCCGTCCTGCACACGCTCAGCGGGCCGCTCTGTGACGCGATGCTGGAACGAACGGGGTCGGCGAGGACCCTGGAGTCGATCGCGGGGAGGAACCTCCTCCTGCTGCCACTCGACCGGGACGGGCATCGGTACCGGTACCACCACCTGTTCGGCGAGATGCTTCGCGCCGAGCTCGAACGGCGCGAGCCGGGGGTAGGACGTCGACTGCTTCGCCGCGCCGCGGACTGGTGCGAGGAACACGGCCTGGCCGAGGACGCGCTCGACTACGCACAGGAGGCGGGGGACGCCGATCGAGCCGCACGGCTTCTGCCCGCCGTCCTGTTGCCGGCTCACAATCATGGGCGCCTGGGCTCCGTGCGGCGGTGGTTGGCCTGGTTCGACGAGCGTGACCTGATCGAGCCGTACCCAACGATCGCGGCGTTGGGGGCGGGCGTTCTGGCCCTCATGGGGGATGCGATCGAGGCGGAGCGATGGGTCGGCGCCGCGGAACCCGATGCCGGTGGGCCGGTGATCGTCGAGGGTGGGCCCGTGCTCGCCGACGGCGTGACGCCCGCCGTCGCGCTTCTCGCCATGGTGCGGGCGACGATGCTCGCGCACGGAACGGAACGACTCGTGACCGACGCGGGAGTGGCGCGCGAGCTCGTTCCGAGCGCCAGCCCATGGAGGGCGACCGCGTTGCTGATGAGCGGGATCGCGCACCTGCTGACCCGTGACGACGCCGGCGCCGACATCGACTTCCTCGGCGCCGCCGAGGCGGGAGAGGTCTCCGGCTCCGCCGATACGGTGGCGGTGGCGCTCTGCGAGCGAGCCGTCCTCGCGATGTCGCGAGACCAGTGGTCCGCCGCGCAACTGGACGCGGAGCGGGCGCGATCCGTCATCAGGCGAGCGCACCTGGAGGAGTACGTCACGAGTGCGCTCGTGCATGCCGTGACGGCTCGGATGGCGATCCATGTAGGCGACCCGGCGGGGGCTCACAAGAGCCTCGTTCGTGCGCAACGCGCTCGCATCCGGCTCACCTACGCCATCCCGTGGCTGGCCGTGCAGGTTCGCCTCGAGCTCGCGCGAGCCTATCGTTCCCTCGCGGACCCGGCCGGCGCCCGAACGATGGTGCGGGAGGTGGACGAGATCTTCCGTCGGAGGCCCGACCTGGGGGTGCTCGGGGCACAGCTCGCAGAGTTCCGAGAGCAGCTCGAACACGTGCCGGTTGGGGCGGTCGGGGTCTCCACCCTGACCGCCGCCGAGCTCCGGCTGTTCCCGTACCTGTCCACGTACCTGACGTTCCCCGAGATCGGCGAGCGACTGTTCCTGTCGCGACACACCATCAAGACGCAGGCGATCTCGATCTACCGGAAGCTTGGGCGTCTCCTCCCGTCGTGAGGCGATCGAGCGCGCTCGGGAGCTCGGCCTGATCGACGCCTAGCGCCGCTGAGCCGTTTCATGCCGACCGGATGATGCCCCGCCGAGCGTGGTGGCGGATGGTGGGGCTTCCGATCCTCAGGTCCGCACCTCAGAGGGGGCGCATGTGGCCGGCCACGAGCGCACGCTTCGGTGCTTCGCGGTGAACGACGAGCGCTTCATCCGATCCGTGGTCTCCGGAAGCCTCGGCCCCGCGGAGGTTCCGGGGTTCGGTCCGAAGACGCAGGCCTTCGTCCGTCTGGCGGCGCTCGTCGCGCTCGACGCCGCTCCCGCCACGTACCAGTGTGAGGTCGAGTCGGCCTTCGCCGCCGGTGCGACCGCCGATGACATCGTGGGAACGTTGGTCGCCGTGGCTCCACTTATCGGGGTAGCCCGGGCCGTCTCCGCGGCCCCGAAGCTCGGGATCGCGATCGGCTACGACGTGGACGCCGCGCTCGAGAAGCTCGAGCACGACGCCCCGTCGTAGCAGGTGGATCCGAACCAGATATCCGGCGGAGGCGATCGCGGACCGGTTCCCGAAGTACGCGAACGAGATCACCGGCCGCGAAGTCGCCCTCCTCGATGGTGCAGATGGGGCGCACGCGGTGCCTGGCGACCGGGAATCATCCCGTCGGTGTGATGCTGCACCACCCACCGGATGGAACCATGCCACGAAGACGGGTCCGAGACGCACGTGCCCCGGGGGAGGCAGAGAGGGGGTGAGGTGAACCCGGAGTTCCTGTCTCGCCTCCAGTTCGCCCTCACCGCGAGCTTCCACTTCATCTTCCCGCCCATCTCCATGGGCCTCGGGCTGATGTTGGTCTGGATGGCGTGGAAACACGTCCGGACCGGCGACCCCGTGTGGCGCCAGGCATCGGTCTTCTGGGTCAAGGTCTACGGGCTCGTGTTCGCCCTGGGCATCGCGACCGGCATCGTCCAGGAGTTCGCGTTCGGCATGAACTGGTCCCAGTACTCCCGGTTCGTCGGGAACGTGTTCGGGAGCCTGCTCGCGGCGGAGGGGGTGTTCGCGTTCGCCCTGGAGGGTGGGTTCCTCGGGCTGATGCTGTTCGGCGGGGACCGGCTCGGGTCGAGGATGTGGCTGCTCGCGACGTCCCTGGTGGTGTTCGGCGCGCACTTCAGCGCGCTGTGGATCTTGATGGCGAACTCCTGGATGCAGACCCCCGAGGGATACACGACGCAGACGACCCGATGGGGGGAGCAGGCGTTCATGACCGACTTCCTCTCGGTCGTGTTCACGCCGACGTTCCTCCCCCGGTTGTTCCACGTCTGGGTGGCCTCGTGGATGATCGGCGCCACCTTGGTCCTGTCGGTCAGCGCCTGGTACCAACTGAAACATCGGCACCTCGAGTTCGCGAAACGGAACTTCTCCGCCGCGGTGAAGTTCTTCACGGTGCTCGCCGTGCTCCAGGTGTTCATCTTCGGTGCGCAGATGGCGATCGCGGTCACCAAGAACCAGGAGCCGAAGTTGGCGGCGATGGAAGGGAGCTGGACGCCGGAGTCGTGTGCGCCCCTGTATCTGGTCGGATGGGTGAACGAGGGCGCTCAGACCACGACGGGCCTCAAGATCCCGTGCCTGCTCAGCCTGCTGTCCTACGGCAAGTTCGACGCGACGGTGCCAGGACTGAGCGAGTTCCCCGAGAAGAACTGGGCGCCGGTGAACCTCACCTTCCAGGCGTACCACGCGATGATCGACCTCGGCTTCCTGTTCCCGATGATCGGCGTGGTCGCGTGGTTCGTCTGGTGGCGGCGGCGCCGCCGTGAGGAGCCGATGCCTCGGTGGCTCTTGTGGATCTGCGTGTCCACGGTCTTCCTCGCGGAGATCGCGACGATCGCGGGGTGGTGGACGGGTGAGATCGGGCGACAACCGTGGATCGTCTGGAACGTCCTGCGAACCGAGGACGCCGTTTCGCCGACGCTCACCACGGGAGAGGTCTTCATGTCGCTGGTCACGTTCGCCCTCCTGTACGCCCTGCTGCTCGTGCTGTTCCTGTTCCTGCTCGACCGCAAGATCAAGCACGGGCCGGAGCCGCCGGAGGGGCCGGGGCCGACGGCACCCCTGCCGGATACGTTCCGCGAGCTGTTCCGCACCCGGCGCGCAGGCTCGAGCCTCAGGTGACCTGGAGCTGAAGGTGGACGAGCATGTCGCTCGCTGATCTGTGGTTCGTGCTCTTCGTCGCGATCATCGCCGCCTACCTCGTCCTGGACGGATTCGACCTCGGTGTCGGGATCCTCCATCCGTTCGCGGCCAGGAACGACGAGGAGCGACGGATCGTCCTCAACAGCATCGGTCCCATCTGGGACGGCAACGAGGTGTGGCTCGTGGTCGGTGGAGGCGTCCTGTTCGCGGCGTTCCCGGTCGTCTACGCGGCGCTGTTCTCGGGCTTCTACTGGGCGCTGATGCTCGTCCTGATGGGTCTGATCCTCCGCACGGTCGCGATCGAGTTCCGGAGCAAGCGCGAGGGCGCCGGCTGGCGCCGCTTGTGGGACACGTCTTCTCGGCCTCGTCGTTCGCGCTCGCCCTGCTCCTCGGGGTGGCGTTCGGCAACGTCATCAGCGGGGTGCCGCTGGGCAAGAACGGGAACGTCCACGTCGGCAGCCTCCTGGACGTGCTGCGCCCGTTCGCCGTCTTCTTGGGGTCTGACGACCATCGCGATGTTGGCGATGCACGGCGCCCTCTACCTGGCCGTCAAGACCGAGGGGGACCTCCAAACGCGCGTCCGGCGGTGGATCCCGTGGCTCATCGCCGTGTTCGCACTGATGGCAGGCGGTCTCGGCCGTGTGGATCGTCGTCGCCGACTACGGCGTGGTGGACACCTTCACCGAGGACGTCTGGACCTCGTCTTCCCCCTCGCCGCGCTCGTCGCGTTCATCACGATCGTCGTCATGCATCGAGCAGGCAGGGCGGTGGCGGCGTTCTTCGCGAGCTGCGCGACGATCGGCACCTCCCTCGCCACGATCTCGGCCGGGCTGTACCCGAACATGCTGAAGTCGAGCACGGACCCCGCCTACAGCATGACGGTGACGAACGCCTCGGCGGCGTCGGAGACGCTCACCGTGATGCTGGTGGTCGCGATCATCGGACTTCCGTTCGTCCTGCTGTACACGGCGGGCGTGCAGTACCTGTTCAGCGGGAAGGTCAAGCTCACGCCGAGCAGCTACTGACGGCGTGAGCGAGGGCGAGGAGGTCGTGCAGCCGCACCCGCCCTCGGGCGAACAGCACGAGATCCGCCACGGCGATCAGGTGGTCGTCGTGACCGAGGTCGGTGCGACGCTCCGCGCGTACTCGGCGGGAGCGCTCGGAGTCCTGGACGGCTTCTCGGTCGACGATCCATCGTCGGCCGGACGGGGGCAGGTGCTCGCACCCTGGCCGAACCGTCTCGACGGCGGGCGATACGAGTTCGACGGCCGTCTAGGGGTCGGCCGCGATCGACGAGCCCGAGCTCGGGAACGCGATCCACGGGCTCGTGCGCTGGCTCCCCTGGCTGCTCGCTTCCAAGACCGACGAAGCGGTCGCGCTGGAGTGCGTGGTGCACCCCCAGCCGGCATACCCCTGGCGGCTCGAGCTCGGCCTCGAGTATCGGCTCGGGGCGGACGGGCTCGCGGTCGTCGCGCGTGCGACGAACGCCTCGGCCGAGGCGGCCCCGTTCGGGATCGGGTTCCACCCCTACCTGACGATGGGGATCCCGGTCGACGACGTGCGACTCACGATCCCGGCCTCGCGCCGGCTGACCACGGATGACCGAGCTCTTCCGGTCGGCGAGGAGGTGGTCGCCGAGACCGAATTCGACTTCACGGTCGGTCGTCCGGTCGGCGCCACGCGGCTCGATACCTGTTTCACGGGGCTGGCTCGCGGGTCGGACGGGCGGTCGCGCGCTCGGCTCGAGTCGACCGACGGCACGCACGTCGTCGAGGTGTGGGCGGACGACGCGTTCGGCTACCTCCAGGCCTACACAGGGGACACCCTCGAGCCTGCCTCGAGGCGCCGGCAGGGCGTCGCGATCGAACCGATGACGTGCCCGCCGAACGCCTTCGCGTCCGGCCGCGATGTGATCCGGCTCGAGCCCGACGGAACCTGGTCGGGGGCCTGGGGGATCGCGTTGCGGCGGAGGTGAAGGAGAGGCACATGGCAGCATGACCGGGCGATCAGGCGGCGACGCACCCGATCGGGCCATGGAGCCGGTCGGGCCGGGTCCGATCGTCCCGGAAGCGCGCTGGCACATGGCCGGCGCGGTCCTGGCCGCCATGCTGTTGACGCTCTTGCTGCCGAGCGAGCTTCGCCTCGGGCCGCGCTGGCTGCTCCCGATCCTCGAGGGCGTCCTCCTCGTGGTGCTCATCGTCGGGGACCCGGGCAAGATCTCCAAGCGTTCATCGATGCTCCGAGGATCCTCGATCGCCCTCGTGACCGTGCTGATCGCCCAATCCCTGTGGTCCACCGCCCGCCTCATCGACGAGCTGATCGTCGGGGGCCCGCATACCAGCGAGCCCGGACCGTTGCTGGCGGCGGCCTCGATCGTGTGGGTTTCGAACATCATCGCGTTCGCCCTTCTCTACTGGGAGCTCGACAGCGGGGGCGCGGCGGCGAGGGCGCACGCGCTCCCCGACCATCCCGACCTCGCGTTCCCCCAACAGCTGAACCCCGACATCGCCCCCGCGAACTGGCGCCCTCGTTTCGTCGACTACCTCTACTTGGGGTTCACGAACGCCACGGCGTTCAGCCCGACCGATGCCATGCCGTTGGTGCCGTGGGCCAAGATCGCGATGACCGTGCAAGCGGCCATCTCCCTGGCCGTCCTGGGTCTCGTGGTGGCGCGCGCCGCCAACGCGCTGACGTGAGGCTCCACTGGGTGCCGGCCGGTCTTGGGCCGCTTGCCCGGACGCAAGGCGTCACCGCTTCACCCCTCAGGCGGCTCCGCTGAGCAGCGCGTTGGGGATCGAGCGCCCCGATCGCCCCGGCCCCGAAGCCAACGCCAGCGGGAGCGGGAACGAGAGCCTGTCCCACCTTGAATCGCACGGTGTGGTGACCCTCGTTGAACGGATCATCGGCTCCCCGACTGACCCGTTGAGGGGCTTCTCTTCTGGCGAGTGGTAACGATGTACTTCACAGACTCCGTCGCGAGGAACGAGGTGACGACGGCGATCAGGATGGGTGCGGTCTGCAGCGCCCCTACCTGGGTCATGAACGCGGCAAGCAGCACCATCGCGAACGGTGCAGAGATCAGGGCTCCGGGAACCGCGACGAGCATGCACGAGAACGCCAGCCCCAGGGGCATGCCAGGGAACACCTGGTGCACGAGCACTCCGGTCGTCCCCCCGATGAACAGCGCTGGGAAGATCGGCCCGCCGACGAATCCGCTCGCCCCACTGACGGCGAAGGTGAGGATCTTGGCGACCACGAGGGCGGCCAGGAAGCCCGCGCCGAGTATCCCGCCTGTCTCCAGCACGACCTTGAGCTGGTTACTACCCGTGAACATCGTCAGCGGCAGGATCACGCCCACGACGCCGAACACCAGGCCACCGATCAGTGGCCGAACGATGGCCGGCACCTTGAGCAGCCCGAACAGCCGCACCGCCAGCTTGATCACGGTGACCAGCAGCGTCACCACCACCGCCGCGAACAGACCCAGGCCGATACCGGCCAACAGCTGCCAGTCCTCGAACGTGTACGAGGGCACCCGATAGGCGTCAAGGAAGAAGGCGCCCGCGACGACGAAGTAGATCCCGAATGAGACGCTGGAGGAAACGATCATGGCGACGAGCGTCTTGGCCATGCGTTGTCCGCCCGGGCGGGCGATCTCCAGGATCAGCATGACCACGATCACCGTGCTGGAGAACAACCCACCGTAGGCGCCGGCGAACCCGGCCAGCGTGTTCACCTTCTCGTCCTCATCGTTGAGCCCTCGTCGCCGGGAGGCCCACTCGGCGGCCCCGCCGCCCATGGACCCGAGCGCCTGCTCCGGGCCCAAGCTGGCGCCTCCGATCAACGACACGGCCGAGACGGCCACGGTCCCGGGCACCGATCGGAGGTCAACATGCCCGAGCTCGAGGTCTTCGATCAGGCTCGGGAGCCTGGCGGGAAGGTGGGTCAACCGGCGCAGGAGGCCGACCACGACTCCCGCGCCCGCCGTGACACCCACCCACCACCATTGCCCGCCGAACCACCCCGGATCCGAAACCGTGTTCCAGTTGTCCCCGAACCCGATCAATCCCATGAACAGGAGGGCGACGCATGCGCCGAAGACGCCGAGCCCGAGCGCATACACCATCAGCACCCAGAACTGTGGCGTCTGAGGGAACGGCGGTGCCGGCGCCGATCCTGACGTGGCGCTCATGAGGTGTGTTCCTTCTGCGACATGCCGATGTCGCTCATCGGAACCTACCCTTCCAGGGCGGCGCTCGTCGTGGCGGCGGTCAGGTCGATCGTGTGAAGCTCCCGCATCGGCATTTCGTGCGGCGCTCGCGCGCGGACCTACAGCCGCTCGAGCAGGTGGTCGCCGACGCGGATCGCGTTCGCCATGGCCGTGAGTGCCGGGTTCACCGCGCCGATGCTCGGGAAGAAGCTCGTGTCCACGACGTACAGGTTGTCGAGCTCGTGCGCCTTGCAGTTGACGTCGAGGACGGACGTTGCGGGGTCGGTCCCGAACCGGCAGGTCCCCGCCTGGTGCGCGCACCCCGCGACGGGGATCGTGGTCTTCAGGTAGGCGTTCCGCGGGATCAGGTGGTCGGGGTGCATCCCGAGGTGACCGAGCATCGACTTGAGCTTGTGATAGAGGCGCTTGCCCGACTCCTGGTTGTTCGCCGTGTAGGCGAGCCGGACGCTGCCGTCCTCGTCGAGTGTCACGCGGTTGTCGGGGGTCGGGAGGTCCTCCGTCGAGAGCCAGAAGTCGACCGCGTGCGTGGCCACATCGCGCAGCGCGAACGTCGGCGCGAGCTTGGTCTCGATCGGTTTCTCGCCCTTGTACATCTCCGCCTGCGACTTGCCGACCATCTGGATGTTGCCCATCGGGTACTCGAAGTCGTCGCTCCCGAAATAGAAGTCGTTGACCCCCAGCGTCTTCTGGAAGCGGGTGGGGTTCGGCTCTTTCGAAAGGGCGAGGACGGCCTGGCTGTAGTGGAACATGTAGTTGCGTCCCACCTGGTCCGAGCCATTGGCCAGCCCGTTCGGGTGACGGTCGTTCGCCGATGCGAGCAGCAGCTTCGCGGAGTTCGCGGCGCCCCCCGACACGACGACGACGTTGCCCGAGAACGTCTCCTGCGAACCGTCGCGCTCGACCACCACCCCGTTCACGGACGTGCCGTCGGCGTTCGTGACCAGCTGTACAGCCTTCGCGTTGGTGAGGAGCGTCACGTTCGGCTGCTCGAGCGCGGGGCGCACGGCGATCGTCTCCGCATCGGATTTGGCATGGAGCGGGCACGGGAAGCCGTCGCAGGCGCCGCAGCGGACGCACACGCTGTACGGCGGGTTGCTCTCGTCGCGCAGGACCCCGCACGGCGCGTGGAAGGGATGGTGACCGGCGGCCGCGAGATCGTCGGACAGCTGCTGGATCCGTGGCTCGTGTGCCAGGGCCGGGAACGGGTACGGTGCGCTCGCGGGCGGATCGGTCGGGTCCTCGTCTCGGGCGCCGCGGACCTGGTACAGCTGCTCCGCCTGCGTGTAGTACGGCTCCATATCCGCGTAGTCGATCGGCCAGGCGGGCGAGATCCCGTCGTGATGCTTGAGCTCGCCGAAGTCCTTCTCTCGCAGGCGATAAAGCGCAGCCCCGTACAGCTTGGTTGCGCCGCCGACGAAGTAGTGGACCTGCGGCTGGAACGGTTTGCCTTTGTCGTCGTACCACGTGTCCGCGGAGATGTACCGCCCGTCGATGAAGACGTCGGCGGTGCTCCAGTTCTCGGGTTCGCGCGGGAGCCAGTCGCCGCGCTCGAGCAGGAGGATGCGCTTGCCCGAAGGCGCGAGGTGCCGGGCGAGCGTGCCGCCTCCGCCCCCGGTCCCGATGATGATCACGTCGTAGTCGCTCATGTGATCTCCGCCGTGAATTCAGCGAGGATGATCCGGCCCGCGGCCTCGATGAGAGCGAGATGCGAGAAGGCTTGCGGGAAGTTCCCGAGGTGGCGCCCCGTCTCGACGTCGTACTCCTCGGCGAACAGGCCGAGCGGTGATGCGATCCGGAGTAGGCGTTCCATGAGGTCTCGAGCCTGTTGCTCCTCCCGGACGGCCGCCAGTGCCGACACGAGCCAGAAGGAGCAGATCAGGAAGGTCCCCTCCTTGCCGGACAAGCCGTCGTCGGTCTCGTCCGTTCGGTAGCGCAGCACGTACCCGTTCTCCGTCAGCTGGTCGGCGATCGCGAGGACGCTCGAATGCATCCGTTCGTCCTCGCCCGGCAGGAACCCGAAGAGCGGCGCGAGCAGGGTGGACGCGTCGAGCGCCTGGGTCTCGTAGTGCTGGCGGAGCACACCCTCCTGGAGGCCGTTCGCGAGGATGTCGGCGTGGATCTCGTCGGCGGTTCCGCGCCACTCCGAGGCGTCGTCGGGGTTGCCGCGGATCTCGGCCAGCTTCGCCGCCCGGTCCATCGCGACCCAGCACATGAGCTTCGAGGACACGTAGTGCCTCGGTTTGCCGCGCGCCTCCCAGATCCCCTGGTCGGGCTCGCGCCACACGCGCGTCGCGCACTCGGCCTGCGACTGGACGATCGGCCACAGGCGTCTGGGGAGGCGCTGGCTCCGCCGAGTATGCAACAGGATCGAGTCCAGGACCGCCCCGTACACGTCGTTCTGCCGCTGGTCGAACGCCCCGTTCCCGACGCGAACCGGCCGAGCCCCCGCATACCCGCTCAGCTCGTCCAGGGTCGACTCCCGGAGGTCGCGCCGGCCGTCGATGCCGTACATGATCTGGAGCGCACCGTCGTCGTTCGGCTCGAGGTCGGCGACGAACTGCATGAATTCGTCGGCCTCCCAATCCAGGTTCATGTAGTGCAGGGCTTGCAGCGTGAAGGTCGAATCGCGCATCCAGGTGTACCGGTAGTCCCAGTTCCGCTCGCCGCCGGGCGTCTCGGGCAACGACGTCGTGAGGGCCGCGACCGTCGCCCCCGTCGGCATGAAGGTGAGGCCCTTGATCGCGAGGGCCGATCGCTGGATCGGGTCCCGCCAGCGATGGTCGGGGAGTCGGGCACGCCCCAGCCACCCCCGCCAGAACCGGGTCGTGGCGGCGAGCCGCGCCTCCGCCTCGTCCACGTCGGCCGGCGAGACCAGATCGTGCGCCCACGACAACGAGCAGAAGGCGCGCTCGCCCGCGGCGATCACGTGCCGCGCTCTGGCACGCCCCCCTCGATGCCGAGGGCCAGGTCGGTCGCGAGCCGGATCGTCGAGCCGGCTCCGTTCGCATCCGCCACGTGGCCGTCCCCGTCGACCAACGTCCATCCCGCGTCGGTGCGTCCATAGTCGAAGACCGGCTCGCAGACGAGGTCGATCTCCACCTCCCCCTCCAATCCGCGGATCGTCCGGACGAGGGTGTGATCGGCGTCGTCGTCGGCGGGGGGTCGAGTGTGCGGCGTCACCTCGTCGACGCCGGTGCGCGGGCCCATCGTCAGCGCGTCGCGGACCTCCACCCATCCCTTCGGCGTCTTCCACGTGGTCACCAGGACATTCGTCCCCGGGTCGTACGCACGCGCCGCGGGGACGTTGATCCCGAACGGGCCGAGGCGGAAGGTGCCCGCCTGGCGGTCGAGGAGCGTGCCGAATACGCTTGGGCTGTCGAAGCGAGGGACGCACAGCCAATCGATCGCGCCGTCCGGTGCGACGAGCGCGCCCGTGTGGCAATCGGAGAGGAAGGCATAGTCGGCGATCGGAGGGAACGGCGAGGGCATCGCGGCGCTCTGTCGAGGCGTTCCGGCCGTTCCTCCATCGTGTGTGTCGGCCGCGGTCATGTGATCCACGGTCCGTGCCACTGGCCGAATCCGGCGACCAGATCGTCTCCGGCCTTGGGGCCCCACGATCCCTTCGCGTACGGATGCACGGGCGGCGGCGCGTCGACGAGCGGCTGCATGATCCGCCAGGTCTCCTCCACGCCGTCCTGTCGGGTGAACCGGGTGCTTTGGCCGACCATCGCGGCATGGAGGAGGACCTCGTACGGTGTCGGTCCCTCGCCTCCCTCCTCGGTGAACTCCATGTCGAGGGTGATCGACTCGGCCTTCTGCGCGTCGGCCCGGTGTGCGGCGAGCACGAGTTGCGCTCCCGTGGAGGGATCGAGCTTGATCACGAACTGGTCGGGGTCGGGATGCGGTCCGACCGCCGAGAAGCCGAGCCGAGGCGGGCGCTTGAAGACGAGCCGGACCTCCGTCTGCGTCGCCGGCAGGCTCTTCCCGGTGCGGATGAAGAAGGGAACGCCGGACCAGCGCCAGTTGTCGATCTCCAGACGCACCGCGGCGTACGTTTCCGTGGTCGAGTCCGGGGCGACGCCTTCGATCGACAGGTAACCGTCGTACTGGCCGCGGACGTAGTGGGCGGGATCTCCTTGCCCGACGGCCTTGAAGAGGGCGACGAGCCCGTCCTTCAGCGTCGCTGGGTCCCCACCCGCCGGGGGCTCCATCCCCGTGGCGCCGACCACCTGCATGAGGTGATTCACGACGACGTCGCGGAGGGCGCCCACCGGATCGTAGAAGTGCCCGCGATCCTCGACGCCGAAGTCCTCGGCCATCGTGATCTCGACGCACTCGACGTAGTTCCGATTCCAGACGGGCTCGAGCATCGTGTTCGCGAACCGCAGGAACAGGATCTCCTCGAGACCCATCTTCCCCAGGAAGTGGTCGATCCGATAGAGCTGGGACTCGTCGACGTACTGGTGGAGTTTCTCGGCGAGCGCGCGCGCAGACTCGAGGTCGTGGCCGAAGGGCTTCTCAACGACCACGCGGGCCGTGCCCGTCAGGCCCGCCTCGGCGAGCCCCTTCACCACGGTCCCGAACAGGAACGGGGGGATCTCGAGGTAGAACACCGGCGTGCGCGCCCCCCCGATCGCCTCCGCCACCTTCTTGTAGGTCTCGGCATCACCGAAGTCCCCGGCGACGTACGAGAGCCGGGCCTTGAACCGGTCGAACACCTTCGGGTCGAGCTGTTCCCCGGTGCCCTCGATCGACTCGCGAGCTCGGTCGACGAGCTGATCCTGCGCCCAGTCATCGACCGCCACACCCACGATGGGGCAGTCGAGCAGCCCGCGGCGCTCGAGCCGATAGAGCGAGCGGAAGGTCATCACCTTCGCGAGGTCGCCGGTGATGCCGAACACGACGAGCACGTCGGCGGGCTTGCCCTCGTCCGTTGTCCGAGCTCTTCCTGCCATGGTCCGTCCCTCCTCGGGTCACCTTCGCGTTGTCGTTGTTCCAGAGCGGTTGTTGCCGGTCTGCGTGACGCGGTCCGGCCGCGATCGGAACCCGCGTCGATGTTCGAGCTGGGGGCCCCGGGAAGAGGCGCTGGACCCGAACGAGGAGCGTCAGGTCACGCTGCGCTTCGACGACGCCACGAAGCATCGCGGTCATCGGATCGATGCGGCCGGTCGCGATCCCGCCGAAGAGCTTCCGGTCCATCCGAACGACGCAGTCGGTCTTCGCGTTGCGATCGGAGACACGAATCGCACCTCGCCTGACGGCCACGAGCCAGTGGTCGGTGCCACCCGCGTGCTCGAGATCGAAGCGCAGCGTCCCAGTGGTCGTTGCCAGCAGCGGCTGTCGCTCGGCCAGTCCGTCGAGGAACCCAGCGACCGGTTCCGTCACTCGATCCCCCTCTGCTCAGATGCTCGGCGGCCGGGTCCGCTGAGGCTATCGAACGCTTCCGGGGCGGTCGGTCCATCACCCCGACAGCATGAAAACGCCCCACCACGCGTCGCTTGGTCGCCCGCGAGCATCCGGGCGATCCGGGGCGTTCATCCCGTTCGGGCGATGCGTGGAAGAGGCGCGAGGGGTTCGATGTGAGGACACGCATGCTCGGATCTCGATCCCCTCACGGCAGCGGACCGGGTGGTCCGGGCCAACCGGAGAGGGAGAGACGATGCCGATCGGCCTCGCGTCGTCGTCCTGGGCGGCGGGTTCGCAGGTCTGGGCGCTGCCAGGGGATTGAAGGAAGCGAAGGCAGACGTCCTGTTGGTCGACAAGCACGACTACCACACGTTCCAACCGCTCCTGTACCAGGTCGCTACCGATCTCCTGGAGACGCCCACCGTCGGTCATCCGCTCCGTGACCTGTTCCATGACCACCCGAACCTCTCCGTGAAACAGGCCACCGTGACGGGCGTCGACCTCGCGAAGCGACGGGTGTCGTTCGCAGAGATGGGGCCTCGCCCCTACGACTATCTGGTGCTCGGACTCGGCGCGACGGTCAATTTCTTCGAGGTTGCGGGAGCGGAGAAGCATGCCTTCCCCATGTACACGCTCCCCGACGCCGTCCGCCTGAAGGAGCACGTGCTCGAGCGTTGGGAGGCCGCCGACAAAGATGCGGCACTCATCGACGACGGCGCTCTCAACGTGGTGATCGTCGGTGCCGGTCCGACGGGCGTGGAGAGCGCCGGCGCGCTCGCCGAGCTCTACCGGGCGAACTTCTCGAAGGACTACCCGGACATCCCCCAGGACAAGGCCCGGATCATCGTCGTCGAGGCCGGCGACGCGGTCCTGTCCATGTTCAAGAAGTCGCTGCAGACGTACGCGAGGAAGGCGCTCGAGAAGCGGACCGTGGAGATCAAGCTCGGCGAGGTGGTCTCGAGCATCGAGCCGACGCGGGTCCGGTTGAAGTCGGGCACGGTGCTCAATGCGCACACGCTGATCTGGGGCGCCGGGCTCCAGGCGAACCCGCTCGTCTCCGGCCTGGGACTCGAGCTCCAGCACGGCAACCGAGTGGCCGTCGGTCCGGACCTCACCCTGCCCGGGCACCCAGAGGTCTTCGGGGTCGGTGATATCGCGTGGATCACGGACACGAAGACCAAGACGGTCTTGCCGCAGCTCGGATCCGTCGCCCTGCAGGCGGGTGAGCATGCCGGGACGACCATCGCACGGGCGCTGCGCAAGAAGGAGCTCGAGCCGTTCGAGTACCACGACAAGGGGACGATGGCCACGATCGGGCGCAAGGCCGCGGTGGTGCAGTTCCACAGCGGCAAGACGCTTCGGGGGACGACGGCCTGGCTCGCGTGGGGCGCGGTCCATCTCGCGCTCCTGTCGACCGGAGAGGACCGCGGTCGGGCGATCGTCGACTGGACGTGGGCGGGCTTCACGCACGAACGGGCGGGCCGGATCGTGGTGGATGAGACGGAGCGGTAGCTCGACCGAACCGCGTGTCGTGATGGAGCACCCACGGGCCCGCAGCATCCAGTATGCGGCGACGGCGCTCGCCGTATCGGCGGCCGGGTGCTGGATCGCGTTCGCGCTGCTCCTGGCCGCCGTCGTCGGCCGCGTCTTCATCGGGAAGGAAGCGTTGAACGCGGTCGATGGCCTGCTGCTCGTGATGTGCGCCCTGATCCTCGTCCGAGGCGCGCTGCTCTGGTGCAACGAGATCGTGCTCCAGCGGGCCGCCAACGGGGTGAAGACGGACCTCCGAGCGCGGCTGGCCGCGAAGCTCGTGGCACTTGGTCCCACGTACACGCGGGGGGAGCGGATCGGGGAGCTCGTGTACGTCGCGGGCGAGGGCATCGAGTCGGTCGACGCCTACATCACCCGATACATCCCGTCCCGGCAGCTCGCCGTGATCGTCCCGATCCTGGTCGCGGCGGTCGTCTTCGTCCTGGATCCCTGGACGGTCCCGATCCTGCTCCTCGCCGGTCCCGCCTTGGTCGTGCTGCTCGCCCTGATCGGTCGTCGCATCCGCGCCTTGACCGAGCGTCGCGAGCACGAGCTCGCGTGGATGAACGCGCAGTTCCTCGACGTCCTCCGGGGGTTGCCTACGTTGAAGATGTTCGGACGGAGCGCAGAGCAGGCGGAGACGATCGAGACCGTGAGTGAGCGGGCAGGCTCCACCACGATGGACGTCCTTCGAACCGCCTTCCAGACGACCCTCGTCCTCGAGTGGGGTGCGACCGCCGCCACCGCGCTCGTGGCGATCGAAACGAGCGTTCGGCTGATGGCCGGGGGCCTCGCGTTCGAGCGAGCGCTGGCGGTGCTCCTCCTCGCGCCCGAGTTCTTCGTCCCGCTCCGGCGGCTCTCGGCCGAGTACCACGTGGGGCGCTCGGGCGCGGCGGCCTCCGAGCGGGTACGCGCGATCCTCGACGAGTCGGTCCGGATCCCGAGACCGACCGGCGTCGCACCGGGTCCCCTGCCGTCGCGCTTCGATCTGCGCCTGGAAGATGTCGAGGTCGTCTACGACGGCAGGACCCGAGCGGCGCTCTCGGGCTGTTCGTTCGAGATCCCGCATGGCCGGACGGTCGCCCTCGTGGGCGCGAGCGGAGCCGGCAAGACGACGGTGGCGAACGTGCTCCTGCGCTTCGTCGAGCCGGATCGGGGTCGGGTGACGGTGCACGGCATGCCCTTGTCCGCGATCGACCCGGTCAGGTGGCGCACGCTGGTCGCGTGGGTCCCGCAGCTCCCATCGCTTTTCAACGGCACGGTCGCCGAGAACCTGCGACTCGCGAGGCCCGACGCGTCGCAGGAGGAGCTCGCCGCCGCAGCGATCGCGGCGAACGCGCACGGCTTCGTGGAGGACCTGCCCGACGGGTACGCCACACCGATCGGCGAAGGAGGCGCGCGCCTCAGTGGTGGAGAGCGTCAGCGCTTGGCGCTCGCGCGAGCGTTCCTCAAGGACGCCCCGTTCGTGATCCTCGATGAGCCCACCTCGCACCTGGACGACGAGAGCGAGGCGTTGGTGCTCGGCGCGATCTCCCGCCTGGTTCAGGGACGAACCGTCCTGACGATCGCGCACCGGCCCGAGCCGATCGCCGGCGCCGACGTCGTCGTCGTGATGCGGGCCGGCCGGGCGGAGGTCCTCGACGCTCCCGACCGGTCGAGCGCCCGAACCGAGGGGATCGCGCAAGCAGGCTTGGGGAGCCGATGAGGCGCCCTCCGTCTCCGCTTCGCCGCGTGCTGGCATTCGCCGCCCCCGTCCGAGGGTGGATGGCCTTGGCGACCCTGACGAGCTTCGCGGCACTCGCGGCGAACGTGGCGCTGATGACCGCCGCGCCGTACCTGATCTCGAAGGCGACGCTGGTGACGGGGTTCGCGGCCTTGGCCCTGGCGGTCACGGCGGTCCGTGGCTTCGCCATCGCGAGGGCGGCGCTGCGCTACTCCGAACGGTACGTCGTCCATCTCGCCGCCCTCCGGATCCTCACGCAGATCCGCGTCCGGCTCTATCGAGCGATCGAGCCGCTCGCTCCCGGCGGGCTCCGGGCGTTCCGGAGCGGCGATCTGCTGGCGCGGACGGTCGGCGATGTCGACACGCTGGACGCGTTCTTCGTCCGGGGGGTCGTGCCGCTCGGGGCGGCGATCCTGCTGGCCGCACTCGCCTGCGGCATCCTGGCCCTGTTCGCCCCGGTGCTCGCGCTCGTCCTGCTCGTCGCACTCTCGCTGGGAGGGATCGCGCTCCCCCTCGCCGTGCGTCACCTCGCGCATCGTCCGGCCGAACGCATGGTTCGGGCTCGGGCGGATCTGTACGCGCGGTTCGCCGACGATCTCTCCGGTCTCGCCGACCTACTGGTGTTCGGCCGTGACGGGAGGCTGGCGGGGGATCTGGTCGCACGCTCGAGCGCGATGGGGCGGGAGCAGCGGACCCTCGCGTTCATCCGGGGCGGAAGCGCGGCGGCTGGAACCGTCCTGGCCGGTTCGGCGGGCCTGGCCGTGCTCGCGCTCGCGATCCCGTGGGTCGGGAGCGCGGACCTCGAGGGCGTGTTCCTGGCCTCGCTTCCCCTCGTCGCATTCGCGGCCTACGAGGCGGTCCAACCGCTGGGCGACGCGTTCCGAGAGGTGGAGGCGAGCCGCGCGGCGGCGGTTCGAACGTTCGAGATCGTGGACGCCCCGGCGACGGTGACCGAGCCGTCGCATCCGCTCGCGCCTCCCGCGCACCCGAGACTGGAGTTCCGGAACGTCCGCTTCCGGTACGAGGAGAGATCGCCGCTCGTCCTCGACGATCTGAGCTTCTCCGTTCGCCCGGGCGAACGTCTCGGGATCACCGGGCCGAGCGGCGCGGGGAAGACCACGCTCGTCGGCCTGCTCCTGCGGTTCTGGGACATCGGGTCGGGAGGCATCCTGCTCGACGGCCTCGACGTCCGGAGCTTCCGGGCGGACGATGTCCGCTCCCTCGTCGGCGTGGTACCTCAACAGATCTACCTGTTCAACGGCACGCTGCGTGACAACCTCCTGTTGGCGGACGGCGATGCCGACGACGACCGGATCGCCGAGGCATGCGACCGCGCGCGGCTCGGCGGGTTCCTGCGCTCGCTGCCCGCCGGGCTGGATACGTTCGTCGGAGACGACGGTCTCAAGCTGAGCGGTGGAGAGCGGCAACGGGTCGCCATCGCCCGGGCCTTCCTCAAGGACGCGCCGATCCTGATCCTCGATGAAGCGACGGCGAACCTGGACCTGACCACCGAGTCCGAGGTCCTCGAGAACCTCTCGGGGTTCGCGAGCGAGAAGACGGTGCTCGTCATCTCGCATCGCCGCGTCCCGCTGGGCTTCGCCGACCGGGTGATCTCCCTCCCGACACCCGTCCGCCGGGGTGCGGAACGCTCCCCGGTCACCCGTGCGAGGTCCTAGCTCCACGGCCAGCGATCGACACGCGAGGTTCCGCTCGAGGCACCCAGGCTAGGATTCGCCGGATGAGCGGAGAACCCGACGAGCTCGTTGCGCATGAACGCAGTGTGTCGAGCGACTCGGAATGTCGACGATCGAAGGAGGACGGATGACGAAGGGGATCCTCGAGCGGCTGGCCGAGGGGCCGGTGCTGGGAGACGGCGGCTACCTGCTCGAGCTCGAGAAGCGAGGCTACGTGCAGGCGGGGCCGTTCACTCCGGAGGTGGTGCTCGAGCACCCAGACGCGCTCGCACAGCTCCACCGGGAGTTCCTCCGCGCCGGCGCCGAGGTGCTCCAGACCATGACCTTCTATGCGAGCGACGACAAGCTCGCCACGGTCGGGCTCCAGGGCAGGGTCGACGAGATCAACGAGAACGCGGTGCGGGTCGCCCGCGAGGTCGCGTCCGAAGGCAACGCGCTCGTCGGGGGGAACCTGTCACTCACGTGGGCGTACCTGCCGGAGGATCCGTCGAGCCCGGATCACGTCCGAGCGCTGTTCGACCGGCAGCTGCAGGACCAGCTCGATGCGGGGCCGCCCGACTTCTGGATCGGCGAGACGTTCAGCTACCTGGGGGAGGCGGAGCTGTTCGTCGAGCGCGCGAAGGCGACCGGCCTGCCCGTGATGGTGACGATGTCCTTCGAGCAGCCGGAACCGCGTGCGTACGAGGGGGACACACCGGGCGACTGCGCCCGCAGGCTCCGGGACGCGGGCGCCGACATCGTGGGCGTGAACTGCCTGAACGGCCCCGAGCAGCAGCTGCCGATCGCGCTCGAGATGCGCGAAGCGGCCGGCGGGTTCGTCGCGACGCAGCCCGTCGCGTACCGGACGACCGCCGAGGCTCCCGACTTCACGGCGTCGCCGAGCTTCCCGTACGAGCTCGATCCGATGCAGCTGACCCGGCACAACATGGGGAGCTTCGCGGGTGAGGCGGCGGCGGGGGGCATCGGGTACATCGGTTCGTGCTGCGGGAGCGTGCAATCGCACGTCCGGGCGATGGCCAAGGTGCTCGGGAAGCTCCCGGAGTCCGAGCGCGAATGGAAGAGCCCCTCGGGCCGGCCGATGAGCGGGTACGAGTACCACGCGCACACCGAGACCGAGGTGTGACGCCGCGGGGCGTGTCCTCCGAGTGGGGGAGCGCGACGTCCTACGACTTGCGTACGTAGACGGCACCGTCTGCCCACCTAGCGTGGCAGCATGCGCCGCTCCCTCGCGCTCGCCGCCGTCCTGTGCGCCGCCGTGCTGACGCCGCTGTCGTCCGCGTCGGCGGGGCAGCCGTCGGCCGGCGTGACGAACCACGTCCTGACCGTCATCGGGACCGATCAAGGCGAGACGACGTCCATCGGCTGCGCGGGCAGCGAGGTCACCGTCGACGGGGCTTCCCCCTCGGGCGGGCCGGAGGCGTGCTCGAACCTGCGCGAGATCCGGGTGAACGCGGGCGGTGGGGACGATCGCGTCAGCCTCGCCGAGGTAGCGCGATCCACGTTCTCGAACCTCGTGTCGATCTCCGTGTCCGGCGACGACGGCGACGACACCTTGATCGGCTCGGACTTCGCGGACGTGCTCTCGGGCGGCGGCGGGGCGGATGTGGTGCGCGGTGGTTCCGGCGCCGACCGGCTGGTTCCCGGTCCCGGGTACAACCAGGTCGAGGGCGGGGACGGTCGTGACCGTGCCACGTTCTCCGGAGGGGGGAGCTGGTTCATGATCGACGGGCTGATCGGTCGCCGGAGCCCCGTCGCCGAGGAGTCCTCGGTCCGATCCGTCGAGGAGGTCGAGGTCGTGGGCGGCCCGGGCGCGGACCTGTTGTCCGGGGGCTCCTTCCCGGGTGTGCTGATCCTCCGGGGCATGGGGGGCAACGACCTACTCAACTCGGGTCCGAGGGACGACGTCGTGGAGGGTGGACGTGGTGACGACTGGCTGGATGCGAACGCGGGGAACGACGACATGGCCGGGGGTCCGGGCGACGATGTCATGCGAGGCGACGAGGGCAACGACGTCATGAACGGCGGCCCGGGCAACGACGTGTGCCTCAGCGGCCCGGGAGGCGACCGGGCCATCTCCTGCTAGCCCGAACGGCTACGCGAGCTCGACGCGTACCGGCATGTGCTTGATGCCGTTCACGAAGTTCGAGCGCATCCGCACCACGGGGCCGGTGAGCTCGATCGACCGGAGGCGGGGGAGCAGCTCCTGGAGCAGGATCTTGGTCTCGAGCTTGGCCAGGTGCGCGCCGAGGCAGAAGTGCGGTCCGCCCGGGCCGAACGTGACGTGCTCACCGGCCCCGGCGCGGGTCACGTCGAACCGGTAGGGCTCGTCGAACTTCTCCTCGTCGCGGTTCGCGCTGATGTACCAGGTGACCACCTTGTCGCCCTCGCGGATCACCTGGCCACGGAGCTCCGTGTCTCGCGCCGCGGTCCGCCGGAAGTGCAGGACGGGCGTCGCCCACCGCAGGATCTCGTCGACCGCCGGCCCGATCAGGGACGGATCGTCCTGCAGCATCCGCATCTGATCGGGGTGCTCCATGAGGGCGAGCAGCCCGTGGCTGATCGTGTGCCGGGTCGTCTCGTTCCCGGCGATCATCAGCAGGCCGAAGTAGTTGTCGAACTCTCGCTCGGACAGGATCCCCTCGCGCTGCGCGACGGTGAGCGCGGTGATCGCGTCGTCCTGCGGCTCCTCGAGCCGGAGGTCGCGCTGCCGGTGGGCGTACTCGAACATCTCGAGCGCGATCGGGGAGCGGAACGGGAGGGTGCGGTACTCCTCCGTGTCGACCTGATCGACGACCGCGTGCGTGAACTCCGGATCCTGGTTCCCGATCATCGCGTCACCCCAGCGGATCAGCATCGGCGCATCCTCCTGCGGGACGGTGAAGATCGCGCACAGGAACCGGATCGGGAGCTCGCGCGAGATCTCGGGGACGAGGTCGAACTCCTCCCGCTCGAGCGCCAGGTCGAGCACCCGTCGAGCGACGTCGCGGATGAAGTCCTCGTACGCGCCGACGCCCCGGGCGGAGAACCGCTTGTTGCAGATGTTGCGGAGCTCGCGATGCCGGGGCGGGTCCGTCTCGAGCATCGACTTGCGGATCCGTAGTTGTTCCTCGTCGAGCTCTTCGAGCGCGACCGCCCCCTTCTCGGACGAGAAGGTCTCCCAGTCCATGTGGACCTGGACGAGGTCGTCGTAGCGCGTGACCGCCCAGAAGCCGTGGTTCGGCGCGGGTTCGGGATGCCAGGCGACGGGTGCGGTGTGCCGGAGCTCGTCGAACCATTCGAACGGGATCCGGTCGACGTAGCTGTCGGGGTTCGCCAGGTCCATCCTGGAGACGTCGATCTGGGTGGCGACGCTCATCGATCGGCTCCGATCCTGGGGACCACCATCAGAAGTACGGGAGGTAGTAGTCGATCTCCCACGGGGTGACCTCTGTCGTGGCAGGGTCCGTGACGGTCTTCGCGTACCGCTCCCATTCCGCCCGCTTCAGCTTGACGAACGACTCGATGACCCAGGGCCCGAACGCGGCCGCGAATTCCTCGTCGGCCTCGAGCGCGATCAGCGCCGCCTCCAGGGTCGGCGGCACGCGCCGCTCGGTGTTCGGTGGCTCGCCGGGGACCTGCGGTTCGGGCACCGACATCGAGTGCTCCACCCCGAACCTGGCTGCGTGCAGGACGGCCGCCGCCATCAGGTACGGGTTCGCCGCGCCGTCCGCCATGCGGTGCTCGAGCCGCGTCCCCTCGCCGCGCGCGGGCGGGACGCGGATGCAGACCGTACGGTCGTCGTGACCCCAGTTCGCCCAGTAGCCGTTCAGCATGTCCGGTTGCAGGCGCTTATACGCGTTCGTGTGTGGGGCGGCGATCGCCCCGATCGCCTCGTGATGCGCGAGCAGCCCGGCGATGCACTCCCTCGCGATCGGGGCCAGCCCGTCGGACGCGTGCGGCTCGTGGAACGCGTTCGAGCCGTCGGGGCGCCGGAACGAGAAGTTGATGTGCAGGCCGCTGCCGCCCCGGTCGTTGAACGGACGGCCCAGGAACGTCGCGAGCTTCTTGTGCTTGGTGGCCGTCTCCTTGATGAGCAGGCGGAACAGGAAACATTCGTCGGCGGCCGCCATCGCCTCCTTGTACTTCACGTTCACCTCGTAGGCAGACTCGTCGAACTCGCTGTTCCAGCCCTCGACCGGGAACCCGCATCGCAGCAGGGAGCTCACCATCTCGTCGACGACGCCGTCGGGGTCGACAGCCATGCCGGTCCCGTACACCCGATGCGAGGGGAGCGAGACGGGCACCCATCCGTCGTCGCCGCGCTCGCACAGGTAGAACTCGGACTCGAACGCCATCATCGGCTCGAGGCCCATCGCCCTCCAGGGTTCGATGGCCGAACGCAGCACCTGGCGCGGGTCGACCTCGAGCGGTTCGCCGTCCCGTTGGATGTCCGCGATCCCGATGACCGTGTCCGGTTCCCATCCCGGGCGGAGCGTGTCTCGATCGAGGTGCGCCTCGATGTCGGGCAGGCCGATGTCGAACTGCTGGCGCGACACGTCGAGGATCTCCCGGTCGGTGGTCAAGGGGTAGACGCCGATGCAGAACGCCGCGTGCCCCGCGTCGGCGACTTCGCCGAATAGGTACTTGCCGCGCTCGACGCCCAGCAGGTCCGGGTACAGGAGCCGGAGCCGCTTGCCCTTGATGTCCATCGTCGCTCCTCGGGTCCGGCCGAGTCGGGCCGGTCCCGAGCGCGAGGATAGCCCACGCGGTGGTCCGAGGGCGGTCCACCGGATAGGGTGCCCGGCTCGTGGACGACGACCTCGACATCGAGACGGACCGTCTCCGCCTGCGTCGCTACCGAACGGAGGACGTCGACGAGCTCGCGGCGATGTTCGCCGACGCCGAGCACATGCGGTTCTACCCCGCGACGTTCACGCGCGAGCAGACACAGGGATGGGTGGCGGAGCAGCTCGAACGGTATGAACGCGACGGGTTCGGACTGCTGGTCGCCGAGGACAAGACGACCGGCGCGGTGGTCGGCACGTTCGGGCCCGCCGTCCGCGTGGTGGAGGACCAGCGGGTGGTGGAGATCGGCTGGCACGTCCGCCCGGGATGGAAGGGCGTGGGGATCGCGCCCGAGGCGGCCGCCGCCGTGCGCGACTGGGTCTTCGAGCACCTGCCCGTCGACCACGTGATCTCGCTCGTGCGTCCGGAGAACCGGCCGTCCGTTCGGGTCGCCGAGAAGATCGGGATGCGCGTCGACCGGGAGGTCGAGTACCACGGCCTCCCGCACCTCGTGTACCGGATCGACCGGCGAACGGAGGCCGGCTGAACCTCCGGTACGCTCCGGAGCATGCGTGCGCTGATCATCAAGCCGCACCGGCTCGAGGATCCCGGGACCGTGGACGAACGCCTGCGCGAGCGCGGCGTCGAGCTCGTCGAGCACGTCCCGAGCGAGGATCCGGCGATCCCGCCGCTCGACGGGTTCGACCTGCTGCTGTGCTTCGGCGCGCCGTGGTCGGTCTATGGCCCGGAGGTCCGGCCGTGGATCGACACGCTCCTGCAGCGACTTCGGGACTCGGCCGAACGCGATCTGCCGTACCTCGGGATCTGCTTCGGGGCGCAGGCGCACGCGAAGGCTCTCGGCGGTGAGGTCTACAAGGCGGAGCGGTGGGAGCTCGGGCTCGGGACGGTCGACGTCGTCGACGGCGGACCCGTGGAGCCGGGGCCGTGGATGATGTGGCACTCGGACACATTCAGCCTTCCCGACGGTGCGCGGCTCCTCGCGACGAGTCCTTCGGGTCCGCAGGCGTACGCGCTCGGCCGGAGCCTCGTGGTGCAGTTCCACCCAGAGGTGACGCCGAGGATCTTCGGTGGGTGGTGCCGGCTCGACGATTCGGACTTCGAACGGTTCGGCGTCGACCAGCAGACGGTGCGCGCGGAGCTCGACCGGCGCGCCCGCGAGATCCGCGCCAGGTCCCGACGACTGGTGGACGCATTCCTCGACGGCGGGTTCTGATGGGCGGACCAGCTCAGGTCGTGCCGTCCGTTCCGAGTCGCGGGAGCAGCACCGTCACGGAACCGCCGGCGCCGAGGTCACGGGTGTAGGCGAGCACCGCGCCGGCGGTGTCGGCGGCGGGCCCGATGTCCGAAAGCAGACCTTTCGTCGGACCCTGCCCGGCGCGCCAGAGGTCGTCCTGCCACGAGCCCGCTCCGCGAACCGTCACGGCGACGTAGTCACCCGCGGGTGCCCACGCCTCTTCCTCGGGATCGTCGTCCGGCTCGACCGTCGTGTTCGAGACGTTGAGGGTGAGCGCCTCGAGCTCGTTCCCGCGACCCAGCCCGAGCGCGATCATCTCGCCGAGCATCGGCAGGAACACCTCGTCCCGGGTGTCGGCTTCCCAGAGTTCGGGTGGACGCTCCGTCCGCATGAAGCCATGGGCCCGCAGGATCGCGTCGAACTCCAAGCCTCAGTCCCGCTGTGGCGGGCGGATCCCGCGGAACTCCCAGTCCCCGCCGAACGCGGTCGAGGTCACCTCTTCGGACGCGCTCGGCTGCGCCCCGACATCGTCGCGGATCGGCGTTTCGCCCTCCACGATCGTGTTGCGGAGGACGCCGAGGCCCTCGACCTCGACCTCGACCACGTCACCCGGCTCAACCGGCCTTGAGTTCGCCGGCGTTCCCGACAGGATCACGTCCCCCGGGACGAGGGTGATCGTGCGCGCGATGTCCGCCACGAGGTAGTGCATGTCCCACCGCATCTCGTCGGTCGTCCCGTCCTGCCGCACCTCGCCGTTCACGAGCGTTCGGATCCGCTTCCCGCGGAAGTCCCAGTCGTCCACGAGGCCGGGCCCGAGCGGGCACAGCGTGTCCGAGCCCTTCACGCGGAGCATCGAACCCGCGTCCGTGTCGCGGAAGTCGTGGAGGCCGTAGTCGTTCGCGATCGTGTAGCCGGCGATGTAGTCGGGGGCCTCCTCGGGCGAGATGTGCCTGCATCCCCGTCCGATCACGATCGCGATCTCGCCCTCGTAGTTCAGGTACCGGCACCTCGGCGGGCGCACCACGTCGCCGCCGTGCGCGTTCAGCGCGCTGATCGGCTTGTGGAAATACGTCGGGGCGGGCGGGAGGTTCGCGAGGAACTCCTTGACCCGGCTCTCGTAGTTGAGGTGGATGCAGACGATCTTCGTGGGCTCGACCGGCGAGAGATGCTCCGCGGCGTCGATCGGGACACGGCGCCCGTCGCGCGCGACCAGCTCGTCCCCCTCGCGGCTCATCGGGGTCGGCCGGCCGTCGAGCAGGATCCGCCGCGTCTCCACGAGCGCAGTATGTCGCGGCCCGGCGGGACCGGCACCGGACGCCTCACCCGGGTCCGGCATCTGCCGCTCGAACCATGCGACGTCCCAGTACCGGCCGAACTTGCGCCCCTGCTCCGTGAAGCGGGCCGCCTCTCGGAAGCCGAACCGTTCGTGTAACGCGACCGACGCCGGGTTCGGGAGGCCGATCCCCGCATAGGCGCGGTGGACATCCTCGCTTCGCAGGAGGTCGAACAGGGCCGCGTACAGCCGCGTTCCGATGCCTCGGCCCGTGTGGTGTTCGTCGACGTACACGCTGGTCTCCACGGATGGGTCGTACGCCGGCCGGTTCCGGTACCGCCCGCTGGACGCGAAGCCCAGCACCGTTCCGTCGTGCACCGCCACGATCGTGCGATGGCGTCCGCCGCCGTGCTCGGCGAGCCAGGCGAGCCGCGCCCCGATCGTCATCGGCTCGAGGTCGAACGTGGCGTGTGAGCTCTCGATGTATGGGTTGTAGATGTCGTTGATGGCCTTCGCATCGTCGCCGGTCGCATCATGGATCAGGGGTTCGGAACGCACGGATCCATGATGGCCTCGTTCGGCCGTCGGATGGTTACCGACGCGTAACGGTGTCGGGCCGGGCCGTCCGACGCGCGGCGTTAGGATTGCGGGCCATGCCCGAGCTGAAGGGGTTCGTCCCGCCGCGCACACCGGAAGGCCGGGCGACCGTCGTCCCCGGCCCGCCGTGGCACTACTCGGGCGACCTGCTCACGATCGAGTACCGGGCCGCGCCGGGGTCGGTGGCCCGCTGGCTCCCCGATCCGATCGACCCAGCCGACGAGGACCCCGACGCGGTCGCCGTGATCTTCGCCGACTGGCAGTCCTGTTCGGACACCTTCGAGGAGCTCCTCGACCCGGTCCGCTCGCAGTACAAGGAGGCGTTCGTCGTCGTCCGGTGCCGGTACCGGGGCGAGCGGTACTCGCGTTGCCTGTCGATCTGGGTCGACAAGGACTTCTCGATGGTCCGGGGTTGGCACCAGGGGTATCCGAAGAAGCTCGGCTCGATCTGGATGACGCGCCCGGTCGGCTTCGGGAGGGCCGGGCCGAGGCTCGAGCCGGGCGGGCGTTTCGGCGCGACCGTGTCCGCGAACGACCGGCGGATCGTCGAAGCGCGGTTCACGATCTCGGGGCCGTCCGACACGAACGGCTTCGTGAACGCGCTGCCGATGCTGCATAGCCGCTACTTCCCCTCGATCGAGGAGGGAAGCCCCCCGTCGATGGATGAGCTCGTCACGATGAAGAGCTACGACTGGGAGGGTTCGGACATCTGGACCGGCGACGCCGAGCTCTCGTTCGGACCCTCGCCCACCGAGGAGCTCGAGAGCCTCGCGCCCGTCGAGGTGATCGGTGGGTACTGGCGGAGCGTGGGCGTGACCTGGGGCATCGGGACCCGTCTCGACTGAGCGATCCTTGGGGGCCGTTCGGACCGTCGACGTCACGACCGCGCGTCGCCTCGCGATCGCGAAGCAGCGCCTCGATGCCCCGGCACCACGTTCGTCGCCGGCCCGGGTGCTCGACGTCGTGGGGTCGATCCGGTGCGTGCAACTCGACCCGATCTCCGTGGTCGCGAGGAGCCCCTTGCTCGTCCTTCGGAGCCGACTCGCCGGCTTCGAGCCGAAGCATCTCGACCGGCTCCTGTGGCGCGATCGTTCCCTGTTCGAGTACTGGGCGCACGCCGCCTCGATCGTCCTGACCGAGGACTACCCGATCCACGCCTGGCAGATGCGACGGTACGTCATGCCGAACGGTTCGGACTGGCACGAGCGGGTGGTCGAGTGGATCCGTGCGAACGACCGGCTCCGGCGCTCGGTCCTCCGGCAGCTGCGTCGGGACGGGCCACTGCCGTCGCGGGCGATCACCGATATCACGAACCAGTCCTGGCGCTCCACCGGCTGGACGAACGAGCGCAACGTTGATCGCATGCTCGCGCTCCTGTGGCGTGCCGGTCGCATCCTGGTCGCGGGTCGAGAGGGCCTGCAGAAGTTGTGGGATCTGGCGGAGCGCGTCCTGCCGGAGGACATCTCGCGCGAGCGCCTGTCCGATCTGGAGCTCACGCGCCGGGCGACGGAGCGCTCGTTGCTGGGGCTCGGCGTCGCGACACCAGCGCATATACGCGGACACTTCACCGAGGGCCGGTATCCGGAGCTCGCGGCGGTCCTCGAGGGTTTCGAGCGGCGCGGCGTCGTCCAGCGGGTCGACATCGTCCGCGATGGGACACCCCTGAGGGGGACCTGGTTCATCCATCGGGACGACCGGTCGCTGCTCGATCGGCTCGAGGCCGGCGGCTGGCGACCGCGAGCGACGCTGCTCTCGCCGTTCGACAACCTGATCCGCGATCGCAAGCGGTCCCTCGAGCTGTTCGATCTCGACTATCGGATGGAGATCTATGTGCCGAAAGCCGAGCGCCGGTTCGGCTACTACGCGATGCCGCTGCTCGAGGGCGATCGGCTCCTCGCGCGCGTCGACCCGGCGGCGGATCGGACTCGAGGCCGTCTCGTCGTGCACCAGGTGACGCCGGAACCGGAGGTGAAGCCGGATCGCTCGAACGCGGTGGCCCTCGCGACCGCCGTCGGCGAGCTGGCATCGTGGGTGGGCGCCGATGCGATCGAGGTCGCCGGCCCTGTCCCGCAGGCGTGGCGGCGAGCCCTCTCCGGCTGAGACGCGACCCGCCGAAGACCGTACCGTGCGCACGTGCGGGAACCCTCCGGCGTCGTGATCGGCGGGCTGTTCGGTACCGGGAAGAGCTCGGTCGCCGAGGAGATCGCGACACGCCTCGAGCGCGAGGGCCTTCCCTACGGCGCCCTCGACCTGGACTGGCTCGGGTGGTTCGACGTCGGGAGCGCCGAGACGCACGAACGTGTGTGGCTCGAGAACGTCCTGAGCGTGGTGACGAACTACCTCGCGGCCGGCGTTCGGCTCTTCGTGATGGCCGGCACGTTCTGGACCCAGGAGGACGTCGACACGTTCCGCGCCGCCCTCCCGCTCCCGGTCACGTTCGTCGAGCTCCAGGTCCCGTGGGCGGAGATCGAGCGGCGGCTCCGTTCGAGCCCCACCTCCGGCCGGCCTGACGACCTCCGCGAGGCTCGTGCATGGGTCGACTCCGGCAAGACGCTGCCGCGCCCGGACGTCGCGGTCGACGGCGATCGTCCGGTCGCCGATGTGGCGGCCGAGATCCTCCGCGAGCTCGACTGGACGGCCTGAGACGCCATCCGCGAGCAGGCCGGGGCAGCGGGTAGCCTGCGTCCCATGCGGCTCCTGCGGTTCCGTTTCGGCGATCGCATCGCGACGGGCGCATCGGAGTACGGCTCCGACACGGTCCGGGTGCTCCGGGGCACGTTCTTCGAGGACCCGATCCCCACCGGTGAGGAGGTCCCGTTCGACGACGTGCGGCTGCTGGCGCCGGTCCTACCGTCGAAGGTCGTGTGCGTGGGCAAGAACTACGTCGCGCACGCGACCGAGTTCGGCCAGGAGGTACCCGAGGAGCCGCTGGTGTTTTTGAAGCCCTCGACGGCGGTGATCGGACCGCGCGATCCGATCCCGCTGTTGCCGATCAGCCGGCGGGTGGACCACGAGGGGGAGCTCGCCGTCGTGATCGGACGGATCGCGCGCAACGTCCGAAGCGAGGACGCGTTCAAGCACATCCTCGGGTATACGTGCGCGAACGACGTGACCCTGCGGGATCTGCAGCGGACCGACGAGCAGTGGGCCCGAGCGAAGGGGTTCGACGGCTCGTGTCCGCTCGGGCCCTGGATCGAGACCGACCTGGATCCGAACGACGTCCGGGTCGAGACCCGGCTGAACGGGGAGGTCCGTCAGGCTGGGCAGACCACCGACATGGTGTTCGGCGTCGCCACGCTGATCGAGTACGTCACGACGTTCATGACACTGCTGCCGGGCGACGCGCTCCTGACCGGCACGCCCGAGGGGGTGGGACCGCTCTCGGCCGGCGACGTCGTCGAGGTCGAGGTCGACGGCGTCGGGACGCTCAGCAACCCGGTCGAGGCGTCGGCGTGAGCGACGTGCGGTCCCGGTTCGCGCCCGCGCCCTCCGGCTCGGTCCACGTCGGCAACGCGCGCACCGGGTTGTTCTCGTGGGCGTTCGCGAGGCACCACGGCGGCGCCTTCGTCCTGCGGGTCGAGGACACCGACGCCTCGCGCGTCACGGAGGAGGCGTTCCACGGCGTGATGGACTCCCTGCGCTGGCTCGGGATCGACTGGGATGAGGGACCCGACGTCGGCGGCCCGCACGGGCCGTACCGGCAGTCGCAGCGCATGGACATCTATCGAGGGATGACCGAGCGACTGCTGTCGCAGGGCGACGCCTACCGCTGCTACTGCACGGAGGAGGAACTCGAGCAGCGGCGCACGGCCGCGCTCGCGCGCGGCGAACCCCCCGGGTACGACGGCACGTGCCGCGATCCCGAGGTCCGGGGGGCGTTCGAGGCCGAGGGCCGGCCCTCGGTGGTTCGCTTCGTCATGCCCGATCGCGAGCACGTCGTGCGGGACCTCGTGAAGGGCGAGGTGCGTTGGGGAGCGGGCCAGCTCCGGGACTTCGTCCTGCTGCGATCGGACGGCACGCCGGTGTTCCTGCTCGCGGTCGCGGTGGACGACCTGCTCATGGAGATCACGCACGTGATCCGCGGGGACGACCTGCTCGCGAGCGCTCCCCGGAACGCGGCCGTCATCGAGGCGCTGGGCGGGACCCCGCCGGCCTACGCGCACGTCCCGCAGGTGAACGGCCCGGATGGCAAACCCCTGTCCAAGCGGCACGGCTCGACGAGCGTCGAGGCGTTCCGCGAGCATGGGATCCTGCCCGAGGCGCTCCTGAACTCCCTCGCGCTCCTCGGGTGGTCGAAGGACGCCGAGACGACGTTCCTGTCCAAGCAGGACTTCGTCGAGGCGTTCGACATCGGCCGCGTTTCGAGCAACCCGGCGCGGTTCGACCCCGAGAAGCTCGAGTGGATGAACAACCACTCCATCCAGTCGCTGGACGACGACGACCTCGCGGCCAGATGCCTGCACTTCCTGTCGGTCGCGGGGCTGTCCCCGGACCTCGCCGTGTTGCGCCGGGCGATGCCGCTGGTGAAGGAACGGATGAAGACGCTGGCGGAGTCGGTCGCACTCCTGCGGTTCCTGTTCACCGACGACGTCTCGCCCGATCCGAAGGCCACGGAGGTCATCGCGAAAGCCCCCGCCGGGTACCTCGCCGGCGTCGGCGATGCCCTCGAAGGCCTCGAGCCGTGGAAGGCCGAGGCGATCAAGGACCGCCTGGACGAGCTCGCCCAGGCGGCCGGCCTGAACCGGACGAAGGGGTTCCAGCCGGTCCGCGCCGCGGTCACCGGCTCGACCGTCTCGCCGCCGCTGCCGGAGTCGCTCGAGCTGCTCGGGCGCGAGCGGACCGTCGATCGGCTCGCGGCGGTCGCGTGAGACGCGCCATCCCGCTCCTGCTCGGGGTCCTGCTGTTCGTCCCCGAGGCGGCGCCCGCGGTGGGCCCGCCCGATCCGGGCGACGTGCAGCCCGAGATCGTCTGGCGGAGGATCCCCTTCGGCCCGAGGCGCGTCCGGCAGACCGCCGCGTACTCGCAACGTCACTACGGAGAACGGACCTCGCAGCTCACCGGCCCACAGGTCGTGGTGGAGCACTACACGTCCGGCACCTCGTTCGACAGCGCGTGGAACCACTTCGCGAACAACGGGACCCACCTCGGCGAGAAGCCGGGCGTGTGTGCGCACTTCCTCATCGACACCGACGGGACGATCTCCCAGCTCGTGAACCTGCGGCTGCGATGCCGCCACGCGATCGGGATGAACTGGACGGCGATCGGGATCGAGCACGTCGGGACGAGCGCGGAGCAGGTGCTGGGCAACCGCGACATGATGCGCGCCTCGCTCCGGCTCACGGGCTGGCTGATGGCTCGCTACGGCATCTCGTGGGGCAACGTGATCGGTCACGCTGAGATCCTCCGGAGCCCGTTCCACATGGAGCGGTACGAGGACTGGCGCTGCCGGACGCACGCGGACTTCGACCGCGGTGAGATGCGCGTCTACCGGCGCCGGCTGAAACGCGCGGCCGAGCGCTTGGATGTCCCGCTTGGCGATGGGCCCGCTCTGGGTCGCCTCGGGCTGCTAGGCGCCCGCGAGCGCGTCGCGGAGCGCGGCCGCCGCGTCCTCGGGGGCGACCGTGTTGATCGACATCGCGGAGCCGTACTCGAAGCCCGCCATCGTCGACAGCGCGCGGGATCAGCTTCATGTGCCAGTGGAACACGCGGTCGCTGTCCCACCCGTTCGTCGGCGCCGAGTACAGCACGAGGTTGTAGTCGGGGTCGCCGCACGCGCGACGTACGGCGGCGAGGGTGCGGACGACGATCGCGGCGAGATCGTCCACGTGCGTGTCCGCGATGTCGCCGAACGAGCCCTGGTGGAACGTCGGAGTGATCCAGGTCTCGAAGGGCGTCAGCGCGGCCCAGGGTTCGAACGCGACGAACCCTCCGACCTCCTCGACGAGGCGGACCTTCGCATCCTGTTCGGCTGCGATCACGTCGTCGTACACGCACGCACCGTTCTCGTCGTAGTAGTGGGACGCGACCTGCAGACGGCGGAGGAGTCGCGGCAGGAAGACCGGCGTCGCCACGATCTGCGAGTGTGGGTGGGTGAGCGACGTGCCGGCGAGTGTCCCGAAGTTCTTGAACACCACGACGGCGCGCACGTCGGGCCGGGCGATCAGCGAACGGTAGCGCTCGCGCCAGATCCGGATGACCCGCGCCACCTCCTTTGGGCTGAGCTCATCCATCCGGCCGTCGTGGCGGGGGGTCTCTATCACGACCTCGTGGCTCCCGACGCCCGACATCTCGCGGAACATCCGATCGCCCGACCGCTCGGTCGAGCCGTTCCCCGAGAGCGCGGAGAACATGTTCGGGACGACGCGGACCTGCCAGTCCGTGCCCGGCGGCTCCCGGAGGATCTCGGGCGGGGTCTGATCCTCGTTGCCCGGGCAGAACGGGCACGACGCGTCGTGTTCGGGCAGTTCGGGCCGGGGGACGACCACCGGTTCGTGCGGGCGTTCGCGCCGCCGGGTCGCGAGGATCGCCCACTGCCGGGTGGTCGGATCCTGTCGAAGGGTGGACATGGGCGCGGAGCCTACCGCTTGAGGGGTTCATGCCTCCCGGTGCTTCGGGGAGAGCGCTCGACCGATCAGCGAGACCACGCCCGCGAGCAGGAGCAGGAACAGGGCGACGGACAAGACCAGGCCGGTGAGGAACGCACCGACGTCGATCGTGTTCGACCCGAAGTCCGAGCCGGCGATGAGGGCGTACACGTTCGCGAACAGGTAGAACGCCGGGACGATGAACGCAGGCAGCGCCACCATCGCGCCCACCACGACGGCTCCGATCACGAGACCGATCGGCTTGTCGCCTTCCACCCAGGCCCCCCTCAGGACCTCGAGCGCGCGTTCGTCCACCCGCATCCTACGTCGCTCCGGAGGAACGAACCGCTACGGCATCTGCCGGTAGAAGAGGAACTGCAGGTACTGCGGCGGCTTGTTCGCCTTCGGGTACGGCCGGCGCATGTCCGTCCACGTGACATGCGCGACGCCGTCCGAGCCGAACGCCAAGCGGTTGTAGTCGCCGATGAAGGTCGAGCACGCGAAACATCCGGGTGTCTTCGCCTTGAAGAACACGGACCTCGTCGGGTTCGACGGCTTCGTCGAGACCTGCGCGATCGTGAAGCTCCCGATGGACCCCGTCGCTACCGCGGTGTTGTAGAGCGCGGGGTCGGGGTCGTTGCGGGTGTGGTACACGATCGCGAGGCCGCCGGTCGTCGGGTCGACGTCGACCCACGGGAACCACTGGTCGCCGGGTCCGGCGTCGACGGGGGACGGGGCGCTCCACGTGGCCCCTCCGTCGACCGACGTCGAGATGAACACGTCGGTGTTGGTCACAGGCGCGAGCGGGTCGCTGGTGCCGTTGCGATTGTCGGACCACACGAGGAAGAGGTCGCCGGTGTGGCTCGCGACGATGTTGCCGGCGGAGTTCGTACGCGTCTGGTACCCCGTCAACGTCTGGCGACCGAGGACGTTCACGGGGTAGTTCGTCGGCCCGTCCTCGAGGGTGGCCGCGATCACCGGTGCCGACCACGTGACGCCGCCGTCGTCGGAGCGCACGACGAGGTACTGGTTGTCGTGGATCTGTTGGACGTTCCCGAACTCCTCGCCGGGCTCCTGGATCGTGGAGTTCTGCTCGTTCTCGAACGCGACGTAGACGGTCCCGTCCGGTGCGACGGTCGGCACCGAGAACTGGTTCTCGTCGCACTCACTCGCGGGGCCGTCGTACTGGATGTCACAGAAGGGTGCAGAACCGTTGATCTCCTGAGCGGCGCTCCAGGTCTTCCCCCCGTCGTCGCTGTGCGCCTCGAAGATCGCCGACTCCGCGTAGACGGCGTCGTGACTGACGAATCGCGACCACGTGAGGTAGGTGCGACCGTAGAACTCCGACGACGGGTTCGTGTCGACGACGATCCACTCTTTGTCGTTGAAGATCTGCGTCGGCGATCCGTCGTTGCCCTCTCCGTCCAGGACCACGACCGGACGACCCCAGGTGACACCCCCGTCTTTCGAGATGGATACGACGACGTCGCCGTCCTTCCCGAGGCCGTCCTTGTTGATGAGGAAGTTCAGCGACGCGTGGATCACGTTGCCGGTGACGGGATCGAAGACCGTGACCGGGTCGCTCCCGATCCGCTTGTCGTCCTCCGCTGACATGTTGCCCTGCGTCCACGTCTGACCGCCGTCGAACGACGTGTAGAAGCCATCGCAGCACGAGTCATAGTCGTTCGAGCTGGCCACGATATGCGACGGATCGGTCGGGTTCACCTCGATGTCCGGCTCGTTGTTCGGAAGGATCGTGTCGCAGTCGAGCTTGAAGTCCGGCTGGGTGGCGGACGCCTGCGTGTCGCACTCGACGAGGGACTTCAGGTACTTCGCGCCCGTCGGCACGACGAGGTTCTGGGAGGCCCAGAGCTTGAGCTCGCGAGACGTGAGACCGCCGAGACGAGCCAGACCGACGTTGGCCGCAGGCGCCCGAGCCTGTCCGAGATCGACCGATCGCCTCGTGGCCGGCCCCGATCCTCCGCTCTGGCCCCAGGCACCGGCCATCGGCACCAAGAGCGCGACGGCCGCGGCGATGGTGAGCATCTGAAGGCGCTTCGTCCGCATGCGATCCTCCCGTCGATCGTGATGCGATCCGGGCGAGATGGTGCCTCAGGCGTCTCCCTGGCACAAATCGACCCGCTGATCGCTCGTCTATACGAGCGGGTGGACCACTCAGGTTCGAGGGACGGCGAATACGACGACGTTGTCGTCGTAGCTCCCCGTAGCCTCGTCGAAGGAACCGCCACACGTCACGAGCACGAGGATCGATCGTCCCGATCGATCGAACAGGTTCGTCGGCAGGTCGCTCTTCGGATACGACCGTCGCGCAACGACGCGGAACGAGGCTCGAGATCCGTCCGCGAGGTCGACGTGGACGATGTCCCCGGGCACGAGCTCGCGGAGCCGGAAGAAGACCCCGAGTCCCTGCGTGCGCGAATCGACGTGTCCCAGGAGCACGGCGGAGCCCGCGGTCCCCGGCGTCGGCCCGAACCGGTACCACCCGACGGTATCCACGTCGGCGGGCACCGCGACGTCGCCGGTACCGGCCTCGACCCCAACCGGCACGACCCGCCCCCGAACCCCGATCGTCGCGATCGTGATCTTGATGGGACGCGGTCCGAGGTGCGGGCCGCGGTAGTCGGCAAGGGTCGCCGAGCTCACCCGGATCGGGTCGACCGCGACGGTATGCCTTGGCACCTCGATCGGACCGGATGGCTCCGTCGGACGCCGGACGGTCCCGGCCGGGCCCGCGTCGCCCGACACGAGGCTGGGGACGCGGCCGACCTCGTCGGCCGGCCTGGTCGCCCGGACGGCCACCGGGGTCGCGACGAGCACGATCGAGCTCGCGATGAGGAGGCCGACCGCCAGCCGGCCTCCTCATCGCCTTCCGACCTTTCCGTTCCGACGCGGCTCAGTCCGGCCGCGGCTCGTTCCGGCCCGGACGCCGCATCAGTGACACGGTGCCCCAGGCGAGGCCGACGATCGCGAGCGTCACCATCGTGATCGCCCAGACTGGCGGTCCAGGCTGTGTCGCGAGCCCGGCATCTCCGGTCAACACGTTCCTCGGCGCGGACTGCACCCCCCGGATCGACTGGAACATGAAGTTGAGCGTGCCCTGATCCTCGGAACCGACCGCGAACACGATCGCGACCGTTCCCTCGTCCAGCCTCAGGTCCTCGGGTCCGATCACGATCTGAGGGGACGTCGTGGCTTCGAGGTCGAAGGGCCCACCGGCCTTCAGATCATCGGTCTGCTCATCACCGTGTCCGATCGAGCGGAACACGCGATCGCCGTCCAACAGGACGTCGATCGAAGGGACGTCCGCGACGTTGCGAACGATCAGGCGGCTCTGGCCCGGCGGGACCGGGGCCAGGGGGTTCTTGAACACGTTGAGCTCCGGTTCCCCTGTGACCGAGAGACCGGCGATGATCGAGAGGTTCTGGCCCGTGCGGAGCCGGACCGACCCGGCGAGGGCGGGCTCGGATGTGGGATCGGCCCCGACGTCGCGGATCTCGATCACGTAGCGACCCGGCGGCAGCTCGAGCGGGTCGGTTGCGGTCTCGGGCTCGAACCCCGACAGCGTCAACTCCCCGTTCACGTAGACGTCCGCGGTGAAACCCGGCAACGCGTGGAGCACGGTGACGGTCCCCGTGGCCGGCTGCGCCTGGACCCCCACGGCTGCACCAAGGGGAACCAAGGCCAGCACGAGAACGAGGGGCATCCGAAGCAGCCCCGGTCTCTTCATGCCGCACCTCCTACCTAGGCGTAGGTCGATGAGACGTTTCTCATGCAAGCAACCTAGGCCTTTCGTTCTACAGCAGAACTTCCTAGGCTGACAAGGACCATGTGGAGTAGTCACCGGGGGAAGCCCACCATCGGTGAGGACCGGCGCATCCGACTGCTGCGCAAGCTCAGCGAGGATCCGATCGGGACCGTGTGGGACGCCGAGGATGGTCCCTTCCGGCGAAGGGTGACGGTCCGGACCATCCGGGATGACCTCGGCGCGCATGGCCGGTTCATGCGGGTGCTCCGTGCCGGACTGCCCCGCGTGTGGCCCCGGTTGCAGCACCCGAACGTCGCGAGAGCGATCACGTACATCGCGAGACCCGATCCGACCCTGCACATCGTCATGCAGCGCCTCCAGGGGGAGACGCTGGCCGACCGGCTGAACCGGACGGGGCGGATCGACCCCACCGAGGCTCACCGGATCGGTTCGGAGGTGCGCGCGGCGTTGGACGCCGCGCATGCCCTCGGCCTGGTCCACGGGGGGCTCACGCCGCACAGCGTCTTCCTCACCGAGACCGACGGGGCCAAGGTCATCGACTTCGGGATCCCGGTGGCCCTCTGGACGACGGCCCGGGAGGCGGGCGAGGCGGTGGGAGACGACGATGTGGCGTTGCGTCTGGACAGGGAGCGGGATGCTCGGGACCTCGAGCGCCTCATGCAGCGGATGCTCACCGGCGATCCGGCATCGGGTGAGTTCGATCTCCGAAGGCTCATCGAGTTGGTGCTGGCGAGTCCGTCGGAACCCCCTGTCACAACTGAGCAGTCGACCAAGCGCTCGTCGAGCCGGCGCAGGCCCATGGGACGGCGATCGGCGCGCGTGGGCCGCGCCAAGAGGGTCCGGCGGAGCGCCGCGGGCGCGTGGGTCGGTCGCGCCCGCGACTCCTTCATCGATGCTGCGCAGGCCGTGTGGTCCACCCCACGCCGAGCGGCGCGATCGATCCGTCGTTCCTGTCGGCGAGCCTGGGACTCGGTCGCGGACGGCCTGCGGGGGGTCGCATCCGGACCCCGGCGAGGTGTGCGTGCCGCGACCAGACCACTACGCGGTACCGGCCGAGGGCTACGGACGCTGGTGGTCGGTACCGGCCGAGGGCTACGGACGCTGGTGGTCGGTACCGGCCGAGGGCTACGGACGCTCACGCATCCCATCCAGCCGGCTGGCCGGCACGTCGCGGGTGCGACCCGAGCGGTTGCCGCCGCCCCCCGGCGAGCAGCGCCGGCCACCGGGCGGCTCCTTCGTCAGGCGATGTACCCGTTGGTCGGCGCGGGGGTGATCGTCGTCGCGGTCCTGGTCGGGGTAGGGATCCTCGAAGGCGTGCCAACCTCGGGGGTGCGCGAGCAACCGGCCGCCGCGTCGGTTGCGCGGTCGACGGCTCCGTCGCCGCCTCCGGTCACCGATGGTGTGACGGTGCCCGATGTGAGCGGTCTCTCGCCGATGGAGGCCGGTGCGCTCCTCACCGGGATGGGACTGTCGGTCGTCGACGCGGAGCCGGCGCCCGGTCCTCCCGGCACGGTCGTCGGGACCGAGCCCGCCGTCAACGAGGTCGTCGATCCGTCCACCCCGATCGTGCTCCTCGTCGGGACGTCACCAGACCGGATGGACGACGGTACCTGACGGAACCGTAGTCCGGGTGCGTATCGGACCGGCACTGCTCCAAAGCGGCCTGCTTGACGATGCAGCGCGATGGGTAGAGGGATGAGTCATGACGAAGGTGCTGCTGGAGATGACCGTCTCGCTCGACGGCAACGTGGCCGGTCCCGACGTGAGCTCGGAGGAACCGATGGGGCGCGGGGGCGAGCAGCTGCACGACTGGATGTTCGAGGGCCGATCCCCGGCCGAGATCGAGCGGTTCCAGTCGGATCTGTTCGGCGACATCGGGGCCGTGATCATGGGCCGCCGCATGGCTGACCTCGGCATCGGTGCCTGGGGCGAGGAGCCCCCCTACCACGCCCCGGTCTTCGTGGTCACGCATCGGCCGGCTGAGACCATCGTCAAGGCGGGCGGCACGTCCTTCACGTTCGTGACGAGCGGGATCGACGACGCGCTCCGCCAAGCCCGTGAAGCTGCTCGGACCGCCGACATCATCGTCATGGGAGGGGCGGAGATCGCCCGCCAGTACCTCCGAGCGGGCGCGATCGAGGAGCTCCGCCTGCACCTCGCGCCCGTGATCTTGGGTGCCGGTACGCGCCTGTTCGACGATGGGCCGTCGCCCGTCGTCCACTTGCGACCCACGGAGGTCACGACAACGCCGCTGGCGACCCACCTCACCTACGAAGTGTCGCATCCGGCCGCGAACTCCCGTTGAGCATCCGGTCCCTCCGTCCTCCGGCGCGGGCGAAACGCGACGCCGTTTCGATGTCTACGCCCCTCGACCTTGCGAGGATGCATGCATCGAAGCGCTGATCACTGAGCGAACCAAGGCGCTCGGGGTCAATCGACCTAGTCAAGCCGGTGAACGGACTCGCCGACCTCGCGGCCGAGACCTTGGCGAGCCCGCGACCCCACTGTCCGGGTCGATCCAGAACGTCACCTCGCGGCCAACCCCGGAGGGAAAGCTCCCGATCGTCCCCACGAGGACGCCGTCGTCGTCCATCCCTCACGGTGGGTCTCCCATGCGTCCACCTAAATCGCTGCGCGGTTCTTTCGCGACTTCGAGAGCGAGTTGAGGTCGAGCGACGTGGAGACCAGGGCCATGATCAGGCACGCAGTGTCTCCCGCAAGCTCGTCGTCGACACCCCAGGGCCTGGCCCTTGACTCTCTGACTCTATCTAGGTAGAATTCTACCGCATGACCAGAGCGCGTCGTCCCTCGCCGCAGACGGTTGCCATCCTCGATGCGTTGGCCGAGAAGGCATCGGACTGGAGTCACGGCTACTATCTGTGTCGCTTGCTGGGCTTGAAGGCCGGCACCGTCTACCCGATCCTCATCCGGCTGGCCGACCGTGGCTACCTCGAGACTGCGTGGGAGCAGGAGGTGCCCCAAGGCCGCCCACCCCGTCACCTCTACCGGTTGTCGGCCACCGGAGCCGAGCATTTGCGCGAGCTGCGCCGCGCCGAAGCGGAACGTGCCTCCTTGCGGTTGCCGGGCGCCGGGCACCGGGCGATCGGTGATGGAGCGATTGCAGGGGCGCAGTCATGAGCACCGGCTCGGTCACCCGGCGGACGATCTGGGTTGCGGCCGCAGCCGTCCTCGTCCTCGGCCCCTTGGCACTGTTGATCCCCGCTGCACTCGGCATTCGCGCAGTCATGAGCACCGGCTCGGTCACCCGGCGGACGATCTGGGTTGCGGTTGCAGCCGTCCTCGTCGTCCTCGGCGCCTGGACACTGTTGATCGCGGCTGCACTCGGCATCAGCGTGGACGACCGTGGCGTCCCACCGACCGAGGTGCTCGTCGGTGCCCTGCTGTTCGGCTGGCCCCATGCGCTCGCCGCCGCGATCGCTGTCATCGCCATCGCGCGCGCCGCCAGCGGGGCCGACGGGCCCGCCCGCCTGCTCGCGCTCGTCTCTAGCGGCCGGCGCGGCCACCGCGACGAGTGGGGCGCTGCCATGCGCGCCGAGCTCGCGAGCATCACCGGCCCGAAGCGCGAGCGGCTCCGGTTCGCAGTGAGCTGCGCCCCAACCGCACTGCGCCGGGGCTGGGGACGGTCTCCGTGGATCATCGCCGTCGCATGCGGGACGCTGTTCGCGGCCCTGACCGTCGCCACATCACGAGTATCGCTGCACGGCAACCGCAGCGGCAGCCTCTTGGGGGTCCTCTTCGGCCCACCACAGATCACGCTGCTCCTCGTGGGATTCGTCGCCGCCTGGAAGGGACGCTCAATGCGCAACGGCCTCGAGCATGCCGTCCCCGCGCTCATCGCGATCCTGGTCGGCGTGCTCGCCACCGCCATCCCCGAGGGCGCGCTGTGGGCCCGTGAGGCAGGCGTCTTGCTTCTCGACGGCGACTATCCGTCCACTCTCCTCACCCCCGGCGAGGGCGCGCACCTCGCGCTGCAGGCCACGCTGACCTGGGGCCTCCTGCTCTGGCTGCCCTGGCCCGTGCTCGGCGCCGCCGCCGGCGCCGGCGCCCGACTCCGCCGCGAGGCCACCCCCTTCCCGAACCCCGCCCCCTGAGCGGCATCCCGTGGGGGTGGGGCAAGGCCATCGGATCAACGACCCCCTCAGAGCAAGACCACCAACCCGAACACGGTCACCGCGCTGCACTGCGCTGTGCAGCGGGCCGCGCCGTAGACGCCCAACCTGCAGGCACTGTTAGAGGATGGCCCTCGCGCCGTGGCACACTCCTGGCGTTGTTGCAGCTGACGGCTGGGTAGTCGCGGGTGTCGTGCTCACCGCGGTAGCCGTTGTTGTGGCCATCGTCTACGGGACGTGGCAGGTTGCCCAGGCTTCCCAAGCGCACAAGGATCGGGAGGCTGATCGCATCGCACACCGAGGGCATCGACTTCACGGACCTGAAGCGGTTCGACGATGCTTACCTGGGCGAGGTGAGCGACCACCTATCCTTCTGGCCTCGTTGGATCAGCGCGAAGTGGCGAAGGCGGAGGATGTGACGGGCCACCCGGAGTAGGCACGGCCGTGAACAGGCCGGTAGACAAGTAGAGACTGTCGTTCCTTGCCAGCTGCGTCCCGCACATCGTCCCATCAGGATCCTGATGGGACGGCATCGCCCAGGCTGGTATCGGTCGACACGACCGGATCCAATCCTCGGCAGGTCCGTGACGTGTCGCGTTTCGTCCGCGGGACGAATGCGGGACGAACGGCCGGGCTGACTCGCCGTTCAGACTGGACAGGGGGTCTGACCTGGGCGCTAACTCGTAGTCCCAACGGGGTTCGAACCCGTGTCTCCACCTTGAGAGGGTGGTGTCCTGGGCCACTAGACGATGGGACCGCCGGGCAGGCGGGAAGTGTAGCAACGGCCGGACGCAGCCTTAGTCCTCTCCCTGGTCGCGCGTGAACCCCGGTTCGCCGTCGAACTCCTGGAGCTTCTCGAGGTGCATCCATGTATGCGTGCCCGCGAGGACCGATAGCAGCTCACCGACGTCATGGTCCGTCAGGTCGCCCCGCTCGTCCTCGAGCATGAACCGGCACCGGAAGTGGTCGCCGGTCTCGGTCATCGCCCCGGTGGGGGGGAACACCTTCGTCCCACGGCTCGAGATGAGCTTGAGCGACAGCCTCGTGTTCGCGGTGAGCTCCGACAGGGAGGCCCCGAGCGCCTCCGCCGACAACGCGGACTCCACGAAGACGTCGAGTCCGACGACCGCGCGGTTCGAGGGCCGGACGCTGTCGGGTCGCGGATCGACCTTCGGCAGTTGCAGCGGTCGGACGTCGCGAACCGTCCAGGTCTCGGACCGACGGCCGAGGTTCCCGATGATCGCGTCGGCATATCCCGTCGTCGGTGTCCCGGCGTCATAGCCGACGACGTCGCCGGTGAGCACCCCCGCCTCGAGCGTGACGAAGATCGCGTGCTCGATCGACGCCGCCTGCTCGAAGTACCCGAGGTAGCGGAGCATGAGCACGGCGGACAGGATCACGGCCGTCGGGTTGATGACGTTCTTGCCCGCGTACTTCGGCGCCGACCCGTGCACCGCCTCGAAGATCGCCACCTCGTTGCCGACGTTCGCCGACGGCGCGAACCCGAGACCCCCGATGAGCGCGGACGTGAGATCGGACAGGATGTCGCCGTTCATGTTCGTCGTGACGATGACCTCGAACTGCTCGGGTCGCTTCACGAGCTGGTGCGCGCAGTTGTCGACGATCACGTGCCACGGCTCGATCTCGGGATAGTCCGGGGCCACCCGTTCGAAGACGCGTTTCAGCGTCCCTTCCGACAGCTTCATGATGTTGGCCTTCGTCGCGCAGGCGACCTTCGTGCGGCCCTCGCTGCGGGCGTACTCGAACGCGAACCGCGCGATCTTCTCGCACCCCTTGTCGCTGATCAGCTTGAGGGCTTGGGCCACGCCCGGCGTCTGCAGGTACTCGATCCCGGCGTAGAGGTCCTCGACGTTCTCCCGCACGATGACCAGGTCGATGCCCCGACCGCTGTACGGCGTCCGCACCCCGGGCATCTCGCGAACGGGCCGGACGTTCGCGTAGGTCTCGAACAGTTTGCGGAGCGTCACGTTCGCGGATTTCTCGCCGAAGCCGACCGGCGTCTCGAGCGGTCCTTTCAGTGCGACCCGGGTCCGCGAGATCGACTCGAGGGTCTCGGGTGGAACGCCCGACGGCAGGCCCTTGCGGAACACCTCGGCGCCAGCCTCGCAGAGCTCCCACTCGATCGGCACCCCGGCCGCCTCGACGATGCGGCGCGCCGCCTCCACGCATTCGGGGCCGATCCCGTCGCCGGGGATCAGGGTCACGGTCGTCGGCGATTCGGTCGCGCTCACTGGGCTCGCTCCTTGGGGTCGGACGTCGGCGCGTCATCCTAGCGGCGCGAGAAATCGCCAACTGGGCTACAGGTATTCAGGTCACTGCTTGGTAGGGTCGATAGCCCCATGGTGAGGATCTCAACCCGCGCGCCCAGGATCGCCATCGCGCTCGCCGCGCTCGTGCTCGCGGCGGCCTGCTCCGTCACCTCGGGCGAGGCGCTGGAGCCGACCGCCCCGGTCGTCGAGCCGTCCGCCTCGGCCTCCCTCGGGGGCGGCACGCCGGGGCAGCTGGAGCTGGCGAGGGAGCACATCAAGCACCTCGTGTTCATCGTTCAGGAGAATCGGTCCTTCGATCATTACTTCGGAACCTTCCCGGGCGCGAACGGGATCCCGATGCGGAACGGGCGGCCGACCGTCTGCAACCCCGACCCGATCACGGACAAGTGCAAGCCCCCGTACCACACGACCGAGCAGCTTCAGGAGGGCGGGCCGCACGCGCAGCGCAACTCCGTGATGGACGTGAACGGCGGGAGGATGAACGGGTTCATCCGCGCGGTCGTGGAGAGCAACATCTACTGCGCCGATCATCGCAACGACCCGAAGTGCAAGCACGCCCTCGGACCGCAGCGACAGCCGGACGTGATGAGCTATCACACGCGCAAGACGATCCCGAACTACTGGCGGTACGCGAAGGAGTTCGTCCTGCAGGATGGGATGTACGCGCCCGCCGACTCGTGGACGCTGCCGGCGCACCTGTTCCTCGTCTCGGCGTGGGCCGCCAGGTGCCAGAACCCGCAGGACCCGATGTCGTGCTCCTCGAACCTCGAGCTCGACACCGAGGCGCAGGTGCAACGCGACGGGGCGGACGTCCCGATCTGGGCATGGACCGACATCACGTACCTGCTGCACGAGAACGACGTCTCGTGGGGGTACTACGTGGGCGAGGACACCTGTGCGATCGAACCGTGCGAGGGGGAGCGCGGTCCGGAGCACACCGTCGCGAACCAGAACCCGCTCCCGTGGTTCACGACGGTCCGCCAGAACCATCAGCTCGATCGCATCATGGGGCACGACGAGTTCTACGAGTCGGCCCGGACGGGGACGCTCCCGTCGGTGTCGTGGGTGATGCCGTACTCGGGCGTGGGCGAGCACCCGGGCGCCGGCGAGCCGATCTGGAAGGGCCAGCGCCACGTGACGAAGCTGATCAACGCGCTGATGAACGGCCCCGACTGGGAGGAGACCGCCATCTTCCTGACCTGGGACGACTGGGGCGGGTTCTACGACCACGTCGAACCGCCCCGCGTGGACCGCAACGGCTACGGGATCCGCGTTCCCGGGCTGACGATCAGCCCCTGGGCGCGTGCGGGCCTCATCGACTCCCAGGTCCTGTCGTTCGACGCGTACCTGAAGCTGATCGAGGACCTGTTCCTGCAGCGTGAGCGTCTCGACCCTGCCACGCTGAGCCGGCCGGACTCACGCCCGACGGTGCGCGAGCGGGTGGCGATCCTCGGCAACCTCCTCAACGAGTTCGACTTCAGTCAGCAACCGATCCCGCCGTTGATCCTCGACCCGACGCCGTAGAGGTCGCGGACGGATCCTCGGCCGAGGCCGCGTGCGCGCGGGTAGCATGGTTGCGCTCCGATGGCGGGTCGTCTAATGGCAGGACGCCAGGTTCTGGCCCTGGAAGTTGGGGTTCGAGTCCCTGCCCGCCAGCTGGAAGCTCGAGCCGGCTAGGAGGCCTGGTCGGCCACCGGGAAGGTTTCGAGCCCGGGCGGGACGTTCGCCCGGAACGAGGACAGGACGCGATCGAAGTCGCCGCGCTCCGACTCCCATCCCCCCGGCGGGAAGATGGCCGCCAGCAGGTAACCCGTCTCCCCGTCGCCCAGCGTGATCGCCGCGGCGATCGACGCCGTCACCTCGCCACCGTTCACCACGTCGGCCACGATCAGGCGGGCGGGCGAGCCAGCAAGTCGGACGCGATCGTCGAGCACGACGTCGATCAGCGGGTCGCCGGTGATGAGGGTCAGGGTCATCTCCTCCAGATCGACGAACCCGTCGGAGGTGAGCGCGAACGCGCGGTAGATCGTCTGGTCGGGCTGTTCGGTCGCCGCCGTCCCCAGCGCGCCGAAACCGGTCTGCGGCTCCGGGCTCGGCGCCGGAGGACTCGAGACGACGCCGGTGAGCAGCTCGGGACCCTCCGCCGCCGTCTGGGGTGTGGCGACCGTGATGTCGTTGGCCGACGGCAGGTCCACCGTGAACAGTCCCTGCTCGTCGTAGTAGCGGGCGAAGTCCCGACCCGAGTCCTGGCTGCACGAGACGAGGGCGACCGGAACCACCACGAGGGCCAGGAGCGATGCTCGTCTCCTCATGCGCACGATGGTGGCACGGCACGACCGGATTGACCAGCGACCCCCGAGGTGGCTACGGTGCAGTGCAGACCGCTGGGGGTGATCGCGTGAACAAGAACGGGCTGATCGCCGAGGTGGCGAAACGCACGGGAGCGAGCAAGGCGGACACGGGGCGGCTGATCGATGCCTCGATGGACGTCATCCGTGAGGCGGTGTCGAAAGGTGAGCGCGTCTCGCTCGTCGGGTTCGGCACGTTCGAGCGCAGGCGGCGCAACAAGCGTGTCGCGCGGAATCCCCGCAAGCCGCAGACCCCCATCGTGGTGCCGGCTCGCGATCTCCCGTGGTTCATCGCGGGAAAGGAGTTCCGCGAGATGGTGGCGTCGAAGCGGCGCCGCGTACCCGCCAAACGGTAGCGCGGATCCGAGGGTTCCCGACCCCGCTTCTCAGAGGGTGACGAGGCGGAGGGTCCTGGCGATCTTGCGCCCGCCCTCGTCGATGAGATCGAACCGGACGCGCTGGCCGAGGCGGAGGGACCGCAGCCCCGACCCCTCGACCGACGTGGCATCGATGAAGACCTCGGTGCGGTCGTCCATCAGCAGGGTGCCGGACCGCTCGTCGTCGTCGAAATCGCGAACCGTTCCCTGCGCCACAGGGCCTCCTCGGGCTCATGCCCGCAGACGTTCACCCAGGTCCATCTCGAGGCAGACGTCGCGCGTCCGGCCCCGTCGTCCCTCCGCGAGCAGCGTGAGGATATCGCCCGGACGGTCGACGTCGAAGGAGAGCTCGCGGCGCTGCACGATCGAGACGGGCAGCTCCCGCTCGGCGGCCAGCGCCAGGTGACGCTCGAACGAGTCCGGCCCGAACCGAGCGGGGATGGCTCGGGGCGGGCGGCGGAGCAGGAGGCTCGTCCCGGCGCCGTCCGCCGACCGGGCGAGCACGACCGCGCCGAGGGTTCGGAGCGCGTCGTGCAGGGTCTCGGCCGTCACCAGCGGGACGTCCGCGGGAAGCACCGCGAGCGCTCCGGCACCGGCCTCCTTCGCGAGCGACTCGGCCTGTCGGATCGCGTTGGCCAGCGGCGGCTTCTCCTCGGTGATCGGTCGCGCTCCGCGGGCAGCCGCGATCTCGAGCGCGACCTCGTCCGGCGAGACGACCCACGTCTCCCAGCCGGGCACGGACAACGCGGCGTCGAGGACGTCCTCGAGCATCGCCAGGGTCAGCGCGCCCCGCTCGAGGTCGGTGAGTGCCGGAGCCAGCCGTGTCTTGGCTCGGGCGAGCGACTTGACCGGCACCGCGACGATCTTCATCCGGACAGGCTATCCGGTGGGCGATCAGCGGACGGGCCCCGCGGGTCCGTGCGGACGAGGACGAAGGAGCGATAGCATCGCCCGCCACGTGGAGGAGGCCCATCGTGGAACCCTGGTACCGAGCGAGCGAGCTCGTCCTGCGGCCCCCGTTCCAGCTCTGGTTCAATTGGCATATCGAGGGTCTCGAGAAGGTCCCACCGACCGGGCCGCTCATCCTGGCCGGGAACCATCTGTCCTACATCGACCCGTTCGCGCATGGGATCTTCGTGGTGAAGGGGGGCCGACGGCCGCGGTTCCTCGCGAAGCGGGAGCTGTTCGACGTCCCGCTTGTCGGCGCCGCCCTGCGCGGATCGAGCCAGATCCCGGTGCATCGGGGATCCGGAGACCGGACGCCGCTCGACGAGGCGAAGCGAGCGCTGGAGGCGGGTGAGGTCGTCGTGATGTATCCGGAGGGGACCACCACGACCTCGAACCCGGACTTCTCGCCCGGCAGGGGTCGCACGGGGGGCGTCCGCCTGTCCCTCGCGACCGGCGTGCCGATCCTGCCCGTCGCGACCTGGGGGGGCCAGTACGTCTGGCGCAAGTCGGGGCGCCAGAGCATGCGGTTCGGACGGCCGATCTGGCTGATCGCCGGCGAGCCGATCGACCCCGGTCCGGCCTCGAGCCGGCCGGCGACGGCCAGGGTCCGGGCCATGACCGACGAGCTGATGACCGAGCTCACGCGCCTCGTCGCGCGGATCCGCGCGCGGTATCCCGCTCGTTGGGCGCAGGGGTAGGCTGAGGCGATGGACGACCGCAGCGAGCTTGGGTTCACGACGCGGGCGATCCACGGTCAGGCATTGCCGCCCGTCGACCAGGACACGCCGAGCGTTCCGATCTTCCAGACGTCCACGTTCCGATTCGACACCTCAGCCGAGTTTGCGGAGACCATCGACTTCCGCCGGCCTGGGTACACCTACACCCGCGGCTACGGCAACCCCACGCTCCTCGCGTTCGAGCGCGTCATGGCGGATCTGGAGGCGACGGAGTCGGCGCACTCGTTCGCCTCGGGGATGGCCGCGGTGCATACGCTGGTGACCAGCGTCGCCGTCGCGGGCGACCGGGTCGTCGCCAGCAACGAGCTCTACGGCGGGACCTACGCGCTGTTCGCCACCGTGCTCCCGCGCTACGGCATCGCGGTCGAGTTCGTGGACCCGCACGACCACGATGCGGTTCGCGCGGCGCTGCCGGGGGCGAAGCTGCTGTACGTCGAGACGATCGCCAACCCGAACGTCACCGTCGCGGACCTGCCGGCGCTCGGGGCGCTCGCCGCGGAGGCGGGGGTCGCCAGCGCCGTGGACAACACGTTCGCATCCCCGTACCTGTGCAACCCGTCGCGGTACGGGTTCGACTACGTCCTGCACTCGGCGACGAAGTACATCGGCGGCCACAACGACCTAATCGGCGGGATCGTGTGCACGTCGGAGGAGCGGATGGCGGAGCTCCGCTCGACGGTGATCGAGACGGGTGCGACGATGGCGCCGCTCGAGGCGTGGCTGTCGATGCGGGGGCTCATGACCCTGGAGATCCGGATGCGGCGTCACAGCGAGACCGCGAGTGCGCTCGCCGAGTGGCTCGAGGCACATGCGAAGGTCGAACGGATGCACTACCCGGGCCTCGCGTCGCACCCGCACCGAGCGGTGGCTGCGGCGATCCTTCCCCGCGGATGCGGTGGGATGGCCGCGTTCGAGGTCACCGGCGGCGTGGAGGCAGGACAGCGCGTGTGCGACGCGCTCGAGCTGGCCTGGGTCGGCGCGAGCCTCGGGGGGGCCCACACCCTTGTCTGTCACGCCGCGTCGACGACCCACCGCCAGATGGGCGCCGAGCGCCGGCGCGCCGCCGGGATCGGGGATGGCCTCATCCGGCTGAGCGTCGGCCTGGAAGACGTCGACGATCTGCGTGAGGATCTCGCGCAGGCTCTGGAGAAGGCGTGAGGCGTCGGGTCGTCGTCCTGTTCGGCGGTCGCTCCGCAGAGCACGAGATCAGCGTCCTGTCGGCGAGGTCGGTGATCGACGCGCTCGACCCCGGTCGCTACGAGGCGGTGGCGATCGGCATCACGAGGGAAGGCCGCTGGCGGCTGATGCCGGGTGGGCCGCCCGCCCTGCCCTTTGGTGCGGAGGCCGGCGCCCTTCCCCGGGTCGGGCCCGGGAGCGGCACCGAGGTCGTCCTCGATCAGCGCCCCGGATCGCAGGCGCTCGTGTCCGAAGACGGCTCGCGCACCGAGATCGATGTGGTGTTCCCCGTCATGCACGGGCCGTTCGGAGAGGATGGTGCGGTCCAGGGGTTCCTCGAGTTGGCCGGCGTCCCGTATGTGGGCTCGGGGGTCCTCGCGTCCGCCCTCGGGATGGACAAGGCGATGCACAAGGTGGTGTTCGCGGCGGCCGGCCTTCCCGTGGTCGAGCACGAGGTGGTCCACGAACGGGAGTGGGAGGAGGATCCCGAGGCGGTCGCGGCGCGCGCCGAGCACCTCGGGTTCCCGTTGTTCTCCAAGCCGGCGGCCCTCGGCTCCTCGATCGGGATCCGAAGGATCGGCGGACCCGCCGAGCTCCGAGAGTGCCTCGAGGAATCGTTCCGCTACGGGCGCAAGGCGCTCCTCGAGCGCTCGGTCGAGGGCGCGCGGGAGCTCGAGTGCGCCGTGCTGGGCAATGAGGACCCCGTCGCCTCGGTCGCCGGCGAGATCGTCACCCGCGGACACGAGTTCTACGACTTCGAGGCGAAGTACGTGGACGAGCGCGGCGCCGATCTCGTGATCCCGGCGGACATCCCCCCCGCGGCGCTCGAGGAGGTCCAGCGCCTCGCGATCTCGGCGTTCCGAGCGATCGACGCCGCCGGGATGGTGCGCGTCGACCTGTTCCTGCTTTCGGACGGACGCTTGGTGCTGAACGAGGTGAACACGATCCCGGGCTTCACGACGATCTCCATGTACCCGAAGCTCTGGGAGTCGTCGGGCCTGCCCTATCCGCAGCTGATCGATCGGCTCCTCGAGCTCGCGATCGAACGCCACGAGGCGGAACGCAAGAAGGGCACCGGCGGCTGATCCGCCGTCCACGGCAGCGGGGAAGCGGGGTCTCGCCCGCGCTCGTGCGACCTACAGGTGAACGACCGGGCAGGTCAGCGTCCGGGTGATCCCCTCGACGCCCTGGATCTTGGCGACGACGAGCTTGCCGAGCTCGTCCACGTTCTTCGCCTCCGCGCGCACGATCACGTCGTACGGGCCGGTCACGTCCTCTGCCTCGGTGACGCCGCTGATGTCGCGAACCTCCTTCGCGACCTGCGCAGCCTTACCGACCTCGGTCTGGATCAGGATGTAGGCCTGGACCACGGCGACCTCCCTCGTGAAGAGGGGCCCATGCTATGCGGCCGCGTTCGAGGGCGACAACGACACGGCGATCGTGACGCGGGCGTGGGATGATCGAGGCGTGGTGACCCGCCGGAAGAAGCGCGCGCGGGCGTTGGACCCGCTGGCCGCCTACCGCAAGATCCGCAAGCCGATGCCGCCTCCGGAGAAGGTGATGCGGGACCGGCGTCGCGAGCTTGAGGACGAACAGGCGCGTCGGGAGGTGGACGCCGCCGCCGCAGGCGCCGGAGATCCGCCGGAGCGGCGAGGGCGATGATCTTCGCCGATCGCGCCGAGGCGGGGGACGTCTCGCCGAGGCACTCGCGGGGCGTGTCGGCGACGGAACGGTCGTGCTCGCGATCCCGCGTGGCGGTGTCGTGGTCGGTGAGGTCGTCGCGCGAACGCTCGGCGCGCCGCTCGACGTGGTGGTCCCCCGGAAGGTCGGTGCCCCGGGGAACCCCGAGCTGGGTCTCGGCGCGGTCGCGCCCGGTGTCCGAGTCCTGGATCCGCGGATGATCAGGCTGCTCCAGGTGTCGGACGCTTACCTCGAGCGCGAGATCGCGGCGCAGGAGGCCGAGATCGCGCGCCGAGCGCACGCCTACCGGGAGGGAGGGCCCGGTTCGGACGTCGCCGGCCGTGTCGCGATCGTCGTCGACGACGGGGTGGCGACGGGCGGTACGGCCGTCGCCGCGCTCCGGTGGGCGAGGTCGCGGGGCGCCACCCATGTCATCCTTGCCGTCCCCGTCGCTCCCGCCGCGACGCTCGAGCGACTCCGCGCCGAGGCGGACGAGGTCGTGGTCCTCGCGACGCCCGACCCCTTCTTCGCGGTCGGGGAGTGGTACCGGAACTTCGAGCAGACGAGCGACACCGAGGTCGTTGCCGCGCTCGCACGGTCCGCCGGCACTCGGGCGTGAGGCCGTTCGAGCTCGCCGTCGCGCTCGTCTTCGTCGGTGGTGGCCTGCGATCGCTCTGGGTGTGGAGTCGGCGGCCCTTCCAGGGCACCGACGTCGTCGACCACGTCCTGTACGCGCTGTACCTGACCGGCCGGATCGGCCTGTGGTTCGCGTTCGCCGGGTTCTTCCTGATCTACGCGTCGATCGACGTCCAGGGCCGAGCCGCGCTCGACGAGCTCGATCAGTACCGCTGGTACCTGATCGTGCCGCTCGCGCTCGCGGTGCTGCAGCTGGGGGCGGGGTGGTTCCTCGGTCGTCGAGGGCCGCCGGACGAGCCGGCGGATGGGGCGAACGACGGGGCGGAGGTCAGCCCACCGCCTTCCTGATCTCGGGCGTGAGCTCCGGGAACTCCTCCAGCCGCGCGACGCGATCGGCCTTCAGTCGCTCGACGAAGTCCCGATACTCCGGCATCCGCCCCTGGCGCTCGTAGAGCCGTCGCGGCTGGAGCAACTCGGGGTCGTCGAGACGCGGGACCGACTCCGCGACGAGGTATCCGAAGTCGTCGTCGCGCGTCCACGAGATCGTCTGCTCCGCGATCGCCTCGACGCACGCGGATGTGTGCGGGATCTGCACCTTCTTCGAGCGCTCGTCGTCCGCCTTCCCACCGACGCGCCCGGTGTTGAGCAGGTAGGCCTCGATCGGATGCGTGGCGAGCAGGTCGAGGATCCGGTTCCCCTGGAAGCCGTGTGGGAGCGGGAAGAAGGGGTTCGTCCCCGGGACGCGGAGGAACCGCCCCGCCTCCGACGCGCCACCGGCCGACGTCCCCGTGGTTTCGCCGAGCATGAAGTACCCCGCGGCCTGTTCCTGGTTCAGCTTCGAGACGGCGGGGATGATGCTCTCGTTCCAGTTGAGGATCAGGAGGTAGTCGACGGTGCCGACCTTCGTCGCGTCCCGGTACCGCGCCAGGTCGTCCATCCGGAACACCGCTCGCCCGTTCTGCGTGTAGCTCTGCTCGAAGAAGTTCACCGTCCCGGCGTCGTCCTGGTAGACGTTCTCGAGGTACGTGGTCGGCTTCACGACCGCGTCGTGGATGTTCGGCTCGAAGTCGGGATCGAGGCTGAACGTCTTGGCGAAGCACCCGTTCTCCGTCCCGTGGACGCGTCCGCCCGGTAGCAACGCGACGAAGTCATCCTGCACCGGGAGCGAGTCGTTCTGGGTCGTGAAGGTCGTGGTGGTCTTGCCGGTGCCCGAGAGCCCGATGATCAGGAACACCTTCTCGCCGGCGGTGGTCGGCACGACCTTCAGACCTGCGTGCAGCGCGAGGCCGCCGAGGTCGAAGACCTTCGCGTTCCACATCCGCAGCCCGCCCTTCTTCGACTCGCCGAAGTAGTCGGAGTGCATCACGCGGGTCACGCCGTGCTCGAGGTCGACGGCGATCAGGCGGTCGTCCGGGTAGCCGGGTGCCGGGAGGTTCGGCGTGTAGATGACCTCGAGCTCGGGCTCGTCCCCGTCGTCCCGGGGGAAGTACAGCTTCTGCTGCATCCCGGCGATGTTCGCGTTGGCGCGCTCGATCGTGAGTCGGGCCTTCGTGCGGAGGTTCGGGTCGTTGCCGATGAAGCCGTCGATCACGACGACGTCGCGCTCGCGCAAGTAAGCGTCCTGCATCTCCGCGGCCGCCTCGAAGTCCTCGCGCGTCATCGTCTTGCCGCTCGAGCGCTCCGCCACGACGTAGGTGCTGCCGGCGCTTCGCGACGTGACCCGGGTCTGGACGTTCACGTTGCCGAACCCCGTGATCCGGCACTGCGGCATCGCTTCTGTGAACGCACGCAGTTCGTCCGCGCTGGGGTTGTCGTGGATGGACCGCGCCTCGACCTTCACGGAGCTCCTTCGATCACCGGGGCTCGAGGCCCGTCGGACGTCACAGCGCCCGTATCCTACCCAACGAGGGCAGGCGCTCCCGTTCGGGTCGCCGGAGCGAACGACATGGAGCTTCCCGAGGACGAGCTGATCACCGCCATCGCCCGCGTGCTCTCGGATCTGGAGCCGGGCGTCGTGGTCGGGCTCGGGGACGACGCGGCCGTGGTCGCCCCCGGGGGCGGGGAGCTCGTGCTCACGACGGACCTGCTCGTGGAAGGTGTGCACTTCGAGTCCGGATCGATCTCCGCACACGACCTCGGCGCGAAGTCCGTCACCGTGAACCTGTCCGACATCGCAGCCATGGCCGCGAGCCCGAGGTTCGCGCTCGTCGCCCTCGGCGTCCCGCCGGACACCGATGCGGCCTGGGTGATGGAGCTGTACGGCGGCATGCGGGACGTCTGCGCCGAGTACGCCGTGGCCGTCGTCGGTGGCGACACGAATCGCTCCGAGCGCGTCACGGTCTCCGTCGCGGTCGTGGGCGAGGTCGCGCCGGGGCGAGCGGTGTTGCGCTCGGGAGCGGGGGTCGGTGACCGGATCGTCGTGACGGGATCGCTCGGGGCGGCGGCGGGCGGCCTCGCGCTGTCGAAGGCCGAGGGGCCGGTCGCGGGTGCGGCGCTCTCGGAGCCGTGGGGCCATCGGCTGGCAGAGGCGCTCGCGCGTCCGACGGCCCGGGTCGGCGAGGCGCAGATCCTCGCGCGCTCGGGCGTCACCGCGATGATGGATCTGTCCGACGGGTTGGCGAAGGACCTGTCGAGGCTCTGCCTCGCGAGCGACGTCGGTGCACGGATCACGATCCAGGACGTCCCGGTGGCGCCCGCGCTCGTTCATGGTGCGGAGGCTCTTGAGATCGATGCGGTCGCGCTCGCGCTGTCGGGGGGAGAGGACTACGAGCTCCTCGCGACGATCCCCTCGGACGCCTACGGCGTCGCTCGCGCCGAGCTCCTCGACACGTTCGGCGTGGACCTGACCGACGTGGGCGAGATCGTCGAGGGTTCCGGCGTCATCGGGGAGGGCGCCGACGGAGCGGAGGAGCCGCTCGCGCCCGCAGGGTGGGATCACTTCGCTCCGTAGGTAGCCTGGACGACGTGGGGACGAAGGCGTGACACCTCCTCGGGCGTTGTCCATCGCCGGTTCGGACTCGGGCGGCGGCGCGGGGATCCAGGCCGACCTGAAGACGTTCAGTGCGCTCGGCGTCTTCGGGACGACCGCGATCACGGCGGTCACTGTGCAGAACACGCAGGGGGTGCGCGATCACGTCGCCCTCCCGCCGACGATCGTGGCCGAGCAGATCCGCGCGGTGGCGAGCGACATCGGGGTCGACGCGGCCAAGACCGGCATGCTCGCGTCGGCCGAGATCGCGGTCGCGGTCGCCGACGCCCTCGTGGAGATGCAGGTTCCGAACCTCGTCGTGGACCCGGTCTTCGTCTCCAAACACGGGCACGCGCTGCTCGAGCAGGACGCGGTCGGGGCCCTCCGCGACCGGATCCTGCCGCTCGCCAGGCTCGTCACCCCGAACCTGCCCGAGGCGAGCGGCCTCGCCGGGTTCGACGTCACCACCAGGGACCTGATGCCCGATGCGGCCGAGACGATCCAGGCGATGGGTCCGCGGGCGGTGCTCGTGAAGGGTGGCCATCTCGCGGGGCCCGCGGGCGCGGACGACCTGTTCTTCGACGGGGAGCGGATGGAGTGGATCTCGGCCGAGCGGATCGACACGCGGAACACGCACGGCACCGGCTGCACGCTGTCCTCGGCGATCGCCGCCTATCTCGCGCGGGGTGAGGACCTCCTCGAGGCCGTTCGCCTGGGCAAGGCGTTCGTGACCGAGGCGATCCGCGCCGCGCTGCCACTCGGACACGGGATCGGTCCCGTGAACCACCTCTGGTCAATCGGCAGCGGCGGGTGGGCCGAGCCCGAGGAGCGGAGCCGGCGGGACGCCTAGACGCCTAGACGGCGCGCTGGACCTTGCCGGCCTTCAGGCAGCTCGTGCAGACGTACAGGCGCTTGGGCGACCCGTTCACCACGGCGCGGACGCGCTGCACGTTGGGATTCCACCGCTTCGGTGAGCGGCGGTGGGAGTGGGAGACCTGCATGCCGAAGAACGGCTTCTTCCCGCAGATGTCGCAGACGGCTGCCATGGCGGCCCGCCATGCTAGCAGGGCTTGCGACTGCGCCCGGTCGCGGTCAGAGTTGCGGAAGCCGGTCGGCGACGGATGCCGACCGATGCGGATGCCGGGGAGGGAGGCGCAGCCATGACGGGGCAATACGACGGCATACACGAGTTCCTGTTCGTCCAGGGTGAGGCGCAGGCGAGGGCGCGCATCGGCGCGATCTTGAGGAAGTGGGATCCGGACCCGGAGAATGGCCCATTGTTCTCCGCCGGACTGCTCGCGGAGGGGGGGGACTTCCGAGGATTCGCACACTTCGGCCGCGATAGCGCTGAAGACCTGGGGGAGCTGAACGCCTCGCTGTGGGACGAGGGCATCCAATCCGACTACGAGACGGAGGGGAAGGTCTACAAGGATTCGGGTGGCGCGGCGTTCGGTCCCCGACGCCACAGCCCCGAGTTCGGAGCCCTCTGTCGTTTCGGCGCAACCCAACGGCCGGACATCGTGCTCGAGGCGATCGGGAATGAGTTCGGAGCGGACGTGGATAGCGGTCCCTTCGTCGGTGGTTCCCAGCTGCTGCGACGTTCCCGCCTGCTCGTCCAGCTCGGCGGTCCGGACGCCGATGCGGTCCGCGGCCTCGTCGATACCCTCCGTGTCTTCGACGGCGTCGACCAGGAGGACTTCCGGGTGGGCTACATCGACCCCGGGGTGACGTCGGCCTGACGCCCCCGGCATCGGGGCGGCGGCGGTGACCGTCCGAGGCGCCCGGACATCCTCCCGCGGCGGTGAGCGCAAGCTCGTCACCCTCCTGTTCGCGGATCTGACCGGCTACACGGCGCTCGCCGCCTCGCTCGATCCCGAGGAGGTGTACGGCTTCATCCGGCCGACGCTCGAACAGCTCCAGGGGATCGTCGAGGACTTCGGAGGCACCGTTCCCCAGACCCTGGGGGACGGGTTCATGGCGGTGTTCGGTGTCCCGTCGGTGCATGAGGACGACGAAGAGCGTGCGGTGCGAGCGGCACTCGCGATCCGCGACCACGTCGATCAGTTGAATGCGCGGCGGACACGCGTGCGCTTCCCTCGGGTCCACGCGGGCATCAACTCGGGAGAGGTGATGGTCGCGCCCTCCGACGAGGCGTCCGGATTCATGGTGGTCGGGGACACCGTGAACACCGCGTCGCGGCTGGCAGACCTCGCGAGCGAGGGGACGATCCTGGTCGACGGACGCACGCATGACCGGACAGCGCATGCGATCCGGTACGGACCGCGCCGGACGCTGCGGGCCAAGGGGAAGAGCGAACCGCTGATCGCCTACGAGGCCGTGCAGACCCGAACGCGGAGCTCCACGCGTCGGGGCTCCTCCACCGTGTTCGTCGACCGCCGTGACGCGCTCGAACGGATCCGTGAGGAGTTCCGTGGCGCCGCGCGCGCGTCTCGGTCAAGGGTGGTGGTCGTCACGGGTGAGCCAGGAACGGGCAAGAGCCGGCTGGCGTCGGAGCTGCGACGCCGCCGCGTCGGCAGGATCCTGGTCGGCCGGTGTCCCGCCTTCGGGCAGCAGCTCCCACTCCAGGCGCTGGCCGAGGCCGTCGGGGCGGGCCTGGGGCTTTCCCCGGGCGCGTCGGCGACATCCGTCGACCGGGCCGTTCGACGCGTGGGACGTGCCCTCACGGCAGCCGAGCGTTCAAGGTTCGGCCGCGGCCTCCGCCTCCTGTTGGGCGCCGAACGCGTGCCGGCCGGGCAGGCCCGCGGGTCCGTGCATGACGCCGCGCGAGCGGGGCGGATCGCCATCGAGATCGCGGCCCGGGAGCGACCGGTGATCGTCGTGATCGACGACCTGCACTGGGCGGACGCCGATCTCCTCCGGTTCCTGCGGGATGTCCATCGCGATCCGTTGACGGCTCCCGTCCTGTTCCTCGCGCTGTCCCGGCCGTGGGCGGCCCTGCGCGGCCTCGCTTCGATCGACCTTCCGAACCTGGGTCCGGACGACATGCGAACGCTGGCGCGCAACGTCCTCGGGAGCGGGGTGCCCGAGGACGCCGTCGACGAGACGCTCGGCCGTGCCGGGGGCAACCCCTTGTTCCTGGAGGAAACGCTCGGGATGCTCGTGGACGCGGGGGCGCTCGAGTGGCGGGCCGGTGTGTGGGAGGTCGCAGACCCCGCACAGCTCCACGGTGTCCCCTCGACGATCCGCAGGTTGATCGCAGCGCGGCTCGATGCGCTCCCACCGATCGAGAAGGCGACGTTGCAGGACGCGGCGGTCGCCGGGGAGGTCGTCTGGGATCGATTGCTCGAGCATCTGGCGGGTCGAAGCATCGCGCGAACCATCGAGACCCTCGAACGGAGAGGGCTCCTCGTGCGTCGCGAGCCGAGCGTGTTCCGGGGCGCGATCGAACTAGAGGTCAAGCACGTGCTGATCCGGGAAGTGGCGTACGAGTCGGTGCCGCGCGGGGAGCGAGCCGACAAGCACCTCGTGATCGCACGATGGTTGGAGGAAGAGGCCTCGGCGATGCGAGAGGAGCCCGTGGCCTGGCTCGCCTACCACCTCGAGCGAGCCTGGCAGCTCGGGTACTCACGGACGGGCCCCGGCCCGGCGGCGGAAACGGCGATCCTGGCCGTCGACTCCTTGCGACGGTGGGCCGACCGGACCTTCGCGTACCAGGCGCGCCTTGCGGAGTCGATCTACGGACGTGCGATCACGGTGGCGCGATCCGCCGATGGAGTGGCCATCGGGCCCGTCATGGCGGACCTCCTGATCGGCCGGGCCGAGAGCCGCAACGAGATGGGTCGACATCGCGAGGCGCTCGCGGACGGGACCGAGGCCAGGCGGATCGCCGAGCGGATCTCGGATCCGGCTCGACGAGCCCGAGCGCTGCTCTGCCTCGGACGGACGGAGTCCGACCTTGGCCGGATGCTCAAGGCACGATCCCTGGTCGAGGACGCGCGACGGCTGTTCCATGTGGGCGGGGATCTGCGTGGCGAGGCGTGGGCGCTTCATCGGCGATCGGAAACATGGAGTGAAAGCGACCCCGCCCGCGAGCTCGAAGATCTCGAGGAGTCGTATGGACTGTTCGCCCGGTCGCGTGATCGGTGGGGGCGATCGATCGCGGCGCAAGATCTCGCGTACATCCTCACGCCGAAGGGCGGATCCGCGTTCCGACGCTGGTACCGGACCTCGGCACGACTTGCCGGTGACGAGGGAGACCTGCGTTCGCGGGCGACGCTCGCGCGCACCGCGGGCTACGAGGCCTTCTATCGAGGCGAGTACGCCCGGGCCATCGCGGAGATGGAGCAGGCGCGGCCGCTCGCAGCTCGTTCCGGCGAACGATACGCGGAGGGAGACGCGATCGCGATCTTGGCGCTGTCCGAGATCGCCGTCGGCTCGCCGGAAAGAGCACTGGAGCTCGGGTCCGAGCTTCAACGGTTCGCCCGGGACCTCGACTCCGTACGCTTGCAATCGATGGGACTGCTCGCGGAGGCGCGAGCCGCGGTCCGCCTCGGGCGGCCCGCCATCGCCACGAGTCGGATGGAGGCCGCCCGACGCTTGATCGGTCGCCGCCAGACCGCGACGAGAGCCGATCTCCTCTATGCGGAAGCGGGGATCCGCATGGACCGCGGGATCTCGTCGGGGGTTGCCTCGATCGCCGGACGGGCGTCGTCGTTGGCGGCGCGTTACGGCTGGGCGCTCTGCGAGCCGCTCGGGCCGCTGATCCGGGGTCGATCGGCGCTCGGCGCCGGTCGGTCGGACGCCGGGCTCCGCGACCTGGAGCTGGCCCGCTCCCTCGCGCGCTCGGCCGGCGCATCGGGGACCGAGCGATTGGCGCGCCTCCTCGCCGACCAGGCCCGGATCCTTGCAACAACCGGTCGCCGGGTTCCGGAGGCCGCCGGCCCGGCGGATCGGCGCGCCGACGCCGAGGCCCGGGCGATCGCACGCGAGAACGACGGTCTGCTCGCGCTCCGCGCGGGCCGTCCGGGTCGCGCCAGGGAGGCGTTCGAGGAGGCGGCCGCGACGTGGGAGCAGATGGGCGCGACCGTGTGGCACGCCCGGGCCCTCCGGTTCGCGTCGGCCACGGCTCGGATCGAGGGCCGCACCGGGCCGGCACGGACGCTCGAGCGGCGTTCCGACCGCGTCTTCTCACGCGTGCGGACCCCCGGCCCGGACCGGAAGGCCACGGAGCGAGCCGTCGATCGGGCCGCCGATCGAGCGGCGCCCGGGTGAGCGTCGCGCTCGTTGGACCGGTCGCGAGCACCCGGTAGGTTCGCGGCGTGGCGCTCTCCATCGATTCCCCGGTGGCCGAGATCGACGCCCGCGTCGCGACACGGCGCGTCGGCCTGACCAAGAAGGGCCCGCCCGCTGCCGAGGTCCTGTCCGGGATGGGCATCGAGACGGTCCGGGACCTGCTCCATCACTACCCGAGGCGGTACATCGACCGCACGAGGGTCTCTCGGATCAAGGACATGAACGTCGGTCAATACGCGACGATCATCGCCCGCGTCAAGCGCGTCACGAAACGACTGACGCGCCGGCGTCAGTCGATGGTCGTCGTCACCGTCACCGATGGGTCGGGCACGCTGGACCTCACCTTCTTCAACCAACCGTGGACGGCGACCCAGTACCGCGAGGGACACGAGGTCGCCGTCTCGGGGGTCGCACAGCTGTACGGAGGCCGGCGGCAGGTCGCGAAGCAGGAGGTCGAGCTCCTGACGAGCGACGAGCACGACCTCGTCCACATGGGTCGGATCACGCCGGTCCATCGGGCCACCGAGGGCGTGACGACGCGGACGATCCGTGAGCTCCTGTGGCTCGCGCTCGAACGCCTCGGCACGATCGGCGACCCGTTGCCGGAGGCGCTCGTCGCGTCGGAGGGGCTCCTGCCGTTCGGAACGGCGATCCGGCAGATCCACTTCCCGGATACGCAGCGGGAGCTCACCGCGGCGACGACGCGGCTCAAGTTCGACGAGTTGTTCACGCTCGAGCTCGGGGTGGCGTTCCGCAAACGCCGGGTCGAACGCGCCGAGCGTGGTGTCGCGCACGACCTTGGCGACGCCCTCGTCAAGCGGTTCGAGTCGTCCCTGCCGTTCGTGCCGACGCAGGCGCAGGAGCGGGCGATCCAGGAGATCGACCGGGCGATGGCCGGATCGCGGCCCATGAACGTGCTGCTGCAGGGGGACGTGGGCTCGGGCAAGACGCTCGTCGCGGTCCACGCGTCGCTCGTCGCGATCGGGTCGGGGCACCAGGCCGCGATCATGGCGCCGACCGAGGTCCTGGCCGGCCAGCATCTCCGGTCGGTCGCGCAACTGCTCGAGCCGTCCGGAGCCGTCCCGTACCTCGACCTCGTGTCCGAACGAGCCACGACGGACGGTCAGGTCTCGCTCCTCGAACCCGAACCATCTCCCGACGGCGACCGCGCGATCACGTTCGCGCTCCTGACGGCAGCCGTGACGGGGAAGGATCGGACCCGCATCGTCGAGGGGATCGCGGCGGGAGCTGTCGACCTGGTGATCGGGACCCACGCGCTCGTGCAGGAGGGGGTTTCGTTCGCCGACCTGTCCCTGGCCGTGATCGACGAGCAACACCGGTTCGGCGTCCATCAGCGGATGGCGTTGAAGGGCAAGGGCGGCTCGCCCGACGTCCTGATCATGACCGCGACGCCGATCCCGCGGACGCTGGCGCTCACCTATTACGGCGATCTGGACGTCGTGGTGCTCGACGAGATGCCGAAGGGACGCGTGCCGGTCCGAACGACGATCGCTCGGACCGAGCCGGAGCGCGCCGCAGCGTACGAGCTCGTGCGTCGCGAGGTGGCGGCCGGGCTGCGCGCGTTCGTCGTGTGTGCCGCGATCGACGAAGGGAACCGGAGCGAGGTCCGGGCCGCCGAGGCGGAGGCCGATCGGCTCGCCGGCGAGGTGTTCCCCGATCTGTCGGTGGAGCTCCTGCACGGCCGGATGCGCCCCGCCGAGAAGGAGCGCGTCATGGACGGCTTCCGCTCGGGAGGACTCGACGTGCTGATCTCGACCACGGTGATCGAGGTGGGCGTCGACGTCCCCGAGGCGACCGTGATGCTCGTCGAGAACGCCGAGCGGTTCGGGCTCTCGCAACTGCACCAGCTCCGCGGGAGGATCGGTCGCGGGAGCCACCCCTCCACGTGCATCCTGTTCGACGAGTCCGACGAGACGAACGAGATCGCCCGGGCTCGCCTGGCCGCGATGGTCCGCACCACCGACGGGTTCGAGCTCGCCGACGAGGATCTGCGATTGCGCGGCGAGGGCACGCTGTTCGACGTGAAGCAGTCGGGCCTGCCGGACCTGAAGCTCGCGCGGCTCGCCGAGGACCTCGAGCTCGTCAAGCGCGCGCGGCTCGCCGCGTTCGCGGCGATCGACGCCGACCCAGAGCTCGACGCGCACCCCGAGCTCCTGGCGGAGCTGCGATCCCGGTTCGAGCGCTCCGTGGATTGGTTGTTCCACTCGTGAGCCCACCGTGAGGATCGTCGCGGGGTCGGCGAAGGGCGTGCGGCTCGCGCCGGTGCCTCGTGGCGTCCGGCCGGTCTCGGACATGGCGCGGGAAGGGGTCTTCTCGAGCCTCGGCGCGCAGGTCGCGGGGGCCCGGGTCCTGGACCTGTACGCGGGGACCGGCGCCATGGCGATCGAGGCCCTTTCGCGCGGTGCGGAGCGGGCGGTCCTGGTCGACCGGGACCGTACCGCAGCCAGGACGATCCGGGACAACCTCGAGCGGGCGCGGCTGGGGGCCTCCGGCGAGGTCGTCGTTGCTCAGGTCGCATCGTTCCTGGGCCGGGCAGGCGCGAACGGGGGTCCGTTCGACCTCGTCCTCGTCGATCCTCCCTACGCGATCCCCGTCCCCGAGCTCGAGGCCACGCTCGAGGCGGTGGCGTCCGGCTGGGTCTCCGGGCCGGGCTGGCGCATGGTCCTGACCAGGCCGAAAGAGGCTTCCACGCTTGTCATTCCGGTACACTGGCTCGTCGCGAGGCGCCTTTCCTACGGCGACACCCGCGCCCTGATCCTCCAGGAGGCATAGATGGGCTTGACCGCCCTGTGTCCGGGGACGTTCGACCCCGTCACCAACGGTCATCTGGACATCATCGAGCGAGCGGCGGCGCGCTTCGACGCGCTGGTCGTCGGCGTGCTCGACAATCCCGCGAAGGAACCGTTGTTCAGCGCGGAGGAGCGCGTCGGCCTGCTGAAGGAGGCCACGCAGGCCCTGTCGAACGTCGAGGTCGAGGCCTTCTCGGGGCTGCTCGTGGACCATGTGAGGCGCAGAGGCCCGGACGTGGTCGTGGTGAAGGGTCTACGAGCGGTCACCGACTACGAGTACGAGATCCAGATGGCGCAGATGAACCACCGGCTCGCCGGTGTCGAGACCTTGTTCATGACGACGAGCCCGCAGTGGTCGTTCCTGTCGTCCTCGCTCGTCAAAGAGGTCGCGCGGTTCGGGGGGGACGTCTCCGGCCTGGTGCCGGCCGCCGTGGTCGATCGGCTCGCTGAGCGGCTCGGGGGCGCGGGCTGATGGATCTGGCCACCCGGCTCCTGGAGCTCGAGGAGATGGTGCGCGACGCCAAGTCGATGCCGCTCTCCTCCTCGGCGCTGCTGAATCGCGACGAGGTGCTGGTCCTGATCGAGGAGCTCAAGGACTCGTTGCCCGAGGAGATCAAGCAGGCGCGCTGGGTCGTGAAGGACCGCGAAGAGCTCCTCGCGAAGGCCCGGCGCGATGCCGAGTCCATGGTCGAGGCAGCCCGAGCCGAACAGCTGCGGATGGCGTCGCACGAGGCCATCGTGCAGCGCGCCAAGGAGGAGTCGGAGCGGATCGCGCACGAGGCCCAGGAGGATGCCCGCCGGCTGCGCCTGGAGGCCGAGGATTACGCGGATGCGAAGCTGGCCCAGCTCGAGGTCGCGCTCCAGAAGATCCTCGAAGACATGTCGAGCTCGAACGACGCCCTGTCGCGCACGATCGACCAGGTCGTCGGGGGGCGGGAGAAGCTCCGCGGCGCGGCACCGGCCGCCGAGCTGGGTGCCGAGATGCATCTGTCCGAGGAGGGTGGTGAGGCGTGATGCGCGCGATCGAGGTCCGCGATCTGCTCGAGCGCCCGGGGTCCTCGCGGAGCGCGCGAGTGGACGAGGCGGTTCCCGGCCTTCGGACCGAGCTCGCCGACGTCCCCGAGGACACGCCGATCCGCGGCCAGCTCATGCTCGAGAGCGTGGAGCTGGGCATCTACGTGTCCGGCTCCGTGGCCGGCCGATTCGCGATGCGATGCGCCAGATGCCTGAAGGGCTTCGCGCGGCCGTTCGATGTGCGCATGTCCGAGCTGTACGCGCGCGAACCGGGGCCGGAGGACGACTACGCGCTCACGCCGGAGCTCACGCTCGACCCCGAGCCTATGGTCCGTGATGCCGTGGTGCTGGAGATGCCGTTCTCGCCGTTGTGCCGGCCCGACTGCCTCGGCCTGTGCGAGATCTGCGGGGGCGATCGGAACCTCGGCGGATGCCCCGGCCACCAGGTCACCGACCCGAGGTGGGCGCAGCTCGAGGCGTGGCTCGAGACCGAGTCGCCGGCGGACCGTCTGGACTGAGCGCGACCACCACGACGACGATCACAGAGAAAGGAACACACGATGCCGGTACCGAAGCGACGCCAGAGCCACACGCGGACCGCGAAGCGGAAGGCGAACTGGAAGGCCCAACCTCCCACGTACTCGGAGTGTCCGCAGTGTCACCAGCCGAAGCTGCCGCATCGGGTCTGCGCGAACTGCGGGTACTACGCGGGCCGACAGGCGATCGAGGTCGAGTAGGAAGCGTGGCGCCCGGTCGCACATCCGAGGGCCCGAGGGCGCTCGATCGGATCCTGGGGGTTCGGTTCCGCGACGCGTCGTTGCGAGAGCTCGCGCTCACGCATCGCTCCTTCGCGTTCGAGAACGGGCTGCCCGGCAACAACGAGCGGCTCGAGTTCCTCGGCGACGCCGTCCTGGGCATCGTGGTCACGGACCTGGCCTTCCGGGAGTTCCCGGACATGCCCGAAGGCGAGCTCGCAAAGCTTCGAGCGGCCATGGTGAACATGGGGGCACTCGCCGATGTGGCTCGAGACCTCGGGATCGGCCGCCTGGTCCTGCTCGGCAAGGGGGAGGAGATGAGCGGCGGCCGAGACAAGAGCAGCATCCTGGCCGACGCCCTCGAGGCGGTGCTCGGCGCGATCTACCTCGACCGAGGCATGCCGGTCGCCCGCAAGCTCATCGAGCGCGTGTTCCGACCTCGGATGGTCGCCTACGTCCGCGGCGAGGGGGAGCGCGACTACAAGACGATCCTGCAGGAGCTCGCCTCCGCGGAGGTCCACGCGGTCCCCGAGTACCGGATCCGGGAACGCGGACCCGACCACGAGAAGGAGTTCACCGCGACGGTGTTCCTCGGCGGCAAGCCCTGGGGAAGCGGCATCGGGCGCTCGAAGAAGGAGGCCGAGCAGCAGGCGGCACACGAGGCGTACGTCCGGCTCACCGAACGGGCCGAACCCGCGCCGGTGAAGGGAGCGTAGGTGGAGCTGCCCGAAGTCGAAGTGATGCGCCGCGACCTCGAGAAGGACGTCGTGGGTCGCAAGGTCGCGAGCGCGGAGGTGCGGCCCTCGCGGAACGCGATGCGCGTGATCCGGCGGCACGCGAAGCGCAAGGAGTTCACGGACCGGCTCGTTGGACGGAAGTTCACGAAGGCCGAGCGGCGCGGCAAGTACGTCCTGCTCCACATGGACAACGGCGACGTGCTCGTCACCCACTTCGGGATGAGCGGGCAGTTCATCCGTGCGAACAAGCGTGTCCCGGTGCTGACGCACACGCACGTGATCATCACGTTCGCGCAGGGCGGCGACCTCCGTCTGCTCGACCCGCGGACCTTCGGCGAGATGTTCGTCGCCACCGCCGACGAGCTCGGCAAGGTCAAGGAGCTCCAGCACATCGCGATCGATCCGCTCGACCACGTCTTCACCTGGCAAGCGTTCGGGGCCGCGCTGGCGCAGCGAGCCGCGAAGATGAAACAACTCCTGATGGACCAGAAGTTCGTGAGCGGCCTCGGGAACATCTACTCCGACGAGGTGCTATTCGCCGCCGGGCTCCGCTATGACCGGATGTCCGATTCGCTGTCGTCGCAGGAGGTCCGTCGCCTGTACCGGGCGATGCAGGAGGTCCTGCAGGAGGCGATCCGGTTCCGAGGCACGACGCTGGACGACGAGGCGTACCTGGACCTGTTCGGCAAGCCCGGGGAGTTCCAGAACGAGCTCAAGGTCTACGGTCGTGTCGGGTTGCCGTGCCGCCGGTGCCGGACGCCGATCAAGGCGGTCAAGGTCTCGGGGCGCAACGCGTACTACTGCCCGCAGTGCCAGTCGTAGGTGGACGCTCCGCGGCCGGTTGCGGGTCCGGACACGTGGCGTAGCTTCGGAACGCGACCGACGAGAGGAGGACTCATGGGCGACGTCGAGCGCAACATCGACGTGGTTCGGCGGGTCGAGGACGCGTACCGTCGGCGGGACTACTCCTCGCTGCCCGAGCTGATCCGGGAGGACCTGGTGGCGCATACGCCGTCCGCCGACCCGAACGGACAGGACCCTGCCGGGCTGCAGGCCAACAACGAGAGGGCGCATACCGCGTTCCCGGACACACGCACCGAGATCGAGGACGTGTTCGGCGAGGGGGACTACGTCGTCGCGCGCATGCGCAACACCGGGACCAACTCGGGCGGACTCCCATGGTTCGGCATCCCCGCGAACGACGCGAAGATCGACCTGGAGTGGATCCAGATCTCCCGGCACGACCCGGACGGCACGATCGCGGAGACGTGGGCGCAGATGGAGATCATGAAGCTGCTGCAGCAGCTCGGCGCCATGCCGGGCCCGGAGGGAGCGTGACATGCCGTCGATCGAGCTGATGCGGGAGCTGAACCGACGGTTCGTCGAGGACGTCTTCAACCAGAAGAGCATCGACGCCGCGGACGAGATGCTGGCGGAGGACTTCGTGGAGCACGCCGACGTGCCGCCGGGACTGACCCCCGACAAGGCGGGTGCGCTCGAGTGGTTCAAGACCGCGTTCGGGATGTCCTCGGACATGCAGGTGGAGATCAAGAACGTGATCGTGAGCGGGGACCGGTTCGCGTCGCACACGATCATGCGAGGAACGGATACCGGCGGCGCGATGCCGGGCCTGCCGCCGACGAACGAGCCGTTCGAGATCGAGAGCATCGACATCCTGCGGGTGAACGAGGAGGGGAAGTTCACCGACCACTGGGGCATCACGGACACGATGTCGATGATGCAGCAGCTGGGGCTCGCGCCGTCGGGGCCGCCGCCCGCGTAGCGGGTTACTCGAGCACCGCCCCCACGTCGCGCATCCGTTCGAGCGCGCGCTGTCCGTCGCCCTCGCGGACCTCGACCGCGCCGATCGCCCGGGTCAGGACGTCGACGTCCAGGTGGCGCCCTCGTGCGTCCGTCACGGTCTCGACGACGCCGTGATCCGTCGTGAGTCCGCAGACGACGACCCGTTGGATCATGCGCGCTCGCAGGAGCGACCCGAGGGTCGTCTCCCACGCCTCGCCGCCTCGCGGATCGCGAACGCTGAAGGCCGAGTAGCCGTCTTCACCGCCGATCCCCTTCCGGATCACCGGCGCCGATTCCTCCACGCGAAGCTCGGGGTGGAAGGCGGCTCCCCATGTGTCGTGGACGCAGTGGACTGGCCAGACACCTCCGTCCTTCTCGAAGTGGGGGGTGGTTTCCGGATGCCAGTCCTGCGTGTAGACCACCATCGCCCCGGCGGCGGCCGCCGACGACACCTCGACGTTGACCACCGGAACGATCAGGTCGCCACCCTTCACGAACAGGCCGCCGTTCGGATCGGCGAAGTCGTTCTGGACGTCGACGACGAGCAGGACGCTCCTGCGATCGTAGCCCGGCACGAACCTAGTATGAGCGTGTGAAGCGCGTCCGGGTGGTCGCTTCCGGTCTCGTGCAGGGGGTCTTCTTCCGTGTGGAGTGCGCGGCCGAAGCCCGCGGCCGAGGTCTCGCGGGCTCCGTCCGCAACCTGCCGGACGGTCGTGTCGAGGCGATCTTCGAGGGCCCGGTGGCCGTCGTCGACGAGATGGTGGTCTGGTGCCGGTCGGGACCCGAGCATGCCCGCGTCGACGAGGTCGAGATCGAGACGCTCGACCCGCTCGAGGAGACGGGATTCCGGGTGACCGGCTGATCGCCGAAGCGAGAACTTTCCCGCCGGAGATGTCCGGCCGGGCGGAGGGCCACTGCTAGCATCGGCCTTCAGATGTTCCTCCGCTCCCTGCAGATCCGAGGCTTCAAGTCGTTCGCCGACAAAACGGTTCTCGAGTTCGCGCCGGGCACTTCCGTCATCGTCGGGCCCAACGGTTCCGGCAAGTCGAACCTCGTCGACGCCATCAGTTGGGTGCTCGGCGAGCAGGGGCCGCGGGCGCTCCGAGGTGGTCAGATGGCCGACGTCATCTTCGCCGGCAGCCCGCAGCGTCCCGCCCTCGGGATGGCCGAGGTGAAGCTCGTGATCGACAACTCGGCCGGCCTGATCCCGGTCCCGATGACCGAGATCGAGATCAGCCGGACGATCTTCCGCTCGGGCGAGAGCGAGTACCGGATCGGTGGCCAGCTCGTCCGCCTGCTCGACGTGCAAGAGCTGCTGTCCGAGTCGGGGATCGGACGGGCGCTGCACACCGTGGTCGGTCAGGGCCAGCTCGAGGAGGTGCTCACCGCCCGACCGGAGGACCGCCGCACCTACATCGAGGAGGCAGCCGGGATCGCGAAGCACCGCAAGCGGAAGGAGCGCGCCGAGCGGAAGCTGGCCGGCCTCGACCAGGACGTGCTCCGCCTGCAAGACGTCCTCGTGGAGCTCAAGCGCCAACTGAAGCCACTGCGGCAGCAGGCGGAGATGGCCACCCGGCACGAGCAGCTCGCCGGCGAGGCCGACGCGATCGCGATCCGACTGTCGGCGGCGCGGCTCCGCGAGCTCTGGATCGAGCGGGACCGACGCACCGCCGGCTGGGATGAGGGCCTGACGCGCCGGACACAGGCGCGCGAGCGCCTCGACGCGCTGGATGCCCGGGTCGGCGAGGCTGCCGACGAACGCGCGCGGACCGTGTGGGCCCTCCAGGAGGCGGAGGGTGGATCCGAGCAGGCGCTCGCGGCGAGATCCGCCGCCGAGCTCGAGCTCCGGCGTGCGGTCGAGCTGGAGTCCGCGGCACGGGAGGCGCTCGCGGCCGAGGCGACGCGGGGCGTCCGGCTCACCGCCCTCGAGGACGACCTCCGACGGCTCGAGGCTCGTGCGGTCGAGGTCGAGGTCGAGCTCGAGGAGCGGGAGCGCGACCTGGACGTCGCGCAGCGCGAGTTCGAGGCGGCGGCGGACGCCCGGCGGACGATCGAAGAGGACCGTCGCCGGATCGCGGAGGAACGCGCCGTCCATCGCGCGGAGATGGACACGCTCCGCCGCTCGCTGGAGGCGCACGATCGTGAACGCTCCCGCCTCGAGGAGTCGCTCCGACAGGTCGAGGCCCGGCGCGCCGGCGGCGTGGCCGAACGCGAGGCGCTCGCGGAGGAGGTGGAACGGCTCGATGCCTCGACCGCGCCGCTGTCCGAGCGCCGGGCCGAGCTCGAACGCGAGCGACACGGGCTGTCCGACAAGGTCGCCGAGCTCGAGGAGGCCGTCCGGCGTCACGAGCAGCGTCGCGAGGTGCTCCGAGCGCGCCTCGCCGACCTCGAGGAGACCCCCGGATCGCGCTTCCTCGGCGGGCGCGAGGGCCGCGCCATCGGGCTGCTGGGCGGCATGGTCCGGGCGGCCGACGGGTGGGAACGGGCGCTCCGAGCCTCGCTCGGCCCGCTCGCCGACGCAGTCGTGTTCGAGGACGAGGGCCACGCGATCGCCGATGCGCCGCAGGGTGACGGCGCGATCCTGACGATCGCCCGCGGCGGTCCCGCTTCCTTCTTCCTCTCGGGAGAACGCACGCTGCTGTCGATCGTCAACGCGGACGCCGCGGTCCGTGGCCTCGTCTCGACCGTTCTCAAGGACATCTACCTCGCCGAGGACCTCGAGGAGGCCGTCCGCAAGCGCGCGGAGCATCCGAAGGCGTCGTTCGTGACGCCCGAGGGGATCCTGGTCGGTCCGGCCGTGATCCGGACGGCGCCGCTGGGCGACTCCCGAGCCGCCGAGATCCGGCGGGAGCTGGCCGTCGTCGAGCGGGACCTCGCGCACGCGCGCGAGGCCTGCAAACCGCGGCGGCGCCGACTGGACGAGATCGGAGGAGAGCTCGAACCGCTCGCCGCATCGATCGAGCAGGCGGACGAGCACATCACGCGGGCCGCGGAGGCGATGGCCCGGGCGGAGGCGGACGTCACCGCGGCATCGAAGGAGGCGGAGCTCCTCGCGGGGCGCCTCGCCGGGATGGACGACGCCGCCGCGGCCTGGCGCGAGACCCTTTCCGCTTCCGAGCCCATCGCGCACGATCTCCCCGAGCTCCCGCGACCCGCGGAGCCACCGATCGGCGCACGCGTCGCGGTCGAGACCCTTCGCCGCGATCGCGCGAACGTCCAGTCCCGCCTGCACGACGTCCGTTCGGAGCGCGAGGCGCTCGCCTCCCAGGACGCCGACGCGCTCCGGGCGGAGGTGGACCAGGCCGAGCAGCGACGAGCCGGAGCCGAGGAACGCCTCGCGATCGCCGATCGCGCCCTCGAGGCGGCGACCGCGGCGAGGACCGCGGCCTCGAACGCGGAGCGGGCGGCCACCGAGGAGGAGGCCGAGACGAACCGCCGCTGGCGCGAGGCCTCGACGGAGCTCGATCGTCTCCGGGAGGTCTACGAGGACGAGGACCGCTCGCGGGGCGACCTCGAGCGCAGGATCCGCGATGCGGAGCGGGTGCTGCGCGAGGGGCATCAGCGCGATCCCGAACCGACCGTCGCCGAGCTGTCCGAGGCGGACACGGTCGCCGCGCTGGAACGCAAGGCCGAGCTCGTGCAGCGCCGCCTGGCGCTGCTGGGACGTGTGAACCTCCTGGCCGGCGGCGAGTTCGAGGCGCTGCAGGGGCGACACGACCTGTTGCACCGTGAGCTCGACGACGTTCGCCACGCCCGCCGGGACCTCCTCGAGGTCATCCAGCGGATCGAGGCCGAGATGGTCACCGTCTTCGAAGCCGCGTACCGCGACGTCGCGGCCGAGTTCGAGCGGCTGATCGGGGACCTGTTCCCCGGCGGCGAGGGGCGCCTGATCGCGACCGATCCGGCCGATCCGCTCTCGACCGGGATCGACATCGAGGCCCGACCCGGGCGCAAGCGCGTGAAGCGGATCTCGCTCCTTTCGGGCGGTGAACGGGCGCTCACCGCGTTGGCGTTCCTGTTCGCGATCTTCAAGGCCCGTCCGAGCCCGTTCTATCTCATGGATGAGGTGGAGCCGGCGCTGGACGACGTGAACCTGCATCGGTTCATCGCGCTGGTGGAGGGGTTCGCCCGCGAATCGCAGGTGCTGATCGTCACGCACCAGAAGCGGACGATGGAGGTCGCCGCGATGATGTACGGGGTGTCGATGAGTCGAGAGGGCACCTCGAAGGTCGTCGCCCAACGGTTCGACCATCCCGCGACGACGGACGCGGATGCCGCCGTCGTCTCGGACGCGGTGCCCGAGCCCGGCGTCGTCGGCTAGCCTGACCTCCGTGTGGATCGTGATCGCGGTGGTCGCCGTGGTGTTGATCGCTGCGGTCGTCGCCGGCCTGGTGACCGCCCGCCGGAGGGACGCGGATCGCGCTCCGACGCGCGCCGAGGCGGGCGCGCGCTCCTCGAGGGGGCGACCGACGGCGACCGGCGGCCTCTCCGCTCGCGTTCGATCGCTCTTCGGCGCTGGGTCCGACGACCCGTGGAGCGAGCTGGAGGACCTGCTCGTTCGCGCCGACGTGGGTCCCGCCACGTCGGCACGGATCGTGGCCAACGTCCGCGAGCGTTCCGGAGTCGGTTCGGACCCGGCGGTCCTCGTCGGCGAGGAGATCCGGGCGATCCTCGGCCACGGCGACGGCCTGCGACTCCCGTCCGAAGGGATGGGCGTCGTCATGGTCGTCGGCGTGAACGGGTCGGGCAAGACGACCACGATCGGCAAGCTCGCCGCGCGCTTCGCGCAAGAGGGTCGCACGGTCAGCCTGGCCGGGTCGGACACCTTCCGGGCCGCGGCATCCGAGCAGCTCGGCGCATGGGCCACGCGCTCGGGGGCGCATCTGGTCACCCAATCGAGGGGTTCGGATCCCGGCTCGGTGGCCTTCGACGCGGCGAAGGCGGCCCAGGCGCGCGGCTCGGACGTGTTGATCGTCGACACGGCCGGACGCCTGCACACGAAACAGCCGCTGATGGACGAGCTGCAGAAGGTGCGTCGGGTGCTGGAGAAGGCTGTAGGCCGAACGCCGGACGAGACCCTGCTCGTGCTCGACGCCACGACGGGTCAGAATGGCATCGCACAGGCCCGGGCGTTCGGCGAGGCGGTGGACGTGACCGGCGTCGCGCTCACGAAGTTCGACGGCACGGCGAAAGGCGGGGTCGTCCTGGCGGTCCGCGATCAGCTCGGTGTGCCGATCAAGCTCGTCGGGACGGGGGAGGGCGTCACGGACATCGAGACCTTCGACCCCGATGCCTTCGCCGACCGACTCCTCGGTGGCTGACGTGGCCAAGGCAGACATCTTGATCGTCGAGGACCACCCCACGATGCGGGAGGCGATGCGCCTCATCCTGGAGCACGAGGGGTTCGACATCCGCGAGGCCCCCGACGGCGGCACCGCGCTGTCGATGGCTCGCGAGCGACCTCCCGATCTGATGTTCCTCGACCTGAACATCCCCGGGACCAGCGGCGCCGAGGTCCTCACCGAGATCAAGGCCGATCCGGCCACCAAGCACATCCGGGTGATCATCGTGACCGCCACCGGTGAAGAGGGCCGGGAGTTCGTGACCTCGCTCGGGGCCGACGAGTACTTCACGAAGCCGTTCTCGCCGATGGCCCTGCTCCGGACGGTGGAGCAGGTGCTGGAGGAGGCGCCCTCCGAACCGCCGCAGGCCCCGTCCGCTCCGCCGACCTGATCCGCCTGCCGGCGCGTACCCTGGACCTCTGATGTTCGACACGCTCACGGGTCGTCTCGACGGCATCTTCAAGAAGCTGCGGTCGCGCGGGAAGCTCCATCCGAAGCAGGTGGACAACGCGCTCACCGACATGCGGACGGCACTGCTCGATGCCGACGTGGCGGTGGAGGTCGCCGACGGCCTGCTGACGAGGGTCCGAGAACGCGCGTTGTCCGACGAGGTGATGAAGAGTCTCACCCCCGCCCAGCAGGTGGTGAAGGTCGTCCGCGACGAGCTCCAGACCACGATGGGGGGGACGCAGACGGCGTTCACGCTGCCATCGTCGAAGCCCGCGGTCGTGATGATGGCCGGCGTCCAGGGTTCGGGGAAGACGACGGCGAGCGCGAAGCTCGCGCTGTACATCCGATCGAAGGGCAAACGACCGCTGCTCGCGGCCGCGGACCTGTGGCGGCCCGCGGCGGTCGAGCAGCTCGTGACGCTCGGCTCCGAGGTCGGGGTCGACGTCGTCTCCGACGGCAGGGACGCCGTCAAGGTCGCGAAGAGCGCACTGAAGCACGCCGATCGCGAGGGCTACGACGTCCTCATCATCGACACCGCCGGCCGCCTGCACGTCGACGAGGACATGATGCGCGAGGCGCGCCGGGTCAAGGACGCGGCGAGCCCGCACCACGTCCTTATGGCGTGCGACGCGATGACCGGTCAGGACGCGGTCGTGCAGGCGCGGGCGTTCATGCGCGAGGTCGACACGACCGGGTTCGTGCTGACGAAGCTCGACGGCGACGCGCGCGGTGGCGCCGCGCTCTCGATCACCGAGGTGACCGGGCGCCCGGTGTATTTCGTCGGGACGGGTGAGAAGCCGGAGGATCTCGAGCCCTTCTACCCCGACCGGATGGCTTCCCGGATCATGGGGATGGGAGACGTCCTGTCGCTGATCGACAAGGCCCAGGAGGGTATGGACGTCGAGAAGGCCGCCGAGGCGGCCGAGAAGCTCGTTTCCGCGAAGTTCACGCTCGAGGACTTCCTCACGCAGATGCAGGAGGTTCGCAAGCTCGGCCCCCTCCAGGACATCCTCGCGATGTTGCCCGGCGTGCCGGGTGGGAAGAACGCGCTCAAGGACCTGCAGGTCGACGACGGGCAGATCGGGCGGGCGGAGGCGATCATCCGATCCATGACCCTGGAGGAGCGACGCGAACCCGCTATCATCGGCGGGTCCCGGCGCCTGCGCATCGCCCGGGGGTCCGGCGTGACCACCGCGGAAGTGAACGCCCTGCTGAAGGAGTTCGAGCAGGCCCGGAAGCTGATGAAGAGCATGCTGGGCGGCAAGCGGATGCCCCGGATCCCAGGGATGCCGAACCTCCCGGGGATGGGTTGAGGAGCGCGAGATGGCCGTACGGATCAGGTTGAGGAGACTGGGCGCGAAGAAGCGCCCCTACTACCGCGTCGTCGTCGCGGATCAGCGGAGCCCGCGCGACGGGCGGTTCATCGAGAACATCGGCATCTATCAGCCGCTCGAGGACCCGTCGGTGATCCAGATCGACGAAGAGCGCGCACTGCACTGGCTCCGTGTGGGCGCGCAACCGTCGAATACGGTCCGGGTGCTGATGAGCAAGGTCGGCATCTGGGACACGTTCTCGGCGGAGAAGGCCGGCGGCAAGGCAGGCGCCGGGGCGTCCTGACGGACGTGCGCGACCTCCTCGAGTTCATCGCGCGCGAGCTCGTCGACGAGCCCGACGCCGTCCGCGTGGAGGAGGTCGAGGACGCTCGGGGCGTCCTATTGACCCTCCGCGTCGCACCCGACGACATGGGCAAGGTGATCGGTCGGGGCGGCCGGACCGCCCGCGCGATCCGTTCCGTCGTCAAGGCCGGCGGCCTGCGCGCCGGCATCCACCACGTCGGCGTGGAGATCGTCGACTGACCAGCGACGAGCCGACCGTCGCGGTCGGCCGGATCGGGAAGGCGCACGGCGTGCACGGCGAGGTCACCGTGCTCGTCCTGTCGGACGTGGCGGATCGCTTCTCCGAGGGCGCCGAGCTCCGGCTCGAGGACGGCCGGGTCCTGACGGTCGCGGCGGCGCGACCACACAAGGACCGGCTCCTCGTGCGCTTCGAAGGGGTCGAGGATCGAGCGCAGGCGGAGGCGCTCCAGACGTCGCTGCTCGTCGTCCCCGCCTCCGCGTCGCCGGAGCTGCCCGAAGGCTCGTGGTGGGACCATCAGATCGACGGTTGCACCCTCGAGACGGACACGGGGCGCGCGCTCGGCACGGTCCGCGAGGTCATCCACACGGCGGCGAACGACGTCTGGTCGGCCGTCGACGACGCGGGGGTCGAGACCCTGATCCCCGTCCTCAAGGACGTCGTCGTGAGCGTGGACGTCGACGGCGGACGGATCGTCATCCGCGAGATCCCAGGCCTCACGACCTGATCATCGGAACGCGATCCGCCGATTCGGTGTAGTCGGGGTATGTTCCGGCGCCTGTTCCTCCCCGGCATCGTGGGTGTGCTGGTCCTCGCTCCGTCGATCCCCGCATCCGCGAAGATCCCTCCGTTCACGATCGAGGTCTCTCCGGTCGTCCCCCGGGTCGGTGAGACGGTGCGGCTCACCGTTCGCTTCTGGAACGACGTTGGACACACGGATCGCGCACGCTGGCCCGATATGGGAGCGTTCCGGAAGTTCCTGTGGGCGCACCCAATCGGTCGAGCAGACGCGGATGCGATCCCGATCGACGTCCACTTCGTCCGTCCTGGTGTGTATCGAGGCACCGCCGTTCTCTCGGCCGCCGGGCGGTGGGCGATGTGTGCGTGGTCGGTCCCGTGCTCGACGGACCAACCGGCAGCCGGTTACCCGGGACGTCTCGAGCTCGAAGTCACGACTGCCTCGCAGCCGGTTCCTTCGCTCCTGCAGCGGCGATCACCTCCAGGGCAGGCGACACGGGGCGTCCCGCTCCCAACGATCGCCGGGGTCGTTCTCGTCTCGGCCGTGGCGGCGACTGCCGCCCGGATCCGCGGGACTCGTCGAAGCTGACCGTTGTTAGCCTGCCCGGATGCGGATCGACATCCTGACGATCTTCCCCGGCGTGTTCGAGGGACCGCTCCGCGAGAGCCTGCTCGGCAAGGCCGCTGAGGTGGGAACGCTCGACATCCGCGTGCGCGACATCCGTGACTTCACGACCGACAAGCACCGGCAGGTCGACGACGTCTCGTACGGTGGCGGACCGGGGATGGTGATGAAGCCTGAGCCGCTGTTCGATGCGGTCGAGTCACTCGGGGAGGGGACCAAACGCTTGATCGTGCTCTCGCCGGCCGGACGTAGGCTCGACCAAACGCTCGTCCGGGAGCTGGCCGATGAACCCTGGCTCGTCCTGATCTGCGGGCGGTACGAGGGAGTCGACGAGCGTGTCGTCGAGGGTCTGCCCGCGGAGGAGCTTTCGATCGGCGACTACGTGCTCTCCGGCGGCGAGGTCCCCGCCCTCGTCGTGCTCGAGGCCGTGACGCGTCTCGTGCCCGGCGTGATCGGACGCGAGGAGTCGCACCGGCGGGACTCGTTCGGCGACGACGGGCTCCTGGACCACCCGCACTACACGCGGCCGCCGGAGTTCCGAGGGATGGCCGTTCCCGACGTCCTGCAGTCCGGCGACCACGCCGAGATCGAACGCTGGCGCCGCGAAGCGGCGCTCGAGAAGACCCGCCGCAACCGCCCCGACCTGCTCGAACGCTGACCGGGCGCCGTACGCCTGCCTGTTACCATGAGGCCTCCCGTCATGAACAAGACCGATCTCGTCGACAAGGCGTATCTGCGCGCGGACAGGCCTGAGTTCCGGCCGGGCGACACCGTCAAGGTGCACGTCCGGGTGGTCGAGGCCGGGCGCGAGCGCATCCAGGTGTTCCAAGGCGTGGTGATCCGGCGCCAGGGCGGCGGGCTGCAGGAGACGTTCACCGTTCGGAAGATCTCGTTCGGCGTCGGTGTGGAACGGACCTTCCCCCTGCACTCGCCCTCGATCGCCAAGCTCGAGGTCGTCTCCCGTGGACACGTTCGCCGGGCCAAGCTCTACTACCTGCGCGAGCGCCGAGGCAAGAAGGCCCGGATCCGGGAGCGTCGCCTGGGCGAGGACGAGCTGGCGGCGATCGCAGCGGCAGAGGCGGAGCGCGCGGCCGCGGCAGCAGTGCCCGCGGACGAGGAGGCGGGGGAGCCCTCCGCCGAGGATCCGGTGGACTCCACCGAGACCTCCGATATCGGCGCCGAGGGTGCCAACCCCGAGGGTCACGATGCCGGCGAGCCCGAGAGCGACGGTGCCGGCGAGCATGAGGTCGAGGAACTCGCCGAGGCCGAGGCGCCCGGCGCAGGGGTCCAGGGCTAGGCGTTGTCCGAGAGCCCGTCGGGCTCCTCGGAGGAGGCCGGCTCACACACGCTGGAAGACCCCCGGCCCGGATCGCCCCCCGCATCGCGATCGTTCTTCCGCGAGCTCCCGTTCCTCGTACTGGTGGCCCTGGCGCTCGCCATCCTGCTCAAGACCTTCCTCGTCCAGGCCTTCTTCATCCCGTCCGGCTCGATGTTGCCGACCCTGCAGCCGGGCGACCGGGTCCTCGTCCGCAAGGTCCTGTACACACCGAGCCGGGGTGACATCATCGTCTTCGAGGATCCCCAGGGACGGCCCGGGCCCGACCGAGGGGCGGTGGGCGGGTTCGTCCACTGGCTGTCCGAGGCCGTCGGGATCGCGAGGCCGGAGGACGATGATTTCATCAAGCGGGTGATCGGGCTGCCGGGCGAGACGGTCGAGCTTCGAGAGGGCAGGTCTGTTCGTCGACGGGGTCCGGATCCCGGAGCCCTACCTCGAGGGGGACGTGGACACGAGGGACTACGGCCCGGTGGAGGTGCCGAGCGAGTCCCTGTTCGTCCTGGGGGACAACCGGCTCCACTCGAGCGACTCGAGGTTCGGCCTCGGCTTCGTTCCGGTCGACAAGGTGGTGGGGCGGGCCTTCCTCATCGTGTGGCCACCGTCGCGGTTCGGGTGGCTGAGCTAGTCCTCGACCTCGGGCGGTACGAGCGCGGTCTGCGGGCGCAGGGGTTCCGCATGATCGCCGGCGTGGACGAGGCCGGGCGAGGCGCGCTCGCGGGGCCGCTCGTCGCCGCGGCCGTGATCTTGCCCGATGCCTTCGACCTCGACGGCATCAACGACTCGAAGGTGCTCACGGCGCTCCAGCGCGAGGCCGCGTTCGAACGCATCATGCGCGGCGCCGTTGCGTGGTCCGCCTGCCGTTGCACGCCCGAGCGGATCGACCGCCGCGGTCTCCACAAGACGAACGTGTGGTTGCTGCGGCGGTGCGTCGCCCGGCTCGGGGTCGCACCCGACTACGTGCTGACGGACGGGTTCCCCGTCAAGCGCCTGGGCGTCCCGAACCTGTCGATCAAGAAGGGCGACGCGGTGACCGCGTCCGTGGCCGCGGCGTCGATCGTCGCCAAGGTCACGCGCGACCGCATCATGGATCGCTACCACCGTCGGTTCCCCGCCTACGGCTTCGACCACAACCGCGGGTACGGAACCCGGGAGCACCGTGACGCGATCCGGGCGTTCGGTCCGTCGCCGATCCACCGGTTCTCCTTCAAGGGGCTTCGAACCGGGTACTACGACGACGATAGGGTGGACCCCTGATGGACCCGCAGGACGATGACATCGAGCGGTTCGAGGAGGAGCGCGAGCTCGAGCTCTACCGTGAGTATCGCGACGTCGTGCCGATGTTCGCCTTCGTCGTCGAGACGGAGCGCCGCTTCTACCTCGCGAACAAGGTCGAGGTGCACCCGCGGGACGACGGCTGGGTCGAGGTGGTGCTCGCCGACGCCTGGGTGTGGGACATGTTCCGCCCTGCACGATTCGTCTCCAACGTTCGGGTCATGACGCGCCGAGACGTGAACGTGGAGGAGCTCCGCCCGGACGACTCCATCCAGATGCCGGGATAGCCATCACGACCAGCCGTACCGGCGACGTCCAGGTGTGTGTCGTTCCCTCGCGCTAGCGTCCTGCGGCGATGGCACCCAGGATCGATACACGCTCCGCGCGTGGCCGCTCGGGGGAGGAGGCCGCGCTCCACGTGTACGAGCGGAACGGGTACGCGCTCCTCGCGCGGAACTGGCGGTGCGAGCTCGGCGAGCTGGACCTCGTGCTTCGGCGTCGCGACCTCATCGTCGTCTGCGAGGTGAAGGCCCGCTCGGGCGCGTCGTTCGGCGGGGGGTACGAGTCGGTGACCTGGTCCAAGCGCAGGAAGGTGCGCAACCTCGCGGAAGCGTTCATCGAGCGGAACGGATTGCGGCGCGCGCGCGTCCGCTTCGACGTCGCGAGCGTGTGGCTGGGACGGGGTGATCCGGACGTCGAGGTGTTCCAGGACGCCTTCTAGGGTGTCGGTGCCGGCCGATAGGGTCCGCCGACCGTGTACGGCCGAGTCAACGGCGTCTCCGTGGTCGGGGTGCGAGGGCATCTCGTCATCGTCGAGGCGTACATCGGTCGGGGTCTCCCGTCGCTCACGCTGACCGGCCTGCCCGGAGCGGCGGTCCAGGACGGGCGGGACCGGATCCGCCCGGCCGTCGAGAGCGCCCGGCTCGAGTGGCCCCTCCGCCGCGTGGTCGTCAACCTGTCGCCGGGCAACCTCCGCAAGGAGGGTCCCGGTCTCGATCTCCCCGTCGCGATGGGCGTGCTCGTTGCTTCGGCGCAGGTGCCGGTCGAACCCGTCGCCGGTTGGGCGTTCGCCGGCGAACTCTCGTTGCGCGGTGGTCTCGTCGCCACGCCGGGGATGCTCTCGGTCGCGATCGCGGCGGCTCGCGACGGCCTGCGTGGCGTCGTTGTTCCCTCCGCGAACGCGGCGGAGGCGGCGCTCGTCGACGGGCTGCGCGTGGTCGGCGCCGACTCGCTCGAGGAGGTTGTGGCCTTCTTCCGCGGGACAAGGGCGCCGTCCCCCTACGAGGTCGCGCAGACCAAGGGTGTCGAACCCCGCCGTGTGGACCTGTCCGAGGTTCGCGGGCAGGCACAGGCCCGCAGGGCACTGGAGGTCGCGGCGGCAGGCGGCCACAACCTGCTCATGGTCGGCTCACCCGGCGCCGGCAAGACCATGCTCGCCCGGCGACTCGCCACGATCTTGCCGACGATGACCAGCGAGGAGGCGTTGGAGGTCACGCAGCTGCACTCGGTGGCCGGGCTGCTGTCCGGGGGTCTGATCCTCGAGCGGCCGTTCCGCTCGCCGCACCACACCGTGTCGCCGCAGGCGCTCCTCGGAGGGGGAACCGCATGGTTGCGGCCGGGGGAGGTCTCGCTCGCCCACCACGGCGTGCTGTTCCTGGACGAGTTCACCGAGTTCCGCCGCGACGCGGTCGAGGGACTCCGCCAGCCGCTCGAGGACGGCCGGGTGGTGGTGACTCGCATGGCCGGGACCGCGGAGTTCCCCTCCCGGTTCACGCTCGTTGCCGCGGCCAACCCGTGTCCATGCGGCTTCGCCGGCGACGCGGCGCGGCGATGCGTGTGCCGCGAGGACCGCGTGCAGGCGTACGCCGCCCGGCTGTCCGGTGCGCTGCTCGACCGCGTCGACATCCAGCTGATCGTCCCCAGGCTCACGAAGCAGGAGCTGCTCGAGGAGTCGAGCGCCGAGACATCGGAGTCGGTCCGGGAGCGGGTCGAACAGGCTCGGGAACGGCAGCGTCGCAGGTACGGGTCGCTCGGGTTCGCCTGCAACGCGCATCTCCCCGGGCCGGTGGCGCGTCGGTCGGCAGAGGTGTCGCGCGACGGCGATCGACCTGCTCGCGGCGGCGGTCGATCGCCACGTGTTGACGGGGCGCGGCTTCGACCGCGCGTTGAAGGTCGCGCGGACGATCGCCGATCTCGCCGCGAGCCGATGCGTCGGGCCTGACCACGTCGTCGAGGCGCTCGCCTATCGATCGGCCGCGCCGGAGCTCGACCGTGTCGGCTGAAGCGCACCTCCGTCGGCGGGACACCTCGGGGAGCCTCGCTTCGGCCCGGATCCCCGTGGCCGATGTGGCCCGACGGCTTCGCGGCAACCCGCGAGGACCGCGAGGCGGTGCTCGTCCTCTCGGTGCTCCGAACCAGCACGCCGCGCTCGCTCATCGCGCTCGCGAGCGAGGTCGGCTCCGCGGCCGCGGTCCTCGCCGCCCTCCGCGAGGGTCGCGCCGGGAGCGAGGGGGATCGGGCGATCGCGCGGTCGTCGGACCCCGTCGCGTTGGCCGCCGCGGTCGCGGCGTGCGGGGCCCGCGCGGTCGTCGTGGGGATCGCGCGCCTATCCGCCACAGCTCGCGGACATCCCCGATCCGCCCGCGGCGCTCTACGTCGTTGGAGGAGCGATCCCGGCGGCGCCCGACGCCGTTGCGATCGTCGGCGCCCGCCGGTGCACCCCGCTCGGGCGGGAGCTGACCGCTGCGGTCGGTCGGGAGCTCGGGCTGGGCGGCGTCACCGTCGTGAGCGGGGCGGCCAGGGGGATCGACTCGGCCGCCCACGAGGGCGCGCTGGCGGGCGGCGGCTCCACCCTGGCCGTACTCGGATGCGGCGTGGACGTCGGCTACCCGAAGGCGAGCCGCCGCCTGCTCGAGCGCATCCGATCGGCACGGGACGATCGTCAGCGAGTTCGCGCCCGGGACGCCGCCGCTGCAACGGAACTTCCCCGCGCGGAACCGGATCGTGGCCGGCCTGTGCGCCGCTACGGTCGTCGTCGAGGGCGCCGAGGGAAGCGGGTCCATGATCACCGCCGAACACGCGATGGAGTTCGGCCGAGACGTGTATGCGGTGCCGGGGGCCGTGACGAACCCGCTGTCGTACGTGCCGCTGCAGCTGGTGCGTGACGGCGCGACGATGATCCGAGGACCCGAGGATCTGATGCACGACCTCGGCATCGAACCCGTCGGGGAGCAGGTCGCGCTGCGTGCGGAGCTCGGCGACGGCGAGCGGCGGATCCTCGCCCAGCTCCGCGGTCCGACCCTGCCCGACCGGGTCGCCTCCGCGGTCGGGATCGGGCTGCCCGAGGCCGTCCAGATGCTGATGCGCCTCGAACTGCGCGGCCTCGTCCGCAACGTCGGCGGCCGATACGAGTCGACCCTGCGGGCCGGCGTGTCGGGATGAACCGATCGGCTGCTTGAACGACCCGCACGGGGTTGGTACAAGGGGCGCACCCCAACCACGAGGCCGATGCCCGCCAGCCGATCGCTTCCCCCAGCCGACGCCGCCCTGATCGAGGGGTTCGCCGACCACCTCGCCCTCGAGCGGCACCTCGCCGCGTCCACCGTCGACGCCTACCGCCGGGACCTGACGCAGCTCGCGGCCTCCCTGGTCCGGGTCCGCCGGGGGCTCGCGACCGCCGGGCTCGACGACCTCCGCCGGTTCCTCGCCCAGCTGACGACCCTCGGCTACGCGCGAGCCTCGATCGCACGTCGAGTGGCCGCGATCCACACCTTCTATCGATGGGCGAGCGCTCGGGGAGACGTCGACCCGGACCCGGCATCGCTCCTCGGTAGGCCGAGGGTGACCTCCCGCCTGCCGGTCGTCCTCCGGGTGCCTGAGGCGGCGGCACTGGTGGAGGCGCCCGTTCCACCGGCCGAGGCGGGCGGCGTCGAGCTCGCGGTGCTGATCCGCGACCGTGCGATCCTCGAGCTGCTGTACGGATCGGGTCTTCGGGTGAGCGAGGTGGCCGGTCTCACGCTCGATCGGGTCGATCTCGGGCGTGGACGCGTGCTCGTGCTCGGCAAGGGGGCGAAGGAGCGCGAGGTACCGCTCGGTGACTTCGCCTCGCTCGCCATCACCGACTGGCTCGAGCGCGGCCGGGACCTGCTGGTGCCCGCTGCCGAGGAGCGCGCGCTCTTCTTGAACCGCAGGCGACGGCCGATCGGCCCACGTGACATCCGGCGGCTTGTGGGACGATACGGGGCAGCGACGCTTTCGGGGCGGCGGGTGACGCCGCACACGCTGCGGCATTCGTTCGCAACGCACCTGCTGGAGGGAGGAGCCGACATCAGGGCGGTTCAGGAACTGCTCGGCCACGCGAGCGTGGCGACGACCCAGCGGTACACGCACGTGACGCGCTCACGCCTCTTCGAGGCGTACGAGCGCAGCCACCCGAGGGCATGATGGCGAGGGCGACGAAAGCCGACGAGGTGCCGTCGCCCGCGAGCGCCAAACCCGGTCCTGGCGCGGCGCGGTCCAAGCCGAAGGGCAAGGTCGCGGCGCGCGCCAAGCCGAAACCCGAGGCCAAAGGCAAGGCCGCGACGAAGACCCGGGACGCCACACCGAAGGGCGGCAGGCCGGCGCGCGTGGGATCGGGTCGCGTCGATGAGGGGACGGACGAGCTCTCCCTGCTCTGGGCGGGATACAAGCGGAGCGCGGGCGCGGTCGAGCAGGCTCCCGCGCGCGAACGGCTGATCCTGCATTACGCGCCGCTCGTCAAGTACGTCGCGAGCCGCGTCGCGACCGGCCTGCCGGCGAGCGTGGATCAGGCCGACCTGGTCTCCTACGGGATGTTCGGTCTCATCGACGCGCTCGAGAAGTTCGAGCCGGCCCGTGGGAACAAGTTCGAGACGTACGCGATTCCGCGCATCAAGGGCGCGATCATCGACGAGCTCCGCGCGATGGACTGGGTCCCACGTTCGGTCCGGTTCAAGGCACGGGAGATCGAGAAGGCGTACGCCGACCTCGAATCGATCCACAAGCGCGCACCGACCGAGCGTGAGATCGCCGAGCGGCTGGGCGTGACGCTCCGAGAGCTGCACGAGGTGATCAACCAGATCTCGTTCGTCCAGGTGCTGCAGCTCGACGAGATCCTGAGCGTGGGCAGCGATCGCGGCGAGCAGGTCTCGCTCCTGGACACGCTCGCCGACCGCAGCGTCGATCCGACCACCGGGCTCGAGGGCCAGGAGACGCGCGGGATGCTCGCCGCGGCGATCAACTCGCTGTCCGAGCGCGAGAAGATCGTCGTCACGCTCTACTACTTCGAGGGGCTCACGCTCGCAGAGATCGGCGAGATCCTCGGGGTGACCGAATCGCGCGTGTGTCAGATCCACACGAAGGCGGTCGGACAGCTACGGTTGCAGTTCGTCGAGACCGAGTAGCACGTCCTCCTCTGGCCCGTTGTGACATCCGCCACAGCGCGCGCGTCGTCCTCGGGCTAGCCTCCGCCTGATCGTTCGATCGGAGGTGCCGCATGCTGTTCAGCGCATTGGCCCTCCCCCTCTCGGTGCTGCTCGCCGGCGCGTTCGCGAGCTACGGTCCGGCGCCACCCGTGCCCGGGTCGTGGGCGTGGCCGGTCCACGGGCCCGTCATCAACGCGCTTCGATCCGCCGGACTCGCCCTTCGGTGCGGGTCACCGGGGGATCGACATCGCGGTGCCGGTGGGGACGTCGGTCCTCGCGCCCGAGAGCGGCTCCGTCGCCTTCGCCGGTCGAGTGGGCGGCCATCTGTTCGTCACGATCGATCACGGGGCCGAGCTGCACAGCACGTACTCCTGGTTGTCGTCGATCACCGTCCGGCGGGGTGACTCGGTCGCGCGCGGCCAGGTGATCGGAACCACTGGCGTCGGTCACCCGGGCTCGGCGATCCCGCACCTGCACTTCGGCGTGCGGCTCGCTGGGGACTACGTCGACCCACTCGAGTACCTCGGGCCGCCGAGTGCCGTCGACCTGATCCGGCTCGCGCCGCTCGCCGCCTGACGCCGCGTGCCGAGCGAAGGGGCGCCCGCTAGGATGTGCGGCCCCCGACACCGGAGGCTTCACCACATCCCATGCACCGTCGCGGACGGCCGCGCGCCGCCTCCCTGATCCTGCTGATCCCGGCGGCGCTCGGCATCTGGACGACGAACGCCGCGGCACAACAGGGCGATGGCGTCGCCTGGGGACAGTTCCAGGGCGGTTCCGCCCACGCCGGGTTCCTCCCCGATGGACCGCAACCCCCATACCGGGTGCGATGGACCATGCCCGCGCCGGCGGGAGGGGGGCTCTCATCACCGATCGTCATCGGTGATGAGGTCGTCAGCGTCGGTTCGCAGGCCGTGTACGGCATCGACCTCGCGACGGGGCAGGTGACCTGGCAGATCCCGCGGGTGGGCGGCCCGGTCTCGACCCCCGCGGCGGCGAGCGTTGGGGGCCGTGACCTGCTCGTCTACCTCGAGGGCCCGGCTCCCAGCGATCTGGCATCGCCTTCGCCGACCGCGTCGCCCCCGGATTCGACCTCCCCGTCGACCACGGAGGGACCATCGCCGACGGTCTCGGCGTCGCCCGGCGGGGAGGCGGGGGACGAGGATCGCGTCTCCTCCGTCGTCGCCGTCGACCTGGCGGACCGCTCGGAGCTGTGGCGGGCGGCGCTCGAGGCCACCTCCCACAGCGGCGTCACGATCGACGGAGGGATCGTCTACGTCGGGGACCGGGACGGCGACGTCTACGCCATGGATCTCGAGGACGGGTCCTTCGTCTGGGGCTCGCCGGCCGGGAGCCCGGGTCAGGTCGACCTCCCGGTCGCGGTGGGCGATGGCGCGGTCTACGTCGTGCGCCGCGACCAGGACACCGGGCTCTCGACGTTGATGGCGTTCGACGCGACGACGGGGGAGCGCCGGTGGCCCGCGGAAGCGGCGGACGCCGCGCCGACCGGCGGCTCGACCCCTGCGCTGATCGACGGGACGGTGATCGTCGGCTCGACCGACCCGGCCGTCCGGGCCGTCGCCGCCGCCGACGGTGAGCTCCGGTGGAGCGCCATCACGACCTCGCGCTTCTCTCCGTTCACCTCACCGGCGCTCGCCGAGGAGGGGACGGTGGTGGCCGGTCTGTCCGGCGGGCTCTACCTGCTGGACCCAGACGATGGGGAGCGTCGATGGAGCTACCAGTTCAACGAAGTGGTGATCCGCAGCTCGCCGGTCGTGTCCGGAACTACGGTGCTGCTGGGCCTGGACGACGGACGCCTGGTGGCCGTCGACGCGGGCCTGGGGCATCTCGTCTGGCAGAGCGCGCCGGCGTCAGATCCGTTCGGCGCGATGGCGTTGTCGACCGATGTCGTCGTGGCGGTCAGGCTCGGGCGCGACGCGGCGCTCGTCGCGTTCGAGCATGATCCCGACGGAGCGCTGATCGACGAACGTTCGCCGACCGAGCTCGAGTCCGGAACGACGTTCGGACGCTACGCATTGGCGGCCGTGCTCGTCTTCGGCCTCGCGTTCATCCCCGGCGTGGTGTTCGCGCGCCGTGCCGGCCCCGCCAAGCTAGCGGCCTCGACCGAGCCTGTCGAGGACGAGGGCCTCGAGACCGAGTCCGACGATGCGGGCGACCCCGATGAGGCCGACGATGCAAACGATCCCGGCGAGGATCGATGAGCGCCAAGAAGGCCCGGCGCCGCCCACCCCGTCCGCGCCCACCGAACGCCGAGCCGGATGCGCCGCCGGAACCGGCCGCCGAGCCGCGGCGATCGCGCCTGCCCTTCGGAAGCGCCCTGTTCGGCGGTGGGCCCTCGGTCATGCCCGGGATCGCTCGCTCGTTCGGTCGAGGCCTGCTGACGGTCGCTTCTTCGCCCGTGCTGCTTGCCGTCGCGATCGTCTTCCCGCTGCTCGCGTGGTTGGCGCTCCTCGCGGTCGGGTACGAAGGCTCGCCGGCTCGACTCGTGGATGTGCTGGCGCTGCCGCCGATCTCGACCTACTTCGATCTCGGGACGGGGGCGAGCCTCGTGGGCGTCGGACCGGCCTTCCTCGTGTACACGGCCGTCTCGATCACGATCCGCGGCGTCCTGTTCGCGCTCCTCACCGGGCTCATCGTCGAGGCGTTGGAGCGCGGTGGCGTGAGCACGTACGGACTGCTGCGCGGCGCACGCGCGATCCCCACCGTGCTCGTGGTGCAGGTGTTGTCCTTCTCGTTGATCGTGGCAGGCAACATCGTGTTCCCGATCCTCGGCGCGGGGATCGGCTTCCTCGCGTTCGTCGCGGCGCTGGTGGGGGGCCTGTTCTTCCTCGGGTTCGCTCCGGCGGCGGCGGTTCGGCAAGGCAGGCCTGCGCTCGAATCGGTGCGGCGTTCGGGGCGGGCCGCGATGTTGCCCGGCAGCAAGCAGCTTCCGTTCTGCGCCCTCTACTTCTTCATCGCACTGCCGGTGGTCGTCGGGTTCGCCCCGGGCGGCTCGGAGATCACGGCGAACCCGTCGTTGGTGGCCTGGGTCTTCATCCTCGGGGTCAACGTCATCCATCTCGCCTTCATGGCCGCGCTCGCGTACCGATGGATCGTCGCGGAGTCGAGCGTGCCGGAGGAGCCGGTCCGCAGACGCCAGCCGGCGCGGCGGACGCCCTCCGGGCGCGCCCGGGCGCGGCGATAAGACCGGGCAACGCCCGGGTCGACCGCCGGCCGATCGCGACCAACGCGCTGATAGACTGCTCCTCCGCCGGCGTTGCGACGCCGAGCACACACGCCCGCTGACCGATCGCGAGGTCTCGGCTCCGGCCGGGTCGCGTCCGGGGAGAAGCGGGCGGAGGGACAACCGGAAGGAGGCGCACCATGCCTGTGGTCACCAGGCGGGCGCTCCTCGAGGCAGGGGTCCACTTCGGGCACCAGACGCGGCGCTGGAACCCGAAGATGGGCAGGTACCTGTACGGGGAGCGCTCCGGCATCTACATCATCGACCTCGAGAAGACCCTGACCGGTCTCGAAGAGGCCTACGCCTACGCGAGGGATCTGGGCCGGCGGGGCGGAGTGGTCCTGTTCGTCGGGACGAAGAAGCAGGCGCAAGAGGTGATCGAGGAGCATGCCGCTCGAGCGGTCATGCCCTGGGTCACCACGCGGTGGCTGGGTGGCATGCTGACGAACTTCCAGACGGTTTCGCGCCGGCTGCTTCGACTGCGAGAGCTCCGCGAGATGGAACGGACGGGGGCGCTCGACTACCTCCCCAAGAAGGAAGCGATCCGACTGCGCCACGAGAAGGAGAAGCTCGAGCGCAACCTCGGCGGGATGCAGAGCCTGGAGCGGCTGCCCGACGCGATCTTCGTGATCGACACGAAGAAGGAGCACATCGCGGTGAACGAGGCGCGCAAGCTCGGCGTGTCGATCATCGCGATCGTGGACACGAACTGCGATCCGGATGAGGTCGACTACGTGATCCCGGGCAACGACGACGCGATCCGGTCGGTCTCGCTCGTCACCCGGCTGATCGCCGATGCCATCATCGAGGGTCGCCAGGAGGGCAAGGAGGCCGTGGTCACCCGGGCGACCGGTCCAGAGATCGAGCCCGAGCCCGACGTTGCGGCCGAGGGCGAAGATTCCGCCGGGGCTCCATCACCGCTCGCTGCGTCCGACACCACGGCAGCTCCAGTCGAGGAGAGGATCGCCGGGGGCGATGAGGCCCCGGCTCCGTCTTCGACCCCGGCGGCGGCGGGCGCCGACGGTGAACAGAAGGCCGAGGAGCCGGACGATGGGTGAGATCTCCGCTCAGCTGGTGAAGGAGCTGCGCGATCGCTCCGGGGCCGGCATGATGGACTGCAAGCGCGCGCTCGAGGAGGCCGCCGGCGACCTGGACCGGGCCTTCGAGATCCTTCGCCAGAAGGGGCAGGCCTCGGTGGCCAAACGCGCCGGGCGGTCCGCCGATCAGGGCGTCATCGAGTCCTACATCCATTTCAACAAGACCGTCGGCACGCTCGTCGAGGTCAACTGTGAGACGGACTTCGTCGCGAACACCGACGAGTTCCGGCAGCTCGCCCGGGACGTCGCGCTGCACGTCGCGAGCCCCCTCGCGCCGACGTACGTCTCGCGCGAGGACGTCCCGGAGGATCTCCTCGAGTCCGAACGCCACATCTACGAGGTGCAGGCCAAGGAGCTCGGCAGGCCTGACGACGTGATCCCGAAGATCGTCGAGGGGAAGATGAAGGCGTTCTTCGAGGAGACCGTCCTGCTCGATCAGCCCTTCGTGAAGGACGATTCGAAGACGATCCAGCAGCTGCTCGACGAGGTCGGGGCCAAGGTCAACGAGAAGGTGGCCGTCCGCCGCTTCGTCCGGTTCCGGCTCGGCGAGGAGACCGAGTAGGGTTACGACATGCCGGAGAGCGATCACGCTCGGGACGACGGCCGGCCGCTCTACCGCCGGGTCCTGCTGAAGCTCTCCGGGGACGCCTTCGCACCCGCCGGCGCGGGCTACGGGATCTCGACGGACGCCACCGCCATGCTGGCGCGCGAGCTTGTGGACGTCGTGGATCTCGGGGTGCAGACCGCGGTCGTGGTCGGTGGCGGGAACATCTGGCGCGGGCGTGACGCGCCCGCGATCGACCGATCCCGGGCCGACTACATGGGCATGCTCGCCACGGTCATGAACGCCCTGGCCCTGCAGGACGCGCTCGAGAAGATCCACGTCCCGACCCGTGTCCAGACGTCGATCCACATGGCGCAGATCGCCGAGCCGTACATCCCGCTTCGCGCGATCCGGCACCTCGAGAAGGGCCGGGTCGTGGTGTTCGCCGCGGGGCTCGGCGCACCGTACTTCTCGACGGACACGACGGCGGCCCAACGCGCGCTCGAGATCGGCGCGCAGGCGATCTTGAAGGGGACGAAGGTCGACGGCGTGTACACCGCCGACCCGCACCTGGACCCCACGGCGGAGCGCTACGAGGCGATCGAGTACCTCGACGTGCTCCGCGAGGGCTACCAGGTGATGGACGCCACGGCGATCAGCCTGTGCATGGAGAACGCGCTGCCGATCATCGTGTTCGACTTCCGGGGTGAGGGCAACATCCGGCGCGCGGTCTCGGGGGAGCCGATCGGGACGCTGGTGCACGGGGGTGCCCGATGACGGTGGCGACGGCGCTGGCGTCGGCCGAGGACAAGATGGACAAAGCCCTCGGCGTCCTGAAGGACGAGCTCGCCGGGATCCGGACCGGGCGAGCCACCCCGGCGTTGCTCCGACGGGTGATCGTCGACTACTACGGCACGCCCGTGCCGATCCAGCAACTGGCCTCATTCTCCGTGCCCGAACCCCGAACGCTCGTGATCACGCCCTACGATCGCAACGCGATCGCGGCGATGGAGAAGGCGATCATGTCCAGCGACCTGGGCATCACGCCGGGCAACGACGGCGTCGTCATCCGGCTGAGCTTCCCCCCGCTCACCGAGGAGCGCCGGAAGGAGCTCATCAAGCTCGTCCACCATCGAGGTGAGGAGGGCCGGGTTGCCGTTCGGAACATCCGGCGACACTCCAAGGAAGAGTTGGAGAAACTTGAGCGTGAGGGCGCCATCTCGGAAGATGACCTGGTGCGTTCCGAGAAGGAGCTCCAGAAGCTGACGGACCGGCACATCGGCGACATCGACGAAGTGGTGTCCCACAAAGACGTCGAGCTGAAGGAGATCTGACGTGGCCGACGACGAGCGGCGCGGCGAGGGCGAGGAGCTCTTCGAGGACCTCGACAAGTTCTTCGCCCCGATCCAGGACGTGGACTGGCCGGAACCGTCCCAACCCGTCATCCGCGTCCCGGACGAGGACCAGGAGATCGCGCGGGACCCGAAAGAGGGGTCCGAGCCGGCCCCAGCGTCCCCCGAGTCCGGGGGATCGGGTGAGGAACCCGAGTCCGCTCATGCATCGAGGGTGGTCGTCGAGGCCGAGGACACAGAGCCCTCGGTGTCCGACGCCCCGTCCACGTGGACGAGCGCCACCGACGAGCCGACGCAGATGGCGGCCGAAGACGAAGACCAAGACGAAGACGAGGACGAGGACGTCGAGGCAGAGGGCGGGGTCGGATCGTTCCTGTTCGAGACCGAGGCGGAGGAGTACGAACCTGTCGAGGCCGCCGAGCCCTCCTACGTGGAGCTTCCGGGGGGAGCGGACGCCACCGAGGTCGCGGAGCTGGAGGAGGGGGACGACGTCGCCGGGGGCGCGTCGGCCGCCGCGGCCGCGGAGGAGGCGCCCGACCTCGAGGCGGTCGAGGCGGCGGCCGATCATTTCGCGGAGTCCGTTCGCGAGGAGGTTCGGATCGAACCGGAGCTGCCGGCGCCCGACGCGACCGAGGAGGTCGCGATCGCCACGCTCCTCGAGGAGGGAGCCGTCCCCGAGGGCGAACCGGCCACCGTCCGCGTCGGCGCGGAGGGGTTCGGCGGACCCAGCTGGCAGGAGCCGACGACGATCGAGGTCGGCGCCGAGTCCGAACGCAAGGGGCCCGGACGGGACGTGCCGACGGCGTTCCTCACCGGCGCGATCCTCGTGGCCCTGGCGGTCGGCGCGATCCTGCTCGGGCCCGGTCCGTTCGCGATCCTGGCTGGCCTGGTCGTGCTGTTCGCGCTCGGGGAGTTCTACCTCGCGATGCAGAAGCACGGCTACCAGCCTGCGACGGCGCTCGGGCTGGTCTCCGGCGCCCTCGTGCTCGGCGCCGGCTACTTCCGAGGCGAGAACGCGATGCTCGCCATCATGGCGCTTTCGATCTTCGCCACCTTCCTGTGGTACATGACCGTGCCGGCGCCACACCGCCGCAACCTCGTCTCGAGCATCGCGATCACGGTGCTCGGCGTCGCGTACATCCCGCTGCTCGCGGCCTACGCCCTCGCCGTGTTGAAGCTGCCGGACGGCGAGGGGCTCACGCTCTCGATCATCGGGCTGACCGTCGTGTACGACACGGCGGCGTTCGGCGTCGGCTTCTTCTGGGGGAGTCGTCCACTCGCGCCCACGATCAGTCCGAAGAAATCGTGGGAGGGCGCGATCGGCGCGACGCTCGTCGTGATCGCGGTCGCGGTGGGTGTCGTGGCGCCGTCGGTATCGCTGCTCGACACGGTCGGTCGATCGGCCGGGCTCGCGGTCGTGGTCGCACTCTTCGCGCCGCTCGGCGACCTCGCCGAATCCCTGCTGAAGCGTGACCTGGGCATCAAGGACATGGGGGGGATCCTCCCCGGCCACGGAGGCGTGATGGACCGGATCGACTCGGTGCTGTTCGTCGCCCCGGCGGCTTTCATCTACCTGCGGCTGATCCTGCTGTAGCCGCTCCTCGGAGCGCCGACCCCGCCGCTCGGCCTGCCCGGGTTTCTCGCTCGCAGGGGGTACCCTTTGATGATGCGCTCGCTGGTCATCCTCGGATCGACGGGATCGGTCGGGACGCAGGCGCTCGACGTCGTCCGGCACAACCCCGACCGGTTCAAGGTGGTCGGGCTCTCCGCCGGGACCAACCAGGAGCTCCTCGTCGGCCAGATCCGGGAGTTCCTCCCTCCCCTCGTCGCCATCGCGGACGAGGAGGCCGCCGCCGACGTGCGGGACAAGGTCGCGAGCATCCACGGCGTCGAGGTGCTGGTCGGTCCCGACGCGGCCGAGACCCTGGCCCGCGACGCCGAGGCGGACATGGTGCTGAACGCCCTCGTGGGCGCGGCCGGACTCGCGCCGACGCTGGCGACGCTCCAGGCGGGCAAGATGCTCGCCCTTGCCAACAAGGAGAGCCTGGTCGTCGGCGGCGATCTCGTGGTGGACCTGATCAAGGGGGAGCCGGAGCGGCTCGTCCCCGTCGACTCCGAGCACGCCGCCCTGGCCCAGTGCCTGCGCGGCGAGCGCCGCGAGGACCTGAAGCGCGTGATCCTGACCGGCTCCGGCGGGCCGTTCCGCGGGTGGACCCATACCGAGCTCGCGAAGGCGTCGGTCCGGGAGGCGCTCGCGCATCCCGTCTGGCAGATGGGGCCGAAGATCACGATCGACTCGGCGACCCTGATGAACAAGGGCCTCGAGGTGATCGAGGCGCACTACCTGTTCGGCATCGAGTACGCGCAGATCCACGTCCTGATCCACCCGGAGGGCATCGTCCACGCGCTCGCGGAGTTCCGCGACGGGTCGATCACGGCCCAGCTCGCGATGCCCGACATGCGGCTGCCGATCCAGCTCGCGCTCGGGTGGCCGGAACGGCTCCCGAGCGGGATCGGGCCGGTGCCGCTGGCGGACCGGAACCTCACGTTCGAGCCGGTCGACCGGGAGGCGTTCCCGGCGATCGACCTCGCGTACCGGGTCGGCGAGCTCGGACTCACGTTCCCCGCCGTCATGAGCGCGGCGAACGAGGTCGTCGTCATGGCGTTCCTCGAAGGCAAGATCCCCCTGACGCGCATCGTCGAGATCGTCACCTCCGTCGTCGACGAGCACGAGCCGCCCTCATCGGTGGTCTCCGTCGTGAACCTCGAGCGGGCCGACGCGTGGGCCCGCCGGCGCGCGGCCGAGATCGTCGAGGCGCGCTAGGACCCGAAGCATGGGTGCCCTCGGCGTCGGCGCCTTCATCGTCGTCCTCATCCTGGTGATCGTGATCCACGAGGCGGCGCACTTCGGTGTGGCGCGGGCCTTCGGGATCAAGGTCCACGAGTTCTTCGTCGGGTTCGGTCCGAAGATCTGGTCGACGCGGCGCGGCGACACGGAGCTCGGGTTCAAATGGATCCCGGCCGGGGGCTACGTGAAGATCGCAGGCATGAACCCGTACGAGACCGTGCCGCCCGAGGACCTGCCGCGGACGTTCGGCGCGAAGCCGGCGTGGCAACGCGCGCTCGTCATCGTCGCGGGCCCCGCGACGCACTTCGTACTCGCGTTCGTGTTCTTCGCGCTCTGGCTCGGTGTGGTGGGCGAACCCACCGCCCGGAGCCCCCTGCTCGTGCAGGTGCCGGCGACGCTGGACGGGGCTCCCGCCCCCGCGTTCGAGGCCGGGTTGCGACCGGGCGACCGCGTCGTCGGTGTCGGGGAGCTCGACGATCCGCTCGACGAGGCGCTCATCGCATACATCCAGGAGCACGTCGGTGAGCCCGTGCCGGTCACGATCGAGCGTGACGGGCGCACCTTCACCGTCGAGATCGTCCCCGTCCTGTCCGAGGTCGAGGGGGTGGAGCAGGCGCGGCTCGGCGTGGTCCTCGGGCCGGGACGACGGGAGACCGCCGGGGTCCTGGGCTCGGTCACGGGCGGCGTCGGGCTCGTGGGCGAGAACCTGGTGACCACCGTGCAAGGCGTCTTCCGGATCTTCGGACCCGAGGGGCTGGGGCGACTCGCGGACCTGGTGTTCACGGATGAACCCCGCCAACCCGACGACCCGGCCAGCGTCGTCGGGGTCGGCCGGATCGCTGGGAGCATCGCCGACGAAGGGCACTTCGGGGACCTGCTGCTCGTGTTCGGCCTCGTGAACGTGTTCGTCGGACTGCTGAACCTGCTGCCGCTGCCGCCGTTCGACGGCGGGCATCTCGCCGTGCTCGCGATCGAGAAGATCCGGGGCAGGCCGGTCGACATGCGCAAGGTCGTCCCCGTGTCGGCCGCGGTCGCCGCGTTCTTCATCCTGTTCACGGTCGCGGTCGTCTACGTCGACATCGTCAAACCCCCCGGCTGAGCGCCCAAGGGGCCGCCACGATCTCTCAACACGGGTCCACGGGGACGCCCCCGGCCTGCGGATACGATGAGCGCGTGGCCGAGCAGACCGTGCTGGTCGTGGACGACGAGGCCGCGATCGCGGAGGCGGTTCGCGCTCGGCTCTCGAGCGAGGGCTTCCACGTCGTGGTCGCCGCCGACGGCCAGCAGGCCCTCGAGCTCGCGGACACGGAGCGTCCCGATCTGGTGGTGCTCGACCTCATGTTGCCGGGGATGGACGGCCTCGAGGTCTGCCAACGCCTGCAGCGCGATCGGTGGGTCCCCGTCCTCATGCTCACCGCTCGGACCGAGGAGGCCGACAAGGTCGCGGGCTTCGCGGTGGGAGCCGACGACTACCTGACGAAACCGTTCAGCCTCCGCGAGCTCGCAGAACGCGTGAAGGCGATCCTGCGACGGGTCGAGCGGATCGCGTCGAGCGCCTCGCAGGAGCCCATCACCCGCGAGGGGATCTCGATCGATCCCGCACGGCGCCGGGTGAGCGTGGACGGCGGGGAGGTGCAGCTCACGCCCCTCGAGTTCGAGATCCTGCTCGCGCTCGCGCGCGAGCCGGGCGTCGTCCTGACCCGGGAGCAGCTCATGGACCGCGTGTGGGGGTACCGCGACTACGCCGGCGGCCGGGTCGTGGACTCGCACGTCGCGCGGATCCGTCGCAAGCTCGGGGAGGACGGCATCGAGCCGCGGTTCGTCCGGACGGTGCACGGCGTCGGGTACACCTTCGCGGACGAGTGAACCGATGACGCTGCTGCAGCGACTCCCCACGATCCGGTCCAAGCTCGGATCGGTCATCGTGTTCGCGGTCGGCATGACGATCCTCGTGGTCCTGCTGATCCTCGGCGAGGTCTTCGACGTGTTCGTGATCGGGGACCACCTCTGGGAGCTCCTGCTCGCCGGGGCGCTCGGAGCCGGCATCGCCTTGGTGATCGCGCGATGGGTCGCGCGCGGCATGACGCAGCCGCTGCGCGACATGGCCCAGGCTGCGAGCCGCATGGAGGCGGGGGACTACTCGCAGCGCGTGTTCACCGACTCGCGGGACGAGGTGGGTCAGCTCGCCGTGGCGTTCAACCGGATGAGCTCCGAGCTCGAGAGCCTCGAGCGGCTGCGCCGGGATCTGGTCGCCAACGTCTCCCACGAGCTGAAGACCCCCATCTCGGCGCTGCGGGCGCACCTGGAGAACCTGCTGGACGGCGTGGAACGGCCCGATCCCGAGACGCTGCAGGTCATGCTGGCCCAGTCCGAGCGGCTCGGCCGTCTCGTCGACGAGCTCCTCATGCTCTCGCGCTTGGAATCGGGCGACGTCCCGCTCGAACGCGAGCGGGTCGAGTTGGCGCCACTCGTCGCGCAGGTGCTGTCCGAGATCGAAGTCGCTCGTGCCGACCGCCGCGTGGAGCTCGACGACGCGCTCCCGGCGGACCTGCCGCCGGTGTTCGCCGACCGCGAGCGCGTCCACCAGGTCCTGTTCAACCTGCTCGACAACGCCGTGCGGTTCACGCCGACGGGCGGACGGGTCACCGTCAGCGCGTCGCCGAACAACGGCTCGGTGGACGTGGCCGTGGCTGACACGGGCCCCGGGATCGCGGCCGAACATCTGCCTCGCGTGTTCGAGCGGTTCTACCGGATCGACGCGTCCCGCTCGCGCGACGACGGGGGGACCGGGATCGGCCTCGCGATCGCACGTTCGGTCGTCGAGGCGCACGGCGGTCGCATCTGGGCCGAGAGCGAGCCCGGGAGCGGGAGCACGTTCACGTTCGCGCTGCCGGTCGCGCCGGCGGCCGGAGGTCGGGGAGTCTCCGTGGATCCCACGAAGCCGGAGACACGGAGGGACGGATGAGTTCCGGCTCCGAGGCGATGCTGCTCTCCGGCTCGTCCTACTCGCCAGCGGTCACCGCCGGCGAGGCGAAGGACCGGCGCGTGGTCTTCCACGTGTTCGGTGCCTAGCGAACGTGGGCTGGGAGACTGGGACCGTGGAGACCCCGCGTCGGAAGACCCGGCAGGTTCGCGTCGGCGACGTGACGATCGGGGGAGACGCCCCGGTCCGCGTCCAGTCGATGACCACGACGAAGACCTCGGACATCGACGGCACCCTGCAGCAGATCGCCTCGTTGGTGGCGGCCGGCGTCGACATCGTTCGCGTCGCCGTGCCGCACTGGGAGGACGCGGCGGCCCTTCCCGCGATCGCTGCGAAGTCGACGGTGCCGGTGGTCGCCGACATCCACTTCCAGTGGAAGTACGCGATCGCCGCGCTCGAGGCGGGGATCCAGGGGCTACGGATCAACCCCGGGAACATCAGGTACCAGGACAAGGTTCGGCTCATCGCGCGCGAGGCGAAGGCGCGAGGGGTGCCGATCCGGATCGGCGTGAACGCCGGCTCGCTCGAGAAGGAGTTGCTCGAACGCCACGGCGCCCCGACCGCGCCGGCGCTCGTGGAGAGCGCGATGAACGAGGCCCGGATCCTGGAGGACGAGGACTTCTTCGACATCAAGATCTCGGTGAAGCACTCGAACCCTCGGGTGATGATCGAGGCCTACCGGCTGCTCGCGGACGCGAGCGACTACCCGCTCCACCTCGGCGTGACGGAGGCCGGGCCGATGCCGGCGGGCGGCGTGAAGAGCGCCGTCGGGATCGGGGCGCTGCTCGCCGAGGGCATCGGCGACACGATCCGCGTCTCGCTCACCGACGATCCGGTCGAAGAGGTCAAGGTCGCGCACGTGGATCCTGCAGTCGCTCGGCCTGCGCAAGCGCGGCCTCGATCTCGTCGCCTGCCCGTCCTGCGGCCGGGCGGAGGTGGACGTGCTCGGTCTGACGAAGAAGGTGCAGGAGGCGATCGAGCGCGAGGGGCTCAAGGTCCCGATCCGCGTGGCCGTGATGGGCTGCGTCGTGAACGGTCCCGGCGAGGCCCGAGAGGCCGACCTCGGCATCGCGGCGGGGAAGGGTCAGGGGTTCCTCGTCGTGAAGGGCGAGGTCGTCGACAAGATCCCCGAGGACCGCTTCGTGGAACGGCTGCTCGAGGAAGCGCGCAGGATCGCGGCCGACCGCGCGCGCGAGCCGATCGGGGCCGAGTAGCCGCGACGCACGCGGCCACCGGTCCGCTCCTACGATGCCGAACCACCCCGGGTGAGTCCCAGGAAGTTCCCGACGATCGCCGGCCCCTGCGGGGTGAGGATCGACTCCGGGTGGAACTGCACCCCGAACCGGGAGCGCGATCGGTGCCGGGTGGCCATCACCGTCCCGTCCTCGCTCCACGCCAGCAGCTCGAGCTCGTTCGGCAGGCTCTCGCGATCCACCACGAGCGAGTGGTAGCGGGCGGCTTCGAACGGGTCGGGGACCCCTCGGAAGATCCCGGTCCCGTCGTGGTGGACGAGCGAAGCCTTCCCGTGCACTGGCGTCGTTCGCTCGACACGAGCCCCCGCGACGATGCTCATCGCCTGGTGCCCCAGGCAGACGCCGAGCACCGGCACCTCGTCCGGGAGGATCCGGAGCAGCTCGATGAAGCACCCCGCGTCCTCGGGTCGGCCGGGCCCGGGCGAGAGCACCACGGCTTCGGGCCGCCGCTCGAGCAGCTCCTCGGGACTGGCCTCGTCGCTCCGCACGACGTCGGTCGCCATCCCGAGGCTCTCGATGAGCTGGACGAGGTTGTACGTGAACGAGTCGTAGTGGTCGACCACGAGGATCACGACGGCGACCACCCTACCCGCGCGTCGGAGCCGCCGAGCGGATCGAGGTCGGCCGGTATCCTTGGGCCCCCATGAGGCTCTCGAAGCTGTTCACGCCCACCCTGCGAGAGGACCCGGCGGAGGCCGAAGCCGCGTCGCACAAGCTGCTGCTCCGCGCGGGGTTCATCCGTCCCGTCATCGCGGGCGTGTTCACGATCCTGCCGCTCGGGCTGCGCACCACCCGCAGGATCGAGGCGATCGTGCGCGAGGAGATGGACACCTCCGGCGCGCAGGAGATCCGCATGCCGATCCTGCTCCCGTCGGAGCCGTGGAGGCAGACGGGGAGGTTGGAGGCCTACGGGCCCGTGATGTTCAAGCTGGTCGACCGGCACGAACGCGAGCTCGTGCTCGGTCCGACGCAGGAGGAGGTCGTGACGCCGCTCGTCGCCGGCGATCTGCCTTCGTACCGTGATCTCCCGGTGAACCTGTACCAGGTCGAATGGAAGTACCGGGACGAGTATCGCCCACGGTACGGCCTGCTCCGCGTGCGCGAGTTCCTGATGAAGGACGCGTACACGTTCGATCGGGATGCGGAGGGTCTGCGCGCGTCCTACGAGGTCATGAAGCAGAGCTACCGCCGTGTCTTCGATCGCTGCCGGCTGTCCTACGTCGTCGTCGAGGCCGACCCCGGCCAGATCGGGGGCGGGACGAACCACGAGTTCATGGCGGTGGCCGACGTGGGCGAGGACCTCTACGTCTCGTGCCCGACGTGCGACTACCTGGCCGACACGGAGGCCGCGTCGCCCCGGGCGCCCGAGCCGCTGATGGACGACCCGCCGCTCGACCCGCTCGTCGAGGTCCACACGCCGGGCGCGTCGACGATCGCCGCCGTGTCCGAGTTCCTGCAGCGGCCCGCCGCGCACATGCTCAAGAACATCCTGTTCGATGCGGGCGGGACCGTCGTCGCCGCGCTCGTGCCGGGCGACCGCGAGGTGAACCAGGTGAAGCTCGAACGCCGGTTCTTCCCGACGCCGGTGCGGCCCTTCGAGGACGCGGAGTTCGAGGCGCACGGCTACGTGAAGGGGTTCGTCGGGCCGCATGGGCTCGCCGACGACGTCGTGATCCTCGCGGATCCCTCGGTGCGGGGACGGCCGAACTGGGTCACCGGCGCGAACCGGCCCGACCACCACGTGACGGGGGCGAACACGCCTCGTGACTTCCGTGTGGACGAGTTCGTCGATCTCGTGGAGATCCGCGAAGGGGACCCGTGTCCGAACGACGGCGCACCTCTGCACATCGAGCGGTCGATCGTCGTGGGCCACATCTACCAGCTCGGCACGCGCTACTCGGAGCCGCTGAAGGCTCGTTTCCTCGACGAGGACGGGACCGAACGGCCCTACGAGATGGGGAGCTACGGGATCGGGATCACGCGGATCATGGCCGCGGCGGCCGAGCAGTTCCACGACGAGGCGGGCCTGCGGTGGCCGAAGGTGCTCGCGCCGTTCGAGGTGGTCGTCGTGATCGCCAACCGCGACGACGACCGCGTGATGGCAGAGGCCGAGCGCGTGTACGGGGAGCTCGCGGAGGCGGGGGCCGCCGTCGTGATCGACGACCGAGAGGAGACCGCCGGGGTGAAGTTCGCCGACGCCGATCTGATCGGGTACCCGGTGCAGGTGACGGTCGGCAAGCGAGGGGTCGCCGCCGGGACCGCGGATCTGAAGCTCCGAGCCACGGGCGAGCGATCCACGGTGGCGCTCGCCGATGCCGCTCGCGGGGCGATGGACCTGCTCGAGCAGGCACCCTAGGCTCTCGGCCATGTCCGAGGAGCGAGCACCGAGCGCGCTGCGGGACTTCGTGAAGGTCCGGCCGGAGGTCGAGGCGGTGCTGCAGCACGTCGGCCTCCGCACCTGGGACCTCGTGTTGATCGACGTCACCGGCCTGTGGGTCCGCGAGGAGTTCTCCGGCGAGGAGGCCGCGGAGCGAGCCTGCCGAGAGCTCGGCATCCGGATGCACCGCGGATGGGACGAGCCGCGCATGGGCCGGCGCCTGAACGCTCGCGACCACTGGAACACGCCCGACGGGCAACGTCGAGCGCTCTGAACCGCCCACGCCGGCAAGCCGGACGGTATACTCAAGGTCGGAAACTGATCGGTGTCACCCTGAAGTGGGCTCGCGCCCACTTTTGTTTTCGAAGGGGTCAACGAGGCGTTCGTCGTGCCTGACGAGGAGGTCGAGGCGGTGGTGCGGCCGGTCGTCGAGGCTGCGGGCCTCGAGCTCTGGGAGGCGACCTTCCGACGCGAGTCCGGCAGGCGGGTCCTGCGCGTGACCGTCCATCGCGAGGGGGGCGTGGACCTGGAGACGATCGCGTCGACGTCCGAGCGTCTCTCGCGCCGGCTGGACCTCGAGGGGTTCGCGGCGGACACCCCGTACGAGCTCGAGGTGAGCTCTCGGGGGCTCGAGCGAGCGCTGCGGGAACCCCGTCACTTCGAGCGGAGCGTCGGGGAGCAGGTGCGGGTGAAGACGGTCGAGCCGGTGGACGGCCGGCGGGTGCACGAGGGCGCGTTGGTCTCGGCCGGTCCGGAGGCGATCGTGATCGCATCCGGCGGCGGAGAGGTGCGCGTCCCGTATGCGGACATCGCATCGGCGCGGACCGTCTTCGAGTGGGGGACGGCGAGGAGCGGAACATGAACCAGGAGATGATCGCGGCGCTACGGGAGCTCGAGCGCGAGAAGGGGATCGCGTTCGAGACGATCCTCGCCGGGCTCGAGGAGGCCATGGCGTCCGCGTACAAGTCGTGGTGGAAACAGCAGCATCCCGACCTCGATGAGGAGACCTTCGGCGTGCGCGCGAAGATCGACCCCGAGTCCGGCGACCTGCGCGTGTGGATCCAGGAGCTCGAACGGATCGAGCACGAGGACGACGAGGGCGAGATCACCGTGGAGTCGAAGGTGCTGTCCGAGGATGAGGTGACCGTCACCGACGAGTTCAAGGGCCGGATCGGTGCCCAGACGGCGAAGCAGGTCATCTTCCAGAAGCTTCGCGATGCCGAGCGGGAGATGACCTACGAGGAATTCGCCGGACGCGAGGGCGATGTGGTCACCGGCATCGTCCAGCAGTCCGAACGCCGGTACACGCTGCTCGATCTCGGGAAGGTCGAGGCGCTCCTGCCGCAGGCCGAGCAGGTGCCATCCGAGCCGTACCGCAGCGGCGAGCGCCTGAAGGCGTACATCACCGAGGTTCGCAAGGGCACGAAGGGCCCGCAGATCGTCGTATCCCGGACCCACCCGGGGCTGCTCCGCAAGCTCTTCGAGCTGGAGGTCCCCGAGGTCGAGGAGGGGATCGTCGAGCTCCGGGCGGTCGCCCGCGAGCCGGGGCACCGCTCGAAGATCGCGGTGTCCTCCAACGAGCCTGCCGTGGACCCGGTCGGCGCCTGCGTGGGGCCGAAGGGCTCGCGCGTCCGGAACGTCGTCACCGAGCTCCGAGGGGAGAAGATCGACGTCGTGCCCTGGAGCGCCGATCCGGCGACCCTCGTCGCCAACGCGCTGCAGCCCGCCAAGGTCAAGGAGGCGCGTGTCGATCCCGAGACGCAGACCGCGCTGGTGATCGTGCCCGATTACCAGTTGTCGCTCGCGATCGGCAAGGAGGGGCAGAACGCCAGGCTCGCCGCCCGGCTCACCGGGTGGAGGATCGACATCAAGAGCGAGACGCAGTTCGTCGACGAGCAGCGGGGGCCGAAGCCGGCCGCTCCTCAGGCCGCCGAGGCCTCCGGTGTCGAGGCTTCGTCCTCGCCGGCGCAGCTCGCTCCGTCCGACCCGGAGACCGTTTCGGCGGAGACCGCACCCGACGGGAGCGCCGAGTCGGACGCCGCCTCGACACCGGAGGCCGATGTAGACGTCGCACCGAACGAGACGGATTCCACTCCGATCGCGGCCGCTGCGGATGATGTCGACGACGTGGAGCCGGTCGCGGTCGTCGAGGACGGAACGGTGGTTGCGGAGGAGAAGGCGGACGCCTGAGGCCGGGTCGCGGCGTGCGCCCGAGCGGACCTGCGTCGGGTGTCGCGAGCCGGCCCCGAAACGCGAGCTGCTCCGACTCGTCGTGAGCGCGGGTCGCGTTCGGGCCGACCCCCCCGCCGCGTTGCCGGGCAGGGGGGCGTACGTGCATCGGGACCGCGGGTGCATCGAGCTCGCGATCGGGCGTGGCGGGATCGCCCGCGCGCTGCGGACGAGCCTGGACGAGCACGGAGCCGCTACCCTTAGGGCCGAGATCGAAGGAGACGCGTCGCGTGCGGGTTCATGAACTTGCCAAGGAGCTCGGCGTTGCGAGCAAGGAGTTGCTCGCGGCGCTGAAGGAGATGGGGATCGACGGACTGACCGCGTCGTCGTCCGTCCCCGACCAGGCCGTCCCCCGCCTTCGAGCCTCGGGAGGCAAGGCCGTCCCCGAGGCGAAGATGAAGGAGGCGGTCGAAGAACCGCTTCCGAAGCGCCGGGCGAAGAAGACGGATGCGGTGGCGCCTTCGTCCTCGCCCGCGCAGCCCGCTCCGGATGACGCCGCGATCGCTCCGGCGGAGGGCGCACCCGATGGTGACGCCGAGCCGGGCGCCGACGTCGCCGCATCCGCTCCCACCGCCGTCGTTCCGGAAGTGGTTGCGGTCGAGGTCGGCGAGCCGGCGGGGCCGATGCTGCGATTGGTCCGCGGGGCGACCGCCCAGGACGTCGCGGACCGGACGGACCGGACCCCCGCCGAGGTCGTGAAGATCCTGATCTCACTGGGCGAGATGGCCACGGCCACCCAGTCGCTGTCGGATGAGGGCCTCACGGCGCTCGGCACGGAGCTCGGCTACGAGGTCGAGATCGTCGGGATCGAGGAAGAGGAAGAGCCCGAGGAAGAGATCGACGAGAGCCGCCTCGAGCCGAGAGCCCCCGTGGTCACGATCATGGGACACGTCGATCACGGCAAGACGTTGCTGCTCGACGCGATCCGTCGGACCGACGTGGTCTCCCAGGAGTTCGGCGGCATCACGCAGCACATCGGCGCCTACCAGGTCCATGTGAACGGCCGCGAGATCACGTTCATCGACACGCCGGGCCACGAAGCGTTCACCGCGATGCGTGCCCGGGGAGCGCAGGTGACCGACATCGCCGTGCTCGTCGTCGCAGCCGACGACGGCGTGAAGCCACAGACGGTCGAGGCGCTCGATCACGCGAAGGCCGCGGCCGTCCCGATCGTCGTCGCGGTCAACAAGATCGACAAGCCCGAGTCCGATCCCACGCGGGTCCGCCAACAGCTCGTGGAACTCGGCGTGGTGCCCTCGGAATGGGGCGGGACCGTGGAATTCGTGGACGTCTCCGCGAAGTCGCGAGCGAACCTCGACTCGCTCCTGGACACGATCCTGCTCGTGGCCGACGTCGAGGAGTTGCGGGGCGACCCGATCGGTCGCTCGCGGGGGGTGGTCCTCGAGGCGCACCTCGACAAGGGCCGTGGCCCCGTGGCGACCGTGCTCGTCAAACGCGGGACGCTCGACGTGAGCGACACGCTCGTCTCCGGAACCGCGTGGGCGAGGATCCGCGCCATGCAGGACGAGAACGGACAGGCGCTGAAGCAAGCCGGACCCAGCAAGCCCGCGCAGGTCCTCGGGTGGTCCGCGACGCCGAACGCGGGCGACGAGTTCCGAGAGGTCGGGGACGAGCGCGAGGGCCGCCACATCGCGCAGGAACGCGAGGCGAAGGCGCGCGCTGCCGAGCTCGTCACGACCCGGCCGCCGACCCTCCAGGACCTGATGGCGCAGGCACGGCGCGATGAGGTGCCCGAGCTCAACCTCATCGTGAAGGCCGACGCCCAGGGCTCGATCGGCGCGCTCGTGGATGCCCTCGCGAAGCTGCCGCAGGACGAGGTGCGCGTGAACGTGATCCGCAGCGCCGCGGGCGCCATCACCGAGAGCGACATCTCGCTCGCGCTGGCCTCCGGCGCGATCGTGGTCGGCTTCAACGTCCGGCCGGACCCCCAGGCTCGCGAGCTCGCCGAGAAGGAAGGGGTGGACGTCCGGCTCTACCGGGTGATCTACGACGCGATCGATGACATCCGTGGAGCCCTCGGCGGCATGCTGAAGCCCGAACAACAGGAGACCTCCCTCGGCCGCGCCGAGGTCCGAGCACTCTTCCGCGTCCCGAGGGCGGGTGTGATCGCCGGCTGCTACGTCGTGCAGGGGACGATCGTCCGGAACGCACGCGCCCGCGTGATCCGTGACGGCATCGTTGCGTACGACGGACGTGTCGGCTCCCTCCGGCGGTTCAAGGACGACGTCCGCGAGGTCGCCGAGGGGTTCGAGTGCGGGATCGGCATCGAGAACTTCAACGACGTCAAGGAGGGCGACATCATCGAAACGTACGAGCTCCGCGAGGTCGCTCGGGAGCTGTAGGACTGCGGCATGCTCGTCGCGCTCGAGCGCTTCGACCTGCGCATCCCGGGATGCGGCTCGCTGAAGGAGAAGCGCCACGTGGTGAAGGCCCTCACGAACCAGATCCGGTCGACGTTCAATGTCTCCGTCGCCGAGGTCGATCACCACGACCTGTGGCAGCGGACCGCGATCGCGGTTGCGGCGGTGGCCAACGAGCAGTACCACTCGCGCCGGGTGTTGCACGAGGTCGAGAAGCTCGTGGAGCGCTGGGCCGAGGTGGAGATGATCGACGCCGAGGTCTCCCTCCACTACCCGGAGGACTGAGGCGTGACCGAGGGCGGGCGCCCGAGCCGGGTCTCCGAGGAGTTCCGGGAGATCTTGGCCGAGGAGATCCTGAGGCTGAAGGATCCGCGCGTGGGGTTCGTGACGGTGACCGGGGTGCGGGTCACGGCCGACCTGCGCCTGGCGCGGGTGTCCTACACGTCGCTCGGCGATGACCGCGCGCGGCGCGCGACCGCTGCGGCGCTACGCTCGGCGCGTGGTCACCTCCGCCAGGCGATTGGTCGGCAGGTGCGGATGAAGACCCTGCCGGATCTCCGGTTCGAGGAGGAGCAGGCCGACGCCGCGGATCGGATCGAGGAGCTGCTCCGCGAGGCGAACCGAACGGAGGAGGTATGACGGCCGATCGGGCGATCGCTCGTGCCGCGAACGCCCTTACCGAAGCGACGACCGTCGCGCTCGCCTGCCACGTGAATCCCGATGCCGACGCCCTGGGGTCGATGCTCGGGCTGTCGAACCACCTCCGGGCGCTGGGCAAGCAGACGGTCTGCTCGTTCCCCAACGAACCGTTCGAGCCGCCTCGGTGGGCCGCGATGCTGCCCGGGACGGACGCGCTCGTGCCGCCGAGCCGGTTCCCGAAGGACCCACCGGTGATGGTCACGTGCGACGCGGCGACCCTCGACCGGCTCGCGTCCCTCGGCGGCGTCGCGGTGCGCTCGAAGACGCTGATCTGGATCGACCACCACGTCACCACCGACGGTGTCGGCTCGATCCGGCTCGTCGATCCCGCGGCCTCCTCGACGTGTGAGCTCGTCTGGCGGCTGGTGAAGGAGCTCGGCGGCGAGATCTCGATCGAGACTGCGATGTGCGTGTACGCCGGGCTGGTGACCGACACGGGGCGGTTCCAGTACGAAGCCGTCGGGCCCGCGACGCTCCGGCTGGCCGCAGAGCTCCGCGAGTTCCCGTTCGATCACACGCGACTCGTGCAGGCGCTCTACGAGGACCGGTCGGCGGCCTCCTTGCGGCTGCTGGGTGTCGTCCTCGATCGGATCCGGCTCGAGGAGGATGCCGACCTCGTGTGGAGCTACGTGACCCGAGCCGACCTCGAGGACGCCGGCATCCCGCCGTCCGAGTCGGACGACCTCATCGACCTCGTCCGCACCGCGCGGGAGGCCGACGTCGCCGCCGTCCTCCGGCAGCAGCGGGACGGGCGGTTCAAGGTCAGCCTGCGGTCCCGGGGCGCGCACGACGTCGCTTCGGTGGCCTCCGTGTTCGGTGGTGGCGGCCATCGGCTCGCATCGGGCTACACCTCGCGACACGGCGTGGCCGACACCGTCGAGCGTCTCCGTGCGGCGCTCGTCGGCGACCCCACCGCTCCGTAGCGGTCATGGCGGCCGCCACCGAGGGGATCCTCCTCGTCGACAAGCCGTCCGGGCTGACCTCGCACGATGTCGTCGACGTCGAGCGCCGCGTGCTCGGGACCCGCAAGGTCGGACACGCGGGAACGCTCGATCCGATGGCGACCGGGTTGCTCGTCCTGGGTGTGGGCCGGGCGACGAGGCTGCTCCGGTACCTCGGCGATCTCGACAAGACGTACACGGGGATCGGGCGCCTCGGCCAGGAGACCGACACCCTCGACGGCGACGGCGTCGTCGTGCGGACGACGACCGTGTCGGCGTCGAGCGCCGACGTCGAGCGCGCCTGCGACGCGTCCGTGGGGGAGCAGCTCCAGACCCCGCCCGCGTACTCGGCCGTCAAGGTCGGCGGTCGCAAGCTGTACGAGGCGGCTCGCTCGGGCGAGACGCTGGTCGCGCCGCCACGTCACGTGCGCGTCGACGCGTTCGACGTCTCCTCGTTCGACGGGCGGGACTTCGCGTTCCGCGTCGTGTGCTCGGGCGGCACGTACATCCGCGTGCTCGTGTCCGACGTGGGCCGCTCGTTGGGCTGCGGTGCGTACCTGGTCGCCCTTCGACGGACCGCGATCGGGCCGCTAACGGTGCACGACGCACGAGCGCCGGGCGAGGCGGAGCTCCTGCCGGTCGAACGCGCCGTCGCGCATCTGCCCCGAGTGGATCTCGAGCCGGACGAGGCGCGCGCCGCCTCGAACGGCAGCATCCTGGGCCCGACCGGCATCGACGGCCCGTACGGCGTCTACGGTGGCGGTGGTCGGCTCATCGGGGTCTACCGCGACGACGCCGCGAAGGCGCGTCCCGAGGTCGTGCTCGCGCCCGCCGAGGCGACGGGCACGGGTGGGATGTGAGAGGGTCGCGGTGAGCGGGCCGGGGGCGCATACGGTGAAGACCGAGGACCAGACGCGGGGCAAGAAGGCGTCGAAGCACCGAGACGCCGAGGATCGAACCAGCCGGGTGTCCAAGAAGGTCTACGAGAAGGAGATCCGGCGCCTCCAGGTGGAGCTCGTCAAGATGGAGGACTGGGTCGCCCGGGTCGGTGCTCGGGTCGTCGTCCTGTTCGAGGGCCGTGATGCGGCCGGCAAGGGCGGCGCGATCAAACGCATCACGCAGTACATGAACCCGCGGATCACCCGGATCGCCGCACTGCCGAAGCCCACCGAACGCCAGAGCACCCAGTGGTACTTCCAGCGCTACGTCGAGCAGCTGCCCGCCGCCGGCGAGATCGTGCTGTTCGACCGCAGCTGGTACAACCGGGCCGGGGTGGAGAAGGTGCTCGGGTTCTGCACGCCCGACGAGCATCGGAGGTTCCTCCGGCAGTGCCCGGTCTTCGAGAACCTGCTGATCGAGGACGGGATCACGCTCATCAAGTACTGGTTCTCCGTGTCGGACGAGGAGCAGGAGCGTCGGTTCGAGGCGCGGATCGACGACCCGATCCGGCGATGGAAGTTGTCCGGGACGGACCTGCTCTCGCGCTCCCGTTGGGTGGACTACTCGCGGGCCAAGGACGAGATGTTCGTCCATACCGACACGCCCGAGTCGCCATGGTACGTGGTCGAGGCCGACGACAAGCCGCGTGCGCGCTTGAACTGCATCGCTCACCTCCTGTCGTTGATCCCGTACGAACCCGTCGCCCACGAGCACCTCGAGGTCCCCAAGCGCCAGTCCGACGAGGGATACGTGCGGCCACCCCTGGAGACCTACCGGTACGTGCCCGACCACGCTGCGAGCCTGCCCGCGTAAGCGATGTCGGAGCCAGCCGTGAAGAAGGGCTTCCCGGTTCGCCGGGTGATCCAGGTCGCGTTCTCGCTCGTGGTCGTGGTCGGGATCTTCGTCTACGCGATCCCACGCATCGCCAACTACTCAGCCGTCTGGGCCACGATCCAGGACCTGTCGCCGATGGAGGTCGCGACGCTGTTCGCGGCGACGGTCTTCAACCTGTTCACCTACTGGCTCGCCAATATGGCCGCGCTCCCTGGCCTCCGACTGGCCCAGTCGGCGGTCGTGACGCAGACGACGACATCGGTCGCCAACACCTTGCCCGCGGGCGGCGCGATCGCCCTGGGGCTCACCTTCCAGATCCTCCACTCGTGGGGGTTCGGGGCACAGAACATCACCCTGTATATCGGCGTCACCGGTGTGTGGAACACGTTCATGAAGCTCGGCCTCCCGATCATCGCGCTCGCCCTCCTGGCGATCACGGGGCAAGCGACCGGGGCGCTCGTGGTTGCCGCCCTCGTCGGGCTCGCGGTGCTCGCGGTCGCGGTCTCGCTCTTCGCGCTCGCGCTGTGGAAGAAGGAGTTCGCTCGACGGATCGGCGATGGGCTGGGACGGCTCGTGTCGTGGTTCCTCCGTCTGTTCCACAAGCCGGCGATCACGACCTGGGGTGAGCAGGCGGTGGCCTTCCGCAAGCGGACGATCGTCCTGGTCGAGAAGCGCTGGCTGTACCTGACGCTCACGACGGTCCTGTCGCAGCTCGCGCTCTGGCTCGTGCTGCTCTTGAGTCTCCGCCACGTGGGGATATCGGAGCAGGAGGTCAGCACACTCCAGAGCCTTGCCGTCTTCGCCTTCGGACGGCTCCTCGGGGCCATCCCGATCACGCCCGGTGGACTCGGGGTGATCGAGCTCGGCTATATCGGAGGACTCGTGAGTGCCGGCGGGAACGAGCCGCAGGTCGTGGCGGCCGTCCTGCTGTTCCGCGTGCTCACGTACGGGATCCAGATCGCACTCGGCGCGTTCACGTACGTGATCTGGCGGGCGAAGAGCAGCTGGCGGCGGCCGGCCCCGGCGGGCGGACCCGAGCAGGAGCCCGAGGCCGAGCCCACCCTCGCCTAGGGATCGTCCGAGCCGCCGGAGACGGGCGAGGCCTCGGCCCGTGCCGATCTGGCCCTGCGACGCAGGACGAGGTCCCGAACCTCGTTCGTGAAGCCGGCCGCTCCGAGCGCGACGCCGGTGCCGAGCAGTACGCCGGCGACCACGTCGGAGAGCCAGTGCGCGCCGAGGTAGACGCGCGAGAACGCCATCACGAACGCGAACAGCATCGCCGCCATCTCCCAGCGTCGGCGCTCGGGACCGGGCCGAAGCAGGACGAGCACGAGCGCGACGGCGGTCGCGGCCCCCGCGACCGCATGTCCGGAGGGGAACGAGTACCCGAAGGTCTCGACCAGGGATTCCGGCGGGCGCCCTCGGTGGTAGAAGGCCTTCGCGCTCGACAGGATGATCTCCGCCCCGGCCCAGGTGAGGAGCCAGGCCGCGAGCATCCGCCACGAGCGACGGACGACGAGCCAGAGCGAGACGAGCACGCGCAGCGGGATCGTGACCACGCCGCCGCCGACGAGGCTCAGGAAGCGGGCGAGCAACGTCAGCGGCTCGTTGCGGATGTCGTCCATCCAGTGGTACACGCCGAGATCCGACCGCCCGACGATCGGCAGTGAGGTGGTGGGCGCCGCCGACGGTGGGTGACGCCCGACCGCGACGAAGACGAAGATCGTGGCCGCGAGCAGCGCGAGCGACCACATGATCGCGCGGCGGTGATCGGTGAGCACGGCTCAGTTCCCCCCGGTGCAGGGTGGAGCATCCGCGCCGCAGAGGGTGAGGCCGATCTCGTCGTCCACGAGCCGGACGAGGTGGCTGCGCGGCAGGAACGTCATCGCGGCGACGGCCTCGTACGCGAGGTTGGGGGCCTCCTCGGCTCCGGCGGCGAACCGCCACCGGTAGACGACGCACCCGCCCTCGAAGACGAAGTAGCGGTTGGCGACGTACGGCTGGTAGGACAGCGGCTCCTGGTACACGCGAACGCCGAGCTCGGTCACCGGGTCGCTCCGTTCCTCCAGACCGGTCACGTCGCAGCTCGACGTGAGCTCGATCTCGGCCGAGCGCGTGCCGGCGCGGTCGGAGCTCAACCAGTACCGAGCCGAGCCTCGTCGGACGTCGGATCCGCCGTAGGACCAGCCGGCCGGGAACTCGATGATGCACGGAACGAGGGTCGCCGAGGGCACCGCCTGCGCCACCAGGATGAAGACGGTGTCTTCCGTGAGCGTGCACGAGACCTCGGCAACCTCTTCGCCCACCGCAACGGTGCAGCCGGCCAGGAGGACCCCCGCGACCCCGATCGCGGCGGTCACGCGTCTCATGCGAACACCGCCCAGTTGTTCACGACCAGGAGCACCGTGAGCAGCAGGCAGGCGACCACCACCATCGTGAGCAGGACCCGTCGGACGCTCCAGCGCTGGATCGCGACGGGCGTTCGCTTCGGAGCGAGGTCCCGGAACCGCTTCAGGAGGTCCCTCCCGTCCCGTTTCAACTCGGCACGGAGCTGGGTCGGACTCGCGACCCCCCGCGTCGCGGCGAAGGCCTCGGCGATCTCGTCCTCGGTGAAGTACCGGAGCGCGATGCGGTACACGCGTTCGGCGTCGGTGCGCAACCCGAGGACGAGCATCATGTTCGCGAGGTCGACCGCCTGTCGCCACGGCGATGGGCGGATCTGCACGAAGAACACGTCGATCAGCTTGAGGTCGCCGTCTCGGACCATGAGGTTGGCGGGTTTGACGTCACGGTGCGCGAGTCCCGCGTCCCAGAGCTGGCGGACGAGGCGCATCCCTTGGTCGATGACGCCATCGTCCACCTCCGCCTCGCCGATCTCGACCGCGCCCTCGAAGAACTCCATCACGATCATGTACTCGCGCTCGGGCGTGATCTCGACCACGCCGTACGCCTTCGGCGAGGGCAGGCCCATGTCCTGGAGCAGCCGGAGGGTGTAATCCTCGTACTCGACGAAGCGGCGCACGGAGTCGAATCGCGTCTCGTCCTCGAGCGCGCCGTACAGGAGGGTCCGCCCGAGCTTGTACCAGCGGTCCGCTCGGACGTGGCTCTTCGCGTACAGCTTGGCGAACACGTAGCGCTCGGGTTCGTCCTCTGTGGCGGCGACCTTCATCCGCAGGGGCGTCGACCCACCCGAGGCCTCGAGCCCGATCGGCTTCACGCCGATCACGTCGAGGTCGAGCTGGTCTCGAACGGCGGACACGATCGCTTCTCCGCGCCGTCCGCCGACGTCCAGATGGGCGGACTTGCCCCGCCGGTAGCTGACGGGGAACACGTCGCTCGGCGTGAGCCACCGGAACGCGGTCAGGGCGACGGCGACCCCGAAGATGGCCCCGAACGCCGCGTCGGACGGGTGTTCGACGCCGAGGTACACGCGGGTGAACGCGAGGAGGATCAAGACGGCGCCGATCACCCACTTCGCGCGGTTGCGGATCGCGCCGTGCGGGATCAGGGCGTAGTTGATGCCGACGAGCGTGACCGCCACGGCGGCCATCGGCTGCGAGGGCATCGCGAAGCCCTGCCAGCCCGCGAGGATCTCGATCCCGAAGGGGCGTTCACGACCGACCACCTGCGTCATCAGGTTCACCAGGACCTCGGTGACGAAGATGGCGCCGAGGAACACGAACAGGTGGCGCCACCGCCGGAAGCCGATCAGGACCGCGATCGTGAACCACCGCAGCACCCGGATCGTCCACACGGCGGCGAGGCCGTTCACGACGAGCGCCACGTCCGTCAACCAGGGGGTCCTGATCTCGACGAGCCACTGCGATCGCTGGGCATCGAATCGATCGAACAGGTCCTGGAACGACGGGAAGACGGCGACGCCGATCAACACGGTGACGAAGTAGCCGACCATGAACAGCCAGAACCTTCCCGACCTGCCCAGGTCGTGCGGGAGCGGTGGTGGTTCGCCGGACGGCCGGCGTCGACGTCCCTTCGAGACGTCCGCGACGCGGCGCGGAGGTTCGGAGATGGATGGGGGTTCGCTGACGGTGGCCATTGGACAGCCTTGCGACTCTACTCCACGGTCGCGGTCCCGAAGCGGTCGCGGTCCGTCGACGGAGACGAGGGCGGTTGCGGTGGGGAAGTTCGCTACCCTGCGGGCACATGCAGCAGCTACGTGGTCTCGAGGCGCTCCCGGTCCAGTCGGGCCCGGCGGTCGTGACGGTGGGCTTCTTCGACGGGGTCCACCTCGGTCATCGCGCGGTCCTGGGCAGGACCGTCGACGAGGCGCGGGCCCGGGGTGTCGTGTCGGCGGCCGTGACGTTCGACCGCCACCCGCGCGAGGTGCTGACGCCTGGACGTGAACCTCGCCTCCTGACGACCGTCGAGCGCAAGGCGCGGCTCATCGAGGAGACCGGGATCGACCTGCTGCTCGTGCTCGAGTTCACCGAGGACTTCAGCCGCTGGCCGGCGGAGGAATTCATCTCGCGGGTGCTGGTCGATGGGCTCCATGCGCAGCACTGCGTGATGGGGGCGAACTTCACGTTCGGCCACAAGGCCGCGGGCAACGTGCAGCTGCTGATCGACGCCGGTCCCTCCTACGGGTTCACGGCGGAGCGCGTCGACCTCGTCGACATCGACGGCCGCCGGGTCTCGTCCTCGTCGGTCCGCGACGCGCTCTCCCGATGCGAGCTCGGATGGCCCGAGACGGCGCTCGGTCGGCGATCCGTGCTCGACGGGACGGTCGTGAGCGGCGCGGGACGGGGACACGGCCTCGGGTTCCCCACGGCGAACCTTCGGACGTGGCCGAGGCTCCTGCTCCCCGGGCGCGGCATCTACGCCGGGCGGGCCCAGGTCGGCACGGAGACCTACGTCGCCGCGATCAGCGTGGGCACGAACCCCACGTTCGGCGTCGAACCGCTCCACGTCGAGTCCTTCCTGCTCGACTTCGACGACGACGTGCTCGGGCAGGAGATGGCCGTCGAGTTCTGGGCCTACCTCCGCGACGAGATCCGGTTCGACACGCCCGCCGAGCTGTCGGCGGCGATCGGGGATGACGTCCGACGGACGCGCGACCTCGTCCCGGAACCGTAGACCGATGACGGGTCGCCACGCGCCGCGTTCCAAGGTCCCCTTCGCCGTGCTCGTCGCCGCGCTCGTGGTGCTGGTGGCGGGCGGTGCATGGCTCGCCTCCTCGACCCTGGGCGATGACGTGGAGGGAGCGGCCGGCGGAGCCGCCGGGGGCTCATCGGGGGAGCCGACGCCGGGGAGCACGAACGATGCCCTCGACGGCTCCCCCGGCGGAACGCCGGACTCGACCCCGTCGCCCTCATCGACGCCGACCGTCGAGCCGAGGCGCAAGATCGTGATCCACGGCACCGGCGACGTGAGCCTCGATCCCGACTACATCCCCGCCTTCCGAACCAACGGCTACGGGTGGGCCTGGAGCGGCCTTGACGGCCTGTTCCGCGACGACGACCTCACCGTCATCAACCACGAATGCCCGTCGACCGACATCGTCGCGCCGCTGCAGAAGACGTTCGTGTTCCGGTGCGATCCGGAGGCGCTCGACGAGGCACGTGCGGCGGGCATCGAGGTCGCGAGCCTCGCGAACAACCACGGCTTCGACCAGGGCCCGCAGGCGTTGCTGGACTCCGTGCGGAACCTGCGTCGCGCGGACATCGTGCCGATCGGCGCCGGTGCCTCCGAGGCGGAAGCGGATGCGCCTGCCTACGTCCAGATCGGAGGGTGGCGGATCGGCCTCGTGGGGGTCGGAGAGGTGATCGACCCCGACTCGCAGGTCGCGAACGGCGACGAGATCGGCACGTCCGTCGGCCACGAGTTCCCGAGGGCCCTTCGCGCGATCCGCGAGGCGGAGGAGCGGGCGGATCTCGTGATCGTCGCGATCCACTGGGGGGTCGAGCTCGACACGCAGCCCCGCGAGTACCAGGTCGACGAGGCGCACCGGATGATCGACGCGGGCGCCGACGTCATCTTCGGACACCACGCGCATCGCCTCCAGCCGATGGATACGTACCGAGGCAGGCCGATCTTCTACGGCCTCGGGAACTTCGTCTGGCCGAGCTTCTCCGTGGAGGGCTCGACCACGGCGGTCGCCCGCGTCGTCGTGCGCCCGAACGGCACGATCACCGGCAGGCTCTTGCCCGCGTACATCGTGTCGGACGGACATCCGGTCCTCCGGTGAACGGCGACGCGTTCGTTGGGCGACACGCTCTCGGCGGGCCATCTGCTAGAAAGCACGCGTGAGCACGTCGTTCGGTCCCGGAGCGGAGTTCGGCAGCTACCGCATGGAATCGCTCCTCGGCCGGGGCGGGATGAGCGTGGTCTACCTGGCAGAGGATCGCCGGCTCGGCCGGCAGGTCGCGATCAAGGTCCTGGCGCCCGAGCTCGCCGCAGACGACTCGTTCCGAACGCGGTTCACCCGCGAGTCGCAGCTCGCGGCTGGGCTCGAACACCCGAACATCGTGCCCGTGTACGAGGCGGGCGAGATCGAGGAGCGTCTCTTCATCGCGATGCGCTACGTGCGCGGCAACGATCTGCGGACGCTGATCTCGAGCGAGGGCCAGCTTGGACCCGATCGGACGGTGCGCCTGCTCCGGCCGGTCGCGGCGGCCCTCGACACCGCTCATCGCAGGGGCCTCGTCCACCGCGACGTGAAGCCGGCGAACATCCTCGTCGCGATCGACGAGGGCGAGGAGCACCCGTACCTGTCCGACTTCGGACTCACGAAGCACACGTCCTCGAAGAGCGGACTGACGAAGACCGGCCAGTTCCTGGGCACGGTGGACTACGTCGCGCCCGAGCAGATCAGGGGCGATGAGGTCGACGGCCGGACCGACGAGTATTCACTCGCCTGCGTCGTCTACCAGTGCCTGACGGGCGACGTGCCGTTCAACAAGCCGGCGGACGTGGCGACGATGTTCGGACACCTGCAGGATCCGCCTCCGAAGGTGTCGGCCTCGCGAGACGACCTGCCGGTCGAGGTCGACGACGTCGTCGCCACCGGGATGGCCAAGGAGCGGGATGGCAGGTTCCCGACCTGCACCGCGATGCTCGACGCCCTGGCACACGCGGTCGGTCTGCCGTCGGGGCCACGCGCCGCTCCGGCGCTCGACCCCACGGTCGTCGCCGCACCGCCGCAGCCCGGCTCCGGTCCGATGCTCCCTCCGGCACCGGAGACCCCGGCCTCCGCGACACCCGCCACCGTGTCGGGCTCGACGGGTGCGTCGAGACCCCCGACCGGCTCGGGCACGGACGACGTGCCGGTCGCGGCGCCGTCGGGACGGTCGAACGCGCGCCTGTTCGCGATCGTCGGTGGGGCGGTCGCGGTCCTCGTGGCCGTCGTCCTCGTGATCGCCTCACTCGGCGGAGACGGAGATGGGCCCGGACCGTCGCCCACCCAGAGCGCCGGCCCCTCGCCGCCGACCTCGCTCGCCAACGGCGAGCCGATCCAGATCCCACGCGTCGGGGCCGCCAGCCCCTATCCGTCCCCGATCGAGGTGTCCGGTCTGATCGGTGTCGTGACGGACATCGACGTGACGCTCACCGGGTTCAGCCACGGGTTCGCCGACGATCTCGACGTGCTCCTCGTCGGGCCGACGGGGGAGTCCGCGCTCCTCATGGAAGGGGTGGGCGGGACCTCGCCCGTGAACGGACTCACCGTCACGGTCGACGACGACGGTGCGGCGATGACGCCGGGCCCCCCGCTCAGCTCGGGAACGTTCCGTCCGAGCTCGCTCACCGGCGACGGGTTCGGGTTCGACGGACCGTCCCCGGCCCCCGCCCCGCCGCACGCCACGGCGTTGAGCGTGTTCAACGGGACCGATCCGAACGGCACCTGGGAGCTGTACGTGTTCGACGACGGCGATCGCGACCGCGGCCAGATCGCCGGGGGGTGGACGCTGGACCTCGAGCTGGGTAGCGCAGCGGGTCCCACCGGCGCGACCGCACCGACGGGCCCGACCGCGTCGAACGCCATCTTCCAGGACGACTTCTCCGACCCGACCTCCGGGTGGGACGTCTTCTCGGTCGAGGCTTCCAACGGGGGATACGCCGACGGCGCCTACGTGCTGAGCGTGATCGGCGGGTTCAACGTGTCGGGGGACTCGAACACCTCCACCCAGGAGCTGTCGACCCTCGGCAACGTCCGCATCGAGGCGACCGCGCGACCGCTCGCCGGGCTGCGGAGCGCCGTGTACGGGCTGCAATGCCGCGCGACCTCGCCCACGTCGCACTACTACTTCCTGATCCAGGGCGACGGCACGTACTTCATCGGGAAGCAGACCGCGGACGCGACGACCAACCTCGACACGGGGGTCAGCCCCGCGATCGTGGGAGGGAGCGGGCCGAACCGCATCGCTGCCGAATGTGTGGACGGCCCCGAGGGCGTCACGCTCCGCTTGCAGGTCAACGGGATCGCGGTGAACACGATCATCGACTCGGACGATCCGATCGGTGCGGGAGCCACCGGGTTCCGGGTGGAATCCAGACGGGCCTTCACGGAGGTGGCCTTCGACGACTACCTCGTGACCCCGCCCGCGTAGCCCGGATCACGTCCCTGACCAGGGGCGACGCCGGATCGTCTGGTAGCCTTGCACCTCGTATGACGCTCACGAAGACGCAGAAGTCCGAGATCATCACCGACCATCGGCGCTCCGAAGCGGACACCGGCTCGGCCGAGGTACAGATCGCCGTCCTCAGCAAGAGGATCTCGGACCTCACGAACCACCTGAAGGCCCACACGAAGGACCACGCCTCCCGGCGCGGACTGCTGATGCTCGTCGGCCGCCGCCGCCGCCTCCTCGAGTACCTGAAGCGAGAGGACATCGACCGATACCGGGACATCGTGGCGAAGCTGGGCCTTCGCCGGTGATCGGGAGGACGCCTCGCGCGGCGCCGTCCCGCGCAGGAGGGATGCCAACGATCCACTGAGCGACCCGGGGGGCGACACCCTGCGGTCGGTTCTCAGTTGCGAGCCTCCGATCTCGATCGGCGGTTCACCACTGACAACCGGCCCGGTGCGCCTCCATCCGCCGCGCGGCGCGCGTGCGCCGCGCACGATCCAAGGAGGAACCGGCCGATGGCCATCACCCTTTCCCGACCGTTCGGGAACCAGACCCTGACGTTCGAGTCGGGCAAGCTCGCCAAGCAGGCGGGCGGCTCGTGCGTCGTGACCTACGGCGAGACGCAGGTGCTCGCCACGTGCACCACCGCCGACCCCCGCGAGGGGATCGACTTCTTCCCGCTCACGATCGACGTCGAGGAGCGGATGTATGCGGCCGGGAAGATCCCCGGCGGCTTCTTCCGACGCGAGGGGCGCCCGAGCGAGACCGCGATCCTGACCGCCCGGCTGACCGATCGTCCGATGCGCCCGAGCTTCAAGGAGGGCTACCGCGACGAGGTGCAGGTCGTGATCACCGTCCTGTCGGTCGACATGGCGAACCCGTACGACATCCCCGGCATGAACGCGGCGAGCCTGGCCACGATGCTCTCGGGCATCCCGTTCGAGGGTCCCGTCGGCTCGGTGCGTCTCGGGTTCATCCGGAACGAGTGGGTCATCAACCCGACGTTCCAGGACGTCGACGAGGCGACGTTCGACATCGTCGTCGCCGGTCGCCGGAACGACGGCGGGCAGGTGGACATCCTGATGATCGAGGGCGAGGCGCCGGACAACACCTGGACGCTGTTGGAGTCCGGCGGCGGCTCGGCGCCGACCGAGGACGTCGTCGCGCAGGGCCTGGAGGCCGCCAAGCGCGCGATCGACGAGCTGATCGAGTTCCAGCTGGAGTTCGTGGCGAGGGCCGACGTGAAGCCGAAGCCGTTCGAGCCCAGGCCGCTCTACGGCACGGACACCTTCGAGGTCGTCAGATCGTTCGCGAAGGAGCGGCTCGAGGCCGCGATCGTGCCCGACAAGCAGGAACGCGGCGAGGCGCTGCACCAGATCAAGGACGAGTTGAAGGTGCATCTGCTCGACGTCTGGGGTGCGGAGACGTTCGCGGTCCGCTCCGTCCGAGATCTCGCCGGCGTGGAAGGACCTGCAGAAGCAGGTCATGCGCGCACGCGTGCTCCAGGAGGGCGTTCGGTTGGACGGCCGGGGGCCGAGGGACATCCGGCCGCTGTCGGCCGAGATCGGCCTGATCCCGCGGGCCCACGGCTCGAGCCTGTTCGAGCGGGGCGACACGCAGGCGCTGAACGTGACGACGCTCGGGATGCTGCGGATGACCCAGATGATCGACACGCTCGATCCCGAGGACACGAAGCGGTACATCCACCACTACAACTTCCCGCCGTTCTCCACCGGGGAGGTCGGCCGGATCGGCTCACCTCGCCGGCGCGAGATCGGTCACGGCGCGCTCGCCGAGCGGGCCCTGGTCCCCGTCGTGCCCACCGAGGAGGAGTTCCCCTACACGCTCCGCCTCGTCTCGGACATCCTGGGGTCGAACGGCTCGACCTCGATGGCGAGCGTGTGCGCCTCGACGCTCTCGCTGATGGACGCGGGCGTGCCGATCAAGTCACCGGTCGCCGGCATCGCGATGGGGATGATCGCCGAGGGCGACACGTTCGTGACCCTGACCGACATCCTCGGCGACGAGGACGCGCTCGGCGACATGGACTTCAAGGTCGCGGGCACGAAGGACTTCGTCACGGCGATCCAGCTCGACATGAAGGTCACCGGGCTGCCGGGCGACGTGCTGGTCGGTGCGCTGCAACAGGCCAAGGAGGCCCGGCTGCAGATCCTCGACGTGATGCTCGCCGCGATCCCGGCGCCTCGGAGCGAGGTCAACCCGAAGGCGCCGCGGATCATCACGCTGAAGATCCCGGTCGACAAGATCGGCGAGGTGATCGGCCCGAAGGGCAAGAAGATCAACGAGATCGTCGCGCTCACCGGCGCCGACATCGACATCCAGGACGACGGCACGGTCTTCATCGGCGCCCGCGAGGCGGGTGGCGCCGACGAGGCCGCGCGCATCATCGACGAGATCGCGAACCCGCGTCCCATCAGCGTCGGCGAGCACTTCACGGGCACCGTCGTGAACACGACCACGTTCGGGGCGTTCGTGAACCTCGTGCCGGGTCGCGACGGGCTGATCCACATCTCGAAGCTCGGGCGCGGCAAGCGCATCGCGAGCGTCGAGGAAGCCGTGAAGGTCGGCGACACGATCGAGGTCGAGGTCCAGGACATCGACGATCGAGGGAAGATCTCGCTGCGACCGGTGGGCGAGGAGTGGGCGATCCCCGAGGGGATGGAGCCCGAGGCCTCCGGAGTCGCCGCGCCCGCCGCGACCGCGACCGGGACCGGGACCGTCGCGGCCCGCGAGATCGCGGACCGCCGCCCGCGCGATCGCGACAGCCAGCCGACGCGACCCAGCCTGACCGATGCCGATCGCGCGGACGGAGTTCACCTCCGGCCTGCGCGTCGTCACCGAGCGGATGCCCGGCGTCCGCTCGGTGACGCTCGGCTTCTGGGTCCTCGCGGGCTCGCGCGACGAGCCGCCCCCGATCTCGGGATCGAGCCACTTCCTCGAACACCTGCTGTTCAAGGGGACGAAGACCCGCAGCGCGCGTGACATCGCCGAGGCGTTCGACGCCGTCGGCGGCGAGGTGAACGCGTTCACGGCGAAGGAGTACACGGCCTTCTACGCGCGGGTCCGCGATCGCGATCTCGAGCTGGCGGTCGACCACCTGGCGGACATGCTCCAGCACTCCGTGCTGCGGACGGCGGACTTCGAGGCCGAGAAGCAGGTGATCCTCGAGGAGATCAACGTGCACGAGGACACGCCGGACGACCTCGTCCACGACCTGTTCACCGAGACGCTGTGGCCCGGCCACCCGCTCGGCCGGCCGATCCTGGGGACGAAGCAGAGCATCCAGGCCGCGGGCCGGGACCAGGTCCGTCGCTTCTATCGGAAGCACTACGTGCCCGGCAACGTCGTCGTCGTGGCGGCGGGCAACCTGCGGCACGAGGCGCTGCTGGACCTGATCCGCAGACGCATGGCTCCGGGACGCGTCCGGGCCGCGGGGCCCAGCGCGTGGAACCTGCGCGCGGCCGGAGACGTCCCCGTGCCGTCCGGGCGATCGCATCGTTCGCAAGCGGAAGACCGAGCAGGCGCACATCTGCGTCGGGACCAGCGGGCTCTCGCGGACCGATCCCGACCGGTTCGCGTTCGGGGTGGTGAACGCCGCGATCGGCGGGGGGATGAGCTCGCGGCTGTTCCAGGAGATCCGCGAGAAGCGGGGCCTCGCATACAGCGTGTACTCGTACCACTCGATGTACGCCGAGGCCGGGGTGTTCTGCGCGTACGCGGGGACCACGCCGGGCCGGATGCGCGAGGTCCTGTCGATCGTGCGGGGCGAGCTCGACGACGTCGCCGCCAAGGGCCTGTCGGCCGACGAGTTCGAGCGCGCGAAGGGGCATATGAAGGGCTCGCTCGTCCTGTCGCTCGAAGACCCCGGCGGCCGCATGTCGCGCCTGGGCAAGTCGGAGATCGGTCACGGCGAGACCCTCACGGTGAATCAGCTCCTGCAGCGCATCGAGTCGGTCACGCCCGACGACGCGCGGCGGGCGGCCGAGCGGGTACTCTCGCAGCCGATGACCGTGACGGTGCTCGGGCCGTTCTCCAGGGACGCCATCCGGTGATCCGTGTCGGCGTGATCGGCGCCGCCGGACGGATGGGGTTGATGGTCTGCCGGGCGGATCGCCGATGCCCCGGACCTGCGTCTGGTCGCGGCGATCGACCGGTCGAAGATCGGCTACGAGGTCGGGAAGATGATCGGCCATCCCGAGATCGACGCGCCGATCACCGACGAGCTCGACCGCCTCCTCGAGGCGGAGGCCGAGGTCGCGATCGACTTCACCCATCACGAGGTCGTGATGGAGACGATCCGCTGGTGCGTCTCGCACGCGGTGCACGTCGTCGTCGGCACGAGCGGGATCTCGCGGGAAGACCTCCGCGAGATCGAGAAGCTCCTGTCGGACGAGGCCCACGAGTCCAACGTGGTGGTGGCGCCCAACTTCGCGCTCGGCGCGGTCCTCATGCAGCGGTTCGCGGCCCAGGCCGCCCGGTACTTCCCGGCGGTCGAGATCATCGAGCTCCACCACGACCAGAAGGCCGACGCGCCGTCGGGCACCGCGATCGCGACGGTGAACCGCATCCGGGAGGACCGCGAGCAGGGCTGGCGCGGCCCGCTCGACGAGTCGCTCGAGGGCGTCCGCGGCGGCGACGTCGACGGCATCCGCGTCCATTCGGTGCGGCTGCCCGGTCTCGTCGCCCATCAGGAGGTCATCTTCGGTGGGGAGGGCCAGACCCTGACGATCCGCCACGACTCGACCGATCGCTCCTCCTTCATGCCCGGCGTGCTGATGGCCGCGCGAGCGGTGATGACGCGGCCCGGCCTCACGGTCGGCCTCGAGCCGCTGCTCGACCTGCCGCCGCTGCCGTGACCCCGCGGGATCTCGCGCCGCGATGAGCCGTCGCATCACGTGCGTCTTCGCGCATCCGGACGACGACACGTTCGGGGTCGCCGGCAGCCTGGCCGTGCACGCCGGGGACGATCCGGCGATCACGATCGTCCTGGCGACGAGCGGCGAGGCCGGCCGGATCGCGGACCCGTCCCTCGCGACCCGCGAGCAGCTCGGTCCGGTCCGCGAGGCGGAGGACCTCGCGTCCTGGCGCGCACTGGGACTGAAGCCCGACGTCCGGTTCCTACGCCACCCGGATGGTGCCTTGGCCCAGATCCCACGAGCCGAGCTCGCCGAGGCCCTGGTCCGGATCCTCGAGGAGGCGGCGCCGGAGGTCGTGGTCACGTTCGGGCCCGACGGGATCACCGGCCATCCCGATCATGTGTCGATCGGGGCCGCGGCGACCGACGCCTTCGCCTCCGCGCGCGGGACCGCGTCCGAGCCGGCGTTCGGGAGGCTGTTGCACGTCGCCGTCGCGGCGGGTGACCTGGATCGCCTGAACCAGGGACTCCGCGCGCGCGGCCTCGAGCCGATCGACTCGACCCAGCCGTTCATGCCGCGCCCGGTGCCCGACGAGCGGATCGGCGTCCGCGTCGACTGCTCCGGCGTGTTCGACCGCAAGCTCGAGGCGCTGCGCGCGCACAAGACCCAGTCGGAGCTCGAGGACGTCCCCTTCGACCTGTGGCCAACGATGCTCGGGACCGAGGCCTTCGTGATCGCGTGGCCGGAGCCGGCGCGCGATGCCCGGGTGCGGTCCGACGTGTTCGAGGGCGTGCCGGCCCCGTAAGCTGCGGGGCGATGGACCTGCAGATCCGAACGATCTCCGAGGACGAGCTTCCGACCTTCTTCCGAGCGACCGAGTTCGCGTTCAGCGTGCGTCCATCGGACGCGGAGATCCAGCGCGAACGCCGGATCGCCGAGCCGGACCGGTGCATCGCCGCGTTCGACGGGCCCGAGATCGTCGGGACCGCGGCGGCCCTCACGATGACGTTGACGGTGCCCGGTGGCGAGCTCGAGATCGGGTACGTGACGGCGGTCGGTGTCCGCGCGACGCATCGCCGCCGAGGCGTGAACACCCAACTGATGCGGCGACAACTCGACGACGCGCGGGCGCGCGGCGAGCTCGTCGCCGTCCTCCAGGCGTCCGAGGGCGGCATCTACGGCCGGTTCGGCTATGGGCTCGGGACGTTCGCGCTGTCGGTCGGGATCGAGACGGGACGCTCGGCGTTCGTGCGCGGCTACGCGCAGACCGGCGCGATGCGCCTCGTGGAACGCGACGAGGGCGTGAAGGGGATCCTCGCCGTCAACGGCGCCACCCGGCTCGACCGGCCGGGCATGGTGCAGCTCGACGAGCCACGGCTCGACTACCAGCTGACCCACGAGCACGGTCCGGACAAGGACGTGCCCCCGCTGGTCGCGCTCCACGAGACCGACGGCGACGTCGACGGCTACGTGGTCTACAAGGTCAAGCACGAGTGGCCGGAGGGATTCCCGCGATCGGTCCTCACCGTCCGGGACCTGGACGCGACGACGCCGAGGGCGTACGCGGACGTGTGGCGGTTCGTGCTCGACACCGACCTCATGGAGCGCGTCGAGGCCTGGGACCGCCCGGCGGACGAACCCCTGCTGCACCTGGTGCAGGAGCCCCGTCGCCTCCGCGCGACGCTCCACGACTCGCTGTGGATCCGACTCGTCGATGTGGCCGGCGCCCTTCGGGCTCGGCGGTACGTGAACGACGGGAGGCTCGTGCTCGAGGTCGTCGACCGGTTCTGCCCGTGGAACGAGGGTCGGTTCGTGCTCGAGGTGTCCCAGGGTGCGGGCTCGGTCGACCGGACGGATGCCGATCCGGACATCGTCTGCACGAGCAACGAGATCGGGTCGGCGTACCTCGGGGGAACGACGTTCCGACGGCTGCATCGCGCTGGGCTGGTGGAGGAGCGGACGACCGGGACGCTCGCGCGGGCCGATGCGATGTTCGGGTGGGACCCGGCCCCCTGGTGCCCCTACGACTTCTGACGAGCCCCGCTAGCCGGCGAGGCCCCGAACGATCAGCCAGATCCCGAGCGCTCCCATCGCGAGGGCGAGCACATCGCCGAGGATCCGCAGGAACCGAGGGCTCACGCGATGGGCGCCCGCACCGAGCAGCACCATCGCCGAGTCCATCAGCGTGACGCCGGCGAGCAGCGCGAACACGGTCACGACGGCGAGCGCTCGTCCGCCGCGCATCCACCGCGCTCGCGACCACCGCGGTCCCGGTCGTCGCGAGGAACACGTAGACGCCGGGGTTCAGCACGACGGCGACGACCCCACGGACGCTCGGATGCACGCTCGGGCGTCCCGCCTCGCTCGCGTGCGGACGGCGGTTCTCACGCAGCGCGTCGACCGCCAGGAGGACCAGGAACCCGCCGCCGATCACCCTCACCACCCGCAGGAACGTCTCGCCCGGCGCGAGGGCCGACAGACCGGCGGCGAGCCCCAGGAGCAGGAGCCCGAACGTGGCGTTCGCTCCGGCCATCGCTCGCAGGCCCCGCCCGACCCCGCCACGCGACGCCTCCGAGAACAGGAGCAGCTGCACGGGGCCGGGGGAGATGCCGAGGGCAACGCCGAGGCCGAACGCCGCGAGCGGGATCGCTGGGTCCACGGCGCGTCAGGCGAGCCGGAGCTGTTCGATCTCGACGGCGGCTTCGTCGTCCGCCTTGGTGAGGACGACGCCCTCGCACTCGGCGAGCGGTTCGATCTCGAGCGCGATCAGGCCGAGCACGCCGCGTTCGATCAGCGGGGTGTGCGAGACGGCCAGGCCGCGCCCCTCCTCCGGCACCGCGTCGAGCAGCGCCGAGAGGACGCCGGCCATCGCGAGCGCCGAGCCGTCGTTGTCCTTGGCCGCCAGACCCGGGATCACCGCGTGGGGCGGCAGCTGCTCGCCGAGGCCTCGGAGCATCCACGCCACGGTCTCGGCGGCGCGCTCCGCCGGTGAGACGAAGACGACCGCGTACCCGCCGGCAAGCGTCGAGCCCACCGACTGGGCCCGGGCTCGCCCGGCTTCCGAGAGCCGGTCCGCGTCCGGATCTCGCTGCGCGTGGCGTCGCACCTCGAGCGTTCTCACCCTGCGATTCCTCCCGGCAGGCGGCGTGTACTCTCTCGCGAGCCATGAAGCCTACCGGTCGGTCCGCGGCGGTCGCGTTGCTCGCGATCGCGATCCTCTCGGGCTGCACGGGCGACGACGACGGCGCGAACGGGACGACCGACGGTGCCACGTCGACGTTCGTCCCCACCCCGGCGGAGACCTTCACGGGAGCCCCCGGGACCGCCGTGTACACGTACGCCAACGGTGGCGGCCTCGTGGTCACCGTCGAGCTCGAGGGCAACACGGGAACGATGACCATCGACAACGGGACGGGGGCGATCTCGGCCCCCCCGGCGTGTACGTGCTCGACGCGATCGACGGGCACCAGGTCGAGGGTGAGGTCGCGGCCGCGGCCCCGGTCCCCGCGGGGGAGCGAGCGACGTTCGACGTCACCGTCGACGAGATCACCGACGCGGAGAACATCGGGCTCCTCGTCCTGCTGCTCGGCGCCGACAACTACGGCGCGTTCGTCAGGACCGGGTAGCTGGGGCCTCGCGGCTGAGCGGCTCGGTCTCGCCCGCCCGGACGCGCGCGAGGACGAACAGCAGGTCCGAGAGCCGGTTCAGGTAGCGCAGGAGCTCCTCGTTCACCTCGTTCCCCGAATCGCGGAGCTCCGTGGCCCGACGCTCGGCCCGCCGAACCGCGCTCCGCGCGACGTCCAGGCAGGCGGAAACCGGGTTGGCGCCGGGAACGATGAATGCGTTCGGGAGGGGATGCGCGCGCGACGAGCTCGTCGATCGTGGACTCGAGGCTTGACACCATCCCCGGCGTCACGAGCGAGACCTCCGGCTCGAGCCGGTCCCGTTGCGCGGGGTTCGTCGCGAGGTCGGCGCCGACGACGAACAGCCCTCGCTGGAGGGCGAGCACCTGCTCGCCGAAGGCCGGCTCGGCGGCATCGGACAGAGCTCGGGCGAGCCCGAGGGCCGCGACCGCCTCGTCGACCGAGCCGCAGGCCTCGGGCACGAGGCCGCCCTTCGAGACCCGGCCCCCGTAGAGCAGGCCGGTGGTCCCGTCGTCCCCGGTCTTCGTGTAGATCCGCGGCATCCGGCTAGGATAGGTCACCGTACCCGCCCCTTCCGGGCGCGGGCGGAAGCCCCCAAGGGGAGCCGCAAGAGATGCGAGAGGTACCAGCGTCCCTCGAACCACACGTGCCGAGCGTGCCTCCGCGGGCTCGGAACCCCCTCGGGCGACATGTGCAACATGTGACAGATGTGGCTATCGTGCTCATCGTGGAACAGGCGTTCCACGGCCGAAGGAAGGAGAGGTATGGCCGGTAGGTTCGGTTCGGTCGTCACCGCCATGGTCACGCCGTTCAAGCAGGACCACTCGCTCGACCTCGATGCGGCGCGCTCGCTCGCCGCCACCTGTCGAACACGGGTCCGAGTCCCTCGTCGTCGCCGGCTCGACGGGGGAGTCGCCCACGCTGACGCACAAGGAGAAGCTCGAGCTGTTGCGGGCGATGGTCGAGGCCGCCGACGGGCAAGGGCAAGGTCATCGCCGGGACCGGAACCTACGACACCGCGGAGACGCTCGACCTGACCGGGAGGCCGAGAAGCTCGGGCGCCGACGGCCCTGGTGGTGACGCCGTACTACAACAAGCCTCCGCAGCGCGGGCTGCTCGAGCACTTCACGACGGTGGCGGACGCGGTCCGACCTGCCCGGTCGATCCCCTACAACATCCCCGGCCGAACCGGCGATCCGGATCTAGCACGAGACGCTGCTCCGGCTGGCCGAGGTGCCAACATCGTCGGCGTGAAGGACGCCACCGGCGACTTCCAGGCGATCTCGAGGCTGATCTGCCGAGGCGCCGCCGGACTTCGAGGTCATACTCCGGCGAGGACGGGCTGACGTTCGGCTGGTGTGTCTCGGCGCGACCGGCGTGGTCTCGGTCGCGTCGCACCTCGTCGGCGACGCGGATGCGCCAGATGTTCGACCTGATCGAGACCGGCGACGTCCCGGCCGGCGCGGAAGATCCACGAGGAGCTCACGCCGCTGTTCGCGCGCTGTTCATCACGACGAACCCGATCCCGGTAAGACCGCGCTTGAGACTGGTCGGGCAGCCGGTCGGGCCCGCCGCGCCTCCCGCTGGTGCCGGCGACCACCGAGGAGCGCGAGCGGATCCGCAAGGCGCTGGTCGATGCCGGACTCCTCTGGCGGACCGCCGAGCACCCGGGTCACCGTCTAGCCCGCTCGTCTTCCTCGGCGGCCTCGGCGAGGTCGGCCGGAACATGGCCGGCCTCGAGATGGACGGCCGGGTCCTGATCGTCGACGTCGGGCTGTCCTTCCCCCGCGCGAGATGCCCGGGATCGACCTGGTGCTCCCGGACTGCGACTGGCTCCGGCGGGCGGCCGACGAGATCGAGGCCGTGGTGCTGACGCACGGGCACGAGGACCACATCGGCGCGCTGCCGTACCTCCTCCGCGAGTTCACGCTCGATGCCCGTCTACGCCACCCCGCTCACCCTCGCGCTGCTCGAGGGCAAGCTCGAGGAGCACGAGGTCACGCGACCGGGCCGAGTTCCGTCAGGTCGAGGCGGGCGAGGACGCCGACGGCCGGGCCGTTCTCGATGCGGTTCCTCCGGGTGACGCACTCGATCCCCGACGGGGTGGCGGTGGCCATCGACACGCCGTTCGGCACGCTCCTGCACACCGGCGACTTCAGGCTGGACCCGACGCCGATCGACGGGCGGCCGACCGACCTGCACGGCGATCGCCGAGGAGGCGCGGACGCGGCGTCCACGTGCTGCTGTCGGACTCCACGAACGCCGAGGAGGCCGGCTACACCGTCCAGCGAGCGCACGGTCGGGCCGGTGCCTGCAGGAATCATGGAGCGGCGCGCCGCGCTGGTGGTCGTCGGCGTGCTTCGCCAGCCACATCCACCGGATCCAGCAGCTCGTGACGCCGCCCGGGGGGACGGGCGGGTGGTGGCGTTCCTCGGTCGCTAGCATGCACCAGAGCGTGGACGCGGCCCGCGCGCTCGGCCACCTCCACGCGCCCGAGCAGGACGTCGTGGACATCGAGGCGGTCGGGCACCTGGACCCCCGCGAGGTCGTCGTGATCTCCACCGGGAGCCAGGGCGAGCCGCTCTCGGCGCTCGCCCTGATGGCCGCCCGCGAGCACAAGTGGGTGAAGCTGCAGCGAGGGCGACACCGTCGTCCTGCTCGGCAGCCTGATCCCGGGGAACGAGGTGGCGATCCACCGGGTCATCGACGGGCTGTACCGGACCGGCGCCGACGTGTTCCACGTGCCGGTCGCCCCGGTGCACGTGTGCGGCCACGCCGCGGCCGAGGAGCTCCAGCTGATGCTGAACCTGGTCCGGCCGCGGTGGTTCATCCCGGTGCACGGCGAGCGGCGCCACCTCTCCCACCACGCCCGGCTGGCCAGCGAGGTCGGCATCCCCCCCGACCACATCCTGATCTGCGAGGACGGCGACATGGTCGAGATCGGCGAGAAGGTCCAGATCGCCGGACGGGCGCCAGCCGGGATGACCTTCGTCGACGGGCTGGGGATCGGGGACGTCGGCGACGAGGTCCTGCGGGACCGCCGCAAGCTCGCCGGCGACGGCGTCGTGGTGGTCGTGGTGACCGCGGACGCGCACACGGCGCAGGTGCTGGCCGGGTCCGGACATCATCACCCGCGGGTTCGTCTTCGACGAGACCTCCGGGGAGATCCTTGAGGAGGCGCGGCAACGCGTCATGCTCTCGCTGAAGGAGGCCGCCGAGGAGGAGGTCGTGGACCGCGGCGATCCTCGAGCAGCACGTGCGGCGGGCGCTCGGCAAGTACTTCTTCGAGGTCATTCAGCGGAAACCGGTCATCCTGCCCGTCATCATGGAGGTGTGATGGCGACGAAGACCGCGAAGCGGGCGAAGCGGCCGGAGAAGGACCCGGCCCGGGCTCGGTCCGCCGAGCACCTCGCGCCCTGGGCGCGCGACGTGCTCGGCATCGGCCTGGTCGTGCTGGCGCTGCTCGCGGTCCTCGGGCTCTGGTTCGACGCGGCCGGCCCGGTCGGGCGCGGGTCTGGACGTCGGTCCGCGGGGCTTCGGCGTCGCCGGGCTGGCGTTCCCGGTCCTGGCCCTGTGCTGGGGCGCTGCTGCTGGTCCGCGGCACCGCGGAGGAGGACCGGCTGCCGGATGTTCATCGGCTTCGTGTTCGCGGCTCTTCGGGGTGCTCGCGCTGTGTCGCTCGCGCGGGAACCCGCGGCCGCTCGGCGGCTACCGGCCGCTGGGCGACGGCGGCGGGCGTCCTCGGCGCGGTCGCCGCGTGGCCGCTCGGCAGCTCGTCTCGGGGTCGGCGGCGCGATCGTGTGGTGCTGCGCCGGTCCGTGCTCGGGCTGCTGATCTTCACCGGCGACGCCGCTCTCGGACCGTGTGGGATCGGGTCCGGCGACGCCCGTTCGAGCGCGACGAGGTCGAGGAGGACGAGGAGCGGCCCACGAGCCCGAGCGCGGACGGCCGCCGCGTCGGAGCCGAGCGTCGATCCGCACCGAGCGACGACGCGCCCGTCGTCGAGCTCCTCGAGGAGGACGAGGATGGGTCGAGGAGACGACGAGGACGACCCCGAGCGTGGTCGCGAGTCGCGATCCCGGTCCAAGCTCGGCGGGCCGGCGGAGGCTACGAGCTCCCGCCGCTCGACCTGCTGCGGCCGCGCCCGCCGTCGGCCGGCGCGGGTCGGGACGAGGAGCAGATGATGGACGGCGCTGGAGCGCACGCTCCAGAACTTCGGCGTGCCGGCCCGGGTCGTCGCGGCTCACCGCGGGCCGACGGTCACGCTGTTCGAGGTCAACGTCGAGGCAGGGCACGAAGGTGAAGAAGGTGCTCTCGCTCGGCGACGACATCGCGTACGCGCTGGCCACGCCCGAGGTCCGGATCATCGCCCCGATCCCGGGCAAGTCGGCGATCGGCGTCGAGGTCCCCAACAAGCACGCGCGACTTCGTGATGCTCGGCGACGTGCTGCGGTCGAAGCAGGCTCACGAAGAGGACCATCCGCTCGTCGGTGGGGCTCGGCAAGGACGTCCACGGCCGGGCGGCTGCTGGTGCGGCTCACGCACGATGCCCCACCTGCTCATCGCCGGGGCCACCGGCGCGGGCAAGTCGATCGTTGATCAACTCGTTCGTCACGTCGGTGCTGATGCGGGCCACGCCGGACGACGTCCGGCTCATGCTGGTCGACCCCAAGCGCGTCGAGCTGTCGCACTTCGCCGACCTGCCGCACCTGATCTCGCCGGTGATCGTCCATCCCAAGCGAGCCGCCGAGGCGCTCGGCGTGGGTCGTCCGGGAGATGGAGATGCGGTACGAGACTGCTCGCCACGGTGCGGCATGCGCGACATCGACACCTACCGCGTCGTGCGGCGGACGGCACGCTCCGGATCCCGCCGGGCCGGGAGGACGACGTTCGACCGAGCTGCCCTACATCCTCGTGGTGATCGACGAGCTGGCCGACCTGATGATGGTCGCGCCGCGCGACGTCGAGGACGCGATCTGCCGGATCGCCCAGATGGCCCGGGCGGTGGGCATCCACCTGGTGGTGGCCACCCAGCGGCCGTCGGTCGACGTGGTCACCGGGCCTGATCAAGGCGAACATCCCGTCGCGGATCGCGTTCATGACCGCGAGCCAGGCCGACTCGCGGGTGATCCTGGACACCGGCGGCGCCGAGAAGCTCGTCGGGCACGGCGACATGCTGTTCCTGCCGTCGATCGGCGAACAGGCCCGACCGGATCCAGGGCGGCGTACGTCACCGAGAAGGAGATCGACGGCCGTCAGCGACGTGGGTCCGGGAGCAGCGCGAGCCCGAGTACGCGAGCAGCGTCGAGGGACTGGCCAGCCGCCGACGGACGACGAGCGATCGAGGGCGGGCTCGGCGACGACGACGACCTGATCGAGCAGGCCATGGAGCTGGTGATCCGCTCGCAGCTCGGCTCGACCTCGATGCTGCAGCGCAAGCTGAAGGTCGGCTTCGCCCGCGCCGGCCGGCTCATGGACCTGCTCGAGGAGCGTGGGATCGTCGGTCCCTCGCTCGGCTCGAAGGCCCGCGACGTCCTGATGACGTGGGAGGAGTGGGAGGAGACCCGCGCCGCCCGGGCCGGCTGACCCTCGGCTACGACACGATCAAGCCGAGGTCGACCCCCGCGAGCAGCAACACGAACACGATCGCGCCCGCCAGCAGGACGAGCTCGACGCCGCGGTTGAAGGTCGTGCGTCGCATGTCAGAACCCCGGGAACTCGACGTTCGTGAAGAACCAGACGGAGCTCGTGAGCCACACCACGGTGAGCGCGGTGAACACGACGCCACCGAGGACCGGGAGCGCGAGCTTCGGCATGCCGGCCGCTCGGACCACCAGGACCTTGGCGGTGAGCGCGCCGAAGAACAGGCATCCGAACGACCCGTGGAGGAGCACGCGGGTCTCGCCGGACTGGAACCCGAGCGACCATAGGCAGTGGTACGCGACCGGCACCGTCAACAGGAACGCGAGCGTGCCGGAGACGCGGTGGGCCCGCCCGAGCCACTTCGGCCCGTATCCCCTGCCCAGCTTGCCGTAGAACTTGGCCGCCGACAGCTCCTGGAAGATCGCGAGCGCGAACGCGGCCGTCGCGAACCAGACCTTCAGGTTGATCGAACCGGTGAAGATCCCGCTGACGAGGGCGTCGCCCGTCGGGTCGTGGACCCGGCCGTACACGCCGAGCGAGACCGAGACGGCGGCGCCGATCAGCAGGGAGGCAAGGAGCCGGTTCCGGCTCCTCGGGCTCCCGGTCGCTTCGATCGCCACGGCCCACCCCCGATCGCGACGGGTCGAACGATATCGAGACGCCGGGGTGCGGTCGAGTCGGTGCGGACCGGGTCTAGAGCGCGTTCACGAGCTCGCAGAGCAGCGCCAGACTCCCGGCGAACTGCTCTTCGTCCACCGAGTAGGAGCCCCGCCAGACCTCGGACCTCCAGTACTCGTGGATCCGTTCGGGGCTCCAGCCGCGATCGTGGGCGCTGCGGTACCCGCGGACGACCTCGCTGCCTCCCAGAGGGCCCACGGGTTCACGATGAACCCGCCGCGCGAGTGATCCTCCGCCAGCCAGGCCGCGCCGACCGGGCCCCACGACCCCTCGTCCCGCCTGCCGCTCACGAGGAGGAACCGGACGCCCCCCTCGACGGTGAAGTCGAAGGCGGTCGGCCGCTCCGCGACGGCGAACGCGGATGCGGACGAGAACGCGAACCGGTTCAGCGGAACGGTCGCCGGTTGCCTGGTCATCGGGTCCCTCCCTGGAGCCGGACGGACCCGAACGATATCGGCCGCCCCGCGTTCGCGCATCAGGCCGAGGACCTAGGCCCTCGCGGCGACCCGGCGTGTGGCGCGCATGGGGACGAGATATCGGCCGAGCGCGGGTCGCGTGCTCTGGGGGGTTCGCTAGGATGAGCGGCGATCTTCGGCCGAGAGAGGGGTGTCGTTGCAACGATCCGTACTCGGCGTGGGTTCGGCGCTCCGCACCGTGCGCGAGAGCCGAGGGCTCAGCCTCGAGGAGGCGGCCCGCGACACCCGCGTCCGTCTCGAGTTCCTCGAAGCGATCGAGGCCGACGACTTCGAGCGGCTCCTCGGCGATGTGCACGTCCGCGGCTGCCTGCGCACCTACGCGACGTACCTCCGCCTGTCGCCGGACAAGGTGGTGGCGGCGTACGAGCAAGAATTCGGCTCCGACGAGCAGGTGGAGTTCGCGCCGGCGCCGCCGATGCGGACCGAACCGGTCCTGGGGAGGCGCCGTCGGCGGGATGACCACCGACTGTGGATCCTCGTCGCCGCGGTGGTGCTGGTGCTCGCCGCCGCCTTCGGTGTGTTGTCCGCGCGACGACCCGCGCCCGCACCGGCGGAACTGGCGGGTGCGACCGCCCAGTTGGGATCGGCCGCCGTCCCGAGGCCGATCAGCGTGGCGGTCGTCGCGCGGCGTCCCGTCGACGTGACGATCGTCGCGGACGGCGGCGACCCGCAGCGCTTCGAGCTCGAAGCCGAGGAGGGGCGTTCGTTCGAAGCGGATGCGTCGCTCACGATCCGGCTGTCCGAGGGGGCGAGCGCGAGCATCACGGTGAACGGCACCCCACACGGGTACCCGGGTAGCCCGGCGAGCCGTGGGGGAAGACCTACAGCTACGAGGCACCGCCGCCGCCGGGGAGCTAGCTCCCCGCGTGCGGGCCGAGATCGTCGCCGTCGGGACCGAGCTCCTCATCGGGCAGATCGCGAACACGAACGCGCGGTGGATCTCCGAGCGGATGGCCGAGATCGGCGTCGACGTGCTCCATCACCAGGTCGTGGGCGACAACGTCGACCGGATCGTCGAGGCCCTCGAGCTCGCGGCCTCGCGCGCCGATGTCGTGGTCGTCACGGGGGGGCTCGGTCCGACGCAAGACGACGTCACCCGGCCGGCCCTGGCTCGAGCCGCGGGTGCCGATCTCATCCGTCGTCCGGAGATCGAGGAGATGCTCCGCGAACGCTTCGCGATCCGGCGTCGCGAGATGCCGGACTCGAACCTCGCACAGGCCGACGTGCCGGCGGGTGGACGCCATATCCTCCCCGAACGCGGGACGGCGCCGGGAATGGTGGTACGGATCGGTCGCGCGAGCGTCTACGCGGTCCCGGGCGTCCCCTCCGAGATGCGCGAGATGCTGGAGGGGGTCGTGCTGCCGGAACTGACGGCGCTCGCGGGTCCGTCCCTCGCTCGTGTCGGGGACGCTCCGCTGCTACGGCCTCGCGGAGTCGAGGATCTCCGAGCTGCTCGACGACCTGTACCACGCGTCGAGCAATCCGACGGTCGCCTACCTGGCCGGCGGGGGCGAGGTGCACGTTCGGCTGTCCGCCAAGGCGACGACCAGCGAGGCGGCCCTCTCGTTGCTCGAGCCGCTCGAACGCGCGTCCGCGAACGCCTCGGCGATACGTCTACGGCGCGGATGGACAGACCCTGGAGGCCGTGGTCGGCGACGCGCTCACCGAACGCGGGCAGAGGCTCGCCTGCGCCGAGTCGCTGACGGGCGGCGGGCTCGGCGAACGCATCACCGGGGTTCCCGGTGCGTCGGCCTACTTCCTCGGCTCCGCAGGGGTACTCGCTCGAGGCGAAGCGCTCGATCGTCGGGGTCTGGGCCACGACGCTCGACGACCCCGGCCCGGTGAGTCGCGAGTGCGCGGCCAGATGGCCGCGGGCGCGCGGCGCGTGTTCGGTGCGGATGTGGCCGTCGCCCTCACCGGCGCCGCGGGACCCGAGGCGCACGGGGGCGCCGAGCCGGGTCAGGTCTCGTCGACGATCGAGGCCGCCAACCTCGTGCACCAGCGCGGGTTCCGTTGGCCGTTCGATCGCGGGCTCTGCGCCGCTTCTCCGAGATGGCCGCGCTCGACCTGGTCCGCCGGTGGGCGCTCGGTCTCCGGCTTCCCGACTGAGGGCGTGACCATGGCGCGTGATCGGGCATCGCGCCCGGAGGCGAGGCCGCTGCGCTTGTTCGTCGCGGTCGAGGTGCCCGGAGATGTCCGGTCTGCCCTCGCGGAGGCCGTCGCGCCCATCCGCGAGCGGTCCCCGAAGGCTCGATGGGTGCCGTCCGACAACCAGCATGTCACGGTGAAGTTCCTGGGGCAGACGTGGCCACGCCTGGTCGAGTGGGTGACGAACTGCGTCGGAGACGTGGCCGCGGGGCATGCTCCGTTCGAGACACGCGTCGATCGTCTGGGCGCGTTCCCGAACGTCCGGCGCGCGCGTGTCCTGTGGGCGGGACTCGAGGATCGCGCGTCGAGGTTCACGGCGATCGCGGGCGCGCTCGACGATGCGCTGGCTCGCGAGTTCGAACCGGACAAGCGGGCGTTCACGCCGCACGTCACGATCGCTCGCTCGATCCGCCCGTGTCGCTCGGTGAGCCCGGGGCGGACGTCGGAACCGAAAGGTTCGTCGTGGATCGGCTCGTCGTGTTCCGCAGCAGCTTCGGCGACCGGCACCTGTCTACGAGCCCCTCGGGACGTTCCCCCTCGAGGGGTGACCGGTTGATCGCGGCCTCCGGCTACCCGGAGGTCAGGGACCTCAGCTCAGGCTCGCCTCGACCGCGGGTCGATCGGCCTGGGGCTCGGCGGACTCGGATGCCCCGCCCCGCTCGATCAGGATCGATCCCGGCCACCAACAGGAAGACCCCGATGAGACGGCCGGTGGTGGCCCGCTCGCCGAAGATCACCACGCCGAACGCGAGCGCCAGCGTCGTCTCCAGACCGAGCACGACGAGGTAGGCGGCGCTGAACTCACCGCGCACCGCCACGGATAGCGTCAGGAGGAGCGCGCCGATCGTGAAGAGGGCGAGAACCGCCAGGGTGGGCCATGGCCTCGAGAGTCCCTCGGCGGGTTTCATGAACACCCCACCCACCGTGAACGCCAGGGCTGCACCGATCGCCATCCACAGGTGAAGCATGCGGCCTCACACTCCCGATGGACCCGGGGCGGGCTTCCTTCACGCGGGACCCGTCTACCGGTATCCTCCACGCTACGTACGGACGGTCCGTACGGAAGGCAGGAGTGTTCCATACATACCGTCCGTATGTCAAGATTCCTGCCGGATCCTTATCCACTTCATCGAGGAGGCATCGGAAGCATGACCCGCTCCCGACGTTCGAAGCTGTCCCGCGACGAGGCCCGCCGGCACTACATCCAGCTGGCGGAGAAGGTGATCCTCGAACAGGTCAAGGTGGATGCCCGCCGGCTGGACCGGGAGGAAGACGATCGTCGTGTCGCCGTTGGGCCCTTCGCTCGCCTGAGCGCCGAACAGGTGGCGAGCCTCGACGAAGGCCGGAGTCGGGGGGCGATCACGAACGTCTTCAAGAGCCAGCGCCGGTTCCAACTCGAGGCGATGGCCCACGTCTGGGAGGATCCAGGGGTCGATTCGGTCGGCCCCCCCGATCCTGGGGGGTTCGCCGACCCGGCGGCTTGGATCGACGCCGTCGCGACGGCTGAACACATGCGGGGGCCCGGCCACGAAGCGGAGACCCTGGAGGGCTACGCGGCAGGTTGGGTGCTGTGGCTCGGACAGGTGCCGTACGGGATCTGGAGCGAAACGATCGCCGAACCGAGCATGAGCGAGTTCCGCCACTCGGCAGAGCGGTTCGAGCGAGATGCGATCCGGCCCGCGCTCGCGCACTTCGGGCTGGAGACGCGGACGCCGTGGACGCCGATGGATCTGGCGACGGCGATGCGGAGCATGATCGAGGGTCTGTGGCTGAACCAGTGCCTGACACGAGAGCACCCAACCTCGCCGGGAACCCCATCGGTCCAGGGGATACGCGACGGCCTGCGGATGCTCTGGCAGGGAGCGACCCAAGCGGCCGAAGGAGCATCCTGAACCTCCGCCCTGCGTTGCTTGACCTCGAACATCTGTTCGAGTAGCCTCCACCTCGAGTTGCAGTTCGGTAACTACAGGGGTGTAATCCATGTCAGAGCCTCGCGGTAGCGTCCGCCCTCACGTCGAGCCGGATGTCGGGGAGGAGCTCACGCGGGCGGTGGGCCGGTGGGTGCGGGGGACGAAGGAGGCATCGCGGATGGACCGGGACAAGATGCTCGAGGTCACGCTCACGCAGATCGAGAAGCAGTTCGGCAAGGGCGCGGTGATGAAGCTCGGCGAGCACCCGATGGGGGCCGGCATCTCGGTCGATCCCGACGGGTTCGCTGGCGCTCGACATCGCGCTCGGCGTCGGCGGCATCCCGCGCGGCCGCGTCGTCGAGGTCTTCGGACCCGAGGGTTCGGGCAAGACCACGGTCTGCCTCCACGTGATCGCCGAGGCGCAGCGCCACGGCGGGATCGCCGCGTTCATCGACGCCGAGCACGCGCTCGACCCGACGTACGCCCAGCGAGCTCGGCGTCAACATCGACGAGCTCCTCGTCTCGCAGCCGGACTCCGGTGAGCAGGCGCTCGAGATCGCCGACATGCTCGTGCGCTCGGGCGCGCTCGACTGCGTGGTCGATCGACTCGGTCGCGGCGCTCGTCCCTCGTGCGGAGATCGAGGGCGAGATGGGCGACACGCACGTCGGACTCCAGGCACGACTGATGTCGCAGGCGATGCGCAAGCTCGCCGGGACGCTCTCGCGGTTCGACACCACCGCGATCTTCATCAACCAGCTCCGGGAGAAGATCGGTGTGATGTTCGGCAGCCCCGAGACCACGCCCGGAGGTCGGGCGCTGAAGTTCTACTCGTCGGTGCGGCTCGACGTCCGCAAGATCGAGAACCTCAAGGACGGGGCCGAGGTCGTCGGATCGCGCACACGCGTGAAGGTCGTGAAGAACAAGGTCGCGCCGCCGTTCCGTCAGTGCGAGTTCGACATCATGTACGGGTACGGGCATCTCCAAGGAGGGGAGCCTGCTCGACGTCGGCGTCGACCTCGAGATCGTGAAGAAGAGCGGCGCCTGGTTCACCTACGAGGGGGATCAGCTCGGTCAGGGTCGCGAGAACGCTCGCCAGTTCCTGGCCGAACACACCGACATCGCGCTCGAGCTCGAGCGGAAGGTGCGCGAGGCGGTCGGGCTGACCGCGTTCGGCGCGGAGGGCGACGAGACGCCGATCGAGGCCGACCACGAAGACGTCGTCGTGACCGAGGAGCCGGAACCGAAGCCGGCGAAGCCGGTCAGGGAACGTGAGACGACCGGGGCCACGGCCGGCTAGGGGAAGGGTTGGCCGGGCCCCGGCGTTCTCGCGATCCATCGAAGGCCCTCGGGTGTCACGACCGGGCCCTCGGGCTCTTGTCCGTCCGCGCGCGCTCCCGACGTGAGCTCGAGCGTTCGGCTGCTGCGTGCCGGGTTCGAGGCCGACGAGGTCGATGCCGAGCTCGAGCGCCTCGAGGAGGTCGGGCTGATCGACGACGAGGCGTTCGCCTCGGCGGTCGCCACCCACCACCTCACCGTCCGGGGCAGCGGCCGAAGGGTCGCGGAGCGGGAGCTGCTCGCCAAGGGCATCGACCGGGCCGTCATCGAACGGACCCTCGCGGATATCGGTGGCGACGAGGCCGAGCGAGCGGAGGTCCTGGCGCGCGATCGAGCCCGGCGACTCATGAACCTGCCGGCCGAGACCGCGTACGCACGACTGGTGGGGTTCCTCGGGCGACGCGGGTACCCGGCGGACGTTGCCCATCCGGCCGCTCGTCGAGCGCTGGAGGTGGCTCGAACCGACGGGTGAGCATGGGGTCGGGCGGGCACGCGGCCACCCTTGCCCCATCACCCCGGAGGCCGTACCCTGGCCACTAACGAGGTTCATCGGTTCGTCAATCTGTTCAACCGTGCCTGACACCATGACCAGCAACCCGACCCAACAGCGAAGACCGGATCGGAGGGCCATCGGGGCCGCGCGCCCCGCCTCGCCCTGAACCGCATCCACACGAAGCACGGCCGAACAGCGCCCGAGGGGCCTCGGTTCGATCGTTGTCGTCTTCAGAGGCGGTGAACCGATGGAAGCGGTGATCGGGATCGTGGCGCTCGCGGTCGGAGTGGCCATCGGCTACGCGATCCGGCGAGCGGTCGCGAGCTCACAGGCGGAGAGCGCGGAGGCCAGGGCCCAGAAGGTGGTCCTCGAGGCCGAGCGCGAGGCCGAACGAGTGACGAAGCAGGCGCTCGTGGAGGCCAAGGAAGAGGCGAGCACCCTGCGCCGCGAGACCGAGGAGGACCTACGGTCGCGGCGCGAAGAGGTGCAACGACAGGAGGAGCGGCTCTCCCAGAAGGAGCGGTCCGTCGACCGCAAGGTGGACGAGGCCGAGAAGCGATCGGTCGAGCTGCAGGATCGGGATGAGAAGTTGCGGCTCGTCCGCGAGCAACTCGAGCAGGCCGCGTCCCAGCACCGAGCGGAGCTCGAGAAGATCGCCCGGATGACCGCGCAGGAAGCGAGGCAGTCGCTGCTGACGCAGGTCGTCGACGAAGCCAAGCGCGAGGCGATGTCCACCGTCCGCGAGATCGAGCAGCACGCGCGTGAGGAGGGCGAGGAGCGAGCGCGCAAGATCGTCACCATCGCGATCCAGCGGGTCGCCTCCGAGCAGACGAGCGAGTCGACCGTGTC
>CAVYTE010000004.1:0-41425 GCA_963771385.1 uncultured Actinomycetes bacterium
CCGACACGCGGGTCTGGACGACGTCCACGAGGTAGTGCGAGCCTTGAGAGACGCGGTGCAGCCCTGACCCGGGCATCCAACGCAGGCCAGATGTAACAGCGCGAAGCCCTTGCGTGTTCATGAGCCATGATGGATGGCTCGCTCCGGGCCCTGCCGGGCGCCCCGGCGGTGGAGAACGAGGTGGCCGAAGAACCGCGCAGGTTCGAGGACTTCTTCGGGTCGGAGCACGCTCGGCTCTTCGGAGCGCTCTGCCTGGTCACCGGGGATCGACACGAGGCGGAGGAGATCATGCAGGACGCCTTCCTCCGACTCTGGGAGCGATGGGAGCGGGTCCGCGGGCTCGACGATCCGTCCGCGTACCTGTTCCGAACGGCGATGAACGTGTTCCGGAACCGGTACCGACGGGCGGGCCTCGGTGTCCGCAAGACGCTCAGCCTGACGCCGAGCGAGGACGCGTTCGCGACGGTCGAGGACCGCGACGCTGTGGTCCGTGCACTCCGCGACCTCACGCCCGACCAACGAGCCGCGGTGGTCCTGACCGGCTACGTGGGACTTACATCCGAGGAGGCCGGGGAGATGCTCGGGATGCGAGCCGGCACGGTCCGAACGCTCGCGACGCGTGCCCGCGCCGCGATCCGCGAGAAGGCAGGTGAGCTCCGATGATCGAGGAACGCGACCTCTTCGAGCGCGCGGCCCTGCGATTCGCCCCTCCCGACAGCTCCTTCGAGCGCCTCCTGGACCGCCGCAACCGCAAACAGCGGAACAAGCGGGTGACCGCCGGCGTCGTCGCTCTCCTCCTAGCGGTCCTCGTCATCGGGGCCGCGCTCCGCGCGATCGACGTCAGCAGGACGGCGCCCGCGACGCAGAACCCGCCGCCACCGGCGAGCAACGGAGACATCAGCTTCGTCGGGAGCAACCTGATCGATTTCAGCGATGACCTGAACGACTCCGGGATCCTGTTCGCGGTCGATCCGGCGGGGGGGAAGCCGCGGAAGCTGCTCGACACGGAGTGCCCATCCGATCCAGACGTGACGACGTCGTGCGGACACGTCGGCATCGGGAGTGTGGACTGGTCACCGGATGGGACGCGCATCGCCTACACCCTCTTCGGAGGACCCGGAAGCAGCAGGGGGCGCGACGGGATCTACGTTATGGAGATCGAGACCGGGCAGGTTCGTCAGCTCACGTCGTGCACGGATCCGTGTATCTACCAAGACGATCTCGACTGGTCGCCCGATGGATCTCAGATCGGGTACACGCAGTCGTACCTCGAGGGTTGCACGGGGGCGTCGGATACATTCGACGGTGCGTGCCACTCGCTGTACTCGATGGAGTTCGACGGGACGGATCGCGTGATGCTCCCGACCGGATCGGTTGCCGATCCCGTCGGTCTGAGCTGGTCGCCGGACGGATCGTCCGTCGCCTTCTCGGCTCGGGTCGGCGAGGACTGGTTCGTGTACACGATGGCGCTCGACGGGTCGGAGCCGATCCGGCTCGCTGCCGACCTCCCCTCGCTTCGGCCGACCGAGCCGGCCTGGTCGCCGGACGGCGCGACGATCGCCTTCGTCACCGGGCACGATCCCGAGAACGGGCTGCCGTTCACCTTGTGGTCGATGGGACCTGACGGCTCGGAGCGCCAGCGCCTCTACGACGGCTGCTGCATGTTCGGTGGCGCCGGGCACGGGGCCCAGGGTCCCGTGTGGTCGCCAGACGGCACCCAGATCCTGCTATGACGGGCACCGGAGGGGCGCTCGTGGTGATCGATGCGGCTTCCGGGGAAGCGTTCGAGATCCCTACGAGGAAGCCGACCGGACCGATCGCCTGGCAGCCGGTGCCGTAGGAACCGAGGGGAAGGGGCAGACGATGTGGAAGCGGCAGGGCACAGTGCTGGTGGCGGCGTTCGTTCTGGCGATCGCCATGGTGGCGCTGGGTTCGGACCGAGCGAGCGGACAGGGTGACGTCCACGTCCTGATGCCGGCGGGGGAAGGCCGTGCTTCGACCATCGATGTCGTTGGTGGTCCTGGGCTGAGCATCGGCGACGGTGTCGCGTCGCGAGGCCCGCTCGTCGACGCGCAGAGTGGCCAGCCGGCGGGGTCGGTGTACTTCGAGTGCACCGTGATGCGGAGGATCGGCCTCGAGGAGGGCCTGTGGCGCTGCAGCTACCACCTCAGGCTCGCGGAGGGCGCCATCGTTCTCCAGGGTCTCGACCCCCGCGGGATGGGCGCATCGACGTTCGCCGTCGTTGGCGGCACGAAGGTGTTCCGGGGAGCAGCGGGGGATGCCGTCTTCACCGATACCACCGAGGGGACGGACATCGTGATCACGCTGATCTAGGCCAACCTGCGGATCGCTCTTGGTCGCGCGAGCCCGCTCCCGCTTCACCTCCTCGAGGGTCTTGAACTCCTTCCAGCGCTGTTTGTGGCCGGGTCGCGCCACATGATCAAGTATTGCCGTCGTCTTCTTGTGGATATCGGTCACCCACCCTCTTCCGCGACCTCATGGACACCCTCATGTCCTCCGCCATCCGGCTGCCCCCGAGTCGGGTCGCCTGACGGCGCTGGACCCATAAGGTTCGGGGACCGAGTCCAAGCAGCCCGAAGCCCGTCGCCGGATTCCGGTTGACCTCCGTTGACCGTTTCGGGACGCGGACACTGATCGGTCCCGAGAACACCGGACGCGAGAGAGCCCTGACCAGGGTCTGCCTGGTCGGCGCTCAAGGATTTGAACCTCTGGCCTCTTCCGCGTCAAGGAAGATAGAACCCCTGGTCAGGGGCTTGGGGTGTTGCTAGAGGCACGGAGTACAACGGTGGGACACCCTTGACAATCTGTGGGCACGTTACCATGGAGTGACTCATCCGTTGACTGAGTGTGGACCCATCGGTGTTCAGATGGCATCTACAGTCGGGCTGCTGGCTCGCGGTAGTACTATGCCCCCGGCGCTTCATGAGCTCCTCGTGGTTCCCGTGCTCCACAAGCCTCCCTCGCTCGAGAACGATCAAGTGGGCTCCCGACCAACGGTCTACGTGGAGCGTTGTTGGCGGATCGAGAAGGTGGGGAACCATCTGTTTGGGGGAAGAAGGCGGTCCTCCACGTGATGGGAGAGCAGATAGCAGCAGAACGCCGCAACCATGGACATCCGCCCCGGGGCAACTTTACAGCCTCGACGCCGCAACCCGTGGACGTCCCTGCACTCATCGCCGCCCGCCCGATTCCTGTGCCTTGACGAGCAGAACACCGCGACCCGTGGACACTCCGAAGCCGTGGCGGACCTCTCAGAGAGGCTGCCCGGGGCAGTCTGTTTGGACTCCAAATAGCGGTCATTCGCTAGAGGGGTCAGGGATGGAGGTACCGAAACACGCGCCCCCCTCCCCGGTCGACTCCGCGGGCTCATCAAACGGGCGCGCCACCCCGCGGACCGGACCCCCGACCGGTTCCAGATCTGGGTCCGGCAAACGCCGCGCCCTCGGGGGACAACGTCGAGGCCGACGTCCGTCGACGGCCTGACGCCGCCCGGCCCCGACTGCTGATCCCGCCGGACGCCGAGGGAGCCCTGTGCGCCAGGGGGGTTTGGCGTATCGACGAGTGGATAGTCCCGCTCTTTCGCTGCCAGCGGCCGCCCCGAGCGGCCCGAAAGGGGGGTGCAGGCCATGGCTGCGATGTCACGGCTCTGCGACATCGACCACGTGCGGCCGGCCATGGGTCGATCCAGGTCATCCGACCGGGTCAACCTCCCGAGACCCTGTACCTGTGCGAGGAGCATCTGGCCGAGCGCCGCCGGATGGGATCCGGCCTCGGCTCGGGCTTCGGCGGGCTGGGGATGTTCGACGACTTCTTCTCCCGCTTCTTCTCCGATTCGGCCGTCGGAGCGGCGGAGGTGAGGGGCCGCGGCGGCAGCGGGCGCTCCGGCGCGGCGCGGCGTCGAACAGATCGACGTCACCGAGCGGTTCAGCGACGCGACGCGGGACTCCTGCAGCGGGCCGCGCAGACGGCCGCGACATGGGGGAGCCTCGATCTCGACACGGATCACCTCCTGATCGGAGCCCTCGGCGACGAGGTGGTCATGCACCTGCTCGAACAGGCCGGGGCGGAACCGAAGTCGATCGCCGCGGAGATCGAGGACGCGGCCGAGAAGGGTCAGCCGCTCGACGTGGCGCCCTCGCTCGCGCCGGACGCCAAGCGCGCGATCCTCGGGGCGTACGAGGAGGCGATGGAGCTCGGCGCCTCGTACATCGGCCCGGAACACATCCTGCTGTCGCTCGCGCGGGACGAGGACGCCGAGGCCGGCGCGACCCTTCGGAAGTTCGGCCTCTCGCACACCAAGCTTCGGGGCCTGGTGGTCCGCGGCGTCGATCGCGAGGGACAGGCGAGGGAGCGGAGCACCACCAAGACGGTCGACGAGTACAGCCGTGACCTGACCGAGCTCGCTCGCGAGGGCAAGCTCGACCCGGTGATCGGACGGGCCGACGAGATCGAACAGACCGTCGAGATCCTCTCGCGGCGCACGAAGAACAACCCGGTGCTGATCGGTGATCCCGGCGTCGGCAAGACCGCGATCGTCGAGGGCATCGCACAGCGGATCGTGAACGACGAGGTGCCCGAGACCCTCGCCGGCGGCGTCTGGTCGCGCTCGACCTGGCGGGGATGATCGCCGGCACGAAGTACCGAGGGGAGTTCGAGGACCGACTGAAGTCCGTGATCGACGAGATCCGCGACAACAGCGACCAGATGATCGTCTTCATCGACGAGATGCACACCGTGGTCGGGGCCGGCGCGGCCGAAGGCGCGATGGACGCCTCGAACATGCTGAAGCCCGCGCTCGCGCGCGGCGAGCTCCACGTGATCGGCGCGACGACGATCGACGAGTATCGCAAGAACGTGGAGAAGGACCCGGCGCTCGAGCGCCGCTTCCAGCCCGTGCTGATCCGCGAGCCAACGGTGGACGAGACGATCATGGTGCTGCGGGGCCTGAAGGACCGGTACGAGGCCTTCCACCGGGTGCGGATCCCCGACGAGGCGATCGTCGCGGCCGCCGAGCTCTCCGACCGCTACATCGGCGATCGGTTCCTGCCGGACAAGGCCATCGACCTCATCGACCAGGCCTCGGCGCGCGTCCGCCTCCGCGCCAAGACCAAGCCGGTCGACACGAAGGCGATGGAGGAAGAGATCGGCCGCCTCGAGCGTGAACGCGATCAGGCGGTGGGTGCGGAGGACTACGCCAAGGCGAACGAGCTGAAGACGACCCTGCAGGAGAAGCAGGACGCGCTGTCCGGGCAGAAGCACCCCCGCCAGCGGGCGCCGGAGGTCACCGTCGAGGACATCGCGGAGGTGGTCTCGCGAGCCACCGGTATCCCCGTCTCGCAGCTCACGCAGGAGGAGCGCGACCGGCTCCTCAAGCTGGAGGAGCGGCTCCACGAGCGGGTGATCGGTCAGGACGAGGCCGTGGAGGCCGTCGCCGAAGCCGTTCGCCGTGGGCGGGCGGGGCTCGGGGACCCGAAGCGTCCCGTCGGGAGCTTCCTGTTCCTCGGGCCGACCGGCGTCGGGAAGACGGAGCTCGCGAGGACGCTCGCCGAGGTCCTGTTCGGCGACGACGACCTGATGATCAGGTTCGACATGAGCGAGTTCCAGGAGCGGCACACCGTCAGCCGGCTCGTCGGGGCGCCGCCCGGGTACGTGGGCTACGAGGAGGCCGGGCAGCTCACCGAGGCGGTCCGGCGCAAGCCGTACTCGGTGGTGCTGCTCGACGAGATCGAGAAGGCGCACCCCGACGTGTTCAACCTGCTCCTGCAGATCCTGGACGACGGACGCCTCACCGATGCCCAGGGCCGCACCGTGGACTTCAAGAACACCGTCGTGATCATGACGAGCAACCTCGGCGCCGAACGGATCCAGGCGCACGCCCGTCGCAACGAGGACTTCGAGGAGCTGAAGGAGGACCTGATGCAGCTCCTGCGGTCCCATTTCCGGCCCGAGTTCCTCAACCGGATCGACGAGATCATCGTGTTCCGGGCGCTCACCAAGGAGCAGGTCATCCAGATCACCGAGCTGCTCCTGGACCGGGTCCGGCGGCGCCTGCGCGCGCAGCGGATCGAGCTGACGTTCACGTCAGAGGCGGAGGCCTTCATCGCCGACCGCGGGTACGACCCCGAGTTCGGGGCCCGCCCGCTGCAGCGGACGATCCAGCGGCTCGTGGAGAATCCGCTGTCCAGGATGCTGCTGGACGGGGCCATCGCGGAGGGCGACGCCGTCACGGTCGGTGTGGTCGACGGAGGGCTGGACTTCGACGTGCGGAGGCCCGCCGGGTCGGAGAAGGACGAGAAGTCCCGCAAGGACGGGAAGTCGGACGAGGAGAAGGAACCGGTCGCAGACGCAGGGTGATCGAGCGAAGAAGCAGCTTGGGCTCGGGCTGGGCCAGGTCTTTCGACATAGGCAGGTATTGGAGCTACAACGCGGCGATGGAGACGTAATTGCTGTGCTTGCAGCAGAAGGGGAGCCGAGCGACTCGACATGGCTGGAGCTCCACTTAGGGTACGGAGCCGTCACGACGTCCTCGTCAAGTCCCTTAACTGTGAGCCGCGCGGCGTCGTTGGCTTCCAAGTCGAATGAGAACCTCTACTATCGCTGGGTGCGACCGATGGAGCTGGCCGATGCTTCGCGCTCGCTCTTCGGGAGCGGCCGTTAGGTTGGCCAGTAAGGCGGACAGTCCCGGATCCTCCACGTGATGGGCTTGGGTGGGGCTGGGCCCGCGCCGAACGTGAGCCGTGTTTCGTGGAGGTTCCGTACTCGTTTGCCGGAGCCGCCAGCGGTTCCGTGCTCGGTAGAGGGGTTAGGAGATGAGCGAACGGGCAACCGCCGCCTAACCGTGCCGCACCGAAAGAGCAACGACCTTGGCGACGAGGAGCTCCGATTCCGCATCCGGGCTCGGACGATGGGCCGATGACCGAGAAGAATCGGGCAGCATACGGTTCCTGCCGGTCGATCGGTTAGAGACTCACCGGTTGAACCAGGAAGGTCGTCTGGTTCAACCGCGAACGCTGAGCTACCGGTCGATGTCGCCGACGATGTAGAAGATCGAGCCGAGGGTCGCGAGCAGGTCCGGCAAGAGCATGCCCGGCAGCAGCGCGGGAGTACGGAGATGTTCGAGAACGACGCCGTTCGCATCTTGAGCCGGTACGGCTCCTTCTTCCCGTTGCCGACGAGGTAGTAGCCCATCAGCCCGAGCGGATTCTCGGTGCGCACGTAGACCTCGCCCTCGAGCTTGAGCGTCTTCGGCACCTTCGGGAGCGACGTACGCTCCGGGCCGGAGGCGGTCCATGCACTGCTCGATGATCCGGCAGGACTCGTGCATCCGCTGGTTCAAGACCCACAGACGATCGTACGAGTCGCCGTTGCGGCCCACCGGAACATCGAACTCGACCTCGCCGTACATCGCGTAGGGCTCATCCTTGCGGGCGTCCATCGGGACCCCGCTCGCCTGCAGGGTCGGCCCCGAGCACCCGTAGCCGATCCCCATCTCGGGCGGGATGACGCCGACCCCGCGGGTCCTCGCGAAGACGATCTCGTTGCCCATCACGAGGTTCTCGAAGTCCTCGAGCTTCTTGCGGATCTGCTTCAGCACCGCGGCCGACTGCTTCAGCCACCCACGAGGCAGGTCGTCCCTCAGTCCACCGGGTCGGACGTAGGCGTAGTGCATCCGGGACCCCGTGGCCGCTTCCATGAGCCCCTGGATCAGCTCACGCTCGATGAACGCGTAGAACATCGGCGTCATCGCACCGAGCTCGAGCGGGAACGAGCCCGTGAACATCAGGTGGTTGAGCACCCGGTCCCACTCGGCGAGCATCGTGCGGATCCAGCTCGCCCGCTCGGGAACCTCGATCCCGGCGAGCTTCTCGACCGTCAGCACCCAGCCGAGCTCGTTGTTGAACGCGGACAACCAGTCGTGCCGGTTCATCAGTACCAGGACCTGGCGGACATCCCGGTACTCCGCGAGCTTCTCCGCCCCCCGATGCATGTAGCCGATCACCGGATGGGCTCGGATGATCACCTCGCCGTCGAGCTCGAGGATGATGCGGAGCACACCATGTGTCGACGGGTGCCCCGGGCCGATGTTGAGGATCATCTCCTCGGTCCGGAGCGTCCCCGGAGGAACGATCTCGATGCCGATACCTTCGCCCCGCAGCATCCAGCTCTCGGCGGCGGCGTTGAATGCGGCGCGTTCCTCGGGGTTCACCGGTCCTCACAGCCACGGTGGCGTGTACGCGCCCAGTTGGTACAGGATCGCCGCCATGTCGTCGGCGGCCCACTCCTCGACGATCATGCCGTCCGCAAGTTCGATCATCGCGTGCTTCCCTCCGACATGGCTCCTCCTCATCTCCTCAACGAGCGACGCGGTGGACCGAGTCAGGCGAGCTCGGTGGTCTAATCCACGTACGGTCCGTTGAAGGCGGGCTTCTCTCCGTAGGGCTGCCCGGCCATGAGCAAGGAACCGAGTTCCTGGAGCCGCATCGGCGACCCGGAAGACTCACCCGGACCCAGCAGGACGAGCTGCGGAGGCGTTGCTCGGCGTCGGTTGGCGCCGAACGCGGCCTCGCCCTCGAGCAGGTACGCGAAGCCCTGGAACTCGGACGGCACCGGAGTGCGTGACCTGCCCGCCGTCGGGCAGCTCGATGTCGAGGATCAGCGCCGGGGTCCCAAGCTGCACCGGGGAGCCTTCGCCGACCAGGACCCGAACGATCGCGTCGCCTTTCGTGCCGCACCGGGATCTCCTCCGGCTGGAGCACCTGCGCGCTCGGTTCGACGTGCTTGTCCTTCCGGGCCAGGTTGACCCAGAACAGGACGCCGCGGAACTCGGTGTCCCCGCTACCCTCCTTGATCTCGTCTTCCCCGATCCCCTCGGCGTGCCACGCACCTCTCCCCGTCCGGAGCGCCAGCAGGGCTCCCGCGGATAGGCGCGCCCGCTCGATGGCTCCGTCCGGCCCGGTGCTGTGACCGGTGCTGGCCGAGCCCTCGATCACGTACCAGAGGTTGTCGAACCCGCGGTGAGGGTGCTTGGTGTCGACCTTCCGCAACCTCCGACAGCCGGATCCGTGCCTCGTGCACGAGGATGAACGGATCGACCCGCTCGTAGGGCACGGTCCTGGAAGGAAGCGCCTCCAGGACCGGGAACCCCATCATCCGGATCAGCGCGGCATCCTCCACGAGGACCGCGTCTCGCGCTGTTTCCTCAACCTGCTGTCTCATGTTCCTCGTCTCCCTCCTGGTTCTCGAGCCTCGTGGGTCGGTTCGGAAGCACTCGCCACCGCGACCGCCATCTGCGCATCTCCCCTAGGCGGCGGACGCCTCCTCTCGGGTGTTGTTTCGTGCCGGCTCGGGAGGACGCTGGCGCATCGCAAGAACCGAGCCCGCCGCTGACCCCGGCGAGCCCGAGAGCCGCGAGGCCCCATTCGGGCCCTGCGATGCTCCAACCGACGAGGTGATCGATCGAGATCTCGCCCGGGCCGGTGGACGCCAGGGCGACTGCGGCAGCGACGATCAACAGATTGAACTCGAAGCCGCCATTCGAGTTGAAGAACCCGTTCCTCCAATGGACGGTCGCGATCGCCACCAGCATCACCCCGGCAACCGCGGCCGCACCGATGGGGGTGAGTAGGCCAAGAACGAGAAGCGCGCCGCCCCCGAACTCAGCGAGCCCGGTGATCGCGGCATACAAGCGAGCGGGCCTCAGCCCCATCGACTCGATCCAACGTCCCGTGCCTGCAAGGCCGTGGCCGCCGAACCAACCGAACAGCTTCTGGGCGCCGTGGGCCGCCATGACCCCTCCCAGAACGACTCGGATGAGCAGAAGACCAGCATCCATCGCTGCCTCCTCACCGCGGCCCGGCGGGCCTCATCATGCTGCAACTTGCAGCCGCAAGCAACTATTCCTCATTAGACTTGCGGCATGGCAACAGACAGAGATGGGAAGCGGCTGGACGCGCTCGAGTTCCGTGCCTGGCGGGCGTTCCTCTACACGTACGCGAAGGTCGTCCCTACGCTCGACCGCGAACTGGTCAGAGCCCTCGGCCTCAGCCTCAACCAATTCGAGATCTTGACGCGGCTGCGGCGCGCCGGCGAGCGCGGCCTGCGCATGTCGGATCTGGCGTCACGGCTGGTCCTCTCGCCCAGCGGCGTCACCCGCGCCGTCGACCAGCTCGAGCAACGGGGTCTCGTAGAGCGGAGGGTCTTCGAGGGCGACAAACGTGGATACGTGGCGATCTTGACCGCCGAGGGCCGGGCGCTCTTGCGCAGAGCGACCGGCCTCAACGTGCAGGGACTTCGCGAGCATTTCCTGACCCACATGAACCGCACCGAGCTCGAGCATCTGGTGACCGCGCTGGAGGCGGTGCTCGATGGTGAGGGGTCGCCTCTGCCTCCGCTGACCGCTTCTTGAACCCGTGTTCGTTCCCGAAGCGACATCCACGCCAGAACCCGGATCGTCGCCGAGGAAGGCAAGAGGTCGGTAATCCGTCAGCGGGACGATTGTCCCTCCTTCGTCGGATTCCAGAGTGCTACTTTCAGCACCGGGGTCTCTGCTCCCCGAGGGGGCAACCATGGCCAACAAGGACAAAGGCGGTTCGAAGAGCTCGAAGACCGCCGCTAGCAAGTCGCTGAAGGAGAAGCGCCAGGCGAAGAAGGCGAAAGCCGCCCGTTCGGGCTCTTCCTCGGACGAGCACGAGATCGTCGAGGCGTACCGACCCCTCGTAGCCGAGCTCCACGCAGACTACGTATCGATTCAGATCGCGTGCTCCGAGCCCGAAGTGGTGATTCAAAGGGCCGCCGGGAAAGTGCTGCCTATGCTTCGGCAGGTCCGGGCAGACTAGCGTCCACTCAGACCGGGCAGGGGTGCCGTTTCGGAGGGCTCTATCTCCTAACCCCCATCTCCTATCCCGTTGAATATCTGCCGGGCTGGGTCGGAGACCGCTTCGGTCCGCCGATATCAGTAACGCCGTCCGTTTGCCGGTCGCGTCGGATCAAGCGCTCGAAGGGGTTAGGAGATGGAGGGCCCGGAACGCCACTCACCTTCAGGCGCGACCTTCGGGTCAGGATTGGCGCTTCGAACGCCGACCCTCCGGCACAACCCCGACCTTCGGAGAGGGCCGAAAGCCATCCCCTCTAGGAGCCGGGCGACGGCATGAACAGGGGACTTGTTAGTCGGCTGCGGCCGTCGCCTCGATCGCCGTCAGGATCAGCTGAGTGGCAGCCTCGGGCTGCGACACGAACGAGACGTGCGAAGCCGGCACCTCCACGATCGTCGCGTTGGCGCGCTCGGCCATGAAGCGCTGGAGCTCCGGCGGGATCGCCTTGTCCTCGGTACCGAGCAGATACCAGCATGGCAGTGTGTTCCACGCCGGCGGGGCCGACGGCGTTGCTGCGAACGCGGCGGCCGCGTATGGCCGCTGCGCCGCCGCCATCACCGCGGCCGTCTCAGGATCGACATCGGCGGCGAAGGCTTCGCGGAAGGCCTCGGGAGCGAGGTAGAGGTCTGTGCCCTCACTGCCGTCCGGGTTGGTGAAGGGAACGGGCCTGATCGACGGCCCCACAAGGCTGCCTTCGAACTTCTCAAGGAGCAGCTGCTGGCTCTCGCCCTCATCGCACATCCAGCCGTTGAAGTAGACGAGCGCTCTGACCTGATCGTTTCCGATGGCGGCGGTGGAGATGACATTGCCGCCGTAGGAGTGGCCGACGAGCACGATCGGACCGCTGAGGGTGCCCAGGAACTCGGCGAGGTAGGCGGCGTCGCCAGCGAGATCGCGAAGCGGGTTGCCGAACCCGATCGCGGTGTACCCGCGTCCTTGCAAGGCGCGGATCTCCGCATCGAAGCCTGTGGCGTCGGCCCAGGCACCATGAACGAGCACGATCGTCGGGGTCTCAGCAGCCATTTCATCGCCTCCCTGTGTCGATGGCTTGCCGATTTGAAAACGCTAGTCAGGCGTCTACTGGGCCGTCAACCCGTCTGATCTGGGGATCTTCGAGAAGCGCAGGTCAGAGCGCTGCCAGATCGCGTGGCGACGTTGATTCACCCTCCCTAGCTTGGTCCCGCGCTGTTCATCATCTCTGTTGAGACCGCAGATGAACCCCGGCAACTCGCCAGGAGACGGGCGGTCACCTGTCCGGATTCTGCGCCTGGAGTTCCGCGATCTGCGCGCGAGCGGCCGCAACCAGCTCCTCGTTGCTGTTCGCACGGCCTGCGAGACCCCAGCCCCCGTCGGGTGCCTCGGTCAGAAGAACCCACGTGCGCTCGGCGAGCGACGGATCGTCAGCGGCATCGGCGACGATCCCGGTGAGCCGGCTGACGGCCGCGAGCTGCTTGTCGCGATCGAGGGCGCCTGCGTTCGTGAGGACCTGGACGCGGACGTACGTGCTGTCCCCATCGACGTTCGACAAGCTCAACGACGGCATCTCGTGCACGAACGCTGCCGTGTTCTTTCGGAACATCGGGATGTCTGGAACTTGCTCGATCGACATGAGTTCGGTCGCCAGGGCCTGGGCCAGGGCGTGAGGATCGTCGAACGTTCCGGTCGAGGCGTACACGTCGATCATGGGCATGGCCTCGCTCCCTTCTATGGTCGCGCCTACGAGATGCGGCGCGCGAGCTGAGTGCGCGACTTGACGTCTAGCTTGCGGAACACCTTCCGCAGGTGATACTCGACGGTGCTCGGGCTGATGAAAAGCTGGGCGGCGATCTCGCGGTTCGTGTGTCCTTGGGCTGCTAGGCGTGAGATCTGCGCTTCCTGCGGTGTCAGCTGATCGACCGTGTCCACGGTCCGTTTGCGGGCCAGTTCGCCGGTGGCCTGTAGCTCGACCCTGGCCCGCTCGGCGAACGCCGCCATCCCGCGGTCGGCGAAGAAGTCGTGCGCCGAGCGCAACTCGTCACGTGCGTCGAGGCGCCGGCGTTCACGTCGCAGCCATTCGCCGTAGAGCAGATGCGCGCGGGCGAGGTCTACACGGAGGCGTGTCGGTTCGAGGTGGTCGATCGCTTCACGGTAGAGCTTCTCGGCGTCGTTCCCGTGAGCCAGCAGAGCTCGCGACCGGGCTTCGACGCCAAGCGCCCACGGCGTGCCGCTCGCGCCCGTCGATCCCGCCAAGACCTGGAGGGCCTCGGCGGCACGCTCGATTCGATCGCTGCGGCTGGCCGCCTCGATCAACTCGACTAACGCGAAGTTCGAGAACCATAGCTCGTGTGGGTCCTCGGTCGCCTGCTCAGCCGCCGCAAACGCATCCTCGTATCTCGCGTGGCCGTTGCTGAGCAGAGCGGTCGCCCACAGCGACACCGTGAGTCCCATCCCCTCGCCGCGCCGGAGGAAGTCCTCGGTCGATGTCGCGACGGATCGCCCGAGCTCGTCCTCACGACCACGGAACGCTGCGACCGCAAGCACTCCGTACGGCGGCACGATGCGACTGTCGGTCGCCTCGGCGAGCGCCTTCGATTCGTCGTTGAGCGAGGCGGCCGCCGCGATCTCGCCGCCGAACAGGCACACGCCGACACGAGTGCTGAGGGCGAATGGAAGTTCAGCAAGTGCGCCGGCCGCACGCGCGGCTCGAATCTGGCGCATCGTGAGCGAGTCCCAGGACTCGTAGTCCCAGATGAAGCCGGCGGCCCGGCCCGCCAGCCACCCCCTCCAGCGCTGACCGTCATCCACTGCGATGTCTCCGCTTCCGAAGGCACGCAACGCCTCTCGCACGGCCGGCGTTCCGGTAGCCGGACCTTCCGTGATCATCCGAGCCAATCCATCCAGCAGCAGATCCGCCGCGGCGGGCGGCGTCACGGGCTCGGGCAGAGCTCGTGCCGCGGCCGCGACCTCGCGTGCACCACACGAGCCCGCCAAGCGACCGGCGAACACGGCAGCGGAAAGCGCGTCCAGATAGATCTCTCGGGCTCGTCGAGGGTCCAACGGCTCGAAGGCTGTGGCGGCGGTGAGCAGCTGTGCCGGAGCCTCGTTCCCGCGATCCGCCGCGAACGAGATCCTAGCCCGCAAGAGATCGACCTCGGCTTGCTGAGAGACGTCCAGTGGGCCAGCCTCCGCGTTCGACGCCAGCCTGAGCGCGTCGTCGAACGCGCCCGCCTGTTGCTTCGCTTGAGCAGCGGCGAGGGCGCGAGAAGCGCGACGCGCGGGGTCGACCGTCAATACCGACGCCCGCTCGAGGAAGGCGGCCGCGGCGGCCGACCCGCCGCGCGCCTGCGCTCGTGATGCCGAGCGCTCGAGCTCCGCGGCTATCTCCTCGTCGGGCATCGACGTAGCCTGCGCCCGGTGCCAGGCGCGGCGATCAGGATCCGTTCGTGGATTGGTCGCGTCGGCGAGAGCACCGTGCGCCTCGTTCCGCTCATCGGCGTTGGATGACCCGTAGACGGCCGAACGGGCCAACGGATGACGGAACGCGACACCGGCCCTCAGGTCGAGCACCCCGTCCGATCTGAGTGTTCGCGCCGCCGACTCTTGGATCCCGAGCCGCCCCGCGGCCCGGGACACGAGCGCGAGATCGCCCGTCGGGTCGGCCGCCGCGAGGAGCAGCCACGTGCGAGCATCGACCGGCAGCGTCGCCAGCCGGCGCGCAAAGTGTTCCTCGATCTGCGCGGACAGGGGTACCGCTGCCGGCAGACCGAAGCCCCCCGCGAGCTGCGCGGGTGTCATCCCACGGGGCAGCTCCAACAGCGCGAGCGGGTTCCCCCCAGTCTCCAGGATGATGCGCTCAAAGACCCGCTCATCGACGCGAGCGGGCAGCACGGACTCAAGCAGGGCACTGGCATCACGCTGCCCCAAGGGCCCGACGTGAATCTCGGGGAAGCCGCCGAGCGCGGCGCCTCGCTCGCGGGCAGCGAACAGGAGCACAATCCTCTCCGCGAGGAGCCTGCGCGCGAGAAACGCGAGCGCGCGAGCCGACGCATCGTCCAGCCAATGCGCGTCGTCCACGAGGCAGAGCAACGGGCGCTCCTCGGCCGCCTCCGACAATAGACCGAGAACGGCGAGCCCGACGAGAAACGGATCGGGGGCCGGTCCCGCGCTGAGTCCGAACGCGACGTTGAGCGCGTCGCGCTGTGGATCGGGCAAGCGCTCGGTCAGACCGAGGATCGGTGCACACAGCTGCTGCAACGCTGCGTACGGGAGCTCCATCTCTCCCTCGACACCGGCGGCGCGGACGACCTGAAGGCCCTGGGCCACCTCGACCGCGTACTCCAGCAAGGCGGTCTTGCCGACACCGGGCTCTCCGTGCAGGACCAACACCCCGCCCTGCCCCGCCCATGCTCCCTCCAAGAGCCGCCCGAGCACCTCGCGCTCGCGTTCCCGACCGAGCAGCCGCGGTTCGACCAGCCTCGTGACCATCACCAGGCACGATAACCGCACCCATCGCTTCCGTCGCAGCGACCGGGCCCGGACCTCGCTGGGGCTCGGACTACGGGTTTCCGGGATTCGATTACCTCAGTCCACGAGCGACGATCCCGTCAACGGACCGACCCGGCAGGACGAGGAGGAGGCGAAGGCGGCATGAGCCAGACGCTCACGATCGACCAGCGAATCGAGATCCCGCGGAAGTTCGTCGCTCAGGTCTTCAACGGGCAGGACCCGGAACGGGCACGCGGCTTCTTCACGGCCGACGCCAGCTGGCACGGGCCCTCGATCGCAAGTGTGACCGGCGTGGACAACATCGTTGCGCTTCTGGGGGCCTTCATCGGTGCCCTGTCGGACGTCAGGGCCGAGGAGCAAGACGTCATCGCGAGCGGTGACCTCGTCGCGATGCGACTCGTGGTCACTGCACGACAGACGAGCGACATGCTCGGGATCCCGGCGAGCGGTCGCGAGTTCCGCTGGGACGCCGTTGACATCTACCGGATCGACGACGACGGCAAGATCAGCGAGCAATGGGCATTCGAGGACATGGCAGCGATCGGGAGCCAGCTCGGTGCGTTCTCGCTGCCGTGGGCGAACTGATCATCTGACGGAAGGAGTGATCGATGAGCACATCGGAGGCGACAACTCGTTCATCGTCTAGTTCGGCTGATTCCCTGCCGGACTACGCGCCCATCCCACGATCGGCGTTGGGCCCGACCCTCAACGACCAGGGGTACCACGTTGGACGGGTTGAGCGGAACCTCTACTGGGTGACGGACGGGACGTACCAATCCGCGTTCCTGACCACCTCAGAGGGTGTCGTCCTGTTCGACGCGCCGCCCACGATCGGCCACAACCTGCGGCGAGCCGTGGACGAGATCGCCACCGCGAACGGCGTGACGAACAAGGTGAGCCACCTGATCTACTCGCACCACCATGCCGACCACGCCGGCGCCTCGTCGCTGTTCGAGACGAACGTCGTTCGCATCGGGCACGAGGAGACGCGCCGGCTCCTGCTCCGGGACGATGATCCGGCCCGGCCGGCGCCGGAGGAGACTTTCCAGGACCGCCGGACGCTGGACATCGGAGGTGAGCGCATCGAGCTCGCCTGGCACGGCTCGAACCACACACCGGACAACATCTACATCCACCTGCCGGACCACGACACCCTGATGCTGGTGGACATCGTCAACTGCGGTTGGGCGCCCGTCTACATCTCGAACCTCACCGAGGACATCCCCGGATACATCCAGGCCCCGGCGAACGCCCTCGCGTACCCGTGGGAGCACTACATCGGGGGACACCTGGGTCGCCTGGGTACCCGCGACGACGTGACGCTGCATCAGCAGTACATGGCCGACCTATCCGACAGCATCCGGAACGCGATCGACACGCTCGATCCGACCCCGTACTTCGTGAAGTACGGGGAGAACAGCTGGGCAGCGGTCAAGGGCTACCTCGACGCCCTTGCCGACGGCGCCGCCGCGCCCGTCGTCGAGAAGTACAAGGACGTGTTGGCAGCTGCCGACGTCTTCACTGCCAGCACCGCGTTCTGGGTGATGGAATCCATCCGCCTTGACCTTGGTTACGGCTCTTATGTGCACCCCTGATCCGGTCGCGGGAAGATCCAACCGCTCCGCGAACGCTTCAACGACGGATCGACCGAATTGATGAGCACTGACCTGAGGACGTCGCGCGGTCTGACGATCTCATCAATCTGATCGAAAGCGTGGGGATGGGATGCGTGTTCGAAGTCACGCCGGACCAATTTGAGCGGATCGACTAGCGCTGAGGAAGGCCACGACCCACTGCAAGGTTGAGAACCGCGCGCCAGTGCATCGGGTTAAGTCGCTTCCTGCCGGCCCGCACCTGCCAACACTAGTGGCGCGAGAGGCCAAGTACTCGGGGCATAACGCGACACCGTGGCGCGTGAGGCCTCGGTCAGGGACAAGCCTGGCAGCCGCGAAGCGCGATCCGGCGATGGTTTCCCTGCCTGCGCTGCCCAACCCTCTCGATCCGCCGACAACGCTCCACGTACACGCGGATCCGACACCCTACTGATTGACTGCGAAGAGGACCGGACCCTGCAAGCCGTACTCGCCGAGGTGCTGACGGGTCAGGGCCGCAGGTCTTGGTCCCATGTTTCCTCTTCGCTTCCGAGCGGGTGTGCCTGATGGAGGGTCCCGGTTCCATCGACGCCCCAAATGGAACTACTCACTCACCACCGAGGCCATTCCTGCTGGTCAGCAGTCGTTCGGTGAGAAGGACTTCTCACCTCATGTTCGGGGGTGACGCCACCCATATCCATACCTCCAGTTTTACGGACCGGGCGTTATCTCCGCAGGTCAGAGAGGTCTTCACTCAGGGGGAGGGCGCACAGAACGGGATCGTTGTTCGTTACTGGCATCGGCTCCCCCCTCTGCGTGTGTGCACACTCCGCCGTGTCTCAAGCGTGACTCACACCCCTTTTGACCTGCACCGATAGCGGCCGAGCATCCCTGGTAGGCAAGCGGTCTCAGGCACGGCCGGCAGCTCATTTGGGGGAACGGGTCAAGGCCTTCAATCCGCCAGGGCCTCTGACCTGGGCTGTCGTGGTGGGCGCTAGAGGATTTGAACCTCTGACCTCTTCCGTGTCAAGGAAGCGCTCTACCCCTGAGCTAAGCGCCCGAAGGCCGGCATGCTACCGCCGGTTCGAGGCGGGGACCGGAATTGAACCGGTGTAGAGGGTTTTGCAGACCCTTGCCTAACCACTCGGCCACCCCGCCGGATCGCATATGTTGCAGGTGCAAGGTCCGATTCTACCGGTCATGAACGAGGGCCCTTCTCGGGCCCTCGTGCCGAGCGGACGACGGGATTCGAACCCGCGACCCCCACCTTGGCAAGGTGGTGCTCTACCAGCTGAGCCACGTCCGCGCAGTCGTTCGAGTTTAGGCCCCGCTCGCGGAGCCTTCAACCGAGGCGCACCGACGGGCCGAGCGCCTGGATCAGCTACGCGACCCCGGTCGAGCCGAACCCACCCTCACCCCGGGTCGAAGGTGGCAGCTCGTCTACCCAACCGGGATCCACCTGCGGGATCGCCACGATCACGAGCTGCGCGATCCGGTCCCCCCGATGGACCTGCACCGCCCGATCCGGATCGAGATTCACGACCGCGCACGTGACCTCCCCGCGGTACCCGGCATCGATCAGCCCCGGGGCATTCGCGAGCGTGAGCCCCTGCTTGGCGGCGAGCCCGCTCCTCGGCAGCACGAGGCCCGCGTGTCCCTCCGGGATCGCCACCGCCACGCCGGTCGGGACGAGCGTCCGCTCCCCCGGCTTGATCTCGACTTCGATCGTCGAGCGAAGGTCGAGCCCCGCGTCACCGGGATGCGCGGGGGCCGGGAGCTCGGCCTCGGGATCCAGTCGCCGGAACGGGAGCTCGGTCATGCGGGCTCGACGAGCTCGAGCCGGTTGCCGAACGGATCGCGCACGTGGAACCGGCGGAACCCCTCGAGCTGGACGTCCTCGTCGATCCGATACCCCGCCCCCTCCAGTCGCTCGCGCAGCTCATCCAGCCCGTTGACGAGGAACGCCGGGTGCGCCTTGTTGGCCGGACGGAAGTCCTGGCGCTCGACCCCGAGATGCACCTCGAGGGCCCCCGAGCGGAACCAGATCCCGCCTCGCGGTGCGAGCTCGCTCGGCTTCGGCACCTCGGGCAGGCCGAGCAGCTCGCCGTAGAACGTACGCCCCGCCTGCTCTTCACCCGCCGGCATCGCGAGCTGGATGTGGTGGATCCCGGTGAGGCGGTGCGCCATGACGCGCGAGCCTACCCGAACGCCGGAGGGCCGGACGAAGCCCGGTCCTCCGGCACTCGCAGCGTCTACGAGCAGCCGCTCGTCGATCCGCAGCTCGGGCAGACGTAGCAGCTTCCGGAGGGCTGCATCTTCGACCCGCACGCGTAGCACAGTGGCGCGTCCGCCTCGTGCGCCGCGGGCCTCGCGGTGACCACCTCGACCGGCCGGAGGGTCGCGGCCGGGGGCTCGCTCTCGCTCGCAGCCACCGGGATGGTCGCCTTCGCCGCCGCCTCGGCCGAGGCGGTCCGCTTGCGCTCCTCGATCGAGTTGATCCCGAGCCCCGCGCGCTGCTCGGGGCTCAGATGGTCGAGCGCCAGCCGCCGGAACACGTAGTCGACGATCGACGATGCGAACCGGAGGTCCGGGTCGTTCGTCATCCCGCTCGGCTCGAACTTCATGTTGATGAACTTCGAGACGAAGGTCTCGAGCGGCACGCCGTACTGCAGCCCGATCGAGATCGCGATCGAGAAGGCGTCGGTGATGCCCGCGAGCGTCGAGCCCTGCTTCGAGGTCTTCAGGAAGATCTCGCCGAGCCCGTCGTCCGGGTACGAGCTCGCCGTGATGTACCCCTCGGCGTCGCCCACCTCGAACTTCGTGGTGATCGACGGCCGGCTCTGCGGCAGGCGCTTGCGGACCGGCGTCGCGAGCTCCGCCGGCTCGGTCTCGGTGGCCGTCGCCTTCTTGTCGGCCGACAGCGGCTGGGCGACCTTGCAGTTGTCGCGGTAGATCGCCACCGCCTTCAGCCCGAGCTTCCACGACTCGACGAACAGCTGCTCGACCTCCTCGACCGTCACGTCCTCGGGCATGTTCACGGTCTTCGAGATCGCACCCGAGATGAACGGCTGTGCGGCCGACATCATCCGCACATGCCCCATGTACTGGATCGGCTGCGCGCCCATCGCCGTGTCGAACACCGCGGCGTGCTCGTCGCGCAGGTGCGGGGCACCCTCCACCGAGTTGTGCTCGGCGATGTACGCGACGATGTCCTCGACCTGGTCTCCGTCGTAGCCGAGCCGCCGGAGCGCGCGCGGGACCGTCTGGTTCACGAACCGCATCGACCCGCCCCCGACGAGCTTCTTCGTCTTGACGAGGGCGAGTTCGGGCTCGATGCCCGTCGTGTCGCAGTCCATCATGAGCCCGATCGTTCCCGTCGGCGCGAGGACCGTGGCTTGGGAGTTGCGGTACCCGTGCTTGACGCCGAACGCGATCGCCTCGTCCCACGATTGCTTCGCGGCGGACAGCAGCGCCTCGGGTACGAGCTCCCCATCGATCTCGTCGGCGGCGGCGCGGTGCTTGCGCATCACCCGGACCATCGCGTCGGCGTTGGGCTCGTAGCCGTCGAACGGCCCTATCGCCTCGGCGATGCGCGCGCTCGTCCGATAGGCCTGGCCGGTCATGAGCGCGGTGATCGCCCCCGCCCATGCACGCCCGCTGTCCGAGTCGTACGGCAGCCCACGCGCCATCAGCAGCGCGCCGAGGTTCGCGTAGCCGAGGCCGAGCTGACGGAACGCGCGGGCGTTCTCGCCGATCCTCTCGGTCGGGTAGTCGGCGGGCCCCACGATGATCTCCTGCGCCGTGAGGACGATCTCGACGGCCTTGCGGAACGCCTGCACGTCGAAGGTCCCCTCGTCGTCCACGAACTTCATGAGGTTCAGCGAGGCGAGGTTGCATGCGCTGTTGTCGAGGTGCATGTACTCGCTGCACGGGTTCGACGCGTTGATCCGGCCCGAGGCAGGGCACGTGTGCCACTCGTTGATCGTCGTGTCGTACTGCATGCCCGGGTCGGCGCACTCCCAGGCGGCCTGGGCGATCTCGCGCATCAGCGCGCGGGCCCGGACGGCGTCCACGGTCTCGCCCGTGAGCACCGCCTTGAGCTTCCAGTCCTGGTCCTGCTGGTAGGCCTTCATGAACTCGTCGGTCACCCGGACCGAGTTGTTCGCGTTCTGGTACTGGATCGAGTACGCGTCCTTCCCGTCCAGGTCCATGTCGAACCCGGCGTCGCGGAGCGCGCGGGCCTTCTGCTCCTCGTGCGCCTTGCACCAGATGAAGTCGTGGACGTCGGGGTGGTCGGCGTTCAGGATCACCATCTTCGCGGCGCGGCGCGTCTTGCCGCCGGACTTGATCGTGCCCGCCGAGGCGTCGGCGCCCCTCATGAACGACACGGGCCCGCTCGCGGTGCCGCCGCCGTTCACGCGCTCCTTCGAGGACCGCAGCGTCGACAGGTTGATCCCCGACCCCGAGCCGCCCTTGAAGATCGTGCCCTCCTCCACGTACCAGTTGAGGATCGACGACATGTGGTCGTCGACGGCGAGGATGAAGCACGCGCTCGCCTGGGCAGACATGTCGGGGACGCCGAGGTTGAACCACACCGGTGAGTTGAACGACGCCTTCTGGTTGACGAGCAGGTGCGACAGCTCCTCCGAGAAGACCTGGGCGTCACGATCGGTCGCGAAGTACCCGCCGCTGCGGCCCCAACCGGTCACCGTGTCGACGACGCGACCGACGAGTTGGCGCACGCTCGACTCGCGCTCCGGGGTGCCGAGCGTTCCGCGGAAGTACTTCTGGGCGACGATGTTCGTCGCGTTCTGCGACCACGTCGCGGGGAACTCGACGTCGCGCTGCTCGAACGCGTTGCCGCCCTCCCGGTAGTTGGGGATCACGGCGTCGCGCTGCTCCCACTCGACCTGGTCGAACGGATGCACCCCGTCCTGCGTGAAATACCGCTTGAACGTCAGGCCATCTCGGATGACCCGGACGTCGCCTTCCTTCGTCGCCAACGTGCGCCCCCTTTTTCCACCGGTGGGGAAGGACTGTGGAGAACTACAGGCGTGTGATTCTGCACCCGCGCATCGCCGCAGTCAAGACCTTCAACAAGGATATCTTGTGGTTCCACCGACCGCCCACCACAAGATGTTGTGGTTATCACGAACGCAGCTTCGACCGCTCCTTCGGAGCCAGTCGGCCCAACTCGCGCTCGAAGTCCCCCACCTCCTGGAAGTCCCGGTACACGCTGGCGAAGCGCACGTACGCCACCTGGTCGAGCTGCTGGAGCCCCTGGAGGACCTCGAGACCGACCTGCTGCGACGTGATCTCCGGGCCCTTGCGGCGCAGTCGCTCCTCCACACGGTTCGCGAGGGCGGTGACCTGCTCCTCGTCGACCGGCCGGTTCACGATCGCCTTGCGGATCCCCGCGACCATCTTGGCCCGGTCCCAGGGCTCCTTCGACCCGTCGCGCTTGACCACCAGCTGGCCGAGCTCCTCGACACGCTCGTACGTGGTGTACCGGCGACCGCACGAGAGGCATTGGCGGCGGCGCCGGATCGACTCCCCGGCCTCGGCCGACCGCGAGTCGACGACCTTGTCCTGCCGACGACCGCACCACGGACACCGCATGCGCCCCCCAAGATGTAGTGGTCGAGCCGAAGGGTATGGCCCACATCTGGGGCCCGTCAATCATCGAGCCCGAGCCGTCTCAGGCGTCGGACGGGACCAGCAGCGCCTGCCCCGGGATCAGGCGGCCCGCATCCACCAGGTTGGCCGACGCGATGGCGTCGACGACGGGACGCGGATCCTCGCCCGGTGCCAGGCGCTCGGCGATCGACCAGAGCGTGTCGCCCGCCCGGACCACATAGGCGTGTGACGACACCCGGCGCGGTTCCGAGGTCCCACCGACCGCCCCCAGGGCCGCCGGAGCCCAGGCGGCGCCGACGATCGCGATCGCGAGGGTCACCGCGAGCCGCCTGCCGCGAACAGGTGTTCGAGTCACCGGCTCATCCTACCGAACGCCTGTTCGGAGTCAATCCCTGAACCGAACATATGTTTGAATGCCTCCCGTGCCCGTGCTACCGTCGCGGAGCCTAGGAGGAGGGTCTGACATGGTTCCGACCGAGACCGCGCAGCTCACGCCCCGCCAGCGCCGCATCCTGGACTTCATCGCCGAGACCGTCCGGACCCGGGGCTACCCCCCCACCGTCCGCGAGATCGGCGAGGCGGTCGGGCTCACCTCGTCGTCGAGCGTGCACGCGCAGCTCGCGACGCTCGAGCGGCGCGGGCACCTGACGAAGGACCCGACCAAGCCCCGCGCAATGGCGCTGTCGGACTCGCCGCGGGCCCAGGGCGTCATCGTCCCACTGGTCGGGCGGATCGCCGCGGGTGAGCCGATCCTGGCCGAGCAGAACGTGGAGGACCACCTCGTCGTGCCGATGGGGTTCGCCGGCGACGCCGAGCACTTCGCACTGACGGTTCGAGGCGACTCGATGGTCGGAGCGGGGATCCTCGACGGCGACGTGGTGATCGTGCGTAGCGGCACGACGGCGGACGACGGCGACGTCGTCGCGGCGCTCCTGCCCGGTCCGGCCGAGGACGAGGCCACGGTGAAGCGGCTGAAGCGGACGAGGGGCCGCGTGATGCTGGTCCCGGAGAACGACGCGCTCGAGCCCTTCGAGATGGATCCGCAGGGGCAGATCCTCGGCACGGTGGTCGCGGTCCTCCGAAGGCTCTAGGCTCGCCGGCACGACGCCGCAGCCGTCGCTGTGGCCGTCGCCGGAGCCGATGCCAGCGAACCAGCCCACCACCGCCCTCGAACGCCAGATCGCCTCACAGCCCGAGGAGCTCGAGCGTCTCCTGGACGCCCCGCTCCCCGACGACCTGATCGAGCGGCTCCTGCGGGCCCGTCGGGTATGGCTCGTCGGTACCGGCACGAGCCAGCACGCCGCGGAGCTCGGCGCGTCGATGCTCCACGACGCGGGGCGCGCCGCGCACGCGATGAGCTCGATGCACTTCGTGAACTGGGCTCCGCCGATCAACCCACGGGACGCCCTGATCCTCATCAGCCACAACGCAGGGGCCGAGACCGCGTTCGCGGGCGCCGCCTGGACGCTCGCGATGAGCGCGGGGCTGCGCGTCGTTTCGGTGACCCGCCGCGCGGGCAGCCTCCCCCACGCGATCGAGACCGTGGACAAGGAGTCCTCGCACACGTACACCGTGAGCTACACGGCGGCACTGCTGCAGCTGGCCCGGCTCGCACACGCGCTTGGTGCACCGACCCTCACGCCGGACGTCGTCGCTCGGGTGCCGGACGCTGTTCGCGCCGCGATCGAGGACCCGCAGACGCAGGCGATCGAGCAGCCCGATCGCCTCCTCGTGCTCGCCGGCGAGGGGCCCGCCTCGGTCACGGCGCGCGAAGGAGCCCTCAAGGTGCGCGAGGCCGCTCGCTTCCCCGCCGAAGGGTTCGACATCGAGTACCTGCTCCACGGGCACGCGGTGCCGCTGAACGCCTCGGACCACCTGGTCACGCTCGATCCGCCCGACACCCAGGGCCTCACGCTCGGTGTGGAACACGCGGCCCAGGCGGCGGGCGTGCCCGTCACGCGTCTGGAGGAGCTGTCCGAGCTTCCACCGATCCTCGCGCAGATCCCGCTCACGGTGCGGCTGCAGCTGCTCGCGCTCCGGTGGGCGAACGAGCGCGGTCAGAACCCGGACGTCGCGATCGAGCCGCCGTGGGACGACGAGCTGCTCTGGTCGATCGGCTCGCCGGACTCCTGACGCGCACTCACGAGGCGGCGTCTGCGAGCGCCCGGACCGTTTCGACGTCGCGCGCCTTCGCGAGCAGGGTCGTCGCCCCGCTGGCCCGCCAGGCGTCGAGGCGTTCGCGCACGGCCTCCACGGGGCCGACCAGGCAGAGCTCGTCGATCATCGCATCGGGCACGAGGGTGGCGGCCTCGGTCCGGCGACCGGCGAGGAACGCGGCCTGGATCGCGTTCGCGGCCTCGCCGAACCCGTAGCGGGTCACGAGCGACCGGTAGAAGTTCACGCCCGCCGAGCCCATGCCGCCGGCATACAGGGCGAGGAGCGGACGGAGCCGGTCCCGGCACTCGGCGAGGTCGGGCCCGATCGCGACCGGCACCATCGGCGCGACGTCGAGGTCCACCACGTCACGGCCTCCCCTCGAACGGCCCTCGCGAAGCGCATCGTCGAACAGGTCCGACCGCTCCGGCGAGTACAGGAACGGGATCCAGCCGTCGGCGATCTCGGCCGCCAGTTCCACGTTCCTCGGGCCCATCGCCGCGAGGTACACGGGCAGGTCCGACCGCAGCGGCCGGACGTTCGCCTTCAGGGGCTTGCCCGACCCGCCGGGCAACGGAAGCGGATGGTGCGGCCCCGGAGACGTCACCGGAGCGTCCCGGCGAAGGACGCTGCGGACGATCGCGACGTATGCCCGGGTCCGCTCGAGCGGCCGCGGGAACGGCGAGCCGTACCAGCCCTCGGCGACCTGCGGTCCCGACACCCCGAGGCCGAGGCGCATCCGCCCGCCGCTCAGATGGTCGAGCGTGAGTGCCACCATCGCCGCGGAGGCGGGCGTCCGGGCAGGCATCTGCAGCACGCCCGCGCCCAGGCCGATGCGCGTGGTGTGCGCGGCGATCCACGCGAGCAGGACCGGCCCGTCCGAACCCCACGTCTCGGAGATCCACACCGAGTCCATGCCGGCGCGCTCCGCCTCGACCCCGACGGCCGCCACGTCGTGCGGGGTCGCCTCCCAGTGCCCGACGTGGATCCCGATCCGCACGGACCGGAGGCTACCCGAGGCGCACCGCGGGCTCGGACCGCACGACGCGGAACCGCTCGACCGCGGCGAGCTCGCGGCGGTTCACGCGAGCGTGGACGAGCGTGCCGTTCGCCCCGGCGTCCTCGGAGAGCACCTCGGCGTCGCGATGCAGCATCGCGGTGATGTCCTCGCGTCCCCAGGGGACGAGCAGGGTCACGTCGACGGGGAAGCGCGGCACGGCCGCCTCGATCGCCGTCAGCAGTTCCGCGAGGCCCTCGCCCGTGCGCGCGCTCACCGCGACGGCGCCGTCTCGGGACCGCGAGAGGACCCGGGCGCGCTCGTGCTCGGAGAGCAGATCCACCTTGTTCAGGACCACCAGCTCGGGGATGAGGCCCGCGCCGATCTCGCCGAGCACGGTTCGGACCGCCTCCACCTGGCGGAAGCAGTCGGGCGATGCGGCATCGGCGACGTGCACGATCAGCGTGGCGCGGGCGACCTCCTCGAGCGTGGAGCGGAATGCCTCGACGAGATCGTGCGGGAGCTTGCTCACGAACCCGACGGTGTCCGACAACGTCGCGCTCCGGCCGCTCGGCAGCTGGATCCGTCGCACCGTCGGATCCAGGGTCGCGAACAGCTGGTCGGCCACGACGACGTCGGAACCCGTCACCGCGTTCAGGAGCGTCGACTTCCCCGCGTTCGTATAGCCCGCGATCGCGATCTGTGGGGCGCCCGAGCGTTCCCGGCTCGAGCGCTTCACGTCACGGGTCCGCGCGAGGTCCTTGAGATCCTTGCGCAGCTTGGTGATCCGCCGCTTGATGTGCTGGCGGTCGGTCTCGAGCTTCGTCTCGCCGGGCCCGCGACGGGTCCCGATGCCGCCGCCCATCCGGCTCATGGCCTCGCCCCAGCCGCGGAGCCTCGGCAGGAGGTAGTTCAGCTGCGCGAGCTCGACCTGCGCCTTGCCCTCGCGGCTGCGCGCATGCAGCGCGAAGATGTCGAGGATCAAGGCGGTCCGGTCGACGACCTTGACCTTGAGCCGTTCCTCGAGGTTCCGGAGCTGCCCGGGCGTGAGCTCGTCGTCCAGGATCACCGCCTCGGCCCCGGTGCGGTGCAGGGCTCGGTGCACCTCCTCGATCTTGCCCTTGCCGACGAAGGTCGCCGGGTTCGGTTCCTGACGCGTCTGGACGACTCGCGCGACCGGCTCCGCACCCGCCGAATCCGCGAGCGCCGCGAGCTCGTCGAGGTCCGATTCCTCGATCCCGCGACCGACACCCACCAGGACCGCCCGCTCCAGGACGCGGGGGCGCCATGTCGCCGCGAGCGGCGACTCGAGCGTGGTGGCCTCATGGGCCCCGCGTGGTCTGCGTCGGCCGTCCTGCGTCATCGACGGTTCGCCGCGGTCGCCCGGGGCGTGGTCACGCGAGCTCCGATGCAGTCGATCCATCGCCTCGGCGAGCCGGTCCTCGGCGACCGTGAGGGACAGGCGCACGTACCCCTCGCCGAGCGCGCCGTACCCGCTCCCCGGCGCGACGAACACGCCGGTCCGGTCGAGCAGTCGGTCGACGAACGACATGGAGGTCTCGCCGTCCGGGACGGGAGCCCAGACGTAACAGGACCCGAGCGTGGGCTTCAGCGACCAGCCGAGGTCGTTCAGCGTTCCGATCACGAGGTCTCGTCGACGCTGATACGTGGCACGCAGCTCGTCGAGGTGGTCGGGCGGGCCCTCGAGCGCGACGATCGCCGCTCGTTGCACCGCCGTGAACTGCCCGGAGTCCAGGTTCGTCTTCACGACCGCGAGCGCGCGGATCGCCTCGGCCGAGCCGGCCGCCCACCCGATCCGCCATCCGGTCATGTTGTAAAACTTCGACGTCGAGCCGAACTCGAGCGCGACGTCCCTGGCGCCGGGCGCTTGCAGCACCGAGGGTGCGACGTACCCGTCGAACGTGATCTCGCTGTACGCGGCGTCGTGGAGCAGGAGGAGGTCGTGCTCGCGCGCGAAACCGACGGCTGCCTCGAACGTCGACGCGTCGGCCACCGCGGCGGTGGGGTTCGAGGGGAAGTTCAACCAGACGGTCTTCGTGCGCTCGGAGACACGTGCCGCCTCGAGGTCCGGGAGGAACCCGGTCTCGGCCGGCATCGGCAGCGACACCGGGGTCGCACCGGCCAGCCTCGCCGACACGCCGTACACGGGGTAGCCGGGGTCGGGGATCAGCGCCTCGTCCCCGGGATCGAGGTACGCGAACGCGATGTGCCCGATGCCCTCCTTCGAACCGATCAGCGCGATCACCTCGGTCTCGGGATCGAGCTCGACGCCGAACCGGCGCCGGTACCAGTCGGCGACCGCCCGGCGGAACTCGGGAGCGCCGACGTAGCTCGGGTACCGATGCGTCGACGGGTCCCCGACCGCCTCGCGCATCGTCTCGACGATGTGCTCTGGTGTCGGGAGGTCGGGGTCGCCCACGCCGAGCGAGATCACGTCGACACCCTCCGCTCGTTTGGCGGCGAGCGTGCGGTCGAGCATGGCGAACAGGTACGGGGGGAGCGTCTCGATCCGCCGGGCGACCCTCAATCGATGACCCCGCGCAGCTTGAGCCACGCCTCGTCGATCGTGGCCTCGAAGACGCGCTCCGCCGGGCCGATCAGGTACACCTGGTCCTCCCCCCGGTCCACGACGACCGTCCCTCCCGGGAAGCGCACCTCGGCGCGCGCGGGAACGAGCCCGGCCTCGTTCGAGGCGACGAGTGCCGCGCACGCACCCGTGCCGCAGGCCATCGTCTCGCCCGAGCCCCGCTCCCAGACGCGGAGCCGAACGGCGCCGTCGTCGATCGTGACGAACTCCACGTTCGTCTTCTCGGGGAAGCGGTCGTCGTGCTCGATCCGAGGGCCGAGCGTTCGCACGTCGATCTCGGCGGGGTCCTGCTCGACGAACAGCACGAGGTGCGGGTTGCCCATCGAGACGGCGGTCGCCTTGAAGGTTCGGCCGTCGACCTCGAACGGCTCGGTGAGGAACGCCTCACCGGTCGGACCCACCATCGGGATCGCACCGCGGGCGAACGACGGCGGCCCCATCCCGACCGTCACGGTCCGGACGGCGCCGTCGCGCACGTCGAGCGACAGGTGCTTCGTCCCGTCGCGCGAACCGACGTCGAGCTCGGTCTCCGCGGTGTGGCCGTGCTCGTACACGAGCTTGCCGAGGCACCGGATCCCGTTGCCGCACATCTCGGCGAGCGACCCGTCCGCGTTGCGGTAGTCCATGAAGAAATGCTCGCCGGGGCCACCGCGCGTGACGCGGATCACGCCGTCGGCGCCGATGCCCGTGTGCCGGTCGCACACCGCGGCGACGAACGCCTCCGTCAGCGGCTCCGTGTCCGCGAGGTCCTCGAGCATGACGAAGTCGTTCCCGGTGCCGTGGTACTTCCAGATCCGGATCGGCTCACCCACGCAGGTACCCCGTCACCTCCATCGCCACGGCGTCCACGTCCTCGCCCGCCGGGAGCCAGCGGATCCGGGGATCTCGCCGGAACCAGGCGAGCTGTCGACGCGCGAGCGCCTTCGTGCGCTTCACGGTCTGCGCGATCGCCTCCTCCAGGGACAGCGTCCCGTCCAGGTGCCGCGCGAACTCAGCGTACCCGATGGCCTGGCTCGCGGTGAGCCATCCTTCGAAGCCGCGGCGGACGAGGTCCTCCACCTCCCCGAGGAGCCCCTCGTCGAGCTGTTGCCGGACCCGTCGCTCGATGCGCTCGGCCAGCACCGGCCGCGGCACGTCGAGCCCGGCGGCCCGGACGCGGTCGGCCGGATACCGCTCCCACCCCTCGGCGAAGCTCGAGAACGGCCGGCCGGTGATCTCCGTCACCTCGAGCGCGCGGACCGTCCGGCGGACGTTGTCGGGCTCGATCCGCTCGGCCGCGACCGGGTCGATCTCGGCGAGGCGTCCGTGGAGCGTTCGCCCGCCGACGGCGACGGCCTCGCGTTCGAGCTCGCCGCGCACGCCGGGGTCGGTCGGCGGGAAGACGAGGTCGTCGACGACCGCCCGGAAGTAGAGGCCGGAGCCGCCGACGAGCAGCACGCGGCGACCACGGCCCGAGATCCCGCGGATCGCGTCGCGCGCCAGGCCCTGATACGCCGCGACGGTGAAGGCTTGGGAGGGTTCGGCGACGTCGATCAGGTGGTGCGACACCGTCGCGCGCTGTTCCCGGGTCGGCTTCGCGGTCCCGACGTCCATCCTGCGGTACACGGTCGCGGAGTCGACGGACACGATCTCGGCGCCGAGTCGTTCGGCGACGCGGATGCTCGTCGCGGTCTTCCCCGAGGCGGTCGGCCCGACGATCGCGAGCAGGGGGAGGTGCGCCGCTTCCCCGGGGGCGGTCATCAGACGACGCGCGCCGGCTCCCGCACGCGTTCGCCCGCCAGGTGGTGCGGGTGGGCCGAGACGATCCGCGCCTCGAGGAACGTGCCCGCGTCGATCTCGCCCGGCAGGTGCACCACCCGGTTCGTCCGGGTCCGGCCCTGGACGCCGCCCTTGCGGCCCGTGCCCTCGACGAGGACCTCGACGGTCGTGCCGACCTGCTCGCGCATCCGCTCGAGTGAGATCGCCTCCTGCAGCCCGACCAGCCGGTCGAACCGTTCCTGCACGATCCCTTTCGGGAGCTGGTCGTCCATGACCGCCGCGCGCGTGCCGGGGCGGGGCGAGTACTGGAACGTGTAGGCCTGGTCGAACCGCGCACGCGCAACCACGTCGAGCGTGTCCAGGAAGTCCTGCTCGGTCTCGCCAGGGAACCCCACGATGATGTCCGTGCTCACCGAGATCCCCGGGATCGCGGAACGGATCCGCTCGAGCCAACCGAGGTACCGCTCGCGCCGGTACGAACGCCGCATCGACTGCAGGACCCGATCCGAGCCCGACTGGAGCGGGAAGTGGATGTGCTCGCACACCTTCTCGCTCTCTGCCATCGCGTCGATCACGTCCGGTGTGAAGTCGTGCGGGTGCGGGCTCGTGAAACGGATCCGGCGGATGCCGTCCACCTCGTTCACCGTCCGGAGCAGTTCGCCGAACAGCGACCGGCGGGGCGAGCCCGGAACGGTGATGTCCCGGCCGAACGTGTTGACGTTCTGTCCGAGGAGGGTCACCTCGACGACGCCATCCCGGGCCAGCCCCTGAACCTCGGCCAGCACATCGCCGATCGAGCGCGACAGCTGGGGCCCCCGTACGAGGGGCACGATGCAGAACGTGCATCCGTTGTCGCAGCCGACCGCGATCGAGACCCACGCGTGGTGCGCGACCTCGCGCCTGGCCGGGAGCGCGCTCGGGAACACCTCGGTGTACTCGCGCACGTCCATCTGCGGCCCCTCGGTCTCCGCCGTGTGCAGCAGAGCGAGCAGGCCGGGGAGGGCGTGTGTCCCGATCACCACGTCGACCCACGGCGCCCGCTCCTGGATCAACCCGCCGTCCTTCTGCGCGAGGCATCCCGCCACCACGACCCGCATCCTCGGGTTCGCCTCCTTCAGCGGGCGGAGGTGCCCGAGGTTCCCGTAGAGGCGGTTGTCGGCGTTCTCGCGGATCGCGCAGGTGTTGAAGACCACCACGTCCGCCTCCGAGGCCTCGGTCGTGGAGACGTAGCCGTCCGAGGTGAGCAGGCCGGCGATCCGCTCGGAGTCGTGCTCGTTCATCTGGCACCCGAAGGTGCGCAGCAGGTACCGCCCCGTCGCCATGGTGTCAGGCTACCGCCCGGCTACTTCGCGTACTCGATCGACCGGGTCTCCCGAACGACCGTGATCTTGATCTGTCCCGGGTACTGCAACTCCTCCTCCACCTGCTTCGCGATGTCCCGCGCCATCACCTGGGCCGTGAGGTCGTCGACGTCCTCGGGTTTCACCATCACTCGGACCTCCCGGCCCGCCTGCATCGCGTACACCTTCTCGACCCCGGCGTAGCTCGTGCAGATCTCCTCGAGACGTTCCAGGCGCTTGATGTAGGTCTCAAGGCTCTCCCGTCTGGCTCCCGGGCGCCCACCCGAGATCCCGTCGGCGATCTGGGCGATCACCGCCTCGATCGTGCGTTGCTCGACCTCCCCGTGGTGCGACTCGATGCAGTGCACCACCTCGGGTGCCTCGCGCATCCGGCGCGCGATCTCGGCACCGATGATCGCGTGCGATCCCTCCACCTCGTGGGTGACGGCCTTGCCGATGTCGTGCAGCAGCGCGCCGCGCTTGGGGATCGTCGGATCCACACCGAGCTCGGCCGCGATCGCCGCCGCGATGTGCGCCGACTCGACGAGGTGCTTCAGGACGTTCTGCCCGTACGAGGTTCGGAACTGCAGTCGGCCGAGCAGCTTGATCATCTCGGGGTGGATGTCGGCGATCCCGGCGTCGAGGACCGCCTCCTCCCCCGCCCGACGGATCTGCTCGTCGATCTCGCGGCCCGATCGTTCGTGCATCTCCTCGATCCGCGCGGGATGGATCCGGCCGTCCTGCACGAGTTTCTCCAGCGTCAGCCTCGCGGTCTCCCGGCGCACCGGGTCGAAGCTCGACAGCACGACCGCCTCGGGGGTGTCGTCGATGATCAGGTTCACACCCGTGGTGGCCTCGAACGCGCGGATGTTGCGCCCCTCGCGGCCGATGATCCTGCCCTTCATGTCCTCGCTCGGCAGCGAGAACACCGACACGGTCGACTCGCTCGTCTGCTCGGAGGCGACCCGCTGGATCGCGATGGTGACGATCTTGCGCGCTCGCTCCTCGCCCTCCTCACGCGCGTGCTGCTCGATCTCGCGGACGGTGGACATCGCCTCGCGCTTGGCTTCGTCGACGACCTGCGTCAGCAGCGACTGCCTCGCTTCCTGCGCGGTCATCCGGGCGATCTTCTCGAGCTCCGCTCGGTGCTGGGACGCGGCCTGCTCGAGTTGCTCGCGGACGAGCCGCAACTTCTCATCCCGATCCTGCAGCTCGACCGATCGCTTCTCGGCCTCGTCCACCTTGCGGTCGACGGACCGCTCCTTCTGGGAGAGCCGCTCCTCCTGTCGTTGCACCTCTTCGCGCCGCGACCGTAGGTCCTCCTCGGTCTCGCGGCGCAGGGTGCTCGCCTCTTCCTTGGCCTCCACGAGCGCCTGCTTCGTCACTCGTTCGGCCTCGCGCTCGGCCTCGAGGACCACCTTCTGGGCCCTGGCCTCCGCGCTCTCCGCCTGTGAGCTCGCGACCGCTCGCCGGATCGCGTAGCCGATGGCCACTCCGACCGCGAGCGCCACGATCCCGATCACCGCTTCCATCGGTTCACCGCCTCTGAAGACGACAACGATCGAACCGAGGCCCCTCGGGCGCTGTTCGGCCGTGCTTCGTGTGGATGCGGTTCAGGGCGAGGCGGGGCGCGCGGCCCCGATGGCCCTCCGATCCGGTCTTCGCTGTTGGGTCGGGTTGCTGGTCATGGTGTCAGGCACGGTTGAACAGATTGACGAACCGATGAACCTCGTTAGTGGCCAGGGTACGGCCTCCGGGGTGATGGGGCAAGGGTGGCCGCGTGCCCGCCCGACCCCATGCTCACCCGTCGGTTCGAGCCACCTCCAGCGCTCGACGAGCGGCCGGATGGGCAACGTCCGCCGGGTACCCGCGTCGCCCGAGGAACCCCACCAGTCGTGCGTACGCGGTCTCGGCCGGCAGGTTCATGAGTCGCCGGGCTCGATCGCGCGCCAGGACCTCCGCTCGCTCGGCCTCGTCGCCACCGATATCCGCGAGGGTCCGTTCGATGACGGCCCGGTCGATGCCCTTGGCGAGCAGCTCCCGCTCCGCGACCCTTCGGCCGCTGCCCCGGACGGTGAGGTGGTGGGTGGCGACCGCCGAGGCGAACGCCTCGTCGTCGATCAGCCCGACCTCCTCGAGGCGCTCGAGCTCGGCATCGACCTCGTCGGCCTCGAACCCGGCACGCAGCAGCCGAACCTCGAGCTCACGTCGGGAGCGCGCGCGGACGGACAAGAGCCCGAGGGCCCGGTCGTGACACCCGAGGGCCTTCGATGGATCGCGAGAACGCCGGGGCCCGGCCAACCCTTCCCCTAGCCGGCCGTGGCCCCGGTCGTCTCACGTTCCCTGACCGGCTTCGCCGGCTTCGGTTCCGGCTCCTCGGTCACGACGACGTCTTCGTGGTCGGCCTCGATCGGCGTCTCGTCGCCCTCCGCGCCGAACGCGGTCAGCCCGACCGCCTCGCGCACCTTCCGCTCGAGCTCGAGCGCGATGTCGGTGTGTTCGGCCAGGAACTGGCGAGCGTTCTCGCGACCCTGACCGAGCTGATCCCCCTCGTAGGTGAACCAGGCGCCGCTCTTCTTCACGATCTCGAGGTCCACGCCGACGTCGAGCAGGCTCCCCTCCTTGGAGATCCCGTACCCGTACATGATGTCGAACTCGCACTGACGGAACGGTGGCGCGACCTTGTTCTTCACGACCTTCACGCGTGTGCGCGATCCGACGACCTCGACCCCGTCCTTCAGGTTCTCGATCTTGCGGACGTCCAGCCGCACCGACGAGTAGAACTTCAGCGCCCGACCTCCGGGCGTGGTCTCGGGGCTGCCGAACATCACACCGATCTTCTCCCTGAGCTGGTTGATGAAGATCGCGGTGGTGTCGAACCGCGAGAGCGTCCCGGCGAGCTTGCGCATCGCCTGCGACATCAGTCGTGCTTGGAGTCCGACGTGCGTGTCGCCCATCTCGCCCTCGATCTCCGCACGAGGGACGAGCGCCGCAACCGAGTCGATCACCACGCAGTCCAGCGCGCCCGAGCGCACGAGCAGATCGGCGATCTCGAGCGCCTGCTCACCGGAGTCCGGCTGCGAGACGAGGAGCTCGTCGATGTTGACGCCGAGTCGCTGGGCGTACGTCGGGTCGAGCGCGTGCTCGGCGTCGATGAACGCGGCGATCCCGCCGTGGCGCTGCGCCTCCGCGATCACGTGGAGGCAGACCGTGGTCTTGCCCGAACCCTCGGGTCCGAACACCTCGACGACGCGGCCGCGGGGGATGCCACCGACGCCGAGCGCGATGTCGAGCGCCAACGAACCCGTCGGGATCACCGAGATGCCGGCCCCCATCGGGTGCTCGCCGAGCTTCATCACCGCGCCCTTGCCGAACTGCTTCTCGATCTGCGTGAGCGTGACCTCGAGCATCTTGTCCCGGTCCATCCGCGATGCCTCCTTCGTCCCCCGCACCCACCGGCCCACCGCCCGCGTGAGCTCCTCCCCGACATCCGGCTCGACGTGAGGGCGGACGCTACCGCGAGGCTCTGACATGGATTACACCCCTGTAGTTACCGAACTGCAACTCGAGGTGGAGGCTACTCGAACAGATGTTCGAGGTCAAGCAACGCAGGGCGGAGGTTCAGGATGCTCCTTCGGCCGCTTGGGTCGCTCCCTGCCAGAGCATCCGCAGGCCGTCGCGTATCCCCTGGACCGATGGGGTTCCCGGCGAGGTTGGGTGCTCTCGTGTCAGGCACTGGTTCAGCCACAGACCCTCGATCATGCTCCGCATCGCCGTCGCCAGATCCATCGGCGTCCACGGCGTCCGCGTCTCCAGCCCGAAGTGCGCGAGCGCGGGCCGGATCGCATCTCGCTCGAACCGCTCTGCCGAGTGGCGGAACTCGCTCATGCTCGGTTCGGCGATCGTTTCGCTCCAGATCCCGTACGGCACCTGTCCGAGCCACAGCACCCAACCTGCCGCGTAGCCCTCCAGGGTCTCCGCTTCGTGGCCGGGCCCCCGCATGTGTTCAGCCGTCGCGACGGCGTCGATCCAAGCCGCCGGGTCGGCGAACCCCCCAGGATCGGGGGGGCCGACCGAATCGACCCCTGGATCCTCCCAGACGTGGGCCATCGCCTCGAGTTGGAACCGGCGCTGGCTCTTGAAGACGTTCGTGATCGCCCCCCGACTCCGGCCTTCGTCGAGGCTCGCCACCTGTTCGGCGCTCAGGCGAGCGAAGGGCCCAACGGCGACACGACGATCGTCTTCCTCCCGGTCCAGCCGGCGGGCATCCACCTTGACCTGTTCGAGGATCACCTTCTCCGCCAGCTGGATGTAGTGCCGGCGGGCCTCGTCGCGGGACAGCTTCGAACGTCGGGAGCGGGTCATGCTTCCGATGCCTCCTCGATGAAGTGGATAAGGATCCGGCAGGAATCTTGACATACGGACGGTATGTATGGAACACTCCTGCCTTCCGTACGGACCGTCCGTACGTAGCGTGGAGGATACCGGTAGACGGGTCCCGCGTGAAGGAAGCCCGCCCCGGGTCCATCGGGAGTGTGAGGCCGCATGCTTCACCTGTGGATGGCGATCGGTGCAGCCCTGGCGTTCACGGTGGGTGGGGTGTTCATGAAACCCGCCGAGGGACTCTCGAGGCCATGGCCCACCCTGGCGGTTCTCGCCCTGTTCACGATCGGCGCGCTCCTCCTGACGCTATCCGTGGCGGTCCGCGGTGAGTTCAGCGCCGCCTACCTCGTCGTGCTCGGTCTGGAGACGACGCTGGCGCTCGCGTTCGGCGTGGTGATCTTCGGCGAGCGGGCCACCACCGGCCGTCTCATCGGGGTCTTCCTGTTGGTGGCCGGGATGATCCTGATCGAGCGGGGCGGGGCATCCGAGTCCGCCGAGCCCCAGGCCGATCGACCCGCGATCGAGGCGAGCCTGAGCTGAGGTCCCTGACCTCCGGGTAGCCGGAGGCCGCGATCAGCCGGTCACCCCCGAGGGGGAACGTCCCGAGGGGCTCGTAGACAGGTGCCGGTCGCCGAAGGTGGCTGCGGAACACGACGAGCCGATCCACGACGAACGTCTTCGGTTCCGACGTCCGCCCCGGGCTCACCGAGCGACACGGCGGATCGAAGCGAGCGATCGTGAGGTGCGGCGTGAACGCCCGCTTGCTCCGGTTCGAACTCGCGAGCAGCGCATCGTCGAGCGCGCCCGCGATCGCCGTGAACCTCGACGCGCGATCCTCGAGTCCCGCCCACAGGACACGCGCGCGCCGGACGTTCGGGAACGCGCCAGACGATCGACGCGTGTCTCGAACGGAGCATGCCCCGCGGCCACGTCCCCGACGCAGGTCATCACCCACTCGACCAGGCGTGGCCACGTCCGCCCAGGAACTTCACCGTGACATGCTGGTTGTCGGACGGCACCCATCGAGCCTTCGGGGACCGCTCGCGGATGGGCGCGACGGCCTCCGCGAGGGCGGCCGGACATCTCCGGGCACCTCGACCGCGACGAACAAGCGCAGCGGCTTGGCCTCCGGGCGCGATGCCCGATCACGCGCCATGGTCACGCCCTCAGTCGGGAAGCCGGAGACCGAGCGCCCACCGGCGGACCAGGTCGAGCGCGGCCATCTCGAGAAGCGGCGCACGAGCTCGCGATCGAACGGCCAACGGAACCCGTGCTGGTGCACGAGGTTGGCGGCCTCGATCGCGATCCAGACCTGACCCGGCTCGGCGCCCCCGTGCGCCTCGGGTCCCGCGGCGCCGGTGAGGGCGACGGCCACATCCGCACCGAACACGCGCCGCGCGCCCGCGGCCATCTCGGCCGCGCACTCGCGACTCACCGGGCCGGGGTCGTCGAGCGTCGCCGCCGAGACCCCGAGGATCGAGCGCTTCGCCTCGAGCGAGTACACGGCTGCGGAGCCGAGGAAGTAGGCCGACGCACCGGGAACCCCGGTGATGCGTTCGCCGAGCCCGCCGCCCGTCAGCGACTCGGCGCAGGCGAGCCTCTGCCCGCGTTCGGTGAGCGCGTCGCCGACCACGGCCTCCAGGGTCTGCCCATCCGCGCCGTAGACGTGATCGCCGAGGCGTTCGCGGACGGTGCGTTCGAGCGGCTCGAGCAACGAGAGGGCCGCCTCGCTGGTCGTCGCCTTGGCGGACAGCCGAACGTGCACCTCGCCCCCGCCGGCCAGGTAGGCGACCGTCGGATTGCTCGACGCGTGGTACAGGTCGTCGAGCAGCTCGGAGATCCTCGACTCCGCGAGGCCGTAGCAGCGGAGCGTCCGCGACACGAGCGAGGACGGACCCGCGAGCGCCGTCAGTTCCGGCAGCACGACCCCCTCCAGCATCTCGCGCATCTCGGAGGGGACGCCCGGGACCGCGTAGACGCTCGCGCGACCGATCCGTACCACCAGTCCCGGCGCCGTCCCGCGTTCGGGGAGGATATGGCGTCCACCCGCCGGCACGTCGGCCTGTGCGAGGTTCGAGTCCGGCATCTCGCGACGCCGGATCGCGAAGCGTTCGCGGAGCATCTCCTCGATCTCCGGACGACGGATGAGATCGGCACCGGCGGCTCGAGCCAGGGCCGGCCGGGTGACGTCGTCTTGCGTCGGACCGAGCCCCCCCGTGACGACCACGACGTCGGCGCGCGAGGCCGCGAGCTCGAGGGCCTCGACGATCCGGTCGACGTTGTCGCCCACGACCTGGTGATGGAGCACGTCGACGCCGATCTCGGCCAACCGCTCGGAGATCCACCGCGCGTTCGTGTTCGCGATCTGCCCGATGAGGAGCTCGGTCCCGACGGCGACGATCTCGGCCCGCACGCGGGGAGCTGAGCTCCCCGGCGGCGGCGGTGCCTCGTAGCTGTAGGTCTTCCCCCACGGCTCGCCGGGCTCACCCGGGTACCCGTGTGGGGTGCCGTTCACCGTGATGCTCGCGCTCGCCCCCTCGGACAGCCGGATCGTGAGCGACGCATCCGCTTCGAACGAACGCCCCTCCTCGGCTTCGAGCTCGAAGCGCTGCGGGTCGCCGCCGTCCGCGACGATCGTCACGTCGACGGGACGCCGCGCGACGACCGCCACGCTGATCGGCCTCGGGACGGCGGCCGATCCAACTGGGCGGTCGCGCCCGCCAGTTCCGCCGGTGCGGGCGCGGGTCGTCGCGCGGACAACACACCGAAGGCGGCGGCGAGCACCAGCACCACCGCGGCGACGAGGATCCACAGTCGGTGGTCATCCCGCCGACGGCGCCTCCCCAGGACCGGTTCGGTCCGCATCGGCGGCGCCGGCGCGAACTCCACCTGCTCGTCGGAGCCGAATTCTTGCTCGTACGCCGCCACCACCTTGTCCGGCGACAGGCGGAGGTACGTCGCGTAGGTGCGCAGGCAGCCGCGGACGTGCACATCGCCGAGGAGCCGCTCGAAGTCGTCGGCCTCGATCGCTTCGAGGAACTCGAGACGGACGCGGGTGTCGCGGGCCGCCTCCTCGAGGCTGAGCCCTCGGCTCTCGCGCACGGTGCGGAGCGCCGAACCCACGCCGAGTACGGATCGTTGCAACGACGCCCCTCTCTCGGCCGAAGATCGCCGCTCATCCTAGCGAACCCCCCAGAGCACGCGACCCGCGCTCGGCCGATATCTCGTCCCCATGCGCGCCACACGCCGGGTCGCCGCGAGGGCCTAGGTCCTCGGCCTGATGCGCGAACGCGGGGCGGCCGATATCGTTCGGGTCCGTCCGGCTCCAGGGAGGGACCCGATGACCAGGCAACCGGCGACCGTTCCGCTGAACCGGTTCGCGTTCTCGTCCGCATCCGCGTTCGCCGTCGCGGAGCGGCCGACCGCCTTCGACTTCACCGTCGAGGGGGGCGTCCGGTTCCTCCTCGTGAGCGGCAGGCGGGACGAGGGGTCGTGGGGCCCGGTCGGCGCGGCCTGGCTGGCGGAGGATCACTCGCGCGGCGGGTTCATCGTGAACCCGTGGGCCCTCTGGGAGGGCAGCGAGGTCGTCCGCGGGTACCGCAGCGCCCACGATCGCGGCTGGAGCCCCGAACGGATCCACGAGTACTGGAGGTCCGAGGTCTGGCGGGGCTCCTACTCGGTGGACGAAGAGCAGTTCGCCGGGAGTCTGGCGCTGCTCTGCGAGCTCGTGAACGCGCTCTAGACCCGGTCCGACCGACTCGACCGCACCCCGGCGTCTCGATATCGTTCGACCCGTCGCGATCGGGGGTGGGCCGTGGCGATCGAAGCGACCGGGAGCCTGAGGAGCCGGAACCGGCTCCTTGCCTCCCTGCTGATCGGCGCCGCCGTCTCGGTCTCGCTCGGCGTGTACGGCCGGGTCCACGACCCGACGGGCGACGCCCTCGTCAGCGGGATCTTCACCGGTTCGATCAACCTGAAGGTCTGGTTCGCGACGGCCGCGTTCGCGCTCGCGATCTTCCAGGAGCTGTCGGCGGCCAAGTTCTACGGCAAGCTGGGCAGGGGATACGGGCCGAAGTGGCTCGGGCGGGCCCACCGCGTCTCCGGCACGCTCGCGTTCCTGTTGACGGTGCCGGTCGCGTACCACTGCCTATGGTCGCTCGGGTTCCAGTCCGGCGAGACCCGCGTGCTCCTCCACGGGTCGTTCGGATGCCTGTTCTTCGGCGCGCTCACCGCCAAGGTCCTGGTGGTCCGAGCGGCCGGCATGCCGAAGCTCGCGCTCCCGGTCCTCGGTGGCGTCGTGTTCACCGCGCTCACCGTGGTGTGGCTCACGAGCTCCGTCTGGTTCTTCACGAACGTCGAGTTCCCGGGGTTCTGACATGCGACGCACGACCTTCAACCGCGGCGTCGAGCTCGTCCTGCTGGCGGGCGCGATCGTGTTCGTGTTGCTGCTCGCGGGGGTCGACCTCGGCTTGATCGTGTCGTAGCCGAGGGTCAGCCGGCCCGGGCGGCGCGGCTCTCCTCCCACTCCTCGGGCGTGATCAACACGTCCCGGGCCTTCGATCCGAGGGAGGGTCCGACGATACCCCGGTCCTCCATCAGGTCCATGAGCCGGCCCGCCCTGGCGAACCCGACCTTCAGCTTGCGCTGCAGCATGCTCGTGGAGCCGAGCTGCGAGCGGATCACGAGCTCGGCCGCCTCCTGGAGCAGCTCGTCATCGCCGCCGAGGCCGCCATCGTCGCTCCCCGCGGCCGGCGGCCGGCCGAGGCCCTCGACGCTGATCGCGTACTCGGGGTCGCGTTGCTCACGGATCCACGAGCAGACCGACTCGATCTCCTTCTCGGTGACCCACGCCGCCTGGAGCCGGACCGGCTTGCTCGCCGATGAGGGCGGCGAACAGCAGGTCGCCGTGCCCCACGAGCTTCTCGGCGCCGTTGATGTCGAGGATCACCCGCGAGTCCGCCTGGGCCGAGGTCATGAGCGCGATCCGCGAGGGGATGTTCGCCTTGATCAGGCCCGTCACGACGTCCACCGACGGACGCTGCGTCGCGACGACGAGATGGATGCCCACCGCTCGGGCCATCTGGGCGATCCGGCAGATCGCGTCCTCGACGTCCGGGGCGCGACCATCATGAGGTCGGCGAGCTCGTCAATCACGACGATGAGGTAGGGGAGGTCGTCGACGTCGTCTTCCCGGCCCGGCGGGATCCGGAGCGTGTCCTCCGCCAGCCCCTGCCGGAAGCCGTCGATGTCGCGGACGCCGACCATCGCGAGGAGCTCGTAGCGCTGCTCCATCTCGCGGACGACCCAGGCCAGCGCCTCGGCGGCGCGCTTCGGATGGACGATGACGGGGACGAGGAGGTGCGGGAGGTCGGCGAAGTGCACGAGCTCGACGCGCTTGGGGTCGACGAGCACGAGCTTGACCTCGTCGGGGTCGGCGCGCATCAACACCGACGCGATGAACGAGTTGATCAGGCTCGACTTGCCGGCGCCGGTCGCCCCGGCGATCAGCAGGTGCGGCATGTGCGTGAGGTTCACGAGCTGGGCCCGCCCGTGGACGTCCTTGCCGAGCGCCACCGACA
>CAVYTE010000005.1:0-19879 GCA_963771385.1 uncultured Actinomycetes bacterium
CAGGAACACGCCGGACCTGATGTACGCGGAAATCGAGGTGCATCGGACGATGAGCGACCGCGCTCGCACCGGGGCCTTCCGGCGTGCGATCGAGTCGGTCGTGCGCTCGGCAATGTCGTGAGCCCGACCGATGATCTATGACGAGTACGACTACTTCGTCGGACCGTCAGCATCGCGGCGCGTATCGCCTCGCAGGCCTCGACCAAGTCTATGAACGGATCGCCTGGTGTTGTGGTGACGAGGCGCAAGAATTCGGCGCCGTCGCCGGGGGCTGCTGGGTCTGGGCGCGGCCGGCGAGGAAGGCATGGAAGCCGGCGCGATCGTGGGTGCAGAGCCGCTTCGGCCGGAGTCGACGTGTTCGACGAGGAAGAGGCGTGGGACGTGTGGAGGAGCTCCCGAACGAAGCCGCCACCGCGCTCCTTCTCCTCGAGCACGGATGGGCGATCGGGCTCCGTGACGCCGTCGTCCGTGCAGGAGGTTCCCCATCGCGGGCCAGTTCATCAGCCCGCTCGACCTGGTCGAGATGGGCTTGTAGCAGCCGAGGAGGCCGAGGCGCTCGGCGCGGCCGACTCGAAGCGATAAGGATCGCCGACCGAAAAAGGGAACACGCATGATGCCAGCACGCAGGGTCGCGAGGCGTACCTCACGACGCACGTCCCGACGCATGTCCGCGGTGCAGGCTCCGCCGCTGGCCGCAGCGGCACCAGCCGCAGAGGCATCGGCCCACCGCCCTCAGCAGGACGACTTGGCGCAGATCCAGCAGCTCGGCGCGATGAAGGATCAAGGCGTCCTCACCGAAGAGGAGTTCCAGGCGAAGAAGAAGCAGATCCTGGGCATCTGAGCCACGGTTCGGGGTTCTGGCCCAAGAGGAGAAGGCGATACATGGGACATCACCCTGACGAGCTGATGAGCAGGTCCCAGTTCATCCCGAAGGGCCGGGCTTCGCCGAGCTCCTTCGCCACGGGACGACGCCCTCGAACTCGATCTCGAGCGAGAAGCTGAGGAACGTCCGTACGAGCACGACCACGCCGAGCGTGATCGCGCTCTCGATCGTCGATTCGATCGTGATCGTCTTGACGATGTCGGCGATGATCAGGACCTCGAGGCCGAGCAGGATCGCTCGGCCGACGCCCTGCCGGATGCCCTTGTAAGCCTCGAGGGGGACGGGGTACAGCTCGACCACGAACCTCGCGAACGCGACAACCGTGCCGACGACGAGCACCGCGACCCCGGCGGCCTCGAACCCTCGGACGACGTTCTCCATCACGTCTTCAAGAGTCGCCGAGTCGATCATCCTTCCCCCTCTCCCCGTCCTCGTTCACGAAAGGAACACCGGATGCCCAGGGGGTTGTAGCAGCACCGGAGCTTGGCTGCTCACGGATAGACTCCAACCGTCGATGCCTTCATCGAGCGGCATCCCGATACGCTGCCTTCGTCGTGGTGCTGACCATCCGACGACCATGCTCGATCGCTCCCTCGATCTCGGTTGGTCCGCCGTCGGAACGCTGAAGGGAGACGGATCCGCGTGAGCCCGTCGCGATGGCACATCGCTCGTCCCAACAGGAAGACCCTCCTGGGTGAAGCGACGGCCGGACTCCCGGGCGCGATCGGGAGCGTGCCGGATGGGATGGCCGCCTCACTCCTCGCCGGGGTGAATCCGATCTACGGCCTCTACGCCAGCGTGGCGGGCCCGATCGCCGGAGGGTTGTTCGCGAGTACGCGCCTGGTTGTCGTCACGACGACGAGCGCTGCGGCATTGGCAGCGGGGTCGACGCTCGCCGACGTCTCGCCCGCGGACCGACCCGGAGCGCTGTTCTTGCTCACCGTCTTGGCGGGTGTGTTCATGGTCTTGGCCGGGATCCTTCGCTTCGGCAGGTACACGCGCTTCGTTTCCAACTCGGTCATGGTCGGGTTCCTGACCGGGATCGCCGTGAACATCGTGCTCGGACAGATGCCCGCAGCGACCGGCGCGATAGGCGAAGGGAGCATCGCGCTCACCAGGGCCATCGATGTCGTACTTCACCCAGACCGCATCGATCTCCCGACGCTGGCCGTGACGCTGTCGTCGATGGCGATCCTGTTGCTCGCGAGCAGGACCGCCCTCCGATCGGTGGCCGCGCTCGCCGCCCTGGTGATCCCTTCCGTCGTCGTGGCGCTGGTCGGCGCCCAGAGCGTCGCCACCGTCTCGGACACGGGCAGCATCCCGTCGGGCGTCCCGCTTCCGATGCTGCCCGAACTCAGTCTCTTCTCGTTCGATCTGGTGGCTGGGGCGCTGGCCGTCGCCGTGATCGTGCTCGTGCAGGGCGCCGGCGTGAGCGAATCGGCGCCGAACCCCGATGGGAGCAGCTCCGACGCGAACCGCGACTTCTTCGCCCAGGGTGTGGGGAACATCGCCTCCGGCGTCTTCCAGGGCCAGCCGGTCGGTGGGTCGGTTGGGCAGACGGCGCTGAACATCGCCGCCGGAGCGCGCACGAGGTGGGCATCGATCTTCTCCGGCGTGTGGATGCTGGTGATCCTGGTCGCCTTCTCCGGGCTCGTGGGTGCCGTCGTCATGGCGACGCTTGCTGCCGTGCTGATCTACGCGGCGATCGGAGCGATCAACGTGGACAGCGTGAAGCTGACCCTCCGACACAGTTCGACGTCCCTGGTCGCAGGCATCACGACCTTCGTCTGCACCCTCCTGTTGCCGGTTGCGGCCGCCGTGGGGATCGGCGTAGCGCTCTCCCTTCTGTTGCAGCTCAATAGAGAGGCCCTCGATCTGACCGTCATACGGCTGGTGCCCTCGGAGGACGGGTCCGTCTCGAGCAGGCCGTGCCCTTGCAGCTGGAGAGCCATGGGATCGTGCTGCTGGACGTCTACGGCAGCTTGTTGTTCGCAGGGGCACGCACACTCGAGGCCCGGCTCCCCGATCCGGCCGGCGCCGAATCACCCGCCGTCGTGTTGCGGCTGAGGGGCAGGACCACCCTATCGTCCACTGCGGTCGAGGTGCTTTCTCGCTACGGGGCAAAGGTCTCGGATGCCGGCGGACGCATGTACTTGAGCGGTGTCGACCAGGCGGTGGCCGCGATGCTTGGTGAGACCCGCGCGATCGAGGCTCTCGGCCCGGTCGAGTTGGTCCAGGCCACCGACGTGCTCGGAGCTTCGAGCCGCGAGGCGTACGAGCGCGCCCTGGCGTGGCTCGCGGAGAGGGACTTTCCCCCCGAGGGAGCTGATGGATGAGACCGTCGGGCGCATGCGCCCGGTAGAGCTGCTCATTCTCGGGTTCGACAAGCCCGACTTCGGCGGCGAGATCATCGACGAGCTCGAGCGCCTGCGCCAGAGCGACACGGTGCGCGTGATCGACGCGCTCGCCGTGTACAAAGACGTGGACGGCCTCCTCAGGGGAGCCAGCTCTCGAAGGAGGAGGCGCAGGAGTTCGCGGCCGTGGTCGGCGGTCTGCTGGGTCTCGGGGGTGCCGGCGGCGCTCCTTGCTGGACTCGAGGGTTCGCATCACCTAAGGGCGTCACCACCTCGCCGCTGCCCGGGTCATCCTCGGGTGAGACACCCCATGGAGCAGCCGGGGTCCACCCTGGGAAGCGGTCGACGATCCCCGGATATCAGGGTTCGCCCAGACCAGCGTCCGTGGCGATATCGCGTCCGTGCGCCGTCAAGGCCCAGATCACCGCTACGGCGATCGCGATCATCGTGATCGACCAGACGGGGTACCAGGGCAGCCATGCGAAGTTCACGATGGCGCTGATCACGGCGATGATCACGCCGATCGTCCGAGCCCAGACCGCCCCGCTGAACAGTCCGAAGCCGGCGAGCAGGACGATGATGCCGAAGATCAGATGGATCCACCCCCAGGTGGTGGCATCGAACTGCAGGTAGTACACGTCGCCCGTTGCTTCGGTTCCCACGGCCGGGGCGAAACGATAGAACTCGTCCTCGATGATCCCCGCCAGACCCGCGATCGCGTGGAACGAGCCGATCAGGATCATCATGAATCCGGCGAACATGATCCACCCGACCGCTCCAGCGCTCCGTTGCTGGGACATGATCCTCGACATCGCCGCCTCACTCGCTATCGTTCCCCACTCATGCGGTTGCCAAATCATCCGGGCGGCTGGCGAAACCGAATCCTCACGTCGGTCGGTTCATGTGCCCGTGCCGTTCGCGTATCCGCCGCTGCCGTTCACGTCTCCGCTGCTCCGTGTGGATGTCGAGGCCCGTCCATCCGACGCTCGCTCGCCCGGGCCCTCCGGTTCCTGCCTGGCTACTACGACGAGAGGTTGCACCCCTGTTCTTCGGAGGTCGCGACCAGCCCGGAGATGGATCCCGAGAGCGAGGAGAGGGCCGAAGCGGCCTCCGACGCGACTTCCTGAGCCGAAGCACCGCCCTGCACCCGCTGGACGACCGCCTCGAGGTCGCTGATGGACGACTGAACCGCGGCGATGTCCGAGGAGAACGCTGCGACGGCCTCCTGCTCCACGTCGGCGAGCGCACTCTTCACACCCTCGAGGCTCTCGTCAGCGCGTCGGCGCCGTCCTCCTCGAGGTCCACATCGGTGACCCCTTGGACGCTCGTCTCCAGCTCCTCCACGCTCGAGCACAGTGCCGGCACAGGCGATGCCGACGTCTCGGTCGTGGTCTCCCCAGGGGGCGTCGTTACCTCTGTCGACGAGGGCTCGTCGTCCGAGCACGCGCCGAGCCCGAGCAACAGGAGGGAACTGAAGAAGACCAGGGCGAACGGGAATCGGATGCGCACGCGACTCAACCCCTTTCGATCGAAACGGTCGACTAGGTTACTCGCCGGCGCTTTGCCCTCGAGCGGTGTGCCTCATACACCTTGGGGCAGCTGTCAGTGATGTGCATCCCACGGTCGGGATGAACGTCGTCTTCGCCGTCGAGCGTGCGCGAGCGCCGGGATCGACGGAGACGTTCGCGCGAGCCCACGCCAGGTCCGGTGACAACGGGTCACGACCGCGAACTCCCCGGCCAGTATGGCGAGTTCGATCGGTATCGCCGCCTTCCCGAAGCGGTACGCGGAACAGGACGAGCGGGACTACGAGGCGTTCCTCGCGGCGAGCAGGTCGGGAAGCTTGATGGCCCTGGAGGGGGATGATCGAGGAGCTTTTGGCACGACTCGACGTGGTCGTCGCTGCGTCGTCGTGGAGTCGGCTCGGAGGTCTGAGCGCCCGACCCGGCGATCTACTCGTCGGTCGGCTCGGCCGCGTCCATCGGCAGACCGTGGACCAGCAGCCGGCGCCGAACCGACGGGTCGCCGACGTCCTCACCTTCCGCTAGGCGGACGCCGGAAGCGGCCGCTCGATCGAACCACGTTCCGTATCGGTTCGCTCCCCAAACGGCCGTGGCGCCGTGGAGTACCACGCTAAGCGCGACGGTCACGAACACCGCTTGCAGCACCACCGAGCCCTCGGGGAGCGCCTCCTCTGCGACGAACAGGCCGAACACGATCGAGGCGAGGCCCCGCGGACCGAACCAACCGGCGAACACGAGGGTCGGTCGGGACAGGCCCGTCCCTAGGAGCGATACGGCGACTGGAAGCATCCGAACGACCGAGAGACTGAGCGCCGCATAGACGACGGCGTGCCATGTCACGTCGTCCATGAGCGGCCCAAGCAAGATCGCGCCAAACCCGAAGAACGATAGGAGTGCCAGAAGGGCGCCCAGATCCTCGGCGAACAGTGCCGTGTCCGGCACGCGATCCCTCATCGCGCGACCGAAAGTCACCCCCGCAACCCAGGTAGCGATGAACCCGCTGCCCTCTGCCGCGTCGGCGATAGTGAACGCGAGGAGTACGAGGGCAAGCGTTGCGATCTGTGTCCACTCCCTTCCGACCCAGCCACGGGCGCGGCTCCATGCAACCGCTCTTGCACCGACCCACCCGACCACCCCTCCAACGATCGCCGCGAGCACCAGCGACCTCGCGAACACCTCGACGAGGCCTGTGGCACCCGACTCAGCAGTCTCGACGGCTGCCGCGAGCGCGAGGACGAAGAAGGGGAGGGCAAGCCCGTCGTTCAGTCCACTCTCGATGTTCAGGGTCTGGCGGATCGCCGACGGCACCCTGGGGCTCGTGACCACCGCCTGCCCGAGGGCGGCGTCGGTCGGCGCCAGGCACACGGCGATCAGCGCCACCGCCCAGACGTCGATGTCCGGGAACAGGATCGATCCGAGGACCCATCCGATGATCATGGTGAGTGGCATCCCGATCAGCAGGAGCCTGCTCGGAAGCCTGCTCTTCGCTCGCCAGTCTCCAGCGCTGATCGCCAGTGAATCCGTGAACAACACGAGCGCCAGCGTGCCCTCGAGGAGCAGCGCGATCGAATGCTGGTCCTCCCGACCATGGATGAGGTTCAGGGCGGCGGGGCCGAGCAGGACGCCGAGGACCATGAAGATGATCGCGCCGGTGACGGGGGTCGATGCCAGCCGTTTGCTGACGGGGGCAAATGCGACGACCGCCAGCGCGATGAGGATCAGCGCCACGTCGTCGAGTCATCTCCTTCGAGCATCCTGAACGACACCTCAGCCATCCCCATTGCTTCCTTCGATGCCCGAGCCCCATGCCGCGATGCGAACGCGCGGCCTGACTCGACCACGGTGAGGAAGAAGTTGTTGTCGGACCCGATCCGCTGCTCGGAGCCTGTCTGTTCAAGCAAGGTCGGGACACTCGTCCGGACGCGTGCGAACAGCAGCCTGGCATCGAGGTCGTCCACGAAGACGCTTCGCGATTCGTTGGCGTTTGCGGTGAACCGACCCGGAGAGGAACCTGCGAACGAGTTGACCGGGTCGAGGCCGCCGAACTCGCGGTTCGCATCGACGTCCCATCCCTCCCGGGCGGCGAGCGCCCGGGCGGTCGCCACGCTTGAGGTGAGACGAGCAGCGCGATCCTGACCGCCGGGACGAGGAGGGTCCATCACGTCGTCACCCCGCACCCAGGAGGAGCTGGTGGTGCTCGGAAGTCCAGCGCGAACCGTGCTCACCGTGTCGATGTCGGCTTCCTCGTGGAGATCGAGCGCGACCGCGCTTGGTGTCGCGAAAGTAGTCAGGATTAGCGTAACCCCTGAGACAAGAGAAGTCTGCCCAGGACCTCCTCGAGGACCCCGATGGGTGATGGGCTTTCCAGCGCCGACTGCCGCCGAGTCGTGGTCGAGAAGCGCTCCGAGCCGGCGAGGCACGCCGGTCGACGCAGTCGCTGCTCCCGAGCGCGACCACAGTGATCTTAGCGGGGACGCCGTCCTCGAACACGGTGCCGGCCAGGACGAGGCTCGACGCCACGACTCCGGTGAGCGGATTCGGCAAACCCAAGCCGGCTGCTGGCCCGCGAGAGGTTCTCCGGGTGCCAAGCGGATCGCGAGGAACGCCGAGCGGGCATCTCGACACCGGGCCGCCCGACGAGGACTCACCTCCCGGAAGACTGCCCGGTTGCAGCTGAACGACGCTGCGCGCCGCGCACATCACCCGTGCGGGACGATGATCACCGTGGTTCGCCATCGAGCCGTAGCGTGAGCCCATTTCACCCTTGACGGATGATGCACGACACTTGAGACTTGCGTTACTCAGGGTCGGAAGTGGGTAGGAGGGCCTTGTGAAAGGGGCGAACACTGTCCATCCGATGGCAGCCGTTCGGCCGCCTATCGTTGCTGACCAGCATCTTCGACGGCGTCGCGGGGCTCGCGGATTGATCGAGGACAAGCTCAAACGTCGCGACGCAGCCCATCAGTTACCATTTCCCAGAGGAACGTCCCGGATCTGCGGACACTTCGAGGAGGACGCGATGAGCCAAAGTCATCTCGTGATCGACTTCCCGATCAAGTCGCCCGCCAGCGCCAAGGCGCTCCCCGAAGAGCTGACCGCCGTTGATGCCCGATCTCGCGGAAGTGCAGGACGATCTCGGTACCGTGCACTTCTCCCGTTTCATGGTCGAGGGAGACGAGAAGCTTCTCTTCCTTTCGGACATCGACGGCGAGGTCGACCAGCATATCGAGCGGCTCGTGGAGCGTGCCGGCCCGGTGTTCGACGCCATCTTCGAACACGTGGACGACCCTCCGGCCACGCCCGTGGCTGGTAACCCTCAGAGGGTCATCAAATGGCTGAAGCATCATGTCCGCGAGCCTCTCGATACGTACTTCGCGTACGAGGACGCTTCGGTCCAGGACATCAAGGCGGCGGCGAGTGCGGCGGGCTTCACGGGCAATACATCGCAGGCTCCCTTGCTGACATACATGTCCATCAAGTCACGTCTGCAAGGCTTTGCCTTGAAGCTGGCCGCGAGGTCCATCGAGACGAGGGCCATGAAGCGTCGGATTCTCTTGGGACGCTGCACTTCTCCCATTGGGTGCCCTTCGAGAACAACCACTTGGGCTTCTTCACGATCTTCGACGGTGATTTCGAGAAGTACATCCAGGACTTCGCAGAGAAGACCTCGATCGTCTTCGATGCCGTCTTTCCACACGTCGATGGCGCGCCGCCGACCCCAGTCGCAAAGAACGCCCAGGCGTTCTATCAGTGGGCATTGGAAGCCAACCATCCACCCATCGGGTTCTACAGCGCCTATCCGGGCCTCTCGGTGCTAGACATCCGAGCCCTGCTGGCCGATCGCAAGTCACCATCGGCCACCGCTGGATAGCGGTGGTGTCACATGGTCACGAACCATGATCGATCCCAAGTTCGGCGTTGGCCGGGGAGAACAACGCACAAGCAGCACGGCGATGAAGGGCCCGGGGCTTCTTCGCCGGCTGCTTGGTCGAAGGCGGCATGAACGCCTGGAGACCGAGGGCGATCCAGGGGCTATGGAAGGGTCCGGCGCTCGACCTCGCGGACATCCAGGGGTTCGTCCTCCGCGGATACGCGATGCCGATGGTGCGGCATTTCTTGTTGACGGTGGGAGATCCGGGACACGCACGCAGGCAACTTGGACGGCTCGTAAGCGGCGACGAATCCGACGTCCCGCAGATCACGACTGCCGAGGACTGGCACGTGGGGTTCGCGCCCGGACCGGGAGACGACCCCGCGGCTGCCCCGCGTCGCAAGCCCGACTATTGCCTCAACATCGGTATCACGTGGCCCGGACTGGTGGCGCTGGAGATAGTGGAACGCGTCCCAACGCTCTCGTTCAAGTCATTCGGTGCGTTCGTCGAAGGAGCCGCGCAACGAGCGGAGTTGGTCGGCGATATCGGAGCAAGTTCCCCCCAGAACTGGATCGGCGGGTTCGGAAGCGGGGACGATCACGTCCTGGTGACGCTGCACGCCCTCAGCCCGGAGGCGATGACGAGCTACAGCGACAGGTTGGCTGCCTGGTTCGCCGAGGGAGATGCCTTTCGAGAGATCTGGCGCCAGGACGGGATGGCGTTGATGGAGATGCAAGATGGCCAACCCGTGCCTACTGCCAAGGTTCACTTCGGATATACCGACGGCATCACCACGCCCACCATCCGCGGCGGCCCGGAACGATATCCGCCCGATCACCAGCAGCCCTGCGAGCCATGGCTCTTCGTCTTGCGGGAAGACGCTGCGAACTACGTGGTACCCGAGCCGCGACAACTCGGCCTGAACGGCAGCTTCGCGGTCTTCAAGAAGGTCGAGACCGACGTCGTTGGCTTCGAAGACTTCCTGCAGTCGAACAAGGACAAGATCGATCCCGAACTGCTGGCCGCGAAGATGTGCGGGCGATGGCGCAACGGCGTTCCTCTCGCCTTGTCACCGGACACGGATAGCCCTGCGGGAGGGATCTCGCCCGAACAGTTGAACGATTTCGAGTATGTCGAATGCCGATGGTTCGGGAGATCCGAAGGGGATCCGCTGTCCCGTCGGCGCACACATACGCCGCGTCAATCCACGAGGTCAACCGGTCGCGGGCCAGGGGATGCCCGGCGGCAGCAACAACTCCCACCGGCTGATCCGTCGCGGTCTGCCGTACGGGCCGACCTATGATCCGAGGGAACCCTACGACGGCATCGAGCGCGGGATGCTCTTCCAGTTCATCAACTCGAACATCGAAAACCAGTACGAGTTCGTGCTGCGACGTTGGGTCAACGACAGCGAATTCGCTGGGGCCGTCAGGCTCGACCCGAAGTCGAAGGATCCACTGATCGGCACCCAGGACCCGGCGGAGAGCATCTTCGTCATACCTCAGGCGGACGGGGGCCCGCCGATCGAGGTGACGGGTCTCTCGAGCTTCGTGACGACCAAAGCCGCTGCGTACGTGTTCCTGCCGAGCATCACGGCCATCAGGTTCATCGCCAACTTGGGAGAGGGCCTATGATCCCGCTGTTGGGTCGCCGCCGACGGTAGGCCGGCGTTCACGGAAGCGAATGGACCCGGGAGCGAGGAGCGATGCTCGGTATCGGTGGCTACCTCCAACGTGTCACCTTCGACGGGCGCCAAGGTCGCGATAGCGGGATCGTCCGCGAGGCGGTGGAGCTTTTTCCGCTCTTCGGGGTCGGCCGCCCGGAGCATCACGCCGATCACGTGACGCAGATCCTCGTTCCAGGCGGCTGGACTCCCTCGCCAAGCGAAGACATCGGAGACCCAGATCGCGTGTCCCCGCGTCCACCGCTTCTTCCCGGGCCGCTTCACGCGCACCGGGATGTTGCCGTAACGCTTACGCAGCTTCCGGTTGTTGAAGATCAGCACGCCGATGGCGATCACGCAGAGCCAGAGCGGCACCCCGAGCAAGAACAGGATCGCCCAGATCGATGTCTACGCTCCTTCCTCGGCCATCTTCTTCTGCGCATCAGCGAGCGCACCCTTGAGCGCCTGCACATGGCGACCCTCCGCCTGGCCGACCACCTTCTCGATCGCACGTGTGACCGCGGGCTCCACCGTGTCGGCGACGTCGTGCTGATACGCCACGATCAGGCCGGCGCCGCCGATGGGGATCGTCTCGCCGGCCGACTCCTCGATCTTGCTCCCCGTCTTCTTGTGCAGCACCTCGCCGCCTACGGCGCCCAGCGCGGCGCCGACCGCGGTCGCCGCGAGCAGCGGGGGCGCGAACAGGCCGACCACGAAGCCGACCGAGGCGAGTCCCGCGGCGCCCTTCTCGACCATGTGATCGGTCTGCTTGATCGAGAGGTCTCCCTCGAGGTCCTTGCTGACGACGACCGCACCTTCGATGCGTGCACCACAGTTCAGGACCGCCTCGTAGTCTTCCTGCGCGGCCTCCGTCGAGAGGTAGCCCCCGATCAGCACATCGATCGTCTGCTCGCGCATGCTCCCTGCCCTTCGATTCATCCGGCGAGGCCGTGCGCGGACTGGCCGCGATGCGCCTCGGCGTGCAGTTGGAGCTCGTCCTGGTCCGAGAGATGAGGCTTGAGGTCGAAGACCACCTTCTTCACCGTGCCGGTGAACGCGAACGGTTTCTCGCCTCGTAGCTCAGGTCGACGACGCCACCGTTGTCCCGCCCGATGTCCATCCCCGCGTAACCCGAGAACCGGATCGGCACGGTGTGGTCCATCCGGCCCTTCCCGACCGGTCGGCCGTCGATGAACAGCGTCACCTCGCCGCCCGTCGCGGGTTTGGCCTCGTCGGCCTCGAACTGCATCCGAACGGTCACGTCACCGGTCGGGAGGTCCTCCTCCGCGACCTGCTTGAAGACGGACACGCCCATCATCGAGTAGGTGTGCGTGAGCTTCCCGTCCTTGACGTAGAGCGTGAACCCGCCCAGATGATCGGCCTCTGCCACGATCACGCCCTCGGCGCCGCCTTCAGGCACGACCAGATCTGCGGTGATCGCGTACGAGTGGTTGTACACCCGCGGGATCATGCCCGGCATCACGTTCTGAACGTCGCCACGGAACTCGAACGTCGCCTCGTCCGGGAGCGGCGGCAGGATGCCGAAGAACGTCGAGAGAGCCGCGAGCAGCGGCAACACCTTGTATCGCTCGGCTTCCTCCCAGAACAGATCCTTGAGCTCTTGGACCTTCTCGGGATGCTCGGCGGCGAGATCCCTCGCCTGGGTGAAGTCGTCCGGGAGGTAGTACAGCTCGGTGGGGTCGGTGTCCGGGTCCCAGACGCCGGGCGCGTAAGGTGCGAGGGCGTCCGGTGTGAGCACCCACGGGATGCGCTCCGTCTTCATCGCGAGCCACCAGCCGTCCTTGTACATGGCGCGGTTGCCGACCGTCTCGAAGTACTGCTGGGTGCGGTGCTCGGGCGCGTCGCCGTCAGTCAGCGAGGCGACGAACGAGGTACCGTGCATCGGCTCCTGCTCGATCCCGTCGACGGTCCTCGGTGCGGGGATCCCCGCGATCTCGAGGATCGTGGGTGCCACGTCGATCACGTGGGCGAACTGGGAGCGCAGCCCACCTGCATCGGTGACGCGATCTGGCCAATGCACGACCAGGGGATCGCGGGTCCCGCCGAGGTGCGAGGCGACCTGCTTGCCCCACCGGAACGGCGTGTTCCCTGCCCAGGCCCACGCCGCCCCGTAGTGCGGCGCCATGATCGCGGCGCCCCACTGATCGATCCCGCCATAGCGCTCGGTGAGCTGGAGCTGCATCTCGTCGGTGAGCGGGATGCCGTTCTGCATCGTCAGCTCGTTGAACGAACCCGTGACGGTGCCCTCCATGCTCGCGCCGTTGTCGCCCCAGATCCAGATGATCAGGGTGTCGTCGAGCTCGCCGAGCTCCTCGATCGCATCGATCACCCGGCCGACGTTGTGGTCGGCGTTCTCGGAGTACCCGGCGTACACCTCCATCTGGCGGGCGTAGAACGGCTTCAGCTTGTCGGGCACGTCGTCCCATGCCGGGAACGCCTCGTCGCGAGGGGTCAGCTCCGCGTCGGCGGGGATGACTCCGAGCTCCTTCTGACGAGCGAAGGTCTCCTCGCGAAGCCTGTCCCACCCCTGATCGAACTTGCCCTTGTACTTGTCGGCCCATTCCTTCGCCACATGATGCGGAGCGTGACTGCAGCCGGTCGAGTAGTAGACGAAGAACGGCTTGCGAGCGTCCTGCGCGCGGACGCCGTGGAGCCACTCGATGGTCCGGTCGGCCATCGCATCCGGGAAGTAGTAGGGGTCGCTCCTCGTCGTAGAACGCGTCCGGCGTCCCGATGATCTTCTGGTTCTCCGCGAGGCAGGGATCCCACTGGCTCGACCCGCCGCCGAGGATGCCGTAGAAGTAGTCGAACCCCCAGCCGTTCGGCCAACGGTCGAACGGGCCAGCCGGGCCTTGCTGCCCGTCCGGTGTGAGATGCCACTTGCCGAACGCCGCCGTGCTGTACCCGTTGTCCCGCAGGATCCGCGGCAGCGGCGCGCAGTCCCTCGGAAGGATCGCCGAGTAGCCGGGGAACCCGCCCGCGAACTCGCCGATCGAGCCGAACCCACCGCGTGATTGTTCCTGCCGGTGAGCAGCGCCGCGCGCGTCGGGGAGCACAGCGCCGTCACGTGGAACCGGTTGTAGCGCAGCCCGCCCTCGGCCATGCGCGTGTAGTTCGGCGTCTGGATCGGGCCGCCGAACGTGCTCGGGTTGCCGAACCCGGCGTCGTCGATCAGGACGAGGAGGACGTTCGGCGCGCCCTCCGGAGGGGAGGGATGCCCGATGAGGTTCCAGTCGGGTTGAGACCCTTGGAGTGTTCGATTCGCCACACCGCCGAACTCTTCCCGTCGGATCGGAAGCTTCCCGCGGTCCGGCTCGGTCATCGTCGCCTCCTCGAGTTCGGTCGCTCCCGCACCTGCATGGTTGGGTGGTCAGGAGCCTAGTCTCCCCGTGCGGGCGCGACTCGGCCGCGCGCCGGATAGCCAACGGTGGTCAACCGCTCGCGCGAACAGGGCGAAGCACGGATGGGGTGCAGACCCGGCCTTGTGAGCCTCCGCTTTGGTCTCGAACGCTCCTCGAGGAGGGCTACCGTGACGGAGGCTGGCGAGCGACACGCCCACAGGTCCAAGGAGGGGCCCTGACCTGCGATTCTACTGGTGGGCGCTGGAGGATTTGAACCTCCGACCTCTTCCGTGTCAAGGAAGGCCCGCGAAACCCTCTGACCAGCTGCTTTCGCAGATCAGAGCCACAACGAAGTGTCACAGGAGTACCGTCGAGTACCGCCCGTTACGGTCGGCTCCTTGACCTGGTGTTGACCGCGAGGGCGCGATGCTCGAGGTCATGCGAGAGGAGTCGATGATGGATGAGATTGGTTCGGCCATGAACGTTCGAGGTGTGGTCGGCGAACCAGGACACCCCCACCGCGTGGAGCGCCTCCTGATCGTTCGGCCACAGGATGGGGCCGACGTTGAGGCGGCTCGTTCGGAGCTCGAGGACCTGCCGGGCGTCGTCGGCGTGACCCTCAACCTCGCCACAGGATCATTCGACATCCGCCTCGATTCCGTCGTCGTCTCCGACGATGAGCTCGCGGCGGCCCTGCACCATCAGGGGTACGACCTCACGAGCTGGCAGGAGGTCCGGGCGATGCATGCCGTCCAGCAGCGGACCTGGCTGCTCGAACAGATCGCGTCACTGGCGTCACGTGCGGAGGTCGAGCTCGCAGAACGCGGCGCCTACGCAGAGGGCGTCACGAAGGGCTCGGTCGACGCGTACGTACGAACCGCGCGGGCGTTCGGACTCCTGACGGACGCCGAGATCGTCGAGCTGATCCCGGCCGGTTCCCTCGGAGGACCCGGCTCACTGTTTGGAACGCGGACCGTCGACCCCGGGGAGGACGGATGAGAGAGCCATTGATCCGCGTCGCTGACATCCCGACGGAGGGCGCCGTGACCGTCGATCTTCTGGGAAGGGAAGTGCTGGTCACGGTGCTGAACGGGAGGCCACGTGCGTACCTCAATGTCTGTATGCACCACGGTGGTCCCCTGTCGCTGGAAGGCGACACGTTGACATGTGGATGGCACGGCTCGACGTTCGAGGCACGAACCGGCAAGGCGCTTTCGGGGCCGGTGAGACAGGATGCGAGGCTGATCATGCTTCCCACACGTGTCGAGGACGACGTCCTGACCTACGTCTACGAGGACTGAGCCGCGGCAGATGACATCAGCCATCCGGGGCTAGGACGGAGAGGACAACAGCGCTTCTTAGGCCTCGACCGGCGAGTTATCCCTTTCAGCATGACCACCTCCGGCGGCGGACTGACGCTACGAGACCCTGCTCGCGAGCTGTGTCCGTGACTTCACGTCGAGCTTGCGGAACACCTTGCCCAAGTGGTACTCGACGGTGCTCGGGCTGATGAAGAGCTGCGCGGCGATCTCTCGGTTGGTGTTCCCCTGTGCGACGAGGCGCGGAGACCTGTGCCTCCTGGGGGGTGAGCTGGTCGAGGGCATCCGTTGGTGCGTTCCCGGACGTGTTCTCCCGTCGCTCGAAGTTCGATGCGGGCCCGCTCGGCGAACGCCTCCATCCCGGACTCCGAGAAGAACTCGTGTGCGCTCCGCAACTGTTCGCGCGCGTCGAGGCGACGGCGTTCCCGTCGCAGCCACTCGCCGTAGAGCAGTCGAGCGCGGGCGAGGTCCACCCGTAGTCGCGTCGGCTCGAGACGATCGATCGCCTCACGATGGAGTTCTCGGCATCGTCCCCGCGAGCGAACAGAGCCCGCGAACGGGCTTGAACGCCAAGGGCCCACGGCGTGCCACTCGCGCCCGTCGATGCGGCCGAGTCGAGCGGGCATCAGCGGCGCGCTCGTCCAACCGCTGCGGCTCGCCGCCTAGATCGACTCGACCAAAGCGAAGCTCGAGAACCACAACTCGTGTCGAGCAGCGCTCCCCTGCTCAGCAGCCGCGAAGGCCTCGTCGTATCGCCCCAGACCGTTGGAAGAGCAGTGCCTTCGCCCAGTGCGAGACCGTCAACCCCATCCCCTCGCCGTCCCGCAGGAACTCCTCGGTGCTCGTCTCGATCGATCGCGTGAGCTCGTTCTCGCGACCACGGAACGCTGCGACCGTGAGCACGCCGTACGGCGGGACGATGCGGCCGTCGGTGGCGTCGGCGAGTGCGTCCGCTTCTTCGACCAGCGCCGAAGCCGCCGCGATGTCCCCCCCGAACAAGCGGCACGCCGACGCGGGTGCTGAGAGCGAAGGGAAGCTCGGCGAGCGCGCCCGCCTCGCGTGCGGACCGGACGTGGAGCATCGTCAGCGAGTCCCACGCCTCGTAGTCCCAGATGAAGCCGGCAGCCCGCCCGGCGAGCCATGCCCACCAGCGCTGACCGTCATCCGCTCCGACGTCTCGGCTCGAGAAGGCGCGCAAGGCCGCTCGCAGGGCCGGCGTGCCGCTCGAAGGGCCTTCGGCGATTGATCGGGCCGCTGCGTCGAGCAACAGGTCCGCTGGCGGCGGGCGCCGACGCGGGAGCGGGGAGGGCTCTCACCGCAGCTGCGACCTCGCGAGCACCACACGACCCCGCCAGACGGCCCGCGAACAGGGCGGCAGACAGCGCGTCGAGATAGATCTGGCGAGCCCGTCGAGCGTCGAACGGCTCGAAGCCTTTCGCGGCCGTGAGGAGCAGCTTCGGAGACTCGTTCCCTCGTTCCGCCACGAACGAGATGCAGCCGGAGGAGATCAGCTCCGCTCGCTGGAGACCGTCCAACGGGCCCACCTCTGCGCTCGCAGCCAGGGTGAGTGCCTCGTCGAACGCGCCCGCCTCGTGCTTCGCCTGAGCCGCCGCGAGCGCGCGGGCGGCCCGACGAGCAGGGTCGAGCGTCAGTACGGAGGAGCGCTGGAGGAAAGCGGCGGCAGCGGCGAATCCCCCGCGCGCCTGTGCTCGCGCCGCCGATCGCTCGAGCTCTGCAGCGACGTCCTCGTCGGGCAACGACGTCGCCTGGGCTCGGTGCCATGCACGGCGATCGGGGTCCGTTTCCGGATCGGTCGCATCTGCGAGAGCTCGATGGATCGCGCTTCGATCATCTGATGTGGCTGCGCGGTACACCGCCGACCGAGCCAAGGGATGACGGAAGACGACACCGGCACGCAGATCCAACACGCCGTCCGATTCCATCGCTCGTGCGGCCGACTCGTGGATCCCCAGCCCTTCCGCCGCCCGAGAAACGAGAGCGAGATCTCCCGTCGGGTCTGCGGCCGCGAGCAACAACAAGCGACGAGCATCCGGTGGCAGGTCGTCAACCGCTGCATGAAGTGCTCCTCGATCCGGTCGGAAAGCGGCACCGATGCCGGCAAACCGAACCACCCGCGAGCTGGGAGGGCGTCATCCCGCGCGGGAGCTCAAGCAACGCGAGCGGATTCCCGTTCGTCTCGGCCACGATGCGTTCGAGCACTCGGTCATCGACGCGAGCGGGCAGCACGGACTCCAGCAGGACCCGTGCGTCACGCCGTCCCAAGGGTCCGATATGGACCTCGGGAAACCCGCCCAACGCTTCGCCGGGCTCGCGGGCCGCGAACAGCAGCGCGATCCGCTCGGCCAACAGCCGACGGGCGATGAACGCGAGCGCCCGAGCGGACGCACGGTCGAGCCATTGGGAATCGTCGATCACACACAGGAGTGGCTGATCCTCGCCTGCCTCGGACAGCAGACCCAGCACCGCGAGGCCGACCAGGAACGGGTCCGGAGCGTGTCCCGTAGTGAGTCCGAACGCGACGCTGAGCGCGTCGTGCTGTGGATCGGGCAGGCGCGCGCTCAGCTCGAAGATAGGCACTGAGAGCTGCTGGAGCGCGGCGTAGGGCAGCTCCGTCTCTCCCTCGACACCGGCGGTGCGAACGACCTTGAAGTCGTCTCCGAGCTCAATCGCGAGCTCGAGGAGAGCGGTCTTGCCCACGCCGGGCTCTCCGTGTAGCACCAGCGCCCCGCCGTGCCCGGCGCGTGCGTCATCCAAGAGGCGCTTGAGCACCTCTCGCTCTCGCTGTCGGCCGAGCACCTGCTGTCCCAGCGGCCCCGTGACCACATCGGGACCTTAGCTGCGCTGAGCCGTTCCGTCGTAACGGCTGAACGGGCGAGGAACACTCGGGCACGGACTATGGGTTTCCAGGATTCCATAGCGCACGCACTCGGCGACACTCGCCTCATATAGCCGAAGGAGGCGGAGGCACATGAGTCAGACGCTCACGATCGACCAGCGGATCGAAGTCCCCCGGAGGTTCATGGAAGAGGTCTTCAACGGGCACGACCCGGAGCGGGCACGGGACTTCTTCACGCCCGACGCCGTTTGGCACGGCCCCTCGATCGCCGACGTGACCGGCGCGGACAGCATCGTTGGACTGCTCGGTGCCTTCATCGGCGCTCTGTCGGATGTCAGAGCCGAGGAGCAGGACGTCATCGCGAGCGGCGACCTCGTCGCGTTGCGACTCGTCGTCACCGCCACGCAGACGGGCGACTTGCTCGGGATCCCAGCGAGCGGCCGCGACTTCCGCTGGGACGCCGTCGACATCTACCGGGTCAACGAAGACGGCAGGATCAGCGAGCAATGGGCATTCGAAGACATGGCGGCGATCGGCAGCCAGCTGGGCGCGTTCTCCCTTCCGTGGGCGAACTGACCAACCGAACGAAGGAGCGATCGATGAGCACCTCGGACACGAGAACTGGCCCAACACCGGGAGCGGCCGACGCCCTACCGGACTACGCGCCGGTCCCGCCCGCGTCGTTCGGCCCCGATCTCAACGAGCAGGGTTACCACGTCGGACGCGTCGAGCGGAACCTCTACTGGGTCACGGACGGCGTCTACCAGGCGGCGTTCCTGACGACGACGGATGGCGTCGTCCTCTTCGATGCCCCGCCGAGCATCGGGCACAACCTCCAACGAGCGATCGACGAGATCTCAAAAGCCAACGGCGTGAGCAACAAGGTGACGCACCTCGTCCACACCCACCATCACGCGGACCATGTCGGCGCGTCCTCGCTGTTCGGCAAGGACGTCGTGCGGATCGGGCACGAGGAGACCCGGCGGCTCCTGCTCCGGGACGACGACCCAGCCCGACCCGCGCCGGAGGAAACCTTCACCGATCGTCGGACCCTGGAGATCGGCGGCGAGCGGATCGAGCTCGCATGGCACGGCGCCAACCACACGCCTGACAACAGCGTCATCCACTTCCCCGAGCACGACGCGCTGATGATGGTCGACATCGTGAACGTGGGCTGGGTGCCCGTCTACGTCGTCAATCTGTCCGATGACATCCCTGGCTATCTGGCCATGCCGGCCAACGCCCTGACCTATCCGTGGACGTCACTCATCAGCGGTCACCTGGGTCGACTCGGCAAGCGCGAGGACGTCGTCTTGCACCAGCAGTACATGGCGGACCTCGAGGCCAGCGCCAGGATCGCCCTCGACACCGTCGATCCGACGCCGTATTTCCAGAAGTACGGCGGGAACGTCTGGGCCGCCGTCAAGGGCTACCTCGGCGCGGTCGGGGACGCGACGGCAGCGCCCGTCATCGAGAAGTACACAGGCGTGCTCGCAGCCGCGGACGTGTTCACCCCCGACGTCGCGTTCTGGCTGATGGAGTCGATGCGACTCAACCGCGGATCGGCCTGCAGGTGCACCCATGAGCGCCGTCGAGACCGCCGCAACCAGCGGAAGTTCGACATGAGCGATTGGAACGCGAAAACCATCGAGGAGTTCCGAGCGAACGAGGGCAGGGTCGGCGGGACGTTCGAGGGCGCGCCCCTCGTCCTCGTGCATCACCGCGGTCGGAAGAGCGGGCAAGACTATGTCACACCGGTGATGTATCTGCCGCACGACGCCGATCCGAACGTCATCTACGTGTTCGCAACTCGAGGTGGTGCGCCGGTCAACCCGGACTGGTACTACAACTTGACCGCCGACGGTGAAGGCAGCGTCGAACGGGGAACGGAGACGTACAAGGTGACCGTCCGCGACGTGATCGGCGATGAACGCGATCGCATCTACGCTGAGCAGGCCCGGCGCTACCCGGGTTTCGCCGAGTACGAACGCCAAACTGACGGACTCCGGATCATCCCTGTGCTCGAACTTCGGCGCGCGTAGGCAA
>CAVYTE010000006.1:0-117545 GCA_963771385.1 uncultured Actinomycetes bacterium
GGCCCACCTGTCCGTGCTGCTCGGGCTCATCATGCTCACCAAGGCGTGGGGCTACTACCTCGGTCAGTTCGACCTGTTGACGTCGACGCGAGGGGTGGTCGTCGGAGCCTCGTACACGGATGTGAACGCCCAGCTCCCGGCACTGCGGATCCTCACGTTCATCGCGATCGCGTGTGCGATCCTGTTCCTCGTCAACATCCGGATGCGCGGATGGGCGCTGCCCGTGATCGCGGTGGGCCTGCTCGCGCTCGTCTCGATCATCGCCGGGGCGGCGTTCCCCGCGTTCGTGCAACGGTTCCGGGTCGCGCCGCAGGAGTTCCAACGCGAGCAGCCGTTCATCGAGGACAACATCGAGGCGACGAGGCGTGCCTTCGAGCTGGATGGGATCGTGAGCACGTCACAGACGCTCGGTCCCCAGGTCACCGCGGAGGACATGCAGGAGAACGATGCCACCGTTTCGAACATCCGCCTGTGGAGACCGGACGTGCTCGCGGACAACTACACGTCGCTCCAGCGCTTCCGCTCCTACTACGAGTTCAACGACGTCGACGTCGACCGGTACCTCATCGACGGCGAGCGGCGCGTCTTGATGCTCTCGGCACGTGAGGTGAGTCAGGCCGGGATCCCCGAGGGCGGGAGGACGTGGCAGAACGTGCACCTCGTCTACACGCACGGCTTCGGAGCGGTGGCATCGCAGGTGAACACGTCCACCGCCGAAGGGCAGCCGCTGTTCACGCTGCGCGACATCCCGCCGGTCGGCGAACCCGCGTTCGAGGGCAACGGCCAGCGCGTGTACTACGGCGAGGGCGCGGCCGGGGACGCCGCGTTCGTCCTGGTGAAGACCGGCGCGCAGGAGCTCGACTACCAGGGCACCGCCACGGACGACCAGGAGCAGATCAGCTTCGAGTACGACGGGGATGGCGGCATCCCGATCGGCGGGCTGTTCCAGCGCGCGTTGTTCGCCTGGCGATTCCGAGACGTGAACCTGCTGATCTCGGGCCTGATCGAGGGCGACAGCAGGATCATGATCCACCGCGACATCACCGAGCGCGTGCCGAAGGCGGCGCCGTTCCTGCGATTCGACGCCGACCCCTACACGGCCGTGGTGGACGGGCGGCTGGTCTGGATCTGGGATGCGTACACCACGACCAACCAGTACCCCTACTCCGACCTGGTCGATCTCGCCGAGGTCTCGACCCCGCCCGTCCAGGAAGGGGCCCCGGGGCTCGGCGGAAGCGCGAACTACCTCCGCAATTCGGTCAAGGTCGTGGTCGACGCCTACGACGGCTCGATGACCTACTACGTGGCCGACCCGGACGATCCGATCATCCAGGCTTGGTCCTCCGCGTTCCCGACGCTCTTCACGGCCCTCGCGGACGCACCGGACGACCTGCTCGCGCACTTCCGCTATCCGGAAAGCCTGTTCCAGGTCCAGGCGGCCCAGTTCACGAACTACCACGTCACCGACCCGGATGTGTTCTACGGCAAACAGGACTTCTGGGCCCTTCCGGTCGACCCGACGATCTCGAGCCAGAACACCGAGTTCCAGATGCGCCCGTACTACGTGCTCATGCGCCTGCCGGGGGAGACCGACGAGTCCTTCGTGCTGATCCTGCCGTTCACCCCGCTCGATCGCCAGAACATGGTGGCGTGGATCGCGGCGAAGTCCGATCCCGGCCCCGACTACGGGGACATCGTGAGCTTCCAGTTCCCGGCCGGCGTGAACGTGGACGGACCGACCCAGGTCTTCTCCCGGATCAACCAGGACGCGCGGTTCTCGGCCGAACGGACCCTCCTCGGCCAGGGCGGCTCGAACATCGTCTTCGGCGATTTCCTCGTGATCCCGCTCGATGACTCGTTGTTGTACGTCCAGCCGGTCTATGTGGAGTCGAACCAACCGAACGCGATCCCCGAGCTGAAACGCGTCGTGGTCGTCAACGGCACCGAGATCGGGATCGGCAACAACCTGCAGGCTGCGCTCTCGGACTCGATCGGCGAAGCGGTCCCGCCACCCGACGGGGAGCAACCCCCGCCCACGGGGAGCCTCGAGGAGCAGATCCAGATCCTGCTCGACGAGGCCACGCAGCACTTCACCGCGGCCGACGTGGCGCTGCGCGCCGGCGACCTCGCGACCTACCAGGCCGAGATCGCCCTCGCCGAGCAGGCCACCGCGGAGGCGCAGCAGTTGATCGCCGAGCTCCTCGGCGTGGAGCCCTCGCCCGCTCCATCACCCTCGCCGTCCCCGTCGGGCTGAGTCCTTCCGTCGGCCCCTTCCTCGATCCGTTCCTCCGGGAACCCGGGCGGTCGCCCTGAGCGTCCAACCGCGGTTCGCCGACCGGAAGGAGCACCGAGATGCGCCGCTTCCGTCCGCTGTTCCCGCTCACCGCCTTCGCGTTGGTCCTGCTCGTCGGCGCGCCCGCGTTCGCGTGCGGCGGGCTCGTCGCACCGAACGGAACGGTGCAGCTCGTCAAGACCACGACGCTCGCCGCGTACCACGAAGGGATCGAGCACTACGTGACGTCCTTCGAGTTCGCGGGCGGGAAGGGCGAGTTCGGATCGATCATCCCGTTGCCGGGCGTGCCGACGGACGTGATCCGAGGCGGCGACTGGACGCTCCAGCGGCTGGTCCTCGAGACGCAGCCGCAGCCTGAGGTCGCGGCGCTCTCGTTCGCGGGTGCCGCCGACGAAGAGCGCGCCACCGTGATCTTGAAGACGAAGATCGACGCGCTCGACGTCGTCGTCCTCGAGGGCGGCGCGACGGCGGTCGGCAACTGGGCGCGCGAGCACGGCTTCCTGCTGCCGCCCGACGCACCGGAGGTCCTCGAGTTCTACGCGCGGCGGAGCCCGATCTTCATGACGGTGCGGTTCGACGCGGGTCGAGCGGCCGAGCAGGGGTTGGCCGAGGGCGACGGGACACCCGTCCACGTCGTCATCCCGACGACGAACCCGTGGGTGCCGCTGCGGATCCTGGCGCTCGGGGCTCCGGCCGACGCGCCCATCGAGGCCGACGTCTACCTGCTTACGGACCGCGATCCGGCGATGCTGCCGGTCCCGCTCACGCCCGGGATCTCCTCGAGGCTCCCGAACGATGTCCGCCCGGGGCTCGTCCTGGAGGCGAGTCAGCCGGCATCGCGCTCCCTGCTCGCCGATCTCCGCTCCGACAAGGGCATGGAGTGGGTGCCGCGCGACGGGATGTGGCTGACCTACCTGCGCGTGGACTCGCGCGCGAGCGATCTCGACTACGACCTCGCGATCGACGCGAGCGGTGCGGGACAGCCGGCGCCCACGGCCGCCGGCCTGGAGCCCAATCCCATCGTCCGTCGGAGCGCGTTCGAACGCTTCGCGCCGGCGGCGTGGACCGCGCTCGCGATCCTGGTGACGCTGGGAGCGCTCGGCATGCTCGACCGGCGGCGCTCGAGCCGTCCGGCGATCTGAGGTCCTCGATGCGGCGCGCGTTCGCGGCGACGGCGATCGTCGTCCTCGCGGCGTTCGCGCTCGCCGCATGCACACGAGCCACCGCCGCTCCGAGCGCGCGCACGGTGGCGATCACGATCCATCACTCTGCGTTCGAGCCGGTCGAGCTGAACGTCCGGCCCGGCGAGACGATCCGGTTCGTGATCCGCAACACGGATCCGATCGATCACGAGTTCATCGTGGGCGATCGAGCGGTCCAAGATGCGCACGAGCGCGGGACCGAGGCCTACCATCCTCCGCGTCCCGGCGAGGTCACGGTCCGGGCCGGGCAGACCGTGCGGACGTCGTTCACCTTCGGCGAGGACGACCTCCTGTTCGGTTGCCACATCCCCAGCCACTGGGCGTACGGGATGCGCGGGATCGTCCTCGTCGGTTGAGGTTCGGTGGATTGGCATGGGTGGTTCCGTTGGGTAGCATCGGTCTGCGGGGTGGAGCAGTCCGGTAGCTCGCTGGGCTCATAACCCAGAGGTCACGGGTTCAAATCCCGTCCCCGCGACGAACAGGAGCCGCAGGTCTGTTGGGGGTGCCGGGCAACCGGCACCCTTCTTCGTTGGGCCTCATCCCCCCGGATCCCCGCTGCTTGATCCGGGGGGCTTCGGACTAGCGCGCGACGCGGTAGCGGAGGTAGACGACCCTCGCGTTGAAGGTGCGGGTCTCGACGAGCTCGAGATCCACCCGGCGCTCGCGCCGGGGGAAGAACGGGATGCCTCCGCCGACCAGCACCGGGTAGACCATGGCCTGATACTCGTCGATCAGACCCAACGCGGCCGCCTCGGCGGCGAGCGTCGCGCCGCCGATCGCGATGTCGCCCTCCCCCGGCTCGGCTCGCAACCGCTCGATCTCCTCCCCCAGGCCGACGGAGGCCAGGCGGGCATGGCCCTGCACCGCCGACAGCGTGGTGGAGAACACCACCTTCGGGAGCGGCTTCCAGAGCGCGGCCCACTCGAGTTCTGGGTCGCCGAGCGACGGATCCTGGTCGGCGGTCTCCCAGTACAGCATCGTCTCGTACAGCCGTCGTCCCAACAGGTGGACGCCGACCCCTCGGATCTCGTCGATCCAGAAGCGAAAGACCTCCTCGTCGAACCCCGGCCAGTCGAAGCTGCCGTCCGGCCCGACGATGTAGCCGTCAAGCGAGACGCTCATCGAATAGGTCACGCTTCGCATCAGCAGTCCTCCTCGGTGACGGGTTCAACAGTACGACCGCCGGACGCCGCAGGACTCATCGCGTCTCGCAGGGTCCGCGCTCGCGTCCTGGGGCGGGTTGATGCCCGGGGGCCCCTGGGCGCCTCCGGCGCGACGTGGCACGATGTCGCAGGTGACCAGCAGACCCGCCGCGGCGCAGCACCTGCGCGACCTCGCGGTTCTGCGTCGCGTCCGCGACCGGATCGACCGGGAGTACGCGCAGCCGCTGGACGTCGAGGCGCTCGCCCGCGGCGCGCACCTGTCGGCCGGGCACCTCAGCCGCCAGTTCCGGCTCGCCTACGGCGAGTCGCCGTACGCCTATCTCATGACGCGTCGCATCGAGCGCGCGATGGCGCTGCTGCGTCGTGGCGACCTCAACGTCACCGAGGTCTGCTTCGAGGTCGGCTCCTCATCACTGGGCACCTTCAGCACGCGCTTCACCGAGCTGGTCGGTGTGCCGCCTAGCGTCTATCAGCGCCAGGCGACGCAGGCGATGGCGGGCATCCCGCCGTGCATCGCGAAACAGGTGACCAGACCGGTCAGGAATCGAGAAGCGCCGGTCACCGAGACGCACGTAGCATGACGGCCATGGACATCACCATCCACCAGGCCATGCTCCCGCACGACGATCCCGAGGCATCCCTGGCCTTCTACCGCGACACCCTCGGCTTCGAGGTCCGCAACGACGTCGAGTACGGCGGGATGCACTGGATCACTGTCGGCCCCCACGACCAGCCCGGCACGTCCATCGTCCTGTACCCGCCGGTCGCCACGCCCGGTTTGACCGATGACGAGCGCCGCACGATCGCCGAGATGATGGCGAAGGGCACCTTCGCCAGCATCAACCTGGCCACCACCGACCTCGACGGCACATTCGAGCGGCTGCAGGCCGGTGACGCCGACGTCGTCCAGGAACCGACCGACCAACCGTACGGGATCCGCGACTGCGCCTTCCGCGATCCCGCGGGCAACCTGATCCGCATCCAGGAGCTGCGCTGAGCCGCCCGGGGCATGCACCGGTCAGACGGCAGGCAACCATCGCAAAGGAGGGACCGTGATGGCTCAGAAGAAGACCGCGACGAAGAGCACCCGGACGTCGCCTGGGCGCACCTCGACCTCGTCCAAGGGATTCACGGCCGAGGAACGAGCGGCGATGAAGGAGCGCGCCAAGGAGCTCAAGGCGGAAGCGGCCAAGGCGGACGGCACGAAGGCCCTGCTCGCGAAGATCGGCGAGATGAAGGGCGCGGATCGCGCGATGGCCACGCGGCTCCACGCGATCATCACGGCCGCGACGCCGGCCCTGTCGCCGACGACGTGGTACGGGATGCCCGCGTACGCGAAGGACGGCAAGATCGTCTGCTTCTTCCAGCCCGCGAAGAAGTTCGACGCGAAGTACGCGACGTTCGGCTTCAGCGATGAGGCGAACCTCGACCAGGGCGCCATGTGGCCGACCTCCTGGGCGCTCAGGGAGCTGACCGCCGCGGAGGAGAAGAAGATCGGCGCGCTGGTGAAGAAGGCGGTGCGCTGAGGAGCATGGCGACGAAGCGGTCCCCTCGGTCGCCCGAGCTGCCCGTTGCCGACAGCCACGACCTGATCCGCGTGCAGGGCGCGCGCGTGAACAACCTCAAGGACGTCAGCGTCGAGATCCCGAAGCGCCGGCTGACGGTGTTCACCGGCGTCTCCGGCTCGGGCAAGAGCTCCCTGGTGTTCGACACGATCGCGGCGGAATCGCAGCGGATGATCAACGAGACCTACAGCGCCTTCGTGCAGGGCTTCATGCCGACACTGACGCGGCCGGAGGTCGACGTCCTGGAGGGCCTGACGACGGCGATCATCGTCGATCAGGAGCGGATGGGCTCCAACCCACGCTCCACCGTGGGTACCGCCACGGACGCCAACGCGATGCTGCGCATCCTCTTCAGCCGGCTCGGGAAGCCGCACATCGGCCCGCCCACCGCCTTCTCGTTCAACGTTCCGACGAGGACGGCGAGTGGTGCGATGACCGTCGACAAGGGGAAGGGCGAGCGGATCGTCGTCCGCAATGCTGTCTACCAGGGCGGCATGTGTCCGCGCTGCGAGGGCATGGGCTCGGTCACGGACTTCGACCTGTCGGCCCTGTTCGACGACAGCCGGTCGCTCCGCGAGGGGGCGCTCACGATCCCCGGCTACAGCATGGACGGCTGGTACGGCCGCATCTTCAGTGGCTCCGGCTACTTCGACATGGACAAGCCGATCAAGCGCTTCACCAAGAAGGAGCTGCACGACCTCCTCTACCGTGAGCCGACCAAGATCAAGGTCGAGGGCATCAACCTCACGTACGAGGGCGTGATCCCGAGGATCCAGAAGTCCTTCCTGTCCAAGGACGTCGACGCGCTGCAGCCGCATATCCGCGCCTTCGTGGAGCGGGCGGTGACGTTCACGACGTGTCCCGACTGCGACGGGACGCGGCTCAGCACGGAGGCCCGGTCCTCGAAGATCGACGGGAGGAACATCGCCGACGTCTGCTCGCTGCAGATCAGCGACCTGGCCGACTGGATCAGGGGCATCGACGAGCCGTCGGTGGCCCCGCTGCTCGCCGGGCTGCAACGCCTCTTCGACTCGTTCGCGGAGATCGGGTTGGGATATCTGTCGCTCGACCGGCCGTCGGGCACGCTGTCCGGGGGAGAGGCACAGCGCACCAAGATGATCCGCCATCTCGGCTCGTCGCTCACGGACGTCACCTACGTCTTCGACGAGCCCACGATCGGGATGCACCCCCATGACATCGAGCGGATGAACGACCTGCTGCGTCAACTGCGCGACAAGGGCAACACCGTGCTCGTCGTGGAGCACAAGCCCGAGACGATCGTGATCGCCGACCACGTTGTCGACCTCGGCCCCGGTGCCGGCACCGCCGGTGGCGAGGTGGTCTTCGAGGGCGCCGTCGAGGATCTGCGCGGAACGGACACCATCACCGGCCGCCATCTGGACGACCGGGCCTCACTGAAGCGGTCGGTGCGAACACGGTCGGGAGTCCTGGAGGTGCGCGGGGCCAACACGAACAACCTGCAGAACGTCGATGTCGACATCCCGCTCGGCGTCCTCTGCGTGATCACGGGCGTGGCCGGCTCCGGCAAGAGCTCGCTGATCCACGGTTCGGTGTCCGAAGGCGACGGCGTGGTGGCGATCGACCAGGGCGGGATCCGCGGGTCGCGACGGAGCAACCCGGCGACCTACACGGGACTGCTCGACCCGATCCGGAAGGCGTTCGCCAAGGCGAACGGCGTGAAGCCGGCCCTGTTCAGCTCCAACTCCGAGGGCGCCTGCCCCACCTGCAACGGCGCCGGTGTGATCTACACCGACCTGGGCGTGATGGCCACCGTCGAATCAACCTGCGAGGAGTGCGAAGGGAAGCGGTTCCAAGCGTCGGTGCTGGAGTACACGCTGGGCGGCCGGAACATCGCCGAAGTGCTCGCGATGTCGGTGACCGAGGCCGAGGAGTACTTCGACGCCGGCGAGGCACGCACGCCGGCCGCCCACAAGGTCCTCGACCGGCTGGCCGACGTCGGGCTCGGCTACCTGAGCCTCGGCCAGCAGCTCACCTCCCTGTCCGGCGGCGAGCGGCAGCGGGTCAAGCTCGCCGCGCAGATGGGCGAGAAGGGTGACGTCTACGTCCTCGACGAGCCGACCTCCGGCCTCCACCTCGCCGACGTCGAGCGGTTGCTCGGCCTGCTCGACCGGCTCGTCGACGCAGGGAAGTCGGTCATCGTCATCGAGCATCACCAGGCGGTCATGGCGCACGCCGACTGGATCGTCGACCTGGGGCCGGGCGCCGGTCACGACGGCGGCCGGATCGTCTTCGAGGGCACACCTGCCGACCTCGTCGCCGCCCGCTCCACCCTCACCGGCGAGCACCTCGCGGCCTACGTCCGTACCTGACCGAGGACCTTGCGGACACTGGTGAGACGAGTCCCCCGAGCGTTCAGGCCTGCCCGCGAGGTCGGAGTTCGACCCCGCTCGGCGTCCGCAGGAGGCGGTCCCTGTGCTCCCACCGGATCCGGGCGAGCGCCACGCTGACGCCGTCAACGGTCGTGACGCTCGTGACGACTCCGGTCTCGACGCCGCCGACGGCGATCGGTTCGCCGGGCGACACCTTGCCATCGCCCTCGAGCGCCACGAGCCAGCGACGCGGGTGGCCGAGGTTCCGCATCTTCGCCACGGCCTCCTGTCCGAGGAAACAGCCCTTGTCGAACGACACGTGGCCCTCGAGCCGCGCCTCCTGCGGGAGGTCGCCGTCGCCGGTGTCAACGCCGATCCTGGGGACGGCGGACGCGATCCTCCACGCCTCGAGTTCGTCGTCCGTCGCCTCCGGGTGCCTGTCACGGAGCGAGGCGAGGAGCCGGTCGTGATCTTCCCCGAGCGACACGAGGTCGACGCCCCGACCGAGGCACGACGGCGCGGACCACTCGGCCCCAAGCGCGTCGGGGGGAACCGTCCGGCCGGGGAAGGCGAAGACCGCGCACGAGCCGGTCCGTTCCTGGAGCCGGACGTCCGCCGAGAGCACGTACGGCTCGAGGAGCGACGCGATCGACCGTGGCTGCAGCGGATCCTGGATCAGGAGCACGGTGCCGCCGATGAGGGTCACCGTGAACCCGGCCAGGATCCCGCCGGTGGGCGAGAGCAGGAGCGAGTGGCGGGCCGAGTCGTGGCCCAGCCCCCCGAGCTCGGCCGAGACCAGATCGTTCAGCCAGTCGACCGCGTCGGAGCCCGACACGGTCACGGTTCGCCAGCTCGACAGGTCGGTGAACCACGTCTCGGTCCCGAGGGGCTCGATCGGAACGGTGGTGTCCATCCCGTGGATCCGTCCGGGATCCGAGGTCACGCTCCGTCGGCGGCGTCGTCCGCCCGGACGACCAGCCATGGGATCGCGGCGTACGGGAGCACCGTGACGAACAGCGGCCAGGTGGAGTCCACCAGGCTCGCGAGGCCGACGAGCGCGAAGCCGATCACGAACAGGACGACGATCGCCAGGCGCCTGCGCCGCTCGGTCATGCGCACATGGTAGCGGGTCGCATCCGCCGATCCGATCGCGATAGGATCGCCTGCTTCGCGGCGGCCCGCCGGCCGCCGGACCAGGCTGCACGAGGAGGAGAACCAGGTGGCCGAGCCGAGCGCCGTAACCCAGATCTCGAAGGTGCCGATCTTCTCCGAGTGCTCGAAGCGCGAGCTGGCCATCATCGCCCGCGCGTCCAAGGTCGTGTCGCACAAGGAGGGGACCGTCATCGCTCGCGAGGGCGAGCGGGGCATCGGCCTGTTCCTGATCCTCGAGGGTCAGTGCAAGGTCTCGATCGGCGGCAAGACGAAGGCGAAGCTCGGGCCGGGCGACTTCTTCGGTGAGGTCGCGTTGCTCGACGGGGGGCCCCGGACGGCCACGGTCACCGCGATGACGCCGGTTCGACTCATCGGGATCACCGGGTGGGTCTTCCGCGGCCTCCTCATGGAGCACCCGTCGATCGCGCTGAAGACGCTCGAGTCGGTGGCCGGCCGGCTGCGCTCGGTCTCGAAGGAGCCCGTCTAGGGCCTGCGGTTTGGCACGCTGTGGAGGAGGTCCCCGCCCAGGTCCGCGCGCTGGCCGCCGAACGGGCGGAACGTCGCGCCGCGAAGGACTTCGCCGCCGCCGACGAGCTCCGCGATCGGATCGCCGAGCTGGGGTACCGGGTCACCGACGGTCCGCAGGGCGTCTCCATCGAACCCATCGAACCCCGAGGGCCCGAGCGTCGCGCGCCCGCCGAGATCGAGAGCCTCCTCGACGACCCCCCGTCCGTCGACGTGAGCGTCCATTGGGTCGTCGAGGGATGGCCGGAGGACATCGTCCGCGCGTTGGCGGGGTTCCGGGCGAACGAGGGGGATCGCGCGGTGCAGTACGTCGTCGCGGACGTGACCGAGACGGACGGCTCGCGCTACGGCGACGAGGTGGAGGTCATCGCGCTCGAACCGGGCACGGGCTGGGGCGCGGCGCGGAACGCCGGCCTCGTTCGATCGCGTGGCCGGGTCGTCCTGGCCGTCGACGGCTCGATCGAACCGACCGGCGACGTGTTCGGACCGCTCCTGCGAGCGCTCGAGGACCCGTCGATCGGCGTGTGCGGGCCGTTCGGCATCTCGACGAACGACCTCCACGAGTTCCACGACAGCCCGGGGCCGGACGTCGATGCCATCGAGGGGTACCTGATGGCCTTCCGGCGGGACGTGCTGCGCGATGTCGGGTTGTTCGACGATCGGTTCCGGTGGTACCGCACCGCCGATATCGAGTGCTCGTTCCGGATCAAGGACGCGGGCCTGCGGGCGGTCGTGGTCGATGCGCCGGTGGCGAGGCACGAGCACCGCGTCTACCACGCCACGCCGCCGGTCGAGCGCGACCGGCTGTCCAAGCGCAACTACTATCGGTTCCTCGAACGGTTCCGCGGACGGTTCGACCTGTTGGTCGAACCCCCGGAGCGCGACTAGGACTGCGCCGGCGGCTGGACGATGATCTCGGGTCCGGACCGCTCCGTTGCTTCGCGCCGGCCGTTGCCCTCGACCTGGCGGCGAAGCTCCTCCTTCGAGGGGATCGGCTTGAGTCCCTCGAAATAGGCGGACAGTTCCGGGCCGTCGATCACCTCCGTCACGATCAGGATCTCCGAGAGTTGCTCGAGCATGCGCTTGTGGGTGCCGAGCACCTCCGTGGCGCGGTCGTGCGCATCGTTCACGAGCCGGGCCGTCTCCTCGTCGACCAGCGCCGCGAGGTCGTCCGAGAGCTCCGGGGCGGCGCCGGGGTACAGCAGCCGCCCGGCGGAGCCGCGCAACCCGTCCTTGCCGAACGACAGGGGGCCGATCTTCGGGCTCATGCCGTATTCGGTCACCATCGCCCGAGCGATCTCCGTCGCGCGCTCGAGGTCGTTCTGCGCGCCGGTCGACACGACGTTGTCGAACACGAGCTCCTCGGCCGTGCGGCCGCCCAGCAGCACCGCGAGGCGGTCCTGCAGTTCGGGCTCCGTCAGCAGGTACCGGTCCTCGATGGGACGCTGCATCGTCATGCCGAGCGCCGCGGCTCCGCGCGGGATGATCGAGACACGGTGGACAGGGTCGGCAGTGGCCGCGGTCATGGCCACCAGCGCGTGGCCCATCTCGTGGACGGCGACACGCTCCTTGTCCTTCTCCGACATCACGCGGCTCTTGCGTTCGAGCCCCGCGACCGTCCGATCGATCGCCTCCTCGAGCTCGACCATCGTGACCGCGTCCTTCTCCCGGCGGGCGGCGAGCAGGGCCGCCTCGTTCACCACGTTCGCGAGGTCGGCACCGGTGAACCCCGGTGTCCGCGCCGCGAGCATGCGCAGGTCGACCACGGGATCGATCGCCACGCCGCGGACGTGCACCTTCAGGATCTCTTCGCGGCCCTTCAGGTCCGGCTGATCCACGACGACCTGGCGGTCGAAGCGTCCGGGACGCACGAGAGCGGGGTCGAGCACGTCGGGCCGGTTCGTCGCCGCCATGATGATGACGCCCTTGCTCGCGTCGAACCCGTCCATCTCCACCAGCAGCTGGTTCAGCGTCTGCTCGCGTTCATCGTGCCCGCCGAGCCCGGCGCCGAGCGCGCCCCCGCGGCCCTTGCCGATCGTGTCGATCTCGTCGAGGAACACGAGGGCCGGCGCCTTCTCCTTCGCCTGTTGGAACAGCTCTCGGACGCGAGCGGCGCCGAGGCCGACGAACATCTCGACGAACTCGGAGCCCGACATGAAGAAGAACGGCACGTTCGCCTCACCGGCGACGGCTCGCGCGAGCAGCGTCTTGCCGCAGCCCGGTGGTCCGAGGAGCAGGACCCCCTTCGGGATGCGGCCCCCGAGGCGCTGGTACTTCTTCGGGTTGCTCAGGAACTCGACGATCTCCTTGAGCTCCTCCTTCGCCTCGTCGACGCCAGCGACGTCGGCGAAGGTGGTCTTCATCTCCTTGCGGTCGTAGATCCGGACCTTGTTGCGACCGAGGTTCAAGGCGGCGCCGGCCTGCGCGCCGCTCATCCGACGCACCAGGAAGAACCACAGCAGGCCGAACAACAGGAGCGGCGCGACCCATCCGATCAGGAAGCTCTGCAGCCCCGACGGCGTGACGCCCTCGTAGCTGATCCCGGCATCGTCGAGCCGGTCGGTGAGCGACGTCGTGCCCTGAAGGATCGGGGGGATCGTCGTCGTGAACCCGACCTCCCCGGTCGAGTCCTCGTAGGTGCCGCTCACCGACGTGGCGGAGATCTCGAGCGTGCCGACGATCTGCCCGCCGTCCACGTGCCCGAGGAACTCCGAGTACGTGATCGCGTTCGGCCGGGGGGATGCGAAGTAGTTGAACAGGACGAGCACGACGAGGAACACCAGGACCCAGGACCACGGGGAGGAACGGATCCTTCGGGGCTCCTTGGAGCCCCCCGCGCCGCCGAGATCGAATCCCTGCCAGCGTCCGCGTTTGTCGTTCGTGCTGGGCATCTGGCCTCCCATCTTCCCATCGATGTTCGACGTTCGACACGGTGAGGATGGCCCGCACGTGGTGGCGCCCGCGAGATACTGTCGGTCCGGGAGTGGTCGAGGTGGAGGTCCGTGTGAACGTGGCGGGAACGGAGCGTGCGGATGGCGCGTAGCCAGGCGGCGCCGCCCGAGGACCCGGTCCTGCGTGAGCGCTTCGAGCGCGAGGTCCTCCCGCTCCTGCCGAACCTCTACGGGGCGGCGCTGCGCCTCACCCGGAACCCGCAGGATGCGGAGGATCTGGTGCAGGAGGCGTACCTCCGGGCCTATCGAGGGTTCGCCGGGTTCCGGGAGGGGACGAACCTGCGCGCGTGGATGTACCGGATCCTGACGAACACCTTCATCAACTCCTACCGGAAGAAGCAGCGGGAACCCGTGACGGTCGCGGTCACGGACGACACGTCCGATTGGTACCTCTACGACCGGATCGGTTCGTCGGGGGCCGAAGCCTCGGCCGAGGCCGAGGTCCTCGATCGGATCCCGGACGAGGACGTGCAGCGCGCGCTGGAGGAACTGCCCGAGGTCTTCCGGATGGCGGTCCTGCTTGCCGACGTCGAGGGCTTCAGCTACAAGGAGATCGCCGAGATCTTGGACATCCCGATCGGGACGGTCATGTCGAGGCTGCACCGGGGAAGGAAAGCCCTGCAGCGGGCGTTGTGGGAGACGGTACGGGAGCGTGGACTTGTCGCCGACTGAATGTGAACGCGTGCTGGAGCAGATCGAGCTCTACCTCGACGGGGAGCTCGTCGGAGCCGTGCGTGTCGAGGTGGAGCAGCACCTCGGAGGGTGCGGCCAGTGCACGGGGCATGCGGACTTCCAGCGCAAGCTGAAGGACATGGTCCGCGCCAAGTGCGGGTGTGACGAGGTCCCGCCCGAGCTGGTGGAACGGCTCCGAGCGCTCCTCGAACGGACGCAGCACCAGTCCCCGTAGATCGCCGTCCCTCCCAAGCCCGGGTCGCGAGCGCGACACCGAACCCGGGAGGCGGGCGCGTCGAATCGGTGACGTGGCCAAGGGAACACGTCCCGGGAACCTCCCGCCCCCCTCCCGGACCGTGGAGGAGGGCCGGAGGTGTGCGCACCCCGGCTGCCGCACGATGCTCTCCGTCTACAACACGACGTCCACCTGCTGGCAGCACGCGGACGTCGTCTTCCCGACCTACCGGGGCCGGAGGGTCCGCAGAGATCGGTCGTAGACCCCCGGCACACCGGATCGTCCCGCGCCCTCCCTCCCTCGCGCGGGGCTCGGAGAACGGCCCGTTCCGGGCCGTTCTCCTCCATCCCGGCTCCGGTCGCTAGGATGCTCGTGCTCCGCGTTCCGTGAACGGGGCAGGGAGTCGGGGATGGACGAGCTCGGAACGATCCTCGGCGTCTGGGCGCATCCCGACGACGAGACCTATCTGGCCGCTGGCATCATGGCCCGCGCGGTCCACAACGGCTCACGGGTCGTCTGCGTGACGGCGACCCGCGGGGAGGGCGGCTCGATGGACGAGGAGCGTTGGCCACCCGAAACGATGGGGGCCGTCCGTACCGCGGAGCTGGAGCGCGGGCTCGAGATCCTCGGTGTGCGCGAGCACGAGTGGCTCGACCTTCCCGACATCGACATGGACACGGGGTTGCCGGAGCACGGGTACGCGCGCGTCCGCGAGCTCGTCGGCGAGGTGCGGCCCGACACGATCCTGACCTTCGGGCCCGACGGGATGACCGATCACGCCGCGCACAAGGACGTCTCGCGTTGGGCGACGGATGCGTTCCGCGAGGCCGGGAAACCCGGGTCGCGACTCCTGTATGCCACCGTCACGCCGGAATGGGCCGATGAGTTCGTGCCGATCTGGGAGCCGTTCAACGTGTTCCGGCCGGGGACGCCGCCGATCACGCCTCGTGAAGAGCTCGCGATCCACTACGAACTCCCGGACGACATCCTCGCGCTGAAGGTCGATGCGATCAGCGCGCACGAGAGCCAGGTGGCCGCCATCATCGAGGCGGTCGGGGCCGACGTGTGGTGGAAGGAGATGTCTCTCGAGGCGTTCCGGCTCGGCGAGGCGATCCCGTGACCGAACCCGTGCTGGGGTTCCTGGGCTCGGGTGAGTTCGACCCTTGGTCCGAGCCGATCGAGCGGTGGCTCCTCGCCCGCAGCCGCAACCCGGACGGGCCGGTCCTGGTCTCGCCCGCGGCCGCGGCGCACGAGGGCGAGGGGATCTTCGACATGTGGGCGAACAAGGGCCTCGAGCACTACCGGTCGCTCGGGATCGCGGCCGAGGTCCTGCCGCTGAAGACCCGCGAGGACGCGTCGGACGACGGGCTGGCCCGTCGCCTCGACGACGCGTCGATGATCTTCTTCTCGGGGGGCAACCCCGCGCGGCTCGCCGCGATCCTCGACGGGACGCCCTTCTGGCGCGCCCTCACGCGAGCCATGCGAACGGGACTCCCGTACGCTGGGTGCAGCGCCGGCGTGGCGTGTCTGACCGAGACCACCTACGACTCGGACACCACGGACACCGACTCGATCTGGGCGCCCGGCCTCGGCCACCTGCGCGACGCGCTGTTCGGTCCGCACTGGGACATCGTGGACACGTGGGTGGCCGGCGCGACGGAGTTCATCGTGGCTTCGGTACGGCCCGGCCAGGCGTTCGTCGGTCTGGACGAGGAGACCGCGATCGTGGGCGACGGCGAACGCTGGGAGGTCATCGGCCGCTCGAAGGTCCACGTCCTGCGCGACGGCGCATGGGCCAGGTTCGTCGACGGGGACACCTTCGAGCTCTCCCTCCCGATGGCCGACGGGTCGTCGTGAGCCCTCCCGGGGCCCGGGCGGTCGGCCGGGACGCCCCGATCGAGCAGCGCGCCCCGGAGATCATCCGGATCCTCTCGAAGGCCTACCCGGAGGCGAAGGTCGCCCTCCGATCCTCGACACCGCTCGAGATGCTCGTCGCGACGATCCTGTCGGCGCAGTGCACCGACGAGAAGGTGAACGAGGTCACGGCCACGCTGTTCCAGAAGTACCGCATCGCCGAGGACTACCTGCGTGTCCCGGAGGACGAGCTGAAGGCCGACATCAAGCCGACCGGCTTCTTCAACCAGAAGGCGTCCCGGATCCGCGAGGCCTGCCGGCGGATCGTCGAGGTCTACGACGGCGAGGTCCCGAACCGGATGGAGGACCTGCTCACGCTGCCCGGCGTGGCGCGGAAGACCGCGAACATCGTGCTCGGCAACGCGTTCGGCATCGTGGAGGGGATCGCGGTCGACACGCACGTGCGCCGGCTGGCGAACCGGCTCGGCTTCAGCGAGCACGCCGACCCCGACAAGATCGAGCAGGACCTCATGCGCCTGATCCCGAGTGAGCAGTGGTTCGACTTCACGTACGTCCTGATCGACCACGGACGGGCGACCTGTCTCGCCCGCAAACCCAGATGCGAGGAGTGCCCCGTCAACCATCTGTGCCCATCCAGCCTCGTTTGAGCGGCTGGTAGGGTCCGGACGTGCGTAAGCATCGGTTCCCCGACGATGCGTACCCGGTGATCGTCGCTCACCGAGGAGCCTCCTCGACCCACCCGGAGAACACGCTGGCTGCGTTCGATGCCGCGGTGGCGCTCGGAGCCGACGTCGTGGAGCTCGACGTCCGGCTCTCGCGCGACGGCGTCGCGGTCGTGATGCACGACGCGGAGGTCGATCGAACGACCGACGGCTCGGGAGCGGTGCACGAGCTCACGGCGGCCGAGATCCGAACGCTGCACGCGGGAACATCAGAGTTCCAGGCCGCCGTGCCGACGCTCCGCGTTGTGCTCGAGCTCCTGAGCGGCCGGGTCGGCGTCGCGCTCGAGATCAAGAACATCCCTGGCGAGGATGCCTTCGACGGACGGCGCGAGCGCATCGTCGAGGCAGTGCATGCGGAGCTCGACCGGTCCGGGTTCGATGGGCCGGTGCTCGTGGTTTCGTTCAACCCGGCGTCGATCGCGGCGTCGAAGGCCCTCGAGCCGCAGGTCCCCACCGGCCTGCTCACGACCGAGCATGTCGATCCGCGGGAGGCGCTGGCGCACGTGATCGAGCGAGGCCACGACATGGTCATGCCCGGATCGCGGGCGCTGATCCCCGCAGGGGAGGGGTTCGTGCGCGAGGTCCACGACGCGGGCGTGCGCGTCGGCACGTGGACGATCGACGACGCGCTGACGGTGCGGATGCTGCTCGACCGAGGGCTCGACGCCCTCGCGTCGAACGATCCGGCGATGGCGCTCGCCGTGGTCTCTTCCCGCGTCGCCTGAGCACGTGATCCTCCGACGGAAGCGGCTGCCGGCCACCCTGGCCGAGCGCCACGCCGCGTTCGAGGACGTCCTGTCCGAGGTCGAGCACGCCAAGGCCGCGCTCACCGAGGCGGTCCCGGGGTCGCGCGCGCCGGGGAGGCCCCTCGCCGAGGCGATGCTGGCGTTCCAGGACGGGCTCCGAGCCGCGGGGACGGCGATGGATCGGTGGCGGGCGCCCGAGGTGGAGCGGGAGTGGCTCGAGGCGTCGGCCGGGCTCCACGCGTCGCTCGCGATCGCCGAGCGACTCCGGATCCAGGGGGCCGAGCCCGTCGGCTTCGAAGCTCTGATCGGGTCGATCGGCGACATGCTCGAGCCGTTGGACGCCTTCGGGAACGCGCTCGAGCGCTTCCGCTCGCTCCGCCGGTGAGCGAGCTCGAGGCGATCACCGCAGAGGTCGTTGCGTGCCGCGCCTGTCCACGCCTCGTGCGATGGCGCGAACGCGTCGCGCGCGAGAAGACCGCTCGCTTCGCGGAGCAGGAGTACTGGGGGCGGCCGGTGCCCGCGTTCGGCGATCCGAGGGCGAGGATCCTCATCCTCGGTCTCGCGCCGGCCGCACACGGCGGCAACCGCACGGGACGGATCTTCACCGGGGACCGATCGGGCGACTTCCTGTTCGCCTCGCTGCATCGCGCCGGCCTCGCGAACCGGTCCACCTCGGTGTCTCGCGACGACGGCCTCCGGTTGCGTGGCCTCTACGTCTCGGCGGTCAACCGGTGTGCGCCGCCGGGTAACAAGCCCACCCCCGTGGAGCGGGACACCTGTCTGCCGTACCTCGCCCGGGAGATCGAGGCGCTCGAGCGGCTCCGGGTGGTGCTCGCGCTCGGAGCCTACGCATGGGACGGGGCGCTCCGCGCGTTCGCCGCGCTCGACCATCGGGTCCGGCCGCGGCCGCGCTTCGACCACGCGGCCGAGGTCGCGGTGGGCCCGTTCCAGCTGCTCGGGAGCTACCACCCGAGCCAGCAGAACACGTTCACGGGCACGCTCACGGTCTCGATGTTCGACGAGGTCGTCCGCAGCGCGATCCGGCTCGCGGGCTGATCACTCCTCGGGCGGCGTGCGTTCGTCTCCCGCCTCACCCGAGGTCGTGGGGCCGGTCGTTTCGAGCCGTGCGTCGTGCGTGCCCGACGGCTCGTCGCGCCGCACCTTGCTCGGATCGATCCGCCGGTACAGGGGGAGCCGGTTGATCTCGAGGATCACGAGCACGGCCACGCACGCGACCACCGACAGAGGTAGGCGCCCGCCCCCGCGAGGATCCCGACCGCCGCCGCCGCCCACGACGACGCCGCCGTCGTGAGCCCGGCGATCTGACCCTGGCCCGCCCCCCGCTCACGGAAGATCAATCCCGCGCCGAGGAAGCCGACGCCCGTCACCACGCCCGCGATCACCCGCTCCGCCGACGCCGGGAACGTCAGTACGCCGAGCGCCGTCACGCTGGCGGCTCCGAGCGCGAGGAGGCCGAAGGTCCGCTCGCCCGCCGCCTTGCCCCGGTACTCGCGCTCGAACCCGATCACGTAGCCGAGGAACGCGCCGAGGACGGTGCGACCGATGAGCGTCAACTCGGTCGTGACGTCCACGTTCCAAGCCTAGTCCGTGGTCCGACGGGAATACCTCGTCGCAGGCCGGTCTTATCCTGATGGCATGGGCTCGCACCGCCGCTTCATGCGCGTCCCCCTGAGGACGAGGACCGTCCGATCCGGGCGGCCACGGTTCGGCGCGTCGTCTCGACGTTCCGTCCGTACCGAGGCAAGGTCAGCCTGGTGGGCCTCGCGATCGTCATCACGTCGGGCCTCGGCGTCGTGAACCCGCTGCTGATCAAGTGGATCTTCGACAACGGGCTGTTCGGGAACCCGCCCCCGTCGTGCGACGGGGGGGCCTGTCCGCAGCTCGACGTCGTCTACGTCGGCGTCGCGCTCATGGTGGTCATCCCGATCGTGACCGGCGTGATCGGGATCGGACAGACGTACCTGGCCAACTGGGTCGGACTGCGGGTCATGCAGGACCTGCGGAACTCGCTGTACTCGCACCTGCAGTTCATGCCGCTGCGGTTCTTCACCACCACTCGAACCGGCGAGATCCAGTCTCGACTCGCGAACGACGTCGGCGGCGTGCAGTCCGTGGTCACGGACACGATGTCGAACATCCTCGCGAACATCGTCGTGATCGTGAGCACGCTCATCGCGATGCTGCTCCTGTCGTGGCAGCTCACGGTCCTGTCCCTGTTCATGCTGCCGTTCTTCGTCTGGCTCACGGTCAAGGTGGGCCGGGCCAGGCGCGAGGTCGCGACCAACACGGCCAAGACGATGGCCGACCTGACGGCCGTGACCGAGGAGACGCTGTCCGTCTCGGGGGTCCTCCTGTCGAAGTCGTTCGGGCGGCAGCGGCACGAGATCGACCGGTTCCAGGGCGAGAACGAGCGGCTCACCGGGCTCCAGATGCGGCAGACGATGATCGGGCGCTCGTTCTTCGCGGTCGTGGGCACGTTCTTCTCGATCACGCCGGCGCTCGTGTACCTCGTGGCCGCCTGGGTGCTCTCGGATGACGGTGCGGCCTCCGGCATCACGGCCGGAACGATCGTGGCGTTCACGACCCTGCAGTCTCGGCTGTTCTTCCCGATCGGGTCGATGTTGCAGGTCTCGACCGAGATCCACTCGTCGATGGCCCTGTTCGACCGCATCTTCGAGTACCTCGACATGGATCACGAGATCACCGATGCGCCGGACGCCGTCGCGATCCCCGTGGATCGGTTCCGCGGACGTGTGGAGCTCGACCACGTGTCCTTCCGCTACGACGGCCCGGACCCGGATCGGTCGACGCCGGTGTCGCCCGGCGATCTGCTCGGCGCGAACGCCGCGGCCCGCGCGTGGACGCTCGAGGACGTGTCGTTCTCGATCGAGCCCGGGCAGCTCGCGGCGCTCGTCGGTCCTTCGGGCGCCGGCAAGACGACGATCACCTACCTAGTGCCCCGCCTGTACGACGTGTCGCACGGAGCGGTCCGGCTCGACGACGTCGACGTCCGGTCGCTCACGCTCGCGACGCTCGGCGACGCCATCGGCGTCGTGACCCAGGAGACGTACCTGTTCCACACCACGATCCGAAGGAACCTCCTGTACGGCAGGCCCGAGGCGTCGCACGAGGACCTGGAGGCGGCGGCCCGAGCCGCGAACATCCACCAACGGATCGTCGAGCTGCCCGAGGGCTACGACACCGTCGTGGGGGAGCGGGGCTACAAGCTCTCGGGGGGCGAGAAGCAGCGCCTGGCGATCGCCCGGGTCATCTTGAAGGACCCGAGGATCCTGATCCTGGACGAGGCCACATCCTCCCTCGACACCACGTCGGAGCGGCTGGTGCAGTCGGCCCTCGTTCCGCTCATGCGGGGCCGAACCACGATCGCGATCGCGCATCGCCTCTCGACGATCCTGTCGGCCGACGTGATCTTCGTGGTCGATCGAGGCAAGATCGTGGAGCGCGGGACGCACGGGGAGCTGCTCGAGCGCGGCGGGTTGTACGCGCGCCTGTACGAGCAGCAGTTCCGGGGCGGACTCGTCGAGGCCGTCACCGAGGACGGCGTGATCATGTCGACCGGCGAGGTGGTTCGGACCGGAAGCGGCTAGTCGGGCGGAGCCGGGGGGATCGGCTTCTCGTAGGTCAACAGCACGAACCCGTCGGGGAACACGCGGTCGGGCAGGCGTTCGAACCCCATGCCCTCGTACATCGCCTGGGCGGCCCGCATCCGTTGCGTCGTATGCAGGGTCATCCGGGTCCGTCCTGCCTCGGCCGCGTGCGTGAAGCACGTCTCGATCAGCGCACGAGCGACGCCTCCGCCCCGGGCGTCGGGATGCACGCCGAGCATCCGGATGTGCGCCTCGTCGTCCTCGAGCGGTGGGTCGTCGTCCTCGATCCGCTCGTCGAGCTCGAGGGTCGCGCTCCCGAGGACCCGCGCCCCGTCGACCGCGACGAGGACGAGCGCGACCCCGGCTCGACGTTCGACGTCCGCGATCCGCTCGAGGTAGCGATCCCAATCCTCGCTGTCCGCGAACTCGCGGTACGCGAGCGCCGTCACGCGGCCCGCTTCCTCGTGCTCCTGCGAACGCACCGGGCGGACCTCGAACCCCATCGTCGTAGGCTAGCGCGCTCGCAACGGTCAATATGGTTGACGGACCCGGTCCGGCGGGTCACGATGTGCGCGTGGGCGAGCCGGACCTGGCGCGGTTGCTCCTCGAGGCGTCGCGAAGCCTCGGCGCCGAGGTGATCGCCGGACTCGAGGAGCGAGGGTTCCCCGACGCGCGTCCGGGTCACGCCGCGCTCTTCATGCACATCGACCGGCGGTGGGGGACCCGGCTCACCGATCTGGCGAAGCGGGCGCGGATGACGAAGCAGGGGATGATGCTCCTGGTGGACGATCTAGAGAATCGGGGGTACGTCCGACGCGTCCCGGACGCCGAGGACTCGCGCGCCAAGGTGGTTCGCCTGACCGCTCGCGGACGGCGATTCGTCGCCGAGGCCCGGCGTTCCGTCGCCGCCGTCGAAGCGCGTGCCCGCCGAGAGCTCGGCGAGCGGCGCTACGAGGCGCTCCGCGACTCGCTCGAGTACCTGACCGGCGGCGGGGAAGGACTGGAGGAGTCGTGAGCGCCCGAACGCTGGAGGTCGTGCCGGACGAGGAGGCGGTTGCTCGGCGCGGCGCCGAGATCGTGTCCGCGTCGATCGAGGAGGCCGTCGCCGAGCGCGGGCGGTTCACGTTCGCGGTCAGCGGCGGGCGGACGCCGTGGGCGATATTCGAGATCCTTGCGGGAGCGGACCTTCCGTGGGACCGCGTCGGGATCTGGCAGGTGGACGAGCGGGTCGCTCCCGACGGTGACCCCGATCGGAACCTCACCGGCCTCGCGCCGATCCTGCCGCCAGATGCCGAGCTCCACCCGATGCCCGTCACGGAGGCCGACCTCGACGCCGCCGCCGCCCGGTACGCGGCCTCGCTGCCGGGGGCGTTCGACCTGGTGCACCTGGGCATGGGAGACGACGGTCACACCGCCTCGCTCGTTCCGGCGGACCCCGTCCTCGACGTTCGCGACCGCGCCGTGGCGCTCACGGGCGAGTACCGCGGCCGCAGACGGATGACGCTCACGTACCCCGCGTTGGCGCGTTCCCGGTTCGTCCTGTGGTTGATCACGGGCGTCGAGAAGGCGGCGATGGTGCCCCGCCTGCTCGAAGCGGACGGCACGATCCCGGCGGGGCGGGTGGAGGCACCTCGTCAGCTCATCGTGGCGGACGAGGCGGCCGCCGGCTCGGCGGGCCGGACGCGCACCTAGAGCACGCTGACGCCGAGTAGGGTGCCGACCAGATACGTGATCCCGGCGGAGGCGGCGCCGATCGCGAGCATCCGCATGCCCGACACGAGCCACGGGCGACCGGTCAGGTAGGAGATCGCCGCGCCGACGCCGAACAGCGCGAGGCCGGAGATCACGGCTGAGGCCACGACCGCCGGGCGCCCCGATGACACGAGGAAGGGGAGGAGCGGTACGAACGCCCCGACCGCGAACATCACGAACGACGAGCTCGCGGCCGCGACCGGCGAGCCGAGACCCTCCTTCGGGTCCAGTCCGAGCTCCTCGCGGGCGTGCGTGTCGAGGGCCGTCTCGGGGTCCTTCATGAGCTCGGTCGAGAGCCGTTCCGCCAGGTCGCGCGGGAGGCCCTTGCGGACGTAGAGCTCCGCGAGCTCGGCGCGCTCGGCCTCCGGCTCCGAACCGATCTCATGCGCCTCGAGGTGGATCAGCCGCTCGAACACCTCGCGCTGGACGCGAACCGAGATGTATTCGCCCGAGGACATCGAGAATGCGCCGGCGACGAGCCCGGCGAGACCGGCGATGACCACGACCTCGTTGTCCACCCCCGCGCCCGCGACGCCGAAGATCAGCGAGAGGTTCGAGACGAGCCCGTCGTTGAGTCCGAAGATCGCGGCGCGGAGCGCGCCCGACTTCCCGCCCGCCCGAGGTTCGGACGCGCCGATGGGGCCCGGGTGCGGAACGATCCGCCACTGCCGCCCCCGCATCCGGTGCGCGAACGCCGACAGGAGATCGACCCGCGACTTCGTGAGGCGGTCGCTCTCCGACAGCCCGGGCGAGGGCGCAGATCCGCGGCTGCTAGCCATCGTCCCCCCTCGAGCTGGTGACGCCGTTCATCCGATGCTCCTCACGGTGTCGTGTGTTCGGATGATAGTGATGGGCGGCTAGGCGCCGCGCCCGGGGCCGCGCTGCCGGGATGCTCACAGCGCGCGTAGTACGGTTCGCCGGTGAAGACGGGCGGGGCGCGGAGGCTCGGTGGGCGTGTCGAGGCGCGCCGGGGGGAACCGGACCGCTACGCGTTCCTCCTCCTGATGATCGCGATCTCGGTGATCATCACGGCCGGTTCGGGGACCGTGGCGAGGGTCGCGTCGGTGGTGCTCCAGGGGGCCGTCGTCCTGTTCGCGCTGCACACCGCGAAAGCGTCACGGCGGACGTTCCGCGCGGCGTTGGTCCTCGTGCCGAGCACGGTGCTCATCGGGGCCATCGGTCACCTCTCGGATTCGGATGCCGCGGAGGTGCTGGCCGGCGTGATCATGACCGCGCTTCCGCTCGTGACCATCGTCGTGATCGGCAGGCGTCTCGTGACCCACCCCGAGGTGACGATCCAGACGGTGTTGGGCTTCATCTCGATCTATCTGTTGTTCGGGATCCTCTTCGCGGCGCTCTACGCGACGCTCGACATCAGGACCGATGCGTCGTTCTTCGCACAGACCGATTCGCCGACGCGCGTCGACTTCCTGTACTTCAGCTACATCACGATGACGACCGTCGGGTACGGCGACCTCACGCCGGTGGAGCCGCTCCCTCGGATGCTCGCGGCCACCGAGGCGCTCATCGGCCAGCTCTATCTCGTGACGGTGGTCGCGGTCGCGGTCACACGGGTGCGCAGGCGGAATCGAGATGAGGGCTAACCGGCAGGTTCGGTTCGACGGCGCACCTTGGACGTCAGGCGGCCCAAGAGGCCCTCTCCCTCCCGGATAGCGTCCTTGGCCTCCTCGTCCAGCGGCGGTTCATCCTCCTTCGTGAGCTCGGTCTCGACCACCTCGTGCCGTTTCAGGTAGGTCGAGACCGTCGCCTGGATGACGGCCGCTGCCGGGAGTGCCATGAAGGCGCCGATCAGCCCGCTCACCGCTCCGCCGGCGAGCGCGGCACCGAAGGCGACCGCCGGATGCAGCTGCATCGTCTTCGCGGTGATGCGGGGCGCGAGGAGGTAGTTCTCGATCTGTTGGTACACGACGACGAAGATCAGGAAGAACAACGCCGACCACGGATCGTCGAGCAGGGCCACCAGGAGCGGCACCGCGGCCGCGATGTAGGTCCCGACGACCGGGATGAACTGCGAGACGAACCCCTGCCACAGGGCGAGCGGCAGCGCGAACGGCACGCCGAGTGCCTGCAGGACGATGTAGGAGATGGTGGCGTTGATCACCGCGAGCAACAGGCGGGAGTACAGGTAGCCGCCCGTCTTGTCGATGGCGATGTCCCACGCGTTCAGCACCTCGCGTTGCCGGTTCGGTGGCAGGAGGGAACACACGGCGCGACGGAACCGCGGGCCGTCCGCCACCAGGTAGAACGTGAACAGGCCGATCGTCAGCACCTGGAAGATCAGCCCGAGGACGAACGCGCCGACCGACGCCAGGTTCGCCGCGATCTGCTGGATGTCGTCCTCGGCGCTCGCGATGTCCTGCAGGATCGCCTCGCTGGTGAGTTTCGTATCGAACCACCGTTCCGTGTAGACGCTCGCCTCGTCGAGGAACTCGGGCACCTGGTCGACCAACTCCTGCACCTGGTCGATCACGAGCGGCACCATGAGCGCCAACATCAGCAGGCCGATGAGCGCCAGCCCGAACAACACGGTCGCCGCCGCCAGGCCCCGGCGCCAGCCGTGTTTGACGAGCCAGTTCACGGCCGGCTCGAGCGCGAAGGAAAGGAACAGGGCCGCGATCAGCCACAGCAGGATGTTCTGGACGCGACGGATCACGTTGAAGAGCGCGTACGCGACGAAGACCGTCACGACGATCGTGATGAGCAGGCGCGGGATCCACGCCGGCATGCGGCTCGGATCGCGCTCCTGGCCGACGGGGGGTTGTTGTTCCACGCGGTCAGGGTAGCCACCGCGCTGCGACACCGCCAGCATCGCCGACGGACCGTACGATGGTCGCATGCGCGAGGAAGCCCGCGGCAAGTCGGGCCGACCGACCGAGGCACGGAACAAGCCCGAGCGTCCGAGGGATCACCTCGGGCGACCACAGCCGTGGGACGCCGAGAACCGATTGGTGCTGGAGCCGTTCGACACCTACACGCTCGAGGAGAACGACCACCTGGGGAGAGCGCACCTGAACGCCGGCCGGTACTTCGGGGCCCATGAGGCGTGGGAGACCGCGTGGAAGCAGGCTCGGGACACGGAGGATGCCGAGTTCTTCAAGGGGCTGTCCCAACTCGGGGCCGGGTACGTGCACCTCATGCGGGGGAACGCCCACGGTGCCGTCCGGCTGCTCCGGCGAGGAGCCGGACGGGTCCGTGCGTATCCCCCCGGCCACCGCTCGATCGATACGGCGCGGGTGGCCGACGCCGCCGATGCGCTCGCGAGCGCGGTCGAACGCGGCGACGTCGTCCCCGGCGAGGATGCCGTGTTCGAGGCGCCGGTCGTCTGAACCTGCGACGTCCGCAGGCACGAACCGGCGGTCACGGAGGCTCGGATGGTTGACTGTCGAGCCCGGCACCCGGCACCATATCCCCATGCCTGAGACCGCCGGTGAGAACATCCTTCAGTGGAAGGGCCGGACCGGTCCGTTCACGGTCTCGCTCGGGAAGGGTGTGTTCCACCCGACGCACACGAGCCGCACGATCGCCGAGGCGCTCGAGATCGAGCCCGGAGACACGGTCATCGACGTCGGCTGCGGGAGCGGGGTCCTCTCGTTCGTGGCCGCGCGGCTGGGCGCGCGAAGGGTGATCGGGACCGACCTCTCGGACGACGCCATCGAGGTCGCGAGGGAGAACGCGGTCAGCCTCGGCCTGCAGGATCGAGTGGAGTTCCGAAGCGGGAACCTCCTCGATCCCGTCCGTGAGGAGCAGGCCGACGTCATCATCGGGGACGTCTCCGGCATCCCGGACGAGATCGGCCGGCTGGCCGGCTGGTTCCCGGACGGACGGGCCGGCGGCCCGACCGGCGCGGAACTGCCCGCGGCCATGCTCGAGAGCATCCGCGAGAACCACTGCCTTGCCCCGGGCGGGCGCCTCTACCTTCCGACCGGGACGATCCAGGCGGAGACGACGATCCTCGACGTGGCTCGACGGATCTTCGGTTCGGCGAACCTCCAGTCGCTGCTGTCGCGCGAGTTCCCGCTTCCGGACGTGGTGGCGAAGTCCAAGGCGGTCGCGCAGATGACGAAGGAGGGGATCGTCGACCTGCGGGCCAAGGGGAGCCGTCTCCTGTGGCGGCTGCAGGTCTGGCGGTGCGAGATGCCGAAGGACGGCGAGCTCACGCCGGTCGTGTGACCGTCCCGTCTACGGGCCGGACCTCGACGACCGACTTCACCCAGTAGCCGGCAGCGCGAAGATGCTCGGCGCCCCCCCGGTCGATCGCGAGCACGATGATGCCCACGGTGCAACCGGCCTCCTCGAGGACCTTCGCCGCCCGATGCACCTGTTGACCGGTCGTCGACACGTCCTCCACGAGCGCCACCTCCGCTCCCGGCGGCGCATGGCCCTCGAGCTGCGACATCGTCCCGTAGGCCTTCGGCTCCCTACGCACCACGGCGATCGGCAGCCCCGTCTGCAGGGCGACCGCGGCGACGAGCAGGGTCGCCGCGCCCTCCGGAGCCGCCAGGTGCGTGATCCCCTCGGGCATGAGGTCGACGACGCCCGCCGCCGTGTCCTTCAGGAGCTCGGGGTCGGTCAGGAACCGGAACTTGTCGAAGTACACGCTCGATCGTCGGCCGGACGAGAGCACGAAGTCCCCATGCAGCTCGGACGCCGCGATGAGGCGCTCGGCGAGGTCGTCGGGCATCGGCCGTAGCATAGGGCCCCGATGGGCTGGTACCGATCGCTCGTACGGCCGCCGCTGTTCGCCCTGCCGCCCGAGGCCGCGCACCGAACCGCCCACCTGCTGCTGGGTCTCCCGCTCCCGTGGGAGCGGCTGGGCGGCATCCGGGCGCCCGATCCCACGCTCCGCGTCGAGCTCGCGGGCATCGAGCTCGCCAACCCCGTCGGGCTCGCGGCCGGGTTCGACAAGACCGCCGCCCGCCTCGACGCGCTCGGCCGTCTGCGTTTCGGCTACGTCGTGGGAGGCACGTTCACCCGACGTCCCAGGAGCGGCAACGCCCGCCCCCGGATCGTCCGGTACCGGGACCGCGACTCGATGGTCAACGCGATGGGGCTGCCGAACCCGGGGGCCGAGTCGGCGGCCAGGACGCTCCAGAAGGTTCGACCGACCGGGCCGAGGGTCGCGAGCGTCGCCGACCAGGACCTGGCCGACGTGCTCGAGACCCATGGGCTGCTCGAGCCCCACGTCGACGCCGTCGAGCTGAACGTCAGCTGTCCGAACGTCTCGTGGGGACGCGATCGCGACAACGAGGCCCACCTCGCGACCCTGCTCCGCGAGCTGGGGTCTCGCCGCGTCACGCCGATCTTCGTCAAGCTCCCCCCCTTCCGGACGGAGGTCGAGCGCCAGGTCGTGCTCGCGCTCGCGGGGATCGCGCAGCGGGAGGGCGCGAACGCCCTCACCTGCTCGAACACGCTTCCCGTCGACGAGCCCCGGCTGGAGGCCGGCTCCGGCGGGTTGTCCGGCCGGGACCTGCTCGACGGGACGATCGCCAACGTTCGGGACGTCCGGCGCGCGACCGAAGGCGAGATGCCGATCAACGCGTGCGGCGGCATCACCACCGCGGCCGATGCCCTCGCGTGCCTGGAGGCGGGCGCCACGACCGTGCAGGTCTACACGGGGCTCGTCTTCGAGGGCCCGCGGCTGGCCGGCGACATCTGTTCCGGGCTCGCCGAGACCCTCCGCACGCGCGGCGTCGACCTCGCCACGCTGGTCTCCGCGCGCTGAAGATCCCTGCCGAGGGCGGTGGGTTGCCCGGGCTCGGTTTCCCGTTCAAGATGGCGCGGTTCCGAACGGAACCGAAACCCCCGGAGGTCGTGTGGTCACGCCGATGACGAGGCTCGACGAGGCATCGGCGTCGACACCGACGGGTTCGGCCGTCTCGCTCGAGCGGGTCGTCAAGCGCTTCGCGGACGTCGTCGCGGTGGACGGCGTCACCCTGGACATCGCGGAGGGCGAGTTCTTCTCGATGCTCGGGCCCTCGGGGTCGGGCAAGACCACGTGCCTGCGGATGATCGCTGGCTTCGAGGCGCCGACCGAGGGCCGCGTGCTGCTCGGCGGCCGGGACGTGACGGGGCTGGCGCCCTACGAGCGCGACGTGAACACGGTCTTCCAGGACTACGCCCTGTTCCCGCACATGACGGTCGCGGAGAACGTCGAGTACGGGCTGAAGGTGAAGAAGGTGCCGAGGGCCGAGCGCCGCGAACGGGCTTCTGAGGCGCTCGCGATGGTGCAGCTCTCGCAGCTGGGCGGGCGCAAGCCCACGCAGCTCTCGGGGGGCCAACGGCAGCGGGTGGCGCTCGCCCGCGCCCTCGTGAACCGGCCGAAGGTGCTGCTGCTCGACGAGCCGCTCGGGGCGCTGGACCTCAAGCTCCGTCAGGCGATGCAGATCGAGCTGAAGGAGATCCAGCAGCGGGTGGGCCTGACCTTCATCTACGTGACCCACGACCAGGAGGAAGCGCTCACGATGAGCGACCGCCTCGCCGTGTTCAACCAGGGGCGGATCGAACAGGTCGGACCCCCGGCGGACGTGTACGAGCGGCCGGCCACCGGGTTCGTCGCCGGATTCGTGGGGACGTCGAACGTGCTGGAGGGCGAGGCCGCCGTGAAGATCGCCGGCGATCCGCACCCGTTCACGATCCGACCGGAGAAGATCTCGATGGTCGAGCCCGACGCGGAGGTCCATGCCGACCAGTGCACGGCGACGGGGCACGTCCGCGAGGTCGTCTACCTGGGTGCGGCGACCCGGTACATCGTCACGCTGGACGTCGGTGGCGAGCTCGTGGTGACGCAGCAGAACCTGACCACGTCGTCGATGGAGGCGCTGCAGGTGCGCGGCAAGGCCGCGCGCCTGGTGTGGGACCGCAGGAACAACCGTCCGGTCGAAGCGACCGGGGGGTCGGAAGAGGGGTCGAAGGGCCCAGAAGAGGGGGATGCATGAGGGGCGCACGGATGTGGCTCGCCTCACTAGTGGTGCTGATGGTCGTCGCCGCCGCGTGTGGCGATGACGGCGGCGGCGGCGATGACGGCGGCAGCGGGACGATCGAGCCGGCGGTGACGTACAGCGAGATCGGCGAGGGCGAGGGCTCGCTCGAGCTGATCGCCTGGCACGGCTATACGGAGGACGGAACGACCGAGGGCTTCGAGTCCTTCGACTGGGTCACGCCCTTCGAGGACGAGACGGGCTGCGACGTCAACGTGACGTACGGCGATACCTCGGACGAGATGGTCCAGTTGATGCGTCAGGGCGGCGGCAACGTGTACGACGGCGTGTCGGCATCGGGCGACGCGAGCAACCGGCTGATCGCCGGTCAGGACGTCGGCGCGGTCGACCCCGCCTTGTTCCCCGAGATGGCGAACGTGATCGCGCCGCTCAACCCCGACGGCGGGACGAACACGTCGCACTACATCGTCGACGGGAACGTGTACGGCGTGCCGTACATGTACGGACCCAACTTCCTCATGTACAACACCGAGGTCGTGACCCCGGCGCCGACGAGCTGGGATGTGACGTTCGAAGCTGATTCGCCATATGCCGGCTCCGTGACCGGGTACAACGCGCCGATCTTCATCGCCGATGGAGCGATGTACCTGATGACGCACAACCCGGACCTCGGTATCACCGACCCGTACGAGCTCGATCAGGCGCAGTTCGATGCGACGGTGGAGCTCATGACGCAGCAGTCCGACTTGATCGGCAGCTACTGGGCGCTGTACTCGGATGCGATCGCCGGGTTCGTGGACGGCTCGATGGTGGTCGGCACGAATTGGCCGGTGAACCTCTCGTACGCGGAGCTCGATGCGCCCGTGGACGCGGTCGAGCCCTCCGAGGGGATGACCGGCTGGGCGGACACGTGGATGATCTCCGCGAACGCCCCGCACCCGAACTGCATGCTGATGTGGATGGACTGGACGTTGCGGGCGGACGTGCAGGCGGAGGTTGCCGTCTACTACGGTGCCGCGGGCAGCAACGTCGGTTCGTGCGATGAGATCCGCTCGTTCCTCATCGATGCCTACGGAGAGGGTTCGGACTCCGCGGTGGACACGCTCCGGTACAGCCACTGCGGCGACGCGGAGTTCCTGAACTCGCTCTACCTATGGAAGACGCCGTCGGTGGACTGCGGCGACGACCGGGGAGAGGTCTGCGTCGACTATTCGGAGTGGACGCAGGCCTGGACCGAGATCGTCGGGTAACGCCGGTCCGGTCTCGATGTGGTGCCCCGGGGGACGATCCGTTCCCCGGGGCTTCCGTTCCCGTCGGTGAAGGGGTGTCGTGGCGGAAGTGACCCAAGGTCGTGACCGGGGCGCGGTCCGCAGAACGTCCGCGTTCCTGTTCCGTCACCCGCGAGCCAAGCTCTCGCTCTCGCTCGTCGGGCCGCTCGGGTGGTTCCTCGTCATCTACCTCGGTTCGCTCGTGCTCCTGCTCGCGACGGCGTTCTGGAGCCTCGACGTCTTCACGACCGAGATCGTCCGGGGCTTCTCCTTCACGAACTTCGAGACCCTGTTGAGCAACGACGTCTATCGCACGATCACGCTGCGGACGGTGGGGATCGCCGCGGCCGTCACCGTGACCGACATCGTCCTGTCGTTCCCGCTCGCGTACTACGCCGCCCGGCTCGCGACGCCTCGGATGCGCAACATCGTGCTGATCGCCGTCGTGCTGCCTCTGTGGGCGAACTACCTCGTCCGCGTGTTCGCGTGGAAGATCATCCTGACGCCCACCGGGTTCCTGAACTGGCTGGTCGAGCTCACGGGCGCGGGCTCCCTGCAGCTCGGGCGCTCGAACTGGTCCGTATGGATCGCGTTCGTCTACCTGTGGCTTCCCTTCACGCTCCTGCCGATCTACGCGGCCCTCGAGCGCGTGCCCGACTCGTTGCTGGAGGCCTCGAGCGATCTGGGCGCGCGGGGGTGGACGACGTTCCGGCGGGTCCTGTTCCCGCTGATCCTGCCCGGCATCGTTGCGGGGTCGATCTTCGCCTTCTCGCTCACGCTCGGCGACTACATCACGCCCGAGCTCGTGGGCAACACGCAGTTCATCGGCAACGTGATCTTCGACAACGTCGGGGTGGCCGGGAACATCCCATTCGCGGCGGCGTACGCGCTCGTCCCGGTGGCGATCATGGCCGTCTACCTGCTCGGGGCCAAGCGCCTCGGTGCGTTCGAGGCGTTGTAGGGATGGAAACGCGCGCAGCTCGGGTCGCGATCAAGGTGGGTGCGGCGCTGATCGTCATCTTCCTCTACGTCCCCCTCGTGATCGTCGTCGTCTACGCGTTCAACGACAGCGTCGCGCTCGCCTGGCCGATCGAAGGGCTCACGACGAAATGGTTCGGGATCGCCTGGCGCTCGGAGGAGGTTCGCGAAGCCTTGGCGAACTCGCTGAAGGTGGCGGCGATCGCCACGCTGTTCGCGCTGTTCCTCGGGAGCGCCGCGGCGTTCGCCGTCCACCGTTTCGCGTTCTTCGGGAGGAACTCCGTGTCGTTCCTGTTGGTCCTGCCGATCGCGCTGCCCGGGATCGTGACGGCGATCGCGCTCAACACGACGATCAACAACTTCGGCTTCCCGTTCGGGTTGATGACGATCGTGGTCGGCCACGCGACGTTCTGCATCGTCGTCGTCTACAACAACGTGATCGCCCGCCTCCGGCGAACGCCGACGTCGCTCGTGGAGGCGTCGATGGACCTCGGCGCGGACGGGTGGCAGACGTTCCGCTACGTGACGTTCCCGGCGATCCGGACGGCGATCGTGGCCGGGGCGCTCCTCGCGTTCGCACTGTCGTTCGACGAGATCGTCGTGACCAACTTCACCTCGGGGAGCACCATCACGATCCCGAAGTTCATCTACAACAACCTGCGGCTCCCCCGGAACGCGCCGGTCGTGAACGTGGTTGCGATCGCGGTGTTGATCCTGATGCTGATCCCGGTCTACATCGCGCAGCGCCTGGCCGGAGGCTCGGAGACGGCTCGAGGTCGGGTGGGCGCCGAACCCTAGGCGGCCGGATCGCTAGAGGTACTGTCCGCGCGCGTCGTCGGGCCTCGGTCCGGGTTCGGTCCCCGCGGGCAGGCCGCGGCGGCGGAGCTCCTCGAACTGGGCTCGCGCGGCCGCCTGCTGCGCGAACAGCGCCGCCTGGATCCCGTGGAACAGCCCCTCGAGCCAACCGACCAGCTGCGCCTGGGCGATGCGGATCTCGGACTCGGTCGGCACACCCTGCATCGGCGGTGCGATCGCCGAGAGCTCCTCCTGGAGATCGGGCGACAGCACCTCCTGGAGTTCGCCGAGCGATCGTTCGTAGATCTGCCGGAGCCGGATCCGTCCGGGCTCGTCGAGCGAGGCCTGCCGGGTCTCCTCCAGGAGCTCGCGCACCATGCTCGCGATCCGCAACAGCTTGGCCGGCTGTGTGATCGCCTCCTGTTCGGGCTCGTCCGTCTCGGGCGGCTCGGGCGCCGACGGCATCTGCGGTTGCGTGCTGTCCATGCGACCGAGCCTAACGCGTGTGCCCGACCGACGCCCCGAGACGAGGGCCGACTCGCGGGGTCAGTGGGTCGCGAGCTCCCCGAACAGGAGCGCCTCGGCCAGGCAGGCGCGTTCGAGGTCCTGCAGGTCGACGCTCTCGTCGATCGAGTGGTACTGGCTCCGCTCGTCCGAGGCGCCGTAGATCAAGATCTCGGCGTCGGGGAAGGTCCCGGCGAGCATCGGCACCAGCGGGACCGAGCCGCCGCTGCCGCTCTCGATCACCGCCCGTCCGTACGCGGTCTCCATCGACCTCCGCATCGCCGCGAACGCCGGACCGTCGCTCGCGATGCGCAGTCCGAGGCCCGCCGTTCCCGGTTCGACGTCCACCTCCACTCCCCAGGGCGCGTGTTCGACGAGGTGTCGGGCCAGTAGTCCGGCCGCCCTAGCCGGGTCGTCCTCGGGCGCGAGCCGGAGGCTCACCTTCGCCGTGGCGACGGGGACGAGTTGGTTCGAGGCCTCGCGCACCCGGGGCGCGTCGATCCCGAGCACCGAGACCGCCGGCGCCGTCCACAGTCGCTCGGCGATCGGACCCGAACCGATCAGCCGGACGCCGGGCCGGATCGGCGCATCCTCTCGGACCTCGTTCTCCGTCATCTCGACGCCTCCCCAAGGCGAACGCGCCAATCCCTCGATCGCGACGTTGCCCTCGTCGTCGTGCAGCGTGGCGAGGATGCGGGACAGGCTCGACAGCGCGTCGGGGATCGCGCCCCCGAACGAGCCGCTGTGCACCGCGATGTCGAGCGTGCGGACCGTGACCCGGCAATCGACCACCCCGCGGATGCTCGTCTCGAGGCTCGGAACCCCGGTCCGCCAGTTGCCGCCGTCCGCGACCCCGATCACGTTGGCCTCGAGCAGGTCCTTGTGCCCGTCGATCAGGAACGGCAGGTGCTCGGAGGTCGATTCCTCCTCGCCCTCGACGATGACCTTCACCGTGAGCGGCGGATCGCCACCCCACGCCCGGAGCGCCTCCGCGTGGGTCACGATGCCGCACTTGTCGTCCGACGAGCCCCTGCCGAACAGCCGGCCGTCGCGAACCTGCGGCTCGAACGGAGGGCTCGTCCACTGTTCCAGCGGACCCTCCGGCTGCACGTCGTGGTGGGCGTAGAGCAGGATCGTCGGTGTGCCGGCCGGACCGGCGACCTCGCCGAACACCGCCGGATGTCCGACGTCGGGCAGCTCGATCAGCCGGACGCCGCCGAAGCCCGCGGCCTCGAGGAGCTCCGCCGTCGCGGTGGCGGACGCGCGGACCGGCGCCTCGTCGTAGTCGGGGAACGCGATCGAGGGGATCTCGATCAGGCGCGAGAGGTCTTCGACCGCGTGGGGATGGCGCGCGGAGACCGCCGCGCGGAGCTCGTCGACGTCGGGGCGGCGTTGCATCCGGCGCGAACGATACCAGCGTGTTTCCCCGCGCCTACGGCCACAGGCGGGTGACGGACCACCCGTCGCCCTCGCGATCGAACCGGAACCGGTCGTGCAGGCGGTGTTCGCGTCCCTTCCAGAACTCGATCGTCGCCGGCGCGAGGCGGTACCCACCCCAGTGCGGGGGCAGGGGGATGTCGTCGGTCGGGAAGCGCCGGGCGACCTCCGCGTAGGCCGCATCGAGCTCCTCGCGCGAGCCGACCGGACGGCTCTGCTTCGAGGCCCAGGCCCCGATCCGCGCCTCGCGCGACCGGGTCCGGAAGTAGGCGAGCGACGCATCATCGTCCATCGGACCCGCAGGTCCCGTGACGCACACCTGCCGGTCGATCTCGCGCCAGAGGAAGGCGAGCGCCGACCACGGGTTCCGAGCCAGATGCGCGCCCTTGCGGCTCTCGCGGTTCGTGAAGAAGGCGAATCCCTCATCGCTGACGTCCTTCACGAGCACGTGCCGGACGGCGGGCCGACCGTCCGCATCCGAGGTCGCGAGCGCCGCCGCCTCGGGGAACACGATGCCGGCGGCCCGGGCTTCCTCGAGCCATGCCCGGAAGCGGTCGATCGGATCCGAGCCGAGGTCGGCCTCGATCAACCCCGGGCCCGGATGCCCCGGGGGGTCGTTCATCCGAGCTCCCGTGGCGTCACGAACGACTCGAGCCGGGCGGTTCCGGCGCCGAGATGGAGCCACGACCCGTCGAACCCGAGGACCGCGAGGGCGCCCGTCGGGAACTTCTCCCGGGCGCGGTCCAGGCCCGTGCCCCCGTCCGCGAGCCCGAGCGCGAGGTCCTGGATCCCCGGGTTGTGCCCGATCAGCGCCACCGTTCGGGTGTCGTCGGACACGCGTCGCACGCGTTCGAGCAGCTCGGCGGAGGTCGCCCCGTAGAGACCCTCTTCGATCGACCGCTCCGCCGCGCCGAAGGCCGGAGCCAAGAGGTCGAGCGTCTCGCGCGTGCGCCGCGCCGGGGAGCACAGGACCAGTTCGGGCTCGATGCCGCTGGCTTCGAGATGCCCGCGCATGCGTTCGGCGGCGTGCCTGCCGCGAGGAGCGAGCGGCCGGTCGTGGTCGGCCAGGGCCGGGTCGTCCCAGCTCGACTTCGCATGACGGATCAGCAGGAGACGTTTCATCGGCCGGTCCGTCGCTGTTGGGGTCCGTCCGTGGTCTCTGGCCGCGGCCCGGAAGCGACGGGGTGCCCTCGGCAGGACTCGAACCTGCGCACCCGGCTCCGGAGGCCGATGCTCTATCCGCTGAGCTACGAGGGCTCGTGATCGAGTCTAGCAACGGCCCTCGCTCGACCGACGCTCCCGCTCCCGTTCGCGATGTCGGCGACGGGGGGTCGGCTAGGCTTCGGGCGCCGATGATCGAAGACGAACTCTCCGCGCTCGTGTCCGCCGCCGTCGCCGCCGCGGCGACCGAGCTCGATCTGTCCGGCGAGCCGCCGGACATCACGTTGACGAGCACGAAGCAGAAGGAGCACGGCGACTTCGCGACGAACGTCGCCCTCGTGCTCGCCGGTCGCGCGGGCCGGCCCCCTCGCGAGGTCGCCGAGGTCATCCGGCGGAACCTGCCGCCCGCGCCGTTCGTGCGTACCGCGGAGGTCGCGGGTCCGGGCTTCATCAACTTCCGCCTCACGAGCGACTGGCTCGTGGACGCCCTGCGCGAGGTCGTCGACCGCGGTGCCGCCTACGGGCGCGCCGAGCCGACCGGCGCCCGCGCGCAGGTCGAGTTCGTCAGCGCGAACCCGACGGGCCCGCTCCACATCGGCCATGCTCGCAACGCCGCGCTCGGCGACGCGCTCGCCCGGGTGCTCGAGGCCGCGGGCTGGTCCGTCGAGCGCGAGTACTACTTCAACGACGCGGGCGGGCAGATGGATCGGTTCGGGGCCTCGGTCGAGGCCCGGTACCTGCAGCTGCTAGGTCGCGAGGCCGAGGTGCCCGAGGACGGGTACCACGGGGAGTACGTCAGCGAGATCGCGAGGGACATCCTCGAGCAGGAGGGACCCGGACCCGCCGATCTCCCATCGGCCGACCGGCTCGAGCGCCTGCGGGACGAGGGCGCGCGTCGCGTGCTCGTGCAGATCGAGGCCACGCTCGCACGGTTCGGGGTCCGGTTCGACTCCTACGTGTCCGAGCGCACGCTCGCCGAGAAGGGCGAGATCGACGCCGCGATCGACCGGCTCCGCACGGCCGGCGCCGTCTACGAGGGCGACGGCGCGGTCTGGTTCCGATCCACCGCGTACGGGGACGACAAGGACCGGCCGCTCGTGCGTTCGAACGGACAGCACACCTACTTCGGGGCCGACTGCGCGTACGTCGTCGACAAGTTCGAACGCGGCTTCGAACACCTCGTCTACGTCTGGGGCGCCGATCACCACGGCGCCGTCGCCCGGCTCCGCGGGACCGCCGAGGCGCTCGGCTACGGGGCCGACCGCGTGGAGGTCGTGATCTACCAGTGGGTGTCCTTCCTGCGCGACGGCGTGCCGGTCGCGATGAGCAAGCGCGCGGGCACGTTCGTGAGCCTCGACGAGTTGATCGACGAGGTCGGCACCGACGCGGCGCGGTTCCACCTGTTGCTGTTCAGCAACGACGTCACGATGAACTTCGACATCGAGGCCGTGAAGCGCCAGTCGCTCGAGAACCCCGTCTACTACGTGCAGTACGGGCACGCGAGGATCGCATCGATCCTGCGCAAGGCGGCAGAGCGAGGCGTCGAGCTCGAGCCGATCGATCGCGCCGACCTGACGCGGTTGACCGACGACGCCGAGCTCGAGGTGCTCCGGGCCATCGCGCGCGTCCCGGCTCAGGTCGCGACGTCCGCGGAGCTCCGGGCACCCCACCGGCTCGCGCACGCCTCGCAGGAGCTCGCGGCGCGGTTCCACCGCTTCTACACCGACTGCCCGGTCCTGTCCGACGACCCGGAGCTCACGCAGGCGCGCCTGTGGCTCTGCCGAGGCACGAAGCAGGTCATCGCGAACCTCCTCGGGCTGCTCGGCGTGGCGGCGCCCGAGGCGATGGAGCGCGTCGATGGGTGAGGCGTCGCGCCACGCCGAGGTGGTCCCTCGCGGCGAGATACTGAGGTCCATCGGACACGACCGGACGATCCGTCGACGCGCGGGTCGACCGGCGGAGGGAGACGGGTGAACGATCGGGTCCTGCACGTCGGCATGCTCGGGTGCGGAACGGTGGGCGCGGCGGTGGTCCGTCTGCTCGCCGAGCACCGGGCGGACATCGAGCGACGGGCCGGCTGCCGCCTCGACGTCACGCGTGTGGCGGTTCGCAACCCGTCCGCGGTGCGCGACGTGCCGCTCGACGCGTCCGCGTTCGTGGACGAACCGATGGCGATCGTGGATGACCCGGACGTCGACATCGTCTGCGAGCTGATCGGCGGTGCGGAGCCGGCGGGCTCGTTGATCCTGGCCGCGTTCGAGCGCGACAAGCCGGTGGTGACCGCGAACAAGGACCTGCTCGCCAACCGCGGGCACGACCTGTTCGATGCGGCCGACGCCAAGGGCCTGGATCTGTACTTCGAGGCGGCCGTGGGCGGCGGCATCCCCCTGATCCGACCGTTGAAGGAGTCCCTGTCCGGCGAACGGCTCCGCCGGGTGATGGGCGTCGTGAACGGCACCACGAACTTCATCCTCACCAGGATGTCGGAGGAACGGACCGCGTTCGCCGACGCCCTCGCCGACGCCCAGTCGCTCGGCTACGCGGAGGCGGACCCCACGGCCGACGTCGACGGGCACGACGCCGCGGCCAAGTGTGCGATCCTCGCATCCATCGCCTTCAACGCTCGCGTGACCGCGGCCGACGTGTTCCGCGAGGGCATGCGGTCCGTCACGACCGAGGACATCGAGTTCGCCGCGCGGCTCGGGTACGTGATCAAGCTGCTCGCGATCGCCGAGCTCGGCGCCGACGAACGCATCGCGGCTCGGGTCCACCCGGCGATGATCCCGGCCGGACACCCGCTCGCCTCGGTCCGCGACGCGAACAACGCGGTGTTCGTCGAGGGACCCAGCGTCGGGGAGCTGATGTTCTACGGGCGGGGCGCGGGCGGCGCCGCCACCGCGACGGCGGTCATCGGCGATCTCGTGAGCGTCGCGCGCAACCTGTTGTCCGGCGCCCGCGGCGTCGGCTGCACCTGCTTCCACGAGCGGACGATCCGGCCGATGGAGGAGATGACCGGGCAGTACTACATCCTGTTGCGCGTCGAGGATCGTCCCGGTGTCCTCGCCGAGATCGCGAGCGTCTTCGCTCGCAGTGACGTCTCGATCAAGAGCGTCTGGCAGGAGGGGACCGGAGACGACGCCCAGCTCGTATTCATCACGCACCGTGCCCGGGAGGGCCCGTTCCAGCACGCGGTCGGCGAGCTCCGCGAGCTCGGTGCCGTCGAGCAGGTGCGAAGCGTCCTGCGCGTCGAGGCGGAGGAGTAGCCGTGGCGCGTCCCTGGCGCGGGGTGATCGAGGAGTATCGGGACCGGCTTCCGGTGACGGACTCGACGCCCGTGGTCACGCTCGGCGAGGGTGGCACGCCGCTCGTGCGCTCGGAGCCGCTGTCGCAGGAGACCGGGTGCGAGGTCTGGCTGAAGTTCGAAGGGGCGAACCCCACCGCCTCGTTCAAGGACCGTGGGATGACGCTCGCCGTCAGCCGGGCGGTCGAGGAGGGCTCGAAGGCGGTCGTGTGCGCCTCGACCGGGAACACGAGCGCCAGCGCGGCCGCCTACGCGGCCAAGGCGGGGCTCACCTGCGTCGTGCTCGTACCGAAGGGCAAGGTCGCGCTCGGGAAGATGGCCGGCACGCTCGGGCACGGCGCCCGGGTGCTCGAGGTCGACGGGAACTTCGACGCCTCGCTCGAGCTCGCCGTCGAGCTCGCCGGGCGGTACCCGGTCACGCTCGTCAACTCGGTGAACCCGGATCGGATCGAGGGCCAGAAGACGTGCGCGTTCGAGATCGTCGACGCCCTCGGCGGCGCGCCGGACGTGCACTGCGTGCCGGTCGGCAACGCGGGGAACATCTCGAGCCACTGGCTCGGCTACTCCGAGTACCTGCGCGACGGTGTCATCGGAGAGCCCCCGCGGCTGTTCGGCTTCCAGGCATCGGGGGCGGCGCCGATCGTCCGGGGCGAGCCGGTGGCGGACCCACGAACGATCGCGACCGCGATCCGGATCGGCAACCCCGCGTCCTGGGAACGCGCCGTATCCGCGGCGACGGAGTCCGAGGGCGCGATCTCGGCCGTCACCGACCGCGAGATCCTGTCGGCGTACCGACGCGTCGCGCGCGAAGGCCTGTTCGCCGAGCCGGCCTCGGCCGCCAGCGTCGCCGGGCTGCTCCAGCTGTCGGGGACGGATCGGTTGCCGCGGGGCGTGCAGCGTCGTCTGCGTCCTGACCGGCCACGGGCTGAAGGATCCCGAGTGGGCGATCAGCGGTGCGGCGCACCCGCCCACCGTCCCGGTCGACGTCCACGTCGTCGCGGCGGAGCTCGGGCTCTAACCGTGCGCCTGGTCGCCCGGGTGCCGGCCACCTCGGCCAACCTCGGGCCGGGGTTCGACTGCTTCGGGCTCGCGCTCGATCTGTGCAACGAGGTGACGATCGACACGGACGCCGAACCCGGCGTGCGTTGGGACGGGGAGGGCGCGGACGAGCTCCCGACCGACGGCTCGGACCTCGTGAGCCGGGCGATCGCGGCGGCCGTCGATCGGCAGCGACGGTTCCATCCCGAGGCGTCCGTCCCTCCGCACGTCCTCCACGGCTCGAACCGCATCCCGCTCGAGCGGGGCCTCGGCTCCTCCGCCGCCGCCGTCGTCGCGGGGACCGAGCTGGCACGGGTGATGCTCGGCTCCGCGGGCTGGGAAGACCCGCACACGTCGTTCGCGTACGCGGCGGAGCTCGAGGGGCATCCGGACAACGTGGCGGCGGCCGTCTACGGCGGCCTCACGGTCGTGGCGGACGGGTTGGTTCGAAGGATCGACGTCCATCCCGGGCTCGAGCCCGTCGTCCTCGTCCCCGAGGATGCGCGGATCCCGACCGACCTGGCACGCGAGGCCCTGCCGGCGGTGGTGCCGCTGGCCGATGCCGTGTACAACGTCGCCCACGGCGCGTTGGTGGTGGCGGCGCTGACGAGCGGTGACGCGGACCTGCTGCTCGTGGCGATGCGGGATCGCCTCCACGAGGAGGCTCGACTGTCCCTCGTTCCCGGGATCCGGGAGGTCCTGCATCGGGTGCGCACGGCGCAGGTCCCCGCCTGCGTCTCGGGGGCGGGTCCGAGCCTGATCGCGTTCGACCGGGAGCACCATCGCGTCCCCGCTCCCGGGGCCGGCTGGCGGGTCCTGCGCGTTCCCGTCCGTTCGACCGGGGTGGAGATCCTCGAGGTCTAAGGAGCCGCATCACCTGCGACGATGGTTGACGAGATGTCCATGAACGATCCGAGTCCCGAACCGGAACTCGACGAGAGCGCCCCGCTGGACTCGAGCGCGGAACCACACCCTGCGTTCGACCGCGCGAAGGAGGCGGCGGCGCCGGTCCTCGTCACCGACCTGGCGAGCAAGACGCTCGCCGTCAAGGAGGGGCGCACGTTCCTCTACTCGGACCTCGAGGGGAACCTCGATCACGGGGGCGACTACGGGCTCGGGCTGTACGCGCAGGACACGCGGTTCCTGTCGCATTTCGCGATGACGATCAACGGACGCCAGCCGATCCTGCTCTCATCGTCCGCGGAGCGCGGCTACCTGTCGCATATCGACCTCACGAACCCGGATCTGTTCGACGGGGACGCGCTGAGCGCGCCCCAGCAGACGATCAACGTCCGGCGGGTCCGGACGATCCACGGCAACCTCTACGAGCGCATCCGCGTGAAGAACTACAACACGTTCGACGTGACCATCGAGGTCGAGCTGCGGTTCGGCGCGGACTTCGCCGACATCTTCGAGGTCCGTGGGATGGCGAGCGACCAGGACGAGGGGCCGCCCGCGCCCTCGGTCCGGGACGGGGTCATCGAGTTCGCGCACACGGGACGGGACGACGTCCGAAGGATGACCCGCGTCCGGTTCGGCACCGTGCCCGTCCGTATCGACATCGATCGAGACGTCGCGAAGGCGTCCTTCCGCCTCCATCTCGAGGCGAGCCAGACGAGGCTCCTCACGCTGTTGGTCGAGCCGCTCACGCTCGATGAGGACGGTCCCGAGCTCTCGAGCTACGACCACGTCGTGCACGAGCTTCGAGCGTCGTACGAGGAGTGGCAGCGGGGGTCGACCGAGATCGTCACCGACAACGAGCTGTTCAACGAGCTGCTCGACCGCAGCCTCCGAGACCTCCGCGCCCTCTACACGAGGGTCGACGACGGGGGCGTCCTGGCCGCGGGGATCCCCTGGTACGTCACGATCTTCGGCCGCGACTCCTTGATCGCCTCGCACCAGCTCCTCATGGTCAACCCGCAACCGGCGCGCGAGGCGCTCGAGCTGCTCGCGGCGAGACAGGGCGTCGAGGAGAACGATTGGCGGGACGAGCAGCCCGGCAAGATCCTGCACGAGGTGCGGCGAGGAGAGCTCGCCCGCGCCGGGCTGATCCCGCACTCGCGGTACTACGGCTCGGTGGACTCGACGCCGTGGTTCGTGATCGTGTACGCGCAGTACCTGCGGTGGACGGGCGACGTCGACTTCGCTCGGAAGCTGCTGCCGGCCGCGCAGGCCGCCCTGTCGTGGATCGATCGGTACGGCGACCTCGACGGCGACGGGTTCGTCGAGTACCTCTGTCGCTCGCCCCGCGGGATCCGGAACCAGGGATGGAAGGACTCCCACGACGCGATCGTGCACGAGGACGGACGACTGGCCGAACCGCCGATCGCGCTGTCCGAGGTGCAGGGGTACGTGTACCTCGCGAAGACGCGGATGGCCGACGTGTATCGGACACTCGGGGGTCCGCCGAGGCCACGGCTCGAGGCGGAGGCCAGCGGCTAAGACGCGATTCAACGAGGCCTTCTGGATGGACGACGAGCAGTACTTCGCGGCCGCGCTCGATGCGGACAAGCGGCAGGTCCGCACCATGATGTCCAACCCCGGGCACGGCCTGTACTGCGGCATCGTCGACGCGGACAAGGCCACGCCGCTCGCCAAGCGCCTGCTCGCGCCGGACATGTTCTCCGGATGGGGTGTCCGAACGATGAGCCGGTCGGCGCTCGCCTACAACCCGATGAGCTACCACAACGGGTCGGTGTGGCCGCACGACAACGCGCTGATCGCGGCGGGGCTGAAGCGGTACAGGTTCTCCCGAGTCGACGAATCGGGTGGCGACCGCGCTCTTCGACGCGGCGATCGCGGCCGACTACTTCCGGCTGCCGGAGCTTTTCTGCGGCTTCACGCGGCGAACGCCGAACCGGCCGGTCAGCTACCCGATCGCTTGCTCGCCGCAGGCGTGGGCGGCGGGATCGCCGTTCCTGATGCTCCAGGCGATGCTGGGACTCTCCGCCGCGCGCACGAGAACCTGCTCACCGTGAACCTTCCGCACCTGCCGACTGGCTGAACACGGTCGAGGTCCGCAACCTCGCCGTCGGCGACAGCCGGATCAGCTCGTGTTCCGGCGGGAGGCCGAGATCACGTCGTTCTCGGTGCTCGCTCGCGAGGGCGACGTCCGCGTGCTGATGGAGGAAGGGTGAGCGGCGTTCGCCTTGGACGGTTCTACGGGCCGGATGACACGGGTGTGCCGAGCCGGCAGGAGCGGTCGCAGCCGGTCCAGGACCGGTTCGGAGACCCGAAGGCACCTGTAGCTCGCCGAGCGTCCGATCGACGAAGGCTCGTTCGTGCCGTGGATCGCGAGCTGGTCTGCCGCCCGTCCAGCCGGCCGGCAGGTGTGTCTGGATCCCCGAGAGACCGAACGCGAACGTGCCGTAGGTGCTCCCCGCGGGGAACGGGACGCGATCGGAGACGAAGTAGCGGCCGACGGGCGTCGGAGTCGAGGGGGCGCCGGTTGCGGCCGGGGCGCGAGAAGAACAAGTCGATCGTCGCGGCGAACGAACAGCCGGTGAGCGGAGAGGTCGACCCGCACGCTGATCCGGGTCATGCTCGTCCGCAGGCCGCGGAGCAGCAGCCATCCGGTGACCGCTTCGCCCGCGTAGGGAATGGGGATCAGTCCGTAGCGGCCGTCGGGACTCACGCGCAGGACCCACGCGTGGGTTTGGACGCCGTAGTAGGGGGAGCGCGCCGGGACGACGCCGACGACGCGGCCGCCGCCGGGGCGACCCGTCACGCGCATCGCGCGCTCCACCCGAACGAGGAGATGCCGGTCCCCGCGGGTCCGATCCGGGTCGACCCGTCGATCTACCTGGAGCGGGAACTCCGTTGGCCTCGGACGGCGACTCGGCACCGCCGGCTGGGCCTCCCGCGTTCGCTCCAGCGCAGGTGCGTGTGCGCCGGGGGCGATCGCCATGACCGCGCGCGACGAGTGCGGCCACGACCGGCATGGTTCGACGCGCTGCGGAGCTCATGCAGCCGGTATCGGGTCACGCGGCCGCTCCGTTCAGGGTCGGATCATCGAAGCCGACCCAGGGCGTACGCCGCCGATCACCCGGCCATCGGTCGTCCGGCCGACGCGGTGGTCATGGGATGCAGGGCCCCGTGCCGACCTCGTCCGTCTCGCCGAGCGCGTCGTCGAGGACTCCCCGGACCTCGTCGGAGGCGATCGCGTACCCGATCTCGGGATCGGTCGACGACGCGGCGAACACGACCCCGCCCACCCGGCCGTCCGGCAGGACGAAGGGGCCGCCGGAGTTCCCCGGGCGGATCTCCGCCTGGAGCTCCAGGACGAGGCGGTCCACCTGCCCCCTCCCGTAGATGTCCCGCCCGAGCGCGTCGATCGTTCGTCGGACGGCCGCGCGGCGCGCGTCCAGCGGTCCGTTCTCCGGGTAGCCGAGCACGGCGCCGACGTCCCCCCGTTCGAGCGGCCCGGCCGTCAACGCGAGCGTCGGGTCCGGGTGCCTCCTCCACGCGGAGGACCGCGAGATCGAGGCCGGGGTCGAAGAGCACCGTCCGCGCCGCCACGGTGCCCGCGCTGGGCGACTGGATGCTCGGGTCGCGCACGCCCGCGATCACGTGGGCGGCCGTCACCACGTAGCCGAGGGTCGGCCACGAAGCCGGAGCCCTCCAGGATCTGATCGCAGGCCTGCCCGACCACGCGGACGGTGCTGGTGGCGGCGGCGTCGACCGCGGCGACGGCCTGCGCCTGGGTCGGGGGGTCCACGGGCTCGGCCGGCAGCGGCGGGATGCCGGAGAACACGTCGGGGAAGCCGAAGCGGTTGAAGAGCTGGCGCACCTGCGCCAGCAGCGAAGGCGGCTCGGGGAGCGCGGCGTCCAGCGTGCGGACCACGGCCGATCCGCGGATCTGGCTCGCCATGGCCGGGAAGGGCCCGCTCACCAGGTTCAGCGCCACGAACCAGATCGCGAGCAGGGAGGCGACCACCGCGGTGGCCGAACCCGCGACGGCGTCCGCCTGCCCGAACTTGCCCGCGGCACGGTCCCGCACGCGCACGCCGAGCAGCCACCCGATCGCGTTGCCGATCCCCGCCACCGACAACAGCACGAGCGCGGCGAGCCCGGCCTGCGCCTGCGGCCCATCGGTCAGGCGCGCGACCGTGGGCGCGATGAGCGCGCCGATGAACAACCCGATCAGCAATCCGCCGAATCCGAACGCCTGCATGGTGAAGCCTCGTCGGTAACCGCTGATCCCGGCGAGCGCGAGCAGCGCGACCAGGATGAGATCGAGGACGTTCACGGGTGCGGCTATCGTCCCACGCGTCTGCGGGGGAACGACGGCAGGACCGACCGCCCTCGGGCTCGGTGGTTGGGCGCCGCTAAGATGGAGCGGACGTGGTCACGATCGCCCACATCTCCGATCCGCACGTCGGGTCTCCCTACTTCGTCCCGAACCTGATGAACAGGGTGATCGTCGAGCTCAACGAGCTCGAGCCCGACGTGGTGGTGTGCACCGGCGACTTCACGAACTTCGGGTACCGGCAGGAGTTCAAGAACTGCCGCCGCGTACCTGGAGCGGGTCGAGGCCCCCGATGCACTCGGTGCCCGGCAACCACGACGCCCGCAACGTGGGGTACGTCCACTTCGAGGAGCTGATCGGGCCGCGGCACTGGTCGATCGACGTCGGCGACGTTCGGATCGTGGGCGCCGACACCAGCGAGCCGGACATGGACCACGGGCAGATCGGCCGGGAGCGGTACGACTGGATCCGCGAGCAGTTCGCGGTGGACGCCGCGTCAAGGTCTTCGCCATCCACCACCACCTGATCCCGGTGCCGGGTACCGGCCGGGAGCGCAACATCGTCTACGACGCCGGCGACCTGATGGAGCTGCTGATCACGCGGGGGTCGACGTGGTCCTGACGGGACACAAGCACGTCCCGTACGTGTGGCGCCTGGAGCATCTGTTCGTGGTCAACGCGGGCACGTGCGCGTCGCTCCGGCTGCGTGGCCACACCAAGCCCTGCTACAACGTGATCGAGGTCGAGGGCGACGACGTGAAGATCCACCCGGCGGTATCCCTTCGGCGGCTGGACGCATGAACGCCCACTACTCGTCTGAAGACCGGGGAGCAGTACTACCGGGAGATCGAGAGCCTGGTCGAGCGCCCGGGGACCTCGTTCGTCGAGGCCGAGATGAGCGGGGACCGGCGGCAGCCGGACTGACGCCCGGTTCGGGACGAGGAGCGGCATGACGAGAGCGCTCGCGCTCGTCGACGGCGAGCACTATCCACCCACCACCCGCTGGGGCCTGGCCACCGCGAGGGCCGAGGGCTACGACGTGGTGGCGTGCCTGTTCGTCGGCGGCACGGAGAAGATCCGGCCGCGGCGCGGAATACCGGACCTCGGGTGTCCCGTTGGAAGCGCGTCCCGCGACCCGATCGCCGGTCTCCGCAGCGCGATCGACAGGCACCGACCCCGAGGTGATCCTCGACCTCTCCGACGAGCCCGTGATGGGCTATCGCGAGCGATGGAGCTCGCGGCCGGCGTCTCGCTGGCCGCGGGGGTCGGGTACCGGACGGCCGATACGACCCTCGAGCCGCCGATCACCGGCCCGCCGCTCCCGGCACGCCACGCTCGGCGTGATCGGGACCGGGAAGCGGACCGGCAAGACCGCCGTCGCGGGAGAGGCCGCGAGGGTCGCGTCGGAGGCTGGCCTGGACCCGGTGATCGTGGCCATGGGCCGCGGTGGTCCACCGGAGCCGCAGGTCGCGGAGGCCGGATCGGTGACCCTCGATCGCCTGCGGGAGCTGGTCCGGGCGGGCGAGCACGCGCTCGGACTACCTGGAGGACGCCGTGTTCACCGGGGTGACCACGATCGGCGCCCGGCGGGCCGGCGGTGGTCTCGCCGGCAAGCCCTACGTGTCGAACGTGCGGGAGGCCGCGGCGATCGCCGACGAGCGCCGGCCGGGCCTGGTGATCCTGGAGGGCAGCGGCGCGGCGGTGCCCCCGGTGCCCTGGGACGCCGGCATCCTGGTCTGTGGGGCGGCCACGCCGCCCGAGTTCCTGGGGGGCTACCTGGGCCCATACCGGGTATTGCTCTCAGACCTGATCGTGTTTACAATGGGTACCGGCCCGGACGACGGGCCGCAGAACCTTTCCGAGCTGGTATCCCACGTCGCACGGACTTCGTCGAGATGCGCGGATCGCCGTCACGGACCTCACACCCGTGCCTCAGGACGAAGTCGAGGGGGAAGAAGGTGTTCGTCACGACCACGGCTCCGCCCGCGGGCGGGAGCCAGCCTCGTCGCCTCCCTCGAGGAACGGCACGGCTGCACCGTGGTGGGGTTGAGTCACAAGCTGGCCGACCGCGCCGCGCTGGGTCGCGATCTGGATGGTGCGCCGACGTTCGAAGTGCTGGTGACGGAGCTGAAGGCGGCGGCCGTCGACGTGGCCGCGGAGCGGGCGATCGCCGCGGGCGCCGAGGTGGTGCTCATGGACAACCGACCGGAGACGGTCGACGGGGACGAGCGACCTCCGGGACCTCCTGCTGGGGGTGACGAGAGCAGTCGTCAGAACGACGGAAGGAACGATGACCCAACCCAAACGACACGCGCAGATCATCATCACAGACCGCGAGCCGGGCCTGCCCTATTCGAAGGGCCTCATGGCGTCGCAGGTGATGGTCACCGGTCTCTCGCCGTACCGCTCGTATCAGATCGCGGAGCGGATCGAGGACAACCTCATCGAGCGAGGGACCAGCTCGCTCACCACGCGAGGAGCTGGACTCGCTGGCCGTGCGGGTGATCCAGGAGGAGGCGGGCGACCGGTACGCGCGCAACTTCATGCGGTGGCGGGAGATCGCCAAGCTCTGACGTGCCGCTGGTGGTGCTGATCGGCGGGGCGACGGGCGTGGGCAAGTCCACCATCGCCACCCAGATCGCCACCAGGCTGGGGATCGTGCGGGTCATCCCCTCCGACGCCGTGCGCGAGGTCATGCGGGGATTGTTCTCCCGCGAGCTGATGCCCACGCTGTACACGTCATCGTTCGACGCGGACTCCGCGCTCCGCGAGCCGCCGACACGCGGTGGACCGGTGGTGGTGGGGTTCCGCGAGCAGACCGCCGCGGTCACCGTGGGGCTCCGGGCCCTGATGGAGCGTGCCGCGGTCGAGGGGACCAGCATGATCATCGAAGGGGCGCACGTCGTGCCGGGGTTCGTCGACGTGGCCAGGTTCGTGGAGCGGGTGCTGGCCGTCCCGGTGGTCATCACGGTGGAGGACGAGCAGATCCACCGGAACCACTTCGCGGCGAGGTCGGCCGACTCCGCGGCCCGGCCCTTCGACCGGTACCTCGAGCAACTTCGACAACATCCGGCGGATCCAGAAGTACATCAAGAGCCAGGCTCTGGCTCACGACTGGCCGGTGGTGCCGACGTACAGCCTGGACCGGCCATGGCCGCGGTGATCGACCTGGTGGTGGACCGGGCGACCGCCGGCTCGCGGCGAGACGCCCGCCGCCGGTGCTGGACTGCGAAGGGAGGACGCCCCGGATGAGACTGTTCCTTGATACCGCGAACATCGACGAGATCCGCGAGATCAACGGGTGGGGCGTGCTCTCCGGCGTGACCACGAACCCGTCGCTGATCTGCAAGGGGGGCGACGACCCCGATGCGGTGTGGAAGGAGATCCTCGCCGAGGTCGACGGCGACGTATCGCTCGAGACGACCGAGCTCGAGGCCGACGGCGATGTACGAGCAGGGCAAGGAGCTCGCGGCAGATGGGCCGACAACGCCGTGGTCAAGGTGCCGATGACGCCGGATGGGCTCGTGGCCGGGCGCGGCTGGTCGACGACGGGGTCCGGATCAACGTGACCCTGGTGTTCTCGCCCGCCCAGGCGATCCTGGCCGCCGAGATCGGGGCGTACATCGTCTCGCCGTTCCTCGGACGTATCGACGACGTCGCGGCCGACGGGATGCACGTGCTGCGGAAGATCAGCCAGATCTACGAGGTCCAGGGATACGAGACGCAGGTGCTGGCGGCGTCGCTCCGTCACCCGATGCACGTGGTCGACGTCGGCCATGGCCGGCGCCGACATCGCCACCATGCCGTACAGCGTATTCAAGCAACTCGTGAACCACCCGCTCACCGATGAGGGGTTGGACAAGTTCCTGCAGGACTGGAGGGACCTCCAGAAGGGGCTGAAGGAAGGAGACTGAGTGGCCACGACCGACAAGGGAGCCCTCGAAGGCAAGGTCGCCGCGGAGCTGCAGCAGATCGCGACCGACCTCGGCGTCCAGGGATACAAGGGATTGAAGAAGGCCGACCTCGTGCAGGTCATCCTCACCCGCCGAACGGAGATGCACCGTCGAACCCGCGCCGGCCGAGGCGACGGCACCCGCTGCGGCTCCGGCGCAGGCGTCCCCGGCTCCGTCGAGCGCCTCCGAGGCGTCCGCGGACACGCGAGGACCGGGCGGCAACACCAACACGAGGACCGACCAGCGGCCCCGGCCGGAGCGCTTCGAACGACGCGACGACCGGGGTGACGGGCGTCGGGACGGCGGACGGGGCGATGGCGGCCGGCCCGACGGCGGGCAGCGCGACCGAGGCGACAGCCGTCGCCGGCCGTCGCGCGAGGAGCGGCGCCGCCAGCGGGAGGAGCGTCGCCAGCGAGAGGTCGAGACGCGCGAGGAGGAGCTGGCGACCGCGCCGATCGGAGACCGGGCTCCTGGACATCCTGCCCGAGGGCTACGGGTTCCTCCGGACCTCCGGGTACCTGCCGGGACCGCAGGACATCTACGTCTCGCTCTCGCAGGTCCGCCGGTTCAAGCTCCGCAAGGGCGACGAGGTCAAGGGCAAGGTCCGTCAACCGAAGGACAACGAGAAGTACTTCGCGTTGCTGCGGATCGACGTCCGTCAATGGCGGTCTCTCCGAGGAGGCGCAGCAGCGGGCGGTCTTCGACAAGCTCACGCCGCTGTTCCCGGAGGAGCGGTTCCGCCTGGAGCACGAGCCAGGCCGTGAGCGAGCGGATCATCGACCTCGTTGCGCCCATCGGGAAGGGCCAGCGCGGGATGGTCGTCTCGCCGCCGAAGGCCGGGAAGACCACGATGCTGAAGCAGATCGCCAACGGCATCCTGCACGCCGACCCGAACATGCACGTCATCATCCTGCTGGTCGACGAGCGGCCGGAGGAGGTCACGGACTGGCAGCGGACCGTCGAGGCGGCCGAGGTCGTGTACTCGACGTTCGACAAGCCGGCGGACCAGCACATCCAGGTGACCGAGCTGGTGCTGGAGCGGGCCAAGCGCCTGGCGGAGATGGGCCAGGACGTGGCGATCCTGCTGGACTCCATCACTCGGCTCGCGCGCGCGTACAACCTCGCCGCGCCGGCGTCCGGCAAGATCCTGTCGGGTGGCGTCGACTCGACGGCCCTCTACCCGCCCACGCCGGTTCTTCGGAGCAGCCCGCAACATCGAGGAGGGTGGCTCGCTCACGATCATCTCTTCGCGCGCTCGTGGAGACGGGCTCCCGGATGGACGATGGTGATCTTCGAGGAGTTCAAGGGCACCGGCAACATGGAGCTCCGACTCGACCGCCAGCTCGCCGAGAAGCGGCTGTTCCCCGCGATCAACGTCGAGGCGAGCGGGACGCGCAAGGAAGAGCTGCTCATGCCGACCGAGGAGCTGGCGCTCGTGTGGCGGCTGCGCCGCGTGCTCCACGCGCTCGAGCCGCGGCGGCCCTGGAGCTGCTCACGGACAAGATCCGGGCGACGAAGTCGAACGAGCAGTTCCTGCGGGAGATCGCGAAGGCGCCGGCCTCGTAGGCTGGTGGATCGGATCCGTTCAGAATCCAAGGAGAGTTGAGGACGAGATGAAGCAGGACATCCACCCCGAGTACGTGGTCGCGACCGTGCACTGCTCGTGCGGGAACACGTTCACGACCCGGAGCACCGTGGCGGAGCTCCGCGTCGAGATCTGCAGCAACTGCCACCCGTTCTACACGGGGAAGCAGAAGCTGGTCGACACGGGAGGCCGCGTCGAGCGCTTCCAGCGCCGGTACGCGAAACAGCAGGCCGACCAGGCCGTCGCCGCGAAGGCACGCGCGGCCACCCGCGCGTCGAGCGCCCGGGAGGCTGGATCGCCCGCTGCCGCCGCTCCGGCCGATCCCCGGCCGGACGCCGTCGAGCCGGCTGAGGCGCCGGCCGAGACCCCGCAGGACTGAGGCCGCCTCCCCGCCCGGATGGCCGACGAGCTCACGAGACCGAACCACTTCTACGGCGGCCAGGCCGTCCTGGAGGGCGTGATGATGCGTGGCCGGGACGTGTGGGCCATCGCCGTTCGCCGGCCGACGGGCGGTGTCCACATCGAATCCCACGACATCGACTCGATCGCCAAGCGCCACCCGATCCTGGCCAAGCCGTTCATCCGCGGCGTGATCGCGCTCGGGCAGGCGCTCGCGATCGGGTTCCGCGCCCTCTCGGTCTCGGCCCGCGAGTCGGTGCCGGAGGAGGAACGTCTGTCGTCCCGGCAGATGGGGCTCTCGATGGCGATCGCGATCGTCATGTTCCTCGGGCTGTTCATCGTCCTGCCGGCGGTGGCGTTCCGTTGGGTCGGTCGCAGCGTCGACTCGAGCATCCTGGTCAACGCCCTCGAGGGGGTCTTCCGGGTCATGTTGTTCCTCGGCTACCTGTTGCTCATCGGGCGGACGAAGGACATCCGTCGCGTGTTCGAGTACCACGGTGCCGAGCACAAGACGATCGCGGCGTTCGAACACGATGAGCCGTTGGTCCCCGACCGCGTCGACGGCTACTCGACGCTGCACGTGCGGTGCGGCACGAACTTCCTGCTGCTCGTTATGGTCATCACGATCTTCGTGTTCGCGCTGTTCGGGAACCCCGGGCTCTGGTGGCGGATCGGATCTCGGATCGTCGCGATCCCCATCATCGCGGGCGTCGCGTTCGAGATGCTCCGGCTGGGAGCTCGGTTCCCCAGGTCCAGGTTCATCCACGCCCTGATGGTGCCGGGCCTGTGGCTGCAGAAGATCACCACGAAGCCGCCGGACCGCGGGCAGATCGAGGTGGCGATCGCCTCGTTCAACGAGGTGCTCCGCCGCGAGGGGGAGATGGCGGCCGGGTCCTAGTCTTCGACCGCGAACGGTCGCGGGAGCGCGTTCGCGAAGGTGCTTGCATCGCGGGATCACGGGTGTAGCGTGCAAGCCCACCCGAGCGTTCGAGGAGGCTTCCCCATGTCTTCCACCAACCTCGACCTCCCGGTCCTGATGTCGGCGGACCAGATCCGTCGCCGAGAGTTCGTCACGACCCGGCGGGGCTACGATCCGGAGCAGGTCCGAGCGTATCTGGAGCAGGTTGCGGAGCAGATCGAGCTCATGCGGTCGTCGCTGCTCGACGCCCGCTCGCAGGTGCAGGCGCCCGTGCGGGTGACCGTCGCGCCGAAGGAGCAGGCGCCCGATCCGTACGAACAGCTCGGCGTCCGTGTCGCGAACGTGATCCGGGAGGCGGACGAGGCCGCGGACAAGATCCGGCGCGATGCGCGCCGCGAGTCCGAACAGCTCACCCGAGAGGCTCGAACGGATGCCGACCGGATGCGGACGGATGCGCAGTCGAACGCCGAGGAGGCGAAGGCGCGAGCCGACGCCGCCGTCCGCGCCGCCCGCGAGGAGGCCGACCGCACGATCGCCGGCCTCGCGACGAGGCGGGACGTCCTCTTGGAACAGCTCTCCACGATGCAGGAGCGCGTCCTCGGGGTCGCGCGCGACCTCGAGAGCGCGATGGACGTGAAGCTGACGTTGCCCGACCTGCCATCGCTGCCGGATGCCGGGGACGCCGGGGATGCCGGGCGGCACGATGCCACGACCGACGACGACGGTCCGCACGATGTCGTAGCGAACGATGTCGTTCCGCTCGATGACACCGCCCCCCCCGATGTGGACCTGCACGACGGCGGTCCGCACGACGCCGAGGGCGGGCAGTCCTCGGCCGAGGCCTTCACGCTCCTGGGGCGGTCGGGGGAGGAGCACCCCGAAGCGTCCTTCCTGGATCCCTCGTACGAGGAGCTGTGGGAGGGGACCGACTCCATCAGGATCGATCTGCCGGACATCCCCTCGCTCGAGCTCGAGTGGGGCGACGGCCGGGACGATCAGCTCGACTGACGCCCTCCCGCCTGGCGTTCGACCGACGCCCGGGATCCCGCACACCGACGCGGCGCGATCGGCCGGCCTCCATGCCTAGGATGATCCGCGTATGGACTTCGCGGATCGGCTCGCCGAGGTCGAGGCGCGCTTCGACCGACTGCAGGAAGAGATGGCGTCTCCCGCCGTCGCTCGGGACCCCGACCGCATGCGCCGGCTCGGCAAGGACCTCGCCGAGCTCGGCGAGATCGTCACGCCCTTCCGTGAGTTCCGGGCGGCTCGGGAGCAGGTCGAGGAGGGCCGTTCGCTCGCGGAGCACGAGGAAGACCCGGACATGGCCCGCTACCTCCGGGAGGAGACGGACGCCGCCGAGGCTCGGGCGAACGAGCTGCGCGCGCGCCTCGAGGAGCTCCTCGTCCCGAAGGACCCGAACGCGAAGAAGAACGTCGTCATGGAGATCCGCGCCGGCGCCGGCGGCCAGGAGGCCGCCCTGTGGGCCGGCACCCTGTTCGAGATGTACCAGCGGATGGCCGAGCGGCAGCGCTGGCGCACCGAGGTGCTGTCGGCCTCGCCGTCGGATCTGGGCGGGTTCAAGGAGATCGCGCTCGAGGTGCGCGGTAAGGGCGCCTATCCACGGCTGAAGCACGAGTCCGGCGTCCACCGGGTCCAGCGCGTGCCGGTGACCGAGTCCTCGGGCCGCATCCACACCTCGACCGCGACGGTGGCCGTCCTCCCGGAGGCCGAGGAGGTCGAGGTCCAGATCCGCCCGGACGAGCTCAAGACGGAGGTCTTCCGCTCGTCCGGACCCGGGGGCCAGTCGGTGAACACGACGGATTCGGCGGTCCGGATCGTCCACCTGCCGACCGGGATCAAGGTCGAGGTCCAGGAGGAGCGCTCCCAGCTGCAGAACCGCGAGAAGGCGATGCGGTACCTGCGAGCCCGCCTGCTCGCGCGCGCGCAGGAGGAGGCGTCGGCGAAGGAGGCCGCGACCCGACGATCGCAGGTCGGGACCGGGGAGCGCGCCGAGAAGATCCGGACCTACAACTTCCCCGAGAACCGGGTGACGGACCATCGCGTGAAGCTCACCGTCCACCAGCTTCAGGACGTGCTCGGCGGCGACCTCGATACCTTCGTCGACGCCCTGCTCGCCGCCGAACGAGCGAGCCAGTTGACCGAAGGGACGTGACGTGCGCCCGAGCGACGTCGTGCGACGCGCGACCGCGTACCTCGAACGTCACGGGGTCGACGATCCGCGGCCCAGCGCCGAGATCTTGATGATGCACGTGACGGGGATGGACCGGGCGGCCCTGTACGCGCGCGAGGAGGGGCTGGACACACGCGAGGCGCGGATGTTCGGGCGGGCGATCTGCCAGCGTTGCACCGGCACGCCGGTGCAACACCTGACCGGTGAGCAGGCGTTCCGCGGGATCGTGCTCCAGGTCCGGCCGGGTGTGTTCGTGCCGCGACCGGAGACCGAGGTGCTCGTCGAACACGGGCTCGAGGCGCTCGGCACGTCCGAGGACCCCGTCGTGGTGGACGTGGGGACGGGGACCGGGGCGGTCGCGCTCGCGATCAAGAGCGAACGCCGCGACGCGACCGTGTTCGCGACCGACCTGTCCCCCGAGGCGGTCGAGCTCGCGAGCGCGAACGCCGAGCGGCTCGGGCTGCAGGTCACGGTGCTCGAGGGCGATCTGCTGGAACCGCTGCCCGGCGACCTCCGCGGATGGGTGGACCTCGTGATCAGCAACCCGCCCTACGTGCCGGCGGAGGAACTCGAGGGGCTCCCCGTCGAGGTCCGGGCCGATCCGCGACTCGCGCTCGAGGGAGGCGTCGAGCTCATCGACGAGCTCGCGAGCCAGGCGCTCCGCTGGTTGCGCGACGGTGGCACCTTCGTCGTCGAGATCGACGCACGCTTCGGCGTCGAGGCGTCCGAGATCCTCGCGCGAGGCTTCACCGACGTGCGCGTCGAACGGGACCTGGCCGGCCGCGACCGCGTCGTCGTCGCCCGGAAGCCGTGACCCAGGCGGAGGATCGGATCGAGCGCGCCGCCGCCGCCGCGCTCGGCGGCCACCTCCTCGTGATCCCGACGGACACCGTCTACGGGATCTGCGCGCGTCCGGACGATGCCGCGGCCACGGGGCGGCTGTTCGAGGCGAAGGGGCGCCCGCGCGACCTCGAGGTGCCCGTCCTCGTCGGTTCGCCCGACGAGGCCCGCCGGATCGCCGTCTTCGACGACCGAGCCGAGACGCTCGCGGGACGCTTCTGGGCGGGCCCGCTCACGATCGTGGTGCCGCGGTCCGAGGCGAGCCGCGCGTGGGAGCTCGGCGGCGATCCGTCGACGATCGGTGTCCGGATGCCGCGTCACCCGGTCGCGCTCGCGGTCCTCGGCAGGACCGGACCACTCGCGGCAACGAGCGCGAACCGCAGCGGTGAGCCCCCGGCCAGAACGTGCGAGGAGCTCCAGGCGACGTTCGGCGACGTCGTGGACGTGTACCTGTGCGATCCCGAGAGGCTCGAGGACGTGCCCTCGTCCGTCGTCGACGTGGCGGGGCCGGGCATGCGCGTCCTCCGCGAAGGCGTCGTCGCCGAGCGTGCGCTCCGGGATGCGCTGGGTCTCGGCGATCCTCCTTCGGGGCGCTCCTCGGCCTGACGGACGGGCGCGGGCGGGCCCCGAGTAGACTCGGGGGCCCGATGGCCTCCATCCTGGTCGTGTGTACCGGCAACGTCTGCCGGTCCCCGCTGGCCGAAGGGTTCCTGCGGCACGTGCTCGACCAGCGCTCGGCCCCCTCCTCGATCGACGTGACCTCCGCCGGGACCATGGGGTGGGAGGGGTCGGCCGCCGACCGGCTCTCCGTCGAGGCGGGTGCCGAGCGGGGGATCGACATCTCCGGGCACACCGCGCGGAGCTTCTCGACGAGCGACGTGCGGAACGCCGATGTCGTGCTGGGGATGGCGCCCGAACACGTGGGGGCGGTGATCCGTGACGTGCCGGAGGCGGAGCACAAGACGTTCACCATGAAGGGGTTCGTCCGCCTGCTGGAGGCGCTCCCGCCCGCGGGATCGGGGGACCCGCGCGCGGTGCTGGTGGCGCGCGTCCTGGATGCGGATGCGTTGCGCGGGAGCGGCTTCGGCGGCGACGCGGCCGACGAGGACATCGCGGATCCGCTGGGGAGGCCGATCGATGCCTTCCGATCCGTCGCCGCGGAGCTCGAGGAGTGGTGCGGCCGCCTCGCGGACGGGTTGTTCGGGCGGGCCCCGGCCACGACTCGCTCGAGCACCGAGGAGTGAGGCATGCGCATCGCGATGGGGTGCGATCATGCCGGATATGCGCTGAAGGAAGCGCTGAAGGTGTACCTCGAACGCGAGGGGCACGACGTCCTCGACGTGGGTACGGACTCCGAGGAGCCGGTGGACTACCCCGATTTCTGCGCGGCCGCCGCTCGCGCCGTGGCCGACGGGCGGGCCGATCGGGCGATCGTGCTGGGTGGTTCGGGACAGGGGGAGCAGATCGCGGCGAACAAGGTGCGCGGCGTCCGCGCGGCGCTGTGCAACGACCTGCATCTCGCGGAGCTGTCGCGACGTCACAACGATGCGAACGTGCTCGCGATGGGTGGCCGGATCGTCGCCGTCCAGCTCGCGAGGGACATCACGATGCGCTGGCTCGAGACCCCGTTCGAGGGAGGGCGTCACGAAGCGCGCGTGCAACAGGTCGGTGAGATCGAGCGAGGGGAACGATGATGCCGGACGGGCAGAAGGACTTCGTCGCCGATTGGGACGCGCTGGTGCGGACGGACCCCGAGGTCGCCAGCGCGATCGCGGGTGAGCTCGACCGCGAGCGAACGACGCTGCGCCTGATCGCCTCCGAGAACTACGCGAGCCCCGCGGTCCTGGCCGCGCTCGCCTCGACGATGAACAACAAGTACGCCGAGGGGTATCCGGGTCGCCGTTACTACGGAGGCTGCCGGTTCGTGGACGTCACCGAACAGCTGGCCATCGACCGGGCGAAGGCGCTGTTCGGCGCCGAGCACGCGAACGTGCAACCACACGCGGGCGCCCAGGCCAACATGGCGGTGTTCGGTGCGTTCCTGCAGCCGCGGTCGGACGACACGGTCCTGGGTCTCGTCCTCTCACACGGGGGGCATCTCACGCACGGCTCTCCCGTGAACGTGTCGGGGATGTGGTTCACGTTCGTGGGCTACGAGGTCGATCGCGAGACCGAGCAGCTCGACTACGACCGGATCCGTGATCTCGCGAAGGAGCACCGGCCGAAGATCGTGCTCGGTGGGTTCACCGCGTACCCCCGCACGATCGACTGGTCCGCCTTCCGGAGCATCGCCGACGAGGTCGGCGCGGCGCTCTGGGTCGACGCTTCACACTTCATCGGCCTGTGCGCCGGGGGCGCCTACCCGAGCCCCGTGCCGTTCGCCGACGTCGTGACCTTCACCACGCACAAGACGCTCCGAGGGCCGCGAGGCGCGATCGTCCTGTGCCGCGAGGAACACGCGAAGGCGATCGACAAGGCGGTCTTCCCGATGATGCAGGGCGGTCCCCTCGAGCACGTGATCGCCGCGAAGGCCGTCTGCCTCCAGGAGGCGATGAGCCCGTCGTTCTCGGAGTACGCCGTGCGCGTCGTGCGGACCTCGCGGGCGCTGGCGGAGGGACTGGCCGAGGAGGGCGTGCGTCTCGTCTCGGGAGGGACGGACTCCCACCTCTCGCTGTGCGACCTCCAGCCCCTGGGGATCTCCGGCAAGGAAGCCGAGGCCGTCTGCGACGAGGTCGGGATCGCGATCAACAAGAACGGGATCCCGTTCGACCCGAGGCCGCCGCTCGACCCGTCCGGGATCCGGGTCGGCACGCCCGCACCGGCGACCCTCGGCATGGACGAGCCGGAGATGAAAGAGGTTGCCGGCATCATCGGCGAGGCACTGCGCGCGCCGTCCGACGAGCGCGTGCGAGACGCATGCCGGGCTCGGGTCGGCGAGCTCGTGCGTCGGTTCCCGGTCTACGCGGGTTGAAGCGGGCCCAGGCCGGGACCTGGGGGTAGCATCGGCGGAGATCGTGCGCACCTACCTGGTGATCTTCGCGGTGAGCGCCGGGGTGACCTTCGTCGCCACCCCGATCGTCCGCCGGCTGTCGCTCCGGCTCGGCTGGATCGACCGGCCGTCGGATCGCAAGGTCCATCCGCACCCCACACCCACGGCCGGCGGGCTCGCGATCTACCTCGGTGTGTGCGCCGGTCTGCTCGTCGGTCGGTGGATCCCGTTCCTGTCGGAGCTCTACGAGACGAGCTCCGAGCTCGATGCGGCGGTCATCGCCGCGACCGCCGCGGTCGTGCTCGGGGTGGTGGACGATGTGCGGGGGGTCTCGGCGCCGGAGAAGCTCGCCGGGCAGGTCCTCGTCGCGGGACTGCTCGTCCTGTTCGGCGTCCAACTGCTCTACGTGTTCTTCCCGGGGCCGGGGGTGATCGCGCTCTCGCCGGACGTCGCCGTGCCGATCACGGTCCTGTGGGTCGTGGCGCTCATGAACGCGGTGAACCTGATCGACGGCCTCGACGGGCTGGCCGCCGGGATGGTCGCGATCGCCGCGATCGCCTTCTTCGCGTACTTCTGGACCCCCGGCGGGGAGGCGCAGCCGAGCGTGGCCGCGTTGATGTCCGCCATCGTGGCCGGGGCCTGCATCGGGTTCCTGCCCTGGAACTTCCACCCCGCGAAGATCTTCATGGGCGACTCGGGGTCCCTGCTCCTGGGCCTGCTCATGGCCGTCGCGACGGTCTCGGGCGTCGGCCAGAACCTCGAGGGGCCGAGCGGCGGCGACCTCGCCGTCATCGCGATCCCGATCGCGGTGCCCCTCCTCGTCCTGGCCGTGCCCCTGCTCGACGTCGCTCTGGCGATCGTGCGCAGGATGCGCAGGCGCATCGGGATCGCGCACGCGGACAAGGAGCACATCCACCACCGGCTGATGGACATCGGCCACTCGCACCGGCAGGCCGTCGTGCTGATGTACGTGTGGGGGGCCCTGATCTCCGCCTGCGCGCTCGTGGTTGCGTTCGTAGACGGGAGGCTGCTGGTCGCAGGCGTCGTCGCCCTCGCCGTTCTGATCGCCGCGGTGCTCCCGCGGCTGCTCCGAGACCGGACGCCGCACGGCAGCGATGAGCCCGGCGGGCCGGCCCCGGCCGAGCCCGTCGAGCGAGGGAAGGGTCGGCACCGACGCGCTCCGAGGGCGCACGCCCGCGCACCCCGTCGATCACGCGATCCGGGTTGATATCCCCTGTGCCCCGCACGAGCGCGTAGGGCATAATCGGCCCCGAGGTTGAACGGCCGTTCGAACTGAGGGGGGTGCGCGCGTGTCGGAGGTCGACGTCCGCCTCGACCGGGTGACCAAGCGCTTCGGCGATATGGTCGCCGTCGACGACCTCTCGCTCGACATCGCCGAGGGTGAGTTCTTCAGCATGCTGGGCCCCTCCGGGTGCGGGAAGACCACCACCCTGCGGATGATCGGTGGGTTCGAGGACCCCTCGGCGGGGACGGTCTACCTCGGGGGACGCGACGTCACGGACCTCCCCTCGTACCGGCGAGACGTGAACACGGTCTTCCAGTCCTATGCCTTGTTCCCGCATCTGGACGTCTTCGAGAACGTCGCGTTCGGGCTCCGCAGGAAGAAGGTCGGCAAGGCAGACGTGCGGACGCGGGTCGACGAGGCGCTCGCGCTCGTCGACCTGGTCGGGTTCGAGCAACGCAAGCCGCCGCAGATGTCGGGCGGCCAGCAACAGCGCGTCGCCCTGGCGCGCGCGCTCGTGAACCGTCCGAAGGTGCTCCTGCTCGATGAACCGCTCGGCGCGCTCGACCTCAAGCTCCGCAAGCAGATGCAACTGGAGCTGAAGGGGATCCAGCAGGAGGTGGGGATCACGTTCGTCTACGTGACCCACGACCAGGAAGAGGCGATGACGATGTCCGACCGCCTCGCCGTCATGCGTCACGGCCGGATCGACCAGATCGGAGCACCGGAAGACGTCTACGAAAGCCCGGCGACCGAGTTCGTGGCCGGGTTCCTGGGGGCATCGAACATGCTCGACGGACGGATCGCCGGCTCGGAGAACGGGCTGACGACGATCTCGCTCGAGGCCGGCGGCATGGTTCGCGCCCCGAGCGACCGTGTCCCGCCGGGTGCCGGGCCCGAGGTGCGTGTCGGCGTTCGGCCCGAGAAGCTCACGATCGCGCCCGACGACGGTGCGGGACCACTCGACCGGAACCAGGTTGCGGGCATGGTCCGGATGTCCACCTACATCGGCGTGAACTACCAGTACGAGGTCGACGGTCCCGGTGGCACGAACCTCCGTATCTACGTGCAGAACCTCGGGGCTGCGGGAACCCACCCGAACGCCGGCGACAAGGTCCGGCTGGAGTGGCTGCCCGAGCACACGTTCGTGGTCGAGCCGACGCTCTCCGAGCAGGACAAGCAGGAGGAGGCAGTGGGATGAGCCACCAGCAGGTGCCACCGGTCGACCCGGCGTGGTTGCGCGGGGCGCTCCGACGGCGGATGTCCAGGCGGGACGTCTTCCGCTACGCGGGCGCCGGCGCGGGTGCCTACGGCCTGTCCGCGATCCTCGCGGCGTGCGGCGTCGAGGGGGAGGGCGCGTCGACCGGCCCCACGGCGGGGGGGGAGGGCTCGGCGCAGTGGTGGGCCGACCGCCAGGCCGAGGGACCCGGCCCGCTGGTCAACTTCACGAACTGGCCCGCCTACATCGATCGCGACCTCTCGATCGACGGGCCAGGGAGCAGGCCCACGCTGTTCGAGTTCACGGAGGCGACCGGCATCGACGTCACCTACCGAGCCGACATCAACTCGAACGAAGAGTTCTACGCTGCGATCCGTCCCGCGCTGGAAGGAGGGCAGGACACCGGTCACGACATCATCGTGATGTCGAACTTCCAGGAGCTCGCCGAGATGATCGCGCTCGGGTACCTGATCGAGCTCGACCCGGCGCTCCGACCGAACTTCGACGCGAACGTCGGTCCGTCCTTCAAGGACCCGGTCTACGACCCCGGGAACAAGTACACGATGGCCTGGCAGGCGGGGATCACGGGCGTCGCCTACAACACGAAGTACGTCGACGAGCCGATCACCAGCATCATGGATCTGCTCGACCCCAGGTACGCCGGTCACGTCGCGATGTTCAACAACTCTCCTGATTCGGCCAGCCTCGCGATGCTCGAGCTCGGCATCGCGCCCGAGACCTCCACGCCGGACGATTGGCAGCAGGCCGCCGAACTCCTCCAGCGGTTCAACGAATCGGGCGGGCTGCGGGGGTGGATGGACCAGGCCTACCTGACGGCCTTCGAGAACGAGGACCTCTGGGCGACGATGGCGTGGTCGGGCGACATCATCAACGACAAGCTCTACTTCCCGGAGTTCGCGACGTTCGAGTTCACCGTGCCGGATCCCGGCGCCGCCATCTTCATCGACAATGGCTGCATCCCGAACCACGCCGCGAACCCGGTCGGAGCGATGATGCTGATGGACTGGTACTACCAGCCCGACATGGCCGCCAGGCTCACGGAGTGGAACGCCTACTTCAGCCCGGTCCCGGCCGGCGCCGCGATCGTGGAGGCAGACGCCGAGGCGGCGACGGGGGCGGACAAGGCGGTCCTCGACCAGATCGTGAACAGCCCGTACGTGTACCCGACGCCCGAGATCCAGGAGAAGCTGCACAACTACCGCGTCCTCGAAGGAGATGAGATCGAGGTTTGGAACGATCTGTTCAACCCGATCTTCATCTCGTAGCGCCGCCGGAACGACGTCCAAGGCGCTCGAAGGCTGGGTACGCGCTCTCGGCGCCGGCCCTCATCTGGCTGCTCGTGCTCTTCGTCGTGCCGATGATCGCGATGTTGAGCCTGTCCACCCAGACGGGCAGCAGCCTCGAGGGATTCCGCCAGACGTTCCGCTTCGCGAACTTCACCGAGGCGATCTCCGAGAACAGCGAGTTCTTCGTCCGGTCGTTCCGGAACGGGGCGATCGTCACGGTGTTGGCCCTCTTGATCGCGTACCCGGTCGCGTACTGGATCGCGTTCTACGGCGGACGGTTCAAGACCGCGATCCTGTTCATCCTGCTGCTGCCCTTCTTCATCTCGTTCGTCATCCGGACCGTCGCCTGGAGCTTCATCCTGTCCGACGACGGGATCGTGCTGGGCACGCTGAAGAGCATCGGTGTGCTCCCGGACTCGTACCATGTGCTCGGCACGACGGTCGCGGTCATCGCCGGCATCACGTACAACCTCGTGCCGTTCACGATCCTGCCTCTGTACGTCTCGCTCGAACAGATCGACAAGCGGCTGGTCGAGGCGGCCAAGGATCTGTACGCGAGTCGGACGCAAGCGTTCCTCAAGGTCGTGTTCCCGCTCTCGCTCCCCGGTGTGTTCGCCGCGGTCCTCCTCACCTCGATCCCGGCGATCGGCGACTACGTGAACGCGGCCGTGCTCGGCGGGTCCGCTCCGGGACCGCGATGATCGGCAACGTGATCCAGGCGGAGTTCCTGCGCAACCGCGACTACCCGGAGGGTGCGGCACTCGCGTTCGTCCTCATGGCCGTGATGGTGGTGGGCGCGGTGGTCTACGCCCGCTTGCTCGGGACCGAGAGGATCACCGAGGGATGAGCGCCACACTGACCCAGTCGACCCAGGGGAGGACCGGAGCGCCCCCGGAGCGCCAACCCAGGAAGCGATGGACCCGCTTCGTGCTTCCCGCGTACGTCACCGGGTTCATCCTGTACCTCTGCTTCCCGATCTTCATCATCATCCTGTTCAGCTTCAACCAGACCCGAGGTGGGTTCGGGACGTTCCCGCGGGTCAAGACGGAATGGCTCGGGTTCACGACCGAGTGGTACGGGCGGCTGTTCGAGCTCACGGATCTCACGACCGCCCTCACGCACTCGCTCCTCATCGCGCTCCTCAGCGCACTTGCCGCGACCGCGCTCGGGACGCTCCTGGGTCTCGCGCTCGCGAGGCATCGGTACCGAGGGCGTGGTGGCGCGAACTTCCTCGTCTTCCTCAGCATCTCGGCCCCGGAGATCGTGCTCGGTGCGGCCCTGGCCTCGTTCTTCGTCGCGCTGGGCCTCTCCCGCGGGCTGGGCTCCCTGTTCCTCGCGCACACGATGTTCAGCATCGCGTTCGTGGCGGTCACGGTCCGTGCGAGGGCCTCCGGGCTTGATCCCGCCCTCGAAGCGGCGGCGATGGACCTGGGCGCGAACCCCGTCACGACGTTCTTCAAGGTGACGCTCCCACTGCTGGCCCCCGGGATCCTGGCCGGGTTCCTGCTCGCGTTCGCGCTGTCGATGGACGACTTCGTGATCAGCCAGTTCACGCAGGGACCGGCGACGATGTTCCCGACGTTCGTCTACGGCTCCACCCGGGTCGGGATCCCGCCGCATGTCTTCGTCTTCGCCACGCTGATCTTCGTCGTCGGCGCGGCGCTGGCCTTCGCCCTGGCGCTCACCCAACGCCGGCGACTGACGTGATCGTGGTTCCCTCCCCGGCGGCAACCCGAGCTCGTGAAAAGTTTCACAAGCGCACGAAGAAAGTACCTCTGACCTGCGGAAACAGGTCCTGCCGACTTTGACGGCGCGAGGGGAGCCACGTTAGACTTCCGCGCCCATGGCCGGTTCGAGTCGCGACGGCGCCTGGGCCGGCTTCGGGACCGGGTGGACGATCACCTCCACCCTCGTCGCGGGCATCGCGGTGTGGGGAGGCGTCGGGTACCTGGTCGATCGGCTCGCCGGCACGTCCGGGGTGTTCGTCGCGGCCGGTATCGTGCTGGGCGCGGCCGCCGGGATCTACATCGTGTACCTGCGATACGGCAAGAGGGGAAAGGGATGACGCCAGCGCCTGAGCGGGAGCTGATCCGGCGCATCTCGCCGTTCGCGGTTCCCGCCGCGATCCTCGCGTTCGCCATCGGGACGTTCGTCGGCGGCACCGATGCCGGGTGGTCGGCGGTGGCCGCCATCGCCGTCGTATTCGTGAACTTCGTCGCCCACGGCTGGTCGCTCGCGCTCGCCGCGACGATCTCTCCGATGGTGCTCTTCGCGGTCGGGGTCGGCGGGTTCGTCGTGCGACTGGGCATCATCGTCGCGATCATCGCCGTGCTCGACCAGCAGGCGTGGTTCGTGCTCCCGGCGTTCCTGGCCGCGCTCGTGCCGTCTACGATCGCGCTGCTGGTGTTCGAGATGAAGCTGCTGTCCGGCCGGATGCAGGCGGAGATGTGGACCTTCCCAGGCGAGCGGTCGGAGGTGTCCCGGTGATCGGGGCCTCGGGATCGATCCTTGCAGAGTTCCATCCGCCGACGACGAAGGACTTCGTCTGGGGGTGCTGGGGTCCCTCCCTCGAGATCGGCAGCCTCAGCTTCTGCCTGAACTTCATCACGTTCCTGGTCCTGCTCGGTTTCGTCCTGATGTTGGCGTTCTTCTTCATCGGCCTGCGCAAGCCGAAGGTCGTGCCCAGCAAGATGCAGAGCCTCGCCGAGATAGGGATCTCGTTCGTGCACGAGAACATCGCGGCGCCGATGCTCGGCCCCGACAGCGCGCGCTTCATGCCGCTGCTCGCGACGTTCTTCTTCGCGATCCTCTTCTGGAACATCTTCGAGGTGGTCCCCGGCATCAACTTCTCGTCGAACAGCCGGATCGCGTTCCCGCTCCTGATGGCCCTCATCGCCTGGGTCACCTACAACGCGGTCGGCATCTCCAAGCACGGGTTCTTCGGCTACCTGAAACACGTGTGCCTGCCGCCGGGCGCGCCGGCTCCGCTCTATATCCTGCTGGTGCCGATCGAGTTCTTCACCCAGATCATCATCCGGCCGATCACGCTGTCGGTCCGTCTCTGGGCCAACTTCATGGCGGGGCACTTCCTGCTCGCGGTGTTCTTCCTGGGCACGGTCGCGATGCTCCAGGGTGGCTTCACGGCGGTCTTCGCCCCGTTCTCGTTCGCCATCGCGGTCGCGCTGGTGGGCTTCGAGATCTTCGTGTCGGGTTTGCAGGCGTTCATCTTCGCCATCCTCACCGCCTCGTACATCGGCGGCGCGATGGCGGAGGAGCACTAACGCTCAAGAAGGAGGCAACGGATGTTCGGACTGCTCGCACAGGCTTCGGACTTCAGCGGGCTCGAGACGATCGGCAAAGGCCTCGTGATCGGCCTGGCCGCCATCGGGCCCGGGATCGGGCTCGGCGTCCTGATCGGCAAGTCGGTGGAGGCGATGGCTCGCCAGCCGGAGTACGCCGGTCAGGTGCGCGCGACGATGTTCATCGGTATCGGACTGATCGAGGCGCTCGCGCTGTTCGGCATCGCCTTCTCGTTCATCATCTGAGGGGGGTCGAGCCGTGAACGCACTGATCGGCGCGATCCTGCTGCAGGCGGAGGAGGCGGAGGAGGTCAACGACGCCGCCGACCTCTACCCGCACTGGGAGGAGCTCGTCGTGGGCGCCCTGGCGTTCGCGATCTTGTTCTTCTTCATGTGGAAGTGGGTGTTCCCACGGATCAACAAGCTCCTCGAGGAGCGGCGCGTGAAGATCCAGGGGAGCTCGAGAAGGCGGAGGAAGCGCGGAGGCAGGCCGATGCGGAGCTGGCCGAGTACCGGGCCAAGCTCGCCGACGCACAGCAGGAGTCCAATCGGATCATCGAGGAGGCTCGCCGGACCGCCGAGGAGCTCCGGGCCGACCTATCGGCCAAGGCGGAGCGCGAGGCGGCGGCCATCGTCGCGAAGGCCCAGGAGGAGATCCGTGCCGAGCGCGACCGTGTGTTCCAGCAGCTGCGCTCCGAGGTCGCCGAGATCGCGGTCGGCCTGGCCGGGCGCGTCGTCGGGGAGTCCCTGGACGCGAAGGCCCATCAGCAGCTGATCGACCGGTACATCGACGAGGTCGCCACCGCGGCGAACGGGAAACACTGAGGTGACGGACACAGACGCGCTCGTCGCCGGGTACGCCGAGGCCCTGTACCGGGTCGCGGAGGCCGAGGGCGAGCTCGAGACCGTCGAGGACCAGCTGTACGCGTTCGCGAAGTTCCTCGAGCGGGAACCCCGCTCCGCGAGGCGCTGACCGACCCGGCGCTCCCGGTGGAGAACAAGAAGGGCCTGATCGCCGACGTTCTCGGCGAGCGTGCGAACCCGATCGCGGTGCAGCCTGCTCGGGTTCCTCGTCGAGCAGGGTCGTGCCCGCGAGCTCGGTCGATCGTGGACGCGTTGGCCGGAGTTCGTCGGCCGAGCGCGGAGCGAGCGGTCGCCGAGGTGCGCTCGGCCGTCCCGCTGAGGACGAGAGCGCGAGCGCCTGGCGGAGGCGCTGTCCACAGCGACGGGCACCCGGTCGAGGTGAAGGTCGTCGTGGACCCAAGCCTGGTCGGTGGCCTCGTCGCGAAGATCGGCGACGAGATCTTCGACGGCTCGGTCGCTCGCGCCTGGTCTGCGAGAGACGTCCGAAGACGAGGGACCGATGGGGAGTGGTTGATCGTATGGCAGTACGAGCTGAGTTCGACCCGAAGGCCATCGCCGAGGCGTTGCGGCGCAACGTCGAGAGCTTCGAGCCGTCGGTCGAGCGCGAGGAGGTCGGGCGTGTGGTCGAGGCCGGGGACGGCATCGCGCGCGTGAAAGGCCTGCCGCGCGCGATGGCGAACGAGCTGCTCGAGTTCCCCGGCGGGGTGCTCGGCCTCGCGTTCAACCTCGACGAGGACGAGATCGGCTGCATCATCCTGGGCGAGTCCGCCCAGATCGAGGAGGGCGACCTGGTCAAGCAGACCGGCAAGATCCTGTCGATCCCGGTCGGCGACGGGTTCCTGGGCCGTGTGATCGACCCCCTCGGCGTCCCGTTGGACGGCAAGGGTCCGATCCCGGCCGAGGACACGCGCGTGCTCGAGATCCAGGCGGCCAACGTCGTCGACCGCCAGCCGGTGAAGGAGCCGCTGCAGACCGGTATCACCGCGATCGACGCGATGACGCCGATCGGACGCGGTCAACGAGAGCTGATCATCGGCGACCGTCAGACCGGCAAGACCGCCGTGGCGATCGACGCGATCATCGCCCAACGCGACAACTGGGCGAGCGGCGACCCGAAGAAGCAGGTCCGCTGCATCTACGTCGCGGTCGGCCAGAAGGCATCGACCGTGGCCGAGGTCGTCGAGACGCTCAGCGACAACGGCGCGCTCGAGTACACGGTGATCGTGAACGCGTCGGCGTCGGACCCCACGCCGTTCCAGTACATCGCGCCGTACTCGGGCGCCGCACTGGGCGCGTACTGGATGTACGAGGGCAAGCACGCGCTCGCCGTTTTCGACGACCTGTCCAAGCAGGCGACCGCGTACCGAAGCTCTCCCTGCTGCTCCGCCGGCCGCCCGGTCGCGAGGCATACCCGGGCGACGTCTTCTACCTCCACTCTCGGCTCCTCGAGCGCGCGGCCAAGCTCTCGGACCGGCTGGGCGCCGGCTCGCTCACGGCCTTGCCGATCATCGAGACCAAGGGGAACGACATCTCCGCCTACATCCCGACCAACGTGATCTCGATCACCGACGGACAGATCTACCTCGAGCCCGACCTGTTCTTCGCGGGGGTCCGCCCCGCGATCAACGTCGGCACCTCCGTGTCCCGGGTGGGCGGGAACGCGCAGATCAAGGCGATGAAGAAGATCGCGGGCACCCTGCGGATCGCGATGGCGCAGTACCGAGCGCTCGAGGCGTTCGCGCAGTTCGGCTCCGAGCTGGACCGGGAGTCGCAGAAGCAGCTCGCCCGTGGTGCCCGCGTGGTCGAGATCCTCAAGCAGCCTCAGTACCGTCCGGTGCCGGTCGAGCGGCAGGTCGTCGCGATCTGGGTCGGCACGGGCGGGTACCTGGACGACCTGCCGGTGGAGGACGCCAAGCGGTTCACCGACGAGTTCATCGAGCACCTCGCGGCCCGTACCGACCTGCTGGACTCGATCCGAGACACGGGCGAGCTCTCCGACGAGGCCGGAGGCGCGCTCGCGGGCCCTCGAGGACTTCACGCAGACCTTCGTGCGGTCGGACGCAGGGGCGGGGAGCGAGGCCGCCGTGGGCCGGGGCGCGCCGAGGGACCCGGTCAAGGAGGACGTCGGGTGGGATCGCCTCTCCTCGGCCGACGACGAGGACGAGCCCCCGGGCTCGGGCGGCTAGCGATCCATGGGGGCGCAGCTCCGCGTCGTCCGCCGGCGGATCCGTTCGGTCCAGTCGACGATGAAGATCACCCGTGCGATGGAGCTCATCGCCGCGTCGCGGATCGTGAAGGCGCAGCAGCGCGTGATGGAGGCTCGTCCCTACGCCGACCTGCTCACCGCTGCGATGGAGGACGTGGCCCGGCAGACGGGCTCGATCGTCCATCCGCTGCTCGAGGAACGCGAGACCCCGTCGCGCGCCGGCGTGCTCGTCATGACCGCGACCGCGGGCTGGCGGGCGCGTTCAACGCGAACCTGCTCAAGCGCGCCGAGGGGCTGCTCCGCCGCGTGCGATCCCGGGGCTCGAACCCGTCCTCTACCTCACGGGGAAGAAGGCGATCGGGTACTTCCGGTTCCGGGGGGTGACCCCCGAGGCGATCGTGGTCGGGGTTCTCGGAGGTGCCGCGCATACGACGCCGCCGAGCAGATCGGCGCCAGGATGATCGAGGACTTCGGCTCCGGTCGCATCGACGAGTTGCACACGGTCTACACGGACTTCCGTTCGTCGTTCACCTTCCGAGCGACGGACCGGCGGTTCCTGCCGATCGCGCCGGAGGAGGTCGTGGCCGAGGCCTCGGGCGTGCCGAGCCCCGAGTACATCTTCGAGCCCGAGCCCGCCGAGATCCTCGACGACCTGCTGCCGCAGTACGTCATCACGAAGATCTACTTCGCGCTGCTCGAGTCCGCTGCCTCGGAGAACGCCGCCCGTCAGCGGGCGATGGCGGCCGCGACCGACAACGCGGACGAGCTCATCAAGGTACTGACCCGGCAGGCCAACCGAGCCCGCCAGGACGAGATCACGACCGAGATCATGGAGATCGTGGGCGGGGCCGAGGCCCTGGCCTCGGCGGCAGGAGAGTGAGAGATGGCTGACGAAACGCGTGCCCACGGCCGGGTCGCACGGGTGATCGGCCCGGTGGTCGACGTCGAGTTCCCACCCGACGGGCTGCCCGAGATCCATACGGCGCTCCGGATCGACGTGAGCCTCGAGGGACAGACGCAGACGATCACCTGCGAGGTGGCCCAGCACATCGGCGACGGGATGGTCCGGGCGATCGCCTTGAAGCCGACCGACGGGATGATCCGGGGTGCCCCCGTCGAGAACACCGGCTCCCCGATCAGCGTGCCGGTCGGCGAAGGCGTCCTCGGGCACGTCTACAACGTGCTGGGGGAGCCGCTCGACACCTCGCCGGACGAGATCCACGCCGCCGACCGCTGGCCGATCCACCGGCAGCCGCCGCCGTTCGAGGAGCTCGAGCCCAAGCAGGTGATGCTCGAGACCGGCATCAAGGTCATCGACCTGCTCGAGCCGTACGTGCAGGGCGGCAAGATCGGGATGTTCGGCGGCGCCGGGGTGGGCAAGACCGTCATCATCCAGGAGATGATCCGCCGCCAGGCGCAGCAACACGGGGGCGTGTCGGTGTTCGCCGGTGTGGGCGAGCGCACGCGCGAAGGCAACGACCTGTTCCTGGAGATGACCGAGTCCGGCGTCATCAAGAACACGGCGCTCGTGTTCGGGCAGATGGACGAGCCGCCGGGCGTGCGGCTCCGCGTGGCGTTGTCGGCGCTCACGATGGCCGAGTACTTCCGTGACGTCGAGCGCAAGGACGTCCTGCTGTTCGTCGACAACATCTTCCGGTTCACCCAGGCCGGATCGGAGGTCTCGACGCTGCTCGGGCGCATGCCGAGCGCGGTCGGCTACCAGCCCACGCTCGCCGACGAGATGGGCGACCTGCAGGAGCGGATCACGTCGACGAAGGGCCGTTCGATCACGTCGCTCCAGGCGATCTACGTCCCGGCCGACGACATCACCGACCCGGCGCCGCACACGGCGTTCGCGCACCTCGACGCCACGACGGTGCTCTCGCGCGACATCGCGTCGCTCGGGATCTACCCGGCGGTCGACCCCCTGGATTCGACGAGCCGGATCCTCGACGCGCGCTACGTCGGGCAGGACCACTACGACACGGCGCGCCGCGTGCAGGAGATCCTGCAGCGCTACAAGGACCTACAGGACATCATCGCGATCCTCGGTGTGGACGAGCTGTCCGAGGAGGACAAGGTCATCGTGGCCCGCGCGCGTCGGATCCAGCTGTTCCTGTCGCAGCCGTTCTTCGTGGCCGAGCAGTTCACCGGGATCCCCGGCAAGTACACGCCGGTCGACGAGACGATCGCGTCGTTCAAGGGCCTGTGCGAGGGCGAGTACGACCACCTGCCCGAGCAGGCGTTCCTCCTGGTCGGCGGGATCGAGGAGGCCGTCGAGGCCGCCGGCAAGATGGAGCAGGCCGCGTAGTGGCCCTCGACGTCCATATCGTCACGCCCGATCGCGAGGTCTGGGGCGGGCCGGCCGAGATGGTGATCGCCCGCGGGACCGCCGGCGAGGTCGGGATCCTGTCGGGGCATGCGCCGCTGCTGATCCGCCTCGCGATCGGGGTCCTGCGCATCCAGCTCGAGGGTGGGGCGTGGGAGCGCGTCGTGGTGGACGGAGGGTTCCTCCATGTGACCACGGAGGAGGGCGCCACGCGCGTGGACGTGCTCGCGACCCAGGCGGAGATGGCGGGCGACGTGGATCGAGCGGCCGCGCAGGCGCGCGTCGGCGAGTTGCGCGAACGCTCGGGCGACGGAGACGACCGCTCGCACACGGCCGAACTCGCGAGCGCGACCGTCCGCGCCGAGTTGGGCGAGTAGGTTCGGCCGCTTCACCACCTCCCGCCACTAGGATGGTCCGGTGACTGACCGCCTCCTCGTTTCGGGCGGGGCGCGGCTCGACGGGACGGTCCGGATCGCCGGCGCGAAGAACTCGGCCCTGAAGCTCATGGCCGCCTCCGTGCTCGCGGACGGGCGCTCGACGCTCCGCAACGTGCCCCACATCCAGGACTGCGTCACGATGGTCGAGGTGCTCGAGCACCTCGGCGTCTCCGGCGCGTGGGACGACGGCGCGCTCGTGCTCGACACCACCGGCGTCGAACCGCGCGAGACGCCGTACGAGCTCGTCAGCCGGATGCGCGCGTCGATCCTCGTGCTCGGTCCGCTGCTCGCGCGGTTCGGAACCGCGAGGGTCGCGATGCCGGGCGGCTGCAACATCGGGTCGCGCGCGATCGACCTGCACGTCCGCGGACTCGAGAAGATGGGCGCGAGCTTCTCCTCCGAGCACGGCTTCCTGGTCGCCGAGACCTCCGGCCTGCGAGGCGCGATCGTGAACCTGGACTTCCCGAGCGTGGGCGCGACCGAGAACGTCCTGATGGCCGCGGTCACGGCTCGCGGCACCACCGTGATCGAGAACGCGGCGCGGGAGCCCGAGCTCGCTGACCTGGCCGCGTTCCTGGTCGAGATGGGCGCACGCGTCGAGGGGATCGGCACACCGACGATCGAGATCGAAGGGGTCGACGCGTTCCGTCCCGTCGACCACACGGTGATCCCCGACCGGGTCGAGGCCGGCACGTTCGCGATCGCCGCATGCGCGACGGGTGGGCACATCGTCCTCGCGGGGGCACGGCCCGATCACCTGGATCTCGTGCTGTCCAAACTCGCCGACGCCGGAGCCGACGTGCTCGCGACCGAGGAGGGTGTGGCGGTCTCGATGGGATCGCGGCCCAGGTGTGTCGATCTGGTGACGCTCCCGTACCCGGGCTTCCCGACGGATCTCCAGCCGCAGATGATGTCGCTCCTCGCGGCTGCGGAGGGGACGAGCATCGTGACCGAGAACGTGTTCGAGAGCCGGTTCATGTTCGTGGACGAACTGAACCGGATGGGTGCGGACATCCGGACCGAGGGCCATCACGCGGTGATCCGCGGCGTCGAACGGCTGTCGGCGGCACCGGTGCGCGCGCTCGACATCCGCGCCGGCGCGGCGATGATCGTCGCCGCGCTCACCGCAGACGGCGTGACCGAGGTCGAGGACATGTACCACGTCGACCGCGGCTACCAGGACCTCGAGGGGAAGCTGACCGCGCTCGGGGCGGTCGTCCGCCGCGAGCGCGAGCTCTCCACGGCCCTGTCGTGACCCGCGCGCGTCTCGGCGCGCTGACCGTGATCGCGTTTCTCTGGCTGATCCAAGGATCCCCCGCGTGGGCGCAGGTCGAGGAGGACTCCGTTCCTCGGACGATCCTCGTGGAGATCGACGGGCTCTCGTTCGACGAGGCGCTTGGGATCCCGGAGCTCGCCGCCCTTGCGCGGGCAGGCGGAGCGGGCCTCCTCGCCAACCCGGAGGATCTGTACGCGGACCCCGCGTTCCGCGGTCGAGGCCTCGAGCAGATCGAACTCGTTCGCTTGGATCGCACGTCGCCCACGCTCGGGACCGACCTGCGCCGGGCCGTTGACGCGGAGCCCTCCGACTCCATCCTCGTGATCGTGACGTCGAAGACGCCGTCTGCGGGTATGGGGAACGACGAACTCGCTCCGATCGTGATGGCCGTCGGAGCTCCGCAGGATCTCTTCCCGACGTCGGGGCCACAAGGATCGCTCACGTCCGAAAGCACCCGTCGGGACGGGGTGGTCACCTCCACTGACGTCGGAGCGACGTTCCTCTCCGCGATCCCCGGGCCGCCTTCAGAACAAGGATCGCCGATCGAGGTGATCGAGGGACCCCCGCCGTTCGAGCTGCACGAGCGCTACCTGGCCCAGCGCCGGATGTACATCCCGATCGGTGCGGCCGCCGCGGCGTACGTCATCGGCTTCGGGCTGGTGGCGGCCGCGCTCCTCGCCGCGGGCGAGCGGGTCGGGGTCCGGTGGCGGCGGGTCGCCGGATGGATCTCGCTCTCGGTGGCGATGCTCGCGGTTGGACTGCTCGCCGCCGGGCACCTTCCCGAGCTCAACTACGCGACCGTCGTGCCGTTCGTCGCGCTGGTCACGGTGTTCGGCACGCTCGCCTTCGCGCCGCTCGAACGACGCGACCTGCTCCTCGTTCCCGCCGGGATCGGCCTCGCCGTGCTGGGGTTCTTCGTCGTGGAGGCGGCGCTCGGCTGGAGCGCGCTGTTGACCCCGTTCGTCGGCGGATCGCAGCTCGACGGTGGGCGGTTCTACGGGATGCCGAACGTGTGCATCGGCCTGCTCGTCGGGGCGTGCTTCTGGGTGGCGCAGCGCCTCCGAACCCGCGCAGGGGTCCGGCTCCTGGTCGGGGCGGCGCTGCTCGCCGGGATCCCGTTCCTCGGTGCGAACCTCGGGGGAGCCGCCACGCTGTTCGCCGGGGCCGGGATCTGGGTCGCGCTGCGAGAGCGCGAACGGCTCGGCGTGTGGAAGGGTCTCACGGTCTTCCTCGGCTTCATGCTGTTCGGGACGGCGCTGATCCTGTTCGTCCATGCCATCTCGCCGATCGAGACGCACGTGACACGCTTCGAGGAAGAGGTGGGCGGTCTGGGCGGTGTCATCGAGGAGTTCCTGGACCGGCTCCAGGTTGGGTTCGATCTGATCGCGCGCAACCCGCTCGCCTTGATCCCCGTGCTCGGGCTGCCGGCGGCGATCCTCGCCGTCCTTCGCCCCCCGAGCGCACTCCGCCCGAGCCTGGAGGGCAGCCCTGCATGGCGCGACGCGATCCTGGCCACCCTGCTCACCGGCGTGGTCGCATACGTCCTGAACGACTCCGGCCCCGCCGCGGCGGGGTTCGCGTTCGGACTGGGTCTTGGCGGCCTGCTGGGCGTGTCGTTGCTCCTCGGAGCGGGGAAGATGGTGGACCGATGAGTGCCGAGTCGCAGGTCCCGCCCCGTCCGGACGCGCTCCATCCGGTCACGCCGGTCCCGCCACGACCCGACGACGACCGCGCGCAGCAACCGCGGGAGATCTGGAGCTGGTACGAGGCGGTCGGTGTCTACGTCGCCGCGTTCCTGCTCGCGGGCCTCGCGACGCTGCCGATCCTGGCGGTCATGGACGAGGACGCGGATCTCACGACCATGGTCGTGAGCGTGCTCGCGTCGCTCGTGATCCTGGGGGTCCTCGCCGGCTGGCTCTCCGTGTACCACCGCGGATGGCCGGCGGTGATGGGCATGCCCGAGCGAGGCAGATGGCGTTCGGAGATCTCGGCAGGCGCGCTCTTCGGAGCGGCGCTGTACCCCGTCGCGGTATTCGTCGTCGGCGGGCTGGTCCTGGTGATCCTGAGTGCGTTCAGCGAACAGCCCGTCCGGCCACCCGAGCAGGTGCCTGAGCAGCTGTCCGCGGTCGGGATCGCCGTCACCCTCCTCTACGCGCTCGTCATCGCGCCGATCGGCGAGGAGTTCTTCTTCCGAGGGATCCTGTTCCGGTCGCTCCGCGAGCGCTATGGGTTCGGTGTGGGTGCGATCGGCTCGGGGGTTGCCTTCGGCCTGATCCACTACATCCCGGGCCCCGCGATCGATGCGTTGCTCCTCATGATCGTCATGGTCTTCACGGGCGCGGCCCTCGCGTTCGTCTACGAACGGCGCGGCACGATCGTGGCGCCCATCGCCGCGCACGTGATGTTCAACGCGATCGGCCTCGCCCTGATCCTCGGACTACGGTAGGAGGTCTCGTGGCGCTCTTCCCGAGCGACGAGTGGTTGTCGCTCTACCGAGACCTCATCAACGGCTCCGCCGAGTACCGAGACGCGGCGCGGACCTGGGAGGGTGACATCGCCTTCGTCCTCGAAGCCGAACCCGATCGAGGCGTGCCGAGCGATCTGGCGGCGTTGCTCGACCTATGGCACGGCGAGTGCCGACAGGCACGCATGCTCGCCGCGGGCGAGGAACAGGACGCGGCGTACGGCATCCGGGCCCCGTATTCGCGGTGGCGCGAGGTGCTGGCCGGCGAGCTCGACCCCGTGAAGGGGATGGTCCAGGGCAAGCTCAAGCTCCGCGGCGATCTGGCGAACATCATCCGCCACGTCCGGGCGGCCAAGGAGCTCGTGCACTGCACCACCCGCGTGCCCACCGAGTTCCTCGGCGAGACCTAGCGAGCGGAACGGTGCGCGCCGTCGTCTACCGGGACGTGTCGAAGGTCGAGGTGGCCGACGTCCCGGATCCGGTCCTCGTCGATCCGGGTGATGCGGTCGTCCGCGTACGCCGCACCGCGATCTGCGGCTCGGACCTGCACCTGTACCACGGCAAGGCGCCGCTCGAACCGGGGGACACGATCGGCCACGAGGCGGTCGGCGTCGTCGAGGCCGTCGGTCCGGCCGTCGAGCGCTTCACACCCGGGGAGCGCGTGGTCGTCTCGTTCACGATCGCGTGCGGGACCTGTTGGTTCTGCCGGAACGGACAGACGCAGCTGTGCGACGACTTCGGCTACCTCGGGTACGGGCTCTTCGGTGGGGCGCTCGGCGGCGCCCAGGCCGAGCTGGTTCGTGTGCCGTGGGCCGATGTGAACCTGCTGCACGTGCCCGACGGCGTCGACGACGAGCGCGCGATGTTCGTGGGCGACACGCTGACGACGGGTGTGTACGCGGCGGGGCTCGCAGGCATCCGACCGACCGACACGGTCGCGGTCGTCGGGGCCGGCCCGGTCGGTTTCTTCTGCGCGCAGGCGGCCAAGGCGCACGCCGCACGGGTGCTCGCGCTCGAGATCGACCCGGCGAGGCTCGCCGCGTCCGAGGCGATCGGCGCGATCCCGATCGACGTGTCGGCGCGCAACGCCCAGTCGGCCGTGGACGATCTGACCGAGGGGCGCGGCGCCGACGTCGTGATCGAGGCCGTCGGCACGCTCCCCGCGTTCGATAGCGCGATCGACATCGTTCGTCGAGGCGGAACCGTCGTCGTCGCCGGCGTTTTCACGAGCGAGATCGTTCCGGCGCAGCTCGGGGTCTGGTGGATCCGAGCGATCCAGATCCGGTTCGCCGGGACGACGCCGATCCACGCGTGGTGGGAGCGAGCGATGGCCGAGGTCGAGGCCGGACGGCTCGACCCGCTGCCGATCGTCTCGCACCGGTTGCCGCTCGAGGACGCCGCGCACGGCTACGAGCTATTCGACTCCAAGCGCGCCACCAAGGTGCTGCTGGAGCCGTGACCGTCTCGTTCGCCGACGACGAGCCGAACGGTCTCGCCGATCTCGTCGGCCGCCTGGTCGAGACCAACCTCGACCGACGACCGGAACGGCGCTCGTTGCTCCGCCCCGCGGTGATCCAGCTGACCGCGTCCGATGCGGGGGCGACCGCGACGATCCGCATCACGGACGGCGCCGTCCGCGTGAGGAACGGTCCAACGGCGGCGGCCGACCTGCGCGTGGTCGCGACCGCCGACGATCTGCTCGCGTTGTCCTCGGCGCCGCTCCGGTTCGGACTGCCCGACGCCCTCGAGCCGGCGGGTCGCGCGGTGATCCGTCGGATCGCGGCGGGCGACGTGCGAGTATCGGGCATGCTCCGCCATCCCCTCCGACTCTCGAGGTTCACCCGCTTGCTCTCGGTCGACCCGTGACGACGCCCGCCGTCGAGATCTCGCTGCCGCAGCCGCCCGTTCGAGAGCGACGATGGATCCCGGTCGCCGCGGTCGTCGCCGTGATGACCGCCGTCGTGGCCGGCGGCCACCTGACCGCCGACACGCTCGGCCCGGCCTCCGGGGGAGCCATCGCGGTGAGCTCGACGGTCGAGGTCACGCCGCTTCCCGGCTGGGAGCTCGCGGAGCGGTTCGCCGACCCTCCCGGGGTGCGACTCACCCGGGGCGCCGGCAGCCTCGACGTGATCGCGATCGCCTTCGCGGGGACCGACGCCGAGCTGCTCGCCGAGTACGTCCAGGGCGTGCTCGAGCCAGACGCCGAGCAGTTCCAAGTGTCGGAGCAGATCGAGCGGGTGGACCTCGGATCCGGCCTCTCCGGGTCGCGGATCGCCTACGTCGGGCTCTTCGGGGACGTCCAGACTTCGATCGAGGGCGAGGTGACGGCCGTCGTCTCGCCGTCGGGCACGGGCGTCGTGTTCGACGGGTGGGCGCCCGCCGGGCAGCTGCGGTTCTCGCTCGACGAGATCGACGAGATGATCCGGACCGCGGAGATCGCCTGATGGCAGCCCCGGTCGCGCGGCTGCCTCGGCGAGGGTGGGGGCGTCGAACGTCCCTGTTCCAGTGGCATGAGCCGGCGTTCTGGGCGTATGCGGTCGTGGTCGTCGTCACGACCGTGTACGCCGTCGGGCAACAGCAGATCTTCCGGGAGCTCTCGCCGTCGGGATGGGCGTTGTCGTGGGCGTTGCTGCTCGTGTACGGGCTCCCCCTGTTCCTCCTGATCTACCTGCTGGACCTGTACGAGCGCGAGCCGATCTCGCTCGTGCTCGGCGCGCTCGTGTGGGGAGCCGTGGCGGCCACGGTCCTGTCGGGCGTCGCCAACGAGGGGTGGGGGCTCGTCGTCGCTCGTCTCGGAGGCCGGTGTTCGCCGCGCAGTGGACCGCGGCGCTGACCGCCCCGCTCGTGGAGGAGACGCTGAAGGGCGCCGGCGTGGTGCTGATCTACCTGATCGCCCGCGACGAGATGGACGACGTGATGGACGGTTTCGTCTACGGCGCGATGTTCGGGCTGGGGTTCGCGGTCGTCGAGGACGTCTTCTACTTCGTCGCGATCTTCGGCGGCACCACCGGTGGGGTGCTCGCGGGCTTCTTCGTCCGGGTGATCTCGAGCGGACTGTACGGCCACGTCCTGTACACCGGGATCGCCGGCATGGCGATCGCCTACTTCGTCTCGCGGCGAGGGGAAGCGACCTTCGGGCGGCGGCTCGCCGTGGCGGTCGGACTGTTCGCCGCCGCGGTCGCCGCGCACTTCCTGTGGAACTCGCCCTGGCTCAACTACTTCCCCTCCAAGGTCGACGACGTCGGTGACTGGCTCCAGATCCCGCTCGGGGCGGCGATAAGGGGCTGCCGCTGTTGCTCTTCGTCGTCGTGCTCGTCCGGCTCGCCCACCGGCGCGAGCGGATGTGGCTCGAGGCGGCGCTGCGTCCCGAGGCCGACTCGCCCGCGCTCACCTCCGACGAGCTGCGCGGCCCTGGTCGACCCGGCGACGCGGCGGCGCGCGCGCAGGATCATGCGTGACGAGCGCGGGGAACCCGCCGAGCGGCTGCTGAAGCGGCTCCAGCGCGAGCAGGTGAACCTCGCGATGCTGCGCACGAGGACGAACCGGGATGACGCGCCGGAGCTGGTGCGGCAGCGCGAGCTCTGCAAGTCGCTGCGCGACGGTCTGTTCGCGATCCCCGGCGCGGCTCCCGCCTGACCCACCGGGGTAGCGTCGGTTCACTGGCTCGGCGTGCGCGGACCGGTCGGGTCGCGCCCGGGTACGCTCTCGGCCATGGATCTCGTCGAGGGTGTCCTTCGCGCCGATCCGTCGCGCCATCGCCCGAGCGATCTCGATGGTGGAGGACGGCGGACCAGCTGGCGGAGCTCTCCGCCGGGCTCTACCCGCACCGGGGGACGCCTAGACGGTCGGCCTCACCGGGCGCGCCGGGGGTGGGGAAGTCCACCCTCGCGGGCGAGCTCGTGCGCGTCGCGCGCGAACACGAGCGTTCGGTCGCGGTCCTGGCGATCGACCCCACGTCGCCGTTCACCGGCGGGGCGCTGCTCGGCGACCGCCTGCGGATGCAGGCGCACGCCACCGACCCGGAGGTCTTCATCCGGTCGATGGCCACGCGCGGTCACCTCGGCGGGATGGCGCTCGCGGCACCCGAGGCCGTTCGGGTCCTCGACGCCGCCGGCCGCGACCTGGTCGATCGTCGAGACCGTGGGCGTGGGACAGGCCGAGGTGGACGTCGCCGCGGCGACCGACACGACCCTGGTGGTCGTGGCGCCGGGCTGGGGCGACGCGGTGCAGGTGGCGAAGGCCGGCATCCTGGAGGTCGCCGACGTGTTCGTCGTGAACAAGGCCGACCGCGAGGGGGCGGACGACGTCGCCCGAGACCTCGGCAGATGCTGCGGATGGGCCCGAGCTCGCGATGGACGCCACCCGTCGTGCGGACGCGGCGGCGCCGGGCGAAGGCATGGACGAACTGTGGGAGGCGATCGGAGTCACCGCGAGCATCTGGTCGCCTCGAGCGGCCTCGGCGGCGCAAGCGCCGGACCGGCTCCTCCGGGAGGTGGAGGGCCTGGCGCCGAGCGGCTCCGGCGCGAGCGCGGCGGCCGCCCTGTCGGATGACGGCGCCTCGCGTCGAGGGTCTGCGACGCGGCGGATCGACCCGTACCGGGCCGCGGCTATCCTTGGACGACGGACTCGCGGGCGATCGCGGCGAGATCGACCCGACGACGGAGAAGGACACGGATGGTCGACCAGCGTGAACGCGGAGCCCGGCGACGACCGGACGGCGACCGGTCGAGGCCCGGACGCTGTCGGGCGAACCCCTGAAGCCGCTCTACACGGCGGAGGACCTCGACGGGCTTCGACGCCGAGGCGAAGCTCGGGGCGCCGGGCGAGCATCCGTTCACGCGCGGCATCTACCCGACGATGTACCGCGGGCCGCCTGTGGACGATGCGACAGTTCGCGGGGTTCGGCTCGCCCGCCGAGACGAACGAGCGGTACCGCTTCCTGCTCGAACGAGGGCAGGGCGGCCTGTCGGTGGCGTTCGACATGCCGACGCTGATGGGCGCGACTCCGACGACCCGCTGCCGAGGGCGAGGTCGGGCGCTGCGGTGTGGCGGCCGACACGGTGGAGGACTTCGACGCGCTGTTCGACGGCATCCCGCTCGGCGAGATCTCGACCTCGATGACGATCAGCGGCCCCGCCGTGGTCGTCTTCGCGTTCTTCCTCGCCGCGGCCGAACGGCAGGGGGTTCCCTGGGAGCGGCTGGACGGGACGCTGCAGACCGACATCTTCAAGGAGTACATCGCGCAGAAGGAGTGGGTCTTCCCGCCTCGCCCGCACCTGCGGCTGATCGGCGACCTCATGGCGTTCTGCCCGAGCGGGTGCCGAAGTGGCACCCGGTCAGCGTGTCCGGCTATCACATCCGCGAGGCCGGAGCGAACGCGTGCGCAGGAGCTCGCGTACACGCTGGCCGACGGGTTCGCGTACGTCGAGCTCGGACAGGAGCGCGGGCTCGACGTCGACCGCTTCGCGCCGGGGCTGTCGTTCTTCTTCAACGCGCACATCGACTTGTTCGAGGAGATCGCGAAGTACCGCGCCGCCCGCCGGATCTGGGCGCGCTGGCTCCGCGAGCGGTACGGCGCCGCAGACGAGGCGTCGATGCGGCTGCGGTTCCACACGCAGACCGCGGGCGTCTCGCTCACCGCGCAGCAGCCGATGAACAACGTCGTGCGGACGGCCGTCGAGGCGCTCGCCGCCGTGCTCGGCGGGACCCAGTCGCTCCACACGAACGCGCTCGACGAGGTGCTCGCCCTCCCGACCGAGGAGGCGGCGAAGCTCGCGCTGCGGACCCAGCAGGTCATCGCGCACGAGACCGGCGTGACCGACGTCGTCGACCCGCTGGGCGGCTCGTACTTCGTCGAGTCGCTCACCGACCGGATGGAGGAGCTCGCGGAGGCGGAGTTCGCGCGAGATCACGCCATGGGGCAAGGCTCGATGCTCGAGGGCGTGCTGGCCGGGATCGAGCGCGGCTACTTCCAGCAGGAGATCGCCGAGTCGGCCTTCCGCGAGCAGGAGCGGTACGAGCGCGGCGATCTGGTCAAAGGTGGGCGTCACCGACTTCGTCGAGGACGGTGAGGAGGCCGTGGACACGCTGGAGATCACGCCGGGGACCGAGTCGGCGCAGATCGAGCGGGTGCGCGCGGTGCGCGCTCGCCGGGACGCCGGCGTCGCGCGGGCCGCCCTCGACCGGCTGGTCGAGCTCGCCGGGACGGACGCGAACCTCGTCGAGCCGCTCGTCGAGTGCGCCCAGAGCCGAGTGCACCGAGGGCGAGATCATGGACGCCCTGCGCGGGGTGTTCGGGGAGTACACCGAGACGCCGCGCTTCTAGTACGCGCCACGCTCCGCCTGTCCCACTTCACATGCATCCTCTATCTGTTGCAGTCTGTTGCAGATAGCGATATCCTCGACGCCATGCTTCGCGGGTCGAGGCTCTCGCTGGCCGCCGTGCTGGTCCTCGCGCTCGTCGGCGCGGCCTGCTCCGACGAGGCGTCGGGCGGCAACGACGAGGGTCACCTCCGGGTCGTGACCACGGTCTCGCCGATCACGAACATCGTCCAGAACGTCGCCGGGGACCTCGTCGATGTGACCGGGATCGTCCCCGAGGGGACCAACAGCCACACGTTCGAGCCCGCGCCGTCGGATGCGCAGGCGATGGCCGAGGCCGACGTCGTGTTCATCAACGGGCTCCACCTCGAGGAGCCGACCCGCGAGCTCGCGGACGCGAACGTCCGCGAGGGCGTGGAGGTCGTCGAGCTCGGCGATCGAACCATCACGCCGGACGAGTACATCTTCGACTTCTCCTTCCCCCAGGAGGATGGCGATCCGAACCCCCACCTGTGGACGCACCCGCTCTACGCGAAGCGCTACGCGGAAATCGTCGCCGATACCCTCTCGGAGCTGGAGCCGGACAACGCCGAGCGGTTTGCGGAGAACGCCGAGGCGTTCGCCACGAGGCTCGACGAGCTCGATGCGCTCGTCCGCGAGGTGACCGCCACCGTGCCGCCCGAGAACCGCAAACTGCTCACGTACCACGACTCGTTCCCGTACTTCGCGCGGGAGTACGGTTGGACGATCATCGGAGCGATCCAACCCTCGGACTTCGCCGAGCCCACCGCGCAGGACGTGGCGGGGCTCATCGACCAGATCCGCGCCGAGCAGGTGCCCGCGATCTTCGGCTCCGAGGTCTTCCCGAGCCCCGTGCTCGAACAGATCGCCGCCGAGACCGGGGCCGACTACATCGACGACCTCCGCGATGACGATCTTCCCGGGGAGAACGGGGATCCCGATCACAGCTACCTCGCGCTGTTGGTGTTCGACTTCCGGACCTTCATGGGGGCGCTGGGAGGAGACGTGAGCGCGTTCGACGCCCTCGACACCGCGAACCTGCAGCCCGGAGACACGACCGAGTACCGCTCGTGAACGAGCTCGTCCGGTTCGACAAGGTCACCTGCCGCTACGGGCGCGAGCCGGTCCTCGTGAACATCGACCTGTCGGTGTCCGAGGGCGATTTCCTCGGCATCGTGGGTCCGAGCGGGAGCGGCAAGACGACGATGCTGCGTGCGCTCGCCGGAGCGGTCCGGCCCATCGCCGGCCGGATCGTCCGAGATCGCGTCGCGACGGTCGGGTACGTGCCACAGGTCGAGACGGTGAACTGGTACTTCCCGGTCAACGTGCGCGAGGCCGTGCTGATGTCGCGGATCGACGGCCGGGTCGTGCCCTGGGCGTCGGAGCGAGACCTTCGCGACGCGGACGAGGTCCTCGATCGGCTCGGGATCGGCGATCTCGGGCACCGGCACATCCGCGAGCTCTCCGGTGGCCAGCAGCAACGGGTCTTCGTGGCCCGGGCGATGCTCCGCCGTCCGAAGCTCCTGCTCATGGACGAGCCGACGTCGGGGGTGGACGTGCGGACCCGACACGACGTCATGCACCTGATCCACGAGCTGCACCACGACGGCCTCGCGGTCGTCATCACCACGCACGACCTGAACGGGATCGCCGCCCACCTGCCGAGGCTCGTCTGCCTGAACCGGGAGGTGATCGCGGTCGGTCGGCCGCAGGACGTGATCACGCCCGACGTCCTCGAGCGCACCTACGGGGCGCCGCTCGAGGTGCTGTCGCACGGCGGCATGCCCGTGGTCGTCGAGCACTACCCCGAGGCCGAGGAGGATGCCGAGGCCGAACGCAAGGTCGTCGCGCTCCGGGAGGGACATCATGGACACCCTGCTTGAGCCGTTCGACTACGCGTTCTTCCGCAACGGGATCGCGGTCGCGACGCTCGCGGGCGCCCTGTGCGGCCTGGTCGGCGTCTACGTCGTGCTCCGCGGGATGAGCTACATCGGGCACGGGCTGTCGCACGCGATCTTCGGGGGAGCGGTCGCGAGCTACGCGCTGGAGGTGAACATCTACCTGGGCGCCGGGATGTGGGGACTCGTCTCGGCCGTGCTGATCCTGTTGATCGCCCGCAGGCGATCGATCGGCGCGGACGCCGCGATCGGCGTGATCACCTCGGCGAGCTTCGCCATCGGCCTCGTGATCATCTCGGTCTACGGCTCGTTCACGAGGAACTTCGACGCCGTGCTGTTCGGCAACGTCCTTGGTGTGGGGACCGGCGACGTGGTGATCGTGGCTTCGGTCGCGACGTTCGCCGCGGCCGCGGTGTTCATGCGCTACCGGCAGCTGCTGTTCACGACGTTCGATCCCGAGGTCGCCGAGGTCTCCGGCGTCTCGACCGCACGCATGGACGTCCTGCTCGCCGTGCTCCTGACGGCGCTCATCACCGTGTGCATGAACGTCCTCGGCGTCACGATGATCGCCGCGATGCTCGTCATCCCCCCAGTGATCGGACGCCTGCTCACTGACAGCTTCCACCGGATGTTGTGGATCTCGGTCGCGGTCGGGACGTTCTGCGGCTTCGTGGGCGTCTACCTGTCCTACTACCTCAACTGGGCGTCGGGGCCGGCGGTGGTCCTGACGGGCGCCGTGCTGTTCGTGTGCGCCTACGTGGCGTCGACGGTGCGGCGGCGTCGGCTGCCAGAAGCCGCCCTGGACGCCCACGTCTGAGCCAACTCGCTACCGCTTCGCCCCCTCGATCTCCGGTCTGCAGTCCGCGCACAGTCCCGCGATCGCGAAGTGGGTGAGATCGGGCTCGAACCCGTGGTGCCGCTCGATCAGGCGAACGAGCGCATCGGCCTCGTCGACCGAGAGGTCGTCTTCGGCGCCGCAGTTGGAGCAGGTGAGGTGGACATGGCCCGCGTCCTCGGTGCGGTGGTACTCCGCCCCGCCCTCCAGGTGCGCGTGCGCCAGGACGCCCGCCTCCTCCAGCATCGTCAGCGTGCGGTAGATCGTCGAGGCGTTCACGCCGGGCATGTCGCCCTGCACCTTCCTGGCCAGGGCCGTGGGGGAGATGTGCCCACGCGTGCGCAGGATCTCGGCCACGATCGCCCGTCGCTGCGGGGTCATGCGGAAGCCACGCTCGCGGAGCATCGAGATCACGTCGTTGGTTGGGGCCTCCACGGCCGGGGATTGTAGCAGTGAGTTGCAGATGCAAAGAACTGGCAAGTCCCCGGCGAGGGCCTCATCGGCGTCTGCGAGGATAGGCCGGCGATGGCCGAGTTCGTTCACATCGAGACCGTCGGGGGCGTGGCCACGGTCCGTCTGGACCGCCCGCCCGCGAACGCGCTCTCCCGAGCCGTCTCCGAGGAGCTCCGGCAGGCCGCCGGGGAGCTCGCGGCCGACGAACGCGTTCGCGCGATCGTGATCTGGGGCGGCGAGCGGATCTTCGCGGCCGGCGCCGACATCAAGGCGATGGTCGAGTTCGGTCCCCAGGAGGTCGAGCCGGACGTCGGGGCGCTCGACCAGGCCTGCCGCGACCTCGAGGCGATCCCGAAGATCACGATCGCCGCGATCAACGGGTTCGCGTTGGGGGGCGGATGTGAGGTGGCGCTGGCCTGCGATCTCCGGATCGCGGCCGAGGATGCCCACCTCGGCCTGCCCGAGATCCTGCTCGGCATCATCCCCGGCGCCGGCGGGACCCAGCGGTTGCCCAGGCTGGTGGGGCTCGCTCGGGCCCGGGACCTGATCGTGAGCGGCCGCCGCGTCGCCGCCGCCGAGGCGCTGTCGATCGGGCTGGTCGACGAGGTCGCGCCGCCGGGCGGTGCGTATCCGGCCGCGCTCGATCGTGCCTCGACGTATGCCGCTGGTCCCACGCAGGCCTATGCCGCGGCCAAGCGGGCGCTGGGCGCCGCTTCCGGGGATCCCTCCGAGGGCCTGCGGGCCGAGCGCGAGGCGTTCCTCTCGCTGTTCGCGACCCACGACCAGGAGGAGGGCATGCGGGCCTTCCTCGAGAAGCGCGAGCCTCGTTTCGAGGGCCGATAGCCGCTCGCCCGGGGCTCGCCGCGATGTTGCGATCAGGTGTCTCCGGGAACGAACCCTGCGCCCCGAGCGTTCGAATGAACGATGACCCCGGGCGACCGGGGGCTCCAGGCGAGGAGACGATCCCATGGCCGACACGGCATACCGCGGAGCCCGCATCCGCGAGCTTCCTCGGGCCAATCGCACCTACCCGGAGGGCCGCACCTGCGAGGCCGAGGAGTGCACGACCAAGCTCTCGATCTACAACCGGTGGCAGTTCTGCTGGCAGCACGAACCCGTCCACCCGTACGTCTCACGGGGCAAGCGCCGCAGCCGCAAGGAGATGCAGGCCGCATAGCTCCGGACCGGTCCCCCCGAGACGGGAGCCCTCCCGCGTTCGCGGGGGGGCTTCCGGCCTAGGGTCAACGTCTCATCAAGGAGCCCGCCGGCGGTCCCGACAACTGCTCCAGGACCGCTCCCCCCGACGGGCGGTGACATGCATGCCACAGGACGTTGGCGCCCCCGAGATGCGCACGGCGCAGTGCCCGTTCTGCGAGCGCGTGGTCCTCGTCTATGAGGACCCGCCGAGATGCCCGCTCTGCGCGTGTCCTCTCGACCTGGACCGGATGCAGCCCTACGCGTGGCCGGACGAGGAGCCCTCTCCGCCGGGCTGAGGCCCGGCCCCCAACACACGATCCGCGATCGCGCGTGACTCCTCGAGGCGTTCGCGGTCGACGAACAGGCGAACGCCGTACTCCCAGATCTGGCTGAGGAACCCCGGAGCCTTGTACCACCACACGATGCCGGCCTCCTCGAGCTTGCCGCCGATCACCTCCGCATGTTCGTGTGTGTACTGCCCGAGGTAGACGGTGCGGACGTCGTCGCTCATGGGACCAGGGTGGCCGGCCGCCACCCCCGCACCGAGCTCACGAGCGCGATCTCGTCCGCGCCCTCGAGTTGGTCGAGCGTGATCCGGCGCTCGGCGAGCCGACCCTCGCGAACGAGCACCGCCCGGTAGGTGCCCGGGAGCAGTCCGGCTTCGATGGGGGGTGTGCACCACGTCCCCTGGATCCGGACCGCGAGGTTCGCGATCGTGGACTCGGTCACCTCACCGGCGCCGTTCACGAGCAGGACGTCGTCCACGTCCGGGCGTCGCTCGCGTCGCCTGGTGTACGGCGCGCGGAGCGTCGTCTTGTGGAACAGCCAGAGGTCCGAGGGATCCACGGGGTCGGCGTCGAGCGCGACGCGGAGCGCTCCCTCCGTGGGGGTCGGGGGCTCCCGGACCTCGACGTCGAGCGTCCCGTCCCGTGCGAGCGTGAGTCGGACGCGGCATGGGTCTTCACGCTCGCTCACGGCATCCTTGAGCACCGCAACGACCGACTCGGGCTCGAACCGGAACCCGAAGAACCAGGCCGAGGCGCCGATCCGGTCCAGGTGCTCGTCGAGATGGCGGAACCCTTCCGGTGGGCCGTGGAGGATCGTCTCGAACAGCTCGAACGAGGGTCGTGCGGCGGTGAGGATCCGCGCCTTCGCGAGCACCTCCTCGTATTCGCCCTCGGCGGACGAGTCGTAGGTGACCCCGCCGCCCACGCCGTACTCGGCGGTGCGGGTCTGCGCGTCGAGCACGACCGTTCGGATCGCGACGTTGAAGTTCGCCCTCGGCTCGCCGGAGCCGGGTGGCGCGAGGTAGCCGATCGCGCCGCAATAGGCGCCCCGCGCCGAGCCCTCGAGGTCCGCGATGATGCGCGTCGTGCGCACCTTCGGCGCGCCGGTGACCGAGCCGCTCGGGAACAGCGACCGGAAGGTGTCCAGGACCGTCACGCCGTCGCGCAGGTCGCCCGCGATCGTCGAGGTCAGCTGCCACACGGTCTCGTAGCGTTCGGCCTCGAACATCCGCTGGACCTCGATCGATCCCGGGACGCAGACGCGGCCGAGGTCGTTGCGGAGCAGGTCTACGATCATCGCGTTCTCGGCTCGGTCCTTCTCCGATCCGAGCAGGCGCGACCTGATGTCGTCGTCTTCGGCGCGCCATCGGCCACGAGGGGCGGTCCCCTTCATCGGGCGAACCGTGATCTGGCGGTCGTCGAGGCGGAAGAAGAGCTCGGGCGAGGCAGAGAGCACGCGGAACCGTCCGAGGTCCAAGAGCGCGCAGTACCCGCCTCGCTGCGCCAGACATAGGTCCCGGTAGAAGCCGCGCTCGTCTCCGGCGATCACGGCGCGAAGCCGGAGCGTGTGGTTCACCTGGTAGGTATGGCCGGCGGCGATGAGCTCACGGATCCGCTCGATCGCCGAGTCGTACTCGGCTCGATCCACCGACGGGCGCCACGGCGAGCCACCGCTCGTGACCGGCCCCTCGGCAGACGGTCGGGAGGGTGTCTCCAAGACGGCGACGTCCTCCTTGCGCTCGAACAGGGCGAACCACGCGAGCGGGAGCTCGGCGAAGGGATCGTCGGGCGCGCGGACGCGAACCGAGAGCTCGGGGTCCAGGCCCGGCGCGGCCTCGTACGCGACGAACCCGCCCGCCCACAGGCCGCGCTCGGCGGCCGACTGGGCCGCCTCCAGGACCCCGGCGACCTCGCCGGGACGGCGAGCCTCGACGACGCCGACCGGTTCGACCAATCGGAACGACCGCTCGGCGCCCGGTCGCAGGTCGTCGAATCGCGCCTCGATCATCTCGACCTCGTCAACATCGGTGCCCTTGTCAGCCCTTGCGCGATCTGATCTCCTCGATGAGCTTGGGGACGAGCGTGAGCGCGTCGCCGACGACCCCCAGGTCCGCGAGCCGGAAGATCGGTGCGTCGGCGTCCTTGTTGATCGCGACGATCGCGCTTCGCGCCCTTCATGCCCACCACGTGCTGGGTCGCGCCGCTGATCCCCACCGCGATGTAGACCTCGGGCTTCACCGTCTTGCCGGTCTGTCCGACCTGGTGCGAGTAGGGCACCCAGCCGGCGTCGACGACCGCGCGGCTCGCGCCGACCGCCGCGTTCCCGATCGCGGCGGCGAGGTCGTCCAACAGCGTGAAGTTCGAGGGGTCCTGCAGACCCCGGCCCCCGCGATGACCACCTTCGCGTCCTCCAGCCTGGGTCCCGACGCGGCCTCCTCGTGCCGTTCGATGCGGCGGGCCGTCGTCAGCTCCTGCGGGATCGAGGTCTCGATCGGGACGACCCGGGCCGAGCCGCCGCTCGGTTCGGCCGGGAACGACTTCGGTCGCACGAGGACGAGGTGCGGCGTGGCGCCGTCGAGCGCGACGTCGACGACACGGGTTCCACCGAAGATCTGCGTCTGTGCGCGATCGACACCCAGCACGTCGGTCGCGTTGCTCATGAGCGTGCATCCGAGCCTGGCCTGGAGGCGACCCGCCATGTCGCGCGCGTCGTAGCTCGTCGAGAACAGCACGAGGTCGGCGCGTGCTCGCGATCAGCCCATGCAGCGTGTGCGCGGCCGGCTGGGCCGAGCGCTCCGCGTAGACCGGGTCGTCGCTCGCGAAGACCGTCGCCGCGCCGTGCGCGCCGAGCGCGTCGCCGCGACGCGGTCGCCCCGGGCCCGAGCGCGACCGCCGTCGACCTCGTCGCCGAGTCGACGGGCCTTGGTCAGGAGCTCGAGCGCGGCGGCACCGGTCCCTCCGGCGTCACCTCCGCGTAGACCCAGACCGTGGTCACGTCAGATCACCTTGGCCTCGGCGAGCAGGTCGGCGAGCGCTCGCGGCGGCGTCGTCTCCGGCATCGATCACCACGCCCGCCGTCCTTCTGCGGCGCGGCTCCGACGACGGCGTCCACGGTCTGGGTGGGGGCGACGTCGGCCTCGGGAGAGGCCGAGGTCGGCGAGCGCCAGCTGTTCCAGCGGCTTGGACTTGGCCGCCATGATGCCCTTCAGGGTCGGGTACCGCGGTTCGGCGGCGCTGGCTGTCACCGTGACGAGCGCCGGCAGCGGGCAGGTCCACGACGTCGTAGCCGGCCTCGGTCTGGCGCTCGACCCGCAGCGTTCCGTCCGTGACCTCGACCTTCCGAGCGAAGGTGGCGGACGGCAGGCCGGCGAGCTCGGCGACCGTCATCGGCGTCGTGCCCGTGTAGCCGTCGGTGGACTCGACCCCGGCCAAGACGAGGTCGAAGGTCGCGCGCGACAGTGCCGCCGCCAGGACCCGGGCGGTCGCCAGGGCGTCCGCACCCTCGAAGGTCGCGTCCGTGATCAGCACCCCCGCGTGCGCACCCATCGAGAAGCCCTTGCGCACCGCCGCGTTGGCGAGCTCGGGGCCCATCGAGACGAGGGTGACCTCCCCGCCGTGCGTCTCGGTGAGCTGGAGGGCCGCCTCGACGGCGAACTCGTCTCCGGGATCGAGGGCGCCTTCCACCCCGGCGCGGACCAGCCGGTTGTCCGGGCCGAGCGACGGCGTGCCGGCCGGCTCGGGCACGTACTTCACGAGGACTGCGACCTGCATCCCGGAATCCTCCGTTGTCGACCCGGCGAGGATACCCGTGGCCGTCGCGAGGGCGGCGGGCCGCGCCAGCGCCGCTGTTAGCATCGACGACGTGCGGCGTGTCCTGCTGGGTTGTCTCTTCGTGTTGCTCTCGCTGCTCTCGCTCGGCGCCGGGTCGCCGACCCGATCCGACGATGTGACCGATGCTCGATGCTTCGGGTCGGCGACGCGTTCGAACCACATCAGCCTGTGGCTGACCGGGATGCCGGCGGAGGCCACGCCTTCCCATCCGTTCTACCTGGCGGCCGAGGACGATGGACGGGGCCGGTTCGAGGTCATCGGCGGGGCCCATGTATGCAACGAGACGGCCTCGGTCAGATACGCGACGGGCGGCCAGACGGCCACGTCGCCGCTCGACTTCGAGCGAAGGTCCGGCGTCGCGAGCTTCACGATCGTGCACCTCGCGGACCCGAGGGTGGTGCGCTTCCCCGTCCACGTCGACGGGGTCGCGGAGGCGCCCGTCGAGTGGTTCCGTGTGTCCCTCTCGCAACCGCGGAACGGGAGCCTGCGGGTGCCGTCGTCGGCCCCGTTCTACATCGTCGACGTCGACGGCGCCGACCGGGCCACGCTCGACGGCGAGCCGTACAGCGCGGAAGAGTTCGAGGGCGTCGTCGAGATCGCCGTCTTCCGCGCGGGTCCGGCGGAGGAGACCCTGAGCGTGCCGTTCACGGTCTCGCCGTCCGGCCAGGCGCCGGCGGCGCCGGACGAGGACTACACGGTGGAGTCGGTCGATCCGATCGTGTTCGGCCCGGGCGAGCGGCTGCGGTTCATCCGGGTCGGGATCGTCGCCGACGGGGTGCCCGAGCCCGAGGAGACGTTCGTCATCTCCCTGCCGGACGCGTCCCCGGATGCGTCCGCCGAGACGTCCGTGACGATCGGTGGCGAGATCGATGCATCGCCGCCGCGGAGCCGCTTCCACCATCCGCGCGAGGGTTGGAGCTACGACGACGATGACTACCGGATCCGCGAGATCCACGTGTTCACGAACGACGTCGGCGACTCGGGCGTCGAACGGATGACGCTCGCGCTCCGTCGGAACGCGACCGGCGGCGGGTGCGCGTGGTGGAACGGGACGCGGTTCGCGGCGGGTGACTGCTCCGAGCCGAGGTGGCTCCGCATGCGTGCCTACGAGGCGGGTTGGTTCTACTACTACCGGATCGATCCGCTCCCTCCGAGCGCCGGGTCGACGATCCGCAACTACACGGCGTTCGCCCAAGGGATGGACGCCGCCGGGGAACGTTGAGGAAGACTTCATCGAGGGTCGGAACCGGAACACGTTCGAGGTGACGAGGGGGTAGTGGTGAGGAGAGGTTCGTCGGGTCGACGTCGGATCGGCGTGTTCGCGATCCTCGTGGTCGGCGCGACGCTGCTCCTCGGGACGATCGACGTGGCGCTGGCGGTTCGCGTGCAGGTCCGTGCAGGCGCCGAGCGGTGGATGCCCGCCCACCTGTTCATCGTCGAGGGGGACCGAGTCGTCTGGAAGAACCCCGACGACCGCCGTCACAACGTCGTCGCGTACGGGGGCGGCTGGAGCTTCAACGAACTCCTGCGGCCCGGCGAGCGGGTGCGGCGGGTCTTCGAGGTTCGGCCGGGCGGGGTCCCGTACGCGTACCGATGCACCCTGCACTCGGCGATCGTCGACGGCCGGTGCGAAGGCATGTGCGGCCTCGTCCACGTCTTCACCGACTGAGGGCTCGATTGCTCTTGACCTTCGTATCACGGAGTGGTCGGATGTCGGCCGCCGAAATCTGATGTTCGAGAAGAGGGGGATCCATTGAGAAGGCGCTGGATGGTCGGCTCTGTCGTTTCGGTCGCGCTCCTGCTCGTGCTTGCCGCTGTCCAGCTGTTGCCCGCCTCGGCATCGCCTACCCGACCGCCGCACGTGGCGAAGTACCGAGCGGCGTACGAGAAGAGCTTGGCTCGGCAGGCGCGGACGAGCACGGCGGCGTTGCGGGCACCGTCGGCGGTCCTGGACGACTTCACGATCGTAGGGCACGCAGACCTCGGTCTGTCCGACACGAACGGCGACGTGTGGGTGCACGAGGACCACGCGTACGTCGGCACGTGGGGCGGTCCCTGCAACGGGCTGGGCGCCAAGATCATCGACATATCCGATCCGGCCAACCCGATGATGATCGGACGGATCGCAGGTGTACCCGGCACGAGCACCGAGGATGTCGTGGTGCGGAGCGTCTCGACGCCGTCGTTCACGGGTGACCTGCTCGCCGCCGGCATCCAGCGGTGCGACTTCGACGATCCGTCCCTCGACGACGATCAGTTCGGCGTGGATCTGTGGAACGTGACGGACCCCGCCGCTCCCGTGCACTTCGGCCACTTCGGGCTGACGACAGGCGGGGGAGGGACGCACGAGCTCGACCTGTTCACGCGCGGCTCCAACGCCTACGTCCTTTCGGCCACGCCGGGCGCCGAGTGGTTCGACCCGGTCCTCACGACCGAGTTCCAGATCCTCGATGTCACGGACCCGGCCGCACCCGCCGTGGTCGGAGAGTGGGGTGCGAGGGAAGAGGGGCTCTCGCCCGGTCCCTTCTACGGGCAGGGTCAGTTCGGCTCCATGTTCGACCACAGCGCGAGGGCGAGTGCAGACGGAACGCAGGCGTTCGTCTCGTACTGGGATCTGGGCGTGGTCACGCTCGACATCACCGACGTGGCGAACCCGACGCTCGTCTCCCGTACCCTCTATCCCCCCGACGCGGACGGCGACACGCACTCCCTGGTGCCGTACTCGGTCGGTGGGCGCGACTTCCTGTTGACGAACGACGAGGACTTCGACACCCGTTCGCCCGCCAGCATCCTGGTCGCCGGCTCCGCGCCCGCGGTCGCGCCGGAGTCCTCCTTCTCGAAGCCGTTGTGGAACATGCCCGATCATCAACTGAGCGGCCGGACGGTCCGTCCCCGGGGGCAAGGATGCTCGGCCGGCAACTATGAAGGCCTGAAGGTGGCCGGCAAGATCGCGGTGCCGAAGACCTTCGTCACCTTCTTCGACGTTCCGCCCGAACCGGAACGAGCCTGTGGGCAGAAGAAGCAGGATCGTGTGGCCGAGTCGCTCGGCGCCATCGCGGTCGTCCACGATTTCATCTCGGAGGCGACGAGCCCGCAGTGGTGGGATTTCACTGACGTGTCGATCCCCGTGCTGTTCACGGACCACGCAGCCGCGCTCGACATGATCGAAGCGGGGAGGGCGAAGCTGATCGCGCAACGACCGTCGTGGGGGTTCCTGCGCGTCTTCGACGCGACCACGGGTGAGCAGGTCGCGACGTTCGACGACCTGCCGTACGTCCACAAGCTCAACGGCCCGCCCGGGGAGTGGAGCATCCACAACACCGAAGTGAACGGCGACATCGCCTACTCCTCGTGGTACTCGCACGGGATCGTTGCCCTCGATCTGTCACCGCTGGCAGCCGACCCGATCGGCGATCCGATCCTGGTCGGCCAGTTCGTGCCGGACGAAGCCACCGGAGCGGCGGCGGCCTTCTCGGGTATGTGGGGTGTGTTCGTTCGCGAGAGCGACGGTCTGGTGTTCGGGTCGGACGGCGCCAGCGGGCTGTGGATCGTGCAGCCCACCGGGGACGCGGTGCCATAGCGCCGTCGCGAGTATTCCGGCGGATCGAGCGGGTCTCGGTGACGAGCACGCCGGTCACGGCGTCGTAGCATCGGTCCATGTCCTCGAAGGGATCCGTGCTCGTCGCGATGTCCGGCGGCGTCGATTCGTCCGTCGCAGCATGCCTCCTGCTCGAGCAGGGCTACGAGGTGATGGGCTCGCACATGCGCCTCGTGCATCTCGACGGCGTCGAGCACGGGTGCTGCGGACCGTCCGCCCGCCGTGACGCGGCCGAGGTCGCTCGGATCGCCGGGTTCCCGTTCGAGATCTGCGACCTGACGGATGCGTTCGATCGCGCCGTGATCGACGACTTCGTCTCCGAGCACGAGGCTGGCCGGACGCCGAACCCGTGCGCGCGCTGCAACGGCGAGATCAAGTTCGGCGCGTTCCTGCGGCGTGCCGACGAGCTTGGGATCGAACGCGTCGCCACCGGCCACTACGTCCGGAACGCCCGCGAACGCGACCGCTGGCGCCTGCTCAGGGGCGCGGACCGCTCGAAGGACCAGTCCTACATGCTCCACATGCTCGGGCAGCGCCAGCTGTCGCGGTCCTTGTTCCCGGTCGGCGCGTTGCCGAAGTCCGAGACGCGTGCGCTCGCCGAGCGGTTCGGACTGCCCGTCGCGAGCAAGCCCGACTCGCAGGAGCTGTGCTTCGCCCCGAGCGGTGAGGCGAGCGCCTACCTCGAGTCCGTCGCTCCGCACCTGCTCCGGGACGGCGACATCGTGGACACCGAGGGGCGCGTCCTGGCGCACCACACCGGCACGGCGGTGTTCACAGTGGGCCAGCGTCGCGGTCTCGGCGTCTCGGCCCCCGAACCCTCGTACGTGCTCGAGATCGACGCACCTGCCAACCGCGTCGTCGTCGGGCCCGGGGAGCTCCTCATACGACGCGGTCTGGTCGCGGACCGCGCGTCCTGGGTGGCGGGTGAGCCGGCCCCGGTCGGCCCGTTCGAGGGCGAGGTCAAGATCCGGTACCGAGGTGAGGACATCCCGTCGGTGATCGAGCCGCTCGGCGATCGCATACGCGTCGAGTTCCGCACACCGCAGCGCGCGGTCGCGCCGGGGCAGAGCGTCGCGTTCTACCGCGGCGACGAGCTCGTGGGCGGCGGTCGGATCCTCGAACCGATCCGCTGAGTTGCGCGGCTCGCCGGGCCGGGCCCTAGGCTCCCCGGGTTCCCGTGGGAAGGAGACGCTCGATGACGGACCATCCGAACGCTCAGATCGCGCGAGCCGGCATGGAGGCGTTCAACCGAGGCGATCGCGAGGCGTTCGCCGCGACCGTTCACGACGAGGTCGTATGGCACGCGCCCGGCAAGAACCGCTTCTCGGGGGACTTCGAGGGGAAGGCGGCCGCGCTCGGGCGGTTCAAGGAGCAGATGGAGGCGGGTGTGAGCATCGGGTTCACGGACCTCCACGACGTCATCGCCAACGACGACCACGTGGTCGCGCTGCTCACCGTGCGGCGGCCGGTCCAGGAGGCGAGGCGAGCAGCCGGTCCGTGTTCGTGATGCACATCCGTGACGGCAAGATGGGCGCGTTCTGGGCGATGAACGAGAACCAGGACGCGATCGACAAGGCGGTCGACGGCTAACCCGGAACCATCACCCGGCGCGGATATCATCGGCCGGTGAAGCTGCTCAAACGCAAGCCACGCACGTTCGAGATCCAGGTGCAGGACATGATCCTGCACATCCAGGCGGCGACCGACATGGGCGAGGAATCTCGCGCGGCCGCCCTCTCCTTCTGGGAGCAGCTCCACGCTTACACGGTGCGGGATCCCCGCTTCCGCTCCTCGAAACGCCCGCTCGAGGTCCCCGACGACGCCCCGGACATCGTCCGTGAGATCGTCGCGGCGGCGAGCCGCGCCGGCGTGGGGCCGATGTTCGCGTTCCAGGGGGCGGTCACCGATCACGTCGGCCGGTTCCTCGCGCGTGAGGCGAACGAGGTCACCGTGAACTGCGGTGGCGACTACTTCATCCAGTCCCGCAAGCGACAGAAGCTCACCGTGCTCCGCAAGCCGGGCACCTCCGTCGCGATCGTGGTCCCCTCGAGCAGGGACGGCCTCGGCGTGGCGATGAGCGGTGGCCACGGCCATCCGCTGGACGGCCTCGCGGTGCTCGCCGATTCCTGCATGCTCGCCAACGCCGTCGCCGCCGGGGTGCAGGCGATCCTCCCGAAGGACAACGGGTTCGCCGGCGCCCTCACGTACATGCGGAAGGTGGGCGGCGTGCTCGGCGGCGTCATGCTGGTGGGTGAGCAGATCGGGATGGCCGGCTCGGTGGAGATCGCGGCGTGAGCGTCAAGCGGGCTGGCGGTCCGGGAACGACGACGAAGACCGAGCGGGAGCTCGCGGCCGCGAAGGTGCGGGTCGAGGAGCTCCGCGAGCAGGTGAACTTCCACATGTACCGCTACCACGTGCTCGACGACCCGGAGATCTCGGACGCCGAGTACGACGAGCTGATCCGAGAGCTGCGCGCGCTCGAGGAGCGGTTCCCCGAACTCGTCACGCCGGATTCGCCCACCCAGCGCGTGGGCGGGCCACCCGCGGACCTGTTCGCGCCGGTCGAACATCGCTCCCCGATGCTCTCGCTCGACAACGCGTTCAGCCGCCCGGAGCTCGAGGCGTGGGCCGCCCGAGTGGAGCGTGTGGTCGGGTCCGGTGCCCGGTATTCGTGCGAGCTGAAGATCGACGGGATCGCGGTCGCGCTCACCTACGAGGGAGGTGTCCTCACGAAGGGCGCGACCCGCGGCGATGGCAGGACCGGCGAGGACATCACCGCCAACGTCCGGACGGTCCGCAGCGGTTCCGCAACGGCTCCAGGGCACGGCCCCGCCGGCGTACCTCGAGGTGCGAGGCGAGATCTACCTGCCGGTCAAGGCGTTCGAACGGCTGAACGATGAGCTGCTCCAGGCCGAGCAGCGGCCGTTCGCGAACCCTCGGAACGCAGCGGCGGGGTCCCTGCGGCAGAAGGACCCGAAGGTCAGCGCGTCGCGCCCCCTGTCGCTCTGGGTGCATTCGTTCGGCTTCGCCGAAGGCGTGCGGTTCGACTCGCACTCGGGGTTCCTGCAGTGGTGCCGAGAGGCCGGGCTCCCGGTCGCGCCGACCTCGGAGGTCGAACCGGATCTGGACGGCGTCGAGGCCTACGTCCGGCGCTGGGAGGAGGACCGGCACAGCATCGACTGGGAGATCGACGGCGCGGTGAGCAAGGTCGACCAGGTCGCGCTGCAACAGGAGCTCGGCGCGACGAGCCACGCGCCCAGGTGGGCGATCGCGTACAAGTTCCCGCCCGAGGAACGTACGACGCTGTTGCGCGAGATCGGAGTGCACACGGGCCGGACCGGCATCGTGACGCCCTTCGCGTTCCTGGAGCCCGTGCAGGTCGGCGGCGTGACGATCTCGACCGCGACGCTCCACAACGAGGACGAGGTTCGGCGCAAGGACGTCCGCGAGAAGGACACGGTGATCGTCCGGCGGGCCGGCGACGTGATCCCGGAGGTCGTCGGCCCGGTGCTCCCCAAGCGCAGGAAAGGCGCGCGTCGTTGGACGTTCCCGAAGACGTGTTCCTCCTGCGGCACCGCCCTGGTCCGCAAGGAAGGCGAGGCCTATTGGCGCTGCCCCAACAAGCGGGCGTGCCCCTCGCAGAATATCGAATGGTTGTTCAGCTTCGCGTCGCGCGGCGGCCTGGACATCGAGGGTCTCGGCTACAAGACGGGGATGGCGCTCATCGATCTGGGACTCGTGACCGATCCCGGGGACGTCTTCTCGCTCACCGCAGACGGTCTCGCGCAACTCCCCGGCTTCGCGGACAAGTCGATCTCGAACCTGCTGGCCTCGATCGAGCGGGCCAAGGACCGACCGATCTGGCGGCTCCTCACGGCGTTGAACATCCCGCATGTCGGCACCCACGTCGCCCAGGTGCTCGCGAACGCGTTCGGCTCCATCGACGTGCTGATGGACGCGTCGGAGCAGGACGTCGACGACGTGGAGGAGATCGGCCCGGAGATCGCCAGGAGCGTGCACGGGTGGTTCGCCGACCGCGCGAACCGGGCGCTGATCGAGAAGCTCCGAGCTGCCGGAGTCCGCGTGCGGGATGAAGCGCCGAAGAGGCCGAGGGGCAAGCAGCCGCTCGCCGGCAAGGTCATCGTCCTGACGGGCGGCCTCGAGGGCATGTCCCGAGACGAGGCCGGCGCCGCGGCCGAGGCCGCCGGCGCGCGGGTGGCGTCCAGCGTGTCGAAGAAGACCGATTTCGTCGTCGTCGGCGAGAACCCCGGCACGAAGGCCGCGAAGGCCGAGGAGCTCGGCGTCGAGATCGTGGACGAGGCCGAGTTCCTCCGGCGTCTCGGCCGCGCGTAGCGCGCACCGTCCTGGCCTGTGGCAGGATGCCTCGCGGCCCGTCGAAGGGTCTGCGCTCGCACGAGGGAGGTGTCCGTGGCGGCCGTCGTGATCGATGGAAACACGATCGCCGAGCAGCTGCGTCAGAGCATCGCCGACGAGCTGCAGGTCCTGCGCCTGTCCGAGGTGCGGCCCGGGTTGGCGACCGTGTTGATCGGGGAGACCTACGACGCGCAGGCGTACGAGCGGCACGTGCGTCGACTCGCCGAGAGCCTCGAGTACCGGTACGTCTGCGAGCGGCTCCCCGACGACATCGAGCTCGACGACGTCGTGGCCACGCTCGGCAAGCTGAACGCCGATCCTCGCATCACCGGCATCCTCGTCCTGCACCCGCTGCCCCCGCAGATCCCCGAGGCCGAGGTGAACAACGCCGTGGACCCGCTGAAGGACATCGAGGCGGTCCATCCGCTGAACACGGGATTGCTCGCGCAGGGGCGCCCACGCTTCCTTCCCTCGACGCCCGCATCATGCTTCTACCTGCTGGACCACTACGCCGACTCGAGCGGGGCAGGTCACGAGGAGTTCTACACCGGACGGACGCTCGTCGTGGTGGGCCGTTCGAACAGCGTCGGCAAGCCGGCGCAGGTGCTGGGGCTCCAACGCAACGCGACGGTGATCGCGTGCCACAGCCGGACGAAGCCGCTCGAGGACTACACCCGGCAGGCGGACATCCTGATCGTCGCCGCCGGCGTGCGCGGCATCGTGGACGGCGACATGGTCAAGGAGGGCGTGGTCGCCGTCGACGTGGGGATCCACGCGCTCAAGGACGACGCCACCGGCAAGACCCGCATGGTCGGGGACCTGGACTACGAGAGCGTGGCCGCGAAAGCGGAGGCCATCACCCCGGTCCCCGGCGGCGTCGGTCCGATCACCGACGTCTGGCTCGTGGGCAACGCGCTCATGGCCGCGTCGATCGCGCGGCAGGTCGAACCGCGGTTCGGCCTGTTCCGCTGAGCCGCCGGCGTTCCCGTCGACGCCGTCGATAGACTGCGCGGCATGCCCATCGAGATCGACATCGAGCACGTCGCGAAGCTCGCGCGCCTCGATCTCACGGATGAGGAGAAGGCGCGTTTGCGCGAGCAACTCAGCGTGATCCTCGAGCACGCGGCCACGGTCGGCGAGGTGGCGACGTCGGACGTCCCACCCACCGCGTACGCGATCCCGCGCTCGAACGTCCTGCGACGCGACGAGCTCGTCCCCTCGCTGCCCCTGGAAGCGGTGCTGGCGAACGCCCCCGAGGTCGAGTCCGATCGCTTCAAGGTCCCTCGGATCGTGGAGATGGAGTGAGCCGGGCACCGGACCTGTGTGACCTGACGGCCACCGAGCTCGCGACCAGGCTGCGCGCGGACGAGACCTCGGGCGCCGAGATCGTCGCGTCGTGCCGGGCGCGGATCGACGCCGTGGACGATCACGTCCGCGCCTTCCTCACCAGGACCGACGACCTCGCGGCCGAGCGCGCCTCGGAGGCCGATCGGAGGATCGCGGCCGGCGACGCGCCCGCCGGCGCTGGCATCCCGCTCGCGCTGAAGGACGTGCTCTCGACCCGCGGGGTCCGGACCACGTGCGGCTCGAGGATCCTGGAGGCCTACGTACCGCCGTACGACTGCACGCCCTGGGCCCGGCTGCGGGACGACGGGGGCGTCCTGCTCGGCAAGACGAACTGCGACGAGTTCGCGATGGGCTCATCGAACGAGAACTCGGCGTTCGGGCCCGTCCACAACCCCTGGGACCTGGAGACGGTCCCGGGTGGATCGAGCGGTGGGAGCGCGGCCGCCGTCGCGTCCGGGATGGCCGTGTGGGCGCTCGGGACCGACACGGGTGGCTCGGTCCGCCAGCCCGCGTCGCTCTGCGGCGTCGTCGGGCTGAAGCCGACGTACGGGCTCGTCAGCCGGTACGGCCTGATCGCGTTCGCGTCCTCGCTCGACACGATCGGGACGTTCACTCGGAGCGTACGCGACGCCGCGACCCTGCTCTCGGTGATCGCCGGCAAGGACCCGATGGATGCGACGAGCCTCGACGAACCGCGGCGCGACTTCGCGCACGGCCTCGAAACGGGGATCTCCGGCCTGCGTATCGGCGTCGTGAAGGAGGCCTTCGGCGAGGGCGTCGAACCCGGCGTGCGGGCGAGCGTGCGTGACGCGATCGAGCGCCTCACCGGACTCGGCGCCGAGGTCGGCGAGGCGACCCTGCCGCACACCGACTACGCGCTCTCGGCGTACTACCTGATCGCCCCGTCGGAGGCCTCGTCGAACCTGGCGCGGTACGACGGCGTCCGGTACGGACTGCGCGTCGACGGCACGGACTCGGTCGAGATGATGACGAAGACCCGCGGCGCGGGCTTCGGAGCGGAGGTCAAGCGCCGGATCATGCTCGGGACGTATGCGCTGTCGGCCGGCTACTACGAGGCCTACTACGGACAGGCGCAGAAGATCCGTACCCTGATCATCCGCGACTACGAGCGTGCGTTCGAAGCGTTCGATGTCCTCGTCTCGCCCACGTCGCCGACGACCGCCTTCCGGATCGGCGAGCGCGCGGACGACCCGATGGCGATGTACCTCTCCGACGTGTTCACGATCCCGGCCAACCTGTCCGGCATGCCGGCGATCACGATCCCGAGCGGGCTCGACGAGCGCGGGCTGCCGGTCGGCGTGCAGCTCACCGCGCCGGTCCTGCAGGAGGACCGGCTGTTGCGGGCGGCGTGGTCGCTGGAGCAGGCCATCGCATTCGACGCCGAGCCACCGGTCGTCGCCGAGCTCGTCACGTAGCGCCCCCCTGGGTGTGACGGGAGCTCGCCGACGCGGACGAGCTAGGCGATCGCCTCCGCGCGTTCGGCCTCGACCTCGCCCGGCTCCTCCCGCCGGGCGCCGCCCGCCGAGACGATGAGGACGACCGCCAGGACGATCAGGCCGCCCGCCACCAGGGTGCTCAGCGTGAGCGACTCGTCGAGCAACAGCCACCCGAGCAGCACGGCACCGACCGGGGTCACGTACGCGTAGGTCGCGACGAGGGACGTCCGCGCGACCCGGAGGAGCCAGAGGTACGACGTGAACCCGACCCACGATCCGATCACCACCAGGTAGGCGAGCGCGATGAGCGACGCACGCGAGAACAGGTCCGGGTCGACGTCGCCGATCTCGCCCGCCAGCGACCCCACGGCGAAGAAGATCGCCGCGGCGATGAGCATCTCCATGCCGGCGGCGACGAACGGCCGCGCGGGCAGCGCGGCGTGCCGCTGGTAGACCGATCCGGCCGCCCACGAGCCGGCGGCCGCGAGTGCCAGCACGAGGCCTCCCATGTCGATCTCGCCCTCGAGCGCGTTGCCGCCGACGAGCAGCACCGCACCGGCGAAGCCGAGGACCAGCCCGACCACGACGAACACGGGCTGGCGGCGGCCGAGGACCACGCGATCGATCGCCGCGATCCACAGCGGGACCGTGGCGATCGCGAGACCCGCCATGCCCGACGGGATCGTCCGCTCGGCCCAGACGATGCCCCCGTTGCCCCCGAACATCAGGAGCGCAGCCACGATGGCGGCCCCCCGCCACTGCCGGGCCTGCGGCCGGTCGCCGATGCGATCGCCGAACCGCAGCGCGATCGGGAGCAGCAGTCCGCCGGCGATGAGGAACCGGACGCCCGTGGCGAGCAGCGGGGGGAGCGTCTCGTTCACCACGGCGATCGCGACGAACGTGGTGCTCCAGACGACGTACACGATCCCGAGCGCCGACCAGATGCCGGCGGAGGAGGCTCCGGGCCGGCGGACATCGTTGGGCGCGGCCCGGCTCATTACCTCACGATACGGCGGAGCACCTCGTGACGTCACTGTCGTTCGGGGCTTTGTCGGTTACGGCCTGCAACCGCGACCGAACCGCGGGTCGCGCTTCGGTCGGAGCGCCCGAGGGAGCGACGGATGCCTCGGATAGTCTGTCCGCCGACATGCGCGATGGGTTCGAGTCCGTCGTCGGGTTGGAGTGCCATGTCGAGCTCTCCACCGAGACGAAGATGTTCTGCGGATGTCGCAACGCGTTCGGGGCGGACCCGAACACGAACGTGTGCCCGGTCTGCCTCGGGCTCCCGGGGTCGCTCCCGGTGCCGAACGAGAAGGCGATCGAGTCGATCGTGCGGATCGGGCTCGCGTTGGAAGGTTCGATCGCACCTGATTCCCTGTTCCATCGGAAGAACTATTTCTATCCCGACATGCCGAAGGACTTCCAGATCAGCCAGTACGACCTTCCCGTCTGCGTCGGCGGCCATCTCGAGATCGAGGTCGACGGTTCGCCGACGCGGATCGGCATCACGCGCGTGCACATGGAGGAGGACACCGGCAAGACGACACACGTCGGGACGACCGGGCGGATCGGACGGGCCGACTACGCGCTCGTCGACTACAACCGCGCCGGCGTGCCGCTCGTCGAGGTCGTCTCCGAGCCCGACCTGCGCTCACCGGAACAGGCACGTGCGTACTTCGACGAGCTCCGGGCCACCCTGGAGGCGCTCGAGGTCTCGGACGTTCGGATGGAGGAGGGGTCGCTCCGGTGTGACGCGAACATCTCGACCCGGCGAGCCGGCGAGGGCGCCTTCGGCACGAAGGTCGAGATCAAGAACCTGAACTCGACCCGCTCGCTCGAGCGCGCGCTCCGGTACGAGGAGGAGCGGCAACGAGCCGCGCTCGAGGGCGGCGAGCCGATCGTCCAGGAGACCCGCCACTTCGATGAGGAGACCGGGACCACGCATACGCTGCGCTCGAAGGAGGAGGCGTTCGACTACCGCTACTTCCCGGAGCCCGACCTTCCGCCCCTCGCGCCCGAGGCCCCGTGGGTGCAGGAGCTCCGGGCCTCGCTCCCCGAGCTCCCCGGGGCGCGACGCCGGCGGTACGCGGACCTCGGGCTGAAGACGGAGCAGGTGCGGATCCTCGCCGGCTCCCGCGCGAGCGCCGCCTTCTTCGAGGACGCGGTCGCGCTCGGCGCCGACGCGTCGGCGGCGGCGACGTGGGTCACCCAGGACCTCGCCGGCCTCGCGAACGCGTCGAAGACGGACCTCGCCGACGCGAAGGTCACGCCGCGGCACGTCGCCGACCTGATCGGGCTCGTCGAGGCGGGGACGGTCTCGATCACGGGCGCCAAGCAGGTGCTCGAGGAGGCGTTCGAGACCGGCGATGATGCCGGAACGATCGTCGAGCGGCGCGGGCTCGCCCAGGTCACGGACGTTCGGGCACTCGAGGTGTGGGTGGACGAGGCGATCGCCGAGAACCCCGGACCCCTCGAACGCTTCCGCGCGGGCAAGGAGGAGGCGCTGAACGCGCTGGTCGGTTCGGTGATGAAGAAGTCCCGTGGGTCCGCCAACCCGAAGCTCGTCAACGAGCTGCTGCGCGCGCGGCTGTCGGGATCCTGAGCCGGGCCGGCCGGTGGAGGTCGACCCGAGGGCACGGACATGAGGGTCGATCGCACCCGCCCGAAGCGGTACCCATGGTGGCAGCTGATCCTGCTCGGCGTCGTCGGGTTGCTCGAGGCCCTGTTCCGGCCGCTCGGGCGGATGTGGCGTTCGGACGACCCGCTCGACACGTACGGGCTCGCCCACTTCGGCAGCGTGACCGGGGATGCCATGGTCGCGATCGCGCTCGCGGGCTCGGCGTTCTTCGAGTTGCCGGTCGGCAAGGCAGAGGTCAAGGTCGCCGGCTACCTCGCGCTCACGATGGTGCCGCTCGCGCTCGCGGGTCCCTTCCTCGTGCCGCTGCTCGACCGCGCGGGACCGCGCCGCGCGATCTCGTTCGGCTCGGCGGTCGGCCGGGCGGTCATCTGCCTGTACGCGGCTCCGCGGTTCGGAACCCTGCTGCTGTTCCCGCTCGCGTTCCTCCTGCTCGCCCTGTCGAAGGTCCACTCGATCACGAAGAACGGGCTGGCCGTGGCGTACGCGGGACCGAACGAGGGGCTCGTGCGCGCGAACGCGCGGCTGGGCCGGATCGCCGCAGGTGCCGGGATCCTCGCGCTCGGGCCCGGGTTCCTGCTCCTGAAGGCGGGCGGTGCGACGGCGACGCTGTACGGCGCGGCGGTCGCGTACGTGGTCGCGGCGATGCTGAACCTGCGGCTCCCGCACCCGCGGGTCCGCGGCGGACAGGCCGAGGTCACCCGCACGGGCGCGATCCCTCGGCTCCGGGCGCCGGCGATCGGAGCCTTCGGCCTGCGCGCGGCGAGCGGGTTCCTGCTGTTCGCGCTCGCGTTCGCGCTCCGGCGGAGCGGGGAGCCGACCTGGTGGTTCGCCGTGCTCGCGGCCGCGGCCACGGCGGGTGGGTTCCTGGGCGACCTCGTCGCTCCACGCCTTCCGGCGGGCATCCGGGAGGAGGCGGTCGTGATCGGTTGCCTCATCGGCGCCGGCGTCGGGGCCACGTTGTCGTTCTTCGCCTTCGAGTTGCCGGTGCTGATCGTGTTCGCCCTCGTCGTGGGCGCGTCGTCCGAGCTCGGACGCCTCGCGTTCCAGACGTTGATGCAGCGGCTCGCGCCGGGTGGTGCCTATGGACGGGTCTTCGTCCGGTACGAGGTGCTGTTCCAGCTCGCCTGGGTGGGAGGCGCGCTGATCCCCGCGCTGGTGCCGATCGACTTCCGGAGCGGGTTCCTGATCATGGCCGGCCTGTACGTGATCGCCGTGATCGGGTACCTCACGCCCGACATCCTCGCGCGGGTCCGAGGTGGGGACTAGGCGCTCGCATCCGACGACCGAGGGTGGGGTACGCTGCGGCGGTCCTGGACGACGGGAGGTTCGCGACATGGCGGGATGGGTCAGGGTCGGGCCGGCCGGTGGGGTTGGCCTCGGAGAGATGCAGTCGTTCGGCATCGAGGACCGGCAGGTCGCTGTGGCGAACGTCGAGGGCGATCTGCACGCGTTCGACGACGTGTGCACCCATCAACAGTGCTCGCTCGCCGAGGGGGACCTCGACGGCACGGTCGTCGAATGCCCCTGCCACGGGAGCCAGTTCGACGTCACGACCGGTGAGGCGGTCCAGGGACCTGCGGCCGACCCGGTCGGCGTGTTCGAGATCCGGGAACAGGACGGCGAGCTCCAGGTGTTGCTGACCCAGGAGTGACCACCTTCGTGATCGTCGGGGCCGGACTCGGCGGAGCCACGGCCGCCGGGACGCTTCGCGATGAGGGGTTCGACGGCGACCTCGTGCTGATCGGCGCCGAGCCGATGCCCCCGTACGAGCGCCCGCCGCTGTCGAAGGAGTACCTGCGCGGCGAGTCCGACCACCACTTCGTCCGCCCGGCCGAGTGGTACGAGGAGCACCGGGTCGACGCGCGCTTCGGGGTGCGGGCGACGCATGTCCTCGTCGCCGAGCGCGCCGATCGAACTCGAGGGCGGCGACCGGGTGCCGTTCGACCAGGTCGTGATCGCCACCGGCGCCAGGAACCGACGGCTGGACGTCCCCGGCGTCGATCTGCCCGGCGTGCTCGACCTGCGGTTCGCGCCGGACTCCGACGCGATCAGGCAGGCAGCCGCGGACGGCTCGAAGGCCGTCATCGTGGGGATGGGATTCATCGGCGCCGAGGTCGCGGCGTCGCTGCGCCAGCTCGGACTGGACGTCACGGTCGTCGAGTTCTTCGGCGCCCCCCTCGAGCGGGTGCTCGGGCCGGAGCTCGGCGGCGCGATCGAGGCTCTGCACCGCGACCACGGCGTCGAGATGATCTTCCGCGACGCCGCCGAGCGCTTCGAGGGCGACGGACGGTTCGAGGCGCTCGTGACGAAGGGGGGCCGAAGGATCGAGGGCGACTTCGCGGTGGTCGGGGTCGGGGTCGAGCCGGTGACCGAGGTGGCCGAGGGCGGGGTGCCGGTCGACAACGGGATCCCGGTCGACGCGAGCCTGCGCACGGCGTCCGAGGGCGTGTGGGCGATCGGCGACGTCGCGCGTCACGACCATCCGGTGTTCGGCCCGATCCGCGTCGAGCATTTCGACAACGCGATGAAGATGGGCGAACACGTCGCACGGAACCTGCTCGGCGCGCGGGCCGCGTTCGACGACCCGCACTGGTTCTGGTCGGACCAGTACGACGCGAGCATCCAGATGGCCGGTTTCGCGACCGAGTGGGACGATATGGTCGTGCGCGGCAGCATCGAGGACCGGAGCTTCTCGGCGTTCCTGCTGAAGGACGGTCAGCTGCTGTCGACGTTCAGCATGAACCGCAAGTTCGACGTCCGGCGGTCGATGCCGCTGATCGCGTCGAAGGCGCATCCGGAGCGGGCGCAGCTCGCCGACGCCGAGTTCGACCTTCGCCAGCTCCATCCGCCGAAGGAGGAGGCGTCGTGATCTCGCCCCAGATCACGCACCTGCCCTGCGACCTGAACCAGCAGCAGAAGCGGGCCGACGCGCGGAAGGACTCGGTCGCGCGAGCGGTCGGACGGCGATCCGGTCATCGCTCGATCGCCGACCGATTCCTCCGGCGGCACGACGACGCCTTCGAGCTCACCGCGGAGGACCTCCGTCACTGCGACGGCGAGGACGTCTTCCACAGCTTCCGATTCTGAGTCCGGTCCCCCGCGGGCCGAACCGTCAGTCCACCGTCAGGCGTGTGGCGACCTCTTCGGGTTTGCCCTCCGCCTCGATCCTGCCATCACGGAACAGCACCACGCGGTTGCAATACCGGAGCGCCTCCGGGTTGTGCGTCGCCGCGAGCACCGCGCCGCCGCGGCGGATCACGTCCCAGAGGGCCTCGAGGATGAGGTCGGCGTTCTCCGTGTCCACCTCGGCGATCGGCTCGTCGGCGAGCACCACCTCGGGTTCGGGGATCAACGCGCGAGCGACGGCGACGCGCTGCTGCTGGCCGGCCGAGAGCTCGAAGGTCCGGTTGTGCATCCGATCCGACAGACCGAGGCGCCCGAGCCACGTCTCCGCGCGCTGGCGCGCTTCGTCGAGCTTGGTGCCCGACACCCGCAGCGGCAGCTCGACGTTCTCGATCGCCGAGAGCGTCGGCAGCAATCCGAAGCTCTGGAACACGATCCCCATGCCCGTTCGCCGCAGCTCGATCTGCTCGTCGAACGAGAGCTCGTTGATCGGCCGGTCCTTCCACCGCACCTCGCCGCGATCGGGCGCGTCGAGACCCGACAGCAGGCCGATGAACGTGGTCTTGCCGGAACCGGACGGGCCCATGAGCGCGACGAAGTCCTTCGGGCCGACCGCGAGCGAGGCGCCGCGAACCGCCTGCACGCCGTTCGCGCCGCGGTAGGTCCGCACGATGTCGGTGCCTGCGAGCAGCGGCTTCCCGGTCGCGGTGGCTCCGTCTCCCCAGCGTCGCCCCTCACTCAACGACGAGCCCTCCCTCGCCCCGGCGTCGGATCCGGACCTCGCCGTCGCGCACCTCGACCTCGAGGTCCGTCCCGGCCAGCGCGTCGACCGCCTCTTCGGGCAGACGCGCCTTCCCGTCCATGCCGAGCGGATCCATCGGCCTGCCCTGCACGAGCAACTGCCCGTCGCGCAGCCGCAGCTGCCTGCCGGCACGTCCGGCAGCCAGCAGGTCGTGCGTGACCATCACGATCGTCACGCCGAACTCCTGGTTCACGCTGTGGAACGCATCCAGGACCAGCGACGCCGACTCGCTGTCGAGCTCCGCGGTCGGCTCGTCGGCGAGCAGGATCCTCGGAACGTTCGAGAGCGCGACCGCCACCGCGACGCGCTGCTGCTCGCCGCCCGAGAGCTGGCCCGGCCGGTGTTTGGCCCGGTCGGCGAGGCCGACCACCTCGAGCAGCTCGCGCGGCGATCGGCGGGCGGCCGGGATGCGTATGCCGCTGGCGGTCGAGGGGAGTCGAACGTTCTCGAGCACGTTCAGGTACGGCACCAGGTTGCGGGCCGTCCCCTGCCACACGAAGCCGACCCGGTCGCGCCGGTATTCGGTGAGGGCGTCCTCCTCGAGGCGGCCGAGATCGCGGCCCTCGACCTCCACGGTTCCGGCCGTCGCGCGGTCGAGCCCGCCGATCATGTTCAGGATCGTCGACTTGCCCGAGCCGCTCGGTCCGACCACGGCGAGGAACTCGCCCTCGGAGATGTCGAAGTCGACGCCGCCGAGCGCGACCACGCCCGTATCCGCCACCCGGTAGATCTTGAACACGTGGTGGAAGCGGATCAGGGCCTCGTGGAAGACGCCGGGGGCAAGGGTCGCGCCTCGCAACGTCTCTTCCCTCGGCCGGCTCACTCGGCTTCACCTCGCAGCACCGTGGTCACGGAGGTGCGGAGCAACGCACGGAGCGCGGCCAGCAGCCCGATCGCGGTCGCGGCGACGATCGCGGCCAGCGAGACCGCGAGCGCGACCCGGTCCGTCACGAGCAGCGGCGGCGGGAAGGCGGAGCCGATGCTCCGGGAGACGTACGGCATGAGCAGCCGAAGGATGCCGAACCCGATCGCGGCACCCGCCACGATCGCGAACACGATCATCAGGCCCTGCTCGAGCAGCAGGACGCGGGAGATCTGTTTCGGCTGGGTCCCCATCGCGCGCAGCGAGGCGAACTCGAACTCGCGACGGCGCTGGCCGAAGTACAGGCCGACCCCCACGCCGAGCACGACGAGTCCGAGCCCGCCGACGGCCGCCGCGAAGTTCATCCCCACGGCGAGCGACTGCGGGAGTTGCGCGAGCGCGCCGATGATCGGCCCGGCCGCCTGTACGGTCCCGGGGATGAGCCCCGCACGTTCGAGCTCCGGGACCGGGTCCTCGCCCATGGCCCAGACCTCGTTCAGGCCGAGGCCCGCCTCGGGGATCCGGACCACGGCGTCGAGCAGTCCCGGCGTGGACACGACCATGAAGTCTCCCGCCACGGTGGGGAAGGCCTGCGCGAGCGCGACCTGGCGGAACTCGAGCTGCTGACCCCCGAGGTTCGCGACGAAGTTCGATCCCTGTGACGCGGCGACCTGCGGCGAGACGAGCGCCGGGAGCGGTGGCGTCGGGGGAGCGATCCCGCCGACGACGTGGCCGGAGCCCGGCTGGACCTCGAGCGCCACGCCGTCTGCCGTCGGTTCGGCCGTGCCGCCACCGCCACGCCATGCGATCGGCGTCCAGTCCGAGATGTCCAACGGTTCGCCTGCCGCCGCGTCCGCCAGTTCGATCCGCAGGGACGACGCGAGCCCGCCGATCCCCTCGTTGCGGAACATGATCGACAGGATCCGCTCGGCGCCCTCCAGCGTCGCCTCGTACGGCTGGGTCCCCTCCTCCAGCACGCCCGCGGAGGCGGTTCGGACCTCGCCGTCGACCGTGCGGTAGGTCACCAGGAGCTCGAGCCCCTCGCTCGCCGCGTCGGCCGTGACGGTCGCCGAGAAGTCCTCGCCCGTGACCTCGGCCCCGGCGGGGGGGACCTCGATCTCGGCGAGCCAGTCCTCGAGTTGGATCTCCGAGTAGTCGGAGCGCCACCAGCCCCCCTGCGCGTAGCGGGAGGGATCGACGGCGAGTGCGACGGGCGGCTGCGGGAACGTCCCCGGCAGCTGGAACGAGGGCTGGCTGCGGATCACGGCGACGCTGTCGGGCGGCAACTGCTCGACCGCGAGCAGCTGCTCGTCGGGGACGGCCACCTGCACGTTCCAGTCCGCTCCGACCAGTTGACGGGCGCTGTCCTCGTGGTTGCGTAGCACGATCGCGCGGTACGAGGTGGACACGATCAGCAGGCCGACCGAGAGCACGAGTAGCAGGGACGTCGCGAAGCTGGTCCCGGGGGAACGTCCGAGCCGTCGGGCCGCCAGGTAGGCGGTCAGGCTCCTGGTCCGCCCCACCCGGCGGTCGAGCCGGCGGAGCACCCACAGCAGGAGACGAAGGGACAGGAACGAGAGCGCGAAGATCAGCAGCGTCGGCGTGAGAAGGACGAGGGGATCGAGCCGATCGCGGGCCGCCGTCGACTGGACGGCGGTGCCGCGCAGCTGGATGAACGTGAACACCGCGAGCGGCAGGACGAACAGCTCGACCGGGATCCGGGCCAGGAACGGGCGATCCTCCCTCGAGAGCAGCCGCCGCTCCTCCAGGATCGTCCGCCGGACGTGCGGGAGGGAGAGCAGCAACAGCGTGAGCGCCCCGGCCGCTGCCCCGGCCAGCCCGAGCACGAGCGCTTGTTGAGGCAGACCGATCGGGAACAGGACGCCGGGGAGCGACGGGCCGTTCGCCCGCGATGCGAGTGCGGCCAGGCCCATACCGATCAGCAGGCCGAGCGGATACGCGAGGATCGCGGTGAACGCCGCTTGGAACCCCTGCGCGGCGATCAGCTTCCCGCCCGAGAATCCCCGGCTGCGCAGGACCGCGAGTTCGAACGACTGCCGGGTGAGCACGAGCGAGCCGACGCCGGCCAGGATCGCCAAGGCCACGGCCCCGATCTGGAAGACCACGAGGAAGATCGGCACGCGAAGGTCCGCGACCCGCTCGCCGACGAGCGCCAACAGCGTCGTCGAGCCCGGTGATGACCTGGAGCTGCGCGAAGGCGGGATCGGCTCGGAGCTCGTTCTCGATGCGTTCGATCTGCGCCGGGATCCGTTCCGCGTCTTCGAAGGGCACGCCGACCAGATCGAGATACGCGTCCCACACGAACTCGGTGGTGACCCCGAGCTCCGGCACGACGGCCAGGTACCCGGCGTGGTCCATGATCGCCGGCGGCAGCTCGGTCGATTCCGGGGCCGGGAACGGGTTCTGTTCGCCGTACCAGAACGGGTCGCCCAGATCGGGCGGGTCGAACCGGCCGACGAGCGTGAGCTCGGCCTCCTCGTCCGTCGGACCGAGCGCCGTCAGCCGGTCCCCGAGCTGGAGACCGAGGAGCCGAGCGATCCCCGAGGGAAGCGCGATCTCGTCCGGGCCCTGCGGCGCCTCGCCGCGGATGCGGAGATGTTCCTCGGCGCCGTCGCGATACAGCACCGTGAGCGAGAGCGGTTCCGACGATGTGCCGCCGGCGAGGCGGACCGTGCCCCGTCCTTGGCGAACGAGCTCATCGAGCGGGAGCGTGGAGACGCCATCGCTCACCGCCGCATCCGCGTGCTCGAAGTCGTACTCGGGGTCGCCGTACGTGAGGAACCGCACGTTCTTCACGGTCACGGAGGCCGTGCTGAACGCGGACGAGAGGATCGCCTCGCGCGCCGCGTCCGCGTAGATCGGGCCCGCGACGAGCACGCCGATCGTGAAGCCGAGCGTGACCACCACGGCGAGCCCCAGCAACCGCTGGGCGAAGAACCGCTTCACCACGAACAGGAAGGTCGCCATGACACACGGAACGCCGCCGAGCTGGCGGCGAACACTTCGATGATACGCTGAGCCGACGCGACGGAGACTGGCCGCGCCGGGGTCCCGCGACGACCGTCGAGTCCCGCCGCCACGACGTTCGAGGAGCCGAAGCATGCACCGTCCCGAGATCATCCTGGCGCCAGGCCCGACCCCGATCCCGCCCGAGGTCCTGCTCGCACAGGGCAGTCCGCTCGTCTACCACCGGGGTCCCGGGTTCGGCGCACTGATGCGCGACGTGACCGGACGGCTGAAGGAGCTGTACCGGACCCAGAACGCCGACGTGTTCCTCCTGACCTCCTCCGGGACCGGCGGGCTCGAGTCTGCGGTCCAGAACGTGTTGTCGCCAGGGGACGAGGTCCTTGTCCCGCTCGCCGGCTACTTCTCGGAGCGATGGAGCAAGCTCGCGAAGGCCCACGGCCTGTCGGTTCGGACGATCGAGTACGACTGGGGCCGCAGGATCGTTCCCGAGGAGGTCTCCGCGGCCCTCGCGGATCGCCCGGTCAAGGCCGTGCTGCTGACCCAGTCCGAGACCTCGACTGGCGTGATCCAGCCGGTGCGGGAGCTCGCCCGGGTCGCGAAGGAGCACGGCGCGCTCGTGATCGTGGACGTCGTCTCGAGCCTGGGGGCCGTGCCGTTCGACTTCGACGGCTGGGGGATCGACGTCGCCGTGGGCGGATCGCAGAAGGCGTTGTCGGCCTCGCCCGGCCTCGCGTTCGTGGCGATCTCCGAACGCGCATGGGAGGCGCATCGGACGGCGACGCTGCCTCGGTTCTACTTCGACTGGTCGATCTACAAGGAGTTCGCCGACAGGCCGGACCCCGAGAACCCGTGGACACCGGCGATCAGCGTGATGCAGGGGCTGCAGGCGGCCCTCGCGCTCTACTTCGAAGACGGGGTGGACGTGGCGCTAGCGCGGCACCGGATGTTGTCGCGGGCCGTGAAGGAGGGCGTGGTCGCGCTCGGCCTCGACCTGTTCGGCGAGGGGCTCGAGGACAACTGGACGGTGACCGCGATCCGGGCCCCGGAGAACATCGACGCGGACACGATCAGCGACCGGATCCGTTCCGACTTCGGCTGCGTGCTCGCCCCGGGTCAGGGCCCGCTGAAGGGGACGGTGTTCCGGATCGGCCACTTCGGCTACTTCAGCGAGCTCGATATCCTGCGCGGCCTGGCGGCACTCGAGATGACGCTCGAACGGCTCGGACACCCGGTGAAGCGTGGCTCCGCGGTCGCGGCCGCCGAGGGCGTGTTCCAGGAGACCCATCAGGCCTGAGCGCCCCGCTCAGGGAGGTCCGACCGTGAAGGTCCTCGTCACCGAGACGCTGTCCGAGCCGGGGCTCGAGCTGCTCCGCCGCGACTTCGAGGTCGACGTGCGTCCCGAGCTCGTCGGTGGCGGACTCGTCGAGGCGATCGGTCCGTACGACGCCCTCGTGATCCGCTCGCAGACACGGGTCTCGGCCGAGGTGATCGAGGCGGGCGACACCCTGAAGGTGATCGCGCGAGCCGGCATCGGGATCGACAACGTCGACGTGGACGCCGCGACGCGCAAGGGCGTGATGGTCGTGAACGCGCCGCAGTCGAACATCGTCTCCGCGGCCGAGCACACCGTCGCCCTGCTGCTCGCGCAGGCGCGGAACATCCCGCAGGCGAACGAGGAGCTGAAGCACGGGCGATGGGACCGCTCGAGATGGCGGGGCGTCGAGATCCAGGGGAAGACGCTCGGCGTGATCGGCCTCGGGCGGGTGGGCGCGCTCGTCGCGTTGCGCTGTTCCGGCGTTCGGCATGCGTGTGATCGCGTTCGACCCCTACGTGCCGCGGGAGCGGGCCAAGGAGATCGGCGTCGAGCTCATGCCGACCCTCGAGGCGCTGCTCGTGCAGTCGGACTTCCTCACCGTCCACTTGCCGAGGACGCCCGAGACCGAGGGGTTGCTCGGCGAACGCGAGCTGGCACTCGTGAAGGAGGGCGCGAGGCTCGTCAACACGTCGCGCGGCGGGATCGTGGACGAGCAGGCCCTCGCCAAGGCGCTCGAGGACGGTCGGCTCTCGGGCGCGGCGCTCGACGTGTTCGAGCAGGAGCCGGCCGAGGACTCGCCCCTGTTCGCGTTCGAGCAGGTGATCGCCACCCCGCACCTCGGGGCCTCGACCACCGAGGCACAGGACAAGGCCGGGACCTCGGTGGCGGAGATGGTTCGGCTCGCGCTGCGTGGCGAGTTCGTCCCGTACGCCGTCAACGTCTCGGCCGGGGCGGAGGTCCCCGAGGCCGTCCGCCCGTTCCTCCCGCTCGCCGAGCGGCTGGGCGCGCTGCTCACGGGCCTCGCCGACGGCGCCGTGCGGGCGGTCGAGTGCCAGTACCTCGGCAGGATCGGCGAGGCCGATACCCGGGTGCTCACCCTGGCGGTCGTGAAGGGCGTGCTGCGCGGCGTGGTGCACGAACCCATCTCGTTCGTGAACGCGCCGATCATCGCGCGCGAGCGTGGGATCGCGATCGCCGAGATGCGCTCGTCGGTCTCGAGCGACTACGTGAACCTCGTGGCCGTTCGCGCCGAGACCGAGGAGGGTGAGGTCTCGGCGGCCGGAACGCTGGTCGGCAAGCGCAACGACCAGCGCGTCCTGCAGGTGAACGGATACGACATCGAGATGGCGCCCGCCCCGAACATGCTGTTCTTCGAGTACGAGGACCGGCCCGGGGTGATCGGCAAGGTCGGGACGATCCTCGGACAGCACCGCATCAACATCGCCACGATGGACGTCGGCCGCGCCTCGCGCGGCGGGACGGCACTGATGGGCCTCACGCTCGACAGCGGGGTGGGGCAGGACGTCATCGACGAGATCACCTCCGCGATCGGCGGTCGTGCGGCGCGGTTCATCGTGCTGCCCGATCGAACGATCGGCATGTGACGTTCGTCACAGGTCCTTCCCTCGCAAGGCGTCCACTGGTAGACTCGCTCGGTCATGAGGCGACTCCAGGTGCCGTTCGGGACCATCAAGACGGGGGATACCTCCGTCTCCGCGACCGCTTAGCGGCCGCGATCCCCGCCGCCCGGCGGGAGCCCGAAGCACCGTCCTCGTTCCACCCGAGTCACGCAGGAGTCGTCCGATGCGCACACCAACCGCACGCAGCGCCGTTCGAAGGCTCGCGACCGCACGGCTGATCTCGGTCACCGGAGGCGCGGCCGCGTTCGCGGCGCTCAACTACACGGTCTTCGAGCAGACGCGCTCGGCCGCCTGGTTGTCGGCGTCGCTCCTGCTCACGTTCGGCGTGAGCGGCCTGTTCGCGCCGATCGGCGGCGTGCTCGGCGACCGGTTCGATCGCAAGAGGGTCATGATCGTGTCCGACCTGGCGGGCGCGGCGTGCTTCGCCGCGATGGCCTTCAGCCAGGATCCCGGCTGGTTGCTCGCGGTCGGGTTCGCCGCGGCCATCGTCGAGACGCCCTTCTGGTCCGCCTCGGCCGCCGCGATCCCGAACCTGGTGGACGAGGACGACCTGGCGTGGGCCAACGGACTGATCCAGGTCGGCGCGAACGCCGGGATCATGATCGGCCCCGCGATCGGCGGCGTCCTGCTCGCCGTGATGGGCGCGGGCCTCGTGTTCGCGGCGAACGCGCTGTCCTTCGTCCTGTCGGCGGTGCTCGTCGTGACCGTGCACGGCCGGTTCGCCGAGGAGCGCGACGGCGACGCCCACGAACACGACGGGATCCGCGCCGGGTTCGTCTTCATCGCGCGCGACCGGTTGCTGCGGACCCTCGTGCTCGCGTGGTCGGTCTTCGTGCTCGGCCTCGGCATGGTCATGGTCGCGGACGTCCCGCTCGCCGAGCTGTTCGGCGCCGGCTCGACCGGCTACGGACTCATGATCGGCGCGTGGGGCGCGGGGTCGGTGATCGGCTCGCTCGCAGGCCGTCGGCTCACGCAGCGGACGGAGGCGCGGGCGCTGTTCGCGGGCACGATCGTGATCGGCGTGACGACCGCGGGCGTCGCTCTCTCGCCGTGGTTCGCGCCGGTGCTCGTGCTGATCCTCCTGTCGGGCGTGGCCGACGCCCTGATCATGGTGGCCGACCGCAACATCCAGCAGCGCCGGACGCCCGACGTGGTCCGCAGTCGCGTGGTCTCGGCGTCCGAGGCGGTCATCACGATCGCGTTGGCCGCCGGATTCCTGCTCGGCGGGCCTGCGCTCGAGCTGCTCGGCCCGCGAGGTGTGTACGCGGTCGGTGGCGTGCTCGGCCTGTTCGGCGCGATCGTGCTCGTGCCGATCCTGCGCTCGTCCCGGCGAACGCAGGCGGAGGCCGACGAGCACCTCGCGGAGGCAGGTTCGGTATCGGCGCGGGGCGAGCCCGAGCTCGTTCGAACGGGGGGATAGACGATGGTCCGGGGAGCGGGGCACGATGCGACGATGACCGCCCCCCGGACCGCCGTCCGCCGGCTCGCGCTGTCGCGGCTCATCTCCATCACCGGGAGCGCGGCGGCGTACACGGCGTTGACGTTCGCGATCTACGAGGAGACGCAGTCGGCGGTCTGGTTGGCTGCGACCCTCCTGCTCACCGAGGGCGTGAGCGGGATCGTCGGGCCGCTGATGAGCGTCCTCGGCGATCGGTTCGACCGCAGGCGAGTGATGCTCGCCTCCGATGCGGCGGCCGCGGTGTGCTTCGCCGCGATGGCCCTGGTCGACTCGCCGGGGCCGCTCGTGTTCGTGGCGTTCCTCTCGGCGCTGGCGGAGGCGCCGTTCTGGCCGGCGTCGAGCGCCGCGATCCCGAACCTCGTCCCTCAGGAGCAGGTGACCTGGGCCAACAGCCTGATCGCCGTCGGCCGCAACGCGGGGATCATGGCCGGCCCGGCGCTCGGCGGTGTACTCCTCGCGACGCTCGGGGCGCCGTGGGTCTTCGGCCTGAACGCGGCATCGTTCCTGGTCTCCGGTGGCCTCATCGTCTCGGTCCACGCCAGGTTCGCCGGCGAGCGCTCGGATGAGGAGGAACACCGAGGTCTCATGGCGGGGTTCCGGTTCCTGTGGCGCGAGCGGGTGCTGCGTCGCATCACGGCCTCGTGGGTGGTCCTGGTGTTGGGGATCGGCATGGCGATGGTCGCGGACGCGCCGCTCGCCGCCTCCTTCGAGGCCGGCCCGGTCGGCTTCGGGCTGCTGATCGGACTGTGGGGCGCCGGATCGATCCTCGGCTCGGTCGCGGGCCGCCGTCTCTCGGCGCGGACGGAGATCCGCTGGCTCGTGATCGGAACCGCGTTCATCGCGTCGATGGGCTTCGCGGTGGCGCTCTCCCCCTGGTTCTGGCTCGTCCTGGTCCTGAGCGTCGCGTGGGGGGTCGGCGACGGCCTCACGATGGTGGCGGAGCAGAGCGTCTTCCAGCGCCGGACACCGGATGCGGTGCGGAGCCGGGTCATGGGCGCCTCGGAGGGCATCTTCCATGGGACCCTCGCCGTGTCGTACATCGCGGCCGCCGTCGTGCTACCGGTCGTCGGACCGCAGGGGATGTACGCGCTGTTCGGGGCCGGCGCGGCACTCTCGGTCCTCGTCCTGCTGCCGCTCCTTCGGGAACGGACGAGTGATGCGGTCCTCGAGCCGGTGGAGGCGGTCGCCGAGGGTTCGAGATGATGTGGCCGTGGAGCGCCTCCAGGGCAGCCTGCTGATCGCCGGCGCGAACCTGCTCGACCCGAACTTCCGCCGCACGGTGGTGCTGATCGGTCACCACGACGAGGACGGTGCCGTCGGCGTCGTCCTGAACCGCCCGAGCGAGGTGGAGGTGGCCGACGCCGCCCCGCCGCTCGCCCGGCTCGTCGAGCGGGGCGAGCGGCTGTTCATCGGCGGGCCGGTGGAGTCGACGGCCGCGGTCGTGCTCGCGGACCTCGAGCACCCCGAGCGCGCCGACGTCATCGCCTTCGACTCGATCGGCTTCCTGCCCCAGGAGACCGAACCGGACGCGATCGGCGAGATCCGTCGCGCGCGGGTGTTCGCCGGGTACGCGGGGTGGGGGCCGGGGCAGCTCGAGGGTGAGCTGGGTGAGGGTTCCTGGATCGTCGAGCCGGCGCAGCCGGACGACGTGTTCACGCCCGATCCCGGTGGCCTGTGGGCGAACGTCTTGCGCCGCAAGGGTCCTCGGTTCGCGCTCCTCGCGTCGATGCCGTTCGACCCGTCGATGAACTAGCGGGTACGCTCCTTGCGTCCATCGCCCGAGGAGCGTCGTCGCATGGCGTCGGAGACCTTCACGTTCTACGTCCAGCCCTGGTACCGCAAGTCGCCGTACTTCGAAGCCACGAAGCGGCACGGATGCAAGAGCTGGGGCCTCTACAACCACATGCTGCTGCCGACGTTGTACGAGGACCCGGTGACCGAGTACCGCTCCCTGCTCGAGGACGTGACGCTGTGGGACGTCGCGGTGGAGCGATGCATCGAGGTCCGAGGACCCGATGCGTTCGACCTGGTGAACCTCGTCACCTGCCGAGATCTCAC
>CAVYTE010000007.1:0-79565 GCA_963771385.1 uncultured Actinomycetes bacterium
CGCTCGGGGGCTCCGGTTCCTGGACAAGGGCCATCCCCATCAGGCAGCGATGCTCCTGGCGCGCGCGAAGTCCTGGAGCCCGAGAAGGCATCGATCCGCGAGGCCCTCGGCAGGGGCCTGTACATGTCGGTCGGACGACGCGCGCTCGCCGGAGTTCGCGAAAGCGGTGCAGATCGACCCCGCGAGCGACTACGCGCACTTCGCGCTCGCCCTTGCCGTGCACGCACGGGCGAGCGCGGACGCACGATCGGGCACCTGAAGCTCGCGATCGTGATGCGACCCAGGATCCCCGCGTACGAGCGAGCATGGAGCGACTCGCCGGCTGATGCTCGTCGACGGGTACGACTGCCTCCTCTTCGACCTCGACGGTGTCCTCTACCGCGGGGACGAACGGTCCCGGCCGCGCCGGACGCCTGCGCCGAGCTCCGGGAGCGAGGGACGCGGTGCGTCTTCCTCACGAACAATCCTCGCGCACGCCCGAGCAGGTCGTCGACAAGCTCGGATCGATCGGGATGCCGGCCGACGCCGCCGAGGTCGTCACGTCCGCGCTCGCGACGGCGGAGCTGCTGGCCTCGCGAGGAGGCGGGACCACGTACGTGGTCGGTGGGACGGCGTACGCGGATCCTGCTCGACGCCGGCCTCCACGTGTTCGACAGCGAGACGGGACAGGTGGATCTCGTCGTCGTCGGTTTCGACGACACCCTCACGTACGCGAAGCTGCGCAGCGCCTGCGTGCTCGTGCGGCGGGGCGCCCACCTGGTCGCGACGAACCCCGATCTCACGTTCCCGGTCGGCGACGGCGGACTGCGGCCGGGGGCAGAGTCGCTCCTCGCGGCGGTCGTCGCCTGCACCGGGACCGAAGGGGAGGTCATGGGGAACCGTTCGCTCCGTTGTTCGGGCCGCGCTCTGGCGAGGAGGCGGCAGCCGGCCCCGCATGATCAGCGACCGGTTGGACACCGACATCGAGGCTGCCCACCGTCTCGGCTGGGATTCATTGCTGGTCCTGTCGGCGTCGCGACGCGGACAAGGTCCGGCGACCAGCATACGACCCCCACGTGACCCGGACGTGTCGGCCTGCTCCGGGACTCACCGCCGACTCGACCGCGAACCGCGGTGCCGGAGGCCCACGCCGACGGTATCCTTGCGGGGAGGTCGACAGGAGGAGAGCAACCATCATGGTCAAAGAGGTGAAGAAGGCTTTCGGGTCAGCAACGGACAAGGCCTCCGCTTCGGCGGCGGGCCCAGGAGCTCGACCACTCGTTGATGCAGGGCCAGGGCAAGGAGCAAGTGACCGAGGCCGCGCAGGAATCCTGAAGTGGTCGAACCGGAACCGCGATCGGGTCCGGAGCTCGTGCGCTCGGAGGTCGCGTCGCAGCTAAGACCGCTGGGGGTCGCCTCGCGCGACGAGGTCGACGCGCTTCGCAAGCGCGTCCGCGAGCTCGAGCGCGGCACGAGCGAAGACCGCGCGCCACACGGCAGCACCTCCAGATCGACCGCCCGCCCAGAGCGCCAAGCCGCCGCCGACCGGCGGACTGAACCCGGAACCCCGTGACACGGCGCCGCCTGGACGCCGAGCTCGTGCGCCGAGGCCTCGCCGACCAGCCTCGACCGAGGCCGCTCGCCGTCGCACGACGGATCGTCCTGGTCGGGGGCGCGCGGACGAAGCCGTCCCGGCTGGTCGTCCGGCCGACCCCGTCGAGATCGCCCGTCCCGCCGACCGGTTCGTCTCCCGCGGCGGCGAGGAGCTGGACGCCGCGCTCGAGCGGTTCGGCGGTCGAGCGCCGGCCGCGGCGCGCTGGATGTGGGCGCCTCGACCGGGGATTCACCGACTGCCTCCTGCGTCGTGGCGCGGCGCGGGTCGTCGCGGTCGACGTCGGATACGGACAGCTCGATTGGTCCCTGCGCACCGACCCGCGCGTGCTCGTGCTCGAGCGGACGAACGTCCGTGACCTTCGGGCGGACGCGTTGCCGTTCGCGCCCGAGATCGTCGCGGCCGACCTCTCCTTCATCTCGCTCCGGCTCGTGATCCCGGCGTTCGCCGGGCTCTCGTCCGACGAGGCCGACCTCGTGCTCCTCGTCAAGCCGCAGTTCGAGGCGGGACGCGAGGAGGTCGAGCCCGGAGGCGTGGTCCGCGATCCCGACGTGTGGTCGCGAACGATCGGCGAGGTCGCCGAGGCGTGCGCGCGCGAGGGGCTGACACCGGTGGGCGTCATGGCATCCCCGATCGCCGGCCCCGCCGGCAACGTGGAGTTCCTCCTCCACGCGGCCAAAGGCGGGCGGCTGGGCTCGCCGGACGTTCCCGGCGCGGTCGCGGAGGGCCGCGAGGTCGCCACCGGTCGGGCGACGAGCGACGGCTCGGAGATGGACCGACGGGTGACGCCGTGAACGCCGCCGGGTTCGTCGTGCATCCCGGTCGCCCGGCCGCGGCCCGGGCCGCCGAGTCCCTCGTCGCGTGGTTGCAGGAACACGACGTCGAGACCCGGACGCTGCACGGCACGGACGCCGACGCCAGGAGCGAGGCGGAGATCGAGGCGGACGCCCGGTCGTTCGCGACGGGCTCGATCTCATCGTTTCCGTCGGCGGCGACGGAACGTTCCTCCGAGCCGCCCGCCTGGCCTCGCTCTCGGGCGTCCCCGTGCTCGGGGTCAAGGTCGGACGGATGGGGTTCCTCACCGAGGTCGAGCCCGAGGACGCGCCCGCGGTGCTCGCCCGCATGCTGGACGCGACGGCGCGCATCGAGGAGCGGATGGCCGTGAGCGCCGAGGGCGCCTCGTTCGCGCCGCAGTGGGCGCTGAACGAGGTCATCGTGGAGAAGAGCGCGCGCCACCGGTTGATCCGGCTCGCGGTGTTCGTCGACGACGCCTACGTGACGACGTTCTCGGCCGATGGTGTGATCTCGGCCACCCCGACCGGCTCGACGGCCTACTCGTTCAGCGCCGGCGGACCGATCGTGTCGCCCTCGGTGCCGTGCCTGGTGGTGACGCCCATCGCCGCACACATGGTGTTCGACCGTTCGCTCGTGCTCGGCGCGGAACAGCGCGTGCGGCTCGAGGTGCTCGGCGAGGAGCCCGGGCTCTTGTCCGCCGACGGGAGACAGAGCCTCGAGTTGCCCATCGGGACGACGGTCGAGATCCGGCGCGCCGAGCAGCCGGCGCGTCTGGTCCGCCGGGTGGATGCCCTCGCGTTCCACGAGCTCGTTCGAGACAAGTTCGAGCTGCCGGGGGACGTCGGTCGGCCGGACTACGGATCGGCCCGTGCTTCGCGAGCTGCACATCAGCGGCCTCGGCGTCATCGCAGACCTCGATCTCGAGCTGCACCCCGGACTGAACGTCCTCACGGGCGAGACCGGCACGGGCAAGACCATGGTCACCGTCGGGCTGCAGCTCGCGCTCGGTCGCCGGGGATCGGCGTCGATGGTTCGCTCGGGCGCGTCCGCCGCGCGCGTCCAGGCGCGCTTCGACGCACCGGCGGTGGCGGTCGAAGCGGGATGGGCGGAGGACGGCGAGGTCGTGCTCGCGCGATCCGTGTCCGCCGACGGACGGAGCACCGCGCGGATCGGTGGACAGCTCACCCCCGTGTCCGCCCTGGCCGGGCTCGCCTCCCAGCTCGTCGAGATCCACGGGCAGCACGAAGGGCAGCGACTCCTCGCCCCGGCCGCGCAGACCCTGTTCGTAGACCGGTTCGCGGGCGGTGACCACCTCGACGGGGTGGGCCGGCTCCGGGACGAGCACGAGATGCTCCGTGCGGCGCGGTCGTCGCTCGCCGAGCTCGAGTCGCGCGAGCGGGACCGTGAGCGTGAGATGGATCTGCTCGCCTACCAGGTGCGCGAGATCGAGACGGCGGCGCCCCTGCCGGACGAGACCGCCACGCTGCGGCGCGAGGAGGCCCGTCTCGCGCACGCGGAGCGCCTGCTCGAGCGAGCCGCGGCGGCCGAGCAGGCGCTCGCGGCGGATGGTGGAGGTTCAGACGCCATGCGCGTCGCTTCGGCCGAGCTGCGGTCGGCCGGCGAGGTCGATCCGGGTGCGGCGGAGCTCGCCGCTCGGGCGAGCGACCTGGCGGCCACCGCCGTCGAGCTCTCGCGCGAGGTCCGCGAGTATCGCGAGCGCCTCGAACTGGACCCGACGCGCCTCGAGGAGGTGCGCGAGCGGATCGCCGCCCTGGGCGCGTTGCAGCGCAAGTACGGCGAGGGAGAGGACGAGGTGCTGGCGTTCCTCGAGCGAGCGAGGGTCGCGCTGACGGACCTCGCCGGGGCTGCCGAGGAGCGGGGCCGGCTGGAAGGGGAGGTCGAGCGTCGTTCGGAGCGGGTGACGGCGCTCGCCGTGGCGGTCTCGGACGGCCGCGCCCGAGGGGCGCTCGGGCTCGGTTCGGCGCTCCGGGACGAGCTTCGAGCGCTCGGGATGCCGGGCGCCTCGATCGAGGCGACCCTGGTGCCGACGGCCACGGTCACGTCGGGCGGCGCCGAACGGGTGGAACTGGTCTTCTCGGGCGGTCTCGGCCAGCCCCCGCTCGTATTGACGAAGGTCGCCTCCGGCGGCGAGCTCTCCCGGACGATGCTCGCGTGTCGGAGCGTGCTCGTGGATCTCGACGACGTCCCGACCCTGATCTTCGACGAGGTGGACGCCGGGATCGGTGGCGAGGCCGGAGTGGCGGTCGGCCGGCGACTCGCACATCTCGCCGCCAGCCGGCAGGTCGTGGTGGTGACGCACCTCCCGCAGATCGCATCGTTCGCCGACCGGCACGTGCGCGTCCGCAAGGCGGACGGCACCGCCGCCGTGGACGTGCTGGACGACTCGGCCCGCGTCGAGGAGCTCTCGAGGATGCTCGCCGGACTCCCCGACAGTGATGCGGCGGCCGCGCACGCCGAGGAACTCCTGGTGGAGGCGGGTCGCGCGAAGCGGGCGAGCGTGAGGGGCCGGCGCCAGGGCACCGTGCCGGGGGGTCGCTAGCCGCTCGCAGCGGGCGTCGGCTACCCTTGGCCTCGCCGCGACCCGGGCGTGTGCGACCGTCGCCGAGCAGCCCGGGGCCGTGTCGACACCGAGGGAGGTCACCCTACGTCCGGAACGAGGTCGAGGAGCCTGCTCAGACGGCCCCTGCGTCGGCCGAGGCCCGAGGGCGGGGTGGCCCGCGTCGATCGCCGAACCAAGCGGCTCGTGCTCCGGGCCAGGCCCGGCGAGATCGCGGTGATCGATCACGAGGATCTCGACCGCGTGTCGGCCGAGGCGCTCATCGCATGCGGGATCGGAGGTGTGGTGAACGCCGGCCGCTCGATCAGCGGCCGGTATCCGAACCTCGGACCGCTCCGGTTGCTCGAGGCCGGGATCCCGTTGGTGGATTCGGTCGGCCCGCTCCTGCTGATCAAGGTCCGAGAGGGGGAGGTCCTTCGGCTCGACGGGGACCGGATCTTCGCGGGCGGCCAGCTCGTCGGCGTCGGTGTCCGGCAGAGCGCGGCCACCGTTCGCGAGGCGATGGACGCCGCCCAACTCGGTCTCGGGGAGCGGTTCGAGTCCTTCGCACGCAACACCGTCGACTACATCCAACGCGAACGCGACCTGCTGTTCGGCGGTGCGGGCCTGCCGGCGCTCGCGCACGATCTCACCGGACGGCCGGTCCTGGTGGTGGTCCGCGGCCCGAGCCATCGAGAGGACCTCGCGGTCCTGCGTCCGTACATCCGGGACGTGCGGCCCGTGTTGCTCGGTGTGGACGGTGGCGCGGACGCGTTGATCGAGGTGGGATACACGCCCGACCTGATCCTCGGCGACATGGACAGCGTCTCGGACCGGGCGCTCGCACTAGCACATCCGCCGTCCCGCCGCTGGTTCCGGCGCCGTCGTTCGAGCGAGGTGATCCTCCACGCCTATCGAGATGGGCGAGCGCCCGGGCGCGCCCGGCTCGAGTCCCTCGGCGTCCCGTTCCTGGTCGTCGAGGCGGCCGGCACAAGCGAGGACGTGGCGTTCCTCCTCGCCCACGAGAAGGGGGCCGAGACGATCGTGGCCGTCGGCAGCCACGGGAACCTGCGCGAGTTCCTCGACAAGGGGCGCGAGGGCATGTCGAGCACGTTCCTGGTCCGGCTGCGCGTCGGCGAGATCCTGATGGACGCGAAGGGGGTCTCTCGCGTGTACTCGCCGCGGATCCGCACGCGTGACAGCCTGCTGCTGGTCGGCGCGGCGATCGCTGCCATCGCCGCGGTGGTGGCCGTCTCGCCGCCGCTGCGGCTGTACGTGATCCAGCTCTTCGAACAGTTCCGGCAGTGGCTGTTCGACCTGCGGGACCTGCTGTGATCTCGCTCCGCTACCACGTCGTGACGATCGTGGCCGTGTTCCTGGCCCTGGCGGTCGGCCTCCTCGCCGGGAGTGCGTTCGTCGAGCCGGAGCTCGTCGATCAGCTCCGCCAACAGACGGACAATCTGCGCGGCGACGTCCGCGCCCTCGACCGCGAGCTCACCGAGACGCGGACCGAGCTCGCCGCCACGAACGCGTTCGTCGACGCCTCGGACAGGTTCGTCGACGCCGTGGCGCCGTCGCTGACCGAGGGCCGCCTGGCGGGGACGCCGGTGGTCGTGGTCACCCAGACCGGCGTGGAGGACGAGGTCCTTCCCGAGGTGCAACGCGCCCTGGCCGACGCGGGAGCGCAGATCGTGACCACGGTGTCGGCGACCGATCAGATCGTCTCGGAGGACCCCACCACCCAGGAGGAGCTCGCCCTCATCCTCGGGGAGCCGACGATCCCTGCCGAAGAGCTGCCCCAGCGGACCGCCGAGGCGCTCGCCGATCGCCTCTCGCCCAGCGGCTCGTCCGTGATCGGGTCCGACGTCCTCGCCGAGCTGCTCTCCGCCGGGTTCCTGGAGCCCGTCGGCACCGGGCCGTCCGAGGCGACCCTCGCCGAGATCGGCGCCGCGGGTCAGGTCGTGGTCGTGCTGTCCGGCGGCAGGGGAGAGGAGCCGGTGCTGCCACCCGAGGCGTTCGCCGTCCCGCTCGTGGAGTCGCTCGCCGATCGGGACGTTCCCGTGGCGGCCGGAGAGTCGCTCTTGTCCAACTACGACTTCATCTCGATCGTCCGGTCCGACGGCGTGGACGGCACGGTCACGGTCGACGACCTCGACCGCTCGATGGGCGGCGCGGCCCTGGTCCTCGGACTGGAGCGGCTCCTCACCACCGGCGTGGGCGGGGCGTACGGCGTGAAGGACGGCGCGGAACCCTTGCCACCGCTGCCGTGAGCGGCCGTGTCGTTGCGCTCGTCGCCGCCCGCGACGAGGCAGCCCGGATCGGGGCCTGCGTCTCGGCGCTCCGCGGGCTCGTCGACGAGGTCGTGGTGGTGGACGACGCCTCTCGCGACGACACCGCGTCCATCGCCCGGCGGGCGGGCGCCACCGTGATCCGGACCGGGAGGCGTCGGGGGAAGGGGTCGGCCCTCGAAGGTGCGATCGGGCGGTTGGGTCCGGCCGACGTCTGGCTGTTCGCCGACGGTGACCTCGGTGCGACCGCCGCCCGGCTCGGCGCGGTGCTCGAGCCGGTGACCTCCGGCGACGCCGATCTGACGATCGCGGTCTTCCCTCCAACCCGATCGGGAGGCTTCGGCCTCGTGAAACGGGCGACGGCCCGGGCGATCCGGGCCATCACGTCTCGGCCGGCCGTCGAGCCGCTCTCCGGGCAGCGGGCGATCTCCGGCACCGCGCTCGATGCGGTCCGTCCGCTGGCGCGGGGGTTCGGGGTGGAGGCCGCGATGACGGTCGACGCCGTGCGATGCGGGCTGCGCGTCGAGGAGATCTTCGTGGGCGGCCTGGACCATCGTCCGACCTTCCGAGATCTGCGTGGCTTCGCCCACCGGGCTCGCCAGGGGGTCGACATCCTGCTGGCGTTGGCGCCTCGCGCGCTCGGTCTGCGATGACCTGGGAACGGCTCGACGCGACGAACCATCGCGGCGTCGCGGTCCCTCGGGTCCTGGGGTTGGCGCTCGCCGCCGCGGCCGTGGTGTCGACCGTGTTTGCCGCGGTGATCGGCCCCATCCATGCCGCCGCCTGGGGCAGCCTGGCGGGGATGCTCCTGGTCGCGGCGGCCGGGCTCGTCGATGACCTCGCGCCTCCGGGCCCGCGCGGGTTGCAGGGTCACCTGCGCGCGCTCGCGGGCGGCCGCGTCACGACGGGCATCGTCAAGGTGCTGGTCACGGCCGGTGCGGCCGTCGTCGTCGTCGCGGTCCAGCCGGCGCGAGCCGGCTACGCGACGCTCGCCGGAGTGGTGCTCCTGGCCGCGAGCGCGAACGTGTGGAACGGGCTCGACGTGGCCCCCGGGCGCGCGCTCAAGGCATTCCTGGTCCCCGGCGTGCTGTTCGCGGTCTGGGGGACGATCGCCGACGCCCCCGCCGTCCTGGGTCTGCTGGCGGGCGCCTGCCTCGTGCTCCCCTTCGACCTTCGCGAGCGCGCGATGCTGGGCGACTCCGGGGCGAACCTGCTCGGGTTCGCCGCAGGCCTGGCGCTGTACGACGTCCTGCCCGACCCGTGGGTCGCGGTCGCCGGCGCCGCGGCCGTCGCGTTGAACGTCGTGGCGGACACCGTGTCGTTCAGCCGGGTGATCGAGGCGGTCCCGCCGCTCCGTTGGCTCGACGGGCTGGGTCGCCGGCCGTGATCCGATCCGGAGATCTGAACGGGAAGAACGCCGACGCGGCCGACTCCTCTGCTACGATGCGTTTCCGAGGTGCTGAAGCAACCGAAGTTCATCTTCGTGACCGGCGGGGTCGCCTCGGGTCTCGGCAAGGGGATCACCACCGCCTCGCTCGGTCGTCTCTTCCGTTCTCGCGGGCTCCGCGTCGCGCTCCAGAAACTCGACCCGTACGTCAACGTGGACCCAGGCACGATGAACCCGTTCGAGCACGGCGAGGTCTTCGTGCTCGACGACGGTGCCGAGACCGACCTCGACCTCGGGCACTACGAGCGCTTCACCGACGAGAACCTCCATCGCGGCTCGAACGTCACGACCGGGGCCGTCTACAGCTCGGTGATCGCCAAGGAACGACGCGGCGACTACCTGGGCAAGACCGTCCAGGTGATCCCGCACATCACCGACGAGATCAAGGAGCGGATCCGGAGTCACGCCGAGGCGGAGAACGCCGACCTCGTCATCGTCGAGGTCGGGTGGCACCGTCGGCGACATCGAGTCGCTGCCGTTCCTCGAGGCGATCCGCCAGCTCCGGAACGAGGTCGGGCGCGACCGATGCGCGTTCGTGCACGTCAGCCTCATGCCGTTCATCGGGCCGACCGGCGAGCTGAAGACGAAGCCCACCCAGCACTCCGTGAAGGAGCTTCGGTCGATCGGGATCCAGCCCGACGCGATCGTGTGCCGCTCGGACCGTCTCATCGGGCGGCATCTGAAGGAGAAGATCAGCCTGTTGTGCGACGTGCCGATCAGCGGCGTGGTCTCGGCGCCGGACGCCGACTCGATCTACCGCGTGCCGCTGCTCCTGGCCAAGGAGGGGCTGGACCGAGAGCTCGCCAACCACCTGCGGATCGAGGCGGAGCCGGACCTGACGGAATGGCAGGCGCTCGTCGACCGGATCGACTCGGCATCCGATTCCGTCCGGATCGCGATCGTCGGAAAGTACGTCAACCTTCGCGACGCCTACCTGTCGGTGATCGAGGCGCTGCGGCACGGGGGTTCCATCACGGGGTGGACGTCGAGATCGCGTGGATCTCGTCGGACGACGTGGCCGAGGGCGGGGCGGTGAGCGTGCTCGAGGGGGTCGACGGGATCGTCGTCCCCGGCGGGTTCGGCTGGCGAGGGGTCGAAGGCAAGCTGGAGGTCGTCCGGTACGCGCGTGAGCGCGGCGTGCCGTTCCTCGGTCTGTGCCTCGGCTTGCAGTGCGCCGTGATCGAGTTCGCCCGCAACGTCTGCGGCCTCGAGGGCGCGAACTCCTCGGAGTTCGACCCGGCGACCCCGCATCCCGTGATCGACCTGCTGCCCGAGCAGAAGAACGTGACCGACCTCGGCGGTTCGATGCGGCTCGGCGCCCAGCCCTGCCACGTCGTGCCGGGCACCAGGGCCGAGACCGTGTACGGCGAACCCGTCGTCTACGAGCGGCACCGGCACCGGTACGAGGTGAACCCCGCGTACCACGACGTGCTGTCTGGTGCGGGGCTCGTGTTCTCTGGGCTTTCGCCAGACGGCCGGCTCGTCGAGATCATCGAACTCGATGGGCATCCCTTCTTCATGGCCGGGCAGTTCCACCCCGAGCTCCGTTCGCGCCCGACGCGGCCGCATCCGCTGTTCCGCGACTTCATCGGGGCGGCGAAGACCGTGGCCGCCACGGCTGCGGGGCGGCCCATCGTCATCCCCGGCTAGGGGTTCCGCCTCCGTGGCGATCCCGCAGACCCGGTACGCGAGGAGCGGCGACGTCAACATCGCCTATCAGGTCGTCGGCGATGGACCGTTGGACCTCGTCTACGTCCCCGGCTGGGTGTCGAACATCGACCTCATGTGGGACGAACCCTCGTACGCGGGATTCCTGGAGCGCCTCTCGTCGTTCTCACGATTGATCCTGTTCGACAAGCGGGGCACGGGACTGTCGGATCCCGTCCCCTTCGGCGAGCCGGCCACGCTCGAACAGCGGATGGACGACGTGCGTGCCGTGATGGACGCGGCGGGCTCGGAACGAGCGGCGCTGCTCGGTCATTCCGAAGGCGGCAACATGTGCGTGCTGTTCTCGGCGACCGCGCCCGATCGAACCTCCGCGCTCGTGCTCGTCGGCTGTTACGCGAAACGGATCCGTTCCGAGGACTACCCGTGGGCACCCGCGCGAGAGGATCGGTTGCGGGAGATCGAGGAGACCGAACGAACGTGGGGTCGATCCTCGATCATCCGCGTGCTCGCTCCGAGCCGAGCCGGCGACGCGGCGTTCGTGGCATGGGTGACCCGATACTTCCGCGGCTCTGCGAGCCCCCGAGGCGCGGCGGAGCTCCTCCGGATGAACACGATGATCGATGTCCGCGACGTGCTGCCGGCGATCCGTGTGCCGACCCTGCTCATCTACCGCACGGGCGACGCCGACGTCCACGTGGAGGAGGGCCGGTACATCGCCGCGCGGATCCCGGGAGCCCGCATGGTGGAGATGCCCGGGGCCGACCACCTGGTGTGGGCCGGAGACGCCGACGCGATCCTCGACGAGATCGAGGGGTTCCTGACGGGCGTGCGCCGAGGCCCCGATCCGGACCGCGTCCTCGCCACGGTCATGTTCACGGACATCGTCGGGTCCACGGAGGCGGCGGCGCGGCTCGGTGACCGGGAGTGGCGGCGGGTCCTCGAACGACATCACGCCCTCATCCGCCGCGAGCTGGAGCGCTGGCGCGGCCGGGAGGTCGACACGGCGGGCGACGGGTTCCTGGCCACGTTCGACGGGCCCGCGCGCGCGATCCGATGCGCCGTCGGGCGGTGACGGCATCGGTGCGCGAGCTCGGCCTGGAGATCCGCGCCGGGGTCCACACCGGAGAGGTCGAGCTCGCCGGAGACAATGTTCGGGGCATCGCCGTGCACATCGGCGCTCGGGTCTCCGCGCTCGCGGGGGCCGGCGAAGTGCTCGTCTCCCGCACGGTCGCCGATCTGGTGGCCGGCTCCGGGATCGAGTTCGTGGAGCGCGGTGAGCACGAGCTCAAGGGCGTGCCGGGCACCTGGAGCCTGTACCGCGTCGCGGCCGCGTGAGGGCCGGCCGCGCGGTTGGGGTCGGGTAGGCTTTCGCCCATCCGGGCTCCGGGGAGGCTCCGCACGTGATCGTCGGGATCCCGAAAGAGGTCAAGGACAACGAGTACCGGGTGGCGCTCACGCCGGAGGGCGCGAGGGAGCTGACCGAGGCCGGTCACCGGGTCCTCGTGCAGGCGGGGGCCGGGGAGGGCTCGAGCATCCCGCAGGAACGGTACGGACGGGCGGGAGCGGAGATCGTTCCGAGCGCCGACGAGGTCTGGGCCGAGGCCGACATGATCCTCAAGGTGAAGGAGCCCGTCCCGCAGGAGTTCGGCTCGCTTCGCGAAGGGCAGATCCTGTTCACCTACCTCCACCTCGCCGCGAGCCGCGAGCTGACGCAGGCGCTCATCGATCGCAAGGTCGCGGCGGTGGCGTACGAGACCGTCCAGACGCCCGGCGGGGCCCTCCCGCTGCTCGCCCCGATGAGCGAGATCGCGGGACGGATGGCGCCACACGTCGCCGCCCGGCTGCTCGAGAAGGAGTACGGGGGTCGCGGCATCCTGATGGGCGGCGTGTCGGGTGTCCGACCCGCCAAGGTGCTGGTCCTGGGAGCCGGGATGGCGGGCTCGAACGCCGCGTGGATCGCCGTCGGGATGGAGGCGGAGGTCGTGGTCGTCGACAAGGACCTCGACCGCCTGCGGTTCATCGACCAGATCCACCGGGGGCGGATGATGACCCTGATGTCGGACCGCCTGACCCTCGAGCAGCGTGTCCGCGAGGCGGACGTGGTCGTGGGGTCGGTGCTCGTCCCGGGCGCGCGGGCCCCCAAGCTCGTCACCGAGGCGATGGTCGCCTCGATGCGACCCGGGTCGGTCGTCGTCGACATCGCGATCGACCAGGGTGGGTGCGTGGAGACCTCACGGATGACGACCCACTCGGACCCGACCTACATCGAGCTCGGCGTCGTGCACTACTGCGTGGGCAACATGCCGGGCGCGGTCCCGAACACCTCCACGTACGCGCTCACGAACGTGACGCTTCCGTACGCTCTGTCGATCGCGACCGACGGGTTGGAGGACGCGGTCCGCAGCGACCCCGCGCTGGCGCTCGGGGTCAACGCCTACCTGGGCGAGGTCACGAACCCGGCGGTCGCCGAGGCCCACGGGCTGCGCGCGACGCCGCTCGCCGAGGTCCTCGGCGGGCGCGGCTGAACCGGCGAGGGGCCGTGCCGGCGCGCGACACCCTCGCGAAGCAGGTCCAGCGGTTCCTGGATCACCTCGCGGTCGAGCGCGGGCTCTCCCCGCACACGGTGGCCGCGTACCGGCGGGATCTGGGGCGGTACGTGGCGTTCCTTCGGGAGCGCGGGATCTCGGACGCTCGGCAGGTGGACGGACGCGCGGTGGCGGCGCACGTCGCCACGATCTCGGCCTCGACGCATAGCGACGGGAGACGGTACCGGGCGACGTCGGTCGTGCGTGCGCTGTCGTCGATCCGGGCCTTCCACCGGTTCCAGCTGCGGGAAGGGAAGGCGACCGAGGACCCGACGGCCGCCGTCGTCCGCCCGAAGCTTCCTCGCACGTTGCCCAGGCCCCTGTCGGTCGACGACGTCGCGCGCGTGCTGGAACATCCCGACGCGTCGGCGAAGGGCATGCGCGACCGGGCCGTCCTCGAGACGCTCTACGCCGGCGGCCTTCGGGTCTCGGAGCTCGTCGGGCTCGACGTGGACGACGTCGACCTCGAGGAGGGGAGCGTGCGCGTCCTCGGGAAGGGGGGCAAGGAACGCGACGTCCCGATCGGCAGGCACGCGCGTGACGCGGTGGGCGCGTACCTCTCGCGGGTTCGGCCGCAGATCGCCACGGCTCGGTCGCGTTCGGCGATGTTCCTGAACCTGCGCGGCGGGCGGCTCACCCGCCAGGGGTGCGCCGGCATCCTCGAGCAGCACGCGGCCGCGGCTGGGATCGAGAAGAAGGTGAGCCCGCACACGCTTCGGCACTCGTTCGCCACCCATCTGCTGGAGGGCGGTGCCGACGTCCGCGTCGTGCAGGAGCTGCTCGGCCACGCGAGCGTGGCGACCACGCAGGTCTATACGCTGGTGACGAAGGAACATCTGCGCGAGGTCTACTACACCTCCCACCCGCGGGCCCGCGCCACAGGAGGGTCACGGCGTGATCGACGAGGCGAAGACGGCCGAACTCCGGCGCGCGCTCGTCGAGCAGCGGGAGAACCTCCGCAAGGAGATCGTCGAGCAGGGGGGTGATCCCGACTCCGACGACGCCTCGATCGACGTCGAGCGGGGGTTCGCCGACAGCGCGCATTCCACCGCGGAGCGGGCCCGCCTCCTCTCGGTGATGAAGGCGCTCCGCGCGAACCTGCGGTGGGTGCAGCGGGGGCTGACGAAGATGGACCTCGGAACCTACGGCGTGTGCGAGCGCTGCGGCGCGGCGATCTCGATGGAACGCCTGGAGGCCCTCCCGTGGGCGATCCTGTGCATCGGCTGCGCCCGGCTCGGCGAGGGCCGGTAGCGTGACGGACGAGCGTTCCGAGGCGAGGGCGAAGGTTCCGCGCGTCGCGATCGTCGTGTGCGACTCGTTCGGCGTGGGCGACGCCCCCGACGCCGAGGCGTACGGCGACGCCGGCTCCGACACGCTCGGCAACACCGCGGCCGCCGTCGGGGGGCTGACGGCTCCGAACCTCGGTTCGCTCGGGCTCGGCACGCTCACGACGATCGCGGGCGTCGACCCCGGTTCGCAAGAGGGGACGGCGCACGGTCGCCTCACCGAACGCTCGGCAGGCAAGGACACCACCACCGGCCATTGGGAGATGACGGGGATCGTGCTCGAGGAGCCGTTCCCGCTCTACCCGGACGGGTTCCCATCGGAGGTCATCGAACCCTTCCAGGAGGGGATCGGGCGCGAGGTGATCGGCAACGTCCCGGCGTCGGGCACCGAGATCGTCGCGCGACTCGGCGAGGAGCACCTGCGTACCGGGAAGCCGATCGTGTACACGAGCGGCGACTCGGTCTTCCAGGTGGCGACTCATGTCGACGTCGTCCCCCTCCCGATGCTGTACGAGTGGTGTCGCGTCGCGCGCCGACTCCTGGTCCCACCGCACAGCGTGGGCCGGGTGATCGCCAGGCCGTTCGACGGTGAGCCCGGTGCCTTCCTGCGGCGACCCGAACGAAGGGACTTCTCGGTGCCGCCTCCCGGGCCGACGTTGCTCGACCGCTGTCGCGAGCACGGCGTCGGGGTCTACGGCGTCGGCAAGATCCAGGACATCTTCGCGCAGCAGGGGCTCACCGAGGCGCGGTACTCGGACTCCAACGACCACGGGGTCGACCTCACGGTCGACTACCTGCGCCGCCCCGGACCGAGCCTCGTGTTCAGCAACCTCGTGGACTTCGACAGCAAGTACGGGCACCGGAACGATCCGGTCGGCTACGCGCGAGCGATCGAGGCCTTCGACGCTCGGCTCCCCGGCATCATCGAGGCGTTGCACGGCGGGGTCCTGTTCCTCACGGGTGACCACGGGTGCGACCCGACGACGCCGTCCACCGATCACTCCCGGGAGCGGACGCCGCTGCTCGCGGCGGGCCTGGCCGGAGGACCGTTCGACGTGGGGTCCCGGGCGACCTTCGCCGACCTGGGGGCGACGGTCGCGGACCTGCTTGGCGTGCCGTGGGACCTCCAGGGAACGAGCTTCATGTCGGAGCTCGGCCGGTGACGCCTGGCGGGGGCACGGGCGGCGGCGACCCGCGGGACCTCATCGCCGCCAAGCGCGACGGGCACCGGCTGGATCCCGACGAGCTCCGAGCCTTCGTGCTCGACTACGCCAGGGGCGAACTGCCCGACTATCAGGCCGCGGCGTTGCTCATGGCGGCATGCATCAACGGGCTCGACGATGACGAGACCTTGGCACTCACCCGCGCGATGGTCGGCTCGGGCGAGACGCTCGCGCTCGACGGGATCTCCCGCCCGAAGGTCGACAAGCATTCCACGGGTGGGGTCGCCGACGGCGTGACGCTCGCCTTCGCCCCGCTCGCGGCCGCGCTCGGGCTCGCGGTCGCGAAACTGTCGGGCCGGGGCCTCGGACACACGGGCGGAACGCTCGACAAGCTGGAGGCGATCCCGGGGCTCCGCACCGACCTCGATCCGGCCGCCTTCGAGCGACAGGTGGAGGAGGTGGGCAGCGCGGTCGCCGCCCAATCGGCGGACCTCGTGCCCGCCGACGGCGCGCTCTACGCGCTTCGGGACGCGACCGCGACCGTCCCCTCGATCCCGCTGATCGCGGCGAGCGTCATGTCGAAGAAGCTGGCCGTCGGCACGGACCTCGTGCTGTTGGACGTGAAGGCCGGGAGCGGCGCGTTCATGAAGACCCCCGGGGACGCGGCCGCACTCGCCGAGGCGTGCACCACGCTCGCCGCCGCGTGGGGCGCGCCCGACGAGAGCGGCCGTCACCGACATGTCGCAGCCCCTCGGCGATGCGATCGGCAACGCGCTCGATGTCATGGAGGCGGTGGCGCTGCTTCGTGGAGAGACGAAGGGGCGCCTGCGGGACGCCGCCGTGATCTTCGCGGGCGAGGCGCTCTCACGGCTCTCCGGGCAAGCGATGGGGGAGGCGCGGGCACGCGCGGCCTCGGCCCTGGACTCGGGTGAGGCGCTCGAGGCGTTCCGCCGGATGGTCGAGGCGCAGGGTGGTGACCCGCGCGTGGTCGACGACCCCGAGGGCGTGCTTCCGGCCTCGCCCGTCAGAACGGTCATCGTGTCCGATCGGTCGGGGACGCTCGCAGCCGTGGATGCCGAGGCGCTGGGCCGCGCGAGCGGCGATCTCGGCGCCGGACGCAGGCGGAAAGGCGACCCGATCGACCCCGCCGTGGGGGTCGTGTTCCACCCGAAGATCGGGGACCCGGTCGAACGCGGCCAGGAGCTCGGCAACGTCCACGCCAGGACCGACGAGGACGCCGAACGATGCGCCGTGGCGATCCGAGGAGCCATGACGATCACCGAGGAGCCCGTCGAACCGCCGCCGCTCGTCTACGGCTGGCACGGATGACCTCCCTCAGCCTTCGGTTCGCCGCCTACCTGGGGGTGTCGCTCGTCGTGGCGGTCGTGGTGCACGAGTACGCGCACGCGTTCGTCGCCACGAGGCGCGGCGACCCGAACCCCAGGCGATGGGGCCGGCTCACGCTGAACCCCAAGCCCTTGATCGACCCGTTCGGCACCGTCATCCTGCCGGTGCTCGCCCTGATCCTCGTCGCCACCCGGGGCGACCTGTTGTTGCCGGTGTTCGCCTACGCGAAGCCGATGCCGCTCGATCCGTCGGCGCTGCGGAACCCGAAGCGCGATCAGCTGTGGGTCGCGGGGGCGGGCCTGGTCGCGAACGTGCTGCTCGCCGTCCCGGCGGGGCTGCTGATCCGCGCGGGCGCGAGCGGTGACCTGCGTCTCTTCGCGTCTTCCTGGGTCCTCGTGAACGCGTTCATGTTCGGTCTCCAGCTCATGCCGATCCCTGGCCTGGACGGTGCGAAGCTGCTCGCGCCGTTCCTGCCGCCGCGACCGCGCGAGGTGTTCATGAACCTCGAGCAGTACCTCGTCCTGTTCATCCTCGTGATCTTCTTCCTCCTGTCTGGCCCGCTGCTCCCCATCGTGAACGCGTTCGGGAACATCGCCTGCAACCTGGCGGCGGGCACCGACTGCTTCTGAGGACCGCTCCCGGGTCGGGCCGCCCCCCGGCGCTATCATCGGCCGCATCATGACCGACGGCGCGACGGGTTCGGGCGGAGCGATCCGGATCTTCTCGGGGATCCAGCCGACGGGAAGCAAGCACCTCGGCAATCTGATCGGGGCGATCCGCCACTACGTCGAGGGCCAGGATCGCGGGGAGAGCATCTACTGCCTGGTGGATCTCCACGCGCTCACGGTCGAGCACGACCCCGACGGTCTCCGGCGGCAGGTTCACGACACGGTGTCGATCCTGCTCGCCGCCGGGCTGGATCCCGACCGATGCATCCTGTTCCGGCAGAGCGACGTCGCCGAACATGCGTACCTCTGCTGGCTGTTGGCGAGCGTCACCGCGTTCGGGGAGCTACGTCGCATGACCCAGTTCAAGGAGAAGTCGGTGGAGCAGAAGGACTTCGTCTCATCGGGGCTCTTCTTCTACCCGGTGCTGCAGGCCGCGGACATCCTCGCGTATCAGACCGACGAGGTTCCGGTGGGTGAGGATCAGAAGCAGCACCTCGAGCTGGCACGCGCGATCGCCGAACGGTTCAACACGCGGTACGGCAAGGTGTTCACCGTGCCGCGTCATCGGATCCCCGGTGTCGGAGCGCGCGTCCTGGATCTGCAGGATCCGCAGAAGAAGATGTCGACGACCGGGGGATCCGAGCTCGGCACGGTGTACATCCTCGATCCTCCCGACGTGATCGCTCGGAAGTTCAGGTCCGCGGTGACGGATTCCGGCAGGGAGATCCGTCGGGCGCAGGACAAGCGCGGCATCTCGAACCTCATCGAGATCCTGGCCGTCGCGCGCGGGATCGCTCCCGAGGAAGTCGAGGGCGAGTACGCGAGCGAGCCCGGCTACGCCCGGTTCAAGGAGGACGTCGGCCTCGCGGTCTCCGAGTACCTCGGTCCGATCCGCGAGGCCTACGAGGCGATCCGCCCGGACGGGTCCGGGCTCGAGTCGATCCTTCGCGAGGGTGCCCGGAAGGCACAGGCGATCGCTGCGAAGACCGTCGAGACCGCGGCCGATCGGATGGGCCTCGGGCCGGCTCCGGGCGCCCCATGACGCCGGCGTCGGGTCCGGGTCCCCTCGAGGAGGCGGAGGGCGGGGCCGCGTTCGCGGTCGAGCTGCCGGTGTTCGAAGGCCCGTTCCGGGTCCTCGCGGACCTGATCCTGTCCCAACGGATCGACGTCTGCGACGTCGCGATCGCGACGATCACGGAACGGTTCCTCGCGCACGCGAACGAGGCCGACGGATGGACGCTGGAGGAGGCGACCTGGTTCCTCGCGGTGTGCGCGATCCTGCTCGAGCTGAAGGTCGGCAGGCTGATGCCCCGCCACGAGGTGGTGGATGAGGAGGACCTGCTCGGCGTGTCGCCCGACCTCGTGTACGCACGTTCGATCGAGCTCGCCGCGTTCCGCACGGTGGTGGTCGAGATCGCGAACCTGCTCGAGCAGGAGCGTTCGCGATTCGGCCGCGAGGCGGGTCCGCCCTCCGAGTTCGCGCACCTGTATCCCGACGTGTTGGACAAGGTGAACATCGACGATCTCGCGCGGATGGCGGCCGACGCGCTCCGCCCGCCTCCGCTCCTCGACCTGTCGCACGTGACGCCGATCCGCTACACGATGGCCGAGGCCGTGCGGTCCGTCCGCGACCAGCTGGGAAGGGTCGGGCAGGCGAGCTTCCGGGACCTGGTCGCGGACTGCGCCGAGCGGATCCAGATCGTGGTGCGCTTCCTCGCCCTGCTCGAGCTGTACCGGGAGGGCACGGTCGATCTCGCGCAGGCGGAGACGTTCGGCGAGATCGAGGTCCGATGGGAGGGCGATGCCGCGTGAGGCGCGCGCGATGAGCGACGAGCGTTCCCTGCTCCGAGCGGTCGAGGCCGTGCTGTTCGTCTCGGACGAGCCCGTGACCTCGGTCGTGCTCGCACAGGCCGTGGACGTCGAGCGCACCGAGGCCGACCGGCTCTGCGAACAGCTCGCCGCCGACTACGAGGAGCGGGGCAGCGGCATCACGCTCCGAAACGTCGCGGGCGGCTGGCGGCTCACGACCCATCCCGATGCCGCGCCCGTCGTCGAGCAGTACGTCCTCGCGTCGCGGCACACGCGCCTGACGAAGGCGGCGCTGGAGACGCTCGCGATCGTCGCCTACAAGCAGCCCGTCACGAGGCACCAGATCTCCGGCATCCGAGGCGTGAGCGCGGACGGCGTCCTTCGGGCGCTCGTCGATCGGGGCCTCGTCGCCGAGGTCGGACGCGAGGAGACGCCCGGGCGCCCGGTCCTGTTCGGCACGACCCCCGAGTTCCTCGAGCGGCTGGGGTTGCCGTCTCTCTCCGCGCTCCCGTCGCTCGCGCCGCTCCTGGGCAGGGCGGCGGTCGACGCCGAGACGTCGAGCGATGCGGACGCGGGGGTCGTGGTGGTCGACGACGTCGACGACGTCGACGCCGGCTGAACGCACGATGGCCGTCGAGCGGCTGCAGCGTTCGCTCGCGCGGGCGGGGTTCGGCTCTCGACGGGCGTGCGAGGAGCTGATCGCCGCCGGCCGGGTCCGGGTGAACGGGACGGTCGCCACGCTCGGCGACCGCGTGGACCCCGCGAGCGACGAGGTCCGGGTCGACGGCCGCCGCATCAGCGTCGATCCCGAGCTCCAGTACTTCGCGCTGCACAAACCTCGCGGGGTGACCACGACCATGCGGGACCCGCACGCCGAGCGGGACCTCACCCGGCTGCTCCCGAAGGGCACGCGTGTGTTCCCGGTCGGACGACTGGATCGCGACACCGAGGGTCTGCTGCTGCTCACGAACGACGGGTCCCTCGCGCATCGATTGACGCATCCCCGCTACGGGATCGAGAAGGAGTACCTGGCCGAGGTCGACCGCGTGCCGTCCAAACGCCAGCTCGCCTACCTGCGTCGCGGTGTCGAGCTCGAGGACGGGATCGCCCGAGCCGTCGACGCGCGTTCGGCCGGAGGGTCGGGGGATCGCGGGGGCGTCCGACTCGTGATGGTGGAGGGCCGCAAGCGCGAGGTGCGAAGGATGCTGGACGCGGTCGGGCTGCCCGTCCGCCGTCTCGTCCGCACCCGCGTCGGCCCGGTGCGCCTCGGCGGGATGCGGCCCGCCGAGGTCCGCGAGCTCGACCCCGCGGACGTGCGCGCCCTGTACCGGGTCGCGGGGCTCTAGAGCGCTCCCGCGTCACCCTCGCCGGTCTTCGGAGCGCGAGCACGACCTGTAGCCTTGGCGTCGGCGTCGGGAGGGGCCGATGGGCGAGGTCATGGTTCGGGCGGCACGCGGGGCGATCCGCGTCGAGCGCGATGCCGCGGAGACGGTGCTGACGGCCACGGAGCGCTTGTTGCGCGAGCTGCTCGCGAGCAACGGCATCGAGGGTGACGACATCGTGAGCGCGTTCTTCACGGTGACCGACGACCTCCGGTCCGCGTTCCCGGCCGTCGCCGCCAGGCGGATCGGTCTCGGGCCGGGCACCGCTGCTGTGTGCGCAGGAGATCCCGGTCGAGGGTTCGATGCGGGGCGTGATCCGCGTGCTCCTCCAGTTCCATACGACGCGGCGGCCGTCCGACGTGGTCCACGTGTACCTGGACGGCGCGGAGTCGCTGCGCGATGACCTCGACTGACCGCGTCGGCATCGTCGGCACCGGGATGATCGGCACATCGATCGCGATGGCCGCCGCGCGGGCGGGTGCCGCCGTGCGTGGCTTCGACATCGACGCCGATGTGCTCGAGCGCGCCGCCGGGCGCACGGAGCTCGCCCCGGCCGAGACCATGGAGGCCTGCCTGGCGGGCTCGACCCTCGTGTTCGTCTGCACGCCCGTCCCCGCCGTCGCGGAGCGGGTGCAGGAGGCGCTCCGGCTCGCGCCCGAGGCCGTCGTGACCGACGTGGCGAGCGTGAAGTCGCGGGTCCGGTCGCAGATCACCGGATCGGCGAGCGTCGAGGAGCTTCGTCGGTACGTCGGCGGCCACCCGATGGGTGGCACCGAGCGGTCGGGTCCGGAGCACGCCTCGCCATCCGTCCTCGACGGGATCGTGTGGGTGCTGGACGAGCAGGCCGACGGCGACTCCACCGACCGGGTGGAGGCGTTCGTTCGGTCGGTCGGGGCTCGCCCCGTCCGCATGGACGTCGATCGGCACGATCGCCTCGTCGCGATCGTGAGTCACCTCCCGCAGGTGGCGTCCACCGCCCTCATGGGTCTCGCGGCGACCGAGGAGGCGGGGGAGCCGGAGATCCTGCTCCTGGCCGCCGGCGGGTTCCGAGATCTCACCCGCCTCGCCGCCTCGAACCCGCACCTGTGGGGGGACATCCTCCTCGCGAACGGCGACGCCGTCGCCAGGGCCATCGACCTGTACGTCGAGCGCCTGTCGACGCTGCGTGGGCTCGTCGCGGCGGGGGACGGAAGGCCGTGGAGCGCGCCTTCGGCGACGCGAAGGATGCGCGCCTCGCGCTCGCGGCCAAGCCGCAGGTGAAGGCGGGCGTGGCCGTCCTTCAGGTCCCGGTGCCCGACCGCCCGGGCGTGCTCGCGGAGGTGACGGCTACGATGAGCGATGCCGGCGTGAACATCGAGGACCTGCAGATCGTCCACTCGCCCGAAGGCGGGCGAGGCACCGTTCATCTGACCGTGGCGGCGAGCGCGGCCGACGACGCGGAGCACGCGCTCCGCGAGCGCTGGTTCGAACCCCTCCGGCTCGCGTAGGAGGTCGGCATGCGAGCGACCGTGCATCCGGGAGGACCCGTCGGCGGAACGGCGGTGGTCCCGGGAGACAAGTCGATCGCCCATCGGTGGCTGATCCTGGCGGGCACCGGGGAGGGGAGGAGCGAGATCCTGCAGGCGCCGGAGGCGCTCGACGTGAAGGCGACCGCGAGGGTCATCGCCAAGATCCTGACGCCGGAGGCTGGATCTGCACTCGACGGTTGGGCGTCGAGGCCCATCCCCTCGGCACACGGTGACCGTTCCACGGGGAACGAACCTCGACCTCGAGTCCCCTCGAGTTCGCGCTCGGTCTCGACGATCGAGGTGGAGGGTCGGGGTCGAGGCGTCCTTCACCCTGCTGGGGCCCCCTCGACTGCGCGAACTCGGGCACGACGATGCGCCTGCTGTGCGGCGTCCTGGCGACGGCGCCGTTCGAGTCGGTGCTGGAGGGCGACGCGAGCCTCTCGAGACGGCCCATGGAGCGGGTGGCCGAACCGCTCCGCCGCATGGGCGCCAGCGTCCGGACGAACGGTGGTCACCCCCCCGGTCGTGATCGAGGGGGCGCCGCTGCGAGGGATCGAGCACACGAGCGAGGTCCCGAGCGCGCAGGTGAAGAGCGCGGTGCTGCTGGCCGGCCTCGCGGCCGAGGGTGAGACCACCGTGTTCGAGCCCGCGCTGACCCGCGACCACACGGAGCGGGCCCTCCGACACCTCGGCGCGCCGATCGACGTGTCGACCGGGGCGGGTAAGCGTCCGGGCGTTCCAGCACGGAGGGTTCGGAGCCAAGGTCCCGGGCGACATCTCGTCCGCGGCCTTCCTGGTGGCGGCGGCGGTCGCTCACCGGGGCGGCCCTCGTGGTTGAAGGGGTCGGGTTGAACCCTACGCGGACTCGCTACCTCGAGGTGCTCGGGCGGATGGGGGTCGGGTGCATCTCGAGGAGCTCGAGGTGGAGCTCGGCGAGCCCGTGGGTCGTCTCGAGGTCGAGCCCTGCGACGGCTTGGTCGGGACCACGGTCGAGGCTGAGGAGCTGCCACTGCTGATCGACGAGGTGCCGGTCCTCGCGCTTGCTCGCCGCCCATGCGGCCGGGCGGGACACGATTCGCGGGGGCGGGCGAGCTCCGCGAGAAGGAGAGCGACCGGCTGCACGGGCTCGCGGAGGCGATCCGCGCCCTCGGTGGCGCGCCGCGGTGGAGGGTGACGATCTCGTCGTCGCCGGCGGCGGCTTGCGGGGCGGGGTCGCCGACGCTCGGGGCGACCACCGGATGGCGATGGCGATCGCCGTATCGGCTCTCGCCGCGCGGGCGCCGACGTCGGTCGACGGGATCGAGGCCGCCGAGGTCTCGTTCCCGGGGTTCGCCGGCACGCTCGTCGACCCTCGGCGCCCGGGTGGAGTGCGTCGACGATGCCGCGACCGGTGATCGCGATCGACGGTCCCGCCGGCTCGGGCAAGAGCACGCTCGCACGGGGCCTCGCGGTCGAGCTCGGCACTGCCCTACATCAACACCGGTCTCATGTACCGGGCGCTCGCCGTGCGGGCGCTCCGGGCCGGGGTCGCGCCGGACGACGCCGAGGCGCTCGGCGGGCTCGCCCGGGAGATCGAGTTCGAGCTCGACGAGAGCCTGCGGCCCCCCGAACTCTCCATCGACGGTCGGCCGCCGGAACCCGCTCACGACTCGTCCGAGGTCGAGTCACGCGTCCCGCAGGTGTCGGCTCACCCTGAGGTTCGGGGAGTGCTGCGTGCGGAACAGCGGCGGCTCGCGGCACGCGGTGCGGTGATGGAGGGTCGAGACATCGGCTCGGTGGTCGCCCCGGAGGCTCCAGTCAAGCTGTACCTCCACGCACACCCCACCCAACGTGCAGGTCGCCGGGCGGATCGAACGCGACTCGGAGCCGGCGCTCGTCGCGGAAGACGCTCGAGGCGCGCGACGCACGCGACGCGCGCACGAACCCGTTCGTCCCGGCCGCCGACGCCGTCCGTGCTCGACACCACCGAGCTGAGCGCGACCGAGGTCCTGCGAGCGGGCGCTCGAGCTCGTCCGCGAGCGGGGGATCGGTCCGTGACCCACCCCGCGGTCGCCGTCGTCGGGCGCCAGAACGTCGGCAAGTCCACCCTGGTGAACCGCCTGTTCGGGCGGAGGGAGGCGATCGCGCACGAGATGCCCGGGGTGACCCGGGACCGGGTGGAGCTCGAGGCGACCTGGCGAGACCGGACGTTCCGGCTCGTCGACACCGGTGGGTACCGTCACGGCGCGAGCGGGATCGAGGACTCGTCTCGCGCCAGGCCGAGCGGGCGGCGGGCACGCCGACGTCGTGCTGCTGGTCGTCGACGCCAGGACCGGGCCCGTCGAGGAGGACGCTCTTGCTGCGAGGAAGCTCCGTCGGGCCCCGTGCCGGTGCTCGTCGTCGCGAACAAGGTCGACTCCGAGGCGGACGAGGTCGACGTCGCGGCGTTCCATGCCCTCGGGTCTGGGGGAACCGGTGCGCGTCTCGGCGCTCCACGGTCGCGGTGCCGGCGACCTGCTCGACCGGATCGTCGCCGTGCTGCCCGAGACGAAGGGTGGGGTCGAGGATGAGGTCGAGGAACCCCGGTTCGCGATCGTCGGCCGTCCGAACGTCGGCAAGTCGAGCCTGTTCAACCGTCTGGTCGGGTGATGAGCGTTCGGTCGTCTTCGAGGAGGCCGGGACGACGCGGGACGCCGTGGACGCCCTCGTCGAGTGGCCGGACGGGGCGGTCCGGTTCGTCGACACCGCTGGCTTCCGCAGGCCGTCGAAGGCGCGAGGGGTCGAGTACTACAGCTTCCTGCGGGCCGACCGGGCGATCGAGCGCGCTCATGTCGCGGTGCTCGTGCTCGACGCCTCGGAGGGGTTCGTGGGGGAGGACAAGCGGATCGCGGCACGCGTCATCGAGCACGGGCGTGGCTTGGTCGTCGTCGCCAACAAGTGGGACCTCGTCGAGGACAAGGACCCCGCGTTCCAGAGAGCTCGGCCGGGCGCTCTCGACCTACGCGAGGGCCCCGGTGTTGCGGACGTCCGCCACCAGCGGGACAGGGGGTCGATCGACTCCCGTCCGTCCTGCGCCGCGTCGACGGGCGGTGGAGGGTCCGGGTGCCGACGTCGAAGGTGAACGAGGTCGTGGAGTTCGCGCAGACCGAGCGGCACGCGCCGGGCGGGGTCCGTATCGCTACGCGACGCAGATCGGGGACGGCCCGCCGCGCTTCGTGCTGTTCGGCGGCCGGGGCCCCGAACGGCCGCGTATCAACGGTTCCTCGAGGGTCGGCTGCGCACGGCGTTCGACCTCGAGGGCGTGCCGATCGAGCTGAAGTTCCGCACAGGTCGGACGTCGCGTCGCGCGTAGGCGAGTCGTCGCTCCCGCGCTCCGGTAGCATCACGCGCACGGGCCGTGGCGCAGCTTGGTTAGCGCGTCTGACTGGGGGTCAGAAGGTCGCGGGTTCAAGTCCCGCCGGCCCGACTAGCACGGGGAGATGGGTGCCGTCTGCGGATCGCCTCGGACGAGATCACGCTGCGCAACTGTCCGTTCCGCACCCTCACGCAGCAGGCGCCCGACCTGGTGTGCGAGATGAACCGCCCGTACCTCGATGGGCTCCTGCGCGGTCTCGGGAGCACGAAGGTGGAGGCGGTCCTCACTCGCCGGCCCGATGCCTGCTGCGTCTCGCTCAGGGCGGACCGATAGCGCTCGGTTGCGCTCGTCCGGCAGGTGTGCCAGTCTAAGAACAAGAGACGCTGGCGTTAGACTCGGTACGAGTGGCACCGAGAGCGATCGGGCGGCAGTTTCGCTGGAGGCGACTGCGGTCGCAGATGGGAGGTCGACGATGGCCGAGCCGAGCCTGTACGAACGATTGGGTGGCGTGTTCGCCATCGCAGCGGTAGTCGATCATTTCAGTGATGCGGTCGTCCAGAACCCTGTCGTCGGTCAAGCATCGAGGAACCCTGAGCTCCGTGAGTGGCATACCAACCAGCTTGACCGGCTGCCGGGACTGAAGTTCATGCGCACGTTGTGGCTCTGCAACGTCGCCGGCGGACCCTGTCGTTTACCGCTACGAAGCCGGGGAGCACCCCCCTCGGGCTGGAAGAGGCCCATCGTGACCTCCACATCACCCCCGAAGAGTTCGATGAGGTCGCGGCTGAGCTGGGACGGACGCTCGATCACTTCGGCGTCCCTCCTCGTGAGAAGGATGAGGTCCTGTCGGCCTTCGCGGCGCACAAGGGGGAAGTGACCGAGGGATCGATGGCTCCCGCCTGAGGTTCATCATCCACTGACGGGGGCTGCCCGTGAAGCCGGTCCCGAACATGATCTTCGGGCGACCCTCCCCTCGGTAGCATCCGAGGGAGGTGTTGAACGATGGGTGTCGTGCATATCCCGTCGAAGGCGATCCCAACGGATCGATCCGCGATCGAGACGGACCTGTTCACAGCCACGGCCGGGCGGTTCGAAGCGCCGGGTGGCCCCCAGGGATGGCATCACCACGCCGAGCATCATGTCGTCGCGTACCTGATAGCCAGAAACGTCAGGATCGAGTCCGGCCCGGATGGCTCCATCGTCACGGAACCGCGGCCTGGCGACCTCGTCCACATCGAGCCGGGAACGGTCCACCAGGAGACCTACGAGGGGGACGTTGCGATCGTTGGATTCACGGTTGGCAGGGGACCCGGCCGGATCGACGTTGCCGGTCCCGGCGGGTAACACCACCCTTGCGCCATGCGCTTCCGTCTCTTGCGATCGGACCGATGCTCGCGACAGCGTGTGGTGGCGCACCGGTAGATGAAGGGTTCTTCTTCCCCACTTGGGACGCTGAGGGAGCCGTGCGGGCAAGTGCAGGGCCTCCTGGATGAGGAGTCCCGGTGCTTGCTCGTTGAGGCCGATGGCGGCGAACCCTCGTCGCGTGGGAGGCCGGACTCGGCTTCGAGAACCGTGCACTTCTTGATCCAACTGGCCACCCGATCGCCAGCGTGGGGGAGAGATCGCATGGAGGGGGCGGCTATTCGGAGACCCCCGCCACATCGAGAACCTGGCGGGGGGTACACTCTCCCGAAGAGGTGTGTCCCTGCCGGGGATGGGACCGGTTCGCTCTGATCTACAGGGTGGAGGCAGGACCTTCGACTAGTTGGGTCGAGGAAGATCCGGAGGTTGAGGGTTCAAGCGTCACGCTTAGACCCTCAAGTACGACAGCAGGACTCCATGAGGGAGAGATGTACGAGCAGTAGGCCTATGCGCTTCGCTCGTCGGAATCACGAACGGATCTCCTCGAGGCATGCCGTTCAATGGATAGCTGGGGTCAGAAGGTCGCAGGTTCAAGGTCCGCCATGCGTTGAACGCGACATATAGGGTAGGCGTGGTCCGATGGCTGACGATCGTTCCTACGTCGAGGTGAACGCTCGGGAACGAGAGCGCCTGCGCGCCCTCGTCGAGCGATTGGACGACGACACCCTCGCCTTGCGAGTGAACGAGTACTGGACGATCGCCGGTGTCTTGGGGCACCTGGCCCACTGGGATAGCCGAGTCCTCGTCTTCGCCCGAGAAGATCGACCGCGGCGAGCCGTGGGTCCCTTCCGACGAAGAGCCCGACGGCGACTGGGTCACCGACTCCACCCGTCCGCTGATCCACGCGATCGCGCCGAGGGCGGCAGCGGAACTCGCTCTCCGGATCGCGGAGGAGACGGATGCGAGGGTGGCGGAGCTCCCCCTCGAACGGATGGCTCCCCGTGACCCCGAGAGTCCGATCTACCCTGCCCGCGGTGAGCACCGCGGAGAGCACCTCGACGAGATCGAGGCCGCACTGGGAGACCGCGACATCCAGCCGTAGAGGCCGGCCGAGCCGCCAGGGGGTGAACGTCTAGACCCTCAAGGGCGTGTAGACGCCTTCCAGTGGTTCGGCTACAGGGTTCTGAAGCGCGGTTCTTGAGCCCGCGACTTGGCGCAGATCGCTCGATACGAATCAGCGCCGGAAGGTGCTCGGAGCACACCGTTGACTCCGCGGTGCCCTGAGGGTCAGGAAGGTCGCCGGTTCGGATCCGGCCTGCCTGACGCGGGTGGTACGTTCGCGAGGCGATGAGCCGCCCCGCCTCGACCGAGGGGTCATCCGATCCGTCGCGCCGGGTCCTGACCCTGCCGAACCTCCTCTCGTTCCTGCGGATCGCGCTGATCCCGGTCTTCGTGGCGTTGATCGTGGACGAGGACACGACCCGAGCCGGGCTGGTGCTCTTCGCCGTGGTGGCGGCGACCGACTGGGTCGACGGCGCGCTCGCTCGCGCGACCGGCCAGGTGACCGAGCTCGGCAAGATCGTGGATCCCGTCGCCGACCGCCTGGCCATCGCCGCCGGATCGATCGCGCTGGTGATCCGCGGGGCGTTCCCGCTGTGGGCCGCTCTGCTCATCCTGATCCGCGACGTCGCGATCCTGGTCGCGGGCCTCGTGCTCCTCGCCAGGTACGACGTCCGCATCGAGGTCCGATACATCGGCAAGATCGGCACCTTCTCGATCATGACGGCGATCGGCCTGATCTCGTGGGGCACGCTCGGATATGCCCTCGCCGAGGCGGCGCTCGTGTGCGGCTGGGCGATCTACGCGGCGGGGGTCGCCGACCTCGGCGTCGCCACGATCCAGTACGTGGAGGACCTCCGCCGTGCCATGGCGGGGAGCCGTCGAGCGTCGGCCTGAGTCCGCGAGGAGATGCGCGGCAACATGCTAGGTTCCAGCGTGCCCCTGCCCAAGGAGCCGATCGGATGGAGTTCCCCGAAGACCTGCGGTACACGAAGGAACACGAGTGGGTCCGAGACGAAGGTCCCGGGCGCGTTCGTGTCGGGATCACCGACTATGCACAGGATGCCCTCGGGGACGTGGTCTATGTCGAGGTGCCCGAACCCGGGACGAAGGTCGCGGCGAACCAGCCGTTCTGCGAGGTCGAATCGACCAAGTCGGTCTCCGATGTCTACGCGCCCGTGACCGGATCGGTGATCGAGGGCAACGGCCTCATCACAGAGCGACCGGAGCTCGTGAACGAACAACCCTACGGCGACGGTTGGCTCGTGGTCCTCGAGACCACCGACCCGTCCGAGCTCGAGGGTTTGATGGACTCGGCCGCGTATCGAGCGTTCGTCGAGCAGCAGACGGACTGATCCTGTACGGCCGAGGGACGTCGAGGCATGTCCGGTCGATGCCGCCAGCCTCATGTCGACGTGTTCACCAGAGCCTTTGCGTAGCCGCCACGGTGAGGTTGGTGACGGCCTCGGGTCGAGGCCCGGTGGGTCCTGCAGTTGACCCTGCTTCGCTGGAGCGGTAGGTTCGAGCGTCGATCGAGGTCGAGGTTGAGGTTTCGACCCGCACGCTCGAGCCGAGGCGAGGGCACCGAGGGAGTCGAACGTGTACTGCACCCGATGTGGACATCCAAACAAGGACGAGGCGCGCTATTGCGCGAACTGTGGAGCCGCCCTCCAGGAGGACACCACCGTGAGCCTCAACCCGGTGGAGGTCGAGGGCGACGCTCCGGACGAGTTCCCTTTCCCCGAGGATGAGCTGGAGTCCGGGCAGGCTCTGCTGTTGGTCAAGCATGGTCCGAACGCGGGGTCGACCTTCATGATCGCCGAGGACCTCACGACCGCGGGTCGGAGCCCCGAGAGCGACGTGTTCCTGGACGACGTCAGCGTGAGCCGGAAGCACGCCGAGGTCCGACGTCAGCCCGACGGCTTCTACATCCACGACCTCGGGAGCATGAACGGCACGTACGTGAACCGGGAGCGGGTCGAGGTCACGAAGCTCGCTGCTCGCGACGAGGTCCAGATCGGGCGTTTCCGACTCGTCTTCTTCGTGGGGGAGTGAGCGAGGTGCCGACACGCAACTACCAGTCGATCGGAGAGGTGCTCGTGTCCGTGAAGACGGAGTTCCCGGACATCACGATCAGCAAGATCCGGTTCCTCGAGTCCGAGGGGCTGATCGATCCCGAGCGGACCCCGTCCGGATACCGCAAGTTCTACGAGAAGGACGTCGACCGGCTGAAGTCGATCCTCCGGATGCAGCGGGACGAGTACCTCCCGCTCAAGGTGATCAAGGACCGCCTCCTCGAGCAGGAGTCGCCGGACGGGCAGGGCGACGTTCCCGCGGTCCCCACGACCCCCGACACCGAGGAAGAGCTCACCGAGCCACCCACGGGGCTCCAGATGTCGATCGACGAGATGAGCGCGGCCACCGGCATCGACCGCGACCGGATCCAGAGCTCGAGGGCTTCGGACTCGTGTGCTCGCACGGGCCGGAGGGCGCTCGCTACTACGACGGCGACGACTACATCGTGCTGTCGATCGTGAAGGACTTCTTCCGCTTCGGCGTCGAGCCGCGCCACCTCACGATGTACAAGCACTTCGAGGAACGAGAGGCGGCGTTCTTCGAGACGATCGTCATGCCGCAGCTCCGACAGCGGAACCCCGACGCCCGCCGGACGGCGTCGACCTCGTTGACCGATCTCGCCAAGGCGTCGCGGAAACTGAAGCAGGCGCTGCTGCGCACGAACCTGCGCCAGCACCTCTCGTGAACCCGGCCGCGCCGCGCGTGTCCTCCTCGAACCGGTGACCCCGCTTCGCCGCGCGCGCCTGCGCTCGGCCGCCATCCTGCTCGGCCTGCTCGGAGCGCTCGCCCTCCTGCCGGCGTCCGGGCTCGCGCAGTCGACGACGCCGGAGCCCCCGCTCGAGACGCCGCCGCCGACACCGGTGGTGGGGCCCGGCGGCCAGGTCTCCCCCTCGCCGTTCCCCACATCGCTGCAGACGCCGGCCGTGAACACCGTCACCCCGTCGATCGAGGCCGCGTCGGCGGTCCTCGCAGATCTCGACTCCGGCCGGCTGCTGTTCGCGACGAACCCGGACGAGCGTCGCCCGATCGCGAGCGTCACGAAGATCATGACGGCGCTCGTCGTCCTGGAGCGGGCCGACCCGGACGAGGTCGTCACGGTGAGCGAGGAGGCGGCGAGTCCCCGGATCGCGGGCATCTCTGGTCTGGGCCTGCAGGCGGGGGAGCGGATCCGCGTCCGGGAGCTCCTGTACGCGCTCCTGCTCCAGTCGGCCAACGACGCGGCCGAGGCGCTCGCCGAGCACGTGTCGGGCTCGGTCGACGCGTTCGTCGACCTGATGAACGCGCGCACCGTCGGACTCGGGCTCACGCGGACGCGGTTCGACTCGCCGAACGGGTTGGACGACGAGGGCTACTCGACCGCTCGAGACCTCGTCCGTCTGACCCGGGCGGCGTTCGACGTGCCCGGGTTCGCGGAGCTGGTCGCGACCCGCGTCCACGTCGTCCACTCGCTCACGGCCGGCCCTCGCACCGTCCAGAACCGCAACGCCCTGCTGTGGCTGTATCCGGGCGCGACCGGTGTGAAGACCGGCTTCACGACGCCCGCCGGGTTCTGCCTGGTGGCGGCCGCAGAGCGAGACGGCGAACGCCTGGTCGCCGTCGTCCTCGGAGAGCCCGGCGAGCCGTTCTCCGACGCCGCGTCGCTCCTGAACTACGGGTTCGCCGCGTTCGAGCGGCGCACGCTGCTCGGGCCCGGCGCGTCGCTCGGGACCGTGGAGGTCGCCGGCCGGGACGTCGCCGTGTCCGCCGGGGGCTCGGTGTCGGCGCTCGTCTCGATCGGCGCCGGCGTCGAGCGGACGTTCGTGCTCGACGAACGCGTGGGGTACCCGCCGCGGCTCGGAGAGGTGATCGGCGGGGTCCGGCTGTCCGCAGCGGGCCGGCGGCTGGGCGAGGCGCCGCTCGTGGTCTCGGGGGTCCCGCCGCCTCCGCCGCCGGCCTCCGGGCCCTGGTGGGGGCGTGCCCTTGGAGCGGTGGTGGAGGCCGCCGACGGGGTCCTGGACGGGTTGCTGAGCTGAGGCGGACGCCTCGGGCCCGCCGAGACGAACGGTTGGGTCGGTTCGGCGGACGGCGCCGATCACGCGTATCCGCTGCTACGATCGGCGGCGAGTGTCGGAGGTCGTCAGCGTCGTGTTCGAGCGCGAGGACATCCGCCGACGGATCGAGGAGCTTGGCCGCACCATCACCGGGGACTACGAGGGGCGGGCGCCCGTCCTGATCTCGGTCCTCAAAGGCGGCTCGGTGTTCCTCGCCGACCTGATCCGTTCGATCGCGCTCCCGGTCGCGATCGACTACATGTCCATCTCCCGGTACGGGGGCGCCGCCGAATCCCGCGGTCGGGTGCGCATCGTGAAGGACCTGGATCAGGACATCGGCGGGCGCGACGTGGTCGTGGTCGAAGACATCGTCGACACGGGGCTCACGCTCTCGTACCTGGTCTCCGTCCTCGAGTCCCGCGAGCCTGCCTCGGTCGCGGTCTGCGCGCTGCTCGACAAGAGCGCACGTCGGATCGCGCCGCTCGAGATCGCGTACCGCGGCTTCGACTGTCCGGACGTGTTCGTCGTCGGAGGCGGTCTCGACTTCGAGGAGCGATACCGCAACCTGCCCGACATCCTCGCGGTCCACGACCTCGACGCGCTCCGCGCGGAACCCGACCTGCTCCTGCCGTACCTCCCGGACCCGGGAGGGGCCCGGCCGGAGGTGTGAAACGACCGCTCGAGCGGCCGCGAACGGGTAGGTTGCCCGACCCAGGAGCCCGGTGTAGCGTCGGGAGGTCGCATGATCGAGATGACCGTCGCGGGTGTTCGGATCGAGTTCCCGTCGAACTCGCCCATCGTCCTGCTTCGAGAGGCCGAGGGCGAGCGTTTCCTGCCGATCTGGATCGGTCAGTCCGAAGCGCAGGCGATCGCGATCGGCCAACAGGGACTCGTGACCGCGCGGCCGATGACGCACGACCTGCTGAAGAACATCCTCGACGAGATGGCGGTGCAGGTCACGAGCATCACGATCACCGAGCTCCGGGATCAGGTGTTCCATGCCGTGATCGGTCTGCAGCGCAACGGTTCCAGCTACGAGATCTCCTCGCGGCCGTCTGACGCGATCGCCCTCGCGGTCCGCCTCGGGTGCAAGATCTTCGCGAGCGAGGAGGTCCTCGAGGAGGCGTCCATCGTCATCCCCGCCGACGGCGAAGACGAGGAGAAACAACTCCAAGAGTTCCGCGAATTCCTCGAGAACGTCACGCCCGAGGACTTCCAGTAACCCCGGACACGCGGCCGAGTCCCGTGGCGGATCAGCCGTAGTACAGCTCGGTCGCCCAGAACCACCCGCGCTGGCATGTGTTGCGGGCACGGGTCCGGACGACGCCGATGCCGACCCGCCGAAGCTTCGGGTGCAGCAGGATCCGGCGATGGGGACCGTGTCGGAGCAACGCTCGGTGGAGACGCCTCAACGTGCTCGCACAGCCGACGACGCTCGCGCCCATCTCGTCCCAGGGCTCGTCGGAGAGCATCCTGGCAAGGTCGTGCGGGTCGAAGAGTTGGTTGCGTCGGAGCATCCGTCGGGTGTGGCGCACTGCGTCCCGGTTCAGTGACGGGTCCGGTCGAAGCGCCCGCAGGTCGTGGCGATCTCGTGACTCATTCAGCATGCGGAGCAGCTTCATACGCTCGCCGTCCTCGGCTTGCGCGATGGGAGCGGGGAGCATCTCGACGGCGAACACGAGCGCGATCGCGAAGGAGAGGATCCGGATCCGCCTCGCCCCGACCGTCGGACCGCTCATCGGCACCCCCCGGCACCCGACGTCACTCGTCGCGAAGCGTCGCAGGCTAGCGGTCTCGCGCCACCTCGTCACCTCGCCAGGTCACCGTACGTGAACGGCTCGTCTGGGCGGGGGAGTTCGGGATGATTGACATGCCCCGGGTCCGGTCCTAGGCTGCCGACGCCCGCGTAATTACGGAGTTGTCATGGCTGAGCAGGGATATCGCGTCCCCGAGGTCTGCAGCATCGTGGGGATCACCTATCGGCAGCTCGACTATTGGGCCCGTACGGGCCTCGTACGGCCGTCGGTGAAGGACGCGAAGGGTTCGGGGTCCCAGCGCCTGTACTCGTTCCAGGATCTCGCCCTGCTCAAGCTCATCAAGCGGATGCTGGACAGCGGCGTGAACCTCCAGCAGGTCCGCAAGGCGATGAAGACCCTGAAGGGTCTGGATGAACCCGCCCTGGGGACCACCCTGGTGTCCGATGGCAACCGTATCTACTCGGTGGAGTCTCCCGAAGCCGTCGTCGACCTGCTGGCGAGCGGCCAGGGGGTCTTCGCGATCGCCGTCGACAAGGTATGGACCGAACTCGAGGGGACCCTGGCGAAGACGGGCGGGAAGAAAGCTCGGCCGGCCCGCGCGGCCGGAAGCGTGTGAGCGAGAGGGCCACGGCCGCCCCGGCGGCGCTCCCGAGCGACACCGCTGCCTTCGCCCACGCCAGCGAACGCCAGTTCGCGCAGCTGCTCGACTTCTACCAGATCGAGTGGGAGTACGAGCCCCGGTCCTTCGATCTGGAATGGGATCGAGAGGGCAACGTCGTCCAGCGCTTCACACCCGACTTCTTCCTGCCCCAGTACGACCTGTACATCGAGATCACGACCCTCAACCAGAAGCTCGTCACCCGGAAGAACCGCAAGGTCCGGCGCCTCCGTGAGCTCTATCCGGGGGTGAACTGCAAGATCTTCTACCAGCGCGACTACCTCTCGCTGGTCTCGAAGTACGGCCTGGAGGACGTCTCGGGGTGAGCGGGGCGGGACGATGACCTCGATCCGGGGCCAGCGCGCCGCGACCCGAAGCGCGCTCCGCCACTAGACTCACGGTTCGGCATGGGGTTCGCGCCGCATACGGACGACGACGTGGCCGGCATGCTCGAGGCGATCGGGCTGTCGAGCGTGGACGAGCTGTTCGACCAGATCCCCGACACCGTGCGACTCGGGCGGTCGCTCGACATCCCCGAGGGGGTGTCCGAGATGGAGATCCAGGCCGACCTCGAGGCACTCGCGGCTCGCAACCGGAGCACCGCCGATCTCGTCTGTTTCGCCGGCGGCGGGGCGTACGACCACTACGTGCCGGCGGTGGTGTGGCCGCTCGCGGGCAGATCCGAGTTCTACACCTCGTACACCCCCTACCAACCGGAGCTTTCGCAGGGGGTGCTCCAGGTCCTGTTCGAGTTCCAGTCGATGATCTGCGAGCTGACCGGGCTCGAGGTGTCGAACGCCTCCCTCTACGACGGCGCGACGGCACTGGCCGAGGCCGTGAACCTCGCGCGATCGACGCCGGGCCGAGACCGCGTGCTCGTGAGCGCCGCCGTCGACCCGAGGTACGTCGAGACGCTGCGCACGTACGGCAGGGGAGCGGGCTACGAGCCGGAGCTGTTCGACGTCGAGGATGGTCGCGGCGGCGCTCCCGAGGTCGGAGACGACGTCGCGTGCGTCGTCGTCCAGCACCCGAACGCCTACGGCCTCCTCGAGCCCGCCCGGGACCTGTTCGGGATCGCGCACGCTGGCGGGGCTCGGGCCATCCACGTGTTCGACCCGCTCTCGCTCGGCGTCCTTGCGCCGCCCGGCGACCTGCGCGCCGACATCGCGGTGGCCGAGGGACACGTGCTCGGCAACCACATGCACTACGGGGGGCCGTTCCTCGGTCTGATCGCGACCCGCCTCGACGACGTCCGGCGCCTGCCCGGCCGGATCGTGGGGGAGACGCTCGACATCGACGGACGCACCGGGTACGTCCTGACGCTCCAGGCGCGCGAGCAGCACATCCGCCGCGAGAAGGCCACCAGCAACATCTGCACGAACCAGACGCTCATGGCGATCGCGGCGACGATCTACCTCGCATGGCTGGGGCCCGATGGGCTCGAGGAGCTCGGCCGGCAGTGCGCCGCGAAGGCCGCCTACGCCGCCGAGCGGCTGACGGAGGTCCCCGGCGTGGAACCGCTGTTCGAGGGCGCGCCGTTCTTCAAGGAGTTCCCGTTGCGCCTCCCGAAGCCGGCAGCCGCGGTGCGCGACGCGCTCGTCGAGCGGGGCTTCCTAGCGGGCGTCCCGCTCCCCGACGCGGAGGGCCTTGCCCTGCTGGTCGCGGTGACCGAGCGCCGGACCCGCGAGGAGATCGACGGGCTCGCGATGGCGCTGAAGGAGGTGCTGGCGTGAGCGGCCTCGGCGCGCCGGTCCGGACCCAGGGGCCGACCGATCAGGAGGGGACGATCAAGGATCGTTCGCGCCCCGGCCGACGCGCCTACAGCTTCCCGGCGCTCGACGTTCCCGAGGCGCACGTTCCCGCCGACCACGCCCGTGCCGGGCCCCCCGGTCTCCCCGAGGTCGCCGAACGCGACCTCGTGGCGCACTACACGCGCCTGGCGCAGCGGAACTACGGGGTCGACACCGGCTTCTACCCCCTCGGGTCGTGCTCGATGAAGTACAACCCGAAGATCGCCGAGCGGGTGGCGCAGCTCCACGGGTTCCTCCTCGCGCACCCGCACCAGCCGGATCACACCGTGCAAGGGTGTCTCGAGCTGCTGTGGCGCCTCGAACGCGCCCTCTGCGAGATCACGGGGATGGCGCGCGCGACGCTCCAGCCCCCCGCGGGCGCGTGCGGCGAGTTGACCGGGCTCCTGATCATGCGCGCACATCACGCGAAGCAGGGTCGGCGGCGGCGCAAGGTGGCGATCCCGGACTCGGCCCACGGAACGAACCCGGCGAGCGTGCGTCTCGCCGGGTTCGAGGCCCTGCACGTGCCGAGCAACCCGCGGGGCCTGGTCGACGTCTCCGCGCTCGAGCGGCTCGTGGACGAGGACGTCGCGGGACTGATGCTCACGAACCCGAACACGCTCGGCCTGTTCGAGGAGGAGATCGAACGCGTCACGCAGGTGGTGCACAGGGTGGGTGGGCTCGTGTACTACGACGGCGCGAACCTGAACGCGATCCTCGGACGCTGCAGGCCGGGGGACATGGGGTTCGACATCGTGCACATCAACACGCACAAGACCTTCGCAACCCCGCATGGTGGGGGAGGGCCGGGAGCGGGTCCGGTCGGTGTGACCGAACCGCTCGTCCCGTTCCTTCCCGTCCCGCGGGTCGAGCGCGCCGAGGACGGGACGTTCCGACTCGAGGCCCATGCCCCGGATTCGATCGGCCGGATGCACGGGTTCCATGGGAACTTCGGCGTGCTCGTTCGGGCGTACGCGTACGTCTTCCTGCACGGCAGGGACGGCCTGAAGGAGGTCGCCGAGCGCGCGGTGCTGAACGCGAACTACCTCGCCGAACGCGTGAAGCATGCCTTCCCGCTCGAGCACCCGAACGGCCGCCCCATGCATGAGTTCGTCGCGACCGGCCGCCCCCTCAAGGAGGAGACGGGGATCCGCGCCATGGACGTGGCGAAGCGCGTGATCGACCTCGGGTATCACCCCTCGACCGTGTACTTCCCGCTCGTGGTCGAAGAGGCGCTCATGGTCGAGCCGACCGAGACCGAGAGCCGGGAAACGCTCGACGCGTTCGCCGATGCGCTGCTCCGGGCCCACGACGAGGCCCATCGCGATCCGGACCTGTTGCACGAGGCGCCCGTGACCACACCGGTCCGCCGACTCGACGAGGCACGGGCCGCTCGCCACCTGACGCTCCGCTGGTAGCGGGGCCTCGGAAGGCTCGCGGACTAGTCACCTCTGACCATCCCGGGCTCAAGACGTCCTACAGCACGACCGATACCCCGGTGACAAGACCATGCTCGGGTCCGCGATGGCCCCGGGCACCGGGAGGCTCGAGATGTCGACACCGAGCGGTCGTGCCATCTTCCGCCGTATCCTCGCGTCCGCGCTGGCGGTGGCTTCACTGCTCGGCGTGATCGGTGGGGTCGCGACGGGGGAGGAGCGCCTCGGGCGCCGGCGCCAGATGCTCGAGCTCACGAACCACGACCGCATACGTCACGATCGTCGGAGCCTCGAGTTCGCCGAGCGGCTCGCCAGGTACGCGAAGCGGCACAGTCAGGAGATGGCCGACGCGGGCCGCTTGTTCCACTCGACGGAGGACGAGCTGCTCGAGGCGCTCGATGGCCACGAGTGGTCGCTCGGCGGCGAGAACATCGGCGTCGGCGGCTCGCTCGAGGTGCTCGAGGAGGCCTTCATGTCGAGCCTCCCGCATCGCGAGAACATCCTGCGGCGGATCTACGACCACGCGGCCGTCGGCGTCGTTCGCGGCGTCGACGACCGGCTCTGGGTCACCATCATCTTCTACGGCTGACGGGACCGAGGGTCCCGGGGACGACGGAAGCCCCGGGGGAGTCCCCGGGGCTGCCGTCCTTGCGTTCCCTCCCGACCTGATGGCTCGGGGCGCTACTCCGACTTCCGTCGGCGGGTGCCGGCCCACATGAGGCCGGAGCCCGTCGTCAGCAGGATCAACGCGATCGCGCCGAGCGGGACCACGCTCTGCACACCGGTGAAGGCCGTGCCGCCCGGCGGCCGGGTCGTGGTCGGGGGTGGCGGGGTGACGGTCGTCGGGCTCACCGTCGGTGGCTCGGTGGTGGTGGGGGGCGGTGGGGTCGTGGTGGTCGGCGGAGGCGTGGTCGTTGTTGGAGGTGGAGTCGTCGTCGTGGGTGGCGGGGTCGTGGTGGTCGGCGGAGGCGTCGTGGTCGTGGGTGGCGGTGTGGTCGTGGTTGGAGGTGGAGTCGTCGTCGTGGGTGGCGGGGTCGTCGTGGTCGGGGGCGGCGTCGTCGTGGTTGCCGGGTTCTTCGAGTTGGTGAACGTGCACTTCACATCGTCTCCGGGTTGCACGTTGAACGTGGCCGTGGTGCCCGATCCGGAGCCGCCGCTGTCGCACGTGATGCTGACCAGGGTCCAGCCCGCCGGGACGGACTCGGAGACCGCATAGATGCCGGGGGCGTCCACGGACCGGTCGGTGCCCTGGCCGTCACTGAGGGAGACGTTGATCGCACCGGTGAACTGGAACACAGCGGGGTCCCCGCCCGGGATCGTCTCTTTCTTGATGGAGATGCGGGCCTTCCCGATCTCCCCCGAGTACGCGGAGCTCGGGAAGATCGCCCACGCCATCATCAGCAGCGTCGCGGCCGTGACAGCGATGAGTCCCAGCTGCGTCCGGCGAGACCTCGTCGGCGTTGCTCTCCGGTGCGACCTACCCATCCCGAACCTCCCTGTGAGGTGCTTCCAACGACAACGGCGCATTACACCTGTGCGCTAGGGATACCCCCCGACGCACTACTTCAATCGCCTGATGGCCAGGTTCTGGTCTCGGTCTTTCGGCCTAGCCAGGCCGCAGCAGTCTACGGTGGAAGGGCGCCCACGAGCAACACGAGGAAGCAACGGTGCGATCGCGGCTGGATCCGAGACCGGCGGAGGGCCGGGCGCCTCAAACGAGAAGGGGGCTCCGGTGACCGGAGCCCCCTTGCGTGCTGCCCCACCCGATCGGTCTGCGGCTAGTCCTGGTCGTCCCTCTCCCGCCTGCGGCGGCTTCCCACCCACATGAGGCCGGAGCCGGTCGTCAGCAGGGTCAGCGCGATCGCGCCCAGTGGGACCAGGTTCTGCACGCCGGTGAAGGCCGTGCCGCCCGGCGGCTGCGTCGTGGTCGGGTCATCCGAGGGTTCGACGGTGGTCGGCCCAACCGTCGGGGGCTCGGTCGTGGTCCGCGGAGGCTCCGTCGTAGTAGGCGGAGGCGTCGTCGTCGTGGGTGGCGGCGTGGTGGTGGTTGGGGGTGGAGTCGTGGTGGTGTGCGGCGGCGTCGTGGTGGTAGGCGGAGGCGTCGTCGTCGTGGGCGGTGGAGTGGTCGTGGTCGGAGGGTTCTTCGTGTTCGTGAAGACGCACTTCACGGTCTCGCCGGGGTCCACGACGTACGTCGCCGTCGTACCCGATCCGAAGCTGTCCTCGTCGTCGCACGAGATGCTCGTGAGCGTCCAGCCAGCAGGCACGGACTCGGACACGGTGTACGTGCCGGGGGCCACGTTGTTGGCCGCGCCCTGGCCATCACTGATCGTGATGTTGAACGCGCCGGTGAACGTGAACTGGGTCGGATCGCCGTCGGGAACGGTCTCCTTCTTGATCTCGATGCGGCTCTTGGGCGGCGGTGTGGTCGTGGTCGGCGGAGGAGTCGTGGTGGTCGGAGGGGGCGTCGTGGTGGTGGGCGGAGGAGTCGTCGTGGTCGGAGGAGGCGTCGTCGTCGCGGGTGGGGGGGTGGTGGTGGTCGGGTTGGTATCACAGTCGGAGATGGTCAAGATCGGTGTTGGCTTGTCGCTCAGCTCGTTCCAGGTCCACGACGCTGAGGCGGATGGGTTCGCGGCCAGAGGCCCTGTCACGAAAGCCTCGAAGACGTGACCGTTTCCCTGCTGCGACATCGGGTAGTTGGTCCCGTTCACGGTGAGGACCGGGTTGCTGACCTCCTCGAAGTCGTTGCCCCAGGCCGCGAAGATCCAGTGCGTGGTGCCGGGGCACGGCAGCTTGGGGGCGCCGTTCCCGGTCCAGGGAGTCACCTCGGTACTGGCGAGGGCCGTGCCCGGGAAGATCGCCCACGCCATCATCAGCGCCGTCGCCACCGTGACCGTGACGAGACCCAGCTGCGCTCGCTTCGATCTCGTGCCTGCTCGTCTGATCGCCTGGCCCATCTACGTCAACCTCTCCTCACGTGGTGCGCCCGACCACGGGATCCCGTAGGTCGTTCCAGGGGATGGTATGTCCCCGAACAGGGCTACTTCATCGGTCGAATGGCCACGTGTCGGCTCGGTCTTTCGGCTTAGGCGACGACACGTCTCTCCCGGGCAGGAGGGGGAGTGCCGGCGGAACGTGCGATCTCGCCGGACGAGCTCGGCATCGATATCGATCGTGGGGGCGAGGGAAGAGCGCCGCGCGTTGCCTTTGTCGATCCTCGGCATGGAACGGCCCCGAGGGCCTTCGCTCTCGGGGCCGTTGCCGGTCCTCCCTCCGGAGGAGGCTCATCGCTCCTGACACGCCATCGTGCGCGAGCCAGGTCGGGATCCTTCGTGTCGGACACGCGAGCCCGCGCGCCGAGGTTAGGCCGGCGGGCTCCTTCTCGCATCGGGCGATAGCCCGTCCACCTCCTCCGTCGGTCGCCCTAGGTCTGATCCTCACCCCGAGCGAGATCCCGGCGCAGGGTCTTTTCAGCCCGAGAGGTGGTTCGTCCCTCGTGCGTACTTGTCATAACGTCGATTCCCGGCACACTGAGTGGTGGATCTACGAGGCGCTGCACGCTGGGCGGTCGGGCCCCGTCACGGGTCCGGGTTCGGTCTGAAGCGCGCCCTGAGGCCCCAAAGCGTGATCAGCCACAGGGCCTCCACCACGATCGAGCGGCTGATCTTCGAGTGGCCGTAGCGTCGCTCGCTGAACGTGATCGGCGCCTCGCCGACGGAATAGCCGAGGCGCCAGGCACGATAGGCCAGCTCGACCTGGAAGCCGTAGCCATCCGAGGTGATCGGATCGGCGAGGATCTCGCGGAGCGCGCCCCAGCGGTAGACGCGGAACCCGCTCGTGGCGTCCCGGATCGGGAAGCCGAGGCAGAACCGTGCGTACCGGTTCCCCCACCTGGACAGGGCGACGCGCGTCCGGCTCCAGTTCGTGACCGAACCGCCGGGCACGTAGCGGCTCCCGATGACGGCGTCGTGGCGATCGACTGCCCGGAGCAAGCGAGGGAGCTCTTCGGGGAGGTGCGAGAGGTCTGAGTCCATCTCGACGACCAGGTCGTAGGAGCCGTCGGCGGCTCGGCCGAACCCGAGCCCGTAGGCGCTTGCGAGCCCGGCCTTCCCCGGGCGCTCGAACAGCCGGATCCGGGCGTCGGCGGCCGCTCTGTCGCGAACCACCTCGGCCGTGCCGTCGGGCGATCCGTCGTCGACGACCAGGAGGTGGAGATCGCCCTCGAGTGCCACGAGGCCGTCGAGGACGGCTTCGATCGTCTCGCGCTCGTTGAAGGTCGGCAGGACCACGAGCGTCCGAGGTTCGGCAGGCAGTGGCGCCGGCGCCGGACGCGACGTGTTGCGGCGTCGAGGGAGGGCGATCAGCAGGATGACGAGCACCGCCGATCCCCAGACGACCCAGTCCCCGAACCTCGTATACGGCGTCATCTCTTCCGAGGCGAGGATCGACTGGCGCATCGTCGCTGGCTCGAACAGCCCCCGCGAGTCCACGACGTCGCCGCTCGCATCGATGAAGGCGCTGATGCCCGAGACGGCCGCGTGCACCACCCACCGAGCGTTCTCGACCGCACGGAGGCGGCTCATCTGCAGGTGCTGCTCGGATGCCGCGGTCCGGTCGTAGGACGCGTTGTTGATCGTGACCACGAGGAACCCGGCGCCCAGCCGCACCATCTCCCGGTCGATGGCCGGGAAGCTGTTCTCGTAGCAGATCGGGGTCCCGAACGCCGGCAGGCCGGGGAGCGAGATGAGCGTGACCTCCTCCCCCGGGACGCGGTCGACCGGGACCTGCTCGGTGGCCGAGATCCAGCCCAGCACGTCGCGGAACGGCACGTACTCACCGAACGGCACGAGGTGCACCTTCGCGTACTCGTCCACGACGGCCCCCGTCCCATCGAACGCGAGCGTCACCGTTCGCTCGTTCCCTTGCGCATCGCGGGTCACCGCTCCGGCGAGCGTCGGTACACCGACGGTCGCGATGACGTCCATCACCGCACGTCGGGTCTCGGGGTCGTCCAGCGCGCCCGGGTCGAGCGCGCCCTCGCCCCAGACGACCAGGTCGGGGGGATCGGAGGCGAGCGCGCGGTGCCGATCCACGTGCAGCATCGCCACGGCGATATCCTCGGCGTCGCCGACGAGATGCTCCACGGCATCCACGTTCACCTGGATAACCGCGATGTCGATGGGCTCGCCGCCGGAGGGCGCCGAGGTCGGGATCGCCGCAGGCGCGATCACGACGATCCCGGCCAACGCGGCCGTCCCGAGCGCCCGCATCCGACCACCACTCCCCCACCGCTCGAGGGCGAGCAGCATCGATCCGGCGACGAGCATCACCAGGAAGGAGAGCCCCAAGGCGCCGGCGACCGAGGCGAGGGGGAGGGCGGGAGCATCCACCTGCGTCGTGGCGAGCTGGCCCCACGTGAAGCCTCCGAGCGGGAAGGCGCCCCGGACCCACTCAACCAGCGTCCAGAGCGCGGCGAGGCCGAACGTCCCGAGCAGCGGATGCTCGGGTCGCCACACCGCGGGCGCGAGGGCGCCGAAGGCGGCCGCGAACCCCGCCGACATCAGCACGAGCGAGACCCACCCGAGCTCCCCGAACAGCAGGATCCAGTACAGGAGGGCGCCGAAGAACACGAGCCCGAACACGAACCCGCACAACGCCGCGCGGCCCGGCCTCGAGCCTCGCACGAGCCAGAGGAACGGGATCGGTGCGAGGAACACCAGCGGCCAGATCCCGACGGGGGGGAAGGCCAGGAACAGGACGGCTCCCGAGGCGGCCGCCAGCAGGAGGGAGGTGGAGAGCCGGAGTGCGCCCGGGCTCAGGCGCAGTCCCGGCAGAGCATCTTCGCCTTGTCCTTCAGCTGGCTCCGATGCTTCACCAGGAAGCAGTTCGAGCATATGAACTCGGTGGCCTGCGGCGGGACCACCTTGACCGCGAGCGGCTCGAGCCGCTCCTCGCGGCTCAGGTTGAGAACGGAGTCGTCCTCCTCCTCCGCCTCTTCCGACCTGGCCTCTTGCTTGACGAGGATCTCCTGGATCGACTCGACCTCCTCGTCTGCGGCGGGCGCGGCCGTGGTCGTCGGCGCCTCGGCGGGTGCCTCCTCCGCCTCCTCCTCGTCTTCGGGTTCCTCGTCTTCGAGGGTTTCGTCCACGTCTTCCACCTACTTGGTCCCTTCCTTCGGCCGGGGGATTGTACTGCCGCGCATCTGTGGCGCAAGGGTCCGGGGCCAACAACAACGCACCGTCCGATCGCATTCCCAGACGACTGTGCGTGTCCGTAGGAGGGGAACGTAGACGAGGACCCAAGAGACCTTTGGGGCCGCGGCGCCGGGGCGCCGCGTTCTCTACTCAGCCTCTTGGGTCCTCCGTGCGTCTCCCGCCGAAGCGGACGACGCGGCGCGGAACGTACACCCGAGCTTCGAACGATGTCAAACGCACAGGTCTCGGTCGCGGGCCGCCGACTCACACGTCCGCGGTCAGGCCGCGAACACGTCGCGACCGAGGCTGACCACGAGCACGGGCGCGATCCCGTCGAGGGAGTCGACCTCGTACGGGTCGACGTCGTAGGCGACGAGATCGGCATGTCTCCCGGGCTCGATGCTCCCCTTCTTGTCCTCCTGGTGGGCGAGCCGTGCACTCCCGATCGTGTACACGCGGATCGCCTCCTCGCGGCTCAGCGACTGCACCGGGTCGTGATGCGCCTCGAACGCCGCCACCCCCGCGAGCGGGTCGATCGTCGTGATCGGCGAGTCCGATCCCGCGCCGAGCTCGAGGCCGCGGCGGAGCAGGTCGCGGAACGGGTTCATCGGTGCGGCGCGCTCCTGCCCGAGGCCCTGCTCGTACAACCCGCCCGGGAGCCCCCACTCGCGATCGAACGACGGCTGCACGCTGATCGCGAGACCGAGCATCGCGGCCCGCTCGATCACGGACGCGTTCGCCATCTCGAAGTGCTCGATCCGGTGCCGACGCGCGCGGAAGTGACGCCGCTGACGCGAGTCGAGCGCCTGGTACACCCGCTCCCAGGTACGCACCACTTGCTCGATCGCCGCGTCGCCGATCGCGTGCACACCCACCTGCAGGCCCGCGAGATGCCCGTCGTGGAAGAACTGTGCAAGCTCGTCGTCCTCGTAGTAGCCGTGCGGGATCTGAGCGCCCTCGACGTACGGTTCGGTCACCCAGGCGGTCCGCGCACCGATGGACCCGTCCACCGGGAGGTCGCCGCCCGCCCGGGGGAACCCCAGATCGATGATCGAAGAGATGTCGGTCGTCGCGACGTAGGCGACGACGTCCACGGGCAACCGCGAGCGATGCCGGAGGAGGATCTCGAGGTCTCGCATCCCGCGCTCCGCCGGCATCGACATCTCGTGGATCGTCGTCACTCCGTGGGCGACGGCCAAGCTCGCGGCCTGGAGCTGGAGCTCCTCGATCGTGTGCTCCGTCAGGTTCGTCGCGAACCAGCGCTTGGTGGCCTGGGCGGCCGAGCCCGTCAGTCGTCCGGTGGGGGCGCCCGAGGGGTCGCGGGCCACGCCCTCGGCCTCGAGGACGCCGGCCTCCTGCATCGCCCGGGTGTTCGCGAGCAGCAGATGTCCGTCCACCCGCGTGAGGGCGCATGGGCGCTCGATCGCTCCATCCAGTTCGCCGATGTCCGGCAGCCGGCGGTCGAGCCACCTCGACTCGTCCCAGCCCTGCAGGTACAGGGGCCCTTCCTGCGTCTCCGAGAGGTCGCGGACCACGACGAGTAGTTCCTCGGCCGACATCGCGGCGCGGAGCTGGGGAGCCTGGTGATGCACGCCGGTACCGGTCAGGTGGACGTGCGTGTCGACGAAGCCCGGCACGATCGTGCTGCCGGGCAGGTCCACGACCCGGTCGGCGCCGGGTGGCTCCCCCACCCCGACGCGCTCGACGTGACGCCCGTCGACGAGCACCCACTCCCCCGTCTGCGGAGAGGAGTGCGTATGTACGCGGGAGGCTCGGTACAGGGTCCGCATCGCGCGGCGAGCTTATCCGGGCGTCTTCGCACCCGCGAGCCGGCGCGATCGTTGGGCGATCGGCGATCCGAGGGTGAGCCCGAGCGGCGAGTCGCAGCCGTCGAGGACGACCCGCGTCTTCCGTTCGTTCAGACGGAGTCCCATCTCTTCGAGCGCTCCGCGGAGCACATCGAGCGCGCCCGAAGGATCGGCCGACGAAAGGGCGACGTCGTCCACCCACCGGACGTAGGCGACGCCGGCCCGTTCGAGCGCCCGGTCGGCGTGGGCGAGCACCGCGTTGGCGAGCACGGCGGACGGATCGGGCCCGACCGGAAGGCCTCGCACACCATCGGGCTCGAGTCCTTCGAGGAACGCTTCGATCGCGCCGGCGGCCGTGCCCACGCCGAGCGCCCGCAGCCCCGCACCCGTGGTCGACGGCGAGATCGACGCGTAGCAGCGGCGGACGTCGGCGAACGCGAGCGCGCCGCCGGCCCCGGCGAGCCCGGACAGCCGCGCGAGGAACGCGTTGCGTTCCGTTCGCCACGGCCTCAGGCGGAGCACCGGCGGTTCCACGGCGCACGTCGCCACCCGGTTCGCAACCACCCGATGCGAGAGGGCGGCCTCCACCGTCGCCGCGATCTGGGCCACCAGGCGCGTGTAGGTCCGGAGGGTCTCCGGGTCCAGGACGACGATGCGTCTGTCCCCGCGAGCGTGCCGTACGGAGACGAACCGCACCCTGGCGCCCGACGACGATGCGACCATCGCTCTCCCTCGCTCCGGCCCGGGAGAGGAGGCCGCTCACTCGCGGAAGGTTGTACCGCACCTGAAAGCGACGCGGAATCGGCCGTCGAGCGGTTTCGGAGTCGGTCGCACCAGCCCGCATCTCGCCCGGACGGCGTTCCCGCCGTGGGCCGGGCCGCCGCCGTTACCATGGCCCGCATGCTGGACGAGCGGGACCACGAGATCATCGCCGCGCTGCAGGACGACGCTCGGGCCACGTACGCGGACGTCGCTCGCCGGGTCGGCCTGTCACCGTCAGCCGTCCACGACCGCGTCCGCAAGCTCGAGCGGATGGGAGCGATCCTGGGCTACCGGGCCGTCGTGGATCCCGAGGCGATCGGTCTGCTCGTGACGGCCCTGATCGCGGCGACCCCGCTGGATCCCACCCAGCCGGACGACCTTCCGGAACGCGTGACCGAGTTCCCCGAGGTCGTGGACTGCCTGAGCGTCGCCGGCGAGGCCAACTACATCCTGAAGGTGCGGGTCCGGACGACCGGCGAGCTCGAGGATCTGATCCGCCGGCTACGGGAGAAGGCCCAGGTCCACACGCGCACGACCGTCGTGCTCTCGATCCCGTTCGAGGGCAGGCCGCTGAGGCCCTAGCGCCGATTCAGCCGCTCCGCGGGCCGTGCGTGAGCCCCGCCAGGCGTTCGTACGCCGCTCGATAGCGCTTCCAGGGGCCTCGGAGTGCGCCCATCGGATCGAGGCGGACAAGGGTCCGCGGCCCGACGTCGAACCTTCCGCCGCCGATCCGCGGTCGACCGGGACGGAAGCCGAACTCCTGCAGGACGCCGTCCAGCGGACCCGAGCACCCCGAGATCGCCACCCAGACGCGGTTCGATGGATCGTCCAGGACGCCGAGCTCGACCCGCTCGGGACCGGCACGATCGAGCATGCGGGCGATCCTTTCCGGGAACCATCCCGGCCATCCGAAGGGTCGCCGGGGCGGGAGGTCGGGGGCCGTGAGCGGTGTGAGCCAGAGATCGGGGGCTCGCAGGCGGGCGATCGCCGCGTCCACGCTTGCCCGGATCGCCCTCGCGACAGCGTCCTCGAGCGCGGCCCTCGTCGACTCGTTCAGGCGCGCGACCACGGCCGGCTGCTCGATGCACAGCCGCTCGAACCCGCGCTGAAGGCTGTCGGCCAGGATCGGTTCGAGCTCCCCGACGAACCGGGCTCCCTCGGCCAGCACGGCCTCACGTGCGTTGTCGAGCTCCGCGAACGTCCCGCCGGACACAGTCCCAGAGCGTACGCTGGCGGGCCCCGATGAGGTCCGCCCCGCTCCGGAATCGCCGACGTACACTCATGCGAGCGGGACGAGACGCCGACCTGCCTTGGGGGTGGATGGCCGATGGATCCTCAGTACCGCCGCTACCTACGATGGGTGAAGCGAGTCGCCTGGATCCTCGCGATCTACATGTTCGCGGCGTGGTTGTTCATGGGTCTATCGCCGTCCCAGTCCCTGTCGGATCCCGAGCTCGTGATGAGCCAGCTCCGGCCGTTCATGTTGCAGGCGATGATCCTGGTCTTCTTCATCCTGCTGCAGTTCGGGGCGATGTTCTGGTTCCTCTCGCGCGGCAACGACTACGTCATCTACCCGAACGAGTACGACACGTCGTTCGACGACGTCCGCGGCCAGCCGGCGGCCGTCGAGTCCACGAAAGAGGTCCTGCGCGTCTTCGAGGGCTTCAAGGACTTCAAACAGATGGGCGGCTACCCGCCGCACGGCATCCTGTTCGAGGGGCCGCCGGGTACCGGGAAGACACTGATGGCGAAGGCGATCGCCGGGGCCTCCGGCGTGCCGTTCCTGTTCGCGACGGGCTCGGGGTTCGCGAACATGTTCATCGGGATCGGGAACCTGAAGGTCCGAAAGCTGTTCAAGAAGGCGCGCGTGATGTCGGACAAGTACGGCGGCGCGGTGATCTTCATCGACGAGATCGACGCGGTTGGATCACGGGGTGGCGTGACGACCGATCGTTCATCGGCGGACCAGGCGAGCCACAAGCTGATCATGGGAGCCGGCATGGGCGGTGGCGGTGGGATGGGCGTCATCAACGAGCTGCTCGTGCAGATGGACGGGTTCACCGTCCCGCGGGGGCTGTGGCGGCACGTCCGGCGCCTGGCTTTCCACGCCAAGCCGAAGGTGCCCTTCTACAACATCCTGGTCATCGGGGCGACGAACCGGGCCGCCACCCTCGACCCCGCACTCGTTCGGCCGGGTCGGTTCGACCGGAAGATCCACGTCGGCCTGCCGGACGGTGAGGGGCGCGAGGATATCGCCCGCTACTACCTGGCGCGGGTACGGCATGAGCCCGTCGACGTCGGGAAGCTGGCCAGGATGACCCGAGGGTATTCACCCGCCAGGATCAAGAACACGGTGAATGAGGCGCTCCTGTTCGCTCTCCAAGACGGTCGGGATGCGTTGCGGTGGGACGACCTCTGGCAAGCGAAGCTCACGGAGGAGATCGGCCTCAAGCAACCCGTCAAGTACACCCAGCGCGACAAGGCGTTCGTGGCGACGCACGAAGCTGCACATGCTGTCGCGGCCTACGCGTTGGAACGCGAGGATATGCAGATCCAGGTGATCACGATCCTCTCGAGGGGCGAAGCGGGCGGTCTCGTGCACGGCCAAGAGATCGAGGACATCCATTTCCGCAGCCAGAGCCAGATCCTGTCGCGCATCCAGGTGTCATTGGCTGGACTCGTCAGCGAGGAGATCTGGTTCAAGCAGACGACCTCGGGGCCGGCGAGCGACCTGCAGACCGCAACGGGCGCCGCAGCGCTCTACGTGGGCCTCTTCGGCATGGGGAAGAGCCTGATATCCGCAACGCTCGACGCTGATGCTTCTGAGACGGCGGTGAATGCCGTCCTCGCCGACCCGGAACGCCGCAGGGAGGTCGACGCCCTACTGAACGACTGCCGGGATCGCGTGCGCAACCTCCTGCTGAAGAAGCGGACGGTCGTCGAGGGCGTTCGCGATGCGCTGCTCGAGCGTGAGGAGCTCGTGGGCGACGAGATCGAGGTCCTCATGGCGGAGCTCGGCGAGCGTGAGCCGATCGAGGTGCCTGCGGCCAGCGGGAACGGCGGGCGCTCGCCCTTCGCCCCGGAGGGCAACGGTCAGGCCGGCGACGGCAACGGGCAACAGCCGTCGCCACCGCAACCGGATACCGCGCCCGAGCAGTAGCTCCTCCGGCGAGCGCGAGGAGCGAGGATATGCTTCGTTGACGGTGCGTCTCTTCGACTCGCTCACCCGTCAGCTCCATGAGGTCTCCCCCGTCGATGGGGAGAGCGTGAAGATCTACTCCTGCGGCCCCACGGTCTATCGCTACATCCACATCGGCAACATGCGGTCGTTCATGCTCGGCGACCTGATCCGCCGCGCGCTGCGGTTCGAGGGCCACCGGGTGCGCTGGATCATGAACATCACCGACGTCGGGCACATGACCGACGACGTGTCCGACACCGGTCGCGACAAGATGGAGCTCGCCGAGGCCGATGAGGGGCTCTCCGCCACCGAGATCGCACAGAAGTACACGGACGCGTTCCTCGAGGACTCGGACCTGGTCGGGATCGAGCGCGCCGATCTGTACCCGCGGGCCACCGACCACATCGCCGAGATGCTCGAGATCATCAAGATCCTGCTCGACAAGGGGAACGCGTACGAGGTCGGTGGCACCGTCTACTACGACGTCACGACGTTCCCGGAGTACGGCAGGCTCTCCGGGAACACCCTGGACCAGCTCCGGGCCGGCCATCGGCAGGAGGTCGCGGTCGACGAGAACAAGCGCCATCCCGAGGACTTCGCCCTCTGGAAGGATGCGGGGCCGAACCGGGCGCTCAAGTGGCCGAGCCCGTGGGGCGAGGGCTATCCGGGCTGGCACATCGAGTGCTCGGCGATGTCGATGAAGCATCTCGGCGAGCGCTTCGACATCCACACGGGCGGCAACGACAACAAGTTCCCGCACCACGAGGACGAGATCGCGCAATCCGAAGGCGCCGTCGGCCACCAGGTGGTCTCGACGTGGGTGCACGGTGGGTTCCTCCGGATGGGCAAGGTGAAGATGGCGAAGTCGGCCGGGAACATCCTCCGTGTCACCGACCTCGCCGAGCAGGGCATCGACCCCTTGGCCTATCGGCTGCTCTGCTTCGGGACGCGGTACCGCAGCGAGATGAACTTCGACTGGAGCGCGCTCGAGGGCCAGCATCGGCGCCTGGCCGATCTCCGCCGTCGGATGGCGGCCTGGGCTCCCGCCGCCGACGCCCTGTCGGGATCGGCGGAGGCGTTCGACGCGCGGTTCCGCGAGGCCGTGGCCGAGATCTCGACATGCCCAGGGCGCTCGTCGTCGTGAACGAGGTCGCGGGTTCGGACCTCCCGGACGGCGAACGGTTCGCGCTCCTGACCTCGTGGGACCGGGTCCTCGGGCTGGACCTGGAGCGCGACGCGCGCGAGGGCTGGGAGCCACCGGAGGAGGCGCTCGCGCTCGTCGCCGAGCGTGACGCGGCCCGCGCGGCGAAGGACTATGCACGCAGCGACGAGCTCCGGCGACGGCTCGAGGCGATGGGGGTCGAGGTCATGGACGCCGCCGAAGGCACGACGATCCGCCGCCGCACCTAGCGACTCGCGTGCTAGGGCACGGGGGCCTCAGGCCGGGACGGCCCTCCACATCCCCGGAGCCGATGGCCGGATCCGGTCCCGGCGTGCGAGCGCCTCGCGACCGGCGCGCTCGAAGATGCCGGCTCCCGACAATCCCGGGAGCGCATCCATCGTGCGGTCCATCTCGCGCGCGGCCTCGCGGCCCTCGCGGTCGCCGAACAGGTGCAGGACGACGAAGTCGGTCTCCGACTGCGGCCGCACCCCGCTCCCCACGATCGCCCACAGGTGGTCCATGGACCAGCGAGTGACCCGCCGAGCGGAGCGGCTCCCGGCCAGGCGCAGGCGAGCCTGGGATCGGTAGAAGGCGAAGTGCCGGCGTTCGTCTTTGATGATCGCGTTCAGGAGGTTGACGAGCTCGGGGTTCGAGGTCTTCGCGATCAGCCGATGGTAAGCCGTGAGGGTCGAGAGCTCGTTCGCCGCCCCCCACGTCATGTGGAGCGCAACGAAGTCCTTCACGAGGCTCGAGCCGATGAGCGTGCCGAGGAACGTCGCGTACCCCTGCGAGCCGAGTGCCCGGCGGATCCACCCGTTCCGGCCGATGCGGGTGGGGTACGCGTCGTCGGCGCCCACGCGCTCGAGGTCCGGGACGAGCATCCACCCCGACTCGCCGAGGAACCGGCTGAACGCCTCCCCGTGCCACAGCTCCTCGTAGACCCAACAGGACAGGAACGCGGTGACGTCCGGCTCGGACGCGGCCCGGGTCGCGAGCAGGTCGCGCAGGAAGATCGCCGTGTGCGTCTCGATGTCCATCATGTAGGCGAGGCACCGGGCCTCGGCCTCGGAGACCGGATGGTCGCGGACCCGGGTCCAGTCCACGCCGGACAGGTCGACGCGCTTGGAGGCGCGGAGGTACCGATCGAGGTCGAACTCCTCCATCGTCTCGAGATTCGTAGCCACCCCGCCCAAGGATGACCGAAGGATGCGGAACCGGGCAAGGCGAGCCGCGCTCGATCGGACGGGTCAGCCGACGATCGTCAGGTCCCGCGAGGCCTCGTTCAGGCGCTCGCCACCCTCGGTCGTGACGACCACCTGGTCCTCGATCCGGACCCCGAACCGACCCTCGAGGTAGATGCCGGGCTCGTCCGAGAACGTCATCCCGGCCTCGAGCGGCGTGGTGTTTCCCTCGACGATGTACGGATGCTCGTGGAGCTCGAGCCCGATCCCATGTCCGGTGCGATGGATGAAGCGGTCCGCCGTAGCCGGCCTCCATGATCACCGATCGAGCCGCGCGGTCCACGTCCTGCGGCGGGCACGCCCGGACGGACCGCGTCGAACGCCGCCTGCTGCGCAGCGCGGACCACGTCGTAGACCCGCCGGGTCTCTTCCGCCGGCTCGCCGACGACGACCGTCCGCGTGATGTCCGAGTAGTAGTCGTCCAACAGGCCGCCGAAATCCATGACGACGGCGTCGCCCGGCCCGATCGTCCGGGCGCCGGACAGATGGTGCGGCGAGGCGCTGTTGGGTCCCGAGCCGACGATCGTGAACTCGACGCGCTGGTGCCTGTGGGTACGCAGGAGGCCATCGAGGTCCCCGGCGATCTCGAGCTCAGTGCGCCCCGCGAACGGCAGTCCGACCACGTCCGCGAACGCGGCGTCCGCCGCCCGCCCGGCCGCGTCGGAGTCGTTCCACCTCGTCCTCGTCCTTGACGGCCCGCAGGAGGGGCAGGGTCGTTCCCGCGGCGACGAACAGGCAGTCGGCGGTGGCCAGGTCGAGCGCCAGCAGGTGCGAGGCCCACGTCTGGTCGGTCACGGCGTAGCGGCCGGACGGAAGGACCCTCGCGACGAGCCGGTAGGGGTCGTCCGTGTCGCGCCAGTCGAGGATGCTCGAGCCCGGCCGACCCGGGCGCGTCCTCGGCGAGCGGCCGCTCGAGCGCGGGGACGACCAGGACCGGGTCCTTCCCCACCGGCATGATCAGCAGGGTCAGCCGTTCGAGCGGCGGCGGTCGTGTGCCCGGTGAGGTACGCGAGGTCCGGACCCGGCGACACGAGCAGCCCCGATCAGGCCCGCGGCCTCGGCGGCCTCCAGCGCCCGTCGTCGTCGCTCGGCGAAGCGCTCGGCGTTCATAGCTTCATCTGGATCGGTTGGGCAGGACCTCGAACGTTGCCGGGGTGGTCCCGAGCACCTCGCCGTCGGCTTCGATCGGCAGCGCCCGGTCGGCCTCGACGACCATCTCCGACCGGACCCGCAACTCCTCGACGTGATCGTGCGGAAGGTGTTCGCCCCGGTAGATCTTCGGAAGCATCGTGAACGCGTCGGACTTCGGCCCCTTGAAGACGAGGACGTCGAGCGACGCCGTCGCCCGGGATACGAACGCGGCGAGATCTTCATCCCACCCCCGTAGTACTGGGCGTTCCCCACGACGACGAGGTACGCGGGGCCCTCGTACGTCTTGCGACCCGCCACGACCCTGACCCCGGCGAGCTTGAACCGTGGCAACGTGAGCCAGAAGCCGAGGAAGTACTTCGACCGGCCGAGGCTCGGCGACATGCGTTCGGCTCGGGCGGCGACCGCCGCGCCCAAGCCGACCTCGGCGACGTTGACGAAGTACCGGACCGCGCGCTCGCCGTCCGCGGTCGTGTACGTGATCTTGCCGATGTCGAGCGGGTACGTGTTATCGCCGGTCAGGTGATGGCAGGCGCGGCGTGGCGTCGCCCGGGAGCCCGAAGGTTCGGATCAGGTCGCACCCGCTGCCCGCCGCGACGACGCCGAGCACCGCGTCCGGGACGATCGGCTTGCCCTCGTCGTCGAACATCCCGTTCACGACCTCGTGCACCGTTCCGTCGCCGCCGACGGCCACCAGGAACCGGCCGCCCGACCCGAGCGCCTCTCGAGCGAAACGCGTCGCGTCGCCCGGGCCCTGCGTTCGGAGCAGCCGGTACGGGAGGTTGCGCGCACGCAGCGTGCGCTCCAGCTCGGGGATCTCCTCCCCCACGTGCCGCTTGCCCGCGTGCGGGTTGACGATGACGGTGAGCTCGCCGAAGGGCGTCGTCATGGCGCGCATCCTACCGGCGCGACCGCCGGCGACGCCGGAGCTCGCCGGAGCCGAGCGGTCTCGGGATGCGTCAGACGCCGGTATAGGCGACGACCCCGCGGTTCACGGCATCGCGCGCACGCCGGACGACCTGGGCGGTCGCCTCCGGTGCCGCGTCCTCGATCTGGCGGAGGAGGTCGAGGAGCTGCTTGCAGGTGCGGACGAAGTCGCCGGGCGACATCCCCGTCTCGCTGAGCACGTCCTCCAGAGGTTCGCCCTCGGCCCATCGGTACGCGGGCGCGGCGAACCCCGCATCGAGCTCCCGGCAGAGCTCGACCTGGTGGCGGTCCTCGGCGTCTCCGGACGCGGCGCCAGACGCGCTTGGAGCCGCTCGGAAGCGATCGGCGGTGGTGCTCGTTCGGCATCTCGGCCGGCGGAGGCACCCGCTCTCGGGACTCGAACACGATCGTCGACACGAGCGCCGCCACCTCCGCGCGGCTCGAGATCGTCGAGCAGGCCGTCGGCCAGCGCCTCGGTGACGAGGACGTCGCCCTCGCCGTAGATCCGGGCGAGCATCCTGCCCTTCGGCAGGATGGCGAAGTCGTCGACGTACCCGAGCTCGCCCAGGACCTCGAGGACGCGCTCGAACTGCCGGGCGAGCGTCTCCGTGCGGGCGCGGATCCGTCGCTCGACGCCGTCGCTCTGCTGTTCCAGCTGCGCGAACCGGACGCCCCAGCGCTCGTGGTCGGGACGCTCGGGGCAGCCGTGACAGGGATGCGCCTCGGCGCGGCGCTCGAGCCGCCGCGCCTCCTCCTGGGCCTTCGCGTCCACGGCCGGCGTGGCGCGCGCGGGGGACGGACGTCGAGCGCGACCAGCCTGGCCGCAAGGTCACGACGGTACCGGGCGCTGCGGACGCTCCCCGAGCGCGGCATCGGGACCTTGGTCAGGACGACGGGGGGTTCGACGAAGTCCCTGGCGGCGAGGCGGAAGAACTTCCGATCCTGCGCCAGGACGGTCGGCCGGCCCTCCCGGCGTCGAAAGCACCACGGCAAGGCCGCGGCGCTTGGCACGGGGCACGAAGATCACGTCTCCGGGCCGCAGCGACGCGAGTGCTCGCCGGACGCCGTCTCCTCGCTCGCGCTCGCGCCCGACGCGGGACTGGTCGCGGATCCGCTCGGCCCGCTGACGGAGCGCCCAGTACTCGGCGAAGTCGCCGAGGTGACAGCGCATGTGCTCGCGGTAGCCGGCGATGGCCGCCTTGTCCCGCTCGAGCTGGCGTTCGAGCGCGACGACCCCGCGGTCGGCCAGGAACTGCGCGAACGACGAGTTCAGCAGGTGGTGGGCCTCCTCGCGGGAGTAGTTCCGCACGAGGTTCACGGCCATGTTGTAGGAGGGTCGGAACGACGACGTGAGCTCGTACGTGCGCGTCGAGGCGAGCGAGGCCACACGCTCGAACGGGACCTGGCGCTGGAACACGACGACCGCGTGGCCGAGCTCGTCGATCCCCCTGCGGCCGGCGCGCCCGGTGAGCTGCGTGTACTCGCCCGGGGTGAGCAGCTCGTGCCGTTCGCCCTGGAACTTCCACAGGTCCTCGATCACGACCGACCGGGCCGGCATGTTGATCCCGAGCGACAGCGTCTCGGTCGCGAACACCACCCTGACGAGTCCGGCCTCGAACAGCTCCTCGACCGCTTCCTTGAACACGGGCAGCATGCCGGCGTGATGCGAGGCGATGCCCGCGGCTGAGGGCGTCCTGGAACGCCGGGAAGCCGAGCGTCTTCAGGTCGACGTCGTCCATCCACGCGACGCGCATGTCGGCGAAGTCTCGGATCTGGGAGGCCTCCTCGCTCGTGGTCAGCCGGATCCCCGACGTCCATCAGCCACTCGACGCTCCGCTCGCATCCCGCGCGGCTGAACACGAAGTAGATCGCCGGCAGCAGTCCCTGGTCGCGCAGGATCTCGACGACCTCCTCGCGACGCGGCACGTAGACGCGGCGATGACCCTCGCGGGGGCGCGGGATGCGATGGTGCTGCGGCGTGCCGCGAACCCCGCCGGTAGTAGGTCTTGTAGCGGACCTCCTCGCGGTCGAGGGAGACGATGTAGGGGTTCGGCGCGAGGGACCCGTCCTGGTCGACGTGCATCGGGTGGAGGTCACGGCCGACGAGGTAGTGGTGCTCGAGCGGGATGGGCCGCTGCTCCTCGATCACGACCGCGCGTCGGCCCGCGGAGCGTCCCGATCCACTCGCCGAACTCCTCCGCGTTCGAGATCGTGGCCGACAGGCACACGACCGAGACCGACAGCGGCAGGTGGATCAGGACCTCCTCCCAGACGGCCCCGCGGTACGGGTCCTGGAGGTAGTGGACCTCGTCCATGACCACCGTGACGAGCCCGTCGAGCGTGTCGCTGCGCTCGTACAGCATGTTGCGCAGGACCTCCGTGGTCATGACCACGACCGGCGCCTCGCCGTTGATCGCGTTGTCGCCGGTCAGCAGGCCGACCTTCGCGGCGCCGAGCCGAGCGACGAAGTCGCCGAACTTCTGGTTCGACAGCGCCTTCAGCGGCGTCGTGTAGAAGCACTTGCCGCCCAGGTCGAGCGCCCGGTCGACCGCGAACTCGGCCACGACGGTCTTCCCGCGCCGGTCGGCGCCGCGACCAGGACGGACTCCCCGGCCGCCAGCGCGTCGATGGCACGGACCTGGAAACCGTCGAGCGGCGAACGGATATCGCGCGGCGAAGCGCGCGGAATCGGTCATGCCGTCGAGTCTACGGGCGGACCCCGCACGGACCGCTCGGTACCGGTCGTTGCCGGCCGCGCGATCAGCCGATGCCGCAGGCCGAGAGGTGCGTCGACGAGCAGCTCGGTGAACGCGGTCCGGGGCCTCGAGGTTGCTCAGGTGGCCCACGCCGTCGAGGGTCTCGAGCCGTGCGCCGGGGATCTCGCCGGCCATCGCGGCGGAGATCTCGGGCGCGATGACCCGGTCGCGGGACGAGGTGATCACGAGCGTCGGGACGTCGATCGTCGCGAAGGTCGGGCGTCGAGTCCGGGCGCTCCGCCATCCCGAGCAGGGCCGCGGCGATCGCCTTCGGGCGTCTGATCGGCGATCCAGGACCGAACCAGCTCCTGCAGGTCCGCGGGCGCGTCCTCGGCCAGCAGCGGCGGCGGCTCCGCCGCGAGCACGTTGCCCTCGCTCGAGCAGGCGAGCGGCGAGCGCGCGCCGAGCGGCCGCGGCCTCCTCGGAGTCGGCGACCGCCCGCGTGTTGGCCAGGACCAGCCCCGCCACCCGCTCGCGTGCCCGGCGCCAGATCTCGAACGCGACGTACCCGCCGAACGAAAGGCCGCAGACGACGACGCGCTCGACGCCGGCCGCGTCGACGGCGGACGAGCGCCGCGTCCGCCGCGGCGGCCATCGTCGTGACGTCGCCGGCGAGCTGGGACCGCCCGAATCCCGGCAGGTCGGGAGCGACGACCGCGAGGTCGGCCGGGAGCGATCCGCGTTGCGGTTCCCACATCCGGGCGTCGACCGGCCAGGCGTGCAGGAGCAGCAGGCCGTCGGCTCATGAGGATCCGGTCGGGACTGGCAGGCCGCCGGTCACCGGCGGCTCGAACGTCCCCGGCCTTCACCTGTGCATCGACGTAGTCCGAGTAGGCGCCCTCGAAGGTCTGTGACGCGACGTCGAGCAGCGCCCGCGTGCGGAGCACGAGGGCATCTCGATCGCTCGTCTTCGGCCTCCGCCGCGAGCTTCACGAGCTCCGCCGTCTCGCGGTACAGGATCATCGCGCGAACAAGGTCGGCCTTCGAGTTGATCACGTACAGCACGAACTCCTCCGAGAATCCCCGTCCCTGCAGGAGCGAGGACTCGTCGACCTCACGGAGCGCGTCGAGAGCCGCGTCGGCCGAGTCGATCACATCGTCGGCGCCGGCCAGCATCGCGCGACGGCCGGCGGCATCCTCGGGGGCGCCGCCCTCGAGGTCTGCCACGACCTGGTCGAGGGCCGCGAACGCACCGGAACCGGCTGCCTGGGCGGGCTCCCCCACCGCGGCGAGGATCGGATCGATCTCGCCCTGGTAGCGAGCGATCGTGTCGCGCATCCGCTCCACGAGGTCGTCTTGCTCGCTCGCGTGGCGCTGCGCGATGAACCCCGCGATCAGGCCGACCACCACCATGGTGCCGAAGATGCCCGCGAGGACCAGCCACAGCCCGCGCCTGGCGAGCAGCGGCTTCTTGACCGGCTGATAGACCGGCTTCGGGCCGCGCGTGACGGCTTTCGGGGTCCGGCTCTTGCTCTTGCCCTTGATGGCCATGCGGAGCGCACCTATCGCTTCATGAGACGGCCAACGATGATAGCCGCTTCGTAGAACAGCACCATCGGGATCGTCATCGCGAGCATCGTGACCGGGTCGGAGCTCGGGGTGATCACGGCCGCGAAGATGGCGATGCCGAGGATCGCTCCGCGGCGCCAGCGCCGGAGCTGCGCCGTCGTCAACACCCCCGCCGCCACGAGGAACACGAGCGCGACCGGCAGCTCGAACGCCAGGCCGAACGAGAGCGCGACCACCATGACGAAGGACAGGAACTTGTCGCCCGCGAGCAGCGGCGCGAACTGCTCGCCCGCGAACCCGAGGAGGAAGCTGAGGGCCTTCGGCAGGGTCCAGTAGGCGAAGGCGGCCCCCAGCGCGAACAGGAACACGGAGGAGAGCACGAAGGGGATCGCCATCCGACGTTCCCGCCGCGTGAGTCCCGGGACGACGAACGCCCAGAGTTGATAGAGCACGACCGGGAGCGCGACGAACAGTCCGAGGAAGAAGACGAGCTTGAGCTTGATGAGCGCGGGCTCGAGCGCCCCGAAGAACGACAACGCACATTCCCGCGTCGCGCGAAGCCTGGGCGGGACGCTCCGCAGGTAGTCGCAGTACGGCTCGGTGAGGAGATCGATCACCGGGTCGTACAGGAACCAGCCGATCACGGCAGCCACGGCGATGGCCACCAGCGCGACGACGAGCCGGCGTCGAAGCTCCGTCAGGTGCTCGACGAGTGACATGGAACCCGCGTCCTCGGCGGGCACCGGGTGCCGACGCAGACGCTCCGGGATGAGCTTCATCGCCGTGCGGGGGCCCTCAGCCGGCCGCCGGGTCTTCCGCCGACGGGAGTGGGTCGCCGCCCTCGGCGTCCGTGGAAGCCTGCGTGGCGGGGGCCGGCGAGGTGCGGGCGGGCTCGTTCATGTCGACGCGGAACGAGCGCTGTACTTCCTCTCGCGCCCGCCGGAGTTCCGCGAGGCCGCGCCCGAGCGAGCGGGAGATCTCTCGAACCTCGTTGGCCGGAAGCGGCTCCGAGGCGCTTGGGGCCGGATCGGAAGATGTCGCCGCGACATCGGGGGTCGCTGCCGTCCGGCCGTTCGTGTCGGGCCCGTCCGAGGGGGTCGTCGGGTCTCGACCCGTGCCCAGGTTGTCCTCGTCCAGGTTCACCCGGATCGTCCGCTTCACGTCGTCCTGCGCCCGGCGGAGCTCGCGGAGGCCACGTCCGATCGAGCGGCCGAGCTCGGGCAGGCGTTGGGGTCCCACCACCACGAGGGCGATGACCAGGATCATCAGGAGCTCTTGTGGACCGATGTTGAGCATCTCGTCCTACGGCCTCGACCTCGGCGTTCGTGCTGGGTCCGGATCGCCCAATCCTACCGCCGGGTTCCGCGCGTCTAGCGTCAGCGTCGCCCGCCGGGTTGCGGCCGGGTGCGTTCCGCGCCCCGAGCGGCTTGGTCGGACAGGTCCTGGACGACCGGGCCCACCTCCTGCCCGAACCGGCCGATCGAGCGGTACAGGACGATGAGGTGACGGACCAGGCCGATGACCATCGCGACGACGACGGTCGTCGTCAGGAGGGCCACGACGAGCCAGACGACGGCCGGGGTGCTCACCCGTCGATGCTAGCGGACCTTCCGGAGAGCGCAGAGGCCGACGGCCGCCTCGGCCGCTAGGGCGCGGCCAGGAACTCTCGGATGTATCGATCGTCGAGGAGCTTGAAATGGAAGTCGATGACGTCGTCGACCGTGAACGAGGGGCCGGGGGGCAGCGGGCCCCGGGGTCCTCGACCTCGGGTTCCGTCTCCGCGTCGAACAGGTCCGACGTGCCGGAGGCGCCGCGGCCCGCGACGTCCACGCCGGCCGAGACCAGCAGGGCCACGATCTTGCGGTCCGCCCGCTTCTCCACCGACTCCATGCAGGTCGGACACTCGAAGCGGTAGGTGCCTTCGCGTCCTCCCCGCAGGACCTGGAGGAGGATCGACTCGGGTCCCATGTCGACCTCGCCGCATCGGGGGCAGGTGGTCCGGATCGTGGTCATGACACGGGAGATATCGGACCTCAACCTGAGGCGCTTGAGTCCCTCATTGCACGTAGGGACCACCCGAGCGGTACCGTTTCCGGGTCCGGATCGCGAGCTCGCGGACCCGTTCCCGCAGCTCGGGTGGGCCGACGATCTCGGCGTCGGTCCCGAGCCGCAGGAGGAGCCGTTCCAGCCACTCGAGCCGCCCCGCCGGGAGCTCGACCTCGAGCCGCCCGTCGGCGAGCTCGGACTCCCCGGTCGTTGCGTAGTACTCCGCCACCCACCGCGCTTCCGGACCCAGTCGTAGCGTCACCGTAACGTCGTCCTCACCCGGCGTGTACAAGGCCCGGCCGGACCCCTGCAGTCCGCGAGACTCGAATCGAGCGCCCGTCGGGACGGCTGATCGGACCCGATCGGCGCGGAACAGGCGCTCCTGTGACGAACGATGGTCCCATGCCGCCACGTACCAGTTGCCGATCGCGAAGAACACCTCCTCGGGGTCGATCTCGCGCTCGGTCGTCTCCGCCCCCGATGCCGCGTAGTACTCGATCCGAAGGACCTCGCGGGCGGCGGCCGCCGCCCGGAGCACGCCCAGGGTGTCCACCTCGCGACCGCCCATCGCGCCAACGCGGTCGGGGAGCTCGCCGAACGTGTCGGGCCCGAGACCCTCGGCGAGCTTCGCGAGCGCGGACGAGAGGGCCGGTGCCTCCTCCAGACCCGGCACCCCCGCGAGCGCGGTGGCACGCAGGTAGATCGCGAGGGCCTCGCTCCGGGTCAGCCGGAGCGGGCGGGCGAAGTAGTCGGCCATCCCGATCCAGATCCGGCCGTCCTGGACCTCGACGTCGATCAGATCCCCCGGCCCGTAGGGGGGCAGCCCCGACACGAACAACAGGTCGAGGTCGGCGAGCAGGTCCGCCTCCGACATCCCGAAGAGCTCGGCCGTGTCGCGGACCGTCGCCCCGGGGTGCTGGACGAGGTACGGGACGACCACCAGGAGCCTCCGCAGCCGCTCCGACGCCTTCGCGGGTGCGCGACGAGCCGACGTGGGGGCCGGCGGCTCAGACACCGACGATCGCCTCGAGTCGCGCGGCGACCTCCTCGCGGAGGTCGGGAGGCTCCAGCGCCTCCGCGTCCGGTCCGAACGACAGGACCCACGGCGCGAGGCTCTCGTCCTGCGTCGGCACGTTGACGACGATCCAGCCGTCCGAGCGCGCCCCCGCCTCCTCGACCCCGGGGATGCCCCCCGTGGCCCACCAGGCGACCTCCGGCGCGAAGGCCACGGTCGCCACGCTCCGAGGTTCCCCCGGGCCCCAGGGGCCGGCCTGGACGTGGTCGGCCGCGCGGAAGCCGGCGGGAGGCGCGCTGCCCGCACCCTGGATCCGGATCCCGCCCGAGATCCGGGACAGGCGGAACGACCGGATCTCCCCGCGGGCCTGGTCGAGGCCGACCAGGTACCAGTGCCCGGCACGAACGGCGAGCCCGAACGCGTCCACGATGCGGTCTGACCGCTCCCCCCGGGAGGTGCGGTACGAGAACGCCGCCCGGTGTTGACCGGCGACGGCCTCGGCGGCGTGCCGCAGGTTCGGCTCCGGCGCGCCGGCGAGACCGGAGCCGCCGAGGCCCGCGAGGATCCCGTCCTGCGCCCCCGACAGCAGCTTGCGGAGCGCGTCCTCAGCCGACACGTCGCCGGCGGAGCGCACGGCGACGAACAGCGCCGAGATCTCCTCGGGCGTGAACGCGACGTCCGGCAGGTAATAGCGCGTCTTGTCGATCGCGTAGCCGTGCTCGACGTCCCACGCGTCGGTGGCGACGACCTCGATCGGAACGCCGATGTCGCGCAGGACGTCCTTGTCCCGTTCGAACATCCGCTTCGCGGACGCCAGGTCCCCATGCCCGTATCCCTCGGCGAGCCGAGCGCGGATCTGCTCGAACGTCAGGGGCAACCTCGACTCGAGCAGCAGCGCGACCAGGTTCACCAGGCGCTCGAGCGGGTGCATGCGCGCGGCATCATACTTCCGGCGTGTCGGCAGACCGGGTGGGCGTTCGGCTGCGCCGTGCGAGGGTGGCCGCGGTGCGTTCGACGCGCCGGGGCGTGCAGGAGCTCGAGGTCGAGCTCGAGGACGGACGAGCCCCCGCGCTGGCGTTCCCGGAGCTCGTCGGCCCGGTGCGCGAGGGCGACCTCGTCGTCCTGAACACGAGTGCGGTGGCGCTCGGCCTGGGAACCGGAGGGTTCCATCTCGTGGTGTCGGTCGCGGAGACGGAGACGGAGCTCGAGGTCGCGGGTCGGGTGATGAAGGCCAGGTACACCCCGCTCCAACCCGTGGTGCGAAGCGTCGAGGAGACCCATCGCGAACAGATCGAGGGGTCCCCCGGGCTGGCGGGGACCCCGGTCGTGTGCGCGCCGCTGCACTCGATGATCGCCCCGATCGCCGCCGGCGCCCGAGCGGCCGGGGCCGAGCGGATCGTCTACGTCATGACGGACGGAGCAGCGCTGCCCGGGGTGTTCTCCCGACTCGTTCCGCGGCTCGAAGGTGCGGGCCTGCTCGACGGGTTCGTCACGACCGGGCAGGCCTTCGGCGGCGAGCTGGAGGCCGTGACGCTCTGGACGGGCCTGCTCGCGGCGGTCGAGGTGCGCAAGGCGGACGTCGTCGTGGTCGCGGACGGTCCCGGCAACCTCGGCACCGACACGACGTGGGGCGTCAGCGCCCTGCGGAGTGGGGAGACCCTCAACGCGGTCGAGGCGCTCGGCGGGCGGCCCGTCGCGGCGCTCCGGATCTCGTTCGCGGATCGACGCGAGCGCCACCGCGGCGTGTCACACCACTCCCTGACGATCCTCGAGCGCGTCTGCACGGTGCGGGCCAACGTGGTGGTGCCGTCGCTCGATGGCGCCGAGCGGGATCTCGTCTGGGATGCCATCCGCGGACGCAGGCTCGAGGAGCGCCACCAGTTCGTCGAGGCGGACGGCGAGGCGGCGCTGCGCGAGCTGGAACGCGCAGGGATCGAGGTGGACTCCATGGGGCGCGCACCGGCCGACGACCCCGTCTTCTTCCGTGCGGCGGGCGCCGCGGGGGTCGTCGCCGGCCGCCTCGCCGCGGGAGCGCGTCCCTATCGTTCGCCCGACCGGTGACACCCGAGTTCACGCGGGCGTCAGCGACGAGGAGCGTCGACGTAGGCGACGAGGGAGACCACCTTGGCGCGCTGCCGCTCGCTCGCTTCGGCTTTCCCTTCGCACGCGCCCGTGCACAACATCACGCCGTTCCCCAGGATCGCGACGTGGAGGTCCTCGCCGACGCGATAGGACAGGGCGAACGCAGGGACCGTCCCCGCACCGCTGAGCTCGACGGCGAGCTGGAGCCCGTCGAGGACGTCCTGGCCCGGTGGTACCGGGAACCCGTCGAGCGGTTCCAGGACGGCGTTCTCCGGGGGGAATCCCCTCCCCGTCTCCACGGGCGGACCGCCCGACGTCACGACGGTGGCGCTCAGCACCGAGACGCCGTCCGCGTCGATCGGCGTCAGGCGCTCGAGGACGGCGGTCTCGCTCCCCGCGTTCCATGGCACGAACAGGCTGAAGGTCACGTCGTCGCCCTTCGTCTGGCGCACGCTCGTCATCGACGCGGTCCCTTGCAGCCGGTCTGACTGCAACGGACCGCCGAACGCATGGCCGTCGGGCGTGAGCAGGCCGACGAGCAGGACGAAGACGAGCACCACGAAGATCACGAGGGCCCCCAAGCCGACCGGGCGGAGGTCGACCGAAGCCATGGATGCGCTGGCCGCTTCCCTCGCGGCCTCGCGATCGAGACGGGTCACGCGTTTCGTGGTCGTGGAGGGCATCGTGCCGACCATGGTCGCGAACACCGGCGTCTCGCACAACGGGCGCAGGACGTAGCCCGGCGACGGGACAGGGGGTCGGCCGTCCCGCGTTCGCCCGTTCGAAGGACGCAGGTGTGGTCTCGGGTCGTGGCGTTCGCCGGTCGGCCGGGCCCGACGCCGGAACGGACCTACATGTGTGCGATCAGCTGTTCCACACGGTCGTCGACGCTGCGGAACGGATCCTTGCACAGGACCGTGCGCTGCGCCTGATCGTTCAGCTTGAGGTGGACCCAGTCGACCGTGTAATCGCGGCGCTTCTGCTTCGCCTGGCGGATGAAGTCGCCCCGGAGCTTCGCCCGCGTGGTCTGGGGCGGCTCCCGCATCGCCCGCTGGATGTCCTTCTCGGTCACCGCTCGCTCCATCCGCCCGGCGCGCTCGAGCAGGTAGTAGAGGCCGCGGGTCCGGTTCACGTCGTGGTAGGCCAGATCCAGCAGCGCCACACGCGGGTGCGACAGGGGAAGTGCGTGTTTCTCGCGGTAGCGCTCGAGCAGCTGCTGCTTGGCGACCCAGTCGACCTTGCGGACCAGGCGTTCCGGCTCCTGCAGGATCAACGCATCGAGCGCGTCGCGCCACTCGCGCAGGAGCTGCTTCGACCGAGGATCGACCCCACGGCGCTCGAGGAACCGCTCGGTGCGCTCGTAGTACTCCTCCTGGACCTCGATCGCCGAGAGCTCCCGCCCGTTGGCGAGCCGGACCTTCTTCCGGCAGGTGACGTCGTGGCTGATCTCGCGGATCGCCCGGATCGGGTTCTCGAGCGACAGGTCGCGCATCACGGTGTTGGCCTCCACCATGCGGATCACCAGGTCGGTCACGCCGACCTTCATCCACGTCGTGAACTCGGACATGTTCGAGTCGCCGACGATCACGTGGAGCCTGCGGAAGCGCTCGGCGTCGGCGTGCGGCTCGTCGCGGGTGTTGATGATGGGCCGAGACCGCGTCGTGGCCGAGGAGACGCCCTCCCAGATGTGCTCGGCGCGCTGGGCGATGCAGTAGACGGCTCCCCGCGGACCGTGGAGCACCTTCCCGGCGCCGCACCAGACCTGGCGCGTGACGAAGAAGGGGATCAGCAGATCGGCCATCCTGGCGAACTCGCCCTGACGAGCGACGAGGTAGTTCTCGTGGCAGCCGTACGAGTTGCCGGCGGAGTCCGTGTTGTTCTTGAACAGGTAGACCTGCCCGCTGATGCCTTCCTCGTGCAGACGGACCTCGGCGGCGCCGAGCAGCGCCTCGAGGATCCGCTCCCCCGCCTTGTCGTGCGAGACGAGGTCGTCGATCAGATCGCACTCGGGCGTGGCGTACTCGGGATGGGAGCCGACGTCGAGGTACAGCCGAGCGCCGTTCTCGAGGAACACGTTCGACGACCGGCCCCAGTGGACCACCCGGCGGAACAGGTACCGCGCGACCTCGTCGGGTGACAGCCTGCGCTGTCCGCGGAACGTGCAGGTGACGCCGTACTCGTTCTCGATCCCGAAGATGCGCCGGTCCACACCTCGAGTGTAGGCCCTGGCCTGCGGGGCGCCCGGAGCTCGCGCCTGCCGATGGGAGCCGAGCCCGATGCGCCTGCTCAGCCCGTGAGGATCTGCGCGATCTCCTCCTCGGGGAGGCGCCGGAACTTCCGACGGTCCTCGATCGTGCGGTCCAGGACGCCGCCCTCGAGCTGCGTCGCGACGATCTCTCTTCCCTCGGCCGAGGACAACGCCTGCACGGCCTCCCGGACCGCGGCCGGCAGGTCCCACCGGGCCTGATACGCGTTCTTGATCGTGGTGGCGACCTCCTCCGCGTGACCGCCGATCGCGACGAACTCGTGCTCGTCCGTCACGGTGCCGTCGAACAGCACGTGGTAGATCTCGGCGTGCCCGTCGGGCTCCGTCGATCTCGCCCACGAGGATCTCGACCTCGTACGGCTTCATCTGCTGGGTGAAGATCGTGGAGAGCGCCTGCGAGTACGCGTTCGCGAGGTCCCTGGCGCGCACGTCCTCGCGCCCGTACGAGTACCCGCGCATGTCGGCGAGCCGGACCCCGCTGATCCGGAGGTCCTCGAACTCGCTGTACTTCCCGACGCCGGCGAACGCGATCCGGTCGTAGATCTCGCTGATCTTGTGCAGCGTGGCGCTCGGGTTCTCCGCGATGAACAGGATCCCGTCGGCGTACTCGAGCCCCATCGACCGACTTGCCGCGGGCGATCCCCTTGTGCGCGAACTCGGAGCGGTCCTTCATGAGTTGCTCGGGCGGCACGTACGGCATGAAGCTCACGCGTTCCGCCTCCGACCACGCCGCTCGTACGCCGTGCGCGATCTCGTCCTCGCCGCACGTCGTCGCGCTCCGTCCGGCGTGACGACGACACCGTCGGGAAGATCCCCCGTGCGGCGTCGAGCCCGCCGGTGGCGGCGTCCTCCTGGGAGGCATCCACGAGCGCCTCGATCGCGACGGCGAGCGCGTCGGCTCGCTCGAGCCCCGGCCGCCAGCGCTTCTTGAGCGACGTCTTCGCCGCTCGCCCGCCCGAGCCCGTCGTGTGGAAGTCGTCCTCCTCCCACCGCCCACCGGTCGCGTCGTAGTAGAAGATGCGCCCCTCCGAGCGTCGTCGTCGTAGCCCCCGAACAGCGGCACCACGACGAGACCCTGGATCGCCATCGGGAAGTTCGAGCGGATCATCTGCGCGAGCCGGTTCGCCTTGCCCTCGAGCGAGAGCCGGTCGCCCGTGATCTTCTCGTAGTGCTCGAGCTCGAGCTGGAACAGCTTCACGATCTCGACCGCCTGTCCGGCCGCGCCGGCGATCGCGATCGCGGAGAAGCGGTCGGCGGCGAAGACCTTGTCCATCTTGTCGTCCGCGATCGCGTATCCCTCGGTCGCCCGGCGATCGCCTGCGAACACCACACCACCGGCGAACTTCAGGCCGACGACGGTCGTCCCGTGCGGCAGGCTCAGCTCGCCGGAACCCCATGCGGTCGGAAGCGTTTCGGGACGCGTTCGACGGATCAGATCGAAGAAGCTCGGGTTGGCGCCGATCGGACCGCCCGCGAGGCGGGCGGCTGGACGGACCGTCGATCATTCCCCGCCCTTCTGGACGTACGACTTCACGAACTCCTCGGCGTTCTCCTCCAGGACGGAGTCGATCTCGTCGAGGATGTCGTCCATCTCCTCCTTGAGCTTCTCGCCCTTCGTCGCCGACGAGACCTGGCCGGCATCCTCGTCTCCCCCACCGCCGGACCGCTTCTGGGTCTTCTTCTGTTCCTTCTCCTGCGGCACGCTCGATCCCCTATCGCTCCGGTGAGCACGCCATCCTACCCGCGGTCGCGACGCGCGCTAGGAGCGCAGGAGGTCGACGAGGTCGGCCGCGTCCAGGGCTCGCTCCAGCAGGTCGTTCACGTGCTCCTTCGTGCCTCGCAGGGGCTCGCGCATCGGGACACGCTGCAGGGCATCGGCCCGATGTCGAAGATCATCGAGTCCCACGAGGCCGCGGCGATGGCTTCGGGGTACCGCGCGATGCACCTCCCGCGGAAGTACGCGCGCGTGTCCTCGGGCGGCTCCATGACGGCCCGCTCGACCTCGTCGTCGGCCACGAGGCGCTCGACCTTACCCGATGCGCCAGGCGGTAGTACAGGCCGCGGTCGCGGCGCACGTCGTGGTACTGGAGGTCGATCAGCGCCAGCTTCGGGTCCGAGCCATCGAGCCCGTCGCGCTCGCGGTACCCCTCGAGGAGGCGGTACTTGGCGACCCAGTCGAGCTCGCGTGACAGCTGCATCGGGTCGTCCTCCAGCGCCGATCGAGGACGCTCCTCCCAGCGCTCGAGGACCTCGGGGTTGTCGGCGCTCGTCGTCCTGTTGCTCGACGTATTTCTTCGCGTGCTCGAGGTACTCCCATTGCAGCTGCATCGCGGTCAGCCTGCGCCCGTCGGCCATGCGCAGGGGCGCGAGCACGAGGATCCCGCGAGACCTCGTGCAGCGACTGGCACCGGGTCGCCAGCGCCAGGTCGGGGAGGTACTCGTCCTCGATCATCTTCAGCACGATCGCGGTGGTCCCACCTTCAGGTAGGTCGCCACCTCGCACATGTTGGCGTCGCCGATGATCACGTGGAGCCGCCGGTACTTCTCCGGGTCGGCGTGCGGCTCGTCGCGGGTGTTGATGATCGGCCGCTTCAGCGTGGTCTCGAGGCCGACCTCGGCCTCGAAGAAGTCCGCGCGCTGCGTCAACTGGTACCGGAGTCCGCCCGCGGTCGTCCCGGACGCCTCCACCCCGACCTTCCCGGCGCCGCTGAACACCTGGCGGGTGACGAAGAACGGCGTGAGGTCGCGCGACGATTCGGCGAACGGAATGGCGCGGTCGACGAGGTAGTTCTCGTGCGTCCCGTACGAGTTGCCCTTCCCGTCGCTGTTGTTCTTGTAGATCGGCGGGCGCGCTGCCCGTCCGGCAGGGCGCTCCGCGACCTCCTCGAGGGAGCGCTCGAGGACCCGCTCCCCCGCCTTGTCGTGCACGACCAGGTCGCGGGGCGTCCGCACTCGGGGGTCGAGTACTCGGGGTGCGCGTGGTCGACGTAGTACCGCGCGCCGTTCGGGCAGGATCACGTTCGCCAGCCCGAGGTCCTCCTCGGACGGCTCGCGAGCCTGCACCGGCTCGAACCCGCGCGCGTCGCGGAGCGGCGACTCCTGCTCGTAGTCCCAGCGGATCCGGCGCAGCGCGCCGGCGTAACGTGTTGATCAGCAGCGAGGAGGAGAGGACCGGGTTGAACTCGGGCGCCCCGACCGCCGCGATCCCGTACTCGGTCTCGGTGCCGATGACCTTTGGGATGGCCATCCAGGCCGACCTTACAGGTACTGGCCGGCGCTGACCCGCTCGACCTGCCGCCCCTCGCCGTCGCCGTCGCCGAGCAGGGTGCGGACGTACACGATCCGCTCGCCCTTCTTGCCCGAGATCCTGGCCCAGTCGTCGGGGTTCGTCGTGTTCGGCAGGTCCTCGTTCTCCTTGAACTCGTCGCGGATGGCGTGCAGGAGATCCTCGCACTTGATGCCCTTCTCCCTGGTGCAGGAAGCGCTTGATGGCCTGCTTCTTCGCCCGCCGGACGATGTTCTCGATCATCGCGCCCGAGTTGAAGTCCTTGAAGTACAGGATCTCCTTGTCGCCGTTCTCGTAGGTGACCTCGAGGAACCGGTTCTCCTCGGTCGGCGCGTACATCCGCTCGACCGTCTGCTCGATCATCCGGCCGACGTCGGTCTGCACGTCCCCGCTCGTAGCGGCCGACGTCCTCGGGATGGATCGGGACCGACGGCGTGCAGGTACTTGGACATGATGTCGGCCGCCTGCGCGGCGTCGGGACGCTCGATCTTGATCTTCACGTCGAGCCGGCCCGGGCCGAAGGATGGCCGGGTCGATCAGGTCCTCGCGGTTCGAGGCCCCGATCACGATCACGTTCTTCAGGGTCTCGACGCCGTCGAGCTCCGACAGCAGCTGCGGCACGATCGTGTACTCGACGTCGGAGGAGATCCCGTGCCCCGCGTCCGGAAGATCGAGTCCATCTCGTCGAAGAACACGATGACCGGCAGCCCTTCCTCGCTCCGCTCCTTGGCGCGCTGGAAGATCTGGCGGATCTGTCGCTCGGTCTCGCCGACGTACTTGTTGAGCAGCTCGGGACCCTTGACGTTCAGGAAGTAGGAGTGCGCATCCGTCGCGGCCGGTCCGCTCGCGCGACCTTGTCGGCCAGCGACTTGGCGACGGCCTTGGCGATCAGCGTCTTCCCGCAGCCCGGGGGACCGTAGAGCAGCACGCCCTTCGGCGGTTCGAGCTGGTGCTCCGGGAACAGCTCCGCGTACAGGAACGGGAGCTCGACGGCGTCGCGGATGTCCTCGATCTGCCCCTCGAGACCCCCGATGTCCTCGTACGAGACGTCGGGGATCTCCTCCAGGACGAGCTCCTCGACCTCCTCCTTCGGGAGCTGCTCGAGCGCGACGCCCGAGCGCGGGTCGAACAGGAGCGGGTCGCCCGCGCGGAACTGCGTCGCGGCAGCGACGCGGCGAGGGTGGCCACGAGCTCCTCGTCGCCGCGCCCGACCACCACGACGCGGTCGTCGCCGAGGCGGTCCTTCACCTTCACGACCTCGCCCGCGCGGTCGGGCTCGAGGACCTCGACCACGTTCAGGGCCTCGTTGAGGATGACCTCGGCGCCCCGGCGAGAACGGTCGCCCGTCGATCTCGGGAGCGACGTTCACGCGCATCTTGCGGCCGGCCGTGAACACGTCGACCGAGCCGTCCTCGTTCGTCGGCGAGGAAGACGCCGAACGACGCGGGCGGCTGGCTGAGCTTCTCGACCTCCTCGCGCCAGCGCCTCGAGCTGTTCCCGCTCGGCCGAAGGGTGTCGGCGAGCTTCTCGTTCTGGGCCAGGGCGCGGGCAGCTGCTCAGCGCGACTCGAGCAGCTTCTCCTCGAGGAGCGTGACCTGCCGGGGCGCGTTCGTCAGCCGGCGGCGCAGGAGGCCGATCTCGTCCTCGAGGAACTTGACCTGGGTCTGGAGCTCGTGGATCTGTTTCTCGTACCGCTCCGCTGCTCGTCGTGGGTCCGGCTCGGGCATCATGCTCCTCCTCCCGCGATGGCCGAGCATATCGCCCGGCCTCCGCTCCCGACCTGGTAGGCCGGCGGAGTGCCTTCCCTGTACCTACTGGATACGTTTCGGAGGCTTAGGGCCTTCGACGCTGGTCCTACGAGCCGCCGATCGGTCGACGCGTCGGGCGACCGTGACGAACCCCGTGTGCGCCGACCATCCGGTGATCGGGCCGGACGCTCCGCGCCGTGACGTGCCAGGACGGCGGAGCGACCTCGAACGTCTCGATGTGCTCGGAACCCGTGCCGGGCAGCGCCAGCACGAGCTGCTGCACCTGGATCGTCGTCGGCAGGTACCCGCACAGATGCACGCCCGCCGGGCTCGAGGACGGCTGCCAGGGCCTCGAGCGCCGCCCACGGCTCCGGCAGGTCCAGGACGCCCGGTCGAACGCTCCCCGGTCGCGCCGACGTCGCGGACGTCGCCGCGCGCGGAGGTCGAGCCAGTCCGGGCATCTTCCCGAAGAAGACCTCGACGTTGCTCGGCCGCCTGGTCGCTGGATGCTCCGTCGCGCAGGTCGTACGAGACGACGCGCCCCTCGGGCCCGTCGGCGCGGCACAGCGCGATCGTGAGCGCGCCCGAGCCGGTCCCCGCCTCGAGCACGCGCGCGCCCGGGAAGACGTCCGCGTACGACGAGGATCGGCACCGAGGTCCTTCGGGTAGACGACCTGGGCGCCGCGCGGCATCTTCAGGACGAAGTCGGCGAACCGCGGGCGGAACGCGCGGCAACGACCATCCCCGTCGCCGAGTACGCGACGCGTGCCCTCGGGCTGCGCCGATCAGAGCGTCGTGCGGCGAGCGTGCCCGCCGTGCGAGTGCAACGTCCCGCCGGTCCGGAGCGTCACCAGGTACCGACGCCCGCGCTGGTCGACGAGCAGGATCCGCTCGCCCGGCTCGAAGGGCCCGCTCATCGACGCTCCCCGTAGACCTCGGCGGGCATGACCTCCTCGGCCAGCTCGCCCACGAGCTCGCGCAGGCGCCGTCGGCGGGTCCCGAGCCGCTCGCCGAGGATCTGGGCCCGCGCGCGGCAGAACGCGCAGAAGCGGCCGGTGGTGGGCTGGCCGCATCGTTCGCAGGCCGCAGGTCCACGGCGTCCTCGGCCGCGCGAACAGCGGCGCGGCCCGATCCAGGTAGCCGAGGAAGAACTGCGCCTTCGTTCCCGGCGACGTCGCCTCGAGCGGGTTCATCGCCTCCTTGTACCGGAGCTGCGTGTTGCCGGCGACGAGCGGGCACTCCTCGACGACGTAGTCGATGCCGCGCAGGAACGCGTACGCGGCCGTCTCGAGCTCGGAGAGCCGGTACAGCGGCTTCACCTTCCGCACGATGCCCGTCCTCGGCGGGCAGGACCGGGAACTGGCGGGCGATGTAGTCGGTCTGCCAGCGCAGCGTGTTGCCGAGCAGCGTCGCGGCCTCGTCGTCGAGGTTGTGGCCGGTCGCGACGACGTCGATACCCGCGCTCGCGCGCGGCCCGGTTGAACACGTAGCGCTTCGACAGCCCGCAGACGGCGCACGTCGAGCGCGAGCCCTTCCTTCCCGGCGGTCGGGATGTCGAACCCGTAGTCGCCGGCGAGGTCGACCTCGATCAGCGTCGGCGCCCCGGCCGGCCGCGAACGCCGCGGACGAGTCGCCACGACCGGTCGGAGTACTCCGCCGATGCCGAGCCCCAGGTACAAGCCGTCGCGCCCGGTAGCCGAGGTCGAGCAGCACGTCCCACAGCGCGAGCGAGTCCTTGCCCCCGGAGACGGCGACGAGGATCCGGTCGTCCGGCCCGAGCATGTCGTGGCGGCGATCGCCCGCTTGCACCTGTTCGCGGACGTGGTGCGAGGAAGCAGTCTCGCAGAAGGCCGCGTTGTGCCGGCGAAGCTCGATCACCGCGGGCGCCTGCGGCGCCGGCACTTCAGTTGCCGCACCCCCGCTGATCACCGGCCGGACCTCGATCACGTCCGCGTCGCCGACGCGGTCTCGCGGGTGAGCAGCTCGCCCGCGCGGATCACGAGCACGGTGTCCGGGTCGACGCCGAGCTCGCCGAGGACGTCGCGGACCGGCCGCCCGCCGGAGACCTCGACCTCCCGGTCGGGGTTACGCAGCTCGACCTTCACGCGGTCAGGCTAGCGCAGCGACCCTTCGAGGACCCTCCGACGGCGGCGCGCTCAGTTCGTCGCGGTGGGGTTCAATCCGAGCTCGATGGTGACGGTCGCTTCGGACCCATCCGTACGCACGATGCCGACCTCGACGACGTCTCCGGGCGCGTGGGAGCGGACAGCTCTCCCAGCTCGTCGGTCGAACCGACGACCTCGCCGTCGAACAGCACGACGACGTCGCCGGGCTGCACCCCCGCATCGTCGGCGGGGCCGCCGTCGATGACCCCGGCGATCAGGGCACCATCACCGTGGTCGAGCCGAAGTCGAACTGCACGCCCATGAAGGCGACGGGCGCGGAGGGGTTGTTCGCCGCGTCCTCGATGATCGGCTTCGCCGAGTCGATCTGGATCGCGAACCCGATGTTCTCGGCGCTCCCGGCGCCCGCGGTGTTGATGCCGACGACCCTGCCGGCCAGGTCGACGAGCGGCCCCCCGGAGTTCCCGGGGTTGATCGCCGCGTCGGTCTGGACCACGTCGGTGTAGACGCGCTCGCCGTTCTCGCACTCCATGCAGTTCGCGTCCTGGACGTGATCCGTCGCGTGAGCGAGGACACGATCCCGGTCGTCACCGACGGCCCTCCCGCCAGTCCGAGGGCATACCCGATCGCGACGACGGGCTGCCCGAGCTGGAGATCCCAGCTTCCACCAGGTCAGTCGCGATGGGTGTGGCGACGTTCTCATTCGTGTTCGCGTCCCTCTATTACTATTTCTCCTCGCTTGGCAGCCGGATCGACGATGCCGAGCGGGCTTTGTACTCCTGGCGAGGCGATCGCTTCTGGTTGCTCGGTTACACCCGACTGTTCCTGGCTCCGAGCCTGATCCTCTTCTCGGTTGGGCTTCTTGCTGTCGGGTCTGTTTGGTTCGCACTCTGGCTGGTGTACTTACTCTTCGTGATCCGCTATTTCCCGAAGATCCCGACCGCGCGGAAGAGCTCTAGTCAGGGAAGCGTGAGCAGGTTTGAAGACCCACTCGCCCTCGACGCCCCCTTCCAACTGTCAGTGGGATTTGGGAATTCGGCTTCGGGTCGGTACTGCCTTCCAAACCACCCGGGCGGCGCCATGTCTGCTGCTGAGGGTCAAGCCGCCTACAGACCGCCCATGACGCGCCACTTGAAATGCCGATCGATCCCGAGCAGCGCCCCTACACCTGCATGCTGCCGGAGCACAAGCCGGTGCGGCGCGGGCGCGAGATGATCGACCTGCTCGCGGTGGAGGAGCCGAAGCCTAAGCCGGCGAAGATACGGGCGGTGTCGTACGAGGCAGCGATCGACCAGTTGTTCAAAGGAAAAACCCGCCCCTGCTCGAGCGGCACCGAAGACGGCACGGCTCCGCCACAACAGCCAGCAAGGGCCCCAAGACCTTAGTGTGGACGGCTCTCCGTTGGCAGGGGTTGCTTGGGCGTGCTGCGAGGCTAGAGCATTTTCATCTTAGCCAGTATTAGACCGGCAAATAAATTGTGCGCTCAAGCCGTTTCCAACGACCATTTCGGTGGCTACTACGAGGATGGTGGACGGACCCCTCGCCAGCACGGGCAGTGAAGATGCTCTCATGCAGGATGCGCCAGTTGGCTCACTAACGCCGTGATACGGAGGTATACCTGTGCCTCCGTCTCAGCCGACGCGTCCTTCGGGAGCGACGTTCTCGTTCGCACTTCCACGCAGCCCTGACTTTGTTCGACACTCAGTGTCGGCTGCAATGACGCGGGACAGCAGCGCGTGAGCACGCCGCGTCCTACGGATCGCGAAGTTCATTCGTGCCAGGCGCAGCGCTCTCCCGGGATCGGCGCCGGCACCCAGCCAGAACTCGGCAGCGTGGTCGGCGAAGGCTTCGGGATGCAGCGCGACCAGCTCCTCGTAGCGCGCCGCGGCGAGTTGTCGCCAGTAGCGGGAGTATGCAGCGTTTCCGGCCTCGGCCAGGATGCGCGCAAGCTGCGCAGCGTAGTCGGGATCATCCGAGGAGGTCGCCAGCGGGTGAAGAAGCGCAATCGCCGTTGCGATATTTCCCAGTTCCGCCTCGACCTCGGCGAGGTGGCCTTGCGCCGGGGCGTATGCCGGCACGTAGCGGCGCGCCGCGCTCAGATGCTCGCGCGCGCGATCGAGGGTTCCGCCGTGCATCCACATGGCACCCATCTGGAAATCGAGGATCGCAAGCGGGAGCGGTGAGATTTCCCGATACCGGCGCAAGCTCTCGTCTCGCAATAGCAGCGCTCGTTCGGTATCGCCGCTTTCGGCGCATAGCGTCGATAGGGCCGCGAAGCTCTCGAAGCTTGGGCAACGGCGAGCGACCTCCTCGCGGATGGCGAAGGCTTCCACATAGCGACCGAGCCCCTGAAATACCGCGGCGCGCTCGCGATTTACCGTCTCGGCATCGGCGGCGAGCCGCTCGGCAACGTCGAGATCGTCCAGGGCATCGGCGAAACGATGGAACAGAGCCCGGGTTCGGGCCCGCGCCAGGAATGCGGCCGCATCGGTGGTCGCGTCCTGCACCAACTGATGCGCAAGGGCTTGCGCGTGCTCGTAATCGGCAACGCTGCCCAGGATCGAGCCGCGAAGTGCCAGCAGATCGATGAGCTGGACGCGCTCTTCAATATGCGTGTCGGGCAAGGTGGCAACCAGATCGAGGCCGTCGATCTGTGCGTGCAGATTTCGGAGCGCAATCGCGCCGTGGGTGACCACAATCAACGCCGCGGCCTGCGGCGGATTGGGCGCTGCCAGGTACGGGAAGGCCGTGGACGACCAGGCGATGGGACCAGCGATGCCGTCATCGATGCGTGGGCCGTGACCACCGTTGATATAGAGCGTGAAGATGGAGTTCATGATGTCTTCGTTCAGCCAGCGTCCACCGGCCGTGACGTGCGGCCGACCGGCGAGCATCGCGTGCTCGATTTCGAAGTAGCTCAGCTCGTGGAAAGGCTTGGAGGCATCGATGACCAGGAAGTCGGCCAGAAACAGGTTGGTCAATGGATGGTTGCCGGCTGATCGAGCGGCCAATCGATTTCCCATCGAGCCCGTCGTAGAACGGGAGATTGGCGTTGAACCGCGCGCGGAAGGCGCCGAAATAGTCATGCTTGAGCGCGAAGGCGTCCTCGCTGTTGTAGAGGTCACGGATCTCCAGATCGCTATTGACCGGGTCGAACAGCTTGACGCTCAGAGGAGACGTTCTTGATTTCGGGCCGGCCGACTCGTTCGAAGCGGACCGGTCGCGGGCCGGCCCGAAGCGTTTCGCAGACGACGGCGAATAGCGGGCCGCCATCGAGCAGCTTCGCCCATTCGAAGCTCGAGCACGATCGAGAGAACATTCGTCCCGTAGAGCGTGTCAGATCCACCTTTTCGAACGAATCCTCCCGGTCGCGATGTCCTTTCGATCGCCCTCACGTCGAGAAAGAATGGATCGGAGCGCCGGCCCGCAAATACGTGCGCACTGGAGCCCGATGCGCCTTTCTCGTCGTCCACGCAAACGACAGTCTCGCCGTTCGGCGTCCGGGAGCGCCCGTGCTGCAGCGGATGTGTCCCGACGCTTCCCTCCGGCACATCGAAGGTGAAGTCGAACGCGGCCTCGTCGTTGTCAACGGCGAAGGCCGCGCCGGGTCCGGTCGCCGCGATGTCACACGCCGTAAGCGGAAGCGATAAATGACTGCATCGGAAAAAACTGCCGAGGGGCCGGCCCTGCTGAATACATCCATGACGACGACGAGGTGCTGTGGATTTCGCGGTGCTGGAAAGGCAAACACGTCCGAAAAGGTCGGCAGCGGGATCCGTCAATGCGCGAGGTCCGGAACAATGATCGGACATGAGTGAGTTCTTCCGCCGTGAGCTATGAGTTGAGAGCCGCGAGCCATCGTAGTGCCCGTAAGCCTGGCATGAAACAGTAATCGCCGCCGCGCACGGAAACGAACTTCGGCAGGCCGTGAAGGCGGCGCCGAACCGGGCGTCTTGGAATCGTGAAGATGCCCTCGCCTTCGTTGTTGCCGATAGAGGATCCTGCTCGGTTCCATGGCCGATGAAATTGCCGTCCGTCACCCATTGCGACTGCACGAACTCGAACTGCTGCCGTAGGTGCGCACCGATCAGCAGAAACACGCCGCCGCGGTCGACGCCGTCATCCTCGAAAACGCCCGTCCGGCATCAGCGGTCCATAGTTCGTGCCACGCCGGATGAAGTGGTGAAGATTGACGTCGACGAGGTCGTCCTTCAGCGCGTCGCGCGGATTGACACGACGGGTGTGCGCACTGAAGGGGCACTTCAGTCCCTTCATGTCCTCCGCATAGCAGAACTCGTTGTTGCGAGTGGGATCACTCCCGAGCTGCGGATCGTCGCTGTCGGGCCCGAGCACCAGGGGAGCGCCGCTGCGCCAGCGGCCAACCATTTTTGCGGCGACCAGTTCCTCTTCCTCAGGTGAGGCGGCATTGGCGCGCAGGTAGCTACGAAACGCTGCGACGTCCATGTGAAATTTGCGAAGTGCGACGAAGGAGCCGTTGTGGCGCAGTCCTGGGGAACCGGGGCTTGGCAAGCTCGCCAAGTTCGTCGGGATAGCCCATGATGAACTCACCTGCCTTGATCTGCGCGCCACTGCCGGGGCGCACGGCCGGACCGCTCCCCTCGATGTCGAGGGTTGTGTAGTCCGTCCTTGAAGCCGAACGGATTGCGTCCTCCCGGCAGTTCGCCAACTGCATGCGGTAGACGACGGAGATCTGCGGCAGGTCGTGATGCGCGTTGCGTGCGAGCTCCAGGACTCGCTGCAGGTCCTGATCGTTGCTTGCGTAGATGGCCAGGGCGATGTGCACATCTTTCGTACCGAACGGATGCTCCCAGTTGGCCGGTGCATTCGCGCCGACGTCATGCAGGATCGCGGCGCGCGCCGCCATCCCCTGCCTGAACTCGATCGGGAAACTGTCGAGGGAAGCTTGCGGCAAGCCCAACGCCTTGAGGCCCTCGAAGGTGAATGCGATCCCCAACCAGCCGGCCAGAGATGGCATCCACCATTCGTCGGCGGGTGCGACGTAGGGATCATCCGCCGCAACATCTCCCGTCCCTGCGGCGCACTTCGCCGATGCGAAGGATCACATACTCTCCGAAATAGGGGCTCGGACGCGGCCGCAGAACGGTGGCCTGAATGTCGCTCGACTTCGACCAGGGACGTGAGAGGTGGTGAGCATTGTAGTGGCTCGGCGCTATGCCTGGTCGAGCAACTCATTCAGCGCTTTTTTCGTCTTCAGGGCCTTCCAGACGTCACGACGGTTGCTCGGGATACGCACTGTAAAAGGCGGCTGCCGAAACCTGTGGACTTACGATAAAGTCCTTGATCCGGGGATTGTAAATCCCGGGATACCCCTCGCTTCGTGAAACGAGCAGATCGATCTCCTCGGGAATCTTGGCTCCGAAGTCGTCGATGAGGTATCCCAGTCGCCATCGAACGTGGACGCAAAATCACGCGGGAGTCGTTGTCGAAAATGACAAAGCGCAGGTCATGCACGGTGGCGATCCGGTCCGTGATGCGCTCAACGGTCTCCGGTAAAGCCTTCGCCGAACAACTCGCGCAAGCGCTCCGCACCGCCCGGCTTGAGCTGGCGATGATGGTCAACTCCTGGGCCTGACCGAGAGAACGCCCAGGCCGCTTGGAGGTGGAAAATGATGATTTCGAGGCGGAGGCGATGATGTGTTGGACGCGGGATTGGCCATGATCGTCTCCTTGGGTTGGCAGATTTGATCTCATTCGCCGCAGCGGCCATTCGAAAGATGGCCAAGGCGCGTGCCGTCTTGCTTCGGCAAGCCCTTACTTGGCTCCACCTCGAAAGACAAAGACAGCTTGTCTTCCCGGCGTGAAACCGACCGCCCCGCTATAGTATCGAGCGCCGAATGGGCGGAGTTGCCGGAGATGTCCTCGATTTCCGTGCGCATTCCTTCAATGCGATAGGTTCCCGGACGCCAGCCCTGGTCGGGCGTGAGCTGCCATCCCGGTTCGTTCAACGACGGTGCGTTCCCTCCGGCGATACGTTCCCCGTCATCCGTCGACACTTTGATCATCTGGTCGAGCAAGCCGCTGTCGATATGCGCGCGCGTGACGACCCGCAGCGGCTCCCGGGAACCAGACGCTGGCGCCGCGATCAGCCATGAATTCGGATTGAGCCTTTCATTTACGGGTGCGGTTGCAATGAAATGCCTCGAAGGCTTCCGGAAGTTTCCGTCCACGCGCGTCGCGCAATCCCGGGCCCACTCTCAAGGTATAAGCCTCGTTCTCGGCCAGAGGCGGACCGGCTTGAGGTTAGGGCCGACGCCGCGCTTGATGCGGCCGGGGTCGAGAAGAACCGTCAGGCGCTGCTGTCCCACGTCCCAGAGATTCCATGAAAGGTTGAGGAACGGCGACGGCACGCGCGAGCCGTCGGCGCGAATGAGAGATATATGCTTGTAAACGTCGCCCCGCGCCATGGACGCGGAGAGGTGTACATAGAAGCGAAGCAGATTGGCGGGCAAACAATCTGCCTGCGGTTCGACTTTGGAAACGCGCGCAACAGCATGTTCGGCACCCTTGAGCGTAAAGGCGATGTCGGGCTTCGGTTCGCCCTCGCATGGGCTGGCCGCCGGGGCAAAAACGCAGCCCTCGTCGAAGGAAACGGCATAACGGGTGCCCTCGCGCAGCGGAAATCGTGGCCTGAAGCGGAAACGGTCCTCCAGAATCTCGTAGTTGCCGGCCATC
>CAVYTE010000008.1:0-19318 GCA_963771385.1 uncultured Actinomycetes bacterium
CAAGGAGCCGCAGGTCACGTCTCGGTCGGTCACGACTCTGGCCGGCACGACGTGCGTTTTGACGAGCGCCTGAACCCGCAACTCCAAGCTCGCGACCCGCGTCCCTCGTACACCTCGCGAGGTAGGTAGTGAGGTGTACGCATCTTGGATGACTCCGTAGGGCGTTTGGGTGGCTATCCTCCTCGGGGAGGGAAGCTACGGTGGCTGATCAGCGACCAACGGAAGCCGGCGGAGCTGCCTCCGGATGAGCTTGGAGGCAGCCCGTCTTGGGTAGACCCCGCTCATGGGAGTTGTCTACGATGGGAGAGGACCACGAGGCGAGGAGCCGCGCGGTGCAGTAGGTCAAGTTCCGGACGTCTTCGGAGGTAGGGCCACGGCAACACTTCCCCTTCATCGCAGGGATCGACCGCCCGAGAGGCCGGGCTCGATGAGAGTCGGCATCCTTGCGGGTGGGCTCGGAACGCGCCTCGCTGAGGAGACCGAGATCCGACCCAAGCCGATGGTGGAGGTCGGCGGGCACCCGATCCTCTGGCACATCATGAAGCACTACTCGCATCACGGGTTCAACGAGTTCGTGATCGCGCTCGGATACAAGGGTGAGTTCGTCAAGCGATACATGGTCGACCACACCCTGTTCAGCCACCGGAACCTCGTCCTCGACATGCGAGAGGCCGAGGTCAAGACGTCCCGCAACGGCGACGAGCTCCCTGAGGATTGGGTCGTCCATCTCATCGACACCGGCCTCGCCACCGCAACGGGCGGACGCATCAAGCGCCTCGCCCCCCATCTGGGGGAGGACACGTTCCTGCTCACATGGGGCGACGGCGTCTGCGACGTGGATCTGACCGAGCTCGTGGCCTTCCACCGGTCGCACGGGAAGCTGGCGACGGTGACAGCGGTGCGGCCTCCCGCCCGTTTCGGCAAGCTCGAGATCGACGGCGATCGGGTCGTCTCCTTCACTGAGAAGCCCCAGCTGGACGAGGGCTGGATCAACGGCGCGTTCTTCGTCCTCGAGCCGGCGGTGTTCGACTACATCGACGGCGACGAGACCCAATGGGAGCGGGAGCCGCTCGAGCGACTCGCCAAGGATGGTCAGCTGATGGCCTTCCACCACCACTCGTTCTGGCAGTGTATGGACACGCTGCGAGACAAGAAGCTCCTCGAGGAGCTCTGGCAGTCGGGCCACGCGCCGTGGCGAGTCTGGGACGTTCGATGAAGGTGCTCGTCACCGGACACAACGGGTACATCGGCAGCGTCCTCGTTCCGATGTTGTCCCGCGACGGACACGAGGTCGTGGGTCTGGACAGCTATCTCTTCGCGGACTGCACCTTCGGGAACGACGTCGCGGATATCCCCTCCGTTCGCGCGGACATCCGGGACGTGCCTCCCGGCCTTCTGAAGGGGTTCGATGCCGTTATCCACCTCGCCGGCCTGTGCAACGACCCCCTGGGCGACCTGGACCCGGTATCCACGATGGAGATCAATCACCACGCGACTGTGCGCCTCGCCGAAGCTGCCAAGGCCGTCGGCGTCCGCCGGTTCGTGTTCTCCTCGTCGTGCAGCCTCTACGGCGCGGTCGGCGACGATCTGGTCGCGGAGGATGCGCCGGCCAACCCGGTCACCCCGTACGGTCTGTCCAAGATCCGATCGGAGGAGGATCTCGCAAGGCTCGCGAGCGACGGTTTCAGCCCGACCTACCTCCGCAATCCGACGGCGTACGGGGCTTCCCCGCGACTGCGAGGCGACCTGGTCGTCAACAACCTGACGGCGCTCGCCTTCACGACCGGCGAGGCCCTCATCAAGAGCGATGGGACGCCCTGGCGCCCGCTCGGTCATGTCGAGGACATCGCCCGCGCCTTCGTTGCCGTGCTCCGCGCACCGAGGGACCAGATCCACGACGAGGCCTTCAACGTCGGGTCGTCCGACGAGAACTACCGGATCCGCGAGGTCGCCGACATCGTGCAGGAGATCGTTCCCGGTTCCCGAGTCGCCTTCGCTCCCGGCGGCGGGCCCGACCAACGCTGTTATCGCGTCAGCTGCGACAAGATCGCCTCTCGCGATGCCGGAGTACCGGACGCGGTTCACGGTCCAGCGGGGAGTCAGGGAGCTGCTCCAGATGTTCCGGCGCTACGGGCTGACGCTCGAGGTGCTCACGGGGCCGCGGCTCATGCGGATCCGCAGGATCCAGCAGCTGCGGGAGACCGATCGCCTCGATGCCACCCTGCGCTGGAGTGACCCAGAGCGATCGACACCGCTTCCGGAGGAGGCCCATGCTTGAGGTGATCTCGGGCTGCCGATCGTGTGGCAGCGCGGATCTGGAGACGATGCTCGCGTTCGGAGACCTGCCGCTGGCCGACGCCTTCGTAGGACCGGAGGAGCTGGACGGCTCGGACCCTGTCTATCCGCTCACGGTGGCAGTCTGCGCATCCTGCGCCCTGGTTCAGGTCCGCGAGACCGTCTCGCCCGAGACCCTCTTCGATGAGAGCTACCGGTACTACTCGTCGTTCTCCGACGCCCTCGTCGAGCACTCGCGCGCGAACGCTCAGGCTCTGATCACATCGCGCAGGCTCGGACCCGAGAGCCTCGTGGTCGAGATCGCCAGCAACGACGGCTACATGCTCCGGCACTTCGTCGAACAGGGCGTCCCTGTGGTCGGGTTCGAGCCCGCGCCCGGCCCTGCCTCCGCTGCTGAGTCGCTCGGGATCCCCACGATCCGACGCTTCTTCGGGATCGAGGAAGGTACGCGACTGGCATCGGAGCGACAGGCGGCCGACGTGGTCATCGCCAACAACGTCCTTGCCCACGTCCCGGACCTGAACGGCTTCGTCGCCGGGATAGGCGCCGCGCTGGGGCGTGACGGCGTCGCCGTGATCGAGGCGCCATACGTTCGAGATCTGATGGAGCGACGGGAGTTCGACACGATCTATCACGAGCACCTCTGCTACTTCTCGGTCTCGGCGCTGGCACCACTGTTCCGACGCCACGGCCTGTCGCTCAACCGTGTCGAACACCTTTCTATCCACGGCGGTTCCCTTCGTCTGCACGTCGGACGCCACGAGCGCGTGGACGAGTCGGTCGGCAGTTTCTTGCATGCAGAGAAGGAGAGCGGTCTCACCGAGACCCTCCCCTATCTGAGGTTCGCCGCCGACGTCGAGGAGACCCAGAGGGTCCTCGTCGATCTGCTCCGCGAGCTGAAGGACGGTGGGATGAGGATCGCGGGCTACGGTGCAGCCGCGAAGGGGACCATGTTGCTCAACGCATGCGGGATCGGACGCGACCTCATCGACTACGTCGTCGACCGGAACACGTTCAAGCAAGGACGCTTCGTCCCGGGGGTCCGCATCCCGATCCGGGATCCGGAGCTGCTCCTCTCCGACATGCCCGAGTACGTCCTCCTGCTGGCCTGGAACTTCCGAGAGGAGATCCTCGCCCAGCAGAACGAGTACGTGCGGCGCGGAGGCCGGTTCATCCTGCCGATCCCGCGAGCGAGCGTCATCACGGGGGCCGACCGTCGGAACGAAGGGATGGATGCGACTCGGCCCGCGGGATCATCGGTGAGAGTCGAGAAGCGGTGAGCATGACGGCCGTAGCCGATGTTGCCGAACCCCGGACCAGATGTCCGTCGTGCGACTCGAAGGACCTGCACCCGTTCTACGAGGTGTCCGGGGTCCCGGCCCACAGCTGCATCCTCCTTCCCACAAGGGAGGAAGCGGTCGCGTGTCCGATCGGCGACGTGCGGCTCGAGTTCTGTCCCACGTGCGGCGTGATCAGCAACACACGATTCGACCCCATGTCGATCGACTACTCGCATGACTATGAGGAGACGCAGGGCTTCTCCCCGAGATTCAGGTCCTTCGCGCTCGAACTCGCCGAGCGCCTGGTGGAGCGCTATGACCTCCACGGGAAGGACGTGTTCGAGATCGGATGCGGCAAGGGAGAGTTCCTCGCCCTCGTGTGCGCGCTCGGAGGAAATCGCGGCCTCGGCATCGATCCGAGCTTCGTCCCGGAACGTGTGGATCCGGCCGCCGCGTCGACGATGCGCGTCCTCCGGGAGTTCTTCTCCTCCAGGCACGTGGACGTGGAAACCGACCTGCTCTGCTGCCGGCACACCCTCGAGCACATCCCCGACGTCGGCGACTTCCTGCGGATGGTGGCCCAGGTGATGCGAAACCGGGCACGCACCCCGGCGTTCTTCGAGGTACCGGACGTCCGAAGGGTCCTGCGTGAGGTGGCGTTCTGGGACATCTACCACGAGCACTGTTCGTACTTCAGCGCTGGATCTCTGGCTCGGCTCTTCCGGGGCCAGGGCCTGCGCCCGGTTGACCTCCGGACGGGCTTCGACGACCAGTACCTGCTGATCGACGCCGTCGTCGCCGGCACACACCCGGGCCGCATCCTTGACCGAGAGGAGGCGATCGACGCCCTCGCGATCGACGTCGAGCACTTCCGTCGACGACACCGGGCAGTCATCGACGGCTGGCGAGAGCGGATCGCCGGACTCCATCGCGACGGCCGGCGCATCGTGCTCTGGGGGTCGGGGTCCAAGGCCGTCGCCTTCCTCACCACCCTCGGCCTTGATCGTGAGGTCGACTGCGTCGTCGACGTCAACCCGTTCAAGCACGGCATGTACATGGCCGGGACGGGCCAGCCGATCGTCCCGCCCAGCCATCTCGCCGAGCATCGACCCGACGTCGTGGTGGTGATGAACCCCATCTACCGCAAGGAGATCGAGGGGGAGCTCGCCCGGATGGGCATCGACGCCGAGGTCCTCGCACTCGAACCGGCCGAGGATCCCTCGGGCTCGGCAACAACGGCGTCATGATGCGGACGACCTGCCCCGTCTGCTCCGGACACGAAGGCCGGGGATTCGTCCAGATCCCGGCCGCCCCGGTGTACTGCAACCTCCTGTTCCCGACCGCCGACGAAGCGAGGAGCGTTCCTCGCGCGGACATCAGGCTCGCCCTGTGCCCGACCTGCGGGATGATCTGGAACACCGCCTTCGAGCCGCGGCTCATGTCGTACGCGGGCGACTACGAGAACTCGCTCAGCGCGTCCGCCACCTTCAGGGAGTACGCGACCCAGCTCGCATCCCGGCTCGTCGAGACCTATGACATCCGAGGGAAGGACGTGATCGAGATCGGTTGCGGTCGTGGAGAGTTCCTCGCCGAGCTTTGCCGCATCGGGGGGAACCGCGGACTCGGACTGGATCCGAGTACGGCGGCATCCCTGGGACCGCCGGATGCCTCGATCCGGATGGTCCAGGCCGAGTACACGGGGGGATACCGCGACGAACCCGTCGACCTGTTGGTCTGCCGACACATGCTCGAGCACGTGCCTGCACCGAGCGAATTCCTGCTCTCGATCCGCGAGATGCTCGGCGATCGCCGGGAGACGATCGTCTACGTCGAGGTTCCGGATGGTCGCTCCATGTTGGAGGACCTCGCCGTGTGGGACGTGATCTACGAGCACCCTTCCTATTTCGCCGCTCCCGCGATGGAGCGGGCGTTCGAGGGGTCGGGGTTCGCGGTCCGCCGCGTCTCGAGCGAGTATCACGCGCAGTTCCTGAACATCGACGCGATCCCCGACGGGCGGACCCCCGGGCGAGAGGGGTCCGGGCGACCCGAGATCGAGGAGTTGCAGCGCCTCGCGAGCCGATTCGCGTGCTTCGCGCACGGAGGCGATCGAGCGCTGGGGAGCACGGCTGGCCGCATGGCGGGCTGCGGAGCGTCGGATCGTCCTGTGGGGTGCCGGCTCGAAGGGCGTGACGTTCCTCAACTCGGTGCCGGAGGCCGGCGGCATCGATGCCGTGGTCGACGCCAACCCCCGCAAGCACGGCATGTTCGCATCGGGCAGCGGACACCAGATCGTCTCCCCGATCTCTCCAGGCGGCGCCTCCGGACGTCGTTGTCGTGCTGAATCCGGCCTACGAGCACGAGATCATCCGCGCGCTCCGAGAGTTCGGTCTCGAAGCCGAGGTCGTCGTGAGCGGCGGTGACGAGAGCGATGTCCGACAGCCGAAGCCGCGCATCCCGGAGTCCTCCACCACGTCGAGGCCCGTGGCACCCCGCGTGAGCATCGGCCTCCCCGTGCACAACGGTGAGCGGTATCTGGAGCGAGCGCTGGATTCGCTCATCGCTCAGACCGTGGGTGACTTCGAGATCATCATCTGCGACAACGCCTCGACGGACCGCACCCAGGAGATCTGCCTGCGGTACGCGCAGCGCGACCCGCGGATCCGATACCTGCGGAATGCGACGAACATCGGCGCCGCTCGCAATTTCAACCAGACGTTCGAGCTCTCGTCCGGGGAATACTTCAAGTGGGCGGCCTACGACGACTGGTGCGACCCGACGTTCCTCGAGCGGTGCCTTGCGGTGCTCGATGAGAGCCCGGAGGTGGTGCTGTGCTGCACGCCCGCCGTGATCGTCGATGCCGACGGCGCCACGGTCGGGTCGGAATCGTCGCCGGACTGCGGATCGTCCTCGCCGCTCGTCAGGGGACACCGTTGGCTGCGGACGTTCCACTGCACGCCTCCTGTGTTCGGTGTGATCCGGGCAGAGTCGCTCAGACGGACCCGTTTGCTCGGATCCGAGGTCGGCGCGGACAAGGTGCTCCTGATGGAGCTCGCTCTGCTCGGGCCGTGGCGGTCGATCCCCGATCCGCTACTGCACTGCTTCATCAACCGTCGCAGGGGTGCCGGTATCACGCCGAAGGAGCACCGGAGCGGGCCGTGGAAGCGGAGTAGACCTTTTCCCGCCGATCGGATCGCCTGGTGGGATCCTCGCAACGCGCGCCGCGCACCCCTGTGGCGATGGCGCTTCCTGGCGAGTCTGGTCAGGGCTGTCCTGACGTCACGGACCCCTGCTCACGTCCGAGCGGCGCTCGCGCTCGAGGCCGTGGCCCGGTCCGTCCGCTCGGACGCTCCGCAGTTGTTCGCCGAGATGGGCTGGTTCGCGACTCGTCTGCTTCGTCGCCCGACCCGGGTATCGGCTCATCGCGAAGGGGAACTCGATCTCGACGGGGACGTCCCGTCCCGCCCGCTCAGGCGCCCGAACCGATGGGCGTGATCGTCACGTCGCCGAAGCTTGCGTCGACATGGTGCGCGAGGAGGACGACCGAACCCCCGCCGAAGTCGTAGGCGGCCGTCAGCGTCCAGGCACCGGGCTCCGGATCCGAGGCCCGCCACACCTTGAGACGGTACGTATACCCGAGGGGCGAGACCGACGTGCGCTCCATCTGCATCTTGAAGATGTACGAAATGCCCGGGGACAGTGCCAGACCGGATCGGTCCCGAGCGATCACGGCATCGCCGTTCCGCAGGATCTCCACGGCGCCTCGGTACCACCCGAGTCCACCGTACGGATGCCCGCGTCGCGGCTGACCCGGATCCGTGTGACCCGTCCACCCGACGATGAGGCCGACTGCGGGGCCCGCGCACGAGCCCGCGCTGAAGCCGTGGATCGTGACCGGCGTGGTGACCTGATAGGAGGTCCACGTGGGATCGCCGAGGGTGATCAGGCGATCGTATCCAGGGAGGATCGTGCGAACGCCGTCGCCTTCGATCCTCCACAGTCCGTCGACGACCTGGGCGACCTCCCCGATAGACTCGGCCGCCGACCAGTCGACGGAGTACGTCTGCGGCCACGTCGTGCCCGACACGACCTGAACCGTCACGGTCCGCTGGCTCTGGTTCCCGAATCGGTCGTGCGCAGTGAGGGTGATCGTGTTGTCGCCGGCCTGCAACCCCGCCCACGCGAGCTCGACGTTGAAGTCACCAGGACGTTGCAGACGCCCGAAGTCCATGCCCAGCGACAGCCCGATCGGGGGACCCCCGTTGAGCGAATACTCAACGATGCCACGCCGTCCGGGTCGCTGACGGTTCCGAGGACGTTCACCCAGGCTTGCGGACGACCGACGCCGCCGAACGTCTGATCCGATCCGTACCACGCGTCGATGACGGGGTGCTGCGGGACCGCCTCGAAGCGCGACGCCGTCCTCCGTCGCGAAGGGTTGGGTCCGATCGACGAGGTAGTCGATGGTGCCGGTCACAGCAGGGGAGGATCCCCCTTCCGAACCGACGTAGGGCCCCACCACCGTCGGCGACAGCACCTGGGAGAAGCTCACCATCTGCTTCCACGCCAGACCGTCGTAGGAGACGCTGAAGAACCAGATGTTCCCGGTGCGTCGCACGCGGAGATGGCTCGGCGGCGTCGGGATCGTCCGGTTCAGGCGGGACGTCAGCGTGGCGCCGGACTGCGAGAAGGCCTGTAGTCGGTACTGACACGCCACGGTGGAGAGCTCGAACCTCAGGTAGTGGCCGGCATCCTGCTCGATGAGGATCCCCTCGAACGCCGTGTTCCCGCTCGCGACGAGCGGCTCGAAGCGAACATCGACCTCGAGATCCTGGTCGGCGACCGTCTGGACGAGGCGAACCGTACGGTTGACGCCGCCGGTGAAGCCGTGAGGGGTGCCGGCGGGCAGGGAAACGGAGGCGCCTGATCCGGTCATAGCGACTGTGGCGTCACCGTTGGGATCGATCACGCTCCAGTGTGATTGGGCGAGCACGGGGGCGCTGAGGTCGTCCGAGACCAACTCGGTCGGAGGCGGCCCGCAGGAGGAGGTCTGGAACACCGCGTCCGGAGTCGTTCGGACGTTGCCGGATGGATCGGTCGATGAGACCCGCACGTGGTAATTGGTCGCACAGGTGAGTCCGGTGAAGGTCAGTGAGTGGGACGTGACCGGTGACGGACTCGACACGGCCCCCAGCTCGTACGCGGTCGTCGTGCCGAGATCCACTCGCCCGTCGGACGGCTCATCCGTCATCCACTCGACCTCCACCGACGCCGGACCGGGCATGAACGTCACCCCGGAGATCACCGGCGGCGTCGTGTCTCCACCACCGCCGCCGTCCTCGGGGACGATCGGCGAGGCGGTGTTGAACACATAGTCCACGGAGGCCGTGAAGCTCGGGGGTGGGCCCGACGTCGCATGGTTTCCGGCGAACGGTCCCGCCGAGGTCACGGTGAGCGCCGACGTCACGGTGCCCACCGTGGTCCATGCGGTTCCGTCGGGTGAGGACCTGAACGTCCAGGTGTTGCCGGACCTGGCGACCCGCAGGTACACGACGGTCGAAGGCGCGCCGGCGACCCGTAGGAGGTTCTTCGCTTTGCCACCGACCAGGGCCGTGGCCTGCAGGAAGGATCCCGCCCCGTCACGTTCTGTTCCGAACCAGATGAGGTTCTGATCGTTCTGCTGGAACACGATGCCTTGTGTCACCACGGCCGTCGTGGTTTCGGACTCGAACTTCGCCTCGACTTCGACGTTGGCGTTGGGCGCCGACTGCAACACCCGAGGTGCGGTCCGATCAGCGGTGGTCAGGCGATGGGAGATCCCACCCGCGACGGAGATGAGGAGGTTCGTCCCCGACGCCGTGAACACGCTGTCCCCGCGCGGATCGACGGTCGTCCAACGCGCGGTATCGAGCATCGGGGAGCTGAAGTCATCGGAGACGAAGCCTCCTGGATCCGCGCCGACCTCGGACATGAACCCGAGCGCCAAGATGAGCGAGAACAGAGCCCATAGGACCCTCCGGCGAGGCCGCATCCCACCCCCAGACTCCCCCGATAGGCCTACAGTACCGACCGCAAATACGCTAGACCTAGTCGCTCGTCGGCGCAACCCCTCCATCACGCCCCCACGGTCACATTGATTGAGCCCGGCCACTGGTTGTGAGTACACAGCGTGGGCCGGATTCGCGAGGTCGTGTATCGATGAACGGGACTCTCACCGCGTTCTTGCCAGCGGGGGAGGATGGGGCAGCTTCCGGTTCCGGCCGCTTCCCGGTGTCTGCACCGGATTGCTATCCTCGGGCCTCGTCGCGTCCCCCCACAAGGAGGTTCCGCATGCGACTCCGCCGCACGATCGGCACGCTCGCCGTCGGTGCGTTGGCCTTCACGATGCCGCTGCTCCAGGCATCCCCCGCGCAAGCGTCCACCGGCACGGCACGAGGCAAGGTCTTCGATCCGAACCCGGTCGTCACGCTCCACGACGAGACGCTGACCGACCAGAAGGACGCCGACTATGCGGCCCTCCAGCCCGCGTACAGGATCGTCACGCTGCTGAGGCTCGACGGCAGCGGCAATCTGAGCGGTGACTTCGCGGATGTGTGCGGCACGAAGAGCTGTGCCTTCAGCTCGAACGGCAGCTTCCTGTTCGGACGTGATCACACCTGGTTCGAGCAGGTGATGTCGTATCACGCGATCACACAGGCTCAGCTCTACATCCAGAGCCTCGGCTTCACGAACGTGAACAACGAAGCCCCAGGTCGTGCGGGCCAACCAGTACGGGGGGGACAACAGCTTCTACGACCCGAAGAAGGACACGATCACGGTCGGCAAGGGCGGTGTGGACGACGGTGAGGATCTCGAGGTGATCTGGCACGAGTACGGCCACGCGATCCAGGACGACCAGGTGCCGGGCTTCGGCGAGACCCACGACGCGAATTCGATCGGCGAGGGGTTCGGCGATTACTGGGCGTTCACGATGAGCGTGCCGGTTTCCGGCGGGTTCGACCCGGCGTGCATCGCCGACTGGGACTCGGTCTCGTACACGGTAGGGGATGCGGTTCACTGCCTGCGTCGAGTCGACCTCGATCTCACGGTCGATGACCAGACCGGCGCGATCCACCACGACGGGCAGATCTGGTCGCGAGCGCTCTTCGACATCCACAACGCGCTCGGCCGCGAGACTGCGGACCGGATCATCCTGGAGGGGCAGTTCGACTTCGGCGTGGATCCTTCGTTCGCGGAGGCGGCACGAGCGACCGTCGATGCCGCGGAGTCGATCGCCGGCCATGCGGCGGCGGTCACGGTGCGGAACGCATTCGAGGACCGCGGGATTTTCCAGTAACCCGCCCACCCTCCCGTACTTTTCTTACGTGCCTCGCACGATGAAGCCTCGAAGGACGGTGCGAGGCTTGCTTGCGACGCTCGATGGAGCGCGTGAGGGGGAAGGCCATGAAGAAGGCTCGGGTGTTGGCGGTGGTTGCGCTGGTGTCGTTGCCTCTGAGTTTCTCGGTTCTCCCGGCGGGCGCGAGACCACCGATCGGGAACTGTCCTCCGGCCTTCTTCGGACCGCATACGTTCGCGGAGATCATCGAGATGTGGCCGCCCCCGCCCGGTTTCCCGGACCCTGAAGGGGCGCTGGCCGGCTACGACAAGAACGGCGACGGCTCTCTCTGCGTACGGGCCCTCCCGAACGGGACCGACATCAACGTCATCGACAACTCGGCCAGAGTGCCGTAGGAGCCGTTCCTTCCCCTCGAGATCGGGAGGCGATGCATGAAGTTGCTGCGAACAGGGATCCTCTCGGCGATCGTCGCCGTGACGCTCCTCGCAAGTGCCCCCGCGATGGCGGATCCCCCGCCATCCAATCCGAACGCGAATGTCCTGACGTTCGACTGCAGTCGGGGATCAGAGAGGCAGATCTTCCAGGCAGTGGGGATCTTGCAGAACCTTGCGGTTGTCGGCCAGCGGTTGGACGGAACCGGCGTGATCGTGTTCCGGCATATCGAGGTCGACGGTCAGGTCATCTTCGATGTCCCCGGACAAGCAGGGCGGTCCGACCTGTGGTCGTGCACTATCGCGGAGGCCCCTGGGGTTGTGGTCGTTGCGCTGTTGACGCCGCGACGCTAGGAGGCGGGGCGGCCCGGCGAGTTCGGTCGAGTTGACGGGGAACACGCGCAGGAGTAAGCCCCGTAGTGAGATTGAACGGCGGGAGGTGCATCACTACGGTCCGGAGACTGCTCGTGGTCGTCCTCTCCGCGATCGATCGGGGCCGCCACCCAGCTCGACGCGGTCGCCATCGCCGCTCCGGCCTCCAACCTCTTCGCCGTCGTTGACCAAGGAGGTCACTTGGTACACGGCGGCGGCGTGTCGGGCGTCACCCACATCGGCGCCGGACGCTACGAGGTCAGCTTCGTGACCGACGTCAGCCGCTGCGCCTACCTCGCGACGACGATGAACGCGAACACCCCAGATCTGGTGGTGTTCACGGCCAGCGGCCACCTGAGCACCAACGGTGTGTACGTGGAGACCAAGAACCAGGACGGTGAGCTCACGGACGGTCCCTTCAACCTCGTGGTCTCGTGCGGCGCCCCGGGGACGAGGTTCGCGGTCGTCGGGGCCCAGAAGGCGCTCATCGTGCGCTCCACCCCGGGTGTGACCCTGGTCAATCGAGGAGGCGGCCGCTACCTCGTCTCGTTCCCGAAGCCCGTGTCGGTCGTGCGCCTTCCTCGCCACCGTCGGCCATCAAGGCAACGGGGTCGTGCGCGACCCAGCCGGTGTGTACACAGGCTCCGGACCCGATGCACGCACGGTCTACGTCGAGACGAAGAACCTCGCCGGGGGTCTCCAAGATGGCATCCCGTTCCACCTCGCGGTGCTCTGTCCGGAAGCGGCCTCGATCCGCACGGCGGTCGTGGACGCGACCGGCGCGTTCGTCCGTGGCTCCGCCGCCACGACCTCCTCACGGCCGGCTGTCGGCAACTACACGGTCGAGACCGATGGGGACGTCTCCGAGTGCGCCGCCCTCGGCACCCGAGGCTCCGTCAACACGGACGTGCCCTTCAACCCCGCCACGGTGGAAGTCGATCGCGGCCCGACGAGCGACGCGGTGAGCTTCCAGGTCCGCGAGATGCTCTTCTTCGGCGGGGATTTCACGGACCAGGCGTTCCACGCGGCCATCGTCTGCTAGCTGCCACGCACCTCACCGCTGGGCTCTGTCGGCGCCGTTGAGTACGGTGCTAGGGTGCTGATCAGGCTCTTCCGGGGAGTGATCCGAGAGGGGGCGCACGACCGGCTCCTTCGGGGGCTCCACGACCACGTCCTCCCCAGGCTCGAGGCGGAATCCCGGCGTGCTCTCCACGACGCTCGCGTTCGGTCTTGAGGCCTCGCCAGACGAGTACCTGGTGGAGACCCACTGGAGCGGCGTCGGGGAGCTGGTCCGGTTCGCCGGCGACGACTGGAGGGCCCCTCGGGTGGAACCGGCCGAAGAGGACCTCCTCGTGTCCGTATCGGCGCACCACTACGTGACGGACGGGATCGAGCCCACCGTTACGACCCCACCGCCCGAGCGGTCGCTCGTCTGTCTGAACGACGTGGAGATCGATGGCTCCCGGCTCCAGGTTGCGTGGAACGGGTCGGCGGTCCATCTGCCCCCGAGGGAGATGGCCGCCATGCTCGCGCTCGCGTCGGACCCCGGCGGACCGGTCTCCTCCGCGGAGCTCGCGCGGCGCATCTGGCCCGGGAGCGTGATGGTCATGCCACACGACGTGCGCCGGATCATCCATCAGCTGCGCGTCGCCCTCCGGGAGAGCGGCGCTCCACTTCGCATCGGCAACCTCCACGGCCTCGGATACGGGCTGGAGCTCTCGGACCACGAACCCGATCGATAGCCCACGGTCAGGACACATCCGGGACACCACTCGCCAGAGGACGGGTGTAGGAAGGATGTGTGTCGAGCGCATCGACACCGTGCGAGAGGAGGAGCCATGGCCGGGACACATCAGGACGCCGCTCTCATCGTCGAGCTGTCCAAGTGGGGAGCGATCGCCGGGATCGCGGACGCCGCGGGGAAGATCTTCGCGGACGACTTCGATCCGGACACCGCCGAGCTCAGTGACCCCGAGGTCCGCCTCGTCCTCGGATACAACGAGACCGTGGCCACGTTGGTGAAGAACGACCTGCTCGACCGTGACCTGGTCGTTGACTGGCTCTGGGTGACGGGAACCTGGGACCGGGTCGGGCCCGCCGCTATCCGCGCCCGCGAGCGGGCGGGGGTTCCCGCGCTCTACGAGAACTTCGAGGCATTGGTGGCCTCACTCCGGTAGTTCCCGCGCGCGCGGTTGGTGGTGGCGGCGGGAGGGTACATCTCCAACGTTCGACCAGCGTCATCGACACGCTGGACGCCGTCACCGACGAGGAGGCTTCACATGAGGAAGTGGCTCGCGCTCGCGCCGATCGCCGCACTGTTCACGGCCTGTGAGGACGCAGGGAACTCCGGGAACGACAAACTCCTGACCGGAGGATCGCTCGTACTCATCGTTGTCATCGTGGTCGTGGTGCTCCTCGTCCGGAGACGCAGGTAGATCACGGAGGCTGCAGTTCGCGCTATCGGCTGCCAGCGGCTTTTCTCGTCGGTTCAGGTTGCGGGATCGCCGGCCGATAGACAAGAAGCAGCCGAGAGGGGTGTGGGCCGATGTCGCGCGTGCTCGTGATCGATGACGAATCCGTCGTTGGCGTCATCCTTCGCTTGGCGTTCGAGGCGAAGGGCCACGAGACCGTGCTGGCCGATGGTGGCCAGTCGGGGATCGAAAGGCGCGCGCGGACCACCCGGATGCGATCGTGCTCGACCTCATGATGCCGGAGGTCAACGGGTACGACGTCCTCGAAGTCCTTCGCGACGATCCGATTGTCGAAGACGTCCCGATCATCGTGCTGACTGCCGTGACGCTGTCACGGGAGCGAGAGCGTTGCCTCTCCGAAGGGGCGGCCGCCATGATCACGAAGCCGTTCGATCCAGCGGATGTCGTCGACGCCCTCGACGATCTTCTCTCACTCCGCGTCACCGGACCATCGTCACCTAGCCGATAATTCCCGGAGCTCGTAGACCTCGACGGTCTTGACCCTGCCCTTGAGGGGAACGGACCCGTGCGGTTCCACCCGGACGCGGTCGCGATCCTCTCGTACGTGGCTCCCGCGATAAGAACCTCCCGGGCGCAGCGAGCCCCTGGACCCGCGCCGCGACGTTCGTCGTGTCGCCGATGGCGGCGAAGCTCCGTTGATCCGTCGCGCCAACGGTCCCGATCACGGCCGTCCCGGTGTTCACCCCGATCGGGAAGCGAGGCCATTCCGGATGCTCCGTGGCGGTCGCCTGGGTGAAGGCCCGCATCGCGAGCGCAGCCCTCGCGCCGCGGAGTGCGTGATCAGGCTGATCGTCGAGCGCGTTGAACACCGCCATGACGGCGTCCCCGGCGAATCGCTCGATCACGCCGCCTTCCGCCTCGACGACCACTGGGACGACCCCCTCCCAGTATCGATTGAGCATCTCGATCACATCCGACGCGGTCTTTCCTTCGCTGAACGCCGTGAATCCGGCAGATCCGCGAACAGCGCGGTGACGTCCCCCTCCCGACCCCCGAGCTCACCGAACTCGGGCTCTTCGTGCAGGCGTGCCGCCAGCTGCGGGCCGACGTAGGAGCCGAAGAGATTGTCGACGCGGACGAGTTCGTGGGCCGCGCGCCGAGGGACGCCGCCTCCTCGGCGCTCGTCCCTTCGGCGAGGAGGCGCTGCACGATCGGCGCGAGCGGCTCTCCCGTCCGGATCGCGCTCACCAACACGGAGAGTGAGTCGGCCTGTCGGCGATCGATGCGTTCGAGCGTCCGCTCCAGTAGAGACCCCCGAAGGCAGCCGTGATCGACCCCTCGTGCCGGTACTCCGCCCGCGCGGTCAATAACACGATGAGGAACGCGACCGCCATCATCGCGTGCCACTCCCACCACGATGCGTGCCAACTGCGGGCGACGATGATCGTCAGGACCGCCTCGGCGAGGAGGATGAACGCGGTGGCCACGGCGAGCGGGAGCGGTCGCCGCCTGCGGGCGTACACCGACAGGTAGCGTGCCGCCGCGAACACGTACAGCCCGATCGCCACGGGCGCGAGGATCCGGAGGAGCGTCGGTGCCTCGCTGGGGGCAGGCCCGCGGAGCAACGACACGCCGGTGAGGGAAGCGGCAGCCCAGGCCACCAGCACCACGATGAGCGCCCACCGAAGCCAGCGCATCGTGGAGCGTGAGAGCGTCCCCGGTCCGTGCTCCGGCTGCATCGCGGAGGCGGCCGCGAACCCGGCCGCGAGGAACAGGCCGATCGGCGTAGCGATCACGAACCCGTTGTTCGGCTCCTTCACGATGGCCTCGGGTGTCGCGAGGGCGTGCAACGCCAGGAACCCGGCGCTGGCGAGGAGCGCCATCGACACGAGGAACAGCCGGGCGTCGTCTCGGCGGGTGGCCGCCTCGCTCATCGCGATCCCGAGCACCGTGTCGATGAAGGCGACACTGAGGACCAGCCAGAAGTGGGAAGGGTGATGCTCCCAGTGCACGTCGAGGTCGGGGACCGCGAGGAGCAGCGCGAGCCCCGCGAGCGGCAGGGTAAGCGCTGCCGCGAGCACGAGCGCCTTGGTCCGGGAGCTCTCCATCCCTGCATCCTCCCCGTGAGCCGCTCGGGCCTCAACTCGGGGACGGAGGATCATAGACCCGAGGACGAAGAAGGCCGGCCCATCGGGCCGGCCTCGTCCTTCCGGGGCTGCTTCGGCTACTCGAAGTGCCTGCGTGCCAGGTTCGTGACCAATGCCCCCGCTTCGACGGGGCGGAACGCGAGCGTCAGCCATGCCGTAGCGGTGATAGGAGACAACGGTGCCGATCGTTCCCCAGCTGACACTCAGGGCGATGAGCGCCAGTGCGATGAATCCGATCAAGAACAGCATCGTGCTTCCTTTCCTCGAGATCCGCGACGTGGAGCCGCGGGCGGTGCTCCCTTGCTCTTCGAGGCTACCGACCAGATGACGCTTCGTGGCCGGTGCCACATGAACACTGTGTGAACACCGATGCGGGGTCTGGATGTTCCCTGGAGGCCGACGCCGGGGGTTTCGGTACCCTGCACCCTTCGAGGGGCGGGCCTGTCGCGAACCGCGGCTAGACTGGCCCCTCGTCCGGCGGGGTGGCCGAGTGGTTAGGCAGAGGCCTGCAAAGCCTCGCACAGCGGTCGATTCCGGTCCCCGCCTCAAGGCCCGCTACGATGAGGGCTCGGGCGCTTAGCTCAGGGGGAGAGCGCTTCCTTGACACGGAAGAGGTCGGAGGTTCAAATCCTCCAGCGCCCACCAAGAACCGCAGGTCGGAGCCGATTTCCGGTGTTTGCGGGATATGTCAGATTCCACTCACACCCCGGATAAGGTAGGGACACTCGTCACGGCCTTGTGCCGAGGCTTGGAGCCGGTCACTCACCAACTGCAGGAGTGCCGTGCATCCGAGAGCCCCTAAGAGAGGCCGCACCTCAACCCTTCTCGGCCCGAGTCCTCGGTGCGATGATGCGCGCGATGTCGATCGAGCACACGGCCTGGTTGGACGAAGCCGCGGCGGCGCTCGCCGCCGGCGAATGGGAACGGGCGCGCGTCGGCTTCGAGCGGGCGCTCATGGACGAGCCCACACCTGGCGCGGAGGAGGGTCTGGCGCGGGCCCTGTGGTGGCTGCGGATCCAGAGCAGGGGATCGCCCACATGGAACGGGCGTACGCGGGCTTCCGCGAGGTTGACGACGTGTCCAAGGCTGCGCGCGCGGCGCTGTGGCTCGCCCGGGAGTACCAGGCCGTCCGTGGCAACACAGCGGCGAGCAACGGCTGGTATGCGCGCGCGGAGGGTCTCCTCCGAGATGCACCCCCAACCTCCGAGCACGGCTGGCTCGCGCTCACCCGAGCCGAGCGTTCGGCCGACCCGCGGAGATGAGCGATGCGCGACCAGGCTGCAGGATGCGAGGCGACGGGAGATCGCGATTTCGAGGCTGCAGCGCTCGCCCGGCGCGGGTACGCGGAGCTTGTGGCAGGCGACGTCTCCTCGGGAACGGACCGGCTCGACGAAGCGATGGCCGCGGCCACGGGAGGTGACGTCCGGAGCCTCGACGTCGTCGGCGACATCACGTGCGTTGCGATCGCGGGGCGTTCGAGCTCTCGTCCGACTGGCAGCGGATCGAGCAATCGGGCCAGGGGATGGAGTCGTGGATCAAGAACCACGACGACGTGGCCGTCCTCGGGTTCTGTTACGCGTGCTGCTCCGAGCTGTTCATCGCGTCGGGTCAGTGGGACGAGGCCGAAGGGATGCTGACCCAGGGGCTGGGGGCGCTCCAGGCGGCGGGACACCGTTCCCAATGCGTCCACCCGGCCGCCAAGCTCGCGGAGCTCGGACTCACCCAGGGGAGGCTCGAGGAGGCCGAGCAGCTCCTAGCGGGGTTCGAGGAGCTCCGGGAGGCCGCACACGGGATCGCGCATCTGCACCTGGTCCAAGGCGAAGGGGCCTTGGCCGCCACCACGATCCACCGGCGCTTGAATCGGATCGGGGACGACAACGTGCTCGCGGCGCCCTTCCTCGCGATGCTGGTCGAGGTGCAGCTGTCTCAGGGTGACATCGAGGCGCGGCGGGGTCGGCGGATCGCCTGGGACGGATGGTTGATGCGTGGGGAATGATGGCGTGACCGCGATGGCGGAGCTCGCGAGGGGGCGTGTCGCGTCCGCGCGAGGCAGCCCCGACGCCGTCCCTGCCCTCGAATCCGCGCTCGCGCGGTTCGCTCAGGCGGGGATGTCGGTCGAGGCGGCGCGCGCCCGTTTCGAGTTCGCCCGCGCCCTGGAGGCGGGTCAGGCGGAGGTTGCCGTCGCCGAGGCGCGTACCGCCCTCGCCGAGTTCGAGCGGGTGGGAGCGCCCCGCGACGCCGACGCGGCCGCGGAACTGCTGCGCCGGCACGGAGTGAAGGGACGAACCGGGCCCAAGGACGCCGGGCTCCTCACACGTCGTGAGCAGGAGATCCTTCACCTGCTGGTCGAGGGCTTGAGCGATGCCGAGATCGCCGCTCCGTCTGCACCTGAGCACGAAGACCGTCGGGCACCACGTGAGTAGCGTGCTGGCCAAGCTCAACGTGAGAAGTCGCGGGGAGGCCGCCGCCTCGGCCGGACGCCACATGCACACCTCCGGCCCAGAGGACCCGCGAAAGATAAGGAACATTCCCGTTCCTCCTGGCACCAGCTGAGCACACTCTCCTTCGTGGAGGTGGAGCACATGCAAAGGACTGGTGAACGGGGCGCGAACGCCCTGAGACGGGAACTGGTCGTGCGGGTCGAGGCGACGTTGGGTGCTTCCGCGGACCAGGTCTACGCCGTGCTCGCCGACCTCTCGACCCACACCGTGGGCGGGGGAGCGGCAGGGCACGAAGACGCGCCTGTTGACGATCGACGCGCCCGCGGGGCCGGCGACCGTCGGGACGGAGTTCTCCAGCACGGGCTGAGACCGGATGGGCTCGTTGCGGATCGTTCGGTGGTCACGGAGGCCCAGCCGGGCGGACATTCGAGTTCGTCACGGAGGCCCGTTCTCAACGAGGAAGGGAACGACGAGCGACTGGACGAACGTGGAGCGCTACCAGCTCGAACCCCTCGCCAACGGTTGCCGTATCGTGTGCACCGGTCGCGTCACTAGGATGAGCTCGCTCCCCGGGACGCTGAATACCC
>CAVYTE010000009.1:0-61076 GCA_963771385.1 uncultured Actinomycetes bacterium
ACCGCGGACACCGAGCGCACCGATTTCTCCGGGAAGCGTTTGGCCACAGCGACAATCGCTTGTGCGACCACTTGCGTGCCCTCGACCACCTGGCGATCGTCCTCGCCCGCGGGGCCGGTCTCGGCGATGAATCGGTTCTCTCCGTCGGGCTTCACGTCGAAGAGGTCGAGCAGGCTCTGAACGGTCCAGGCCGACTGCGCTGAGGCCTCCAGCGCCCGCTGCGACACGATCGGCCCCGCCCCGAGCTCTCGGTTGATCAGATGGACCGTGACTCCAGTCTCCTTGACGTCGAAGCTCCAAGGCGCGGGTAACGGGGTCGGGCCCAGGGAACTCCGGAAGCAGAGAATGATGCACCTTCACGACCGGGTCCTCGTAGGCCTGAACCGTCTCGCTTCCGACGATCCGCTGGAAGCCGGCGACGACGACGTAATCGATGGCGTGTTCTTCGAGCAGTCGCACCAGGGCGATGTCGTACAGATCCAGGTCGCTCTTGCCGGCATGGAGAGCGACAGCGGAAACCCCATGCCACTCCGCGAGGCGAAGCGCGTACGCATCGGGTCGCTCAGTGACGACGAGCGCGATCCACCGACCGACGACTCGATGCCCTCCAGCAGCGCCTGGACATGTCCACCGACTATTCGAACTGACGACTGGCCACCCGGGGATCAGCCGGGGAGCTACTCGGATTCGACTCCGAAGTGTTGGGCCACATCCGCTTCCCGTTCCCGCGCCATCTCGATGACCACGGCCTAGACTGTTCTTCACTCTCCCCTGGTCGCTTCCAGAACGCCAAGATGGGCACGTCGCGTCGTTGCTTCCGCTGTCAGGAGGTGGGAGGCTGGTAGGCCGCGCTCCTCGACCGAGATCTCGAACACTCGGGGATCTCCTCCACCGTCGTCTTCAGCTCGAACTGAGCTGCTAGATCCCCCCGTCGCCCTTATGTTGCGCCCTTATCTCCCGCCGCCGAGCCCCTCGCCTACCGCATCGGCTACTCCAGCCGCGTTCACGGTCGTCTCCCTTCACATGCAGCGAAGTGTGGATGCGTACCGCGTCAGATTGCATACACTTCTACCGCGTGACCACCTCCCCGAGAGGCGTGGGATCCCTCTGGGAGCAGAACGCGCACGCCTTCCTGTTCAAGCCTGAACCCGTCGAGCACGGAGATGCGGAGACCCGGCCGGTTCTCCCGCTCGGTTGGTCTGCCATCGGTTCCGACACCAGGGCTGCGGGCACGATCCGTAACTGGGCCGCCCCCCTTTACGTGAAGCGCTCACGTTCCGTAACAGCTAAGCACCCATCAACGCACCTAGGCAAGTCCGACCAAGACCCGTCTTCATCGCACGTTCATCGGCGGAAGGAGCGGGAGCGAAAGTGGTACAGGCAGGGGCGTGCCGATTGCTCCTGTTGGCCTCCAAGCGAAGCGAGTGAGCGACGAAGTGCATCCACCACATGAAGCCGATGAGTCTCGTCCGCCTCCAGATCGATCAGGACCTTCGCCATTCTTTGTCCGTCCGGTCTCTCGCGGAACTGTACGATCGCGTCCGCTCGGATGACGGAGGGGGCAGTCAAGTGCCGAAGTAGGTCCTGTCGCTCGCCGACGCTCAGCCTTGAGACGTGACGTATCGCACGCCGACTCAGGTCGCCCACACACAGCAGTATGCTCCGCCCTAGACTGGGGGCAAGTCGCACTTCATTAGCACAGTCGTGGATGTCATCCCGTGCTTAGAGCGCCATCGCGACACCACCAAACGGCCCCCAGCATCTCCTGGCAGCCTGGATGGCCTACGAGGACTCCAAGCCCTCGAGGCCTAGCCGCAGTCTGTAGCCTGGCGCGTCAGACCTGGGCGTTGACTTCCCACGTTGTGATCGGCGACCGATTGCCGGTCGAGATGTTGGCTATCTCTGCAAGCGCCTTGAGGAAGCCGGGGCCGCGCTCCGAAGGCGAGACGTTGGCGTGCTCCTCGGTGTCCCAAAGCATGACCATCATGCCGTTGCCAGTCTGGCGATCGACCAGGTTTAGGCCTCCGGCGAATCCAGGTTCATCCTTGAGCGCCGGCATCATCATCTTGTTCACGATGCGGTCCATTTCGGGGCGCAGCTCTGGCGTCGTGCCTCCTTGCACCACCTGAGCGAACATATCTCTTCCCTCGTGGGTCGCGGGGCCCGCTCGTGCTACCGGAGTTCCTTGAGGCTGGCCTCATCAGCCCCCGGCGACTGGACCTTCCGCAGTGGCATGTTCGGCTACCGTCAGCCCCGCATGGCGCTCGGCCCAGTCGATCGCGAAGTCGGCGACCTCCTCCCAGCCAGGAGCACCCGGGAAGTGCGGCCGACCCTCGAACTCGTTGTATTCGGTGATCGACACGGAGTCGTCGTACTTCCGCTCGTTGTGCATCGTGGCCTTCGGCGGGACGACGTGGTCCTCGCTGAACCCGATGAAGAGCAGCGGGATACGACCCTGCTTGGCGAAGTCCACCTCCGTCGGCGGGTTGCGGTGCAGGTTCGCGAGCGCGATGTCAGCGAGCACGTCAGAGGCGGCCGGCACGGCGTAGCGCTCGTAGAGCGGCTTGGACTCCTCCTCGCTCATCGTGTTCGCGAAGGCGTAGTGGAACTCCTTCTCCGAAATCGGCACCGGCTCGCCGCGCTTGAAGGGGTTCAGCGCCGGCCCGGCTGCCCTCAACGTGGACCACGGCAGGTCGCGGATCCCTTTGACGGTCGCCGCGGACACCCCGACGCCCACGCTTCCGAGACCGCGGTTCAACAGCACCTGGGTGATCGCGCCACCCAGGGAGTGACCCATGATGATCGGGTCGCCATCCAGTTCGTTGATGAACGCTTCGTAGGCGTCGATCACGGTCTCCGCCCTGAGGTCCTTCATGGGGGAGGGATCGGCGTTCAGCGCCTCGACCTCGCCCTCGAACCCCGGCCAGGCGGGAGCGTGGACGGTATAGCCCCGTGCCTCGTAGCGCTCCTTCCAGTGTTCCCAACTGCGCGGCGTCATCCACAGCCCATGGATCAGGACGACGGTGTCTGGCTTGGCCTCGACCGATGCTTCCGCCATCAGGGGCCCCCTTTCGGTCGGTCGTCTTCGACCGTACTCCTCGTCGCCGCGAGATGGAAGTCCTCGAATCGGCACTGAAGACAGCCGCAACATGAACGGAGCGTGATGTGAGGGCCTTTGGTGAGCCTAGCGGTCGGCCTCCCTCAGCATCCTGACAAGTACGGTGTTGTTGCGGCCCTGGTCAGCCGCGGACGTGACCTTTCAGGACTTCCGGCGAAGCCGCTCCCGTGCTCGCCGCCAGGCGAAGACCGGAACGAAGTCCTGCACCCTGGCCTGCTTGAAGGCGTTCAGGGATTCCTCAGCGACCTTCCCGACCTCGTCGCGAGGGACATCCTGATACTCCTGCGCCAACCGTTTCCGCAACCCAGCCGCTGGGTCGTGGACAACCGTCTCGCGTGCTGGACTCATCACGTCCACCCCCGGTGCAGTCGCGAAGCTCGCCACGCTACATGCAGTGGACACCCGCGTCGAATCCGTCCCCGACTATCGGTCAGCTCGGGCAGCATCCGGACGAGCAACGCGAGTGCTCGTTGGACGACTGCGGAAAGGGCGTGGCAGAACCTGCAGCCCTTTGGACCGCGGGTCACTCGGTGAACTCGTGATGCCGCCGCCGGTGGGGACCTGGGCCGCCACCGGGGAGGCCGCGAGCCAGCGGGCCAGCGTCGCGACGACATCCCTGCGGCTGGAGTCCGCGCGGACCTCCTCTGTCGGCGGGGCGCCATCGTACGTGGTTCACAAGTGTTCGATCGCGCTCCGCAGGCGGTCGGGGAGCGGCTGCGTGATCCGTCGAAGCGCGGGCGATCGGAACGCCGTGAAGGCGTTCAGCGTGCGGCCGACCTCGGGAGCGATGAACCCATCATCGATGTCCAAGAATCGGCACACGCGCCGATAGATCGCCCTCGGGGTCCTTCGAAGGTCGTCGAGCAGGAGGACGAGCATGGCCTCACGCGGGTAGGCGCGATCCAGGTCGACGAGCTGTTCGAGGTACCGTCCGGCGCGCACGTACGCGTACCGTCGCCCTCGAGCTCGTCGTGCGGGGCGAGGCGGTCGGGCTCGGCGGCGACGCCTCCGCGAACGCGAGACGCTCGATGCCCTTGGCGCGGTTCAGCCAGTAGTGGGAGTAGGCGCGTGAAACGCGGGTCCCGCAGGATGACGATGAGCCGTGCGTCGGGGAGCGCCGCCGACATCCGTCGGCGTGGGCGCTCGTCGTGCATGTAGGGGGTGGCCTCTCCGACCTGGCGCTCACGCGTGGCCGCCGCGAACCGTTCCGTGTACCACTCGACGCCGTCCTGGTGGTGCAGGTCGAAGAAGTGCACCTCTTCTCGGGCGCCATGTAGACCTCGGGATGTGAACCGAGCGCTCGCGCGAGCGACGTGGTTCCCGACCCATCGCCCCGACGATCAGGAAGGTGGGCTTCGTTCCGGTGCGGACCGTCCACATGACCCATCCTTTCCTCCCGATGCCTAGAGGCTGCCAGTCGTCGTGGACGTCGCCCGTAACGGCTCGTGAACGGGGGTGGAAGGGATGGGGAGGATCCGAGGTCTGGCCGCACGGGAATCGCCGAGCGGGAGGACGAGCAGTAGATAAGGCGACTCCTAGTAAGGGTCGCTCATCGGCGCCTCCCGTCGGATCCGACCATCCGTCGTGTCAAGATTCCTGCGCCGCACGATCGCCACCCCCACGATGAACAGCGGCAGCCCGATGAACACGAGGAAGACGGTCAGCATCAGGCTGAAGCCGAGCATCGCGATCCCGAAGCCAACGAAGACGAGCGCGAGCCTCCGGAGGAGGCGCCGGATCATCGGCCCGACACCTCGACTGGCGCTGGCTCCGGGCGCTCGGGTCGTTGGGTCCGCGAGGACGATCGGGGGCGCCGTCTCGAGCGTGGCCCGTCGTTGTGATCATGGCGGACCTCCCGTTCGTGGGTCTCGACGATGAGCAGGCGCGACAGGTCCTGGACATGGCACGGCCACGCCGCTTCCTCGAAGGTCGGCCGTCCCTGGCGTGCGCCGGGGGCCGCGCGTCCCTCGTCCGAAGTAGTCCATTCCGGGAAGTTGAAGTCCGCTGTGAGCGAGGTCGGGAGCAGGAGCGCCGCCTCCAGAAACGCCTCGAGGTCGGCACCCCGTAGAGGTTCACCTCCCAGCCGAGCTCCCGATCACCCGAGGACCTCCCGCCCGACTGTGCCGTCGCGAACTTCGTTCTCTATCACGTCGTCGACGCAGACAGGGCACTCGCCGAGCTGGCGCGGGTGCTCGAGGCCGGCGGGCTGCTCGTCGCGTCCACCCTGAGCAACGACACGGGATCGCGCCGTCTCGCTTGGGCGACGCTGTTCAACGAGGAGCCGCAACCCGCTCCGTCACCTCTCTCCTTCAGTCGCGAGAACGGCCGTCGCCTCCTCCTCGACCACTTCAGTGAGGTCCAGCAGGTGGACTGCGATGCCGCACTCGTCTTCCCGACGCGCGATCGACTCGTCCCGTACGTGGAATCGCTGCCTCCGATGAAGGGACTCGGCGAGAGGGTTCCCCTATTCACCGAGCCGTTCCGTCTCCCGGAGAAGACGACCGTCTTCGTGGCGACCTCGCCCAGGTGATCGATCTACGCGTGCGAGCGTGCCTCCCCTGGGAGGTCTACGGAGCAGGAACGTTGTTCATCGATGGCGAGGACTCGGTCGGCGCAGGCACGACAAGCGTCTCGTTCCTCGAGACGTCGGTATCTCGGTCGCGGCATCGACGCCCTTGGCAGCTCACCCGGTCGTGTGGCCCGAGGACGGCTTCCATCGTCGATAGACGGGCATCTCGTCGTCCGGATACTCCGTCGCAACCGCTTCCTCGATCGAGCACGCGTAGTGGACCAGCCCGTAGGGCGTCTGGCCGGGACGCGCCATCACCGCCGGGTGCGACGGAGAGATCTGTTCGAGCCATCCGCGAACCATGAACTCGCCGTGGTCGCCTGCGTGGTCCTCCCACGGCAGCGCGGTGTGCAACGCGTAGCGCGCGTCGCGCGCAACCTCGCGCATCTTCGAGCTCGTGTCGCGGAAGGAGACGCACAGCAGCCCGGCACCGAGCCAGGGGGAGACCGGGTGCACGCGCTGTCCACCATCGAGCCGGAGCGTCGCCTGGTACAGGATCCGACCCTCCATCCGCTCCCGGGCGAAGGCGGCCAGATCCGGCTCGGCGTTCGCGAACTCAGCCCAGGTCGCCACGACCGGCGCAGCCTATCGCCGTGCTCGACCTGGACGCTGCCCGGACGAGTCTGCCTCGCGCGGCCAGCGGAGCTCAGGCGACCGGCGCGCCATGTGGAGCCCGAGCGTGCCCGATACGCCCTTCAGCTCGACGGGGCCGATCTCCGTGAACATCACCGACCTTCCGTCCGTCGCATCCACGACTTCTTGAGTCACCAACACCTCACGCGGTCTGGCGTACTCCGCGATCCTCGCGGCGACGTTGACCGTCCGGCCGAAATAGTCGCCCTCCTGGAACACCACCGGTCCGGCCTGGATCCCGACGCGCGCGGGCGGAAGGGCATGGGCCGCGACGCCATCGACCATCTCGAGGGCAGCCAGTACGCCCTCTCCTGGGTCCGGGAAGAAGAACATCACGCCGTCGCCGAGCCACTTCACCGGCTGTCCACCGTGCTCCTGCGAGGACCGCCGGACGAGCGCGGCCACCTGCTCGGCCAGATCGGCTGCGGCCTCGTCCCCTCGCTCCTCGGTCAGGCGCGTGTATCCGCTGATGTCGAGGAAGCAGATCGCCGGCGGACGACGCAACCGACTGTGCAGGCCGGCCCGCTCGAGTGCGTCCTCGACGTCCTCGAGGGCGCTCTTGCTCCAGGCGTGTTCCTGCTGCGCGTGGTACATGGCGAGGAGGGCCTGCTCGGCGAGGGGAGCGACCTGGGACCCGAGATCGGCCTGGGCATCCAACATCTCTCGCTCCGTCATCCCTCCCTGGATGAGGGGCACCTCGATCTCGGTTCGCCACCAGTCGGCCTCCGTCTCGGCGATCCGGCGCAGGCTGTCGGCGCAGACCCGCAGCCACCGCTCGATGACGACGGGCCGGAACCCGAGCGAGAGCTGGAGCTCGATCGCCTGCACGACCGAAAGCTCGTCTTCCCGGACGAGGTCCTCCGGGCGTGGCTCGGCGAAGCCGGCGGCTTCGCGGATCACCTTCAAGAGATCCAGGGAGATGCCCGTTCGTCCGCTCAGCTGCTCGAAGGTCGTGCTGCTGAGCCCGGCGAACCGATCGAACGCGCTCGCGTCCAGGTAGGAGAACGAGAGGGTTCCGTCCCGAACGGCGGCGGCCATCCCGTCGAGTGGCACGCCGGCAACCTCCAAGCTGCGCACCCATCGCGCCTTGCGCACCTCACCCGTCGAGAACCTGTCTCCAGGTTCGGGCTTCAGGATCCCGAGCTCGACCAACCGATCGACGTACTCGGGCTCCACGCCGGCCTTGCGGACGACCTCTTCGCGCGAGTGCTCGCCCACTTCGCGATCGTAGTAGGAGCTCCACGTCCGCGCCTCCTCCGAACGACCCGCGCCTCGGCGCAGGCAGTCCGCGCGATGAGTGCTGGCCACGTTGCGGTCTCATGCCGATGGTGTGACCCTTCTGTCGCGGAGGTTCCCATCGTCCGACCGACCGGCGATGCTCGGGGACGTGAGCGACCTCACGATGTACGGCTCGCTGTTCTTGATCGGCATGGCGCTCGCGCTCGCTGGTGCCATGGGCGTGTACCTGCCCCCGGGATACCGCTCCGGCATCGTGCTCGCGTTGCTCGCCGGCGCCGGCGTAGGGATCGCGGGTCTCGCTCTCGGCTGGTCCTTCGTCTCCGACGATGCGGCCGTGGAGGACTGGTGGCGGGTCTTCTTCGTTTCGTCGATCGCGGGCTTCGCCACGGTGGCCGCAGGGCTGGTTATCGCTTGGCAACGGGCACGACCTCGAGCCGTTGCATGACGCCCATCGCCACGACGTTGGTCAGCCGTTCTCGAAGCTCCTCGTCTGCGAACGAGGAACGTCGTGCGCGGATCGTGAGGGGACGAGATCTGGCGGAACGAGGAAGTGTCCGGCGGATCTGGATGCGAGGGTTCAAGCTCGCTTGCTATCGAGGTGCTGCAGGAGATCATGGGCAGCGAGCTCGACCTCTTTGTGTCGCCACTCAGCGGCCCGATACTGGCAGGCGATCAAACCGGTCCGATGCACTCGACGGAAGTCCCCGTAGACGAAACCGTACCTGGCCTTGGTGTCCTCACTCGCACCTTCCGTCAATCCGAGGTACCACTCCGCATACGCTTCCCACGCGTGCGACTCGAGGAAGGTGTTCTCGTCGGCTGCCTTCGGTTGTGCCTCGCCCCAATCGCTGTTCAACACATACTGGTGAGCGTCGATGAGCCGTCGTGCGTGTGCGACAGCGCGCTTGTTGACCGAATACGAGGCCACGACCCAAGTCTACGCACCGGAACGTATCCGCCACGTCGCGAACGGGCCCGCCGAACGTCATCCGCAGATCGAAAGGGCGACGCCGGCGAGGCACGACTTCGGGGCCGCCGTTCGCGGTAGGGTGTCCGCATGACGACGATGATCCTGTTCCATCACGCGCAAGGGCAGACGACGGGTTTCCTCGCCTTCGCGGACGAACTGCGTGAAGCCGGGCATACGGTCCATGCCCCGGATCTGTACGACGGCCGCACGTTCGACGATCTCGACGGTGGTATCGGGTATGCGAAGGAGGTCGGCTTCGGCGAGGTCCTGCGCCGCGGCACGGCGGCGGCCGAGGACCTGCCGACCGACATCGTCTATGCGGGCTTCTCCCTCGGCGTCATGCCGGCACAGTCGCTGGCACAGACGCGCCCGGGCGCACGAGGGGCGATCCTCTACTCCGCGGCCTTCCCGGCATCCGAGTTCGAAGGCCCGTGGCCGGAGGGGCTGCCCCTGGAGATCCACATGATGGACTCCGACCCGTGGGGGGAGGAGGACCGGCCCGCGGCCGAAGCGTTGGTCGCGGAGGCCGGTGGGGCCGCGAAGCTGTTCCTCTACCCGGGCTCGGGCCACCTGTTCGCCGACTCGAGTCTGAACGACTACGACGAGCAGGCATCGGGGCTGCTCAAGGAGCGCACGCTGGCCTTCCTGGGCCGAGTCGGTTAGCTGGGATCCACCGGAACCCGACAGACATATGCGCCGCTGCGTGCGCCTCTGTACGTTGTGGGCGTGACCGGACGCATCACCCCGCGGCAGTTCCAAGGGTCCGAGGGCATCGAGGACTGGCGGATGCTGTTCGGGGGCGCGTTCGCCCACTTCCGAACGGGATCGTTCGCGGCCGGCGTCGCACTCGTGGACGCGATCGGAATGCTGGCCGACGCCTCGAACCACCATCCCGACGTCGACCTGCGGTCGGAGGGCGTGACCGTGCGTCTGCCCGAGGACTTCGCTGGGATGAGCGAGCTCGACGTGGCGCTTGCCCGGAAGATCTCTGCGGTGGCACGCGAGCTGGACGTGTCTGCGGAGCCGTCGGCCGTCCAGACCGTTCAGGTGGCGATCGACGCGCTCGTCCGTCCAGACGTGATGCCCTTCTGGCGTGCGGTGCTCGGCTACGAGGAGATGGGCGACGAAGACCTGGTCGACCCTTCGCGGCGCGGGGCGGCGATCTGGTTCCAGGAGATGGACGCTCCGCGGCCCCAGCGCAATCGCATCCACGTGGACATCTCGGTGCCGCACGACCAGGCCGAGGCGCGCGTCGCGGCCGCGATCGAGGCCGGCGGCCACCTGGTGAGCGACCGGTTCGCGCCTGCGTGGTGGACGCTGGCGGACGCCGAGGGCAACGAGGCCGACGTGGCCACCTGGATGGGCCGCGACTGAGGGCTGCCCGGCGCGACCGAGGGTTCGAGTTGGGATCATCGGGTAACAGATCTCCATGGACCAACGTGGCATCGAAGCGCAGACCGAGCGCGATGCGTTCGAGGGTCCTTCCCAGGCGCGCATGCATCGGCGGTTCAGCCGCAGGCTTCCCCTCGGTGGACTGATCGGCGCGATCGTTGGTCTCGGGGCAGGAGCCCTGCTCGGGTTCTACCTGTTCGATCCTCGGGCCGCGATCGTGACGTCGACGTTCGTGTCGGGGCTCTTCGGCCTGGGTGCGGGCATGTTGATCGCCGGCTATTCGAGCCTCGAATCGCCCGATCCCGGCGATGAGCCGTCAGACACCGCCCGTCCGATCGCCGATCGACCGGAGCTCGTGAGAGAAGAGCACCCTCCCGGCCCCGTCTCCGAGCCTCGGGGCCCGGAGCGAACACGCTAACCTGCCGGTCCCGCCCAGACCGAAACGTGCGTGCGGCTCTCGCTCGTGAACGGCTCCCGAGTCCATCCTTCCCAGCGCTCGCGCAATCGCATCCCGGCGAGCTCCGCCATGAGATCGAGTTCCGTCGGCCAGACAAGGCGGAACGGCGCCGAGAAGCGCTCGAGACTCCCATCGACGAGCTCGAAGTGATGCGAGATGAGGCCCTGCGTCGCGACGTCGTACTCGTCGATCCCCCAGTGGTTCTCACCCGCATCGAAGACACGGAACGTCTCACCGGGAGGAAGCCGCCGGAGCTCGGGGACGACGAGCTCGATGACGAAACGTCCACCGGGCTGGAGGTGCGCCGCCGCGTTGCGGAAGCACGCGACCTGGGCCGCCTGGGTCGTCAGGTTCCCGATCGTGTTGAAGATCAGGTACACGAGCGAGAACGACCCGTCGACCGTGGTCGTCGCGAAGTCGCCGATCGTCACGCCGATGTCCTCGGCGCCGGGCCTCGCGCGCAGCCGCGCGACCATCGCCTTCGACATGTCGATCCCGTGGACCGGTACGCCTCTCCGCGCGAGGGGAAGGGCGATCCGCCCGGTCCCGATCCCGAACTCGAGCGCGCGCCCAGTCCCTGCGACCTCGACGAGGAAGTCGACCGCCGGTTCGATGACCGCCGCGTCGAACATCTCCGCAGACGACTCGTCGTACCTCGCCGCGATGCGATCGTCGAAGAAGCCGTCGTCGCCCACCAGGGGCACGCTATCGCACACCGATGAGCGACTCGGAACGAAGCGGTCGGTGGGCGGACGATCGAGGAGCTACCAGGGACCTATCCGCTCCGGCGCTGCTTGGGCGCGAAGCGCGAGTAGAGCCAGAGCAGGATCACCGCGACGACGATCGCACCGATCCACGCGATGCCCTCCTGATCGACGAAGATCGCGTTCCACAGGAAGCCGCCGGCGATGGCGGCGATCACACCGAGTGCGATCGTCGCGAGGATGTTCATGTGCTGCCGCCCCGGCATGAAGAGCCTCGCCAGCAATCCGATCATCAGGCCGGCGAACGCGTACCACACGACGCTCCAGAACGAGATGTCGGCTGCGACCATCGCGAACCCCCTGCCCGGCGAAGCAGCGTGACGACGACGTCAGTCTCACCCGCCGGTGGCGGACAGGCAAATCCGGCGAGCTATCGCGGCGGGTCGAGGTCTGCGGCACGCAGCTGGTTGCCGTATGGCCCTCGTCCGGCGACGCACCAGGCCCCGCACCGGGCGGCGAGCCGAAGCGCCTCGTCGACGTCCATCCCCGAGGCGAGGCCGAAGGCGAGTCCGGCCGCGAACGAGTCGCCGGCCCCGTATGCATCGACGACCGGACCCGGCGGAGCCACCGGTCCGTACGTCTCGCTGCGTCCATCGCTCATCTCGTAGCGACCGCCCTTCGGTCCGTCGGTTCGAACCACCAGGCGCGGCCGATGCACGAACGCGGCAGGATCGAACGCTTCGGCCGGGTCCGAACCGCTCCCGACGACCGCGTCGAGCGGGATGTCCTGTTCGGCGAGGAAGCCGGCGATGCGGCTCGTGGCGACCAGCACCCGGGCGCGCCGCGAATGGCGGAGGGCGCCGGCGTCGCCGGCCGTGAAGTAGACGGCGTCGGTCGCCTCGAGCTCGTCCCACGGGAGCGCGTCGTCCGAGGTGGGATCCAGGCGTGCCCCGAACGTCGTGATCGTCCGTTCACCACGGCCGTCGACCAGGACGAACGCCCGGCGGGTCGGCTCCGCACGCTCGGCTGCCTCGACGCGGACGCCGAGCGCCTCGAGGTCGCGCTGGGACCGGGCGCCCCGTTCGTCGTCGCCGAGGGCGGTGAAGAAGGTGCACGAGTCTGCCAACCGAGCGAGCTGCACGGCGGCGACCGCTCCTGCGCCGCCCGGGACCTCCCAGGTGTCGTCCGCATGCGCGATGTCGCCGGCCGCGGGCACGCGGTCGACGCGCCCGAACTCGATCCACTCGGTGTGTCCCACGATTGCGGTGCGCATCGGTCGCGAGCCTAGGACACGACGGTGGGCGTCGCCCCGGCCTACTCGTAGGCGAGCTGTTCCGCAACGGGTCGACGGGCCGAACGGCGGGCCGGGACGGCGACGATCGCCGCGAAGCCGACCGGGACGCAGATCGCGAGCAACGCGAGCGAGAGAGCCGAGACGTCGACCGGGGGCAGGTCGCCGCCGTCCACGAGTCCCCAGAGACCGAGACCGAGCGGGATGCCCAACCCGATGGCGAGCACACACGCGCCGAGCTGCGAGACGATGAGCGCCGCCACGGTCTGTCGAGGCGTCCCCCCCACGGCGCGGACGATCGCGTGGTTCCGAGACCCGTCGCGCACGGCGTAGGCGGCGACGATGAACGCGTTGATCGTTCCGAGGACGATCAGCAGTGCGGCCGTGCCGAGGACGATCGCGCGGACCTGCTCGTACAGCACGTCGATCCCCGCGGCGCTTAACGCGTGGCCGGACTCGGCGGTTTCCACCGCCAGCAGGTCGAGGCTCGCGCGCAGTCCGAGTGCCACCACGATCATCGCCACCCCGAGCGCCAGGCCCGCCGCGTTGGTGAACAGCCTGCTCGGTCGGCGCCATGCCGAGCGGAGTCCGAGCACACCGACGACGGGCACGCCGACCCGCTCCGCGAGGCGGGCGAGACGACCGGGTCGCCTCGGCGGGCGCGCGCCGCTCGCGAGCGAGCGCAGCGTGCTGTGTCGGACCCCGCGGATCGTCGGCTGGATCGTCGCGAGCAGCACGATCACGACGGCGACCGCCCCAACGATCGCGAGCCGGCTCGGTGAGAGCTGAGGCAACTCGGGCGTCCCAAGCACGGTCACCGAGGTCGCCGCGAGCCGCGGCGCCAGGATCCGGCCGATGCCGAGGCCGATCAGCGTGGCGAGCGCCGCGAGGCCGAGATGCTCGACCAGAAGCACGAGCACGACCTGACGCGGAGTCACCCCGACCGCCTTCAACGTTCCGATCTGCCGGGTTCGCGCCGCCATCCGCCCGGTCACGAGGACGGCGGCGGTGGTCACCGTGAGGAACGCGATGAGGACGCCGGTCGCGAACAACGTTCCCGCGAGGATGTCGATGTCCGAGTGAGAGTCCGCCCTGCGCTGTTGCCAGGTTTCGAGGAAGAGCGTCTCGCGGTCGTTCGCGAGTTCGAGCGACCGGTGGCTCGCGACGAACGCCGACGCATCCTCGGGATCCGCCAGTCGAAGCTGCAGCTCGAACCCTTCTTCGGTCATGCCGAGCGACCGCATCCGGGCGGCGGTCCGCGGCGTCACCCACACCTGTGCCGGGCGGCTGAGCGGGAAGCGCCCACGACTGACGGTCATCGCGGTCCCTCGAACCTGGAACGTTCGGCCTTGGATCGTCATGGTGTCGCCCGGCTCTAGGCCGATCGTGTCCGCGAGCCCGTCCTCGACGACGACCCCGTCGTCATGGCCGAGCCACCGGCCGGCCGTGATCAGCGGCTGGTCCACCGCGGCCGGAACCACCGGATCTCGGATCTCGGCCGTGAGATCCTCCGTGGCGCCGCCAACCTCGAGCGAGCCGTACAGGTGGGTCCAGGGTCCGCCGACCCCGACGACGCCCGGCTCGCGTGTGAGGGAGGCGACCTCCCGGCGCAGCTCGCCGAGTTCGATGTCCTCGCGTGGCACGTCGCGATCGCGGTAGTAGGTCACCGACACATGGAAGCCGTTCGTCGCATCCCATACCCGGTCCCAGGGGGCGTCCGCGCTCCCGTACAACCACACCCCGACGCTGAGGGTGCCCGTCGCGATCGTGAGGGTGAACAGCAGCAGGAGCGCCTGCGCCGGGCGCCGGATCACGTTGCGCCACGCGAGGTGGGCGACGACCGGAACCGATCGCATCACCGCTCCGCGCCGATGTCGAGCATGTCGGCGATGACGGCGGTGGTCGCGCCGGCCTCCAGCCGCGTCTGCGCGACGATCGCTCCATCGCGCATCGTCAGCAGCCGGTCGGCCGTGCTCGCCACGCGCGGGTCGTGGGTCACGACCAGCAGGGTCTGGCGTGCATCCCGGAGCTCGGCGAAGAGCCGAAGCAGGTCGCCGGTCGCGCGGCTGTCCAGGTTGCCGGTCGGCTCGTCGGCGAGCACCAGGAGGGGTTCGTTCACGAGCGCTCGCGCGACCGCGACACGCTGACGTTCTCCTCCGGACAGTCGGTCGGGGAGATGCCCCGCCCGCTCGGGAACCCGAAGCCGTTCGAGCAGCCTCATCGCTCGATCTCGCGCGACGTTCCGGGACGCCCCGAGCAGCAGCGCCGGCAGCTCCACGTTCTCGACCGCGGTCAGCTCGTCCACGAGGTTGAACGCCTGGAAGACGAACCCGATCGTCCGGCGCCGCAGGATCGCCCACTCCATCTCGGAGAGACCGTCCACTCGGCGGCCACCCAGGACGAGCTCACCCGCGTCCGGCCGCTCCAGGCCGCCGAGGAGGTGGAGCAGCGTCGACTTCCCGCACCCGCTCGGGCCCATGACGGAGACCGTCTCGCCCGCCTCGATCACCAGGTCGATCTCGTCGACCGCTCGAACCGGCGACCCTTCTGCCGGATAGGTCTTCGTCAAGCCGCGAGCGTTCACGACGTCCGTCATCTCGACTCCTTCTCGATCCATCTCGCCTCGCACGCCTCGAGCCACCGGATGTCTGCCTGGAGGCGAAGGGCGGTGCCCTCGAGCAGGAGGGCACCCTCGCCGTCGGGGGGTTCCGCCAGCGCGAGCTCCTGCACGTCGCGCAGCTGCCGCAGCAATTCGAGCCGCTGGAGATCCACCAGCGTGACCGGATCGGCCAGGCGGGTTGCCGCTGCCGCGACCAGCTTCAGGTGGAACTCGGTCGGTGCAACCTTCTGCCAGGTCACGTCCACGAGCCATCGATCGACGCGCTCCCGGCCGGCGGCCGTCAGTTCGTAGACCTTCCGATCGGCCCGGCCCGGGCGTTCCACCTCCTCGGAGCGGACCAAGCCCGCCCGCTCAAGCCGAGCGAGGGTGATGTACACCTGGCCCGGGTTCAGCGCGGATCCGGCCGGCCCGAGCGCTCGAACGAGCCGCATCCGCAGCTCGTATCCGTGCAGCGGTTCCTTTGCGAGCAGCGCCAGGATCGGATCCTGCAACTCGGTCCTCCACCTGCTAGGTGACCGATATCTATAACCGTTATCTATCGACATCGTCAAGGCACACGGCGTCGTGCCGAGCACGGGTCCCTCGGCGCGGGCCCGTATCCTGGCCGACATGGTTGCGGAGCAGCGCCGCCTCACGAGCTTCAGCCACGGGGCCGGATGCGGGTGCAAGCTCGGGCCCTCGGACCTCGAGACGGTCCTGGGCTCGCTCTCGCTGCCGGGGGTGAGCAAGGACGTGCTCGTCGCCTCCGACACCGGCGACGACGCTGCGGTGGTGCGTCTCGCCGGTGACCAGGCGCTCATCGCGACGCTCGACTTCTTCACGCCGATCGTCGACGACCCGTACGACTGGGGTCGGATCGCGGCGACGAACGCGCTCTCGGACGTCTACGCGATGGGTGGGCGGCCGCTCCTCGCGCTGAACATCGTCTCCTGGCCGGTCGACGACCTCCCGCTCGAGATGCTCGGTCAGGTCCTGCAGGGTGGCATCGACGTCGTGAGCAAGGCGGGCGCGAGCGTCCTCGGGGGACACTCGATCACGGATCCCGAGCCGAAGTTCGGGATGGTCGCCCTCGGGCTGGTCGAACCGGACCGGATCGTCCGCAACTCGACCGCCGTCCCGGGCGCCCGGCTGTTCCTCACGAAGCCGATCGGGCTCGGGATCGTCTCGACCGCGCTCAAGCGCGGCACCGCGGAGCCGGAGCTGGTCGCGCGCGCCGTCGACCTGATGACGACGCTGAACGACGCCGCCTCCGAGGCCATGGTCGCGGCGGGCGACGTCGCGGCGACCGACGTGACCGGGTTCGGACTGCTCGGACACCTCCACCGGATGCTCGAGGCCTCGGGGGTCGCAGCCACGATCGACGCGTCGGCCGTTCCCGTCCTGCCCGGCGTCCTCGACCTCGCGCGCGGAGACGTGATCCCCGGCGGGACGAAGCGCAACCACGCGTTCGTCTCGCCGTCGACCGGGTGGGGTGAGCTCACCGGGCCCGAGCAGATGACCCTGGCCGACGCGCAGACCTCGGGTGGGCTGCTGATCGCCGCCACGGACGGTGACCGCCTCTCCACGGAGCTCGCGGCGCGGCGCGTCCCGTTCGCCGAGATCGGCGAGGTTTCGGGGGGCCCCGCGGGCCGCATCACGGTGACGGGACGACTGGACGGCCGGCCGCACGGGGAATGAAACCCGCGCTGGTAGGGTTCTCGCACCTGCAACGATGCTCGAACTCGACCGGGTGACGTTCGACGACATGGTGGAACACGGCATGGCCGCGTTCCCCAACGAGGCGTGCGGGTTGTTGGCCGGGAAGGAAGGTCGCCCCGTGAAGTTCTTCCCGATGTCGAACCAGGACGCCAGCCCCGTCTCCTACCGCCTCGACCCGAGGGAGCAGCTCCGGGTCTTCGACGAGATCGAGGACGAGGGGTGGGAGCTGCTCGCGATCTTCCACACCCACACGCACTCGGAGGCCTTCCCGTCGGAGACCGATCGCCGCCAGGCGTTCTATCCGGAGGCGGCCTACCTCGTGATGTCGCTCTCGGACCGTGCGAACCCCCAGCTGCGCGGGTTCCGGATCGAAGACGGGACGGTCACGGAACAGGATGTGCGGGTCACATGAGCTCGACGCCGCGGTTCACCGAGGAGCAGGTCCGCCGCTACGCCCGGCACATCATCCTTCCCGGGATCGGCGGGGACGGGCAGGCGAAGCTGCTCGATGCGAAGGTGCTGTGCATCGGCGCCGGGGGGCTCGGCTCGCCGGTCGCGATGTACCTGGCGGCGGCCGGGATCGGGACGCTCGGGATCTTGGACTTCGACCGGGTCGACGAGTCGAACCTGCAGCGGCAGATCATCCACTCGACGGCCGACGTCGGGCGGCCGAAGGTCGAGAGCGCGGCCGACCGCCTCCGGGCGATCAACCCGACGATCGAGATCGTCCCCTACGACACGATCCTCACGTCGCAGAACGCCTTCGAGGTGCTCGAGCCGTGGGACGTGATCGTCGACGGGACCGACAACTTCCCGGTCCGCTACCTCGTGAACGACGCGACGCAGTTCCTCGGCAAGCCGCTGGTGTACGGCTCGATCTACCAGTGGGACGGGCAGGCGACGGTGTTCATGCCGGGCCGGGAGGCGCCGTGTTACCGCTGCCTGTTCCCGCAGCCGCCGCCGCCCGGCACCGTCCCGAGCTGCGCCGAGGGCGGCGTGTTCGGGGTGCTTCCCGGGATCGTCGGCAGCATCCAGGCGACCGAGGCCGTCAAGCTGATCACCGGCAAGGGCGACCCGCTCGTCGGACGCCTGCTGATCTTCGACGCGCTCGAGATGGACTTCCAGACCGTCAAGGTCCGGTGGGACGCCGACTGCCCCGTCTGCGGGAAGGAGCCATCGATCACCGAGCTGATCGACTACGAGGCGTTCTGCGGGCTCACGCCCGGGACAGGCGCCGCCGGAAGCCGAGCACGGCGTCTCGACCCGATGAACGCAACGCGGAAGGCATCCCTCGATGGCCCGCGTGAAGCTCCCGACGATCCTGCGCAAACACGCGGACGGCGAGGCGCAGGTGGAAGCCGAGGGGGAGACCCTGCGTGATCTGCTCGGGAACCTCGAGCAGCGGTACCCCGGCATCACGGCGAACGTCGTGACCGAGGACGGGGCGCTGCAGCGTTTCGTGAACGTCTACGTGAACAACGAGGACGTTCGCTACCTCGGCTCGCTCGAGACCGCCGTCGGTGAGTCCGACACGGTGTCGATCCTGCCGGCCGTCGCCGGCGGCTGACCCAACCCTTTCCGGCGAGTCGCGCTACGCTCACGACCCCGGTGCCTCTGGGTGCCCGGGGGCCGGATCGCACGCTCGGCGGTCCGCGTCCGCGAGAGAGGAGGAAGGCAGATGCGGAAGGCAGCTCTCATGGTGGCGGCGTTGCTGGCGGTCGCGCTCGTGCCGGTCGTCACCTCGGCGGCACCGCGCTCGGACGCGGGGACATCGGGCTCCGATACCCGGGAGCTCGACCGGAAGGCCCAGCGGCGAACTCGTGATCTCCCAAGAGGCGAAGCAGTCGATCCGTCAGGCGACGGCAGCTGCACCGCCCGTGGTCGGGGAGGAGCGGACCTGGCTCGGCCTGGACGACTTCGAGGGAGCGCTCTACCCGAAGGCCTACACGCTGCGGGGGATCGGCGAGAACATCGAGGTCTGGGTGGCGAGCGACGAGGACGACATCTCGGCGGGGATCGACTTCCCGGCCGGGGACTGCCGCAACGATGGCGTCCGCAACGTCGTCACGGACGAGCAGGTCCAGTACCTGATCGACGAGTTCGACACCAACATGTACCCGATGGAGTCCGAGGCGTTCAGCGTGGCGCCGCCGCGGGACGGGACGGACAGGCGCCGCTGACGGACATCCTCGGATCTGCCGAACGACTACTACCGCGGTCCCGGGGATCGGATCGTGGCGCTGATCGACAACGTCCGCGACGAGAACTTCTACGACACGAACAACGCAGAGCAGCCTCCCCTACGTCGCCGGCTTCTACTTCTCGACGTTCGACGACCTGTTCAACCGCCTGGTCATGACGATCGATGCGTTCGACTGGCTGCACCGGACCGGTGCGAACCCGCCGCACGAGCCGTCGTCCGATCTGTGCCTGAACGCGAACGCTCGCCCGTTCCTGTACGAGGGCACGTTCGCACACGAGTATCAGCACCTGCTGCAGAACTACGTGGACTTCGACGAGACGAACTGGGTGAACGAGGGCGCTGGCCGACTACGCGCAGACGATCACCGGTTACGTCGACCCGAGTGTCCCGATCACCGATATCGGGTTCGACAGCCACATCCAGTGCTTCCTCGGGTTCAACGATGTCGTCACGAACGCGAACCCGATCGCGAGGCCGGGAGGTCCCGAGAACTCCCTGACGTTGTGGGGTGACCAGGCGGACTTCGCGACCGAGACCTTCTGCGACTACGGCGCGGCATACACGTTCATGGAGTACCTCGCCGGGCGGTTCGGGCCGGAGCTGCTCTCCGGCCTGCACACCGACGGTACGAACGGGCTCGACTCGCTGGCACAGCTGCTGCGGCACCGAGGCCGAAGCCACTGGACGTCATCACGTCGTGGGCCACGATGGTCGCGGTGGACGCCGCGCTCGACGACGGCTTCACGCTCGTCGGCGGTGCGCCCGAGGAGTTCAGCACGCCGACGCTGAACGCGGAGATCAGGTGGGAGAACGATCAGGCGTACGCGGGGCCGGGTGTCCCGCCGAACGGATCCGACTACGTACGTCTGCGTGACGGAGCCGGTGCGTTACCTCGGCGTCGGCGCGGTCGAGAGCGTCGCGTTCGACGGCGCGAGCGAGCTGGCGGAGCTGCCCATCGAGTGGGAGGTCGACAACAACGCACCTGGACCGGTGAAGAAGGCGCTGTACTCGGGCCAAGGCGACAACCTCGATCGGGCGATCGCACGGAAGGTGCGGGTCGGACAGGGCAACCTGGAAGCCAACCTGGCGTGGGATACCGAGGAGGGATACGACTACGCGTACGTCCAGGTGTCGGATGACGGCGGCGAGCACTATCGCAGCGTCCGGTGCACGGACTCGATCGACGCCCCGCTCGGACCCGGGTTCGAGGGCAGCTCCGGCGGCTTCACGCGCCAGGAGTGCAACCTCTCCCGGTGGGCGGGCGAGCGCGTGATCCTCGCGTTCCGCTACGCCACCGATAGCAGCGTGCAGTTCGACGGCTTCTGGGTGGACGACGTGACGCTCGACGGACGCGAGATCTCCGACGGCAAGACCCTTCGCGGGTGGAAGTCGCCGACCCAGATCAACCCCGTCGACGTCAAGGCCTGGAACGTGCGCCTGGTCGTGCTCGACGAGACGACGAACGAGGTCCGGATCGCCAACCTGACGCTCGACGACGCGTTCGACGCAACCCTGGAGGGGGCCGAGCTGGACGCGCTGATCGGGACGACCGGGGGCACGATCGCGGCGATCGTGACCTTCCTCGATCGGAGTGAGACGGTGCTGCAGACCGCGCCGTACACGTTGACCGTGAACGAGGTGGTCCAGCCGGGCGGGTAGGCCCCGCAGACGACAACCGATGCGAGGGGGCGCTCGGACGAGCGCCCCCTCGCCGTCCCGGGGGTCCGACGGTTGGGCCATGCGCGTTCGAGCCCGCTCCGATATCCTGCGCGGCGCAACGAGCGAACCGGTCCCACCCGGGTGGCGGGCATGCGGACGCTCATTCTGGAGAGAGGGGTGCGCGTCCATGCGACTTCGTGTCGTGTCGGCGTGCGCGCTCGTCCTGCTCGTGGCGCTGTCTGTGCCGGCCTTCGGGGCCGTCGACATGGACCGCCGCCGCGTATCGCGTGACGAGAGCGCGCTTCCCGCGGGCTGGAAGCCCGCGGTCCTGTCACAACGAGCGGATGGCCGGTTCTTCGTGCAGCTTCGGCCGCCGGCGGTCCTCGAGCGAGGCAACCTCGGAGCGGCCGCGCAGCGCGCCGCCGCCGCGTCGGTGCTCCGGTCTCAGGCCTCGGCGATCCGCGAGGCGGAGGCGGCGGGCGGCACGGTGGTCTTCCGCTACTCCAGGCTGGTGAACGCGTTCTCGGTCCAGATCTCCGCGGAGGGCGCCGCAGAGCTTGCCCACCGCTCGGACGTGACCCTCGTCGAGCGAGTGCCGATCGTCGTTCGTCACAACGAGACGAGCGTCCCGTTCATCGGCGCGACGAAGGTCAACAAGAAGCTCGGGGTCACGGGGAAGGGCGTCACGGTCGCCGTGGTTGACACGGGCGTCGACTACAACCACGCGAACTTCGGCGGGTCCGGTGACCCGCGGACTACGAGGCGAACGACCCCGACGTCATCGAGCCCGGCTCGTTCCCGACCAACAAGGTCATCGCGGGGTTCGACTTCGTGGGTGGCAACTACGACGTCATCGACGATGATCCGACCAATGACGTCCCCGTGCCCGACCCGGACCCGCTCGATGACGCGGTGGACGGCGACCACGGCACACACGTGGCGGGCACCTGCTGCGGCGTGGGTGTGCCAGGGACCATCGGCAAGGGAGTGGCGCCGAAGGCGAAGATCGTCGCCGTCAAGGTTTGGCATTCGGGAAGCTCGACGGCAGACGTGCTCGTCGCCGGCTACGAGTTCGCGATGGATCCGGACCAGGACGGCACCACGGACGACGCCGTCGACGTCATCTCGTTCTCGGGCGGGGTGGACTACGGGCCATCGAGCTCGGTCGAGGCCCAGGCCGCCCAGGCGGTCGTCAACGGGCGGCACGGTGTTCGTGGCCTCAGCAGGGAACTCGGGTCATCAGGCCGTCGGCGGCAACGGCTACATCCTGGGGACACCTGCAAGCGCGCCGGGCGTGATCGCGGTCGCAGCCTCGATCGACCAGTTCGTCGCGCAGCAACTGACCATCAACTCGCCCGACGGGGTCGACCTACCGGACGGCGGGCCGATCGTCGTCCAGGACTGGGCAGTGCCGCTCGCAGCGGATCTCGCGGCGATGTCGTCGATGCCCGTGAGTTCGACCCCCCGGCCGACCCCGTGGGGAACCTGCTCCCACGGACCGAATCCTGTGCGACGCGACGCCTCCTGGCCAGCCGTTCGCCGGGATGCTCGCGCTGATCTTCAAGGGCCCGCTCGGCGAGGGCGACTGCCTCGTCGAAGACAAGGTGATCCACGCCCAAGAGGCGGGCGCGATCGGCGTCATCATCTGGGACGGGTTCGGCGGTTTGCCGGGCCAGATCGCACCCGGCGGAAGCATCGATCAGGTGGAGATCCCGGCGGTCGACCTGTCGGGGGTCGACAGCTCCGTCCTCGCCGGCGTGATCAGCCCGAACGCGCCCGACGTGTACAACGAGGAAACGGTCAGCGTGACGCTCGGAGCATCCGGGTCGATCATCCCCGGCTACGAGGATCGGATGGTCGACTTCAGCTCGGAGGGTCCGACTCGATACCAGAGCGGCCTGAAGCCCGATGTCACCGCTCCCGGCGCGGACATCACGTCGTCCAACGGAGGGACGGGGACGGACTCGCTGACGATCTCCGGGACGTCGATGGCTGCGCCGCACGTCTCCGGCGTGGCCGCGTTGCTGACCCAGATCCATCCTGGGTTCTCCCCCGCGAAGATCAAGGCCATGATCATGAACCAGGCGACGCAGGACGTGACCGAGCTCGATGGATCCGTGGTGGCGGCCACTGTGTTCGGCTCGGGGCGCGTCCAGGCATTCGAGTCGGCCTTGGCAGACACCCTCGCGTGGCCCGGGGAGTTTGCTCCTACGGCCTTCGAGGGGTCTCGGAACGCACCACGATCGTGAAGAGCTTCACGGTCCAGAACCTCTCGAATCAAAAGCAGAAGTACGGTGCCGAGGCGAACGTGCGTTTCCACGACAACCTCGCGGCGAAGTTCGCGAGCGTCAGGATCGCGATTGGCGACGAGCAACTCGCACCGTCCCATACGTTCTCGCTCAAGGCTGGCGAGAAGGTCGAGATCCACGTCGAGTTGAACCTCGATCCCTCCAGGGTGCCGACGTGGCAGCAGGAGCTCGGCTGGTTCTTCTTCAACGGGAACATCGACGGCAACGTCGACATCGTCGAGAAGGGGAAGAAGGGTGACGAGTTGCACGTCCCGTGGCACGTCACGCCGCTCGCGGCCTCGGACACGAGGTATTCCCCAACGTGCTCGATCTCACAAGCGGGTCCGCAGACCTGGCGGTCCTCCATAAGGGGACGGGGCTGAACTACGCCGACCTGTACCTCCTCGGGGCCGAAGACCCGGTCGACGATGGGGCCGGAAGGAGATCTCGTCGCGATCGGCGCTCGGTCGTTCGTCGGGGTGTCCGTGGACGGGGTCCCGGAGGGCGTGCCCCCGGACGCGGATCCGCTTGCGGGGATCGATTGGCTCTCGTTCCTGACCAGCGTCGACTCTCCCGCCGAGCCGATTGAGTTCGTGGTCGTCGGGCGCCGACACACACAACATCACAGAGACCACCGAGATCGACGTGCTGATCGACGTCGGCGCGGATGGTGTGTTCGCCGATTCAGCGCTGGACGCCGACGTGCTCGTCGTGAAGCTGGCCGATGGCGGGACCGGTCAGGTCTGCGTCTTCGTCCTTCCGAGCGACTTCAGCGCATGCGACGCCACTTACTTCCAGGACTACTCGAACTACAACGCGAGTGTCTGGGGTATCCCGGTCGACGTCGGTGTGCTGGGAGTGACCACGGGGGCGCCCTTGATCTCGTACCAGGTCGTCGCGTGCACAGGCGTGTATGCCGGGGACCTTCCCGATGATCAGGTCTGCGATACGGCCGGAGGGGTCGATCACACGACCGGGACATATCTTGCTCAGCTCGACGTGATCCAGCCCTGCGCTCACGTTCTCGAACCAGGTGATCGGCGGGTTCTGGGGTGGTCCACAAGGGTCGGTGTCGGTCGGCCTTCGGCCAAGACCCGGGGGACGACCCCGGCATCCTGGCGGTCTTCCCGAACAACGCACCGGACGACCAGTACGCGGTGGTGACCACGACCACCTGACCGACGCTCGAGCTCGTGGGGCCGGGTCCGAACAGACCCGGCCCCACGAGCACACGGCGCTAGGATGGCCCTGCCCGATGCGGTCCACGCGGATCTGATGCGATATCCCGACGTCCTCGACGCGATCGGCGAGACGCCGCTCGTCGGACTCCCGCGCTCGTCCCCGAAGTCGGGCGTGCGGTTGTGGGCGAAGCTCGAGGGGCAGAACCCGACCGGCTCCACGAAGGACCGGATCGCGAAGGCGATGATCGAGGCCGCGGAGGCCTCGGGCGACCTCACGCCCGACCGGACGATCCTCGAACCGACCTCCGGCAACACGGGGATCTCGCTCGCGATGGTCGCGCGCCGCAAGGGGTATCGCCTCACCGTAGTGATCCCCGACAACGCGAGCGACGAGCGCATCCGTCTGCTCGAGCTCTTCGGCGCCGAGATCGTGACCTCGCCCGGCGACGCCGGGACCAACGGCTCGATCGAGGTGGCCCGCCGCCTGGCGAAGGACGAGCGCTACTTCATGCCCTTCCAGTACGGGAACCCCGCCAACCCGCTAGCGCACGAACGCGGGACCGGCGAGGAGATCGTCCGCGACCTCCCCGAGCTCACCCACTTCGTCGCCGGCCTCGGGACCGGCGGGACCCTGACCGGCGTCGGGCGGCGCTTGCGGGAACACGACCCCTCGGTGCAGGTGATCGCCGCCGAGCCGGAGCTGGGGGAGCTCGTCTACGGGCTCCGGTCGCTCGACGAGGGGTTCGTGCCGCCGATCTTCGACGAGACGGTCGTGGACCGGAAGTTCCTCGTCGCCTCGGCCGACGCGCTCCGAGCGACGCGCGAGCTCACCGAGCAGGAGGGGATCTTCGCGGGGATCTCCTCGGGCGCGGTGCTACACGTCGCCCGGCGGATCGCCCGCGAGCTCGACGAGGGCGACGTCGTGTGCCTGCTCGCCGACGGCGGCTGGAAGTACCTGTCCACCGAGACCTGGGCGCCCGAGTTCGAGCTCGCCGAGAAGCGCGTGGCCGAGTCGCTGTGGTGGTAGCCCGATGAGCGACCCGCGCCCGATCGGCATCTTCGACTCGGGGGTCGGCGGCCTGACCGTCGCCCGCGCGGTGTTCGATCTGCTGCCGCACGAGCCGATCCTGTACGTCGGCGACAACGGCCGCTTCCCGTACGGCCCGAGGCCGCTCGACGAGATCCGGACGTTCGCGCTCGAGATCGCCGGGTACCTCGCGGATCGCGACGTGAAGCTGCTCGTCGTGGCGTGCAACTCGATCGAGGTCGCGGCGATCGCGGACGTCGCCGAGACCCACGGGGTCCCGATCGTCGGCGTCATCGATCCCGGCGTGCGCGCCGCCGTGCATGCCACCCGCAACCGGCGGATCGGCCTGATCGGCACCGAGGCGACCGTCGCGAGCGGGGCCTACGACCGCGCCGTTTCGGCGACGGGGGCCGACGTTCGCCTGTTCTCCGCGGCCTGCCCGGTCTTCGTCGAGCACGTCGAGGCGGGGACACCTCGAGCGACGGGCTGCTGGAGGCCGCTCGAGGGTATCTTGGGCCGCTGGAACGGGAGGGGATCGACACCCTGATCCTGGGGTGCACCCACTACCCGATGCTGTCGGGGCTGATCCAGGTCGTGATGGGGGAGGACGTCGTGCTCGTGTCGTCGGCGGAGGAGACCGCGAAGGACGTGTACGCCACGCTTCGCGCATCCGGGCTGCTCCATGACGGCGAGACGGAGCCCGAACACGAGTTCCTGACGACGGGTGATGCCGACCAGTTCCGACGGATCGCGTACCGGTTCCTCGGCCCCGTGGTCGGCGGCGTCGGCGAGGTCGCCGTTCGGCAGGTGGAGGGCGTCGCGTGGAGCTGACGGTCCTCGGCTCGAGCGGCACATGGCCGAACGCCGACACGGCGACCTCCGGCTACCTGGTCCAGCACGACGGGTTCAACCTGTGGATGGACGCCGGGACGGGGACGCTCGCGAACATGCAGCAGCACATCGACATCCCCGACCTCGACGCGATCGTGATCTCGCACGAGCACCCCGATCATTTCGTCGACCTGTATCCGGCCTTCTACGCGTGGCACTACGGCGAGCTCGGCGAGCCGGGCCTGCCGGTCTTCGTCCCGACCGACTTCTCGCAGCGGCTCGCGGACCTCGTCTCGATCGACTCGCAGGTCGCGATGCGCAGCTCGTTCGCCTTCACCGAGGTCGCGCCCGGGGAGGCGTTCGAGGTAGGGCCCTTCCGCGTCAAGACCGAGCCCATGGCGCACCTCGGGCTCCCGGCGCTCGGCTTCCGGATCTCCAGCGACGGCGTCGTGCTCGCGTACACCGGCGACACGGGGCCCACCCATCACGTGAACGAGCTCGCGCGCGACGCGGACGTCCTGCTCGCCGAAGCCACGTGGCAGGATCGGGACGACCTCCTGCCGTTCCACATGTCGTCTCGACAGGCCGCCGACCACGCCCGCGAGTCGGGGGTGGGCAGGCTCGATCCTCACGCACATCTGGCCGTCGCTCGACCACGGGGTGTCGCGGCAGCAGGCGGCGGAGGAGTACCGCGGACCGATCGATACCGCCGTCGAGGGCATGCGCCTGCGGATCGGCTCGTGAGCGACCGGCCCGACGGCCGCGCGCCGGACGAACTTCGACCGGTCGCCGTGGAGCTCGACGTCCAGGTGTGGGCCGAGGGGTCCGTGCTGTTCTCGATGGGCCGGACGAAGGTCCTGGTGGCCGCGACGGTGTCCGACGACGTGCCCCGGTGGCTACGGGGGACCGGACGCGGCTGGGTCACGGGCGAGTACGCGATGCTCCCGCGAGCCACCACGGAGCGCACGCCGCGCGAGGTCCACAAGGGCCGGCCGAGCGGCCGGACGCAGGAGATCCAGCGCCTGATCGGGCGCTCGCTCCGTGCCGTCACCGATCTGTCGAAGCTCGGCGAACGGACGGTGACGATCGACTGCGATGTGCTCGTCGCGGACGCCGGGACGCGGTGCGCCTCGGTCACCGGCGGGTACGTCGCGCTCGCCGTGGCGCTCCGGGCGCTCGCCGAGTCCGGCAGGATCTCGGCCGACCCGCTCACCGACAGCGTCGCGGCCGTGAGCGTCGGGATGCTGGGGATCGGCCCGGTCCTCGACCTGTCCTACGACGAGGACGCGGCCGCCGACGTGGACTGCAACGTCGTCATGACCGGCACGGGGCGTCTCGTCGAGGTGCAGGGGACCGCCGAGGGGGAGCCCTTCTCCCGCGCCGACCTCGATGCGCTGCTCGATCTCGCCGAGGCCGGCATCAAGCAGCTCACGCAGATCCAGCGCGACGTCCTCGGCGAACGGTGACGTTCCCCGACCGGCTGGCGATCGCCTCGCGCAACCGGCACAAGCTCCGGGAGATCGTTCGGATCTGCGCGGACTGGCCCGTCGCGTGGGTCACGACCGAACATGACGAGGGCGATTGGCCCGACGTCGACGAGCCCTACGAGACCTACCGGGAGAACGCGCTCCACAAGGCCCGGTCGGTCGCCGCGGCGCTCGAGGTCGCGGCGCTCGCCGACGACTCGGGTATCGAGGTGGATGCGCTGGGGGGTCGCCCCGGGCCACGCTCGGCGAGGTTCGCGGGCGAGGACGCATCCGACGCCGAGAACCTCGCGAAGCTGATCCGGGAGATCGCCCGGGTCCCGGCGGAGCGGCGTTCGGCGCGCTACCGGTGCGTGGCGGCCATCGCGTGGACCGACGGCCGTTCGCTGGAGGCCGAGGGAACGTGCGAGGGGACGCTGATCAGCGAACCTCGGGGGGAGGGCGGCTTCGGCTACGACCCAGTCTTCGTCCCGCAGGGTTCGACGCGGACGATGGCCGAGCTGGCCGACGACGAGAAGGACGCGATCAGTCATCGCGGCCGCGCGCTCCGCGCGCTCGGAGGGCTCCTCGCGGAGACCGGCGGTGGGGGAGTGGCATGATGCGCGTCGTCTACAGCGCCGATCATCTCCGGCACGCCCCCGAGCACGAGTACCTCGACGGCCGCGCGATCTCGAACTTCGAGGTCCCCGAGCGCGCCGAGACGATCCGCCACGCGCTCGAGGCCGACGACACGTTCACGCTCGAGCCGCCGGTCGAACACGGCACGGGCCCGATCGAGGCCGTGCACGAACCCGCGATGCTCGCGTGGCTCGAGCGAGCATGGGGCGAGTGGCGCGCGGCGGGCGAGCAGGCGGCCGAGATCATCCCGGACACGTTCCCGCTGCCCGCCTATCACGAGGGGATGCCGCCGGCGAGATCGTCGCCCAGCTCGCGCGCCGCCGGCGCATGGATCTTCGACGCGGCGAGCCCGATCCTCGAGGGGACCTACACGGCGGCGCGCGCCTCGGCGGACGTCGCCCTCACGGCGGCCGATCTCGTGCTCGGCGGCGCGACGTCCGCGTACGGCCTGTGCCGGCCGCCGGGCCATCACGCGGCACGCGCGATGATGGGCGGGTACTGCTTCTTCAACAACGCCGCGATCGTCGCCGAGGACCTCGTCCGCCGCGCCGAGAGTCGCGTCGCGATCCTCGACGTCGACTACCACCACGGCAACGGGACGCAGCAGGTCTTCTACGCGAGGGGCGACGTGCTCTACGTCTCGCTCCACGGGGACCCCGAACGCGCGTACCCGTACTTCTCTGGGTTCGCCGAGGAGACGGGGAGCGGTCCCGGCGAGGGCGCGAACCTCAACCTCCCGCTGCCGGTGCGGTGTTCGAACGACGCCTACCTCGAGGCGCTCGCGACGGGGGCTCGAGGCGATCCGGCGGTTCGAGCCCGACCACCTGGTCGTCTCGCTCGGCATCGACACGTACCACCTCGATCCGATCTGCGACCTGGCGCTCACCCCCGAGGCCTACCACGAGACGGGGCGGCAGGTCCGTGATCTCGGCCGGCCGACCGTCGTGCTGCAGGAGGGCGGGTACCACGTCGACCATCTCGGGTCGAACGTTCGGACGTGGCTCCGCGCCCTCGAGGGTCTCGACGCCGACACATAACTGCGGCGCCGGCATCGGTCGCTGAGGTCGATGCGAGGTTGGAAGCTCGCTCGGCGCGTAGTCGGCGCCGTCGCGGCGTGGCACGATGGGCGCCGTGAAGGTCGAGCGTCATCCGCGCATCCAGGCGGTCTCGGAGGAGGCTCGGGTCACCCCGATCGAGCTCTTCTTCGACCTGGTGTTCGTGTTCTCGTTGACCCAGGTCACGGCCCTCATGGCCCACGACCTCACGGTCCAGGCGGTCGTCCGAGGGATGTTGGTCCTCGCCCTGCTCTGGTGGTGCTGGGTGGGGTATGCATGGCTCGGGAGCGTGGTGCGCGCCGACGAGGGCATCGGCCGGGTGGCGATGTTCGGCGCCATGGCCGCGATGTTCGTGCTCGCGCTGTCGGTGCCCGAGGCCTTCGAGGACCTCCGCGGCGGGCTGAGCGGTCCGGTCATGATCGCGATCGCGTACCTCGCGGTGCGCCTGCTGCACCTCGCGATCTTCTGGCTCATGTCCAAGGAGGATCCGGGCCTGCGACTGCAACTGCTCCGGTTCATGCCCTCGGTCCTGGGCAGCACGGCGTTGCTGCTGGTTGCCTCGCAGCTCGAGGGCAGCGCGCAGACGTTCACCTGGGTCGCGGTGGTGGCCGTCGACTATGTCGGCACGATCCTCGGCGGAGCCGCCGGGTGGCGGTTGCGGTCGGCTGGGCATTTCGCCGAGCGACACGGCCTGATCCTGATCGTCGCCCTGGGTGAGTCCATCGTCGCGATCGGTCTGGGCGTCGCCGACCTGCCGATCACGGGGCCGATCGTCCTGGCCTCGGTCCTCGGGCTGACGGTCGCGGCATGCGTGTGGTGGGCCTACTTCGACGTCACCGCGATCGTCGCCGAACGCCTGCTGCGGCGTGCCGAGGGCGAGGAACGCGCGCGTCTGGCCCGAGACGCCTACAGCTACCTCCACTTCCCCATGATCGCCGGCATCGTCCTGCTCGCCCTCGGGCTGAAGGTGCTGCACGAGTACGTCGGCGACGCGACGCATCACGAGCTGTCGGAGTCGCTCGCGTTGCTTCCGCTCGCCGCGATGTACGGGGGCGTCGTGCTCTACCTGCTCGCGCTCGTGGCTTTCAAGTACCGAGTCATCCGCAAGACGAGCGTTCCTCGGCTGCTCGTGGCCGCGCTACTGCTCGGACTCGTCCCGGTGGCCGCCGAGGTGCCCGCGCTCGCGGCGCTCGGCGTCCTCGCCGCGGTCTCAGTCGGGCTCATCGCGTTCGAGGTCATCCGCTTCTCCCACACGCGCGAGCACATCCGCCACGAGGAGGACGGGGCGCTGTCGCATGTACACGAGGAAGACGGCTAGAGGTCCGTCGGAGAGCCGCCGCGTGTTGAGGGCCACCGGTCCGATCGTCCGAGCGCCCGCACCCCGATCAATACGACCGCGGACACGAGTGTTCCCAAGACCAGCACGGACCTGGGAAGCGGGCGATCGAACACGACCCCCGCCACGATGATCAGGAAGCCGCTCCCGAGTGCCGCCGCGGCCACGCGCGAGAGCGAGCGATCCCGTTCGTAGCCGTGGACGAGGAGCCCGACGACCACGTACGTGGCGCAGATGATCGGCAAGGATGTCCTGAACCCCGACGCAAAGACGCCCGGGACCCAGCCATCGAACCGAAGCAGCAGCGCCCCCGTGTAGCCGCCGGACACGATCAAGACATCGAGGGCGATCGCGACCCACGTTCGCGACAGCCACGGAACCGAAGTGTCCATCGGTCCTCCATCGGCGGCGCGACAGGCGCCTTTGGCTAATCGGCGTTCGGCCTCCGGCAACATCCCGTCTAGGTTTCCTACATCTTGATGTATTCGTCACATGCGACACGAGCCCTGACCATGACATCACGCACCGAATCCGGGTGCGCTATCAGATATGCGCGCGACCAGTGGGTCTCCATGTGGGAGAGCACACAGGCGATCAACTCGTCCGTTATCCACGACTCGCCGGGGTTGCTTCCGATCATGCCCCTAAGAAAGCCAACCTCATCCCTTCTCGAGTACCCGTCCTCGAAGTCGTTCGAGAAGTACTTGCCGGAGTGAGCATCGGCGATGATCGCCACGATCCGGTCATGGATCGTCACCGGACCGGGTGGCGTGTCCGTGCAGGTCACCGGTTCATCCGGAAGCCGATCCTCGACTAGGTATGCGACGAAGAACTTGTTGAGACACGCGTGCTGGAAGCCAGCCAGTGGTGCGTGCTCGTCACCGTCCCACGTGATGAGGATCGACTTCAGGTCCTTGGCGGTCCGGACGGCGTACTGGTAGGGCGTCGTCGACTCGTCTCGAGATCCGATCACCAGGACGGGCTCTCCCGATGGGTTCGTGCGTGGAGGGGTGCGGTTCGGCGGGTCGGGGATGTCGGGGTCACCGAATGCTGCCCACGACCAAGGATTCCCGCCATGGTCGAGGTGGAACGAGAAGTTGCTCGGGTCGTGGATGAGGCTCCAGTAGAGAGGGGCGGCAGCCTTGACCTTGCGGTCCAGCGCCGCTTGTCGGGCTTGGGTTCGGGTGTCGCGGAGATCTCGGTCGATGCCGTTGACCATCTGCCTGATCTCGAAGGAATTGTCTCTGGTGTAGCCGTGCGGATCATACGGTTCCTGATCCTGGTACCCCAGGATCGATACGCTCGGTGTCGTAGCCGTCCATGCCCAACGCCAGCTGCTCGAAGTATCCATTCCACTTGCTTTCCAGGAGTTCATCGATGGCTTGGTTGAACGATGGCTGCGCCTGCGCGGTGTCGTAGTAGGTCAGCGCGAACAACCCCTGGTGGAACATGTACTCGTTGCTCACCCGCGCATATGAACCGTCGGGGAAGGGCTCGAGCCCGGCGAAGCCACGCAACTGGTCGTTGTCACCCCAGTCCCGGATCTGTAGGAGCTGGCCCACGACCGCGGCCGGCGTGAGCCCCCTCGCGTCTGCGTAGCCGCCGACCAGCCTGAGCAGGTGCTCGTTGATCGAATCGAGATTGCGCCACGATCGACGCGGCGGTCTCGTGCGAGCTATTCGTCGGTGAGTCGAGCACGATGTGGCCGATGCGATCAGGGAATGCCCGGATGTACTCGGCGGCGATGGTCGTACCGTAGGACGACCCAAGGAAATTCAGATCTGCTTCGCCAGTCACTTGCTCTCGCATCAGCTCGAGGTCGCGAACTACGTTGCCCGTGCCAACGGTCCACCACGCGGGGTTGCGGCGTTCACAGTCTGACTGGAACTCGCGGTTGAACCTCTCGTATTCCTCGAATCTGGGCCTCGTTCTCGGGGCTGGTTTCGAGGGTCCAGTACGAGGCGAAGTCGAGCTCGTCCGAACACCGGAGCGGCTCACCCGAGACGGGCTGCGAGTGCAGCACCCCTCGCGGGTCGAAACCGACGATGTCGTAGGAGTCATGGATGGCCTGAGGGAAAGGCTGGTACTGGATCGCCTCGATGCCTGAGCCTCCTGGTCCTCCGGGGTTCACGAACAGCGTGCCGAGCTTCTTGGCGTCACCCGTGGCGCGCACCCGCATCAACGCGAGTCTGAAATCGGGTAGCCCGCTGTCCCGGCCATATACGGCCGGCACATCGATGGTCGCGCAGTCGACTCGGCTTCGATCGAACGAGTCTGGCGGGTTGAGGACGAAGTAGTCGTCCGGGCACGATCCCCAACTGACCCCCGACGAACCGTCCGACGAGACTTGCCCCGAAGTGGTCCCTGGCGGATCGAGCTCTGACAACGTGCATGCGGCCACGGTGGCGAAGGCAACCAAGGCCAGGATCGTGGAATGGCGCACAGAGGCGCCTCGCTCATGCGCGCGCATGCGTGATGCATCGGAAGGACTCCTTCGGCCCCTTAGCCAGGATCATGTCCCTTGACGGGATATGTGCTCACCCGAACCCGGACGGCGACCGAGTCACTCGCAGTTCGTGCGCGAATCGACTCTGATGTGTCATGTGCAGGAAGGACGCGACCCGATCGCCGACTTCATCGCCGCGGCGGAGCGATACGTCGCCCTGATCGATGACGTCGTAGCAGGACAGCCAGCCCAGCCGGTAGAACCAGACGAACCGACGACGCGACCCGATTGGGACGAACCTGAGCTCATCACCAACATGGCAGTCGTCCTGACGAACCTGTACGGAGCCGCCCTCGCCCTCCCGCTCGTTGACGTGAGTGAGTTCGAATACCCGTTCGAAAAGCTGCCACCCGGGCGATATGGCGAGATCCACACGGCACTCAGGTCATTGCTCGGGAGGTGGGATGAGTATCAGACCATCGACCCGTACATATGGGACGAACCGACGGGAGACTGGCACCCATGGTGGCTTTCCGTCGACCTCACGGAGGTGTACGAGGAGATGTGGAAGGGGCTCGCCCAGATCTCGGCGGGTTGGCCAGTGAACGATGTGATCTTCGGATGGTGGACCATGTTCGGGTCGCATTGGGGTGGGCACCTCGTCGACGCTATCCGCGCCGTCCAATGGAGCTTCAACGGCGCCTCGCCCGCGGCCCAATAACGAGAAGCCCTCATACCCCCTTCACAGTTCTTATCGTCGGAACGTTGTGTTGGGACTTCGCTTCCCGTCGGAAGCGACATCCCTGAACGACCATCGCCCACGGCTACCTCACACCCGCGATCCGCGCACCCGGTCATGCATTGCCCATGACATCGACCAAGCTGAGGTTGGCGCTCGTACCCCCGGCAGGAATCGAACCTACGCGCCCGGCTTCGGAGGCCGTGCTCTTCCGCTGAGCTACGGGGGTTGCCTCTTGTCGTATCGACCGCCATCTCATCGACGGCTGGTACCCCCGGCAGGAGTCGAACCTGCGCGCCCGGCTTCGTAGGCCGGTGCTCTTCCGCTGAGCTACGGGGGTTAGCCCCTCGTGAGACCGCGATCTCACGAACGGTTGTCAGCGCCTTCACCTCCGTTCGACACCCTTGTGAGATGGCGATCGAGCTCAGCTCGACCTCGATCTCCACCAGATCGGCCTGATCCGCATCACCACGTCGATCGGTTTGTACGCCTGTGGAGCCTCATCGAGGAGCGACTTCGCGTCGGAGGCCTGCCACGATTACTTCCCGTCATCTGGGACTCGAGGTCCTCGACCGATAGCGTCTTCCTGGCCTTCGTCCTGGAGAGAACCCGGCCCGCCCCATGCGAACATGATTCGTAGGACAGGGGGTTCCCGAGGCCTCGAACGACGAACGACTTCTGGCCCATTCGCGCCCGGGATGAGCCCCCCGGTCGCCCACCCCGGCCCTGATGGCTCCCTTCCTCGTCACCCAGAGCCACTTCCCGTGGTGCTCCTCGAGTTCCGTGTAGTTGTGGTGGCAGTTGACCTCGTCCAGCGTCGAAATGCCCTCGCCGTTCGCCTCATTCAGCTGATGGTGGGCTGCGTCAAGCAGGAGCCGTCTGTTCTCCAGCGCGAACGCCTGAGCCCACCGCAGATTCCTCGATGTAGGCGTCGAACGCAGGCGTGTTGCTCTGCAGCCACGAAAGCTCCGGGTAAGTCGAGTGCGGTTCCGAGCCGTTCGTGCAGGTCCATCGCGACCTTGGTGTGCAGCGTCGCCAGCTGGTTGCCCGGTCTCCTGGATTCCCGAATGCAGCAGGGTCCAGGTCCCGTCGTCCTGATCGACCGCCAGCTCGATGAAGTGGTTGCCCGAACCCAGCGATCCCAACTGCGCCTCCGCCCGCTGGGGGTTCTCCAGCGTCGCCGGGGGAGAGTGAGCCGACATCCACTCCTTCGCCGCGGCAGAGAACCCGGACCTGCCCTTCCCGTGCCAGCCGGGATCGAGGCTTCGCAGTCGCGCACCAAGCTCTCGGCGTACTCGAGGGCCTTCGTTCCGGCGAGATCGACCTTCCTGGCCGCCATGCCGCATCCGACATCAACGCCGACAGCTGAGGGGATCAACCGCCGACTCTGTCGGGATGACCGAGCCGATCGTCGCCCCGTACCCGAGATGAGCATCGGCCATCAGCGCGATCGGCTCCGTGAGGATAGGAAGGAGCGCGGTCTTCTCCGCCTGCTCTCTCGTGTTTTGGTCGAGGATCGACGCCCACGATCTGATTCCTACGCCGCCACCGAACTCTTCGATCATCACGAACACTTCCTTCCGTCGCTTGGACACGCCTCAATCGGACCTTCGGACATGAAGAACCCCTCCGTGGGAGGGGTTTAGGCGCGCGACGGCAGGAAGCGACGCGCGCCTATAGGGCGTCGCTTCGTCGCGATGCGTTCGAGATGAACATCTTGCTCATGGCCAAGCAAAGATACAGGGAAGCCAAGGCGAAAGCAATGCTCCCAGTCGTTGCATGGCGGATCCGATGCTCCAGGGTGAACCACTGTTCCGAACGCCATGACTTGTCACCCGCCTCGGCATCTGAGGCCTTCCCGTTCACGACACTCAGTACCCGATCCTCCTCTCAGTCGATCAGCAACTCGGCGAAGGAGCGGCTTTTCGGGGTCGCCGTTGCACTCGCCGATCCGGCCGGCGAGATCGGAGTCTGGAGCAGCAGAAGGTGGAGCAGTTCGGCGCGAGCGGCGGCGGCCGAGCGCGAGACGCGCGAACAGATGGTCGTTCCCGCAAACGTGACCGGCTCTTCAGGCGCCCTGACCTCGCGTTCCGACGACTATCTGGGCGGGAATGCCTGGCGCTCTTGGTGCCACTCAAGTTCGCCGCTCGATGCACATCCTGGATGGAGACATCGAGCCGCAGGTGGAGGGGTTCGTCGTAGCTGCGCTCGGGATGCGCTTCGGCATCGAATGCTATCTCGATCACGCATTCTCGCGTCTCCACGTTCGACGAGTCCGGAACGCGAGGTTCGGCTCTAGGAAATCAAGCACAGGGTGGATGCGGTCTGCGATGTTGAAGTAGTCCCATCCGCGCGCGCTCACAGAGCCGTCGGCGACGCCCCGGCCACCCCTCGACCTCAAGTAGGTCCTTCGCCAGCATGCAGGCATTGTCGAAGGACCAGACGGCCCATCGGTGAGCCGAACCATCCCTCGTATCACTATCCAATTCGCGTCACCCAGCATGTCCCCATCGGGAGTCGCCGATGGGAACTCGTACTCCAGCGGGGAGATGCTGAACTCATCACCATTGCTCGAGTTGAGCTTCATAGCCCCACGATCAGACCGCTACGAATCGTAGTCCTACAGGCAAGTCTTCCTTCGGTGGATAGACGTTGCCAGTCACGCGAATCAACCCGCTTCCGTGCCCCGTTCGTCCATCGCAGAATCGGTAACTGACGAGCTTCCGTTGCACCGATCGGAGCAGGCGGACACTCTCTTCGTCCTCGAACTGCGTGACGATCGACCACTCGACGCCGGCTCCGAAGTAGTCCGAGGCGAAACACACTTCCGTGGCGATCAGCGCCCGGGTCCAGTCAAGCGGCGTCAAGGATCGGCCGCCCCGCAAGGCCTGTCTCGAATCCGCTCGCTCTCAAGGTGGAGGTCCGCCTCGTTCTCGAAGCCCATCGCGACCGCGAGCGCATCAGTGGGGTGTGCGGGACCGCCCCACTCCAATAGGCCCGCCGCCAAGAACTCCTCTCTCGGCTGGTCAGTGGTTGCCCCGCTCTGGGGGGCCTCGCCCGCGGCGGACCAGGTGACCTGTGGGCCCGACGACGCCCGACCTGCCACCAGTGACGCCGAGCCGGGCGGCGCTGATCCGCGAGTTCTCCGCGCAACGCATCCGACCTGCCTTGTGCCGCCGAGAACCCCTGCCCAGGGGTAGGAACGCCGCCGTGATGCTCTGCTCCTCCGATGCCGCCGTACTCGCTCATACTGGCGACTGTACCGCTCCCCGAGCGGCGCACAACTTCGTAAGGAGGACATTCATATGGGTATCGCCCCAACTTGTCGCCGTCAGCTGCTCGAGCTCGGACCTAGTGGGTTCGAAGTCCCGCTCGCCCTCGCCGAGACAGCCCACTTCAATCTGTCAGGTCGAACGTCATCGCGATGTCGTTGAAAACGTCCTCATACTCATCCAAGTATGGAGATCGGGACCCTGAAGATGATCCTGAACGCCGTCCCGCCGGGGAGTCCATACGTGGTCTCGGCTTGCTCGCCGTAGTTGACCTCGTGCATGTGCGTACATATGTGAACGCGTACGCGATCGAGCAGCGGCGGGAGATCCGGTGACTCCATATGTTCGACTAGAAGGAGGCCGCTGGGAGCGCCAGGGCGGACGCCTCCGTTCGGCCACGCGAAGAGGGGTGACGTCCTTCGGAACCAGCTCGTGGGAGAATCGAGAGGTGTCTCTGCGATTCTGCGACAGAGGTCCGAGAAACGCAGTCGCTCGGTTCACGCTATGACGTCGGATGATCGGACTGTGGCTCTAGCCCAAGACAGGAAAGCTTGCATTCGATGCATCTCGACAGTTGAGAGGTGGGCGTCAGCAAGGGAGATCGCTACCCCATCATCGATTCTGGTACGCCGTTCGCCTGTTCATGGCGCGCAGGTAGTCCGCGCGCCCGAGGCGACGGGGGCGCTGCGGTGTGCGTCCGGTGGTCCTTGAACTTGCGGGCCGTTGGGCGTCTATCCTTCGCACGAGATGAGGGTGACCGCGCTTGGCCACGCTGGTCTGAAGGTGGAGACGAGCAGCGCGACCCTCCTGATGGACCCGTGGTTCTCACCCGAGGGCACGTTCCTGGGTTCGTGGTTCCAGTACCCCGACAACTCCCACCTGTTTGAACCCTCGCTCCTCCACCCCACGGCCGTCATCGTTTCCCACGAGCATCTCGACCACGTGGACCCATGGTTCCTGAGCCACCTCCCATCGTCGGTTCCGCTGGTCGTTCCCCGCTATCCCTCGCCCATGCTGCGGCGGAAGGTCGAGTCGGTGGGGCCACGCACGATCGTGGAGGCGTCGCCTTGGGAGCGAGTGGCCCTGGCCGAGGGCACGAGCGTCATGTTCGTGTCGGAGGGATCTCCCATGAACCATGATTCCGGGATCGTCGTCCTTGGAGACGGCCACACGCTCTTGGATCTCAACGACGCGAGGCTGTCTGCGGTTCAGTTTCGTGGGATCAAGAAGCTCGCGGGGGGTGTTGTCGATCTCTTCGCCTTCCAGGGGGCGGGCGCTTCGTGGTACCCGATGTGCTATCGATACCCCGAAGAGCGGAAGCTGGAGCTTTCCGCGAAGAAGCGCTCGGCAAAGCTCTCGTACGTCCGAAGTGCGGTCAAGCTCCTCGATCCCATAACGCAGCTGCCCTTCGCGGGTCCCCCGTGCTTCCTCGACCCGGAATCTCTTTCGGCACAACGCGGAGATGGAGGGAGGAGTCTTTCCGGACCCCGAGACGGTGGCCGACTGGCTCCGTGCACACTCCATCGGAAACGTCATCGTGCTCCTACCGGGAGACGTTTGGGATCTCGAAACCAAGGTGAGGGATCACGACGCTGCTTGGTCAGATTTCTCGTTCGGCGACCGCTGGGGGTACCTGGCAGCCTACGCCGAGCGCCGCGTGGACCAGATCCGAGCGGTGAAGGACAGGTATCCCGAGCCTGCTGGATCGCTCTGGGGACCCTTCGTGGAGTACTTCGAACGGCTCATGGACATGAGCCCCTACTTCAACGCCAAGATCGCGATGCGGGTGGGCTTCGACATCGGGGGGCCGGCCGGCGGCAGGTGGTCAGTCGACTTCAGACCAGGTTCAAAGGGAGTATTCGCCGAGTTGGGCGAGTGTGCATACGTGCTCTCGTTCGAGTCGAGGTGGCTGGAGCCCATCCTGGGCGGCAGGCTTGCGTGGGAGGACTTCTTCCTGTCGCTCCGGTTCGAGGCCGAGCGCCATCCCGATCTCTACAACGACTATCTGCTCGGTCTGCTGAAGTTCGCAGAGCCCGCCGCCTTGGATGCTGTTGAGGCCTTCGACGTCTCGATGGGCTTCGGGGAACGGATCATCGTGCACGCTGAGGGACGCCGGTACGCGGTGAGCAGGTTCTGCCCACACGCCGGCAACGACCTCGAGGGGACCGGGGAGGTGCTTCCCGGCAGGATCCTGCGGTGTCTCGCCCACCACCATGAGTTCAGTCTTGACACGGGCGAATGCCTGAACGGGATCGGACTGTTCCTCGACGTCGAAGTCCTCGATCCCACGCGACCGATGTAGCGAAGGTGCATCGACGCGGTCTATGCGGCGCGATCAGCAACCTCACGGACAGTGAGCAAGCGTGAGCACGAACGGCTGCTGCCAAGGGGGTCGAAGGAGCTGTCCAGCAAAGGATTCGCAGGTCAGAAGGGTGCGAGAGGGGAGAGTCGAACTCCCACGCCCTTTCGGGCACCGGATCCTAAGGCTGCTGAAGCCAGGCACGGATCGCTGACTCTGCGTGTCGTCCTGTGTCGTCTGGTGTCGTCCTGTGCCAGCCTGTGTCGTTCCGTCGTGAGCAAGATGTGAGCAAGAGCCCCTCGCTCGCCGAGGTGTGCTACGTGGAGCAGAATCCGCGGATCAGAGAGGTGTAGGCAGCGCAGGCACTAAAGGCAGGCGCTCGACCCGACGATACGCGGGGCTGTCAGATGCAGGGAGTTCAGTCGGCCGAGTTCCTCGAGGGCGTTGGTGGAGCAGACTGTTGACCGAGCAGGGGCTAAGAGACGTCGAACCGCGGGACCACCGATGCTGGTGATCCTCGGCGGTCTAGCTTGAGACCGAAGCCGGGACAGGTACCACCCCACCGACCATAGTGCCGGCACCTCGAAGTCGACACGATCGTGAGCGTGCCGCCGAGCGCCTCGAGACGATCCTTCATACCCTGGAGTCCGGTCCCGATGTGGGGTCTGCTTCGGGTCGAACCCCGTTCCATCATCGGTCACCTCGAACGTGATCTTCCCGTCCCGGTCAGCGAGTCGCAGGCGCGCGTTCGAAGCGTTCGCGTACTTCGCGACGTTCTGGAGCGCCTCGAGGCAGCAGAAGTACACGGCCGCCTCCACCTCCTGCGGGTAGCGGCCGACCCCCTCGCCCTCGACCTCGACGGGAACGGCCGCCTTGCGCGCCTGCGCCGTCGAGCGCGGCGACCAGGCCCTGGTCCGCGAGCAGCGGCGGGTAGATCCCGCGCGCGAGGTCGCGGAGGTTCTCGAGCGCGTCGGTCGCCCGCCTGCGAGCGAGTCGAGGGTCGCGGCCACCTCCGGGGGCGTCGCGTTCGACGAGCCGGCGCGCGAGGCTCAGCTGGACCCCGAGCGCGACGAGTTGCTGCTGCGCGCCGTCGTGCAGGTTGCGTTCGAGCTGCTTGGCGCGCTCGTCCTGCGCCGTGACGATGCGGCGGCGCGAGGCGCGCGGAGCTCCTGGATCAGCCGGACGTTGCGGAGCACCAGGCCGGCCTGCGCCGCGAGGTCGCGGACGAGCCGTTCCTTCGACGGGTTCATCGGATCGCTCGGCGGCCATCGTCACCGAGAGCGCACCGAGGAGCTCGCCGAGGTGGCGGACCTCGACGCCGTCTTCCCCCTCGCCGAACCCGCCCGGGCGCCCGTCCTCGACCGCGACCGGGCCGGGGCCGAACCGTTCTCGGGCCACGACGCCGCCGGCCGGAGCTCCTCGCCGAACCGCAGCCACACGCGGGCCGAGCTCGCGCCGGTCCCGCTCGGCGAGGATCTGCGCCATGCGCGGCAGGACATCCTCGGCGGCGAACGCCGTCGGCGACCTTGTCCGAGAACTCGGACAGGACCTCGTATGGCGTCGCTCGCTTGCCGTACACGATGCGGTTCGCGAGGTGCCGCACGCGCTCGCGCGACCGGCTGGAACGCGACCGCGATCGCGACCGCGGTCACGATCGTCAGGAACGAGTTCCCCTGGTCGCCGACGATCGTGCCCACGCCGATCACGAGCGCGACGTACACGAGCGTGAACAGCGCCGCGAGGATCCCGTACACGAGCGCCTTGCTCACGACGAGATCGAGGTCGTACAGCCGGTACTTGAACAGCGCGAGGGCGATCGCCGCGGGAACGCCGAGCGAGGACGATGAAGAACAAGGCGGGAAGAACACCACCACCCCGATGACCGGACTCGTCGCAGTTGCACGCGACGAGACTCGCGAGCGAGATCAGGATGCACGAGGCCCCGGCGGCCGCGACGAGACCGAGCCACTTGATCTGTTGTCGGAGCTCGCGCATCCCCGCGGCGGACGCGGAGGATCAGCCCGGCGAAGCAGCCGACCACGCCGATCACGGTCGCCCATGCGGCAGCGACGAGCGCAGGGGACCGGCGAACTCGCTCAGGCTCTCGACCGCGAAGGGGTTCGGGAACGGTGATCCCGACGACCGGTTCCATCGACGCGGCCTTCAGGAAGAATAAGACGAAGCTCGCCGCCGCGCCGCCGATCGTCAACCACAGCACGGGACGCCACCGCGGCGACGGTGGGCGACCGTTCGGGAAGAGCAGGAGGAGGAGCATGAGCGCTGACGAGTGCGAAAAGCCACAGCGTTGGCGAACAGCGGTCGAGACCTCGACGGGCGGCCGGCAGCGAGGCGGGGAAGCATCACGATCCCGACGGCCACGTAGGCGGTTCGCGAACGTCAACAGCGCGTAGCAGAGGCCGACGACGACAAGGTACCACCCGATAGACGTTCCGAGCGCGCACCGCGATCAGGAGCCCGATGCGCAACGTAGAGCACGGACCCGATCGCGCTGATGCATATCGAAGAACAGATCGCGCATCGGGGTTGGTGAGCACCTCGTGTCCGAGCGACGATCAGGACGATGTTCGCGAGCGTGAGCGCGGCCGTGAAGACTACGACGGCCAGAGCAATGCGCCTCGTCGTCCGTTCGCTGATCCGACAACCACCGGTCCCGATTCTGACGTCCCGGACCGTCGATGTGAAGGGTGGCCGCCTGCCGGCGGAGGTGAAGCTCGTACGAGCACGCCGATGCACAGGAGACCGCTGGGAGACCGTGACCTCGTGAACCCGGACGTCGTCGTGGCGGCTCGCAGCGACCGGCTAGGAGACCGTGAACGTCTCCCTCGAGTTCGTCGTGAAGTCCACGGCCGTGTAGTCCACGCCCGGGCTCGAGATCGATCGTGAGGAACACCGACTCGCCCGCCGGGATCGTTTGCATGCCTCCGAGGAAGGTCACGGGTGGCTCGCCCTGATACCCGCCCTCGATCCATCCGTCGACGTCCTTGAGACCCTTCCCGGGCTCGAGCGCGACGAGGGCCAGCTCGTGGGGCTCCGTGCCGCCGTTCTCGAACTGCACCGTCTGCTCGCCGGCCGAGCAGGGCGGGGAACTGGAGTCCGTCGTCGGTCGCCGTGATGCGTGGCGTCCGGCTCGGGGAACGCAGCCCCGGTGTCCCCGGCGATCGTGAACAGCTCGTACATGCCCGAGAGCCGCATGCGGGGTACCCTCGGGGTCGGGGAAGAAGCAGAGGAACACGTAGCTGCCCGGCTCCAGCGTCCGGGTGACGGTGATGGACTGGCCGGGCGACAGACCCGGCACGCCGGCTATGTCCTCAGCCCATTCCGGGGGCTCCCCTCCGGACTCGATCACCGCCTTCACATCCGCTTCGGTCTTGCCCTCCTCGATCCGCGCGAAGGCGAACTCGTGCGGCAACCCGCCGGTGTTCGTGAACCGCATCTCGACGACACCTCCGGTCACCTCTGCGGGAACGTCGAACGCGAACTCCGTGGCCGAGACATCGACCGTCGTGGCCGCCGGCGGCCCCTGTGGTTCGTGGGTGAAACGTCATCTCCATCGCCGCAGTCTGTGCAAGCGGACAGCAACAGGGCGACCGCAGCGAGCAGGATGAACGGTCGATTCATGATGCATCTCCTTCCGTTGCCTTGACCTCCTCACCCTACGTGGGACGGTAGGCCCGGGCGATGTGGAGGCCACATCAGCTCGGGAGTGGTAACTGCACGCAGAGGGGTGCTGCCCTCGCCCCTCGTCCTGCGCGAAGGGGTGGCAGGGCGGACCGACTCGCTCTGAAGATGTCGGTTCCGGCGGGAAAACGACTCCACGCGCTCAGGACGACCAGCTGCTGATCCGGCTCGCCCTCGTACGGGTCGCCACTGTACGTGGAACGAAATCGGCGGATCGAGAAGGTCCAGCGTCAGATGGGTCTCCGCTGTGGTGGGCAAGTGTTCGGCGAATGTACCTCAACACCCACGATTCCCTAGCTTGGTTGGGTCACTGACAGTCGCCTCGGCATGGAGCGGACACCTTCCCCAGGGCTGGTTCTAGCCGCCACTTGCGCTGTGCAGCCTGCTGGCTATGGCCGCATCGGCATGGTCCATCGCTCCGATCTGCTTGAGGAGCGTCATCAGATCGAAGTAGTGGCGGAGCGCCTTCAACTTTCCGTCCTCGACGTCGATCACCTCGACCGACTTGAGCGTGATGCGTTTGTTCGACGGCGGCAGCACCTGACCGTCGAGTATCGCGGATCGGGCCGCTCTGCGTCCCCTCCCAGGTGAGTTCGATCGCCACGGTGTTTCCGTCCGTGTACACCCCGGTGATCGTGCCGTGCTCGTCCGGAAACGATACCGCTTCCAGGCCCGCGCTGCCTCGACCCGCGCATCTGCCCCCTAGAGGCGGCGCTGCGTCGCGAGCTCCTCCTCGTAGAAGTCGTCGGCGAGAAGGGAGCGGAGGCGGTCGAAGTCACCAGCGTTGTAGCACTCGATGCTCTCGCGAGCCGCGTCTTCTGCGCTTTGGGCCATTTTCGGGCCTCCCTTCATGGGTGGGCTCCTGGATCACGTGCTTCCCCTTTCACGATGCATCCAACCTCTTTTCCCCCGCTGCGAGGAAGGGCTACTCTTCATGCGCGAGCGTGCACTCCCTCGCGGTGTACGGTCTCAGGAACCACTCCTGCGTGAGCCGGTAGTGCCGAGATCGCCCATCGGCGGCCTGGACGGCCATGACCAACCCCAAGAGTCGACGGCGATGCATCCTCCTCCTCTACGACGAAAGCGCCCTTCGGGACCCTACTAGATTCTTTTCTACCCGTTGGACGTTCTCCCCGCAATGGATGCCACCCTGTGCTCGCTTCGCGTTCTCGCTCGCTCCGAGGAAGTGGTGAGTACGATTCCCCAGCGTCCTCTTCGGATCGAGCTGCAGAGGGAACCGCCTGGTCAGCGTGTTCGCAAGAGCTGCCCCCGGCAGTGTCTGGTTTCACGAAATAATCCCGCCCCTGTGTGACGCGACATCGTGCCTACCTCAAGCAGAAGGGGTGGGGGGATGTGACTTTGCCGAGGCTGGTGGTCACCGCGGTCACAAGATACGGATCACGATGGTCACGCAACCGGCGTACGTGGAGGCGCGCCTGCGCTTCCTGCTCAGAGGATAATAGCGAAGCTTCTGCGCCCTTGACGGATGGCGGAGCTTCGAGAGCGTCTTGGCCTCAATCTGCCAAGAATCGCTCCCGGGTGACTCCGATCTCCAGGCCCACTTCCTCGAGAGTACGGGGGTGGGCGTCGAGCAGGCCGAACCTGGAGCTGGATGACCCGCTTCTCGCGTTCCCTGAGGGTCCCGAGCACCGATTCGAGCTCCTCTTCGAGCAGGACTTTGCTCGCCTTCATCCGGGGGCAACCACGGCGTCAGCTCGTCCTCCGATGAGGTTCTCCGAATGCGCACGTCCTGCCATCTCGCCCACGGGAGTCTCTAAGGACAGGGGAGCGCTTGATGCCCTGAGTATCTCTTCGACCCTTGCGCGCCGGGATCCCGAGGTGCCGGCCAATCTCCCTGGCCTGGGGCTCGCGCCCAGATCCTGGACCAGTTGCCGTTGGGCCCGGGCGACCTCGTTGATGTGCTCGCGTTATGTGAACCGGGATCCGGATGGTGCGGGACTGATCGGCGATGGCCCTGCTGACCGCTTGTCGAATCCACCACGTGGCGTAGGTGGAGAACTTATAGCCCCCTTGTGTAGTCGAACTTCTCGACCGCCGCGGATGAGACCAGACGACTGCCCTCCTGGATCTGAGATCAAGCAACGTCATACCTCGAGGGGCGTACCGCTTGGCGATGGAGACCACGAGGCGGAGGTTCGGGCCTACGCTTATCTCTCTCTTCGCGACTTGGCCATCGGCACTGACGCGGCGAAGGAACTGGGTGGCCTCGGCCCGTGTCCTTGGGCCGGACACGCGAGAGTCACGCTCCCTCGAACCGGGCCCCACACGCCGGAGCATCTTCGATCGGGTCGCAACTGCTGCTCGCGGATCCGGACCACGGAGTGAACGACGCGGCGGAAGCCCTTCCGCTCGACCCTCTTCGTCAGCTCGATCGAGGCGCGCAGCTGAGCAGCGAGCTCGCCGCCTTCGATCCGCATGGCCAGATCGACCTCCTGGGCGGCCGTGAGGAGGGGGACCTTCCCGATCTCTTTGAGATACAGGCGTATCGGGTCGTAGGTCCCGGCCTGGGCGAGCTCCCTGGTGGCCGCTCGGTTGACGTTCGGTGCTTGCCTCTTCGCTCTCGAGCTCCTCCCCTGGAACCTCCAGGACTCTCGATACCTTCGCCGTGAAGGTAGTCCTCTACGTCGACCAGGTAACTCCTCGATCTGCTGCGGAGAGAAAGCCGGGTCCGGGACTCCCTCGAGAAGATCCTCGGACGTGACGAAGCCGCGCTCCCGGCCCCGGGCAGCGATGGCCTCCTTGGCTTCGTCGAGGCTGACTCGACGACGATCGCCTTCCTTCGCGTCGCAACGACTCCGGACCGGCTAGATGCCCACTTCCCCAATAAGGAATCCGCTGAGGGGTCTGCCGTGTGAACCCCACTTGTTCTCTCCCGAAGGCAGCCCTTCCGTGCGTGATGGATCAGCAGGTCACGTGCAAGATCGCGTTCGTCTCCTTCGGCTCGGCCTGCAGCGCCCGGATGGCCTGAGCAGTCGGGACAGTCAGCAACTGCACCTCGCGACGAGCGGCCTCGCGCTTGACCTGGTCCATCACCGGGAAGGGCACCGTCGGCCCCGGTCCCGACCACCAGGCGCCGGCAGTCCCAGGGGATGTTCTCCTCGATAGACAGCGGGGTGTGGCCGAAGGCACCGCGGAAGGGTTTCGACGACTTCTTCTTACGCTTGCGGACCCGGCCACGAGCGATCACCACGTCGTGCTCGTAGATCACGCCGTCGATGCGGATGGAGCCGAAGGTGAACTGATCTATGCGCATCGCCATGGCCGTTCGAGAATGTCAGCGTACATCCTGTTGGTCCTGGCGGCGCTGACCACCGTTTTGGCCTGTCCGGGTCGAACGGCGCACCTCCTGGCCGCCCGCCGTTTCTCAGAACTTGATGACCGGACAGGTCAGGGTGCGAGTGACGCCGTCGACCGCCTGGATCCTCGCCGTTACGAGCTTGCCAAGGTCATCCATGCTCGCGGTCTCCGCAATCGCGATAACGTCGGTAGGGACCCGTCACGACGTCGGCGGAGATCACGCCCTCTCATTTGTGCCACCCCCGCACCCACCTTCGCTGATCTGCCCACGTGGGCCTGGATGAGCACGTACGCGGTGATCATCGCTCTGTCCTATTCGGGAGAACTTCGTCGTTACCGGAGAGCCGCGTGGGCGGCGCCGTCGTCACGGGCTCGTTCCGGAGCAGTATCCACGGCCCGGCCTTGACCGACTCGGTCTGCGCTATGAGTTTCATCCCGTTTGAGGGGTGAAGGTACCCGTTGGCCCCTCCTGCGACCACTCATGGGAGGAGCATAGGGCGGAGCGATCATCGGCTCGGCTGTTCGGGCACATGAAACGAGTTGCTGGCGGTCGACCTGAGGCGGTCGAAGACGTTCAAGCAGTCTGCCTGTGTCGAACGACAACGGACCTGGCTTGGCCGGTTCCGACGGCGGTCCGACCGGCGGGGATGGGAGATTCACGAGGCGGGTGGGTGGGTCTTGCAACGTGGTGGGCATGGTGCCCTCCTTGATCGGGGGGCGGCCCACGGCCTCTTCGCGAGCGGGTCCCGCTATCTACCTGAACAGATTGTCTCAGTTCGATCCGCCGGCGGGCACGCTCGAAGTTCACAGTCCTAGAGCAGAGGAGCGGTTGCCCGACCTGGGGGAAGCCCCTCCTGGCACGACGTTCGATCCGATGTTGAAGCTGACCGGCCGGGCTCGCGTTCTCGCCCTGAGATGCACGCGGGGTGCAGGAGACGACGGTTGTGTTCGAGAGGCACCCGAACACCGCGCCCCACACCGTGACCCGACGACGGCTCGATCGATGAAGGTCTTCACTTCGGGTGCAGTCTCCAGGTCGTCGTGCGCTGTCTAGAGCCCGATCTGGCCGGCGGCGCGCTGGCGGCTACCGTGTGTGCCAGCGTCAGCACGTGGATGGCCCGCGAATCGGCGGTGAGCGCAACTTGGCTCGCCGGCTCGGGCGCTGCTTGGGCGGGGCGAGGCGAGGCGAGGCGAGGCGAGGCGAGGCGAGGCGAGGCGAAGGCGAGGCGTACACACCGAACCCTTGCCCGCGCTCGAGCACCGCGATTGGCCGGCCGGCGACTCAAGTGTGCGTCTCGTCATGGAGATGGATGAGAGGGATCGCGCGTCATCTGCTTCGCCCGTTCCAACGCTCTCGATGCGGCTCCAGCGGAGTGCTGTCGCCCTCCGCGCAGTCTGCGACCGTTCGGCTCCGTGCGGGCGCCGCTGCGAGGCTTCCGCGGGCGCACGGACGTTCGGTTACGAGCCTCCTGCGGCTGCCACCGCAAGCTCGGGCCGGATTTTTCCGGCTGGTGATGATCTCGTCCGACGGCCCCGTACTCCACGGCTTGCTCGGCGCGTGAGGATGAAGTCGCGGTCGGTGTCCTTGCGACACGCTGCTCCAGCGGCTGGCCGGTGTGCATGGCGATGATCTCGTTCATCAGCTCCTGGTTGCGGATGATCTCCTTGGCCTGGATCTCGATGTCGACGGCCTGGCCCTCGCGCGCCGCCGAAGGGCTGGTGCAGGAGGATCCGCGCGTGCGGGAGCGCGTAGCGCTTGCCCTTCGCGCCGGCCAGAGCGAGCGACGGCCGCGGCCGACGCCGCCTGGCCCATGCACGATGGTCGACACGTCGGGCTTGATGTACTGCATGGTGTCGTAGATCGCGAACAGCGTCGTCATCGCTGCCGCCCGGCGAGTTGATGTAGAGGTTGATGTCCTTCTCGGGGTCCTCGCTCTCGAGGTGCAGGAGCTGGGCCATGATCAGATTGCCGACCGCGTCGTCGATGGGCGTGCCGAGGAAGACGATCCGCTCGTTCAGCAGACGGGAGTAGATGTCGAATGAGCGCTCGCCGCGGGCGGTCTGCTCGACGACGACGGGGACCAGGTAGTTGGTGAACTCCTTCATGCTCGCTCCTCCGCTCGGTCCTGCTAGGGAGGCTGGGAGACTGCCTCCTCCGGAGTCCTCGTCCGTCCTCGCGCGCCCCCGCCTTCCGAAGCGATCTCTACGTGACCGACGAGGAAGTCGAGCGCCTTCGACCTGACGATATCACCGGCCATAGCGGTACAACGACCTCGGCCGAGTACGCTGCTGGCTCACGCTCGAGGCGGTGATCTCAGGCGACCCCGACACCCCTCCTGCGTCGCGAGACCTGTATGCTGCTACTTGATCCGGCGGCCTGTGAGTTCAATACTGAGGCTCGCCAAAGAGAGAACTGACGGTGGGGCTGCGCGTGGAATCAGGGGCGAGCTCGCCAAGCTCCTGAGCATATCCGGGTGTCCGCCACCCGCCCGGGTCCGTTCATCGCCTCCGACGGGTTCGCGCTCCCCGTCCAGCGCACGGTCGGCGAGACCGATCGTGCGGATCGGCCTCGTTCGTGGACGGGCGGGAGGTCGCGTTCGACTTCGTCGGGCGGGATCAGCTGTCCGACTTGGCGGTCCTTCGGCTCCAGGGCGGCGGCTTCCCGTCCGCGAAGGTCGGGGGGCGGCAGGGTCACGCGTAGGACAGCTCGTCGTCGCGATCGGAAACCCGACGGGCTTCAGCGGGTCGGACCGACGGCGTGGTCAGCCACGGCGCGTCCGTCGTAGCGCGCGCCGGTCTTGCTCGTCGCAGCGCTGCAGTACGCGGTCGTGCCGCATACGAGGGCCTGTAAGGGGTTGAGACTCTCGTGCCACAAGTAGTGGGTTAGCCCACTATCAGTGATGAGTCAAGAGGCGGGCTGGAGGGTAGGCGCGAAATGGCCACCAAGGACAAGGGCGGAAGCAAGAGCAGCAAGAAGGCCCCCGCAAAGACCCTCAAACAGAAGCGCCAGACCAAGAAGGCGAAGCAAGCGGGCGGGGCTGCCCAGAGTAGTGCGGCGCATACGGGTCGATGATACGGGGCGGGCTGCATGTGCCGCGCCCCAGGGCACCAGGCATGCCCGGGTGATGGCGATCCGGGCCCTCGGGGTTATCCGGGCTCACCAAGAGGGAGAGAAGGCATGGCGAAGATCGTCTGCGTCCTCTACGACGACCCCGTGGACGGCTACCCGCCCGCCTACGCGCGGGACGGCATCCCGACGCTCGACCGCTATCCCGGTGGCCAAACCTTGCCGACCCCGCAAGGACTCGATTTCACCCCCGGCGAGCTCCTGGGCAGTGTTTCTGGTGAGCTCGGGCTGCGCCGATTCCTGGAAGCGCAGGGGCACACGCTGATCGTCACGTCCGACAAGGACGGCGCCGACTCCGTGTTCGACCGCGAACTGGTCGACGCCGACGTCGTCATCTCCCAGCCGTTCTGGCCCGCCTACCTGACGGCCGAGCGGATCGCCAAGGCGCCGCGGCTGAAGCTGGCGATCACCGCCGGGATCGGCTCCGACCACGTCGATTTGCAGGCGGCGATCGACCACGGCATCACCGTGGCCGAGGTGACGTACTGCAACAGCATCAGCGTCGCCGAGCACGTGGTGATGATGATCCTGTCGCTGGTGCGCAACTACATTCCTTCCTACCAGTGGGTGGTCAAGGAGGGCTGGAACATCGCCGACTGCGTCGCCCGCTCCTACGACCTCGAGGGCATGACCGTCGGCACCGTGGGCGCGGGGCGCATCGGCTCGGCGGTGCTGCGGCGGCTGAAGCCCTTCGACGTCAAGCTGCACTACACCGATCGCCATCGGCTGCCGGAGGAGGTCGAGCGCGAGCTCGGGCTCACCTTCCACCCCGATGCGGCCTCAATGGTTCCGGTCTGCGACGTGGTGACGATCAACGCGCCGCTTCATCCGGAGACGGAGCACCTGTTCAACGACGCGCTCATCGGCACGATGAAGCGCGGGGCCTACCTCGTGAATACGGCGCGGGGGAAGATCTGCGACCGCGACGCCGTCGTGCGGGCGCTGGAGAGCGGGCAGCTCGCCGGCTATGCGGGCGATGTCTGGTTCCCGCAGCCGGCTCCCAGGGATCACCCCTGGCGGACGATGCCCCATCACGGCATGACCCCTCACGTCTCCGGGTCATCGCTGTCGGCGCAGGCGCGCTACGCGGCCGGGACACGGGAGATCCTGGAGTGCTGGCTCGCGGGCCGCCCGATCCGCGAGGAGTATCTGATCGTCGACCGGCGGCACGCTGGCGGGGGCCGGAGCCCACTCCTACAGCGCCGGGGACGCGACCCGTGGGTCGGAGGAAGCCGAGCGCTTCACGGGCTGACGGGACCGCTGGCCTCCGGGTTCCGCTCGGTCAAGGTCCTCGACCGCTTCGCCATCGACTGCGCCCTCCGTCATGAATGCGGCATCTGCGTACCGAGGTCTGCCTGTATCGAGCACCCGCTTCTGGAGTCCGGATTTTGTGTACTCGAGCACGACATGGGGGAACCTCATCCAGAGAGCGAGCGCCTGCGAGGTGTGGGCCGACGTGAGCGATCGGCTCGACTGCTGCTGCGAGGGGTGCCGAAAGCTGGTTCCTTAACGCCAGCTGTCTGGCCTGCAAGCATGCTCCTCGATGGCATGGTCGGGAAGGCTGCCATCATCCCGCGGGACGCATCACTCCTGATGGCAGTGGAGAGCTTCGCAACGAAGTCTGCTGGTGTGACGAGTACATGAAGCAGAGATAGTCGCCGCACGCAGTCCACGCGGCTCTCGTCTCGATATGTCCTCTTGGCTTCCCCTTGCGCTCTTCAGTGACACGCGGATGACTGCCCCGGTACCTGGGGCCCGAGAGGGGGTTTCGGTTCAAGGGAAGCCCTCCCGTAGCCAGGGGAATCACTCACCCGAGCATGTGGCCACATACGCCCGTCCTGCAGCGGTGTCTATAGGGCGTCGAGTTCGGTGCGGATGCTGCGAAAGACTTCCCGGAAGCGTTCTCGCGTCAAGCTAGCCCATCTCCGCAAGGTTGTGTCTGACCACTGGGGTGGTAATCGGACGAACCTGCAGTCACAATGGACATCGCACGCATTTGTTAAGCCCTGACGCCGAGTGCGGCAGCTCGCCCAGTTGGCGCTCGAGCCTGCCTCTGGTACAGATCTCGCCGATAGCGCGACCGTCGGAAGCACCATGCTGCTCTGGCGCCGATCAAAGTTCAAGGGGGAGATGCTGCTCTGATCTCGCAGGTCGGTGTACCAGCAGGTCGGCATCGGACGCTCAGATCCTGCCTCGCTTGCAGCTTGCGCTGGAATCGATGGTTCGCGAGGTCGTCGGTCCGGAGGTCTCAGCGACGTTCGCGGTGGAGCCAGGCGAGTAGCTGGGATGGACGCCCAGGGCGCTCTCCGCCTTGGATGGATGGGCAAAGTGGGATGAATTCGCCCGGACCGCCCCGCTCTGCTAATACGGCCCCTTGCGGCTCGCGACCTGGAACTGCCAGACTGGTCTCGACTCCAATTGGGGGTGCGATCGAGGCACTGGGCGCGGATGTGCTCGTCGTTCAGGAGTGTGGGCCGAGGACGCCCGCACAAGCAGCCGACCACGACGGGTGGACGTGCGAGTGGCAAGCGGGGGGTTGGGACAAGGGACTGGCCGTCCTGGGGCTCGATCCCCCGAACAAGATCGAGACGCGCGAGGCTTCCGAGCCCTTCTTCGTTTCGACGGTGATCTCTGGGCCCGATCGGTTCCGTTTCGTGGGGTTCTGGGCGATGACTCCGAAGTTCGCGCGCTACGAATACCCCCAGCAAGCGACGCGGCTCATCGAGCAGCTGCCTGATGATGGCCTTCCGACCGTGGTTGCTGGCGACTTCAACGCATCAAAGAGCCAACACCACCTGAGCAAGAGTAGTTGGCGGGAGCAGGCAGGTGAAGCGAGATCGCGAAGAAGGTCGTTCGGCGTTCCGTTCGTGAGCTATTTGGGTCTACTTTTCCTCGGCTTCTGCGCGGAACCTGCCGCCTCCCCACTCCTGGGGGATGAGCGAAGAGAGCTAGGCCGCCGACCCGCTGAGCCATAGCTTGAAGTAATGTCGATCGAACAAGGCGCGCCCGGATCGACTCCGCGACCTTGAGGGCAGCGTGATGGCGAAGAAGAGGAAGAGGAAGAGGCGCGCAACCAACCTATTCGACTCGTACCAGGCCGACCTCCGACGAAGCGCTGCGCGCGGCGCGTGCGACAAAGCCGCGACGTCGTGCCCAGAGCAAGGGTCAGAGCACGACCTTCGCGCTCAGCGCCAGTGGTGTCCAAGGAGAACCAGCAGGACCAATCTGGTTGGAGGCAGCTGGGGAAGAAGCCTCCGTATGATGGCCCGACATGGCGGTGCAAGACAGGCCACCGACACCGGGGCACTCGGCCCGACGGCTCGCCGTGTACCTACAAGAAGCCGGATCGGAAGAAGGCGAAGGCGAATAGGGCCACCAAGGGTGAGAAGAAACACCCCAATACAGCAGCCCTGATGCGTCCCACCACCCCGCGGGCCCAGCCGGCGCGGATCACCGGTGTGGTTCGCGGTGGCCTACCCAGGCCTTGGAAAGAAGCGTTGACCAGGCACCAGGTTCGGGGACCGACCCACAAAGGTCCGTCAAGGCAAGGACGTTCGCGGGTTGCGTTCGCTCGGCTGGACGAGCTAGTCATCGACCGGCGACAGGCTACCGAGCCGGCACGAATGGTGAAGGCGTGAGCACCGACTCAGTCACGTTGGGGCGCAGCATTTGCGACGGGACCTGCCCAGCCTACCAGGTGACGTTAGGGTTGGATGTGATTGCTTTATGGCATGGCGAGGCGTTTGTCGAGAGGATGGGAGATCACGAGGGAAGGTTCAACGCTTCCGAGTTTGCTGACCTTTCGGCCATCGTCGAACGCTGCGGGTTCTTCGATTGGCAAGACGAGTACACGGAAATGGTTACCGACCATCCCACGTACGTCCTGACGGTGAGCCGGGGAGAAGAGTCGAAGACCGTCGTCCAATACGCAACGGACGAGCCGGCCGACTTCTGGACGCTGGCGGCGCTCGTCGACGGCGTGAGCATGCAGGTGGTGTGGGCTGACTCGAAGCGGGAAGGCCCCGACTTCATGTGAGAATCGCCGGTGGCGTTGACCGCACCGGCGAAGGCTGTGCATCGGTTGAGGCGCCCTTGCCCGCGCCGACTCATCTAGGCAGGAGGCAGACCTATACTGCGCGCGTGACCGCGTCGGTTGCCGTTCTAGACTTTGAAAACGCTGCTGAGGCGACTGCGAGGTGGGCAGTCGACTTCGGGCTCTCGGACGAGCCTCCCGCCGATGCAGACCTCGTGTTGGAGCTCAACTGGGCGACGTCCGGTCCGGGGATCGACTGGCCGGAAACGTACGTTCTCAGCCAAGGTCCTTCGGGCACTCATTGGGTCCTCTGGACGAGAACCGACGACATATTCAATGTCGGACGCGAAGTGTATCCCGTTGCGGGTATGCCAAGGCCTCGCTTGACAAGGCAGAGGCGGCGTCACGACTGCTGGACGGGCGTACTGGGAAGCGATGCGCGACCTGGACCAGGGCCGCTTCCAACTCGTGTTGCGGTACGGGCTGCTCGACACATCCACGGTGGAGACGCTCGAGAACGCCGTCTGGGGCGATGGTTGAGATAGAGCGGTTCGTGGAGCCGCCGCTGACCAAAGGATCCGCAGGTCAGAGGGGTGCGAGAGGGGAGAGTCGAACTCCCACGCCCTTTCGGGCACCGGATCCTAAGGCTGCTGAAGCCAGGCACAGATCCTGACGCTACGTGTCGTCCTGTGTTGCCTGGTGTCGTCCTGTACCCGCAAGTGTCGTTCCGTCGTGAGCAAGACGTGAGCCAGGGCCGATGACCGAGTGCCATCCAGGTCTGCAAGGGAGCAGTTGACGGATCGAGAGGTGGTTGGCCGTCTGTTTGAGGGGGAGGAGGCGGTCCTCCACGATGGGCTGGGTAGGGCGGGCACGCGCCGGTGGCCGTTTCGTGGACGCCTCGTCTGTTTGCCGAGTAGGGCGCGGTCCTCGCAACGGGGGTTAGGAGATAGGGCGCCTCGAAACGGCACCCCTGCGTCCAAACGCAACATCCGCTCGCCAGAAGGGTGATCGGCGGACGAGGCCGACGAGCGGCGCGAACGGTGACGCTCGCCCTTGCGCGGCTCGCCGGCCACGCCCACACTCTGCCTGACGAGGTTGAGGTGAACACGATGGATGCGACGCCCGATGGCCGAAGCGGCCTGATGCATGGTGCCAAGCGCCCGACCTGAACAGGATCCCGGCCGTGCCACGGTCCGGACGTTCCTGATCGCCGACATCCGCGGGTACACGGCGTTCACTCGCGAGCACGGCGACGAGGCCGCGGGCCGGCTCGCGGGACGGTTCGCCGAGGTGGCCCGCGAGGCCGCGGCGGCGCGCGGCGGCGAGGTCCTCGAGCTGCGTGGCGACGAGGCGCTGGCCGTGTTCGCGTCGCCGGCCCAGGCCGTGCGCGCCGGCGCCGAGCTGCTGCAGGCCTGCGCCGAGGAGACGGCCGAGGACCAGTCCCTCCCGCTCACGGTCGGCATCGGGATCGATCTCGGCGATGCGGTTCCGGTCGAGGGCGGGTTCAGGGGCAAGGCCCTCAACACCGCCGCGCGGCTGTGCTCGAGCGCCACGGCCGGCGAGATGCTCCTGACGACCGCCGTCGCCGAGGCGGTTGGCCGGATCGACGGCCTCCGACTCGACGAGCGCGGGGCGCTCGAGCTGAAGGGGTTCGACCGACCGGTCGAGGTCGTGCGCGTGGTTCCCGGTGCGCGTCGTGCCCCGAGAGGGCTGGCACCGGGGGAGGCCGTCCCCTCGCTCGCCGTCGAGCTCGACACGTTCACACCGCTCGTCGACCGGCTCGACGAGATGCGGTGGCTTCGCGGGACGTGGCGACAGGCGCGTCGTGGGAGGGGATGTCTGCTGTTCGTGTCCGGTCCGCCCGGGATCGGCAAGACCAGGCTCGTGGCCGAGATCGCCGCCGAGATCCACGGCCGGACGGGGCTCGCGACCTACTCGGGTGCGGGAGGCGCGGGGACGGCCCTCACGCTGCAGGCGATCCGGGAGGCGCGCGAGGCGATGCATCCCTCGATCGTCGTGGTCGACGACGTCGAGACGCTCGGTGAGGAGGTCGCGGTCTCCCTCGGGGAGTCGGTCGTGGCGATCGCGGACGCCCCGTCCTCGTCGTTGCGACGTTCCGTGAGGCAGAGGGGCTTCCCGCCCTCGCCTCGCTCGTCGAGCGAGTGAACGAGCGGGGCGACGCGCACCGGATCCTGTCGCCGCTCGACGTGGGCGCCGTCGAAGAGGTCGCGCGCATCTACGCGGGTGACGACGTCGTCGACGTCCCGCTGGAGTCGGTGCTCCGGGCCTCTGGGGGCGTACCCGCTCGTGTGCATGAGGTCATCAGCGAGTGGGCACGGGACGAGGCCGGCCGCCGCCTCACGGCCGCAGCGGAGTACCTCGCGGCGGGACGGACCAAGCGTTCGGCGGATCTCGGGTTCGCCAACAACGTGATTGCCTTGAAGCTGGGGCGTCTGTACGCGGCCGGAAGCGCGGCGGGTGATCGGGGCGAGATCTGTCCGTACAAGGGCCTCGCGACCTTCCACGCCGAGGATGCCGCGTACTTCTTCGGGCGGGAGCGATTGGTAGGGGAGCTCGCCGCTCGAACCGTCGGGACGGGCCTACTGGGTGTGGTCGGCGCATCCGGCAGCGGCAAATCCTCGGCGGTGATGGCCGGCCTCGTCCCGTCGCTGGCGGCGGGACTGCTTCCCGGGAGCGAGCGCTGGCGGTCCGTCCTGATGCGCCCGGGCGAACGTCCACTCCGAGAGCTCACGAGCGCGCTCACCTCGGGGGGCCTGGAGCTCGACGGTGCGGATCCGCTCGCCGGGGCCGCGCGGCACGGAGGTCCGGAGGCCCGGATCGTCCTGATCATCGATCAGTTCGAGGAGGTGTTCGCGCCGGGTGTGGACCCGGAGGAGCGCGAGGTGTTCCTCCGCAGCGTGACCGGCGCGGCGGGAGCCGATGGCGAGCGCGTCGTCGTCGTTCCCACGCTGCGAGGCGACTTCTATTCACACCTCGCTGAGATCGAGGAGCTCGCCGAGCTGTTCGCCGGCAATCACGTGCCGTTCGGTCCGATGAGCTCGGACGAGCTTCGGCGTGCGATCGAGCTCCCCGCTCGCCGCGCCGGCGTGCACGTCGAATCGGCCCTCACGGACGCCTTGATTGCCGACGTGGGAGAGGAGCCCGGGGGTCTGCCGCTGCTTTCTACGGCCCTGGTCGAGCTATGGGCTGTACGCGAAGGAGGCTGGCTCACGCTGGAGGCCTACGATCGGTCCGGTGGCGTTCGCGGCGCGGTTGCCCGGCTGGCCGAGCGTTCGTTCGAGCAACTCTCGGAGATGGAGCAGGAGGCCGCCCGGCGCGTGCTGCTGAGGCTGGTTGGGACCGGGGAAGGCGACAGGTTCTTGCGTCGGCGCGTCGCGACGGCCGAGTTCGACCTCGACCGTGACACCGTGGCCCGGTCCGTCCTCGATCGATTCACGCAAGATCGACTGCTCACCAGGAGTGACGGGTGGGTCGAGGTGGCCCACGAAGCGCTGATCCGCGCGTGGCCGAGGCTCGGAGACTGGCTCGAGGAGGACCTGGAGGGGCACCGTGTTCGCGCCCACCTCACCGTGGCCGCGAGGCAGTGGGACGAAGGCAATCGCGAGTTGAGCGAGCTCTACCGGGGGGCTCGGCTCTCGACCACGCTGGACTGGGCATCAGTCCGCGCCGCCGAGCTCAACGAGCTCGAGCGGACGTTCCTGTCCGAGAGCCGGCAAGCGAGCGAGCGAGAGGCCCAGCGCCAGCGCAGGACGAACCGGCGGCTGCGGGCCCTCCTGGCCGGCGTTGGGATGCTCCTCGTGCTGGCGCTCGTGGCGGGTGGGCTGGCCGTCGTCCAGCGTGGACGTGCCAAGCGTGAGCAGGGCATCGCGTTCGCCCGGGAGCTCGTTACTGCGGCCGCGGCGAACCTCGAGGCGGACGCCGAGCGCTCCCTCCTGCTAGCGATGGAGGCCGTCCGCACGTATCAGCTCGCCGGGGTCCCCGTGGGAAAGGACGCCCTCGACGTGCTGCATGCGGCGATCCAGGCCGATCGGGTGGTGATGACGCTCAACCACCCGTCCACGGCGAACGCTGCCTTCAGCCCCGACGGAAGACTGATCGCGACGGGCGGAACCGTGAAGGGGACGGGGCAGAACGTGGTGGTGATCTGGGACGCGCGAACGGGCGAACAGCTGCGAGAGCTGGAGGGTCACACCGGCGACATCAACGACCTGAGCTTCAGCCCGAACGGATCTCGCTTGGTGACGGTCGCCGCGGACGAGACTGGCATCATCTGGAACCCCAGTACCGGCGAGCGGCTGGTGACGCTGTCCGGCCACACCGATGTGCTCCAGGGCGTGTCGTTCTCGAACGACGGGTCCCTCGTCGCGACCTCCGGCTGGGACGGAACGCTCAGGATCTGGGACGTCGAAACCGGCGTGCAGCTTCGATCGATTCAGACCTCGGATGGGCTCTGCTACAACGCGTTCAGCCCCGACGATAGGCTGGTCGCGGTGGGGCACTGCCTCGGCGAAACCGGAACCGTGTGGAGCGTGGACACCGGGCGCCGCCGTCTGACGCTCCGGGGGCATGAGGGAGGCGTCGTCGGCGTCTTCTTCAGCCCCGGCGGCGACCGACTGGCGACCGGAAGCCTCGACGGCACGGTACGGATCTGGGACGCGACGACGGGCCAACCCTTGTTCACACTGGCCGGCCACACCGACTGGGTGTTCGCCACCCCGTTCAGCCCCGACGGAGGGACCGTGGCGTCGGCGAGTGTGGATGGGACCGTGCGGTTGTGGGACGCACGGACGGGTAGGGCGATTCTTACGCTGAGCGGTCACGGCGGTCCAATCGGAGACGTGGCGTGGGGCCCCGAGGGAACCCGCTTGATCACCGGAGGGGCAGACTCGACCGCGAAGGTCTGGGACGTCACGCCTACGGGCAGTCGGGACCGGCTGACCCTCGCCGTGCACGACGGGTCTGTATTGAGCGTAGCGTACTCTGCGGACGGATCCACGCTCGTGACGGCGGCCTCAGATGGCACCGCGAGGCTCTGGGACGCGACCTCGGGCGAGGAGATCGCGCGGTTCGAGGACGCGAGCATCCAAGATGCTTCGCTGAGCGCGGACGGCACGCTGCTCCTGACCGCGGGGGGGACGCCGGCGATCTGGGACGTCTCCTCCAGGCGCAAGCTGATGACGTTGGACCCAGAGGACGATTCCGAGTCCTATCCGTCTGCCGCGGTCGGTCCGGACGAGCGCCTGGTGGTGGGCGGCAGCAACGGGACGGCAACAGTGTTCGACCGGACGGGGGCAATCGTGCAGCGCTTCGTGCACTCGCGGCTCAGCTCGCAGCTCAACGCGGCCGTCCTGGGGGTGGCGTTCAGTCCCGATGGGACTCTTCTCGCGACGGCGAGCGCGGACTCGACGGCCAAGCTTTGGTCCGTGGAGACGGGGGAGCTACTGCGGACCTTCGAGGGACACGGGTCCCCAGTCAACAGCGTGGCCTTCGGCCCGGACGGCGGGAGGCTGGTCACGAGCTCGGTCGACGGCGTGGCTATGGTCTGGGACGTTCGCTCGGCTCGTGTCCTGGCCACGCTGAGGGGACACACCGGCGTTGTGTGGGACGCCGAATTCAGCCCCGACGGGCGCCTGGTCGCGACCGCCGGGGAGGACAACACCGTGCGGCTGTGGGAGGCGTCGACCGGCGAAGAGATCACGACGCTCACCGAGCACACGTTCGCATTCCACGACGCGTCCTTCAGCCCAGATGGCCTGAGCCTTGCCTCGGCGAGCGCTGACGGCACGGCTCGAGTCTTCTACTTGCGGCTGGAGGACCTGATGCGAGCCGCTGGGGAGCGCGCGTCGCGTACGTTCAGCGATGACGAATGCCGGCAGTACCTCCACCTGCCGGCGTGTCCTCACGAGGCGTAGGCCGAGCTGGTCTCGAGGACCCGATCCTCTGCGTGACCCTCCCTGCTATCGGGCCCTGAGGCCGTAGGGGTGTCTGGAGGCCGAGTACAACCTTGCCCCGCCCTCTCGGCGGAGGAACTGCTCGGCCAGCACTCACCGGTCGGTCGCAGCATCTCGGACAACCTGCGAACATCTTCGGGAACAACCTGTGGGTAGGGCCGTGAACACCCATCCGCAGAGTTGGTATGGAAGTGGCGTGGGTCGTCACTACGACGACCTCGAGATCTGGCTAGGAGACTGTGAACGTCTCCCTCGAGTTCTTCCGGAAGTCCAGGGCCGTGTACTCGACGCCCGGCTCGAGGTCGATCGTGAGGAAGACCGATTCGCCCGACGGGATCGTCTGCATGCCTCCGAGGAACGTCACCGGGGGCTCTCCTTCATAGCCACCCTCGATCCATCCGTCCACGCCGTTGACACCCTTCCCCGGCACGAACGTGGCGAGGACCAGCTCGTGGGGCTTCGTGCCGTCGTTCTGGAACTGCACCGTCTGCTCGCCGGCCGAGAGCGCGGGGACCTGGAGTCCGTCGTCGGTCGCCGTAATCGTGGCGTCCGGCTCGGGAAGCGTGAGCCCCGTGTCGCCGCCGATGGTGAACACCTCGTACATGCCGAGCGCCGCGTGCGGCGTTCCTTCCGGGTCGGGGAAGAAGCAAAGGAACGCGTAGCTGCCCGGCTCCAACGTCCGGGTCACCGTGATGGACTCGCCGGGCGACAGCGCCGGCACGCCGGCGACGTCCTCAGCCCAGTCGGGGGGTTCTCCTCCGGACTCGATCACCGCTTTCACGTCCGCCTCGGTCTTGCCCTCCTCGATCCGCGCGAACGCGAACTCGTGCGGGAGTCCGCCGGTGTTCGTGAAGCGCATCCTGACGACGCTTCCGGCCACCTCTGCGGGAACATCGAACGAATACTCCGTGGCCCCGACCTCGACCGTCGTGGCCTCCGGCGAGGGTGATGGAGACGTCCCGCCCCCGCCGCCCGACGAGCAGGCGGTCAGGAGCAACGCGGTTGATCCAACGATGGCGATGAGTGGTCGTCTCATCGGAATCTCCTCTCTTTGTCCGTACATTCGCCTTACCCAGCACCGGTGTCGTTCAACTCCCTGGGCCACGCTCCTCGCCAACGGACCGATCCGGGCTTCTCGCAAGGCGCCTGGCCGTCGCTTCCCGCCGAAAAAGTGACATCCAGCTCAGTCCCCGATGCCCCCCCCGAACCTGAGCAGACAGCGAGCTCATGGCGCCGAAGGCCAGGTCGGCCGCGGGTGTTCGGAACATCTCGATCTCGTAGTGAAGGTGTTCAGCCGAGCAGTCAGCTCCCGATCGGTCGGGGGGCGGCCGGTGCATGGTGGTGGGGCTACGGAATCGCGGCAGAACGACGCAAGTTCGGCCACCTCTCAGGTGTACGCATAAGGAGCCTTGGAGGCCGCTCGGGAAGGTGGGGAAAGCAGAGGCACGACGAATGTCGCTGGGCGTATGGCTTGGATGAATTCCGGGAACTCTCTAATCGGATCGCCCCCCCGTCGGATAACTGGGCATCGGAAGCCCGCGCGCACGGCGAGCCCGCGGGATCGAATGGAGACGGGATATCGCCGATGCGGATGACGCAGCTGGGCCGGAGCGTCTTAGAATTTCAAAACATCAGCGGTCGTAACCAGCTACAGGTGACGAAGCGAGGTAGTCGGAGTCCAGCTCCCTGACCCAGAAGAGTGGGGACCGTGTGTCGTCTTCGCGGAGCACAATCGGCGGACCGGGAGGGCCTGGAAGCGCAGGCACGAGGAACGGCGCTCGGGGACCACCTTGCAGCT
>CAVYTE010000010.1:0-28433 GCA_963771385.1 uncultured Actinomycetes bacterium
GTAGTCCAGATACTCGTTGCCGTCGACGTCCCACACGAGCGCGCCGCTCCCGCGCCGCAGGTAGACCGGGTACGGGTCGCCCGCCTGGAAGTTCGACGCGACGCCCTTGGGCAGGCTCTTGACGGCTCGCACGTGCAGGCTCTCGGAACCCGGCGTTCGATCGAGGAGCCTGCGTCCCTCGCGCTCCGCGATCTCGGCCGCGCGGAGCTTCAACCGTTCGACGTCCGTCACCGTGCCTCCTCGCTCGGCCGGCCTACGGCCGGTAGTTCACGAAATGAGCGCGAGCCCGAAGTCCTGCTCCTTCACCTCGCGCTGGACGGCCTGGAGGTCGTCCTTGTTCTTGCTCGAGACGCGGACCTGATCGCCCTGCACCTGGGTCTGCACCTTGGCCTTCACGGTCTTGATGAACTTCACGAGCTCTCGAGCCTTCTCATCGGAATCTCGACGTTCACGTTCACGGCCTGCTTCGAAGCACCCTTCGCCGCCGGCTGGACCGGCCCGAAGTGCAGCGACTCCAGCGGGTCTCGCGCCGCACGGCCTTCTCCCGGAAGACCTCGACGGCCGCCTTCAGGCGATCCTCGGTCGACGAACGAACCTCGATCAGCTTGTCGTCCTGGGAGATCGATGTCCCGGTGTCCTTGAATCGAACCGCTGGTCGATCTCGCGGCGTGCCTGGTCGACGGCGTTCGCGACCTCGGGCATCAGACCTGCGACACGATGTCGAGCAGAAGTCCTGCTTGGCCACGGCCAGCATCCTACCGACGCGCGGCGAGCGGGTCACCAGAAGGGCCGACGGCCCGACCAAACCCAGGTGGGTCCCCGGGTTCCTCGCGTGACCGAGCGGGGCACGCTCAGCGGGCTCACCGGGAGCGAACGGTTCGGACGGATGAACCGACGCACGGGAAGGAGAAGGAGATGCGTGTGAAGAGGAAGACTTCGTTGGGGACATTCTCGTCGCCGTGGTCGTCGTCGTGGTTGGAGGGCTGCCCGCGCCAGCGCTGGCGTCCCCACCGTCGAACGACATCGAGGCTGGAGCCATCGCGGTCGCTGCGGTGCCATTCACCAACTCGATGGATACGACGCAGGCCACGGCCGACGGACCGAGGTTCTGTTCGAACAAGCGGTCGGTCTTCTATGCGTTCACGCCCGCCGAAGACGTGTACGTCCAGGTGGATACGCTCGGCAGCGACTACGACAAAGTGATGGCGATCTACACGCGCGACGAGGCCGGCCGGATCGTCGAGGGCTCATGCATCGACGACCGGCTCGGACCGGCGTCCGGCCTGAGGCTCCGCGCAGCGGCGGGTACGACCTACCTGTTCATGGTGGGTCGGTGTTGCGGCAACGGCTCGAGCGACCGTCCGGCCGGGCGAGGTGGGCAGCTTGTGGTCACGATCACTGGGTCTCGAACGTTCCACTCGAATTCGTCGTCACCGTCGACGGAGCGGGTAACCCGGCCACCGGCCATGCGACGATCTCGAACGATCACGTGCAGGAAGCGGTCAGCTCGTGTACGGGGATGCCGAACTGCGTCAGCTCCGCGACGGGATATCCATCGCCAGGGGGGGTCGGTACTGGTACAGGAACTTGCACGCCCGACGCCCCGATGACGCTGTCGGTCGAGGTGGACTCGTACACCTCCGACTTGGTTTCGAGGCGGGTTCGGCGAGGACGGGACCTCGTACTCCAACGTCTGGGCCGGCTGGCCAGCTCGTCGAACACGAGACAGAGACGGCTGCGTCTCGCTCGTGTGACCGCGTTGGGGAGCCGGGCGTGCCCGGGCTCCCGACGCTCCTTGTTATCCTGCCAGCGACGGGAGGATGCCCGAGCGGCCAAAGGGAGCGGTCTGTAAAATCGCCGGCGTAGCCTACGGAGGTTCGAATCCTCCTCCTCCCACCGATGCACCGAACCACTTACCAACGAAAGAGGAAGGCACATGAAGCGATTCGAGGAACAGATCATGTCCACGCGCCCGTCGGCCGCGTCTTCGACTACGTGGCCGATTTCGGTCGTCACGGCGAGTGGGCAGGGAACGGCCTCGAGGTGACGGAGTCGACCGAGGGTCCGGTGACGGTGGGAACCACGTTCTCGACGACGGCGAAGCAGTTCGGGACACAACGTGAACAGAGCACGATCACCGAGCTCACGCCCGCCAGCGCGTTCGCATGGGATTCCACCGGCGCACTCGGCCGTGTCCATCACCGGTTCGCGCTCGCAGAGGAGGGTGGCGCGACGGCGGTGACCAAGGGCGCGGAGCTGGTCGGAACCGACGTTCCTCGCGAAGATCACGAGCTGGAAGCTCTCGCGCGACATCCCGAACGGGCTCCGCAGGGACCTCACGAACATCAAGGCCCGGGTCGAAGCGTCGTCAACCTGATCTCGAGCGCAGGCCCTCACGTCGTGCTCGGGTCGGCTCGCCGTCAGGCGGTCGACATCTCCTGCCAACGGTTGTACTGGCTGGATCTCGTAGCCGCGGTTCGCCTGGAACTGGAACGCGATGCCGATCGCGGCGACCACGGCGTAGATGAGGAACCAGACCGGATGGTTGTCCAGCACGATCTGCATGCCGTCGTCCGCGATCCTCTCCGGCGGGGCGTTGGTGAACAGGAACACGAAGGTCCCGATGATCGCCCAGGCACCGAGCATCCCCGTGGCCACGATCACGACAACCTTCTGCAGGTTCAGCACGATCGTGCCGAACGCGAACACGACGCCGACCGCGACGCCGACGATCCAGACCAGCACGGTCAGGTCGGCGTCGAACAGACCGAAGAAGCTCGCCACGAGCGCGTACCCGAGCGAGCCGGCGAGGAGCGCGACCGCGAACACCCAGAACAGGTACGAGAGCACGGCGAACAGGAGCCCGACGAAGAACCCCACCACCCAGCTCGTGGTCGTCGAGAGGAAGCCGTCGCCGAACAGCGCCTGGACGGAATGCGCGCCGAACGACAGTCCGAAGAAGAAGCCGTAGATCGGCAGCAGGATCAGGAACAGGCGATACCCGGCGAACGCGATGAGGCTCCCCAGGAACAGCAGGAGCGCCGCCCCGATGAGCGTTCCGAGGACCGATCCACCTTCCATGATCTCCCCCTTGGTCGAGGCGGCCCGCGCCGCTCCCGCACGACCTGGGAATCGTGGCACGGGAGATGCCTCCAGGCCAGGAAGCTCGGCGATCTCCCGGCAGTCAGCTGGGCCGGTTGGCCACCCGCAGGTACTCGGCGAGCGCGCTCGAGATCCCGCCCGCGAAGCCGGCCTCGAGGGCCGATCGCACCCCACGCTGGTTGGTCTCGGCCTGCGACATCAGCGCGCCGACCTCGTCCGCGAGCGCGAGGATCAGCTCGAGGTCCTTCGCGACGAGATCGAGCGTGAACGCGACCGGGGCCTCATCCGGCCGCTCGTACGCGTCGCGCTTGTAGTGCACGAATGGCGCCGCCGGCGGCCCCGGACGCGAAGACCTCATACGCGGTCGACCGCTCGACGCCGGCGCGCTCGGCGAGCACGAGGGACTCGGAGAGGGCGGCGTTCAGCCCGTGGACGAGGGCGTTCACCGAGAGCTTCATCGCCGCGCCGGTCCCGAGCTCGCCGACGTGGATGATCTTCGAGGACAGCGCCTCCAGGGCCGGCCGGGTGCGCTCGAGCGCGCCTGGATCGCCGCCGACCATGATCGTGAGTTGGCCGCTCTCGACGGTAGACACACTCCCGGAGACCGGCGCATCCAGGAACGCTGCGCCCGACGCCGGTGACCCACGGCGCCACCGCCCGGACCGTCCCCGGCGCGATCGTGCTCATCTCGAGCGCGACGGCGTCCGCCGGCACGCGGCCGGAGATCGCCTCGTACACGTTCAGCACGGCCGCGTCGTCGGCGAGGCTGCTGATGACGACGTCGGCCGCGGCGACGGCCTCGATCGCGGTCGCCGCGAGCGAGGCGCCCGTCCGCTGCAGCCACCTCGTCCGCCTTGTCGCGGTCTCGGTTCCAGGCGATGACCCCGAAGCCGGAACGCCGGAGCGTGCCGATCATCGCGCCGCCCATCCGGCCGGCGCCGAGGACGGCGACCGTCTCGGTCACTTGGGGAGCGACCAGCCGCCGTCGACGCCGAGCTCGGTTCCGGCGACCGAGGGTTCTCGAGCAGGAACACCGCCGCGTCGACGACGTCCTGCATCCGGACCAGGCGCCCGGTCGTCGTTCGGCACGATGGGCTTCGAGCGCCTCGGTCTTGCCCGCCCAGAACGGGCAGTCGCCCACGATCCCGGGTGCATGGCGTTCACGCGGACCGGCGTGAGCTCGTGGGTCAGCGTGCGCACGAGCCCGTCGACGCCGCGCGTTGACCGTGGTGACCGTCATGCCGCCGGGATACGGCCGGTCCTTCGCCAGCCCTCCGAAGAGGAGGATCGACGAGTCGTCGTGGAGCCGTCGACGAGGGCGTGGACGACCGCGGCGTACCCGACGAGCTTCAGGGTGACGAGCGCGATCGCCGCCTCGATGTCGTAGTCGCGCAACGGTTCTCGTCGCGTTCGATGCCGGCCAGGACGAGCCGATCGACCGTGCCCGACATCGTCCAGCGCCGCCTGCACGCCGGTCGGGCCGGACAGGTCGAAGGCGAGCGACGTGGTCTTCCCACCGAGCTCGTCTGGCCACCTCCTTCGCGCGAACCGCATCCCGGCCCGACACGACCACCTCCCGGCCGCGATCCGGCGTAGTGGCGGGCGACCTCCTTGCCCAGGCCCGACGTCGCCGCCGACGACCACGACCAGCCCCTCGGTCATCGCCTCCTTCATCTCGGCTCCGATCGCGTCGCGCAGGTAGTTCCAGTCACGGGCGAAGCGGTACGAGTGGCGAGCCGGCGGTTGGGGCGCCTGGGTCTCGAGCCAGCGGACGAGCCCGGGACCCGGGTTGGAGAACTCATGGACGCACCCGACGCCCGCCCACGCGACGTCGCCCGGCACCAAGCCGGTAGCGCTCGCCGTCGAACGTGGCGTCGACCTCGCCCTCGAGGATGAGGTAGGTCTCCTCCAACGGGTGGTCGTGCCGGCCGGCGACGCCCCGCGGGCTCGTACTGCACCATGAACATCGTCGACAGCTGGGCCCCGAGGTCGCTGTCGACCATCATCTTGACCGTGATCCCGCTGTAGACGAGCAGCGCGGTCCGCATGCTCGCCGAGACCGCGAGCATGTCCTGCGACTGCTGCCGAGGTCCATGTTGGACGGTTCGATGTGGCCGAACGACCGCGTCCGCGGGTCGCGGACGTCCACGGGACCGGCTCGAGCTCCGGCAGCGGCGGCACGAACTGCGTGTCGCCGTCGTGCGCCGGTCGAGGCTGCGGCGGCGACATCTCCGCCCAGCCGAGCGGCGTCGCGGCCCAGTTCGCCAGCGCGTGCGGCTGCCCGACGGTGATGACGCCGTAGTCGCCGGGGCCGCAGCAGCGACGCGGCCTCGCGGCGTGTCGAGCACGACCTCGCCGTCGAGCACGAAGAAGCTCTCCTCGTACGAGTGGACGTGCGCAGTCGACCGCCCGCCCCGGTCGAGCTCGCGCAGATCGCCGAAGCCGGTGTGGACGGCGCCCGGCGCGTCTCGTCGACCGACCGACCAGCGGCGGAACCCGTCGCTGTGTGCCGTCGAGGACCGGGGGGATGCCGCACGTCGCCTCGGCCGCCGGCCGGACCACATGGCTGGGGCGCACGAGCGTCGCCTCGGCCGGCGGCCTGCTGCTTCTTGGCCGAGCGCGTCGACCAGGTAGTCGCTCGACGCCTGGACGCCTTCCGCGCGCTGCTCCCAGTCGGCGAGTGAGCTTGCCGTCGCGCTTGTGGACCTTGCCGCCGACGATCACGGTGTCGACGTTCGAGGTGTCGGCGGACAGGACGACGGCGCCGACGGGGTCGATCACCGGCGCGGTCGCCGGCGACCGTGCCGTCGATGACCACGACGTCGGCCTGCTTGCCCGGCGTGAGCGAACCGGTTCGGTCCTCGAGCCCGGCGACGTGGGCGCCGTCGAGCGTGGCCATCGTCAGCATGTCGCGCGCGGTGAGCGCGTCGTCCGGGAGCGGCTCCTCGCTCTCCCACACCGAGTCGTTGGTCCGCCATCGCTCGGCGCGCGAACGCGCACCGCATCTCGGTGAACATGTCGCCGGGCACGGTCGTCACGACGTCGATCGACAGGCTCGGGCCGCAGGCCGTACGACGCGCGCCTTGCAGACCGGTGGCCAGCCGTGGCCCATCTGCATCTCGACCTGCGGCGCGATCGAGATCGTGCCCCGGCTCTCGGCCACCAGCTGCCACTCCTCGTCGCTGAAGTAGCAGCAGTGGATGTACGTCGTGTCGGAGCCGAGCAGGCCGAGGGCCTCGAGCTGCTTGACCATGCTCCACTTGCCCGCGAGCTTGCCCATGGCGATGTGGATCGTGATCGGGATGCCCAGGTCGCTGCGCCATGCCCCACTCCTCGCGCACGACGCCGTCCTGGCAGAAGCCCGGACCGCGCGTGGCGAGGGCCATCGTGATCAGCCCGTCGTCGGAGGAGGAGTACGTGCTCTGGATGCGCTCGACGTCGTCGCGCGGGGATCGCGATCGTGCTGTCGAACCAGTAGTCGGCCAGCGAGGTGTTGGCGCTGCCGTACGCGTAGAGCGCGCGGATCCCGGACTCCTGCAGGCCCTGGACACCGGCGTCGGGATGGTCGGGCGTGTTGTTGATGTGCGACCAGTCGACCAGCGTGGTGATGCCGGCGTTGATGCACTCGAGCGCGCCGGCGCAGGTTGCTGGCGTAGACGTCCTCGGGCCGGTACAGCGGCGCGAAGCTGTCGAGCACCTCGACGAAGTAGTCGTCGAGCGTCGCGTTCGGCGCGCAGTTGCGGATCGCCGCCTCCCACGTGTGGCGGTGCGGTGTCGACGAACCCGGGGATCACGATGTCGCCGGTCGCGTCGATCACCTCGGCGTCGGCGTCAGGTCCGTGCCGACCTGGGCGATCGTGTCGCCCTCGATCAGGACGTCGCCGCCCGTCGATGTCGCCGAGCGTCGGGTCGACCGTGATGACGTGGCCGCCCTTCAGCAGGATCCGGTCTGCCATGCCGTCCCTCCGTCGTTCGTCGTAACTCCATCGTCGCCTCGGCACGCGCTCCGCGACCCGGTCGACCGACGGGATGGCGAGATCCTCGAGCGCGTCGGCGGAGGGCAGCGGGATGTGCGGCGTCGTGATCCGCACGACCGGACCGTCGAGGTCGAAGAACGCCTCCTCGGCGACGATCGAGGCGACCTCGGCGCCCCATCCGCAGAGTCGCGGGTTCTCCTCGACCGTGACGAAGCGACCGGTCTTCGCGACCGACGCCAGGATCGTGGTCGCGTCGAGCGGCACGAGCGATCGCACGTCGATCACCTCGGCGTCGATCCCGTCGCGCGCGAGCCGCTCGGCCGCGTCGAGGGCCTTCGGGACCATCGCCCCGAGCGCGCAGATCGTGACGTCGTTGCCCGGCCGCAGCACCCTCGCCGAGCCGAGCCGGTCGACGATCTCGCCGTCGGGCACCTCGCCCTTGCTCGCGTACAGGACCTTCGGCTCGACCACGATCACCGGGTCGGGGTCGCGGACGGCCGCGGCGAACAGCCCGATCATGTCGGCCGGGGTCGACGGCACAACCACCTTGAGGCCGGGGATCGCCATCGCCCAGCTCTCGACGCTCTGCGAGTGCTGGGCGCCGAACCGGACGCCGCCGCCGTTGGCCGTGCGGATCACGAGCGGCAGCGAGACCTGTCCGTCGGTCATGTAGCGGGTCTTCGCGATCTGGTTGGCGATGAGGTCCCAGCAGACCGCGAAGAAGTCGCTGAACATGATCTCGGCGACCGGGCGCAGGCCGTTCATCGCCGCGCCCATCGACCGCGCCGATGATCGCCTGCTCGGAGATCGGCGTGTCCCGGACGCGGCCGGGACCGAACCGCTCGAGCAGGCCCTCGGTGGTCTTGAACACGCCGCCGGCGGCGGCGACGTCCTCGCCGATGAAGTAGACGGAGTCGGTCGCGCTCCATCTCCTGGGCGATCGCGCGGGCGACGGCCTCGCGATAGGTCAGTTCCGCCACGCGGAACCTCCGTCGGCCCACAGCTCGGTCTCCGAGCGCAGCGGCCGTCCGGGAACGGGCCCGCCTTCGCCTCCTCGGTGGCCCGGTCGACCTTCTCGAGGGCCTCGCGGTCGATCCGGTCGATCGTCTCGGCGTCGATCCCGGCGAACAGCAGCCGTTCGCGGTAGGCGGGGATCGGGTCGCGGGCCAGCCACTCCTTGCACCTCGTCCTCGGGCCGGTACTTCGCCGGGTCGGCGCGCGAGTGCCCGCCGTGCCGGTACGTCTTCGCCTCGACGAGCGCCGGGCCGCCGCCGTCGCGCGCGCGGCCGATCGACGCGCGCGGCGATCTCGTAGCACCTCGTCGACGTCGTTGCCGTCGACCACGATCGACTCGAGCCCGTACGCGGCGGCCCGGTCGGCGGCCGGGTGCTCGACCGCCGTCACCTGCCCGATCGGCGTGTACTCCATGTAGAGGTTGTTCTCGCAGACGAAGACCACCGGGAGCTTCCAGACGACGGCCAGGTTGAGCGCCTCGTGGAACGCGCCGATGTTCGTCGTCCCGTCCCCGAAGAAGCAGACGGCCACCTGTCCGGTGTCCCGCTCCTTCGCCGCCCACGCGGCTCCGGCCGCGATCGGCATGTGCGCGCCCGACGATCGCGTAGGAGCCCATCGCCCCGTGCGAGACGTCGGTCAGGTGCATCGAGCCGCCCTTGCCGCCGCAGATCCCGCTCGCGCGGCCCATGCAGCTCCGCCATGAGCGCGGCCATCGGCGCGCCGCGCAGCAGCGTGTGTACGTGGCCGCGGTAGGTGCAGAACACGAGGTCGTCGGGACGCATCGCCGCCGCGAACCCGGCCGCGACCGCCTCCTGGCCGAGCGCGAGGTGCGACGTGCCCTTGACGAGCCCTTCGAGGAACAGGTCCTGCGCGCGCTTCTCGAACAGCCGGGCCTCCTGCATCATCCGGTACATCGCGAGGCGGGTCGCCTCGTCGATGACGTCGTCCGACGTCGTGCTCACCGCCGCCCCTCAGTACTCGTTGGCGACCATGAGCTCTTCGCACGGGAACAGCGTGATGATCTTCGGGCCCTCGGCCGTGACGACGACCTCCTCCTCGATCCGGGCCGCCGAACGGCCGTCGGTGGCCGGGCAGTACGTCTCGAGGGCGAAGAGCATGCCCTCCTTGAGCTCGATCGGCTCGTCGAACGAGTTCAGCCGGCTGATGATCGGCCGCTCGTGGAGGCCGACGCCGACGCCGTGGCCGAACTGCAGGCCGAACGCGTCGAACTCGTCGGCGAACCCGAACTCCTCCGCCTTCGGCCACACCGCGGCGATCTGGTCCGTCGTCGTTCCCGGGCTTCACGAGGTCGATCGCGGCGTCCATCCACTCGCGCGACCGCGTGAACGCGTCGCGCTGGGCCGTGCGTCGCCCGGCCGACCACGAACGTCCGGTAGTAGCAGGTCCGGTAGCCGTTGTTCACGTGGATGATGTCGAAGTACGCCTGGTCGCCGGGCCGGATCAGCCGGTCGGAGAACACGTGCGGGTGCGGGCTGCAGCGCTCGCCGGCGATCGAGTTGACCGCCTCGACGAACTCCGAGCCCATCTCGAACAGGCGCGCGTGCGCGAGCGCCACCACCTCGCTCTCGCGGACGCCGGGCTTCAGGAACTCGAAGATGTCCTGGTACACGCCGTCGACCATCGCGCACGCCTGGGTGAGCAGCGTGATCTCGTCCTGGCTCTTGATCTCGCGCGCGAGCATCATGACCTGCTGCCCGTCGCGCACGTCGATCCCCGCGCGCTGCAGCTCGAGGAAGACGGTCGTCTCGGCCAGGTCGACGCCGAGCGGCATGTCGCCGACGCCGTCCTCCTTCAGGACCGAACGGATCTCCTCCGCGGCTCGGCGTCTGCAGGCCGACGACCGGCGAGATCGCGCCCTGGAGGCCGGTGTTGCCGCCGATCGAGGTGGTCTCGTCGTACCACTGCGGGAGCTGGAGCCGGTGGGCCTTCGCGGCCGAGCCGAAGTCCCAGATGCGCGGCGGGCCCGGTCCGGGTGACGAGCGCGTACCGCTCGCCCTTGTTGAACGCCCAGTAGCCGATGTGCGTGCTCGTCGCGTAGCGGATGTTGCTGGTCTCGAACAGCAGGACGCGCGCCGAGGTCCGAGGCCTCGAGCTGCTCCTCGTACCCGGGCGAGCCGGTAGTCGCGGAGCCGGCCGAAGTCGACCCGGTTCTCCCAGTCCACGCCGTGGAGGCCGGGGGACGCGGTCGTGGCGACTGGGAACTCGTCGGGCATCCCTTGGCCTCCGTCTCGGTCGGGCGCACGCGTTCAGGCGGAATGATACGCACACCCCGAGGCGGCCGCATCACGGCCTCCGTGTGCAGTGATACTACGCAGCCCCTGCCTGGCGAGGCACTCGCACGATCGGCCCGAAGATGTGTAGTGTCCCTGAACGGTGAGGGGCGCGCCGTGACGTCGAGGATCCTGCTCCGCGGTGGGTGCGTGCTCACCCTTGGCGCGCGAACCCCGAACCTCACTCGAGGGCGACGTCCTCATCGACGGGGACCGGGTCGCCGAGGTGGGCACCGGGCTTCGTGCCCGCGACGCCGAACAGGTGGACGCGAGCGACACGATCGTCATGCCCGGGTTCGTCGACACACACCGGCATACCTGGACGTCGCTGTTCCGGAACCTCGGCGACGGCGCGGCGGACCTCGGCCGAGCACTCGGGCCCGACGACGTCTACGCCGCCACCCTGATCGGCCTGCTGGGCGCGGTCGAGGCGGGGATCACCACCGTCGTCGACTGGTCGGACAACTCCCGCGACACGCCGGACGCCGCGCTCCAGGCGCACGCCGACTCCGGGCTGCGCACGGTGTTCGTGCACGCCGCCCGACGCGCGGACGCGCGATGCACGGCGAGCCGCGACGCGGGGCTCGTCCTCGCCTCACCGAAGCGGCCGGGACCGTCGACCATCGATCGCCTTCGGCTCCGGCGCGCTCGGGCGAACCGAGATCGACCGGGTCGCCGCGCGACTGGGCGCTCGCCCGGGAGCTCGGGCCTGCGCATCCACGTCCACGCCGGCGGCTCGAGCGCCCGGCCGGCGATCTCGCAGCTCGCAGCCCGCGGGCTCATGGGCGAGGACGTCACGCTCGTCCATTGCCCGGGCTCGACGACGCCGACCTCGACGCGATCGCGGCGTCCGGCGCCGCGGTCTCGCTCGCGCCGTTCAGCGAGATGGCGGGCGGTCTCGGGATCGCCGCCGATCCAGCAGCTGATCGACCGGAACGTCCGGCCGGGTCTGGGCATCGACGACGAACGCGTCGCCGCCGGGCGACATGTTCGCCCAGATGCGGGCGACGATCTCGTTGCAGCACGCGACGGTCTTCGAGCTCAAGCTCGCCAGGAAGGCCGGCGTCCCTCGATTGATGAACACGCGGGACGTGATCCGCTCCGCCACGGTCGAGGGGGCCCGGGTCGCGGGCCTCGGTGCGCGTGACCGGATCCCTCCAGCCCGGCATGCAGGCCGACGTGGTCGTCCTTCGGACCGATCGCCCGAACATCTTCCCGGTGAACGACCCGATCGGCGCGGTGGTGTGGGGCATGGACACGTCGAACGTCGACTGGGTCATCGCCGGTGGGCGCGTGCTCATGCGCGACGGCGTCGCTCGAGGCGGACGCGGGACGCGCCCGGGACCTGGCGGAGGATGGCACGGGCCCGCGTCGCCGCGGCCGCGGGTCCGTTCGTCGGCGCCGTCGGAGGGGGCGCGACGTGAGCACCCGGCGAACAGGCCCCATCGTCCGCGCTCACGTCGTTGGTGGTGGCCTCCCGCTACATGCCCGTGTACATCGCGATCCTGCTCCTGGTCGGCGTCGCCGCGATCTGGGCGCCCGCGACCCTGCGGCCCCCAGGCCTCCGGTCGATCGCGCCGTTCGGCACCTTCCTCGCGATCACGGCGCTCGGCCAGATGCTCGTGATCATGACCGGGGGCATCGACCTGAGTGTCCCCGGCACGCTGACGTTCGCCGCGATCCTCACGGTCGGTGTCGGGGATGCGTCCGACGAGCGCATCTGGACCGCCATCGGCGTCGCGCTCCTCGCGTCGGCGATCGTTGGCCTGGTCAACGGGATCCTGGTCGGCGGGCTCGGGCTCAACCCGCTGATCGTCACGCTGGCGGTCGGCCAGATCGTGACCGGCATCGCGTTCCGCTACTACAAGACGGTCGCGATCCAGCAGCAGGTCCCCGAGGGCCTCTCCGAGTGGACCTCCGCCCGGTTCCTCGGCATCACGCGAACCTTCTGGGTCGGGGTGGCGATCATGCTCGTCCTGGTCGTCGTCTTCCGTTTCACGACGCCCGGCAGGCGGTTCCAGGTCGTCGGCGCGAACCCCACCGCGTCGTGGATCGCGGGCCTGCGCGTGAACCTGAACCAGGTGGCGGCGTACGTGGCGGCGGCGGTCCTGTATGGGGTGACCGGGATCCTGCTCGCCGCGCTCCTCGAATCGCCGAACACCACGATCGGGGTGCCGTACCTCCTGGGCCCGATCGCCGCGGTGGTGATCGGCGGCGCCTCGCTCACCGGCGGCCTCGCGAGTCCGCTGTCGACCTGGGCCGCCGCGTTCTTCCTCGCGGGGCTGGATCAGATGATGCGGGTGATGGGGCTGCCGACCGCGCTCCAGTTCGTGGTGTTCGGGCTCGTGATCATCGGCGGCATGTTGGTTTCGGGCGATCGGATCATCCGGGGCGTCGAACACGTATTGCGTGAACGGAGACGCCCCGCGCTCGCGGAGGCATCGAGCATCGGTCCCGGCGACGGGGCGCGATGAGGAAGGAGGGCCGACATCCGGGAACCGCGATCGACCAGTGCGATCGAAGGCCATCGACCCATCGGGAGGAGGAACATGCAACGGATCATCAGGACCGTCGCGTTGCTGGCGCTGCTCGCGTTGGTGGCTGCGGCATGTAGCAGCGGCGGGGACGACGAGGAGACCCCGACCGGCCCCGCCGAGACCGGCGAACAGCCGGCCACGGGGGCCACGGGGGCGCTCTCCGAGTTCGGGGAGAGCACCGACGCCGACCCGGCGTTGGTGGAGAAGGCGCTCGGACCGGTCGAGGAGGTGCCCGACATCGTCCTGGCATCGATCGCCCGGGCCGACCAGGAGCTGGACCAGGCAACCATCGACAAGGCCATGGAGTGCTGGTCGCAGCCCGAGTGCGACACGGGCAGCGGCGGCGAGCTCGTCATGGGCTACGCCGACGGAGGCGGACACCTCAACGTGTGGCGTGCCGTGACCCACATGGAGGCGATCCTCCAGGCGCTCACGTACCCGGAGATCGGCACGATCGTCTCGACCGAGGCGCTGTGGGACCAGGACCCGGCGGTCCCGGCCGGCGACATCAACTTCCTCGTTCAGCGGGGCGCCGACTTCATCATCGGATATCCCGACGCGGGGGTTGCGATCGCCGACTCGATCGTCGCCGCCGAAGAGGCGGGGGTCCCGTACATCCCGTTCTCTGCCGGCTGGGTCGGCCTGCCGGGCCAGGAGGGGGCGCTCATCCCCGGCCAGGACTACACGAGCGTCGTCGGTGAAGACCTGTGCGCTCTCGGCGAGAGCTTCGCGCAGGTGTTGAACGACGGGATCGACTCCGGTTCCATCGGGGTGCTGGGTGGAACCCCGGGCAACGCGCTGTCCCTCGGGTGGCAGCAGTGCCTGACCCCGGCGCTGAACGACGGGATCGATCTGGTCTCGGACCCGGTGGACACGTTCTGGCTGAACGACGTCGCGCTGGAGGCGGTCCTCGGGATGCTCTCGACCGACCCCGACATCAAGGGGTACGCCTACGAGTACGCGGACGGGATGTACACGGCACTGCAGGCCTACGACGAGCTGGGCATCCCGCTCGACGACGTGACGATGGCGCTCCGCACCGACGAGCAGACGTTGTTCTGCGACTGGGTGGAGCGGGGCATCCCGAACTACCACATCTACTACTCGGCCGGCGGGAACTTCCAATCCCGGACGGCCGTGACCGCCCAGATGATGAACCTCCAGGGCGCCCCGATCCCGGCCGAGATCGTCGTCCCGCACGTCATGCGGGAGGTCACCGCGGATGACTGCAACGCGGATCGGGTCACCCCGACGGTGTCGGGCACCTCGCTCGTTCCGGACGAGGTCCTGGCCCTGATGTTCCCTGAAGGATGACCGATGACGGTTCCGAAGGAGGGTTGGCCACCGGAGGCCTAGTCCTCGAACTGCGGGGTGTGTCCCGACAGTTCGGTGCGGTTCGAGCGCTGACCGACGTCAGCTTCGACTGCCGCGCCGGCGAGGTGCACGCCGTCGTGGGCGAGAACGGCTCCGGGAAGTCGACCCTCCTCGGGATCGCCAGCGGGTTCGTCGACCCCGATCTGGGAACCGTCCGGATCGGGGGCGAACCCCTTCGTCGGGACTCGCCGGCGCTCGCGCGGAAGCTCGGCCTCGCGATGGCCTACCAGGACACGTCGCTGATCCTGGCCCAGCCGGTCAAGAACAACCTGTTCCTGGCGGCGCCGCCGGACGCCCGACCCCCGTTCTGGCGGCGGAAGACGTGGGCCCGTCGCGCGTTGCCGGAGCTCGATCTCGACCTCGAGCTGTTCCCGGACGCGCCGGCCGGAGCCCTGACGCTGGCCGACCGCCAGCTCTTCGAGGTCGCGAAGGCGCTCGTGACCGACCCGCGGGTCCTGCTCCTGGACGAGCCCACCACCGCGCTCGGTCCGCACGAGGTGGAGGCCCTCCACCGCACGCTTGCCCGATGCCGCGAGCGGGGGGTCGGCGTCGTCTACGTGAGCCATCGCCTGCCGGAGGTCCTCGAGATCGCCGACCGCATCACGGTCCTTCGCGACGGCCGGAGCCAGGGCACGTTCGATGCGCACGCGGTCAGCGAGCCCGAGCTCGTTGACCTGATCGTCGGCCGGCGCGTTCGAGGCCGCCTTCCCCAAGGCCGCGCCCGCCGACGGCGAACCGCGCGAGGTGCTGGTGGTCGACGGCCTCCAGGGGCAGTCGTTCGGGCCGGTGACGTTCACGTTGCGGAGCGGCGAGATCGTCGGCGTCGCCGGTGCCGAGGGCAACGGGCAACCCCAGCTGTTCGACTGCCTGGCGGGGCGCCAGCCGCCTCGGGCGGGGCGGGTCGTCTGCGGTGGCAAGGAGCTCAACCTGATCTCGACGAACGAGGCCGTCCGGTCCGGGATCATGCTCCTGCCCGGAGATCGCACGCACGAGGCCCTGATGCCCGTCCTGGGCGTGCGCGTGAACACGACGATCCAGTCGCTCCGCCGGTTCGGCAGGCTCGGCTTCCTCCGTCGGCGCCGGGAGCGTAGGGCGGTGGAGGACCTGATCCGCCGGCTCGAGATCCGGACCCCGTCGCTCGAGCAGCCGGTCGGGTTCCTGTCGGGGGGCAACCAGCAGAAGGTCGCGGTCTCTCGGTCGTTCCTCCTGGAGCCGGCCGTCATCCTCGCGTACGAGCCGACGCAGGGGGTCGACGTCGGCTCCCGCTTCGACATCTACGCGGCGCTGCGATCGCGGAGCGACGCGGGGGCGGCCCTGTTCGTCAAGTCGAGCGACCCGATCGAGCTGGCCGGGCTCTGCGACCGGGTCCTCGTGATGTCCCGAGGGCAGATCGTCGAGGAGATCCCCGGCGACGAGCTCGACGAGCTGCGCATCGTGGAAGCGATCGTCCGCGGACCCGGGATGTCGCGGGCCGGACGCTCGCCCCTCGGCGCGGCCGTTCCAAGGGCGCCCTCGTCTCGGGGCTCCGCGTGAGCTCACGGGCCGAAACGGCTCGCCTGGCGGTCCGGAAGGTCCTGCGCGACGCCCGGGACAAGAACAAGTGGCGGAAGATCGTCCGGTTCCGGCTCTGGATGCCGGTGGCGCTGCTGATCCTGCTGATCGGGCTCGTCCTGTGGTACACGACCTCGCGGTTCCCGACCTTCATCAACGCGGCGAACGTCTCGAGCATCCTGCTCCTGGCTGCGCCGCTCGCGATGGTGGCGATCGGGCAGACCCACGCGTTGCTCGTCGGCCACCTGGATCTGTCGGTCGGCGCGATGGTGTCGTTCGGGGTCGTCGTCGCGTCGTTCGTGATCGGCCCGGACGTCTCCACGGCCGGCTTGCTGCTCGGGATCGTCGTCGTCTTCCTGTGCGGGATCGCGGTCGGGCTCGTGAACGCCGCGCTCATCGTCGGCGTGAAGATCCCGTCGATCATCGCCACGCTGGCCACGCTCAGCATCCTGAGCGGCATCTCGCTCACCCTGCGTGAGACCCCGAGCGGGAGCATCAACGACGACTTCCGTTCGCTGCTCGGAACCGAGCTGGGCCCCGTGCCGATCTCGTTCATCGCGATCGTGGTGGCCGCGATCGCGCTGGACCTCTGGCTCTATTCGAGCGGCTCGGGGTTGCAGGTGCGCGCGGTCGGGTTCGACGAACGCTCCGCCAAACGCAACGGCGTCCGCACGCGGTGGGTCCGGGTCCGCGCGTTGGTCCTGTCCGCACTGTTCGCCACCGTGGCGTCGTTCCTCGTGATGACCCGGTCGAGCGTGGGGAACGCGACGATCGGCGACAGCTATGCCCTCGAGAGCATCACGGCAGCCGTGCTCGGGGGAGCCGCGCTGTCCGGCGGCCGGGCGACCTTCCTCGGCACGGTGGTCGCATCGGTGCTCCTGGCGCTCATCATCACGATCCTGCCCTTCCTTGGCCTGACCGCCGAGAACGGCCCGATCATCGTCGGGGTGCTCGTGCTCCTGGGCGTCGTCCTGTTCCAGGCGGGCGACCTGAAGGAGCTCGTCAAGCGGAACTACAAGCGGGCGCGCCGCCTGATGATCGGGAGCCGCCCTCCGAAGGCCGCCGAGCTGCACACGCCGTACCCGGCGGGCACCGATTTCGGCGTCGTGCCGACCGACCGCAAGCTGATCCGCGGCGGGACCGTGCTCAGCCTCGACCCCGAGCTCGGCGACCTCGCCACGGGGGACGTGCTGATCGAAGGGGACACGATCCTCGCGGTCGGGCCGGCATTGAGCAACGGGGAGGTCGAGGTGATCGACGCGTCCGGCATGATCGTCATGCCCGGGTTCGTCGACAGCCACCGGCACATCTGGGAGGGCCTGCTCCGCAACATCGGGACCGACGTGCCGCTCGAGGGCAGGACGAGCTACATCTCGTTCGTGCTGCACAAGCTGGCGCCGGCGTTTCGGCCCGAGGACGCCTACGCCGGCGACCTGGTCTCCGCCCTCGGCGCGATCGACGCCGGGATCACGAGCCTGCTCGACTGGTCGCACATCCAGGGTTCGCCCGCCCACACGGACGCGGTGATCCAAGCGCTCAAGGACTCCGGACTCCGCGCGGTCTTCGCCTACGGGTTCCCGTGGTGGGGCAAGTGGGAGGAGCGGCAACCGAGCTGGTTCGTCCGCGCCGCGACCGATCACTTCTCGTCGAAGGACCAGAAGCTCACGCTCGCGCTGGCCGCGCCCGGCCCGGAGTTCACCGACTTCGAGGTGACGCGTGACCACTGGAAGCTGGCCCGCGAGGCCGACGCGCGCATCACGACCCACGTCGGCGTCGGGAGTTACGGCCAGGACGGGAAGGTTCAGGAGTTCGGGGAGGCGGGACTGCTCGGCGCCGACACCACGTACATCCACTGCACCACGCTGAACGACATCGAGATCCAGATGATCGTCGACACGGGCGGCACCGTCTCGCTCGCCTCGCCGGTCGAGATGATGATGGGGCACGGGATGCCCCCGATCCAGAAGTTCCTGGACCGGGGCCTGCGCCCGAGCCTCAGCGTGGACGTCGAGACGAACGTGCCCGCCGACATGTTCAACCAGATGCGTTCGGTGCTGGCGCTGCAGCGGGCGAAAGCGGCCGCCGACGGCAAGCCGTCGGTCTCCACCCGCGAGGTGTTGTCCTACGCGACGATCGAGGGAGCCCGGGCGAACGGACTCGACGACAAGGTGGGGAGCCTGACGCCGGGCAAGCAGGCGGATCTGATCCTGCTTCGCACCGATCGGATGAACGTCACGCCGCTCGGCGATCCAGCGACCGCGGTCGTGACGGGGATGGACACGGGCAACGTCGACACGGTCCTGATCGGCGGGCGGGTCATGAAACGACACGGCGAGCTGCTGCACGTCGACTGGCCGGCGGTGCGCCGGATGGCCGGCGAATCCCGGGATCACGTGATCGCGAAGTCGGGCTTCAAGCCCCCGGGGATCTGACGATGGGCGGATCGCTGCAACCGGACGAGGGGCGGGGTCGGCCCGAGGTGGGGGGCTATCCTTGGCGCGCGTGAAGGACGTCATGGCCGGCGAGGTCGGCGACATCGGTTCGCGCCTGCGAGACGAGCGCGAGCGCGCACGCATCAGCCAGCGCGAGCTCGCTCGCCGGCTCGGCGTGTCGGCGAGCCTGATCTCGCAGGTCGAGTCGGGTCAGTCCAAACCGTCGGTGAGCACGCTGTACGCGATCGTGACCGAGCTCGGCGTGTCGCTCGATCACATCTTCCAGGTGCATGCGCACGAGCTGTCCCTGGTCGCCGCCGCGGGGGCCGAGGACGTGGAGGGCGAGGCCGGGGCCGGCCCCGTCGTGCGACCCGCCGAGCGCCACGCCGTCGAGCTCGACTCGGGCGTCATCTGGGAGCGGCTGACGAGCCACCAGCCCGAGGACGTCGACTTCATGCACGTGATCTACGACGTCGGCGGTTCGTCGGCGCCGGACGACCGGCTGATGCGGCACCCCGGACGCGAGTACGGGTTCGTGATCTCGGGGCGGCTCGGCGTGCAGCTCGCGTTCGCGCGCCACGAGCTCGATCCCGGGGACTCGATCGCGTTCGACTCGACCGTCCCGCACCGGCTGTGGAACCTCGGCGACGAACCCGTTCACGGGATCTGGTTCGTGACCGGGCGGGGGAGCTGAGCCCCCTGGAGGGCGGCTCGGCCCGAGGTACGCAGCGATCATCAGTGGCAGCCATCGAAGGAGAAGTGGCCCGGGTCGGTGCCCGGGAGCGCCTGGCACCAGTCGGCCTCCTCGAGCGCCCGGATCACCCCCGGCGTGTCGAGCATCTCCTGGGTGACGTCGATCGCGGCCGCGCGCTGGTGCCAGGAGAGGCCGGGCGGCGCGCACGCGCCCGGGCAGCCTTGCCGACTGCCGCAGATCCCCTCGCACGCGGCCGCCTGCTCCTTGCAGGTCCGGTAGCTCTCGACCACGTCGATGTTCTGCCCGACGGCGTCCTCGGCCTGGAGGAACGCGTCCATCGCCTCCGGGATCAGCGTGACGTTCCCGCGCGTGCGGAGCTCGTCGGGTCGCGAGCACACGCGCTCGACGCCCTGGTCGCGGAACACGACGAACGCGAGGATGGTCGCCACGGCGACGCCGAGGCCCGCCAAGGCCAGGGTCGCGCGCCGGCGGCGGACACGGTGCGAGCGGTGACGCCCGCGGTCGCGACGATCGGTCACCCGGGCTCGATCCCCATCGGGTCAGGCTCTCACCCTTCGTGTGGCGCGCCTGCTACGGTCGCGCGCGTGGAGCTCGGGACACGGTTCGAGGACGCCCTCGGCTACGCGAGCGAGGCGCATCGTCGACAGACGCGCAAGGGAACCGAGATCCCGTACGTGAGCCACCTGCTCGGGGTGACGGCGCTGGTCCTCGAGGACGGGGGAGACGAGGACGAGGCGATCGCGGCGCTGCTCCACGACGTATGCGAGGACCAGGGGGGTCTGGAGCGCCTGGAGGACGTTCGCCGGCGGTTCGGCGAGCGCGTCGCCGGGATCGTCGCGGCGTGCACGGACTCGTTCGAGGATCCGATGCCGCCGTGGAAGGAGCGGAAGGATGCGTACATCGCCCGCGTCCGCGAGGAGCATGATGACTCCGCGCTCCGGGTCTCGGTCGCCGACAAGCTCAACAACACACGGACGCTCTTGCGCGCCGTGAAGTTCACCGACGACCCGGCGTCCGTCTGGGACCGATCCGAGCAAGGAAAGGACTGCGTCCTCTGGTACTACCGCTCGCTCGAGCGGGCGTTCCGGTCGCGTATGCGGAGCCCGCTGATCGAGGAGCTCGATGCGGTCGTCACGCAGCTCGAGCTCGTGGCCGGAGGCCCCTCGGCAGGCTGCCCCGGCTAAGATGGTATGCTTAGCGCATGTCAGAACAGATCGCGATACGCATACCAGACGACATGGCCGAGTCCCTCGAGGAGCTCGTCGAGCAAGGCCGGTTCGAAACGAAGGCCGACGCGGTGCGGACCGCGCTGCAGGCACTCGTGGAGGCGGAGCGACGGCGTCGTGTCGGTCAGTTGATCGTCGCGGGGTACGAGCGGATCCCACAGACCGACGATGAAGGCCTCGCGAGCGCGACCGATGCGGCAGCCGGCCGGCTCCTGCACGCCCTCGAGGCCGAGGAGGACGAGGCCGGGCTCACGTGGTGAGCCAGCCAGCGCGCGGCGACGTCTGGTGGGGCGAGGTCCCGGACGCGAGGCCACGCCCGTACCTGGTCCTCACGCGCAACGAAGCGATCCCGGTCCTTCGCCGGATCGTGGTGGCACCGTCACGAGGACGATCCGGGCATCCCGTCGGAGGTGCCCCTCGGTGATCGAGAGGGCTTCCGACCAGAGCGTCGCGTCGTTCGACAACATCCTGACGGTGCCGAAGGTGATGCTCGTTCGGCGTTTAGGCGCGCTCGAACCGAGCGACTCGACGAGGCGTGCACGGCGATGCAGGCCGCCACCGACTGCTGAACAGGGTCGCTGCGCCGTGAACTCCGTCACACTCAGCCGGCCTTCGTCGACCGGGTTCGCTTCCTCTGTTGCTTGGTCTTCGCGGCCTCGACGCTCTCCCTCAGCGCGGCCATGAGCTCCTCGACGGCCGAGGGCTCGCCGGGAACCGGGCGCTCGGGCTCGGCTTCCTTCGTCGGCGTCTTCTCCGAAAGGATCCGAAGCAGCTCTTGGCGATAGGTGTCCGCGTAGGCGGCCGGGTCCCACTCGGTCTTCAGGGTCTCGATCAGGCGGAGGGCGAGCTCGAGCTCGCGGTCGTCGACCTCGACGCCATCGAGACCGGGCACCAGCTCCGTCGGGTCGCGGACCTCGTCACCGAAGAACAACGTCTCGACCGCGAGCACGTCACGCATCGGCCGAACGGCGACGAGGTGCGGCTTCGTTCGAAGGACGAACCGGCCGACCCGACGCGGCCGGCCTCGTGCATCGCGCGGTGGAGCAGGACGTACGGCTTCGGCGGCATCGAGCGACCTCGGCACGGCGTAGTACGTCTTCTCGAAGGAGACGGGATCGATGTCCGCCAGGTCGACGAAGTCCTCGATGTCGATCGAGCGGCTCCGCTGCGGTCGAACCTGCTCGATCTCATCGCGGGAGAGCATCACGACCTCGCCCTGCTCGTTCTCGCGTCCGCGCATGAGTTCGTCCCAGGCGATCGGCCCGGGTGTCGGATCGGAGGTGTCTCGACGCGGACCCTCGGGCTCCGGCTCGCGCTCATGGGCAGGAGCCACAACGCTCGCGGCAGGCTCCTCCGGCTCCTCCCGTCCCTCCGGACCCGGGTCGACGACGCGCTCGTACCGCACGCGCCGGCCCGCTCGGTCGTAGAGGTGGAAGCGCACGTCCTTCGGCTCGGTCGCGGGGACCAGTCGAACGGGAACGGCGACGAGACCGAAGCTCAGCGTCCCGGTCCACACGGCGGTCGGCATCACGGCAAGCGTACTCGCGGTTGGAGACCGCGTGTCGCGACCCGCTACCGCAGCGCGTCGATGAACGCGCGCGCCGACTTCGAGGCGGGGAGGTTCCCCTTCCGTTGGTACTGCGCAAGCGCCTCGCGCGCGGCATCGGCGGCTTCCTCCGGCTTGCCCGCGATCTCGAGGACCTTCGCGAGGTCCATCCAGCCGTCCGCCTGGAAGTTCGGCGACTCCGCGTCGGCGAACAACTCGACAGCCTCACGCGCCAAGCGCTCGGCCTCGGCCAGCTCGCCGCGCGCGGCGAGGACGAGCGCGCGCGCCGACCGCCCGACCGCCTGCGAGGCGAGGTCGTCCTTCGCCCCGACGCGCAGGGCGATCTCCGCGTACCGTTCGGCCTCCTCGAAGCGCCCGAGGGTGCAGAGCGCCTCGGCTAGAGCAGCCGCCGATGTCGACTTATGCCCTTCATCGCCGAGCGCGTCCATGAGCTCGTAGCTGCGACGGAACGCTCGCTCTGAGGCGGCCACGTCACCCGCGTAGCGCTCGATGGCGCCTAGCTGCTCGTGCTGCCCGGCGAGGTCCGACTGAAGGCCGAGCCCCAGCGCGACCTCCCCCGCGTGCCCGTTCAGACGCCGGGCCTCGTCGAAGTCACCCTGCATGGCGAGGTAGAAGGCGCGCACGATCAGACCGATTCCCTCCAGCTGCCGGCTGCGTGAGAGGTCCGCCCCGAGGTCTCGAGCCCTCGGATCCCATCCTGCGGCGTCGCCGTGCCGAGCAGGGGCGCTGCCAGCGAGATGATCAACGCGTTCGCGAGGAGGCGCTCGTCGCCGGTGCGACGCGCGTGCTCGATCGCACGTCGACCCGCGCGCTCGGCTCGATCGTACCGGCACGGCATCCACTCGATCTCCGCCAGCTCCTTCCAGACCACCGCGAGGCCGGCCTCGTCACCCGCCTCCTCGAAGGCGTTCGCCGCGTCCTCGAGCTCGGTGCGGAGATCCTCCGTGGACATGCCGTGGGGGTCCGTCAACATCTGGGTCGAGGAGCGCCGGATCCGGGCAAGCAGTTCCAGCGAGCGATCCGCATCATCCGAGGCCACCTCGACGGCCTCGTCGAAGGCCACGAACGCCGATTGGACCTGGCCCGCCCAGTGGAGGGCATCTCCCAGGTCGTAGAGCATCCGGGCGCGCACCGTGCCTCGTGTCGGGCCTACGTCGACGGCCCGACGGAGCAGGTTCGACGCGGCCACCAGATCGCCCCGCCCGGCCGCCCGCCGGCCGGCCGACGCGAGGTGCGCGGACGCGCGGAGACCGATGACCTCGGAGCGCTCATCGGAAGGACCGAGCTGCGTGCGGTACCCGTGGGCCTGCTCGAGGTGGTAGCCGGCGATCTCCTCCTGCTCGACGACCGCGCCCCCGGCCACGCGCTCGAACCAATCGGCGAAGCGCTCGTGCAGCTCGGCGCGTTGCGCCTTCGGGATCGCCTCGTACGCCGCGTCGCGGATCAGGAGGTGTCGGAACCGGAACGCGTCCTCGCCAGGAAGCGTGGTGCGCGCGGGCCGGATCAACTCCTTGCGGACGAGCGCCATGAGATCTCCGGGCACCCGCAACCGCGCGTCCTCGTCGAGGAGGTCCCGCACCGCGCCCACGAAGAACTCCTTGCCGACGACGGCCGCCGCCTCGAGCACGGAGCGTTCCTCGGGGCTGAGGCGGTCCAAGCGCGAGGCGAGGAGCGCCTGGATCGAGGGCGGCACGGTGACGTCGGACAGATCACCCGCCGCTACCCACCGGTCGTCCTCGCGGACGACGAGTCCGTCGTCGATCAACATCGCGAGGGTCTCCTCGACGAACAGCGGGTTCCCCTCGGCCGTATCGACGATCCGCTCAGCGACGTTCGTCGGAAGCTCGGTCGAGCCGAGCAGGTTCGCGATCAACGCCGAGGACTGTTCTTCGCTCAACGGTTCCAGCGACACCGTCGCGGCGTTCAGCTTCCCTCCGCCCCAGCCTGGTCGCACGTCCAACAGGTCGGACCGCGCCATGCAGAGCAGCAGGATCGGCGAGCCGCGCGACCAGTCCGCGATGTGCTCGACGAGATCGAGGAAGGTCGTCTCACCCCAGTGGATGTCGTCGAACACGAGGACCAGCGGTCGTTCGCGGGCCGAGGCCTCGAAGAAGCGCCGGATCGCCCAGAACGTCTCCTCGCCCGCGGCGGCCTCGGCGACGCCCATCAGCTGCGACACGTGCCGGCACACGACTTCCTGGTGCTCGTCCCCTTCCAGCACGGAACAGACCTTGGCCTCGACGACGTCGGGCAGGTCGAAGTCGGCGAGACCCGCTGCCTGCTTGATCGCCTCGACGACCGGGAAGTACGTGATCCCTTCGCCGTAGGGCAGGCATCGACCGCGAAGGTTCTCGGCGCGACCGCCGACATCCGAGACGAACTCCTCCACCAGACGGGACTTGCCGACGCCCGCCGGCCCGAGGAGCGTGAACAGCTGACACGCCGCATCGCCCTCCGCCGCCTCGAAGGCCTGCCGGAGCTGGGCGAGCTGGCGCTCGCGTCCCACCATCGGGGAGTCCAGACGCCGCGGGACCGCCGAGACCACCTCGCGGACCCCGAGCAGGCGCCATGCCGGCACGCGCTCGGTCTTGCCCTTCAACTCGAGCGGATCGACCGGCTCAGCCTCCACGGCCTCGCGCACGAGCCGGTAGGTGGGTTCGCCGAGCAGGACCTCGCCCGGCGCCGCGTGCTGCTCCAGGCGGGCGGCCACGTTCACGGCGTCGCCGGTCACGATCGCCGGGTCGGTGGCCGAGGCGCCAGCCACGACCTCGCCGGTGTTCACGCCGATCCGAACCTGGATCGTCACACCCCGGTCCCGCTCGAGCTCCTTGTTCAGCGTGGCGAGCGCCTCGCGCATGTCGGCGGCGGCACGCGTCGCGCGCAAGGCGTCATCCTCGTGGAGCTGCGGGATGCCGAAAACGGCCATGACGGCGTCGCCGATGTATTTCTCGACCGTGCCGCCGTGGCGTTCGATCGCCGCCCGCATCGACTCGAAGTACCGAGACTGAACGTCGCGGAGCGACTCGGGGTCCAGTTGTTCGCCGAGTGCGGTCGAGCCGGTGACGTCGCAGAAGACCACGGTGACCGTCTTGCGGACCTCGCGGCCGGGTGGCGGTGGTGTGAGCGCTCGTCCGCAGCCGGGACAGAACGTGAAGTCTTCCGGATTCTCCCGGCCGCAACTCGGACACGTCTGCATCGGCCGGAGCCTAGATCATCGAGGCCGATGCATCGATCCAGCCTCCTCACGGCGCTCCGGCTACAGCTCGAACAGCGGATCGGTCACGGTGGGCCCGAACTCGCCGCCGTACGCCGTCACCGCGAAGATCACGAGCGCCGTCCCGAGCAACGCGAGGTCCTTCTGGAACTGCGTCATCTCGGTGAGGCGCATCATCGCGTCGCCCTTCACGGTCCAGAAGTTGTGGATGAGGAAGGACGTTCAGAACAGGAACACGGCGATCACGAGTGCCGACAGGTCCGGCCAGACCCGGCGATGATCCCGATGCCGCCCAGGAGATCGCGACGCGCTCACGAGGACGGCCGGTCCGGGGAGCGGGACCTTCTTCGCCGCGGCGTATCCCGTCAGCTGCTTGTAGCCGGCGAGGTGTCCCGCCAGCCCGCTCACCACGAACAGCAGGCCGAAGAGGAACCGGCCGATCAGGAACAGAGCGTCCATCCGAGCCCCCTTCCGACGAAGCGCGCCGACTTCAACCCCGAAGTCTCCTACTCGTCGTGAGCGGCGTCCGCCTTGGTGCGATGGACCGTCCCATCCGGATGCTCGGGCGGCGCGTACAGGGAGTACAGCTTCAGATCGCCGTCGCCCGTGTTGACCACGTTGTGCCAGATGCCGGCCGGGACGATGATCGCCCAGTCGTCCTCGACGTCGTGCGTCTCCTCGACTTCGTCCACGGTCCGGCCGAACTCCACCCGGCCGGTTCCCGATTCGATCCGCAGGAACTGGTCGAGATGTGGATGCGCCTCGCGACCGATGTCCTCACCCGGCCCGAGCCGCATGACCGTCAGCTGGGCGTGCTCGCCGGTGAACACGACCGTGCGGAACGTGTGGTTGTCGAGCGTCGCGCGCTCGACGTTGCCGACCCAACCGAGCATCGCTACATCGGGCTGACGAGCTGGAAGTAGTTGCCGTCCGGGTCGGCGAACGTGGCCACCGACATCTCTGGGCCCTCCGCCGGCTCTCCGCCCTCCGTCGGCCCGCCGGGCGAGTAGGGCTCCAGGACCACGGTCGCGCCCGCCGCCTTCAGGCGCTCGAAATCGCCCTTCACATCCGTGGTCTCGATGTTCCAGATGATCCTGCCGGGCATCTCGTTCGTGCCCTTGACCTCGCTGTGCTCGCCGACCGTGAACCCGCCGGTGCCGATCTGCCACCAGGTGTAGCCGCCGTCGCTCCCGGAGGGTTCCCCGAAGAGCTTCGTGTAGTACTCGACCAACGGCCTGGGATCCTCGGTCCCATCAAGACGCTGTTCAGGTTCATGCCGCCTCCTTCCCCCATCGGGGATCCGGTCCTCGCGGATGGGTCATCCCCACTCCACACTCACCCTAATCAGACCGCACGAGGCTGCGGAACTCATCGGCGGCTCCGCGAGCAGAGATGCGAGAAGCTATCCGCTGGCCGACATCGAAGCGAGGTGCTCCGTTGGGGGCGGAACAGTTGAAGGCGAAGCGATTCCTCGAGCGGTTGACGCCGCTCGGCTCGGCGGAGGCGTCGAGGAGGCCCAGGGTTGGCTGGCGCCGGGGCCGAGGCCCCGGTCGAGCCGACATCTCGATCGGCGCGCGGATGGGGGAGGTGTTCGCGCTGGCGAAGGAATTCGTCGAGATGCCGCTGGCCCAGGTGGAGGGCCTGTTCGAGAGCCCGGTGCACGAAGCGCGGGTGGGCGCGGTCAGCGTCATGGACTTCCAAGCCGGGGCGGAACGTACGTCGCCTAAACGCCGAAAGGAGCTGTTCGACCTCTACATCCGACGCCACGACCGGATCAACACGTGGGACCTGGTCGATCGGAGCGCGCCGTACGTGGTCGGCGGGTACCTGTTCGACCGGCCTCGCGACATCCTCGACCGGTGGCCCGGTCCGAGGACATGTGCGAGCCCGGACGGCGATCGTCGCCACCTACGACTTCATCCGCCAGGGCGAGACCGCCGAGACCTTCAGGATCGCCGAAGTGCTGGTGGACGACGAACACGACCTGATCCAGAAGGCCGTCGGTGGCTGGGTCGGGAGGCCGGCAAGCGAGATCCCGACGGGCTGCGACTTCCTCGACCGGTTCGCCGCCACGATGCCGCGCACCACGCTGCGCTACGCCGTCGAGCGCCTCGATGCGCCGGAGCGCGCGCACTACAGGGGGCTGAAGGGGCGGACCTAGAGCCGTTCGAGCGACCGGCGTGGGTCATGGCCTGCCGACCCGTCGAGGTGGGTACGCTTCCCGGGATGGAGGATCTGGTCGACGCGATCACGTTCGGCAACGTGGCCCAGGTCAAGACCGTGCTCGCCTCGGTCGCCGTTGCCCTTGCCTGCTATCAGGTGGCGATGATGGCGGTCGGCTACAACAAGGTGAAGACGTCCTTCCTGGGGCCGAGGGCGGCGTCGTTCGCCCACCGCGCTATCGGCGACACGATCCTGCCGATCACCCTCCTGGTCGCGTGGATGTGCTGGACGTACTTCTCGGTGGGGGACGGGATCGAGCACGCGTTCGACGAGGAGACCACCCGGGCCACGATCCACGTCGGCGGCCGGTTCCGCGCTCGTCGGCGTCCTGGTGCTGAAGGTGATCGTGATCCGTTGGTGGAAGTCCATGCAGCGCTTCCTGCCGCACCTCGGCCTCGCCGTGTTCGGCCTGTTCATCCTGACCTGGGTGACCTCGGCCGGCGACTACCTCTGGAGCTGACCGATGGCCAAGCCGAACTACACGAAGCAGCTGATCGGATCCCTCATCGCGGCGGCGATCATCGTCGTGCTCGCCGTCGCCGTCGTGACGGCCGCGATCGGTCCGGGCCTGGACTCCAAGGAGCTCCACGACCTCGGCCTCGACGACGCGTACGAGCAGGACGACGACAACAGCGGCCCGGGTCGGTAGGCCCGTCCCCAAGGTGACGGATGTCACACGGGGCGCTGTGGCGTCGGTCAGCGCGCCGGGGCCCGGAAACGTACGACTGTGGACCCCGGATGGATGCGATCACGATCCTCGACAAGGGGAACACCATGGTTCAGCTCTCGAACACGGTCGGCGATGCCGAGGTCGTCGACGTCAGCCGATGGCGGACGTGAGGTCGCCGTCGAGCGGGTCCTCTCGCCGGACCCGAGACAGGCGCTCCACGCCATCCGCACGCTGCGGAGATCGCTCGACCGGCTCGGGCTGCCGGACGAGGTGCACTGGGAGGCCGGGTGGGCGCTCGACGAGGCCAGGAGCGAGCTCCGGATGCCCGGCCCCGACCGTGCCTTCATCACGGCGCGGCTCGAGCGGTTCACCGAGCTCCTCACCGGCGCGGGTGTGGATGCCTCCGCGGGCACGTCGCTCAACCGGTCGATCCGCACGATCGTCGCGTGGGTCGGCCCGAGGGGCGCCGAGCTCCTCGGCCGCCTCTCGTAGGCAGGGCCCCCCGATCCGATCCGAACCTTGACGGTGTTGCCTTCCAAC
>CAVYTE010000011.1:0-132536 GCA_963771385.1 uncultured Actinomycetes bacterium
AGCTGCAACGGCGGGACCAGCGCGAGCTCCGCCGCTCGGTACCAGGGCTCCACGAGGCGCCTCCCTTCGGGCGGGCGATGCTACCGCGTCCTCCGCCCGGCGGGCCTTCCGCGCCCCGACGGTGCGAGATGCCCCGTGGGTACTAGCCTCTAGCGCATGCGCGTCGTCGCCGTGCCCGTGAAGTCCCTCTCGCGCGCCAAGACACGGCTCTCGCCGGCCCTGACGGGGCTCGAACGCGGAGCCCTGACCCTCGCGATGCTCGAGGACGTCCTCGATGCCGCGCTCTCGGTCCCGGGGTGGGAGACCTGGGTGATCTCGCCCGACGAGGTCGCGCTCGAGGTCGCGGCCGGCCGCGGCGCCCGGCCCATCCCGGAGGCCAAGCCACCGCTCGCCAACGCGATCCGGCAGGTCGAGGCGAAGGCGAAGCAGGACGGTGCCACCGCGCTCGCGGTGCTGCCCGCCGACGTCCCGCTCGTGACCGTCGACACGCTGCACGAAGCGCTCCGGACGCTCGGCGCCGTCGTCCTCGCGCGATCGGCGGACGGCTCCGGCACCAGCCTGCTCCTGCGCCGACCCCCGAGGGCGATCCCGGCACGGTTCGGACCCGATTCGTTCCGTCGTCACCTCGAGCTCGCCGCCGAACGCGGTCTCCCCGTCTCGGTCGTCGAGCGTCGCGAGCTGTCGTTCGACGTCGATCGCCCGGACGATATCCTCACGCTGCTCGCCGACGGCCGGCGGGGGCGGACCCGCGAGGTCTGCCTGCAGATGGATCTCGGCGCACGCCTGCGCGCGTAGCGGGAGGGTCGATGGCTCAGGGAACGATCAAGGACTTCGACGCCGCCGAGCGGACGGGGAGCCTCCTGATGGAGGACCGCGCCGAGGTGGCGATCGACGCGGTCTCGGTCGAGGGCTCGGGCCTGCTCTCCCTGCGGATCGGCCAGCGCGTGAGGTTCGATCTCGTGGAGGAGTCGGGCAGGAAGGTCGCGAGGAACCTCCAGATCGTCACGCTCTGACGAACCGCCCGACGAGCGACTAGCGCTTGGCGGAGACGCGCCGCCGCTTGGAGGCGACCATCTCTCGGAACTCCTTGCCGGCGGTGAACCACGGCAGGTCGCGAGCGGGGACGACGATCGGCGTCGACGGCTTCCGCGGGTTCCGCGCGATCCTCTTGTTCCGGCGCTTGCGCTCGAAGGTTCCGAACCCGACGAGCGAGACCCGCTCGCCGCGGGAGACGGCCTCTCGGACCACGTCCATGGACGAATCGATCATCCGACCCACGTCCGCCTTGCTCGCCCCCGTCCGCTTCGCAACCTCGGCGATCAGCCCGTTCTTGTTCACCTCGCACCACCCCCAGGATCCGCTTCGGCACCGTACGCACTCGTCGGGCCGCTGGTCAATGCCGCGTTGGCGTGCAACCATCTTGCCCATGAGAAGGGCCTCGACGCTACTCGTTTCCCCGATCGCGCTCCTCTTACTCGTCGGGGTGCGCACGGGGATCCGAGCGGGATCTCGCGCGCTACTACGACGAGCGGGGCCTGTTCGTGGTGAACCTGCCCGCGGCCAACGACGTCACGGTGACGCCGCCCCAACCTGCCCAGGACGGTCCGGGTCTGCTCACCGGTGTGATCTCCAGCCCGCCCGCACCGAGCCCGTCCCCCCAGGCGGCGATCGGGGGCCTTCGACGCGGCCGCGAGCGGCGAACCGGACCAGACCGTCTATCAGGCCTTCGCGGTGACGGCCGACGAGTTCGACGACCTGGATCAGATGGCGCTGTACTTCCTCACCGGCGATCCCCTCTTCGACGTGGTGATCGACGACCCGGCGAGGCTCGACGGCTCGCCCGCGAGGCTGATCGTCGCCGACGCGCGCGAGGGGGGCGAGGTCACCTCGAGCGTCGCCGCGGCGATGACGCTCGGAGACGGCGAGACGGGGTACCTGATCGCCGCGATCTTCCCGCCGGGAGGGTGGGACGCGGAGCGCGCCGACTTCGAGCGGATCGTCCGGTCGTTCCGATCCGACGTACCGCCGGGGCTCGAGACGTTCCCCGTGGACGGCCAGGCCTCCTGATAGCATCGAAACCCCACTGGCCCGTGGGGTAACGGTAGCCCGGCTGACTCTGGATCAGTTAGTCCTGGTTCGAATCCAGGCGGGCCAGCGAACCCCGCGCAGGGCTCGGCTGACCGCGCCGGCATGGCGCAGTGCTCGAACGCTACGGGCTCGGGTCCAGGATCAACGGCGGGAGCGGCTCCTGGCTGAAGTCGAACTCCTTCAGCAGGTTGCCGAGGATCGATGCCTTCTCGCGGACCGTCGGGCGCGAATCGGGTCGGCTGAGCGTCGCGGGGTTCAGTCGCTCACTGTCGAGGAACAGGTCCTCGATGAGCTTCAGGTAGGCGTCGAACGACAGCGTCTGCGAGTCGATCAGGCCCGCACGAGCCCACGGGCTGATCAGCAGCCCGGGGACGCGGATCCCGTACCCGTTCAGGTCCACCCGAGGCGGCCTCACGTGATCGTAGAAGCCTCCCCAGTCGTCCCACGTGAGGAAGACCGCGGTCTCGTTCCAGTCGGGACCCTTCATCAGCGCGTTGACGACGTGCGTGACGTGGGCCTGGCCCCTCCAGATCGGCGCGCCCGACGCCGGGTGCTCGCCGACCCCGTTGTACGGCATGACCCACGAGACCGAGGGCAAGGTCCCGTTCGCGGCGGCCTTGTAGAACCTCGCGGTGCTTCTGGATCCGATCCATCTGGCCCGTTTCCCTGATCGTCGTGAACCACGGCAACGGGTTCTGCTGCGAGACGGTGCGTTCGCCGCCTTCGTCCGGGCATGGGTCGAAGAAGCATGTGTCGTCGCCGACGTAGTACCCCCACTCGACGCCTTGCTCCCACAGGAGATAGGTGATGTCGGTCCACGCCCAGATCGGGACGTCCTCGCGGGACCGCATGGTCTGGAACTCCTCCCCGAGCTCGAGGTTCGAGACGCAGGACATCGGGTCGCGCGCGACCGAGCACCGCGCGGCCCAGGCCGACACCAGGAACAGGTGCGCCGGCAGGGTCCACGAATCGGCGGGGGCGAACATGCGATCTTGCAGGACGAACTTCTTGGCGTAGCGCCAATAGTTCGGGATCTCCTTGGCGGTGTGGTAGCTCATGACATCCGGCTGGCCCTGCGGCCCGAGGTAATCCCGACAGCGCGGGGAGGCCCGATGGTCGGCGCAGTACAAAGGACTCTCGACCACCGTCCTCACGAACCCGTCCATCCTCCCGCCGTTCACGTCGAGCTCCGAATGACGCTGACCGTGCGGCCCCCCCTCCTGCAGCTGCTCGGAGGTGTGATACGGACGGACGCAGGCGTGCGCGATCGGATCGGGCACGCACACCGAGGGCCTGCCGTTGCGCATCGGGAAGCCGTTGGCGCCCGGGAACGTCCCGAAGTAGTGATCGAACGAGCGGTTCTCCTGGACGATGAAGACGAGGTGCTTGAGGTGCAGCTGCGCCTGCTCGAGCTTGGTCAGCTCGGGACCGGGCGAGGCGGGCTCCGAGGTCGAGGGTCCCGCCGGGCTCGACGTCGGGGATCCGGTCTCACCCGAGGCCGTAGAGCAAGCGGCGGCGAGCATCGCGGCGAGGACCAGCGCGACGAGGGTTCGGGGCGGGCGGAGGGGGTTCGAGGGCATCGACCGCCCGAGGGTACCAATCGAGGGCGATCCGGCGGGACGATCGGTCACCACACGTGGGTCCTGACGAGCGGGTGCGGCGCTAGGATGACCGCCGACGTCGGCCAAGGAGCTCATCGTGACCGCGAACGCCATCCGACCCGACCGTCGTCACGCTCATCCCCGGCGACGGGATCGGGCCCGAGTGCGTGGACGCGGCGCGTCGGATCATCGAGGCCGCCGGCGTGCGGATCACGTGGGAAGAGTGCGAGGCCGGCGCGGAGGTGTTCAAGAAGGGTCTGCCGTCGGGCGTGCCGCCCGAGACGATCGAATCGATCTCGCGGACGCGCGTCGCGCTCAAGGGCCCGCTCGAGACCCCGGTGGGGTTCGGGGAGAAGTCGGCGAACGTCACGCTGCGCAAGCTCTTCGAGACGTACGCGAACGTCCGGCCTGTGCGCGAGATGCCGGGGGTGACGACCCCGTACAGCGGCCGCGGGATCGACCTCGTCATGGTCCGGGAGAACGTCGAGGACCTGTACGCAGGGATCGAATACATGCAGACGCCCGGCGTCGCCGCAGGCGCTCAAGCTGATCAGCGAGAAGGGCTGCGGAGAAGATCGCCCGGTTCGCGTTCGAGTACGCCCGGAGCGAGGGACGCACCGAGGTCGCCTGCGCGACCAAGGCCAACATCATGAAGCTCTCGGAGGGGACGCTGAAGCGGGTGTTCGAACGCGTCGCTCCCGACTACCCGGAGATGGAGTCGTGGCACGTGATCGTCGACAACTGCGCGCACCAGCTGGTCAAGCGCCCCGAGCAGTTCGACGTGATCGTCACCACCAACATGAACGGCGACATCCTGTCGGACCTGTCATCGGCGTTGATCGGGGGGCTCGGGTTCGCGCCGTCGGCGAACGTGGGCAACGAGGTCGCGATCTTCGAAGCCGTCCACGGCTCGGCGCCCAAGTACGCCGGCAAGAACGTCATCAACCCGACCGCGGTCATCCTGTCGGCGGTGCTGATGCTCCGCTACCTCGGGTTCCTGGAGCAGGCGGCGGCGATCGAGCACGCGGTGTTCGTGACGCTCGAGTCGGGCGTGCTCACGGGCGACGTGCTCGGCTACGACCGAGGCACCCCGACGACCGATTACACGAACGCGATCATCGGCAACCTCGGCAAGCGCACCGAGACATGGACGATCCGTGACGTGAAGCCCCTGCAGCTGCCGAAGATCGACCCCCGGCCCGACTACGTGAGGCCGTCGAGCCGCTCGGTGGTCGGGCTGGACGTGTTCGTCGAGTCGCCGCTGTCGGCCGGCGAGCTCGGCGCCTCCCTGATGGAGCTCACGCACGACACGAAGCTCTCCCTCAAGATGATCTCGAGCCGCGGGACGAAGGTCTTCCCGCCGACGGGAGCGATGACCGAGACCGGTGACCACTTCCGGTGCCGGTTCATCATCAAGGAGGAGCCGGGCGACCTGTCGGACCAGGACGTCCACGAGCTGCTCGTCCGGATCTCGAGCGCGCACTCGTGGATGCACATCGAGAAGCTCCAGGAGTTCGACGGCGAACTCGGGTTCACCCGCGATCAGGGCGAGGACTAGCCGGTCGGCTTCGGCCGCGGATCGAGGATCAGCGGCGGGATCGGCGTCTGGGTGAAGTCGAACTCGTTCGCCAGATCGCCGAGGATCGGCACGCTCTCTCGTACGGTCGGTCGCGAGTCGGGCCGGCTGAGGGTCGCCGGGTCCAGGCGCTCCCCGCCCAGGAAACGATCCTCGATGAACCGCAGGTAGGCGTCGAACGACAGGGTCTGATGGTCGATGGTTCCTGGTTGCACCCATGGGCTGATCGCGAGCGCGGGGACGCGCATGCCGAACCCGTTCCGGTCGACGTCCGGTGGAGGGACGTGGTCGTAGAAGCCGCCCCAGTCGTCCCACGTGAGGTAGAGCACGCTCGACTCCCAGAGCGGGCTCTCCATCAGGGCGTTGACGATCTTGGTCACCCAGGCCTGGCCTGGTCGGAGATCCCCCGGCGGATGCTCGCTCGCCCCGATGAACGGGACGATCCAGGACACCGACGGGAGCGTCCCCGCTGCGACGGACTCGAAGTAGTCGTCGTGGGGCCGGATGTTGCCGAGTTGACCGTTCTGCTGCACGGTTCGGAAACCCGCGATCGGGAGCTGCGTGGACGTCGTGTGGCGGCCCTCCCCCGTCGGGCACGGGAGGCGGATGCAGGTCTTCTCACCCACGTAGTAGGCCCAGGACACACCCTGCTCGTGGAGCAGGTACGTGATGTCGGTCCACGCGTACGGGGCCGGCTCGCCGCTGTCGGCCCTCCATCCGTCGCCGGGGTCGTCCAGGTCCGACGTACAGCTCATCGGATCCGAGAGATCCGAGCAATCCGCCGACCAGGCGGAGGTCAGGAACAGATGCGCGGGCAACGTCCACGAGTCCGTCGGCGCGAACATCCGATCCTGCAGGACGTACTGATCCGCGTAGGCCCAGTAGTTCGGGATCTCGGCGCGGGTGTGGAACCCCATCACGTCGGGTTGGCGCGCCGGACCGCGCTCGGTCTTTCGACACGGGCGGATGTTCGGATGACGCTTGCACGTGTTGCCGCTCCGGCGCACGGTCTCGACGAAGCCGTCCATCTTGCCCTTGTTGACGTCGCGCACCGACGCCGAGTGATTGTGCGCGCCGCCCGCGTCGAAGTACGTCGTCGAGTGGTACGGGCGCGCGCATCGGTCGAGGACGGGATCTGGGAGGCAGACGTCCCACCTGCCGTCGGTCCTCGGGATGCCGTCGGCGCCCGGGTACGTCCCGAAGTAGTGGTCGAACGAGCGGTTCTCCTGGACGACGATGATGATGTGCTCGATCGTCTCGATGCCGGTCGGCGCTGCCGCCGCCGTTGCGGGTGATGGGGTTCGCTCGGGCGGAGCGACACCGATCCCGGCCAGGACCGCGGCGATCGCGATCGTGAGCATGGCCGGGCGAGCGAGGAACCAGCGGCGTCGCGGGCGGTGGCGCACGGCCCACACCCTACCGAGAGGCCGGGTGTCGCGTGGGAGGTCCGTCGATGATCGATCGAGGCACCCGCGAGTGCAGGGACACGCGCTGCGTCCTCGAGCGGCTCCCGGACTCGCAGGTCGCGAGGTCGGCGAGGGGCGGTTGCTACACTTCCGGGCGGCCCGCGGCCGACGGTCCCATCGTCTAGTGGCCTAGGACACCACCCTCTCAAGGTGGAGACACGGGTTCGAACCCCGTTGGGACTACAAGCGCAAAGCCCCAGGTGAGGCACTAGTCCTGAATCAATTGGCTCGTTGAACGATGAGTCAGACGCGGAATATCCCGAGAATATCCCGAGTCAGATCGTGCGTAACAGGTCCGGGCAGCGTCATCCGGCGTAAGGGTGGATACACCTGGGCGCTGCCAAACGGTGACGACCTCTCTCTGAAGGAGGACGGCATGATCTCGGAAAGGCGCGGAACCCGTCCACCTTGGGTCACGAGACGACGGAGTTCTCCGAAGTTATCGCCTGGTCCCCGACACAAGACTCACTGGCCTACGCGATCGGCCGGCCTCCGTACTCCATCACCGACGTCTACGTCCTGGACCCCACCACAGGAGAGGACGGGATGCTGTTCTCGACCGGGAGAGGCGAGCACGCTCCGAACGTCTCCGACTTGGCTTGGAGCCCGAGCGGGCGTTGGCTGGCACTCGCGATCCTCGAGCGCACCCTCTATCTCGAAAAGTCTGTAGTCATCATCGACGTGGCTGGAGGGGTTCCTAACTCGGTTATCGAGCTGGCTGCAGCAGACGGAGGCGAGGTCCTGATCGGATGGGGACCCGTGCTCTAATCACTGCCGCCGATCGTTCTGGCTTCATCGACCAGAAGCGGGCAGTCGTCGCCGGACAGATTCGTTCCAGCCTGAAGGGTGAGCTCTTCCGAAAGCATCCCGTCACCATTGAGGTCGTACTCCGGTGCGCCTCCTCGGCCTAGCGGTGCGTGACGAAAACACTGTGGGTCGGATCCGTGGGCGCCCACGACGCGAACCACTCCCCGCTCGAGCACGATTCCAGCTATGTTCGGACGTCGAGACTGCTTCGGAGGTGGGAGCACATGCTGACCGCTGCCAATCACTTCGGACATCGCGAGAGCTCCGGGATCGTCGTCGACCTGTTCTGGAATCACGAAGATCGCGGAGACGGATTCCGCGTCGAGGTCAAGAACCAGCGCGAGGGCGCCCGCTTCGTTCTCTACCCGACAACGGGGAGAGAGGCGATCCAGGCCTTCTACCACCCGTTCTCGGCTTCGACGGCGTCGCGCTCAAGCCGATGACATGAATCTTCCGCCGGTGTCCGCGAATCTGGAGCGGGCTGCGGGTTGGTCGTGGCGGGTGCTCGTCTGCGCCGCAGCCCTGGTCGCCGTGCTCGCGGTGCTGTGGTACGTGCGCATCATCGTGCTGCCGGTCATGATCGCGCTGACGATCACACCGGCACTCTCCCCAGTCGTCGGGTTCGTCCGGAGCAGGCTTCGACTCGGGCGCTCGGCCGCCGCGATCGCTTTGCTCGTGGGACTCGCGGTCGTTGCCGGGCTGATCGCGATCGTGACGACCTCGGTCCTCTCGCAGTACGACGAGCTCGCCTCCTCGGTCTCCAGGGCCGTGAACGAGATCGCGGACTGGCTCGAAGGCGAACCGTTCAACCTCTCCCTGGCCGAGGATCTCGGGGCGTCCCTCGCAGATTCCTGGCGCGAAGCCTCCGGGTACCTCGTCTCGGGCGCCCAGGCGGGTGCCGGCCTCCTCGGCGGCCTGGTGCTGGCCGTCTCCATCCTCTACTTCGTCCTCCGCGACGGCACCTCTCTCTGGGACTGGATCCTGCGCCGGTTCACGCCGGAGACGCGGCCGGTGGTCGACCGAGCGGGGCAGAGGGCATGGGTCGTGCTCGGCGGCTTCGTCAGGGGAACGGCGCTCATCGCGGTCGTCGACGCCTCGTTGATCGGCATCGGTCTCTGGGTGCTCGGCGTGCCGCTCGCGTTCGCCCTCGCCGTGCTCGTCTTCCTGGGTGCGTTCGTGCCCTTCATCGGCGCGTTCATCTCCGGCCTCGTCGCCGTGCTGGTCGCCTTCGCGGACGGAGGCTGGGAGATCGGGACTCGCGGTCCTGGCTCTCGTCGTGGCGGTGCAATTGATCGAGGGAACCTTCCTCCAGCCCATCATCCAGAGCCGCACCGTGGACCTGCACCCCGCCGTGATCCTGCTCGCGGTCGCCGCCGGTGCGTCGCTCTTCGGCATCATCGGCGCCTATCTCGCGGTTCCCGTGACGGCGGTCGTCTTCACGGTCGTCTCGTCGATCGGGTCGGACCCGGCAGCGCCCGATGCGGTCCAGTAGCGCCGGCTGGCCCGGTACGTTCCTAGCGGTGCTGACACGAGAAGGCTGCGGCTCCGATAGGGGGCGTGCACGGTGCGGGCCAGGCCGCGCTCGAGGACGATCGAGGCATGGAAGACACCGAGCGCGGCGTCGGGGTGGAGCGACTTGACAGGGTCGTCGTCGAGGTGAGATGACGATCGAGACCGTACTCTCCTCCGTCGTTGTATTTGTCGCGACCAGTGTGGACGAGCTGGTCGTCCTTACGACGATCTTCGCCTACGCCGAGAGGCGGGAGCTGTAGCACAGGTCTACGTCGGACAGCTGATCAGCCAGGCAGTGCTTCTTACGATCAGCGTACTCGCGGCAGTCGGCATCGAGACCGTCTCTCAGAAGGGCATCGGGCTGCTTGGCATCTTTCCGATCGTCTTCGGGATACGGATCCTCCGTCTCAAACCTCGTGCTTCATGTCTGCCATGTCTGCCATGTCGTCGCGGCCCGCGGGCATGTCCATGAACGGCATCAGTTCGGCGGGCATCACGACGAAGGGACGCATCATGTCGCGGTCTTCGTGCTCGAGGATGTGGCAGTGGTACATGTAGCGGCCGGCGAAGACATCGAAGCGCACGACGATGTCGACGACTTCCTTCGGGTTGACGCGGACGGTGTCCTTGCGACCGCGCTCGTTGTCGTCGACCGTGTGGGAGATCCCGTCGTCGAGGACGTCTCCGATGCGGACCGTTGCGTTCGTGCCGGTCGCGGTGATCCCGCCGTCGGCGATCTCCACGACGGCCGGCTGTCGGTCGAGGACCTGGAAGGCATCCAGGTGCACGTGGATCGGATGCGTGTCGTCGGTGAGGTTGATGATGCGCCAGATCTCGGGACGATGGAGCATCGGGAAGAACGTCACGCCGTCCTCGAAGCGGGTGGCGACGGTGCGCCAGCGTGTGACACGCTCCGCGTCGTCGCCTTGCCGTTCGACGAGCGTGATCGCCGGATCCTCTGCGGCGGGATCTTCGGCGAGCTCACGCATCGTGAGCATGGGCGGCTCGCCATCGACTTCGGATTCCTGCTCGACGAGCGCGATCGCGCGGACGACGCCGCCGGTGAGGTCGTCGCGACGGATCCGCTCGAAGTCGGTGGCGAGCACCTGCGGCACCCGGTAGGTGGAGCGGCGTCCCTCGCGCACCCGGATGCGGAGGATCTCCGGGTAGGGCAGCAGACCCTCGAGATCGACGCTTCCGGCGGCCGTCGGGGTCGCCGAAGCTGCCGTCGAAGGGGGCGGGGGCGGTGTTCCACAGGGTGAGCTCGGTTCCCGCGCGCAGGTCGGAGAAGTCGACCAGGAGATCGGCGCGCTCGGCCGATGCCAGGACGAGGCCCTGTGCCGGGATCGCCGTGGGGGCGAGGAGGAGCCCTCCATCGGTGCCGATCTGGGTGATCCGCTCATGGTCGGGTTCACCGTCGCGGGTGAGCACGACTCGATAGGTGCGAGCATTCGACCCGTTCAGCAGGCGGAACCGGTACGTGGCCGGCTCCACCTCGAGCTGCGGCCAGATCGCGCCGTTCACGACGGTGAAGGGGCCGAAGGACTCCGTCACCTCGGGATCGGTCTTGTGGAGCAGGTCGCCGGTGAGGCCGCCGCTCGGAGCGGTGTCGAAGTTGCGGTCGACGAGAAGAAGCGGCAGTTCGTAGGGGGGGCCTTCGGGGAGCCCGAGCTCCCGCTCGCGGTGGTCGCGCACGATCCAGGGCCCGGCGAGGCCGGCGTACACGCTGAAGCGCGTCACGCCCATGACGTGGTCGTGGTACCAGAGCATCCCCGCGGGCTGCTCGTTCTCGTACCGGTCGAGGGTCTGCTGGCCGGGTGCCACGAGATTCTCCGCCCACCCGTCGCTGTCGGCTTGTGTCATCCCACCGTGGAGGTGGACGACCGAGAACCCCGGCAGCGCGGCGGCCGCCGCATCAGGTGTGCCGCCGCTGCGACCCGGTAGGCACTGGTGCGCGCCTATGTGGCGGAGGCCAAGAGCCGCTTCGGGCGGATCGATGCGTTCTTCAACAATGCGGGCATCCTGGGCGTCGTGGCGCCGAAGGTCGATTATCCGATCGACACGTTCGACAAGGTCATCGCCGTCAATCTGCGCGGGGTGTTCCTCGGCCTGCGGTTCGTGCTGCCGGTCATGATCGGGCAACCCGCCGGATCGATCATCAACACCAGCTCGATGGGTGGGGCCGGAGGGGTTCCGGGCAGCAATGCCTACAACGCATCCAAGCATGGCGTGATCGGTCTCACCAAGACGGCCGCGATCGAGGTGGGGCCGACCGGCGTGCGCCTGAACGCCGTGCTGCCGGGCAACATCCGGACCAAGATGACCAAGATGGTGGCCGGTTCCGACGCTCCCGTCGACGAAGCCGAGGCCGAGCAGCTCGCTGCCCGGCTAGCTCCGCAGGGAAGGATGGGCACGCCGGAGGAGATCGCCGACGCCGTGTGCTTCCTCGCCTCGGATGCTTCCGCGCACATCACCGGCGTCGAGCTGCCGGTCGATGGCGGCGTTCTCGCATCGACCTATGGGACGGCCTACGCGTCGGCGGCTGTCTCGTCCTGAGCAGTGGTTGTGTTGGCCGACGCGGTGTAGCCGAGCAGCGTTGATGTCGTCCGCCGGGTCCTGGCCGTCGTGGCACTGACGCTCGCGATCCGGATCGTCATGTAGCCGATGACGCGCAACTTCGGTCCCGGCGGGGTACTCGGCGAGGATGTCGCTGCCTGATTGCACCCGGGCGCGCCGCCGAGCGGCATCGGACTGATCGTCTTGTGAGGGCGCCGGCATCGATCATGCCGTGGCGATCGGCGACGGAGGCCTCGGAGAAGATGCAACGCCGTTGCTGCGTGGCGAGACAGCGTCACTCCTGCGGCGACGAAGCCAAAGGACCGCACCATGACTGGCCCGACTTCGCGATCGGCTTAGCTCCTCCTCGGGCGCCCCCGCTCGCTTAGCGGTGTGGCGCCGAAATACTTCGGGTTGGATGCGGGGACGCCCACGATGCGGATCCGGTCTCGCCCCGGAAGAATCGATAGAGATGCGACAACAACGAAGGAGGTGAAGTTTGATGAACCCGAGGGCCAGAATGCAGGACTACGGCACGCTGATCGCAGGTGCCTACGCGGCGTTGTCGCCGATCTGGACCAGCACGACTGGCGAAAGCGGCGCTCTGTGGACCCTGATCGTGTTCGGCGCCCTGCTCGCCGGGACGGCACTCGTCTCGCTCGCCAGGCCGGACGTCCGCGCGACGGAGTCGCTCACGGTTGTGCTCGGGGCGCTGCTCTTCATCGCGCCGTGGGTGTTCGGCTACGCGGACCTTGAAGGCGCGTCGTGGACGTCGTGGATCGTCGGTGTCATCGCGGCGGCGCTCGGCGGGAGTGTGCTGGTAGCCAGCAACCGCGCCCAGCAGGCGACCCAGCACTAACCGCGACCAAAGCACGAACCCGCTGCCAGAACGGGACCGGCCGACGTCGGCCGGTCCCGTTCGGCTCCACCTGTCGAACGACATCGGAGCTCGGCCCGCCGAGGCGCTCGTAAGCGGCGACGCCGCCCGAGATAGCGGCCGAAGAACCACGGAACCGCGAGATCGCACACGTGATCTTCATCACGACGAGGTGGTCGAGGTCCACTTCTCCTCACTCCGCCCGCTCGCGCTCGCGTAGCGGGAGTTGGCCAAAACACTGCGGGTCGGGTTCGGGTACGTCCACGATGCCGAGCCGGCCAACGCCGAGCACCATTGAACTCACTCCAACGAAGGAGGAGTCACGAAGGAAGCCCGAGGAAACACGATGGCGGGACCCACATCCCGCAGGGGGGGACACGATATGCCTTACGTCACCACCGAGGACGGTACCGAGATCTATTTCAAGGACTGGGGCAGCGGTCAGCCGATCGTGTTCCACCACGGATGGCCGCTCAGTTCCGACGACTGGGACGCGCAGATGATGTACTTCGTCCTGCGCGGGTACCGCGTCGTCGCTCATGACCGTCGAGGTCACGGCCGCTCGACCCAGAGCTCGGATGGCCACGACATGGACACCTACGCGGCCGACGCTGCCGCCGTCGTGGATCATCTCGACCTTCGCGACGCGGTCCATGTCGGCCACTCGACCGGAGGCGGCGAGGTCGCTCGGTACGTGGCCAAGCATGGAGGGGGTCGTGTGGCAAAGGCGGTGCTCATCGGCGCGGTGCCACCGCTCATGCTGAAGACCGAGGCCAATCCCGGCGGCCTTCCGATCGAGGTGTTCGACGGCTTCCGTGAAGGCACGGCCTTCAACCGGGCACAGTTCTATCGCGACGTCGCGGCCGGCCCGTTCTATGGGTTCAACCGTCCAGGAGCGACCGTGTCGGAGGGCGTCATCCTGAACTGGTGGCGGCAGGGCATGATGGGCGGCGTCAAAGCCCACTACGAGGGCATCAAGGCGTTCTCGGAGACCGATTTCACCGACGATCTCACGGCCATCGACGTCCCCACGTTCGTGATGCACGGCGACGATGACCAGGTCGTGCCGATCGGAGCCTCGGCCGAGCTGTCGATCAAGCTGGTGAAGAACGGCACCCTGAAGGTCTATCCGGGCTATCCGCACGGCATGTGCACGACCCACGCCGAAGTTATCAATCCCGACCTGCTGGACTTCATCCAGTCGTGAGGCCAAGTGCCGGTTGGACTGTCCGGCAGCCGGCCGGCGCCTATGAGACAGGTCATGGAGCCTGAGTCCCTCGGGCGGTGACGTTGCCGCACGACGCGATGATCGGCTCGAGCCGTCGGCTGAACACGGCTCCGCCTCCGGCTAGTGGCTGGTGATGTCCTCGGGATGTAGCCAGAGAAGGCGGCCCAGGGCGGTTTCCTTGGTATCGGGCTCGCACTCCTGGACGGTTAGGACATCAGCGCCGAACCCCTGAATCGTCTCCCAGTTCCGGGCTATGCCGGGCTGGCTATTCCAGGTGACCAATCTCATCGCGGTGTTCTAACACGAAGCTTCTGCTTCTCAACCCTGCTGGCAAGATCGTGGAGGAGATCCGGCCGATCCGCGACGAAGCGTTGAAGCTCCTACACCAGTTCCTGGCCGGTCCGTAGTCTTTCGGCACTCCGACACCTCCTCGTCAAGTGTTCGAAGAACACGGATCGGCCTCCGGGGCCCAGACCTCCTCCTCAATCTGTTCGAGCGCCTGACGCGCGGCCTTCTGCTGGGCAGCCTTCTTCGAGGTGCCCCTGCCCGTGCCGTGAACGCGCCCGTCGATTACGACCTGCGCCAAGAAGTCCTTGCGGTCGTCTGCGCCGCCGGATTCGTCGATCGTGTACACAGGACGGAGCTTCGGAGACACGCGCGCGAGGAATTCCTGCAGTCGGCCTTTGTAGTCGTCGATGACCCGGCCCCTGGCGTACTCACGAAGCCGCTCGCCGAACCAACGGCGAACCATCGCGGATACGGTCTCGGCCCCTTGGTCGAGATGGATGGCTCCCAGCACAGCCTCAAAGGAACCGGCCAGGATGCTCGTCTTCTCTGGGCCACCGTGACCCTTCTCACCCTTGCCCAATAGCAGGTACTCGCCCAGATGAAGTTCATTCCGAGCGACCGTGGCGAGGTTCTCGTTGTTGACGACGGCCGCCCGAATCTTGGACAGCTTGCCTTCCGCGAGGGTCGGAAACTCGTGGTAAGTCAACTCGGCAATCGCCTGCCCCAGGATCGCATCGCCCAGGAACTCAAGTCGCTCGTAGGAATCCTTAGCGAGCCTCTCCTGGACGGCGGAGTCGTGCGTAGTCGCATCCCGTAACAACTGCTGGTCGTGAAAGCTAACCCCGAGCCCTTCTTCGAGTCCTTCGAGTGTTCTCATCTCCTCCATGGAAGTTCTCCTCCTTCTCCCCCCGAGGTAGGCTCGCACAGCTCGCGTGCATTGCGCTGGACTCATCCACCGGTGAAAGGGGTCAGAAGACTGACCTCCTTTACCTAAGCGAGCTCGAGCATCGTCAACCCCAATCAACCCGTTGGAATCGCGGAAGCCGAAGGCCAGACGGGTGAGGAGCCGGCCGCTACTTGCGAGAAGGACCGCCCACTCGCCGCGATATGCTTCGCTGTCGTGCGCGACCGCCACAAACATCCGCCGGCCGGCAGTCTGGTACATACGCCGCTCGATCGCGCGTCTCCTGCCGGCTACTCGTCGAGATGGCTTCTCCCTCCCTGTCGCGGCGGCCTGAACCGCACGAAGGTCCTCCTCATCAAACGCTGGATCGGCCCGAGGACGCGCTCGGAGATCTCCGTCGACGCCGCCTCCACGACCGGGTTGAGGACACGCTCTCGGGTTCGTTGGTACGTCTCGACCACGATCGCACCCGCGGCGACTCCGACCCCGATCGCGAAGGCCGTCTCGACTGCTCGGGCCTGCAGTGACTCGCGTACGCCTTCGCTTTCCGCCAGTAGCGGAAGCAGCGTGGCCGGAGAAGGCAGCAGCGGAAGGATCGCGGGAACCGCCCACAGTGCCGATGGAACCCATGAACGATTCGAGAGCAACCCCGCGATGACACCGATCGCTAGTGCCGCGAGGAACGTTCGCGACCCGAGCCCCATCTCGGCCGTCAACGGCGTGAGGCCGCGACCGAATATGGCCGCGATCGCGCCGAGACCCCCCACCGCCAGCAGCGAGCGACGGGGCACCCCGAAACTGCAGGCGTTGAAGCCGACGGCGACCACCGCTGCCGCGACGATCACGAAGGATGGCCACTCGAGCGGACCACTCGCCCTAATCCGAAGGTGGACGTCCAGTCCGTCACCGAGGCTGAGGATCAGGGACACGGCCCCAGCTATGGCGGTGCCGACCAGGGCGACCTCCGCGAGCCGCGCCACTCCCGACGTGACCGACCCATCGATGAGGTCGTGCATGCCGACCACGAGCGCGTATCCGGGAAGGAACCGCAGCAAGCTGCCGGTCAGGACGAGGCTCCCGTGGATCGGCAGAACGACCATCGCGAGCAACACCACAACCAGCGTGGTCGCGCCGACGCCGACGACGACCTGGAAGAACGACGACAGTCCGCTTCGCCCGAGCCGATCGAGCGCCGGCTGGATCGCGAGCCCGATCGCCAGCGCGACCATCGCGTCGAGGACGCTACCCCCGAACATGATGGTCACCGCGAACGTCATTGCCGCCGGAGCGCCGAAACGCAGCCACTCGGGGTAGGAGTGCCCGCTGGCGGCGATCCGATCGAGCTCTGCCTCAGCTGAGTCCAGATCCGCTCGGCCATCGCCGATGTCTCGGACGAGGATCGCTGCGGCGGCAAGCCTGTTGAAGTCCGAGCTCCACCGGCGCACCGCACGGATCGCTGTCGTGGCCTCGGCATCACCTGGCGAGACGTAGGAGACCATGACCGTCGAGTACGAGATCACGGCGTCCGCTTCGGGGAGTCCCAGTGCACGCAACGCGACGCGCAACCTACCCTCGACCTCTTGGGCCTGCCCGCCGCTGGCGAGCATGACGACGCCGAGGCGAAGCGCAACCCGGACCGCACGCCGGCCCGCTGCCGCGGCTGGGACCGAGGACGTCGTCACGTGAAGTCCCGCTCAATGAGGCTGGAGGTCGAACGCCGTCATGAAGTTCAGGGCGGTCTGGACTTGGTCGGCGTTCAACTCGGCGGTCTTGGTCGATTTCGGCAGGTGCACCACGTATTCGATGCCGGGGACGAGGTGGAAGTAGTTGTCACTGAAGGTCGCGTCACAGCCGTCGAGTTCCACCGCGACGGCGTATGCGAATGCCTCCGAGACGATCCCCAGTCGGAAGTTGTCACCCTCGTCGGTCACGGAAGCACGAACCTGTGGCGCTGAGAATACGTAGCTCTTCGGAGCGACGAAGAGGTGCACGCCGCGGCTGACGGTCGCTCCGCGATCAATGACCGAGTACGCGAGGTAGTGCTCGTTCTCACCGCCACGAATCTGATCGGTGAAGTCGGCGTCGACCGCGCACGCAACCGATTGCGCGGGAACGCTGACGCGCTTCTTGCCGGCGATGACAACACGGTTCGCAACGTCGTAGAGCGTCCATTCCACGTCGACGCTGGCCGTGTCGCGCCGGTCGTTGTTGACATGAATCGCGACCTTGTTGCCCTCGGCGAGGGCGGATGCCATGACCGGCGCAAACGCGCGCTTCAGGCTGTACTGCTGCGCCTTCCAGCGGCCGTAGTAGTCGACACCGGCCCAGGACACCGTGGGCCAGCAGTCGTTGAGCTGCCAGGCCAGGTATCCCATGCAGTCACCGGTCTGACGCCGGAAGTGCTCGACGCAGGTGGCGGTGATGACGGCGTTGACGGCCTGGGTCGCATAGACGTAGGTCGCGAAGTCGGTCGGGAGGTGGAACTCCCGGTCGACGTAGGTCTCCAGGATCTGGTTGCCTTCATGGCTCTTCTGGTGTTGGAGCATCACCTCGCTGTACGGACTGCGGTCGTCGGCAACCGTGAATGCTTCGATGGTCTTGTAGTCGGGGTAGCTCTGAAAGCCGATCTCCGTCAGGAACCGGGCGTTGAGTTGACGGATCTCCTCGTACGGGCGCCGGCCATCGACCGCCAGATAGTAGTGGGTGTCTCCATCGGCGGTCCCTCGCAGCATGTCGGACACTTTCACCTCCCCGCGGGTATCGCTGATGGGTGATCCCTCCACCCAGCTGGTCTGCGGGTCGAGAGCGGTGACGAGCGGGGTCATCACGTCGTAGAAGAGCGTGACGATATCGGATTTCAGTGCGGAGACGTACTGCTCGGGCAGCACCTGCTGATCAGAACCGCCCAGCGCCTCAAGCGCTTCGCGCGCCTCGGGGTCGCTGAGGATGTTCAAGGTGAGTTCTACCTCGTTGTTCCCGCTCCACAAGGCGAGCGACGCGTGGTTGCGGGCCCGTTTGACATTGTCGGTGACCTCGGCACGCACGTTGTCGATGAAGGCATCGTCGACGGGATAGAACGCGGAAGCGAACATGAAGTCGTGGAACAGCAGTATCCCATGCTCGTCGCAGAGGTCGTAGAAGTAGTCGTCGGGGTAGACGGCGCCTCCCCAGATTCGGATGAAGTTGAAGTTCGCGTCAACGCTGTCGCGAACCATCTTCCGGGCGGATTCCTCTGACCGTCGGGCGAGGATGGCGTCGGGAATGATCATGTTGGAGCCCTTCGCGAAGATGCGGGCCCCGTTCACCTCGAACACATAGCTGCGCCCGATGTTGTCCTTCTCCCGGACGAGTCGAACCTCCCTGAGGCCCACCTTCACCAGCTTTTCGCCGAGGATCGAGTCGCCGTCAAGGAGCCGTGCCCGCACCCGGTACAGCGGCTGGTCGCCCTGACCGGCGGGCCACCACAGCTTCGGCCCGGGCACCGGCGCCGTGATCGTGTTGAGGTCACCGTCGGCGAATGCTTCGGTTCGCTCGAAAACGACATTCCCGTCAGGATCTTCAACGGTCAACTCGATCTTCACGTCACCATGCGTTGCCAGTCTTTCGATCTCGGAGCGGACTTCGAGGACGACAGCGCCGTCTTTGTGGTGCTGCTGCACGTACAGGTCGGCCAATCGTGCGACATCGTGGCCTTCGATGTAGATGGGACGCCAGATCCCGGAGTCGGGCAGGCTCAGTCCCCAATCCCACCCGAAGCTGCAGGCGGCCTTTCGGATGTGCGTCAGTCCTCGCGATCCGGGGTTCTCGGCTTCTACCTTGTGCACGAATCGGACGGGAGACCCGAACGAGATTGTGATTTCGTTCTCGCCCAAGCGGAGCACGTCAAGAATCGGGACGCGGTACGTGCGGTGCATGTTGTCGGTCGTCGCAACGACTGTTCCGTTGACGGTCACCGTCGCGAGCGTGTCGAGCCCTTCGCAGCAGAGCGTGACCTCGTCCCTGTCGAGGAGTTGCTGGTCGACGGTGAACGTGCGCGTGTACTCGTAGTCCTTGTCAAAGATTGCTTGGATGGCAGACTCTTCCGCGCGATAGTAGGCGTCCGGGACGAGACCTGCGGCCAAGAGGTCGGAATAGACCGTTCCGGGCACGTGCGCATCGACCCACGAATTGTCTTCGGTGCTGCGCATTCTCCATGGGCCGTTCAATTCCAGTCGCACGTGTTGTGATACAAGCCCGTCCGCAGCGCCCGTGACGATCCCCACCTTGCCCGCCAAGTCCTCCATTCGGCCATCGGATGCCATGGTCTCCTCCTTGCGATCGACTGGTCACGCTCTCTTGCTGCTCGATGCTGCCAGTCAGAGGACGGCTACGCATCGTGGGCTCCCCCAAAGTCACTCCGAAAGGATCCGCCACATCACCAGGTCGGACTCGCGGAGGTCCGGTGAGGAACCGGCACGTGACCCACACCCAGGAAGTACAGCTCCGATCACACGTGTCGATCTGGCGCCCGGAGGACCTCGGACGAGAGGTTAAGCACCTGACGGTTCGCCGAGCGCCGCCGTCAGCTGCGAGCGGGAGCTGATCCCGAGCTTGCGGTAGCTGCTCGTGAGGTGGACCTCGACCGTCCTCGGGGTGACGAAGAGCGCCTGGGCGATCTCTCGGTTGGTGGGGCCTTCGGCCGCCAGCTGCGCGACGCGCCGCTCGCTCGGGGTGAGCGATTCGACGCCGGTGAGCGAGATCCGCCGGGGCCGCGCGCCCGTTGCGAGCAGCTCGGTCTCGGCGCGGGCGGCGAGCGGGACGGCGCCGCAGAGCGTCGCGAGCTCGAGCCCCCGCCGCAGCTGTTCGCGTGCCTCCGTGCGGCGGTTCGCTCGGCGAAGAGCCGCCCCCAGCTCGCTGCGCGCCTTCGCGTGCTCGAGCTTGGCGGGCGAGTCGGCAAGCACCTCGACCGCTTCCTCGAGCTGCGCGAGCCCTTCCTTGCCGCCCTCGATCAGGCCCGCCGCGCGCAGGGCCGCGCCGAGCGCCCGCGGCGCGCCCCAGGTCCGCGCGAGCTCGAGCTCTTCGGCCGCCAACCGGCGGGCCTCGTCCTCCTCGCCGAGCTGCAGGAGAGCGAGCGCCGCCTGCGATCGCCAGGCCAAGAGAGCCGGATTGCGGCCTCCGACGGACTCGAAACGACGACCGGCCGCGAGCAGCTCCGCGACGCCGCCGGCCAGGTCGCCGCGCAGCAGGCGAAGGCGCGCGCGCCTTTCGGAGAGATGAATGGCGATGGCGCGTGTCGGGGAGGGATTCGACGCGGGCCAGCGCTGCCGCGGCCTCCTCGAGCTTGCCCTGCTCCATCAGGGCGTCGGCGAGGAAGGGAGCCAGGAACGCCGCGAGGAGACGAGTCCCCCACGTCTCGGTTGCGGCGAACGCCTCGCGGCAATCGGCTTCCGCCTCGGCCAGCTCGCCTCGCCACAGGAAGGCTTGCGCGCGAAAGTTCTTGGCCACGGCGAAGGTGTGGATCGAACCGCGCCGGTGGGCCTCGGCGAGTGCGTCGTCGTAGGCGACCACGGCTTCGTCGAGGTCCGCCCACGCGAGCACGGCGGCGGCGAGGAGAAAGGTCGCGCGCCGGTGCCTCCCTGATCAGCGTTCCTTCAGCTAGTGCACGACGGGCGAAGGGGACGACCAGGCCGGCCGGCGCGCCTGCCCGCGCGTCGTGGTAGGCGAGCAGCGCGAGCAGCGTCTTCTCGCCGAGGGTCGTTTCCCCCGGTCGGTTGCGGATACGCTCCAGCCGCTCGACGGCCTCGTGGTAGAGCGACGGCTCGGTGATGGCGTTCATGATGAGCACAGCCTCGAGCATGCGTTCGAGCTCGGGGGCGGCGCCGGCGAGCTCGCCCAGCGCTTGCGTGAAGACGGCGACCGACTCGTCGCCGCGCCAGAAGACGAGCTGGTGGCCGAGCAGGAGCGCGGCCTTGGCTCTGGCGACGGGGTCGCCGAGCAGCCCGTGCGCCTCCCGCAGGTGGTCGACCGCGGCGTCGCCGCTGACGAGACCCTCGACGGAGCCGAGCTCGAGCAGCAGGTCGGCGCGCTCGGCGGCCGGGGGTGGCTCGGCGAGCGCGCGGCGAAGGTAGGCGACGGCGCTCTCCGCGGCACCGCGCGCGCCCGCCCGGCGTCCGGCCTCGCGGAGCACCGCGACGACCCACGGATCGCCGGAGCGGGGTGCGAGCAGCAGGTGCGCCGCCACCCGTTCGGGCTCTGCCCCGGCGGCCTCGAGCAGCCGGGCCGCCCGTGCGTGTCCGCTGTCGCGCTCGGCGGGGGTCAGCGCCTCGTAGACGGCCGCCCGGATCAGCGGATGCACGAACCCCAGCGGCGGCTGCGGGCGCAGGACGTCGACCCGGGCGAGCGCGAGCGCCGCCTCGGAGGCGGCCTGCTCCTGCAGGTCGGCGAGCACGGCCGCCTGATCGCGGGATCGGCGTCTTCGCCAAGGACCGCCACCGCCTGGGCGAGCCGCGTCGCCTCCGGCGGGAGGCGGGAAAGGCGCATCGAGGCGATGCGCGACCCGGCCTTCGCCTCGAGCGAGCGAAGCTGCGACACGTTCTCCTTGGTGGGGGCCAGGTCCTCGGCCACGATCGCGTGCACGAGCTCGCGCAGGAGCAGCGGATTGCCGCCGGTCTCCTGGTGGCAGGCGGCGCAGAAGGCGTCGTCGGCATCGGGCAACGTCTCGCGCAGCAGGCGGGCGGCGGCCTCGGGGCTGAGGGGAGCGGGCTGCACGATCGTGGCGAGCGGGTCGGAGAGCAGCTGGCCCACGAGGCTCGGGTCGGCTCCCGGCTCCTCGGGCCGGAGACCGACGACCACCCAGGCGTCCAGCCCCTCCATCCGCGGCAGGAGGTAGGCGAGCCACCGAAGCGACAGCAGGTCGCACCAGTGCAGGTCGTCGATCGCGAGCAGGAGGCGCGCGCGGGCGGCGACGTTGGCCGTCAGCCAGTACAGGCCGTGCAGCGTCGCCAACGACGAGTCGGCGGCAGGGGAGGCCGCGAGCTCGGCGGGATCGAACAGCGGCGCCGCGAGCCCCGCCGCGTCGCCGAGCAGCTCGGCTCGTTCCTGTTCGGGCAGGGACGCGAGGAACGGCTCGAAGAGCTGGCGGACCACGCCGTAAGAGAAGGTGTGCTCGAGCTCGCTGCCGCGTGCTCCGAGGACCTGCATCCCGGCCGCCTGGCCCGATGACTTCGCCTGCGCGATCAGCGCGGTCTTGCCGATCCCGGGTGGTCCCTCGAGGGCGAGGAGATGACCGCCGGCCTGGGTCGCGTCGCTCAGGGCCTCGAGCGCCGCCAGCTCGGCGTCGCGCTCGAGCAGGTGCGAGCGAGCCGAGAACGGCTGCTGAGGCACCAGCGTGCTCGCCTCCTCCTTGGGGGGCCTATATGGGAACAGCCCCACCGGGACTCTACGCCCGTGCCCTTAAGGCCGCCCGCGCGCTCCAGGGTGTGGGACCAGCCAAACACTACGGAGTCGCTCTGGGGGAGCCCACGATGCGGAACCGTTCCGGTGACCCTCATCATGCCCGTATGGACGGCGAACCCGCGGCTTCAACTGTGCACGCGCTGATCGGGCCTTCCTCCCAGGCCGAGTGCCAGCGGTAGGCGAGCCTTGACACGCTTTCCGCCCTCTCCGCTCAGGCCGTTCGTGGATGCGCTCCCGGTCGCACCGCGTTACGAGGTCAACGAGCCCACTCGCCTGACGATCCCGATCGAGACGACGACACACCGCTTCCATCGGGATCTCGCAGCGCCCGTGACCGGGCCCGAACGCCCCGACGCTCGGCTCCCGAACGCTGGAGCGCGCCGCCGGCCTTCGGGCGAGCCACCCCCCCTCCCTCGAGAGCCGGGGTGGCGCGCGTGGGGGTGGGCGACGCTCGGGCTGGTCGCCGCCGGCGTCGCGATCCATCAAGCGATCGTCGACTCGGACGCGCAGTCCCCGATCCTGCGGTGGTTCCAGGACCTGCGGACGCCCGCGCTCGTCGACCTCGCTAAGGTCTTCGATGCCCTGTGTGACCCGCTCGTGATCTGGATCGTCCGCTTCGTCGTCCTCGTCATCGCCGCGCTCACCAAGCGGTGGCGACACCTGGTCACGATCCTCGCCCTGTACGTCGTGGTCGACTTCCTGGACACGATCCTGGCCGCCCAGCGCCCCGAGCCGGAGGGGGTGAGCGTCCTCTCGACCAACGCCACGACGATCTTTCCGTCGTTCCCCGTGGCCGCCCTGTCCGTGACCCTGTTCGGAGCGGTGATGGTGCTGGCACCCTCCGGACGACCTCGCAGGCTCGCCCGGGCGGGCGTCTTCGCGATCTTGGGGCTCGTCGTGCTCGCCCGACTGCTCCTGGGAGCGGACCACCCGGTGGACGCGGTGTATTCGCTCCTGCTCGGCTGGATCACCGTCGGGTTCGCGTTCGCCTTCTTCGTCCCGGAGGACGTCTTCCCCGTCTCGTACGCGCGAGGCGGGAAGATCGGCGCACCTGGACCTCGGCGGGGCGCGGGGCGAGGCGATCATCGCGGCGGTCCGCGACCAGCTCGGCTTCACGGTGACCGAGATCGAGCCGTTCGGGCTCGCCGGCTCGGGGGGCTCGAGCCCGCTCCGGATGCGCGTCGCCGAGATCGACGGGCACCTGTTCGGGAAGATCTACTCGACCAGTCACCTGCGGGCCGATCGTTGGTACAAGGTCGGTCGCACGATCCTGTACGGGCAGCTCGAGGACGAGGTCCCGCTCGGCTCGGTGCGACGTCTCGCGCTCTACGAGGACTACGCGCTGCGGCTGCTGCGCGACGTCGGGATCGGCGTCGCGACCACGTACGGCATCGTGGAGCTCACGCCCGACCGCGAGTACATGCTGGTGACCGAGTTCTTCTCGAAGGCGACGACGCTCGGCGACGCCGAGGTCGACGACGCGATCGTCGACGAGGGGATGGACCTCGTGCAGCGGCTGTGGGCATCGGGTCTGGCCCATCGCGACCTGAAGCCCGCGAACATGCTCGTCCGCGGCGGCCACCTGCAGCTCGTCGACGTGTCGGGGCTCCAGGTACGTCCGACCCCGTGGCGCCAGGCCGTCGACCTGGCGAACATGATGTTGACCCTGGCCCTGAGGAGCGACCCCGATCGCGTGTACGGACGCGCGACGGCGGTCTTCTCCCCCGACGACGTCGCCGAGGCGTTCGCGGCCGCCCGCGGTCTCGCCATCCCGACCCAGGTGACCGAGAAGCTGAAGGAAGACGGCAGGCCGATCTCGGAGCGGTTCCGCGAGCTCGCGCCCGATCGTCCTCCGGTCTCGATCCAGGTGTGGAGCGTGCGTCGCGTCGCGCTCACTGCCGGCGCACTCGTCGGCGCGCTCGCGCTGGCGGCGATGGTATGGGCGACCCTCGCGATCGGTCTGGACTAACCGGGTCTCGGACCTCAACGAGCTCGCGGATGCGATCCGTCGCGTCGGCGAGGGGCGGATCGGTGCTCGATCCGGTGGTCGTGTTCCATGTTGGTGAGCCGGCCCCGCCGTGGGGACGACTCGCTTGCCGAACTGAGCGAGCGCGAGCGAGAGGTGCTCGCGCTCATGGCCGAGGGGCGCAGTAACCAAGCGATCGCCGAGCGACTGTTCATCACGGAGCGGACAGTCGAGAAGCACGTGAAAGGGATCCTCGCGAAGCTGGGGTTGGCCGAGAGCCCCGAGGATCACCGTCGAGTCCTGGCGGTGCTCGCGTACCTGCGGACGTAGCCGAGACGTGAGAGCGTTCGCGGAGGGCGTCCTCGCCGGCCTGGGGATCGCCGTGCCGGTGGGCGCCATCGCGGTGCTTATCGTCGACCTCGGGATGCGGCGCGGTTTCGTTCGCGCCGTTCCTGCCGCGATGGGCGCCGCGAGCGCCGACTTCGCCTACGCGACGGTCGCCGCCATCGCCGGGGTCGCTGTTGCATCTGCGATCGGTGCCTACGAACGCGGCATCGAACTGGTGAGCGCCGCGGTGCTCGTGGCGATCGTCGGGTTCCGCCTGTTCGTCCTGTTCCGCCGGCCCGAGGGCCACGTCAAGGAGCGGGCTCCCGAGCGCCCCCTCCGGACGTTCGCTGGCTTCCTCGCGCTCACGCTCGTGAACCCCCTGACGGTTGCCTACTTCGCGGTGCTGATCGTCGGGCTGGGCGACGAGACTCTAGAGTCCGGGTGGGACAAGGCCCTCTTCGTGACCGGGGCGTTCGTCGCAAGCGCGTCGTGGCAGCTCCTCCTCGCCGGCGCGGGGGCGATGCTCCATAGGCGGCTCTCGGATCGAGCGCGCGTCACGACGGCGCTTCTAGGGAACGCGTTGATCGCGGCGCTCGCGGTCCGGCTGGCGTCCGGGGTGTGGGGGCCTGCTACGTCACGTCAGATCGATCGATACGTCGAGCCGGAACGCCGTCGGGCACTCGACCTCCGGCTAGACTCGCGGGACCTCGGACAACCCTCCGGGGCAGGACATGGACGACTCGTCCCGCCATTCAGTTGTCGTCATCGTCCGGATCGGCTGACCCGAGTTGCTGGCCGGCAAGATTCTGGAATCGGGTAATCGAACGCTTGGTGCGTAGACCGACGCAAGGGTGGTTGTAGCCCTCCGCAAGGCCGTGATCCCGTATCTATCCCGCATGACATCGAAAATCGAGGGGTAGCGACGGGAATCGACCGGAAACTGAATCCTCAGGTCAGCGCACCTTCTCCGCCTCCGCCGCAGGTCATAGACTCGGCCCGGACCACACTCTCAAGGTGGAGACACGGGTTCGAACCCCGTTGGGACTACAAGCAAAGGCCCAGGTCAGACCCTGTGGGGCACAGAAACCCGATTCGCGCGCCGACTGGCGATTCCGTACCATCCCCCGCCATGCTTTACGCGCTCTTCTACGCGATCATCCGGCGCGGTCTGCGGATGAACGTGATCTCCTCGGAGACCGAAGCCGAGGTGCTCGTCCTGCGCCACGAGCTCGCCGTGCTGCGCCGGCAGATCAAGCGCCCCAAGCTGCATCGAAGGGACAAGCTGTTCCTCGCGGCAATGAGCAGGATGCTGCCGCGGGAGCGCTGGGCGGCCTTCCTCGTGACCCCGGCCACGCTCGTGCGGTGGCACCGAGAGCTCGTTCGGCGCAAGTGGACCTACAAGCGTCGGCGTGGGCCGGGCCGCCCGCCCATCGACTCGGAGACCAGGGCGCTGATCCTGCACATGGCGAGGGAGAACCCGCGCTGGGGGTGGGTGCGGATCAAGGGTGAGCTCCAGGGCCTGCGCATCGTGGTCTCCACCACGACGATCCGCACGATCCTTCGTCGCGCGGGCCTCGGGCCAGCGCCGCGCCGGGACGGTCCAACCTGGCGAGAGTTCCTCTCCGCGCAAGCCAAAGGCATCGTCGCCTGCGACTTCTTCACCGTCGAGACGGTGTTCCTCAAGACCTTGTACGTGCTGGTGTTCATGCATATCGAGACCCGCCGGATCCTCGGGGTCGGGGTGAGCGCCAACCCGAACGGGACCTGGGTGACCCAGCAGGCGCGCAAACTCGCGATGGATCTGGACGACGATCCCGAGCTCTGCGTGCGCTTCCTACTCCGCGACCGCGACGCCAAGTACTGCCGCAGCTTCGATGCGGTCTTCACCGCCGAGGGGGCCGAGGTCGTGCTCACCCCGTACCGGACTCCACAGGCCAACGGCCACATCGAGCGACTGATCGGAGGCTTGCGACGGGAGGTCCTCGATCACGTGTTGGTCCTTCACCGAAGGCACCTGGCGGACGTCTTGCGTGAGTATGCCGCGCATCACAACTCGCATCGACCGCATCGTGGGCTCGGTCTTCGTCGTCCGCACGATGTCGGCCGGCCGATCCCAGGCCCCGGGCCCGCGCGGCCCGAGGCGATCGAGCGTGCGAGATCCTCGGTGGGCTGCTCCACGAGTACCATGCCCGCGCGGCATAACGAGGCCGCCGTTGATGTGCCCAAGATGACCCAGGTGTAACGATCATGCTCAATCGAGCAGCCCTGATCCTTCGGTACAAGCAGCCCTTCGTCGATTGGATCAACGCCGCCGATCCCTCCCCCACCTCGCGCACCCTGACCCTGGCCGAGGTCAACCAGGAGCACACCGTGTACCTGGTCGAGGTCGAATACGAGGACGAACTCACCGAGTGGCTCACCCTTCATCACGAGGAGCTCTTCGAGGAAGAGCTAACCGGGTGGTACCACGGACCCGGCGCTGTGGCCCCGGGACCGATCGCTCAAGATGCTCAAGGAGTGGTGTTCGTTGGAGCTCCACACCGTCGTGGTGGATACCGGTGAGTCTCCGCTCGAAGACGATGAGTTGGAAGAATGAATGAGCCGTGCTGGGCAACGGCAACCCCTGTGGATCAGAGTTTTCGACCCCCACACGCTGCGGGCGATGCTCGTCGGGATGCTTCGGGAAGGCGAGCGGTCGGTCCTCCACAGGTGGGACCGGAAGCCGGCGCCGCACGCCGAGCCTGCCGTGTAATTGGTCCGATCATTCGCCACGGGTTGTTTCCTTGGAGCACACCGCGCACGCCGCCAACAACAAGCTTGGCACGGTCTGGGTCCCGACATTGACTCGCTCAAGGCCGAGTACGTAGCGGCGGACGCCGAAGAACGCACAGCCGCCAACTCAGGTGAGTAGTCAACCAACCGGCCAGGTTCGGCTACCGGAAGGACGCTGGCGCCTAAGAACTCCAATCACAATGATCGTCTCGTTCCATCGCTCCCCGATCAGCCGAACGTGAAGGCGTAGACGGCCGCATCGGCGTCGAGGAACTCGATCTCGAAGAGTCGATCGGTGATCGGCCCCTGTTGCCGGATCAGCTGATACATCCGCGGCTCGATCAGCTCGCCTGTTCCATCGGAGTCGACGTCCGTCCCTGCGGCGGCGCCCGGTGGCGCGCCATCGATCGACACGGAGAACGGCACGGACGTGCCGGCCGCCGGGCCCATCACCAGGTGCACGTCGCGGGCATTGAACCGGAACGCGACCCGGCCCTTGGGCTCGTTCAAGACCGTCGCCTCGGCCATCGCGGTCCAATCACCGGAGAGCGCCCAGTGGTTGTGTCGCACGTGCCCGGGCACCTCGTAGAACTTCGGGACATCTCGCTCCATCCCGCCGGGAGACGCGAAGTTCTCGGTCTGACGGTATCCCAGGTACGTCTCGGATGTGTTCAGGGCTTCCCAGTCCGCGGCCACCTCCGGACCGGTCGGATCCACGGAGACCACATCGCCTACGGAGACGTTGGCGCCGGCGTCCGTGAGGAGCTGCTGGATCACGATCTCCGAGCGCTCGTAGTCGCCCTCGCCGAAGCGATGGTGTCGGATGCGCCCTTGAGCGTCGACGAAGTACAGCGCCGGCCAGTAGTGGTTCGAGAACGCGTTCCAGACCGCGTAGTCGTTGTCGACCGCGACCGGATACGTGACGCGCATCTGCTCGAGGGCCGGACGGATGTTGTCGAGGCTCCGCTCGAACGAGAACTCTGGCGTGTGGATGCCGATCGTGACGAGTCCGTCGCCTCGGTACCGCTCGTCCCACGCGCGGACGTAGGGAAGCGACCGCAGCCAGTTGATGCACGTGTAGGTGCAGAAGTCGGCGACGACGACCTTGCCGCGGAGTCCCTCTGGTGTCAGCGGCTCCGAGTTGAGCCACGTCGTGGCGCTGGTGAACGACGGCATCGAGCCTTCGGCGGGCAGATGCACCCCGAAGGAAGTCATCGGCTAGGACTCTACCGCGACGGCTGCGACCGCGGCCCGGATCACCTCGGCGACCACGTCCGGCTGAGACACCATCACAACGTGGGAGGCGTCGACCTCGGTGATCGTGGCGCCCGAGCGCTCGGCCATCGAACGGATGACGTCGGTCCCTGCCGCCTTGTCGGCGGTCGCGACCACGGCCCAAGACGGCGTCGACTTCCAGGCCGGCGGACCGCAGGGCTCGGAGAACGCCGCGTCAGCGGCCGGGCGCTGGGTCGCGGCCATCACGGAGCTCTGCTCCGCGGACAGGTCGGCCGCGAACGCTTCGCGGAACTTCGCGGGGTCGACCGTGAACTCCACGCCGGAACCGTTCGCGTGCGGGTACTTCAGCGGAACCAGCGTCGGCCCGAGGATGCTGTCCATCGAGGTATCCCCGGCGTCGCCCAGCCGTTCACCGTCCTCAGGGGCGTAGGCCGCGACAAAGACAAGGCCGACGACGTTGGCCGCGTTCCCGGCGTTCGAGATCAACGCGCCGCCGTACGAGTGACCGACGACCACGACCGGCCCCGGGATCTGCTCCAGGTAGCTCGCCAGGTAGGCCGAGTCGTGGGCGATCCCGCGCAGCGGGTTGGCGGGTGCGATGACCCGTATCCCGCTCGCCTGGAGGCGCTCAATCACCCCGTTCCAGCTCGAGGAGTCGGCGAAGGCGCCGTGCACCAGTACGACGGTGACCGCCGAAGCATCCGAGGTCGTTGTAGACATGAATAGCTCCTTTCAAAACGCGTCGACGTCCACGATGGCCTCGGCGAACGCCGCCGGAGCCTCCTGCGGAAGGTTGTGACCGATGCCGCCGGTGATTGTCCGGTGCGAATAGCTACCGGTGAACCGCTTGGCGTAGGTCTCCGGCTCGGGATGAGGCGCGCCGTTCGCGTCCCCCTCCAGCGTGATCGTGGGGACGGTGATGTCCGGACTCTCCGCCAGCCGCCGCTCGAAATCGTGGTAGTTCGGCTCGCCCTCGACCAGACCCATCCGCCAGCGGTAGTTGTGGATCGTGATCGCCACGTGATCGGGGTTCTCCAACGACGTTGCGCTGCGATCGAACGTAGCGTCGTCGAAGCTCCAGTTCGGCGACGCGAGCCGCCAGATCAGATTCGCGAAGTCGTTGAGGTTCTTCTCGTACCCGGCGCGACCGCGTTCGGTGGCGAAGTAGAACTGGTACCACCACTGGTGCTCGGCCTCGGGCGGAAACGGCAGCTTGCCGGCTTCCTGGCTGCCGATCAGGTATCCGCTCACCGAAACGAGCCCCTTGCAGCGTTCGGGCCACAGCGCCGCCACGATGTCGGCCGAACGAGCACCCCAGTCGAAGCCGCCGAGGATCGCCCGCTCGATCCCGAGGGCGTCCATCAGATCGACCACGTCGGCTGCCATGGCCGATGGTTGACCGTTCCGGACCGCGCTGCTGGCTAGGAACAGTGTCGCGCCGAAGCCGCGGACGAACGGGACGATCACGCGGTACCCCTCGGCGGCCAGCAACGGCGTCACGTCGGAGTAGCTGTGGATGTCGTAGGGCCAGCCGTGGAGGAGCAGCACGGCCTGACCATCTGCGGGCCCCGTTTCGGCGTACCCAACGCTCAGGACCCCGGCATCGATCTGGCGGAGGGGACCAACATCGTCGACATCCGGCCTCCTTCCTTCAGAGTGCATGCGCCGAGATCAACGCAGCGACCGGAACGCCGCTCGCACCTCCTCGGAGAGCACTTGCGGCTGCTCCCACGCCGCGAAGTGGCCGCCCCTCGGCAGCCGGTTGTAGTGGATCAGCTTCGGATAGGCGCTCTCCGCCCAGCTCCGCGGGGCCGCGTAGATCTCGTCGGGGAAGACGCTCACGCCGACCGGGAGGTCGACACCCTTCGGGGCGAAGAAGGCGAGCTTGCTCTCCCAGTAGAGACGAGCCGACGAGACCGCCGTCCTCGTCAACCAGTAGAGCGTCGCATTGTCGAGGATGTCGTCCTTCGTCAGCCCCTCGGTTTGACCGTCGAAAACACGGGCGATGAGCGACAGGCTGCGCGCGTCGTGGTCGAGCATCCACGCGGCCAGGCCGACGGGTGAGTCCTCCAGCGCGTACAGGGTCTGCGGGCGGTTCCCCATCTCCTGGGCGTAGGCGAGGCCGTGCTTGTAGAAGAAGTCGAGCTGCTCCCACGCGTACCGCTCGTCGTCATCGAGATCGGGCGGGGGCGGGTCGCCTGCCGCGAACGCCTTCGCAATCTCGTCCGGGATCGTGGCGGCCATGTTCGTGTGGATGCCCAGCAGTCCCATCGGCCGCTGCAGCGCCATCTGCTCGGTGACGGCGTTCCCCCAATCGCCCCCCTGGGCGACGTACCGCGTGTAGCCCAGCCGCTCCATCAGGATGCTCCAGGCCCGGGCGATGCGGATCGGATCCCAGCCGGCCGTTGCCGGCGTGCCCGAGAACCCGTGGCCGGGGAGCGACGGGATCACCACGTCGAAGGCGTCGTCCCCGCTCGCGCCGTGCGCCTCGGGGTCGCTGAGCGGGCCGATGATCTTGAGCTGCTCGATGACCGAGCCGGGCCACCCGTGTGTGACGATGAGAGGCAACGCGTCGTCATGCTGTGACCGGACCTGGATGAAGTGGATGTCGACGCCGTCGATCTCGGTCACGAACTGTGGCAAGGCCTGGAGCCTGGCTTCGACCGGACGCCAGTCGTACTCGGTGGCCCAGTAGTCCGCCAGCTCTCGCATCGTTTCGAGCCGAACGCCCTGCGATTCGTCGTCGACGGTCTCCTTCTGCGGCCACCGCATCGCCGTGATGCGCCGACGGAGATCGTCGAGGTCCTCCTGCGGAACGTCGATACGGAAGGGGCGAATCGTGTCCTTCGCTGCTTCGTCGCTCATCTGCTTCTCCTCCCTCATCCGATCTGACGGGCCATCTCCCGGTCGAAGCGTGGCCCTCGTCGAGTCGGCCTCGCGCCCGGGTAACACCCTGGTCATCGCGCGGCTCGATCGGATCCAGGATCTCAGCCCTCGATGAGCTGCTGGCCCCCGTCGATGTCGAAGGTCGCCCCCGTGACCGCCGTGTTCGTCATCAGATGAATGGCGAGCGCCGCGACGTCGCCGGCACCGATCACGCGTCTGATCGGCAGCGTCGTACGGAGTTCTTCACGCCGCACATCGATCCGGTCGCCCAGGATCTCCGCAGCCAGCGGTGTGTCGACGAACCCGGCAGCGATCAGGTTCACGCGGATCGGCGCGAGCTCGTAGGCTAGGCTCTTCGTCATCGCCGAAAGCGCGGCCGTGAGCGCAGACACGAAGGCCGATCCCGTCTCGGCGTAACCACCATCGATGCACCCGGTGAAGAGGAGTGTTCCACCGGGGCGAACCTTGGCCGCTGCTTCCCGAGCGACCCGCAGTGGTAGGACGAGATGAGCGTCCAGCTCCCGACGTGCGTCGTCCACGTCGAACTCCGCCAGCGGCACGCGGTGGGGACCCGGGACCGTGACGAGGACGTGATCGATCTGGGTCGGAACCTCCGCGAAGAACCTCCCCAGCCGATCGAAGTCCGTCGCGTCGAACGCCGCGATGCAGGCCGCGAGCTCAAGGCCGGCGCGATGCACGCGCTCGGGGTCTCGAGCCGTGATGATCACGGAGGCTCCCTCGCCATGGGCCCGCCGTGCTGTCTCGAGCCCGATGCCCGAGCTGCCGCCGATCACGAGAACCGTCTGACCGGCGAGCTGAGGTTCGCGACCCATTGTCGGAGCCCAACCTCGTCGTTGGACAACGTCTTCGCACCAGGGTGACTCCCTAGTACCCCCTCGCGAGGAAAACGGCCACGCCGAGCAGGAGTAGGGTTGCGTCGAAGGGGGCTCCCTCAATCGGGGAGACAGTTCGATCCGACTCCTGGGGCGGCAAGCGGAGTGCGAGGCGCTCGACCAACTCTTGGCCGACGCTCGGGCCGGGCAGAGCCGAGTCGTCGTGCTCCGCGGTGAGCCGGGCGTGGGCAAGACCGCGCTCCTCGATTATCTGACCGAGCATGCCGAAGGTTGCCGCATCGCGCGTGCGGTTGGCGTCGAGTCCGAGATGGAGCTCGCCTACAGCGGGCTGCATCAGCTGTGTCGGCCCATGCTCGATGTCGTAGAGCGCCTGCCCCCAGCTCAACGGGAAGCGCTCGCGACGGTCTTCGGCGTGGGCGAAAGTCTGCCGCCCGACCGATTCCTCGTCGGGCTTGCCACCCTATCGCTGTTCGCTGAGCTCGCCGAGGAGCAACCACTCGTGTGCGTCGTCGACGATGCGCAATGGCTCGATAAGGCGTCGGCACAGATCCTTGGCTTCGTTGCTCGCCGTCTCCTCGCCGAGCGAGTGGCGCTCGTCGGCGCCGTGAGAACGGGCATCGGCGACAACATCCTTTCCGGCGTCCCCGAACTACGCGTCGACCCGCTCGGCGAGGCCGATGCGCGCGCCCTGTTGCTGGAGAACTTGATCGGGCCTCTGGATGCGGCCGTCTGCGATGAGATCGTCGCCGAGAGCCACGGGAACCCGCTGGCCCTGCTCGAGTTTCCGCGAACGTGGGGAGCCGCGGAGCTCGCCGGGGGATTCGCTCTGCCGGTAAGTCGTCCAGTCGAGGAAACGATCGAAGACGAGTTCACACGAAGGCTCGACCGACTGCCGAGCGACACGCGGCTTCTTGTGCTCTCGGCGGCCGCCGAGCCGCTCGGTGATCCGATCCTCCTGCATTCGGCGGCCAAGATCCTCGAGATCGACATGACGGCTGTCGACCCAGCGGTGGACGCCGGGTTGCTCACGGTCGGCCGGCGCGTCGAGTTCGCGCATCCACTTGTCCGATCGTCCGCATACCGCTCGGGAACGGCCGAGGATCGCCACCTCGCGCACCGCGCGCTCGCCGACGCGACCGACGCCGACAACGATCCGGACCGGCGGGCCTGGCACCGCGCCCGCGCCACCTCTGGTCCCGACGAGGAGGTGGCCGCCGAGTTGGAGCGCTCTGCCGGGCGAGCGCAGGCACGCGGCGGAGTCGCGGCGGCGGCCGCGTTCTTGAGGCGCGCCGTCGAACTGACCGCGGACACCGCGCGGCGATCGGAGCGGGCGGTAGATGCCGCGGAAGCTAGCTTCCAGGCTGGCGACTTCGACGCGGCCCTTCAGCTCGCGACGGCCGCCGAGGCAGGACGACTCGACGGGTTCAGGCGTGCTCGTGTGAGCCTGCTGCGTGGCCACATCGCACTCGTCCTTGGCTACGGAGACGACGCCGCTCCGCTCCTGCTCGAAGCTGCCAGACAGCTAGAACCGTTGAACTTTGACCTCGCGCGGCAGGCCTACTTGACCGCGTACGCATCCGCGTACTCCGCCTCCTATCTCGGTCAACGAGGGATCTTCCTCGAGATCTGTCGAGCCATCGAAGACCTCCCCCCGCGACCCGGGACTCCCGATGCGATCGACCTGCTGCTGGAAGGGATGGCGAGGACGCACACCGACGGACGGGCCACCGCGATGCCGATCCTCAAGCGTGCGGTGACGGCCGTCGCGGATATGCCTCACGACGATGTCCTCCGCTGGGGCTGGATGGCGCCCTTTTCCGCTCACGTCACGTGGGACCCTGATGCCTCTACCGCGATCTACGACCGACAGGCACAGATCATTCGGGAAGCCGGTGCCCTCGCGGAGCTGCCCGTGTATGCGCAGTCGTTGGCTTTGGACAAGGCGTGGAACGGAGATCTGGCAGGCGCCGCGCTCCTCGTTGCGGAGAGTGACGCCGTGGCGGCGGCGACGGGGAGCCAGCTCCCTCCCATGGCGGCTCTGCGGCTCGCAGCACTCCGTGGGAACGAAGCGGAGGCCTCCCCGCTGATCACGGCTACGATCGAGCAAGGGACGATTCGAGGGCAGGGACTGGCGGTGCGGGTCGCCCAATGGTCCGCCGCGGTCCTGTACAACGGCCTGTCCCGCTACGAAGACGCAGCGTCCGCAGCGCGACAGGTCACCGCGGACGATGTCGATCCCTATCCACAGATGTGGGCGCTCAGCGAACTCGTGGAGGCGGCGGCACGGTCGGGGGAAACGGAGCTCGCACAAGGGGCGGTCGATCGACTCGCGGACGTCACGACTCCTGCGGGGACCGATTGGGCGCTCGGCACACTGGCGCGTTCGCGCGCCTTGCTGCTCGATGGTCCGGCGGCGGACAACCTCTATCAGGAGGCGATCGAGCGGTTCGGTCGCACACGGCTCGGTCCCGAACTCGCGCGCGCGCATCTGCTCTACGGGGAGTGGCTGCGCCGCGAGGGCCGTCGCGTGGACGCGCGTGAGCAACTTCGAACCGCTTACGAGATGTTCGCCGCGATCGGCATGGAAGCGTTCGCCGAGCGTGCCCGCCGAGAGTTGAAGGCGACCGGCGAGAAGGTCCGTAAGCGCAGCCCCGAGACGAGCGACGAACTGACGCCGCAAGAGGAGCAGATCGCGCGGCTCGCGCGCGACGGCTTCTCGAACCCCGAGATCGGCGCGCAGTTGTTCATCAGCGCGCGCACCGTTGAGTGGCACCTTCGCAAGGTGTTCACGAAGCTCGGCGTCACGTCTCGCCGACAGCTTCGGACGACGCTGCACGACGAAGCTCGTCGCATCGACCATCCCTAGCAGCCGCGCGCCTGATGGTCGGATAGACCAGGGACTTCGACGGGTTCGACGTTGCTCGGGGGCGAGCAGGCTTGATGCTGCTGGATAGAGGACTCTCGGAAAGGAGAGAACGATGGAGAAGGGCACGACTTCGATCGACCCTGTCACGGTCATCGACGATACGAGCATCAAGCCGTTCCGCGTCGACTTCCAGCAGGAGGCGATCGACGACCTTCGCCGGCGCATCGAGATGACGCGCTGGGCCAGCAAAGAGCTCGTCCCAGATGCGTCGCAGGGCGTGCAGGGCGAGATGCTGCAGGAGCTGGCGCGCTACTGGGCGACTGAGTATGACCTCGGGAGGGTGGCAGGGAGACTGAACGCCCTCCCGCAGTTCACGACCGAGATCGACGGCCTCAGGATCCACTTCATCCACGTGAAGTCGAAACACCAGAACGCGTTGCCGCTGATCATGACGCACGGCTGGCCCGGATCGGTCATCGAGATGCTCGAGACCATCGGGCCGCTCACGGATCCAACCGCGCACGGTGGCGATGCCTCGGACGCGTTCGACCTCGTGCTCCCATCGCTGCCTGGCTTCGGGTTCTCTGGCCAGCCCACCGAGCTCGGCTGGGATCCCGGCCGAACGGCCCGCGCGTGGGCGGTCCTCATGAACCGGCTCGGGTATAGCCGCTACGTCGCCCAGGGTGGCGACATCGGGGCCAACGTCACCGATTCGATGGCCCGCCAGGCACCCGACGGGCTCCTCGGCATCCACCTGAACTTCCTCGCCTCCTATCCGCTCGACGTGAGTGCGGCGATCTTCGGCGGACTCCTCCCGGCGGGTCTCTTCAAGCGGGTCGGAATCGCAGTCATCTCACACCACGCTGAGAAGAAGGAACCTGTGGCGCTCGACGAGCTCGCCGCGCTCTTCCGGAGGGGGTACTTCGTCGAGATGCCCGAGCATCCGCAGACGATCGGCTATGCCCTGACGGACACACCCGTCGGGCTGGCGGCGTGGATGCTCGACCATGACACGGACAGCTACGAGAAGATCGCCCAGGCGTTCCTCGACGGCCGGCCTGCGGGCGGCCTGACACGGGACCACATCGTCGACGACATCACGCTCTACTGGCTGACGAACACCGCGACCTCGTCGGCGCGGCTCTACTGGGAGAACTTCCGAGCCACCTTCGCCGCGATCGCGTCCGGAGAGAAACCCCTCAAGCTGAAGCTCCCAGTGGGCTTCACCGTCTTCCCCGGCGAGATCGTCCAGACGCCGCGGGAATGGGCGAAGAAGGCCTACCCGAACCTCATGTACTTCAACGAGGTCGACAGGGGCGGCCATTTCGCGGCGTGGGAGGAGCCGCAGCTCTTCTCGGAGGAGCTCCGAGCAGCCTTCAGGTCGCTTCGCTGATGCATCGAATCGTAAGCAAACGTTGGGGTCGAACGTCCATCTAGGAGCAAGTCATTCGTCGAAGGAGGAACGTCATGCACGGTCTGACCCAAAGCGTCACCATGGATCGCAGGGTCCGCCTGCTCCGGTGGGGCGCGCTCATCGCGGCTGCCTTGATGCTCTCGCTCGTCTCCTCCACCAGCGCCCGAGCGGCGGAGTCGGACCCGACGATTGTGCTCGTGCACGGTGCCTTCGCATCACCGGACGGATGGAGCCGCGTGGCCGCCGCGCTGAACAAGGACGGCTTCCAAACGGCGACGCCGACGCTCGGCCTTGACTCCGTGTCTGGCGACGTGTCCATCGTGCAGGCGACACTGGATTCGATCCCCGGAGACAAGATCCTGGTGGGACACTCCTACGGCGGGTTCGTGATCACCAACGCCGCCATCGGGCGCACCGACGTCCTCGGACTGGTCTACACGGCGGCGTACGTCCCGGACGCCAACGAGACGATCACCAGCCTGAGCGAGGGCTACACGCCGGGAGCGTTCCTGGCACACCTGGTGCTCGCCCCGGCGCTCCCCCTCGTCATCGTCGATCCGCAGTTCTTCCCCGAGGACTTCGCCCAGGACTTGAATCCGAAGCTGGCCGCCGAGATAGCAGCCCAGCAGCGCCCGACGAGCCTGCTCCTCTTCGGCACGCCATCCGGGCCTGGTGCCTGGCATGCTCTCCCGTCATGGTACGCGGTCTCGGGCGACGACCGCGCCATCGACCCTGAGCTCCAGCGATTCATGGCCCAGCGCGCTGGATCGACGACGGTCCAGTTCGACGACGCGAGCCATGTGGGCGGCCTCAGTCACTACAAGACACGCTTCGTGAAACTGATCGAACAAGCGGCTCTCGCGACAGCAACCTGATCGCCGCCGTTGGCCTCCTCCGCTCTCCAGACTTGGGCGGTGTCCCAACCGCGGATGGCGACTCCCGACCATGGGGTCGGGAGTCGCCTTTCGAGGGCGCTGTCGGAGACCGGCTGTTCATCTGCTGACTACCCGAGGGCCCATGAGGGCATCTACAGCGCGATCCGGTTGCGGCCAACTCGCGTTCGCGTGAGACGACCACGAACCCGCCTTGGCGCTCCAAATCACTGGCCCTCGATCGTCCCGCATTCGTCCCGCGAACGACTCGGAGACGTCAAGAAATGACGGGAACGGCTGAAGCATCGAATCCGCAGGTCAGGCACCCGATCCGGCCAACGCCGCAGGTAGCGAGATCGGCCCCGAGAACACTCTCAAGGTGGAGACACGGGTTCGAACCCCGTTGGGACTACCATCTCAGCTTCCCGCGGTCGGCGGCGGAAGGGGGTTCGAGATGCGGATCGCACCCGGCATCCACCGCATCGGGGAGCAGCAGCATCATCAACGCCTACCTCGTCGAGGAAGCGAACGAGGTCACCATCGTCGACGCGGGGGTGTCCGGGCTGTACCGCGATCTCCCCCGCGAGCTCGCATCGATGGGACGGACGATCGCCGACGTGCGCGCGCTCGTCCTCACCCACGGGCACAGCGACCACATCGGATTCGCCGAACGGCTCCGCAGCGATCGGCACATCCCGGTCTCGGTCCACGAGGCGGATGCGGCGCTTGGCGCGTGGCGAGGTGCCCAACCCCTCGAAGGGGTTCGGGCCGACCAGGCTCGCCCCGCTCACCGGCTTCCTGTGGTTCTCGCTCCTCCGCGGTGGCCTTCGAACACATCACCTGCGCGAGGTCTCGACGTTCGGCGACGGCGCGACGCTCGACCTGCCCGGGAGCCCGGTCGTCACCCTCACCCCCGGCCACACGCCGGGGAGCGCCGTGCTCCACTTCCGATCGCTGAACGCCCTCCTGATCGGCGACGCGTTCGCGACCTACGCGGTGACCACCGGTGCGCGAGGCCCGAGGATCGCCCCGTTCACCGCCGATGCGGCCCGAGCGCTCGAGTCCCTGACCCTGATCGAGGACGTCACCGCCGACCTCGTGCTCCCCGGGCACGGCGATCCGTGGACCGGTGGGGTTCGGGAGGCCGTTCGGCTGGTGCGCGAGGCCGCCAGCCCCTGCACTAGCCGCGTGACGGGTTCCACGGCCCGAGGCCGCGGATCCGCTCGGGCGTGATCCTCGTGACGAACCCGGGCGGGGGGTCGGGCATGCTGGGGAAGACGACGTCGGGCCCGAGGTAGGTGTGGGCGAGGCGTTGGAGGGTCTCGGCGCCACCGCCCTCGGTCACGCGCGCCGTCCCGTACACGACGAGATACTCGAGCAGACCCCAGTCGTTCGTCGTGGACGACTCCACCGAGAGCACGACACGTGGGTCGCGACGGAGGTTCCGCAGCTTCCGTTGATCCGGCAGCGTCGCGAGGACGATCTCGTCGCCCTCGACCCCGACCCAGGCGAGCGTCACGTGCGGGGACCCATCCTCGTCGATCGTGGCGACGTGTGCGAGCGCATCGCTCTCGAGGAGCGCTCGTGCCGCCTCGGGGAGTGGGACCCCTGCCATCGGGCGGATGCTACCCGAGGGATGCGATGATGCGCCGATCGTGGGCGATGACGGCTGGTCCTCCTCGCTGCTCCGGTTGACCGATCTCACGGATGGGCGCCCCGTCCGGATCGAGGTGGATGGTTCGGCCGTGCTCCTCGTCCGGAACGGCGACGAGCTGTTCGCGATCGGGAACCGCTGTTCGCATCAGGGCGCGCCGCTGCAACAAGGGGCCGGTGCGGTTCGGCGGCTCGCTCCGGACGGTGCAGTGCCCGCTGCACGGCAGCACGTTCGAGCTCACCAGCGGCAAGGTGCTGCGCGGCCCGGCGACCGAACCCGTCCCCGCGTACGAGACCCGCGTGATCGACGGCGTCGTCGAGATCCAGGGCCCGGTAGGATGCGCGACGTGGAAGCCGAGGACATCGCGAGGGACTCCGGGCCCCTTCGGGTCGAGGCTCGTGGGTGTCGGGTTCGGACTGGTCGTGTTCGCCGTGTTCGTGATGCTCCCGTTCCTGGTGCCGGTGACCTTCTACGTGGCCGCGAACATCTACGCAATCATCAAGGGGACGACGTTCTCGTCCCAGACCGCGAACACCGGCGTGGTGCTGACGCTGCTGGTCTTCTCGGTGGCGGTGTTGCCGATCGGGCTCGCCGTGCTGATCGCGTTCCTCGGCCGGGTCCTGTCGCCGAAGCGCCGTCGCGCCTGAACCCGCCACCCGCTACCCTCCCAGCTTCATGTCCACGCTCCGACAGGACCCGACCACCCGTCAGTGGGCGATCCTCGCCACCCGTCGCGAGGATCGCCCGCACGTGCCCGTCGTGATGCCTCGACCCGAGCTGCCCGAACGCGACCCGGGCTGTCCCTTCTGCCCCGGCAACGAGGATCAGACGCCTCCCGAGATCCTGCGGGACCCGCCCGGCCCGGAATGGCAGGTGCGCGTCGTCCCGAACATGTACGCCGCGCTCTCCGGGGAGGGGCCCGCCACCCGCTCGGGCGAGCCGATGTTCCGCGAGATGCCCGGGATCGGGAGCCACGAGGTCGTGATCGAGACGCCGCGCCACGACGGGCGCATGGACGAGATGTCGCGGGAGGAGGTCGCCGGGGTCGTCCGCGTGTGGAGGGAGCGCTACCGCGCGCTGATCGCGCGCCCCGACGTTCGCGCGGTGGTCGTGTTCAAGAACTTCGGGACCCTCGCGGGGACCTCCCTCACGCACCCGCACTCGCAGATCGTCGCGACGCCCGTGTTCCTGCCCCGGCTGCTCCGGCGGCTCGACGTGGCGACGCGCTACTTCGACGAGCACGGGATCTGTGTCTACGACGAGCTGATCGAGGCCGAGCGGCGAGCGAGCGTGCGCATGGTCGACGAGGTCGGCAGCTTCGTGGCGTTCGAGCCCTGGGCGGCGCAGACGCCGTTCGAGACGTGGATCGCGCCGACCTTCCACCAGGGCTCGTTCGGCGACCTCGCCGACGAGGCGGTCGACGACCTCGCCGACATCCTGATCCGAACCCTGACCGCGGTGCGCCGCGCGTGCGGCGATCCCGACTTCAACCTCGTGATGTACTCGGCGCCCACGAACGGCGGGCACGCGGAGCAGGTGTTCCACTGGCACCTCAAGCTGATCCCTCGCGATCTCCACCCAGGCCGGGTTCGAGATCGGTTCCGCGATGGCGATCAACACCGTCGCTCCCGAGGACGCCGCCGACGCGCTCCGCGAAGCGCTCGCGACCCCCTAGCAGCCCGAGTCGACCCAGTTCGGACCCGCGCCGATCGGCACGCCGAGCCGGTCGGCGACGCGCTTGAGGCGCCGGCGATAGATGCGCATCTCCGAGCGGTTGAAGTCCGCGTGCGTGCTGCACCGCCAGTCCTCGTACCGCTCCGTGTGGAACGGGCTCCGGAGCGTCTCGGCGTGGCCGATCACGTTGCCCCAGGAGATCCCGTAGCGGGCCATCAGCCAGACGGTCAGGCGGAGCGACGCGCGCATCATGTCGCGGTCGCCGAGCACCCGGTCCGCGCTCGTGCCGACGTGCTCGATGCCGATCGCGGTCCAGTTCATCCCGATCGCGTGCCGGCACCGGATCCGCAGGTTCACGAGCTGATAGATCGTCCCGTCGGTGTCGATCAGGAAGTGCGAGCACACCCCCGGCTTCTCGCCGAGGTGGGTGCCGTTGGCGGCGAAGTGGTTCCACGCCGAGTCGAACGAGGTTCCGTCCGTGTAGTGCTCGACGACGACGTTCGGGTTCGAGAGCTCGTACGTGCGCTCGCCGTAGTGACGCATCGGAGTACGCCGCCGTCTGCCGCTTGCGGCGCGCGCCGAACGGGATCTTCTTCCAGACGATCTCGGGCTTCACGTCGCCGGGATCGGGTGGCTCCACGGCGATCGCGGCCGACTCGGGCGCGACGAGCACCAGCGCCGCCACGAGGAGGACGAGCGTCCGCCTCACGAGGCCGCCCGGAGGCGCTCGACCGTGCGCTCGCGCCCGAGGAGCTCGAGCGATTCGGGCAGCGGTGGCGAGACGGTCGATCCGGTCACGGCGGCCCGGACGGGCTGGAAGCCCTTCGTGCGGTTCAGCCCGGCCGCCGCGGCGAGCTCGTCGAGCTCGGCCTTGATCGTCTCCGCATCCCAGGGCCGCAGCTCGGCCAGCGCCTCCGCGACGCTCCGCAGGTACCCGTCGGGAGCCTTCGAGACCACCTCGGCCGCCTTCTCGTCGAGCGTGATGTCGTCGGTGAACAGGAACCGGAGCAGCTCCACCGAATCCGAGAGCGTCTTCATCCGCTCCTTCACCAGCGGCATGGCGCGACGGAGGAGCTCGAGGTCCGGCGAGAGCCCGGCGACCGACAGGAAGTGCAGGCACCTCGAGGCGAGGTCGTCGTCGTCGAGCGACTGGACGTAGTGGTTGTTCATCCACTCGAGCTTCTCGACGTCGAACCGCGCCGGGTTCCTCGACACGCGCTCGATCTCGAACGCGTCGATCAGCTCCTGCTTGGACAGGAACGTCGTCTCGGCGTCCTTGGACCAGCCGAGCAGCGCCAGGTAGTTCATGAGCGCCTCGGGCAGGATCCCGCGCTCGCGGAAGGCCTCGACGCTGGTGGAACCGTGGCGCTTGGACAGGGGTTTGCCGTCCGAGCCGTTCACCTGCGGGACGTGCGCGTACGCCGGCGGCGTGCCGCCGAGCGCCTCGATCACCGCGGCGTTGCGAGGAGCGCTGGCGAGCAGGTCGTCGCCGCGGATCACGTGCGTGATCTCCATCAGCATGTCGTCGACCGCGACCGCGAGCAGGAACACGGGCGAGCCGTCCGAACGCACCAGCACGAAGTCGCGCAGGTGCCCCGGCGCCCACCGGACCTCGCCCTTCACGAGGTCGTGCACGACGTGCTCGCGTTCGGGCATCGCGAACCGGATCACCGCGGTGCGGCCCTCCGCCTCGAACGCCGCCCGGACGTCCGGGTCCCGGCACTTGCCGTCGTAGCCCGGCGGCTCGCCGCGGGCGAGCGCGGCCTTCCGCCGCTCCTCGAGCTCCTCCTCCGTGCAGTAGCACGGGTACGCGTCGCCGGTCGAGAGGAGCCGCTCCGTCATCTCGCGATAGATGTCGAGCCGTTGCGACTGGCGGTACGGCGCGTGCGGCCCGCCGACGTCGGGGCCCTCGTCCCAGTCGATCCCGAGCCACCGGAGCGAGTCCATCACGCCGTGGAACGCCTCCTCGGTCACGCGCGACGCGTCCGTGTCCTCGATCCGAAGGACGAACGCGCCGCCCGCGTGGCGCGCGAACGCCCACGAGAACAGGCCGGTCCTGACGTTGCCGACGTGGATCGAGCCCGACGGCGCCGGGGCGAACCGGGTGCGCACGCCGGAGGTCACGTCGCGGGTTCCACGGGGTTGGCGAGGGTCCCGACGCCGTCGACCTCGACCTCGACCAGGTCGCCGGGCGAGAGCGGACCGACCCCCTCCGGCGTGCCGGTCAGGATGACGTCGCCGGGGAGCAGCGTCATGAACGTCGTCACGAACTCGATCAGCGTCGCGACGCCGAAGACCATGTCGCTCGTCTGCCCGGCCTGCCGGACCTCGCCGTTCAGACGGGTCTCGACGCGGACGTCGTTGGGGTCCAGGTCCGTCTCGATCCAGGGTCCGAGCGGGCACGACCCGTCGAACCCCTTCGCGCGCGCCCACTGCTCGTCGGTCTTCTGCAGGTCGCGGAGCGTGACGTCGTTCGCGCAGGTGTAGCCGAGGATGTGCTTGAACGCCTCCTCCGCCCGGACGTCGCGCGCGATCCGGCCGATCACGACGGCCATCTCACCCTCGTAGTCGACCCTCTTGCTGATCGGCAGCAGCCGGATCGGGTCGCGCGGGCCGATCACGGCGGTCGAGGGCTTGAGGAACACCAACGGCTCCTCGGGCACCTCCATCCCGAACTCGGCCGCGTGCGCCGCGTAGTTCTTGCCTACGCAGACGACCTTCGAGGGCAGCACCGGGGCGAGCAGGCGGACATCGTCGAACGGGACCTCCTCGCCGGTCGGCAGCGGATCCTCGAAGAACGTGCCGCGCAGCACGCGGATCGTGTCCGACTCGAACTCGGACGCGCCGGTCGCGATGCGATCGCCGAACCGGAAGCGCACCAGCCGCATGGGACCGCAGGCTACCGCACCGGGCGCTCAGCCCAGACCGGAGCGCCACGCGGCCGGCACGGAGCCGTCGAGCTCGATCTCGGTCGCGCCGAGCCACGACGCCAGGTCCCGCACCGCTCCGCGACGGGACGTCCGGACTCGCGGGTGGTCCGGACGCCGGGTTCGGCGTGCACGGCCCGGATGAGCAGCCGCCGGTTCGCCCGGTCCATCGCGGGGTCGACGCGTGCGACGAACCGGTCGCCGTCGAGCACCGGCATCGAGTAGTAGCCGTAGCGCCGTTTGGCCTTCGGGACGTAGATCTCCATCCGGTAGGAGAGGTCGAACAACAGCTCCGCGCGTGCGCGGTCGGCGATCAGGTTGTCGAACGGCGACAGCATCGTGGCCCTCGGCTCCCACCGGCCGCGCTCGATCCGTTCGAGCAGCGGCATGTCGTCGCCGATGCACGTACCACGTCCCGGGCATCGGCGCCCCGTCGTGCTCGACCACGACGCGCTCGATCCGGCCGGTGCGTTCGAACTCCGCGAGGACGCGATTCAGCTCGGGATAGCGATCCCGCGTGAAGTGCGACCTGATGTGCTTCGGCGTCCCGACCCCCAGCCCGCGGAGCGACCGATCGACCGCGCGGCGGGTGACCTCGAGGTCGGACAGGCGCTCGCGAGGAGCGTCGGCCGGGAGCACCCGTTCGGTCAGGTCCCAGCGCTTCTCGATCCCCTCGCGACCCGCCACCATGACCCTGCCCGAGGCCCACAGGAACCCGAGCATCCGGTCGACGTTGCGCTCGTTCGTCCAGCCGCTCGAGCGCCACGACTCGCCCGTCAGTCCGCCGGAGATCCGTCGTGCGAGCATCGGGCCGTCGCGGCGGACCTGCGCGAGCACGGAGCGCTTGAGCTTCGCGTTGGCCGCCATCCAGTCCAGGCGCCGGCGGTTCCACGCCGACCCGTCGTCCCGTAGGTACTGCCGCATGTACCAGGCGTGGATCGGGTGATCCTCGGTGAGGACGATCGAGGCCGCGTGCGCCCAGTACTCGTAGACCGAGTGGTCTCGCCACAGCAAGCGGTCGAGATGCTTCGGGTCGAACCCCGCGACCCGGCTGCCGAGCACCAGCAACGGGCTCCTGGCGACGACCGCGATCGGATCGAGCTGCACGCACCGGATCGAACGGATGACGCCGAGCACGGCCTTCGGGCTCGAACGCGGCGGCGTTCCGGCCAGGCGCTGGACGGTGATCGCGAGCCGGCGCGCGGTCGAGCGGTCGATGGTGCGGAGCGTCCGAGCCATGCGGGTCAGGCGAGCCTCGTGCCGATGCCCCAGGTCACGCCGACGCTCCGGAAGTAGCCGGCGATCGGCTCGACGGGCGCGAGGCTCTCGAGCTCCTCGGTCGGCGAGGACCCGAACGCGATCTCCGCGTCACCGGTCCACACCTCCGAGCCCTCCCAGTCGTAGCTCTTCATCGTCACGAGCTCGTTCATCGAGGGGGGCTCGCCCTGCTCGATGCTCGGGAAGTAGCGGGTGTGCAGCATCGGGAGCGCGTTGACGAACCCGTTCGTCTCGGCCTTTCCCGTGATCGTGAAGCGAGCGTCGATGATGCGTCGGTCGTTCGCGGCGACCGACGCGCCGAACCGCCCGCCGGGTTCGAGCCGGGGGCCGGCCTTGCCGAGCGGTGACCGGCCGCGTGATCCAGATCGAGCCGAGCTTCTTCGGATACCCCTGGTGCCAACCGCGGACCATCGCGAAGTCCTTGTCGACCCAGATCAGGATGCAACGCGAGTACGTCTCGCCGCGGTACCGGCACCGGACGACGACGAAGGCCTCCTTGTACTGGGAGCGGACCGGGTCGAGCAGCTCCTCGAACGTGTCCGAGCACGACTGCCAGTCCGCGAAGATCACCGCGACCGCGTCGGGGTCCTCCTCGGCGGGTTCGAGCGGGTCGGGGAGCCAGCGCGCGACCGAACCGGGAGCCGCTCGGTACTCGATCGTCAGCAGGTCGCCCGAGTAGTGCCACGGCGGACCGGGCACCACGGAGGATCGGCCTTCGGGTGTGAGCGGCGGAACGAACCCCTTCAGCTCGGCCACGGGCGAGATACTACCGGTCGGCCCCGAACGACCCGGAGGTGGGTGTGGAGACACGGCGGATCCTGCTCGACGGCGTCCCGACCTCCGTCGTGCGCGAGGGCGAGGAGCTGGTCGCCGCGGACGGCCGCCGGATCGCGCTCGGCAGTGCCGAGCACCTCCCGCCCTCCGAACCCACCAAGATCGTCTGCGTCCATCTGAACTACGAGAGCCGGGTGAAGGAGTTCCTCGCGCGGATGCCGCCGGCGCCGACGTACTTCCACAAGCCGATCAGCGCGCTGAACGCCCACGGCGGCGAGGTCGTGCGGCCGCCGCGGTGCCGGTACCTGAACTACGAGGGCGAGATCGCGATCGTGATCGGCAGGACCTGCAGGCACATCGGGCCGGACGAGGCCGCCGAGCACATCGCCGGCTACACGATCGCGAACGACTACGGCCTCCACGACTTCCGCGACACGGACGCCGGGTCGATGCTGCGCGTGAAGGGTTCGGACACGCTGTGCCCGCTCGGGCCGGGTCTGGTGGACGACTGGGACTTCCGCGGCAAGCGGATCCGGACGCTGGTGAACGGCGACGTGCGCCAGGACGGCTCGACCGACGAGATGATGTGGGACATGCACTACCTGGTCGCCGACATCGCGCGGACGATCACGCTGGTGCCCGGGGACGTCATCCTGTCGGGGACGCCGGCGAACTCGCGTCCGGTCGAGCCGGGCGACGTCGTCGAGGTCGAGGTCGAGGGGCTCGGCACGCTCCGCAACACGATCGTCGAAGGCCTCGTCCCGATCCGGGAGGACGTCGGCGCCCAGCCGAGCGCGTCCGAGGAGGTCGTCTCGACGGCGTTCGGCGGCGACTGGGAGTTCCGCGGGGTCCGGCCTCCGAAGAAGGGCTGATGGATCTCGAGGCCCACCTGCGCTCCCACGCGTTCATGAAGGTCGAGCGCCCCCCACTGATGTGGAGCCCGGACACCGAGGACGAGCCGTTCCTGCTGATGCTCGGCGAGATGATCGCGCTCGGGCTCGGCCGCGGGACCGAGCTCGCCGACCTCACGCTGAACATCTCCAACGTCACGGTCGACCCGGACGCGGAGGACGACGAGGGCGAGGCGATCCCCGAGGGCGACTACGTGGCCGTCACCGTTCGTGGCGCCGGGGTGTGGGAGGACGATCTCTGGCGAGCGGGCCAGGGAGCGACCCCCGGGCTGCTGGGCAACGTCGGACCCGCCGCGGAGGCAGCCGGCGCGGTCTACGCGTACACGCGGAACCTCGGGTCCGAGGGTTCGGTCACCGCGCTGCTCCCTCGTCTGCCCGATCCGTCGTGACCCGGTCGATCCGGTAGACGAGGTGCCGCAAGCCCTTGTAGTCGACCTCGCGATCGACGTGCATGCCGATCTTCTCGGCGACCCGGCACGATGCTCGGTTCTCGGGCCGAACCAGAGAGATCACGTGATCCACGTCGAGGTTCGCGAACGCCCAGTCCCGAGCTGCCGCCGCCGCCTCCGGCGCGATCCCCTCCCCCTTGCGCCCAGGACGCGTGTGCCACCCGATCTCGACCTCCTCGACGTCCTCGACGATCTGGACCGTCGGCCCCGCGGTGCCGAGGAACCCGCCCGTCGCCCGATCCTCGACGATCCACAGGGCGTAGCCACGCGTGCCGTACGCGGCGATCTGGCGCTCGAGCCACACCTGCGAGCCCTCGCGGTCGAACGGCGCCGGGTACCACCGCATGTGCTCGGGGTCGGAGAACATCGAGGCCAGGTCGTCGAGGTCGTCCGGCCGGTACGGCCGCAGACGGAGGCGCTCGGTCTCGAGCCGGAAGTCCTCGTCCACGCGTCAGACCGTATCGGAGCGGCGCTCGCGGGCGCCTCGACTATCCTCGGCTGAGGCCCCAACGAGGAGCGTGGATGGACATCAAGGGCAAACGGCTCCGACTCCTGTTCTCCGACGTGCTCGGTGTCGAACGCGGGAAGTACCTGTTCGGCGATGTCGCCGACGCCGGTCACTCCGCGTTCTGCATCGGCGTCTACCCCCTCACCACCGACAAGGAGATCCTCGACATCTCCCGTCAGCAGTTCGACGTGGGCCTGCCCGACGTCGAGGCGTTCATCGACCGCGACACCCTGCGGCCGGGTTGGGAGGAGGACACGATCGTCGGCATCGCCGACGTCCAGCAGCAGGGGACGCCGCTCGACGTCGACCCCCGCCGGGTGCTTCGCCTGGCCGTGGAACCGTGGCGCGCGATGGGCCTGGAGCCGATGTTCGCGTTCGAGTCCGAGTTCTACCTGCTCGAACCCGGCTCGGAGGGCGGGTGGCAGCCCGTCGACCTGCCGTCGCACCGCGTCTACGGCACGGGCGCGTCCGTCGACCCGAGCGGCACCGTCGACGCGATGGTCAAGGCGGCGCAGCAGTGTGGGTTCCCGATCGAGGGCTGGGCCAGCGAGTTCGACTCCGCCGCGTTCGAGGTCAACCTCCGGTACAAGGAGGTGATCCCGGCCGCCGACGAGTGCTTCCTGTTCCGCCTGCTCGTCAAGGAGATCGCGATCAAGCAGGGCAAGCTCGCCACGTTCATGGGCCGCCCGTTCAACGATCGCGGGGGCAGCGGCCTGCACCTGAACATCTCGTTCCGCAGGGAGGACGGCTCGAACGCCCTGCACGACCCGAACGCGCCCGACGGCCTCGCGCCGATGGTCAAGGAGTGCGTGGCCGGCATGCTCGCCCACCACGAGGGGATCTCGGCGATCGCCGCGCCGCACGCGAACGCGTACAAGCGCCTGCAGCCCGACATGCTGAACGGCTACTGGGCCAACTGGGGCTACGACGACCGGACGGTCTGCATCCGCATCCCACCCGCCCGCGGCGAGGGCACCCGGATCGAACACCGGATGGCCGACGGCGCCGCGAACCCGTACCTGGTCGCCGCGGCGGTCCTGCACGCCGCGCGGTTCGGGATGGAGCACCAGATGTCGCCCCCGGAGCCCCAGACGCCGGGCGAGCCACCGAACACCGAGCGGCGCGTGCCCCCCACGCTCGAGGCGGCGCTCGCGGCGTTCGAGGCCGACGACGAGCTCTGCGCCGCGCTCGGGCCGTGGCTCGTCGAGACCTTCACCAAGCTCAAGCGGGCCGAGTGGGAGCGCTACGCCAAGACCGTCGGCGACGCGGCGACGACCGAGGTCACCCCGTGGGAGCTCGACTACTACCTGCCGTTCTTCTGACCGCGCCCGCGGGCCTTGTCCCGTCCGGTCGTTCGGTGCCAAACTATCCGGCGTCGCACCCGAGGAGGCCTCGATGAGCGTTCGACTGGACGAGATCGACCTGTCGAGCCACGACGCCTTCGTCGACGAGGTCCCGCTCTGGGCCTTCCGCGAGCTCCGCGAGCGCGATCCCGTCCACTGGCAGCCCGAGCCCACACCCAACCGGGGGTTCTGGGCGATCACGCGGTTCCACGACATCGAGGACATCCTGCGCGACACGAAGAGCTTCTCCTCAGCCCGAGGGGTGACGCTCGAGGAGCAGACCGAGGAGGAGGTCGAGGCCCGGGCGTCGATGATCGACATGGACCCGCCGAACCACTCGCGACTCCGGCGGTTGGTCACCAAGCTCTTCACGCGGGGCGCGGTCGCCCGGTACGAGGGGTTCGTCCGGGAGCAGGCCCGGCTCGTGCTCGACCGGGGTCTGCCCAAGGGCGAGTTCGACTTCGTCGAGGAGATCTCGCGGGAGCTCCCGATCCGCGTCCTCGCCCGGATCATGGGCGTCCCCGACGAGGACCTGCCGATGTGCGTCGAGCTCGGCGACGCGATGATCGCCCAGGCCGATCCCGAGTACTCGCGCGCCGTGATCGACAAGGAGGACACCAGCGAGTACCGCCTCCTCCCCTTCCGCAGCCCGGCTGCGGTCGAGCTCATGGCCTACGGCCACCGACTCGCCGAGGAGCGACGGGCAGAGCCGAGGGACGACCTGGTCACCGAGCCTCGTCCAGGCCGAGGTCGACGGGGAGCGACTGTCCGACCGCGAGTTCGACAACTTCTTCTGCCTGCTGATCGTCGCCGGGAACGAGACGACGCGTCACGCGATCACCCACGGCGTGCGGGCCCTGGTGGATCATCCGGATCAGTGGCGGCGGCTCCGGGAGGACCCCGGGCTCATGCCGCTGGCCGCCGAGGAGATCCTCCGCTACGGCTCGCCGACCATGCATTTCCGTCGAACGGCGACGCGCGACCTCGAGCTCCGGGGCACGGCGATCCGCGCAGGCGACAAGGTCGTCGTCTGGTTCGTGTCGGCCAACTACGACGAGGAGGTCTTCCCCGACGCCGAACGCTTCGACGTCGGCCGGGACCCGAACCCGCACATGGCGTTCGGGCAGCGGCGGGCCGCACGTGTGCCTCGGGGCGCATCTCGCGCGTCTGGAGGTGCGGGTGATGTTCGAGGAGCTCGTCCCCCGCCTGTCGAGCCTGGAGATCACCGGCCCGATCGAGCGGCTCCGCTCGAACTTCATCAACGGCATCAAGCACATGCCGGTTCGTGTCGAACTCGCAGGTCGGCGACCATAGCGGGGGCGTACGTGGGGACACTTCTGTCCCCAACGGGCACAGCGGGCTCGCCGAGCAACCCCCCGCACGTGGCCGATGAACGAATGCAGGGTCTCGAACCGTCCGGGGGCACGCTACATTCGGTTGGCGTCGGTCTCCTGCTGCGTCTGCGCCACGTGGCGGTAGGGGTCATCGTCGGGTATCCATTTGACCCGGAAGACGGCCTCCCACGGCGGCATGGACACGCTGCCGGAGATCGTCGTTCCGAGTATGAGGCGGGTGTAATGGTTCAGGGTCTCGAAGATGAGGTCCATCGATTCGTGCACGTCGCCAAAGCTGAGGCCCTCGCTGAACTCTCCGGTCTTCTTGTTGTAGTGAGCGACTTCGTTGCTCACCCAGTTGTCGCTTCCGTCACAGAGCGACATCCCTAGCATGCACACTGAGTCGCTCCAAGAGCCAGCTCCGACGGGCGGGGTTGGCAAAGACGTACACTGCAAGAGGAACTGGCAGCGATTCCCGTTCTTGACGGGAGATGTATTAGTCACGGGATCGCCATCCGCCATCTCGCCCGAGCTGTCCGGCTCGATCTTTCCGTGCCTGATCGCTTCGTTCTTGAAACTCGCGCGGATCGGCCGACCGTCCTGGCAGCGTGATTCGAATGAAAGGAAAGCTCATGGACGTTCGAGTTGAGACGAAGGAGATCGCTCAGCCGCCCGAAGGCCGTGCTTCGGGCCACATGGGGGAGCGTCGCTCGTCGCGAGGCGACGCGACGAGTGAGCCGCGTCGGATGTGGCTGTGGCCAGTGGCGATCCTGGTCAGCCTCCCGATCGCGGGGTACATCGCAGACCTGGTCGTGGACGGAGTCGATTCCGTTGGAGCGGCGCTCGCCGGTGGACTCATCGTGGGCGCAATCATCGGAGCGGCGGAGTGGTTCGTTCTGCGGCGGCGGGTGTCGTTGCTCTGGATCCCGGCGACGATCGTGGGCATGGCTGTCGGCCTGGTCGCGGGAGCCGCCCTCGTCGATTACGGGATCGGCCGAGGAGACCTCGCCCTCATGGGTGCGGTGAACGGTCTCGCGGTGGGAACGATGCAGGCACTGGTGCTCGCACGAGATCGGATCCCGGGAGCAGTGTGGTGGGCCGTTGTGAACCCACCTGCCTGGGCGCTTGGCTGGGTCGTGACCTCGTACGTGATCTCGCGGAACATCGATGAGCGGTTCGCGATCTTCGGGGCCAGCGGAGCGCTCGTCTACGGACTGCTGACCATGCTCCTCCTCACACGCCTGTTCCGAGCGACTCCCGAAGTCCGGGAACCTGCTGCAAAACCTGGTGCGTGAGCGTCGAGGCCGCCGCCGGAGTGGTGCTCATCGTGGCGCCGCTCTGGTTCAACGCTAGCTTCGCCCTGCTCGGCAAGCGCTTCGAGTACCCGGACATCCTGCGACGATCCACGTCCGAGATCCTCGAGCGCTTCCGGGCCGGTGGCTCGTCGCTGATCCTCATGTGGTGGACGTTCATGGTGTCGGGACTACTATTGATCGCGGCCGCCGTGCTGCTCGGTCAGGTGCTCGGGTTCGAGGGCATCGTGCCGCTGGCGACGACCTTCGGCGTCCTTGCCGGGCTTGTCCAGATGCTCGGCCTCTTGCGGTGGGTGTACGTCGTACCCGCGCTCGCCCGGGCCTACGCGGACCCGACCCTTGGACCGGAGCAGCGCGAGGTCCATGCTGCCGTCTTCCGCGCCCTACACCAGTACCTCGGGGTCGGCGTAGGCGAGCACCTCGGCTACCTCTTCACCGGCATCTGGTCCATGTTGATCGGCGTGGGCCTCATCCAGGGGATAGCTCTGCCCACATGGTTGGGTTGGCCCGGAATCGTCATCGGTGCCGGGCTGGCAGTCGGTTCGGCCGAGTTCCTCGGACCCAACGAGGAGCGGGGATGGGGTCTCGCCGGAGCGGCGATCCCGATCCTTTACGTCGCGTGGTCCTTCTGGCTGCTCGCGATGGGTGTCGCGTTGATCGCTTGATCTTCCCTGCTGGAGGTGCGCTGATGGACGAGAGTGAGAACACCTTCCCGATGGACTTCTATGTTCGAGACCCCTCGCCACGTCCGTGGAAGTTCCGGCCGGAGGGCTACTTGGTCGTGATCCTCTCCGACGCCGACCAGGCGCAACGCGCGGAGTCGTCTCTCGTCAGCCACGGGTTCGCATCGCGAGATGTCAAGCTCTACACCGGCAAGCAGATTCTGGAGAACTACGAGGTGTACCTGGGTCGGCGGAATGCCACGGACAAGGTGGTCGGCTCAGTCGTGGATGACTCGGAAGGTAAGGAGCTGTACCTCGCCTACGCGGGTGAAGATCGCTGTGCGATGTGGGTGCGCATCCCGGACGAAGAGGATGTCCCGAAAGCCCTGCGAGTCCTCGCCGACCACGATTACGTCCACACGCGCTACTACGGCTCCGAGCGACAGACCGACTTCAACGTGTCCTGACGCGTGTGGCGGATGAAGGCACAACTAGCCCTGCCGGCGGGAAGCGACTGCAGGCTGACGAGTTCGACGTCGAGCAGACCTTCTTCGCGAAGCACCTGGTGGAGTCGATCGTAGAGGGTGCGCCAGTGTGGACAGCCGTCGAAGTACCGGAGCGTCACGCGGAGGGATCGAGCTGCCGCTTCTTCCATGCCTCGATCTCGGGGTTGTGGTGGAACCGGGGGAAGACCCAGCGAAACAGGCTCAGGCCCGGCCTCTGGCACCAACAGTCGGGATAGCAGCTACACGTGAGGCGCCCCGCTGCCTCCTTCGCTCGGCTGACCAGGGCCAGGACCACGCAGCCGATCGCGAGTGCGACCAGGAGTCGCTTCACCAGGTCAAGATAGCACTCGAGCTCGGAGTCGAGACCCAATCGATCGCTTGCTCCAACACGAACGGATCAGGTTCGTGCCTCACCCGACGGTCCCCATCGCGCGCCCGTTTCGGCCCGGTAGGCGTCGACCGCGGCTCCCACCGTGGGGTAGAAATGTGCGGGATCGATCGTCCGCGTCAACCCGTATCGCTCGATCTTCTCCCTGACCTGGTTCTTCATCTCCGCGAAGACGAGCGAGATGCCGCGTGCGTTCAGCATCTCGTCGACGTCCTCCAACATGTCCGCCGCGGTCGTGTCGACGTCGGTGATCGGTTCGGCGGCGATCAGGATCCAGCGCAGGTCGGGCGTCTCGTCGGCGAAGGCGGTGATCCGCTCGCGGAACGTCCGCGCGTTCGCGAAGATCAGCGGGGCATCGAACCGGAAGACCACGAGTCCCGGCAAGAGCGCCGCCTCGGGGTTGACGACCGTGTCGTGCAGACCCGGCAGACCGTCGACCCGTCCCAGGGTCGCCTGGTAGGGCCACCACGATCTGCGGAACACGTTGTAGATCGACAACACGACCGCGACGGCGATGCCCGGCAGGACCCCCAGCAAGGCGACGCCAAGGAACGCCGCGATCGCGAGGGCACATTCGGCTCGTCGCTGTCTCCACAGGCGCACGACACCGGGGATGTCGACCAGCGACAGCGACGCCGCGATGACCACGGCGGCGAGCGTCGGCTGCGGCAGATCCCGCAGGAGCCCCGGTACCAGCAGGAGGATAAGGGTGATCGCGATCGCGCCGACGAGGCCGGCCACCTGGGTCTTGGCCCCCGCCTGCTCCGCGACGGCCGTGCGCGAGCCGCTGGTCGAGACGGGGAATCCCTGGAACAGGCCCGCGGCGACGTTCGCGGATCCGATCCCGATCATCTCATGGTTCCCGCGGATCCGGTCGCCGGCGCGCTCGGCGAAGGCCGACGCGGTCGAGATCGTGTCAACCAATGCCACGAGGGCGATGCCGAGCGCGCCCGGTAGAAGCTGCGCGATATCGGTCAGCGACACGTCGGGGATCGTCAGCGCCGGGAACCCCTGAGGCAGCGAACCGACCACCGCAACACCGTGATCCACCAGATCGAAGGTCTCGACCGCCACGATCGCGAGGACGACGACGATCAGCACGGCTGGCACCTTCGGCATCGTTCGCTGCAGGACGAGGATCAGGCCCAACGAGGCGAGCCCGATCAGAGCGGCGACGCCCACTACGTCGCCGTCGGCGACCCCCGAAACGAAGCCGGTCGCCTCGTCGATCAGACCGTCGGCGTCAACGGAAAATCCGAACAGCTTCGGGAGTTGTCCGACCAGGATCGTGAGAGCGAGACCGTTCATGTATCCGATCTGCGTGGGCTTCGAGAGCAGGTCGGCGACGAACCCGAGATGGAACGCCCCCGCCAGGATCGTGACCGCACCGACGATCAGCGCGAGTGCCGACGCGAGCGCGATTGCCCGGTCGGGATCGCCGTCGGCCAGCAGGAGCGGGGCAAGGGTCGCGGCGATCATGGGCCCGAGGGACGAATCGGGACCCAGGACCAGGATGCGGGACGGGCCGAACATGGCGTACCCGAGCAGACACAGGATGGACGTGTACAGACCCGTGATCGCGGGCAATCCCGCGAGCTCCGCGTACGCCATGCCCTGCGGCACGAGCAGCGCCGTCAGGATCAGGCCTGCGACGAGGTCCTTCGGCAGCCACGAGCGGTGATAGGTGCGGAGCGTCTGGAGGCCTGGAACGACGGACGCGACCGTCACTCCTCTTCGGCCTCGAGACGCTTGCGGGCTTCGGCGTTCGCCGCCCGATCCTTGTCCGAGACCTGTGGCCAGGACAGACCGAGGCCCTGGATCGTCTCGACGAGGACGCGCGCGACGATCGCCTGCATCACGGGCTTGTGATCCGCGGGGATGACGTACCAGGGCGCCCACGCGGTCGAGGTCGCCGTAATCGCATCCTCGAACGCCTGCATGTACTCGTCCCAGTGGGCCCGCTCGGCGACGTCCGAGGCCTTGAACTTCCACTCCTTGCCGAGTGTGTCTAGGCGGGCGATGAACCGCCGTTTCTGCTCCTCCTTCGACACGTGGAGGAAGAACTTCACGATCTTGGTTCCGCTCCTTTCCAGGTGGCGCTCGAACGCGTTGATGTCGTCGTAGCGCCCCTTCCAGAACTGTTTGCCGCGCTTCCCCGGCGGGAGCTGCTGACCCTCGAGCCATTCGGGATGCACCTTCAGCGCGACGACCTCCTCGTAGTGCGAGCGGTTGAAGATGCCGATCCGCCCGCGCTCGGGCAGGGCCTTGCTGATTCGCCACAGGAAGTCGTGGTCGAGCTCCTCGCTGGAGGGTTGCCGGAAGGAGACGACGTGGACCCCCTGCGGGTTCACGCCCGACATCACGTGCTCGATCGTCGAGTCCTTCCCCGCCGCGTCGAGCGCCTGGAACACCACGAGGAGGGCAAAGGTGTCGCTCGCCCACAGGAGCTCCTGAGCGTCCGAGAGGTCATCGACCCCTGTCTGGAGGATCTCGCGGGCGGTGCTCTTGAGCTTCCTTTCCGAGAGCTGACCGAACTCGTCGCCCCCCTTCCAGGCGGGGTCACGCTTCGCCAGGGCGGCCGGCGTGCCGGGTTCGACTAACAGCATCTTACGGATACGCTCACGTCTGTTCACCGATGCTCCTTTGCCGTCGCTCATCCTTCTGGGATCTTCATCGTGTCGTGTCATAGACGGGGCTGGTTCCACACCTCGGTCAAGACGCGCCGATCGCGCTCGGGGCCACGAGAACCGTGACTCGAGTGCGACGCCGGATGAAGACCTTGATCAATTCCTCGACCACCACCAGGCTGAGCGCGATGCCGGTGCAGATCCCCCACTGCGCAAGGGTGAGGTCGACGGTCGAGAAGACGCGCTGCAGGAACCCGATCTCGGTAACCAGGATGATGGCGAGCAGCGCCAGCCCGTACCGGCGTAGCTGCGTGGGACCGGGGAGGGCGACTCGGCTGAAGATCGTGCGCACCTGGTCGCGGGCCAGAAACCCCGCGGCCAAGTGGAACAGCGACAGCGTGGTCAGCAGCATCGTGGACGCGACCGCTGGGTCGTAGGCCGATTCGCCGATCTGATAGGCGACCAGCGTCCCGATGGTCATTACGAAGCCCTGGACGCACAAGCGGACCCAGTTCCTCGTCGACAATACGGGGGCACCGACGGGCCGGGGCGATCGAGCCATGAGGCCCGGGGTCGGCTCGTCGAACCCGAGCGCGATCGCGATAGGGATGTCGACGACCATGTTGATCCACAGGATCTGTAGCGGGTTCAGCGGGATCCCGCTGGCGATGTCGAAGATGCCTGCGCCGATGAAGATCGCGATGTAGGCGACCAGCGTCGACATCTGGAACCGCAGGTATTTCAGGAGGTTGTCGTACAACCCGCGCCCGTATTCGACCGCGCCGACGATCGTGGCGAAGTTGTCGTCGGTCAGGATCATCACGGCGGCCTCCTTGGAGACCTCGGTGCCGGTGATGCCCATCGCCACGCCGATGTTGGCCGACTTGAGGGCGGGGGCGTCGTTCACCCCATCTCCTGTCATCGCCACGATGTTGCCGCTCTGTTGGAGCATCCTGACCAGACGGACCTTGTCTTCCGGGGCGACCCGCGCGATCACCCCGATGCCGGGGAGCTGCTCAAGCAGCTCCTCGTCGCTCATGGCCGCGAACTCCACGCCGGTGATGGCGCGGCCTTCGATCCCGAGCTCCTTCCCGATCGCACCGGCGGTCGTCGCATGATCGCCGGTGATCATGCGCACGCGGATGCCGGCGCTCTTGCACTCGGCGATGGCGTCCCTGGCCTCCGGTCGTGGTGGATCGACGATGCCGACCATCGCGAGCAGGGTCAGTTCCTGGATGAGGTCGATCAGGTTGGCGTCCTTGTCGAACGTCGCCGGATCGAACTCGCGCTGGGCGACCACCATGACGCGCTCGCCGGCCTCGGCGATCCGGTCGTTGGCGTCCAAAGCGAGATGACGATTGTCCTCGGTGACCGGTAGGAGCGTCCCGTCGGGGTCCCGGTACGAGCCGCCGCGCGAGATCAGCACGTCCGGCGCGCCCTTGACGTAGCAGCGCACGACCGGCCGGCCGTCCGTGCCGGTCATCTCGTGGAAGGTCGCCATGAACTTGTACTCGGAGTCGAACGGCACCTCTGCGATCCTCGGGTAGGTGCTGCGCGTTTCTTCGATGTCGAGCCCGCCCTTGGCCCCGAGCACGATCAGGGCGCCCTCGGTCGGGTCGCCGATCAGGCCCTCGCCCTCGAGCACCGCGTCGGCGCACAGCACCATCGGGAGCAGGTACGGATCGAGGTCGAAATACGATCCGCCGACGTGCTTGATCTCACCTTGGGTGCCGTAGCCTTCGCCCGAAACCGTGAACCGGTTCTGCCCCGGGATCATCAGTTCACGCGCGGTCATCTTGTTGAGCGTCAGCGTCCCCGTCTTGTCCGAGCAGATCGCCGACGTCGAGCCCAGGGTCTCGACCGCCGGCAGCCGCTTCACGATGGCATTGCGCCGGGCGATCTCCCTCGTGCCGATCGACAGGAGTGCCGTAACCACCGCGGGCAGACCCGTCGGGATCGCGGCCACCGCGAGCGTCACGCCGGTGACGAACAGCGTGTCGAACGAGTCCCCGTTGATCAGCCCGAGGACGACGACCAGCACCAGCGCGACCCCAGCGATCGATGCGATGATCTTCGAGAGGCCGTCGAGCTGCTTCTGCAGCGGCGTCTTCTCGCTCTCGGTGTTGGCCAGCATGTTGGCGATGTGGCCGATCTCCGTACCCATGCCGGTCTCGGTCACGATGAACTCGCCGCGCCCACGCGTGACCGACGTGTTCATGTAGGCCATGCAGATCCGATCGCCGAGCGGGACGCCCTCGCCCGCAACGGGCTCGGTCTGCTTGCCGACCGGCAGGCTCTCGCCCGTGAGGGCCGCCTCCTCGATCTCGAGGGTGGCGGCCACGAAGATCCGGCCGTCCGCGGGGATCCGGTTACCCGCCTCCACCAGGACGACGTCACCCGGCACCAGGTCCTCGGCATCGATCTCGACGGCCTGACCGTCCCGATGGACCCGAGCCACCGTCTTCATCATCTGGGCGAGCGCTGCGACGCTCTCCTCCGCCTTGGACTCCTGTCGCAACCCGATCACCGCGTTGAACACGGTGAGCCCCGCGAGCAGCACCGTGGTGCCCGTATCGTCCGTGACCAGGGCATTCACGATCGCGGCGCCCAGCAGGATGAGCTGCATGAAGTCCTGGTACTGGCGGAGGAACGCTCGGAACCCCGACTCCTTCTTGGCTCCGGCAAGCTTGTTGGGGCCCTGCGTGCGCAGCCGTTCCGCGGCCTCACTCGCGGTCAGTCCGCGATCGGGGTCGACGTGGAGATCCTTCGTGACGGCACGGACATCCATCCCGTGCCAGGGAGGATGCTCCGGACGGGTCGTCGGCGGGCGCTCAGCCGCCACCGAGCTACTCAACTGAGGTCCCCTTCGTCAGTTCCGACCCCGCCTCTCGCTCGGCGGGGATCATAGCGCGATCACTGCGAGCGAGCGTCCTCGGGCCGGGAACGTGAACGGTCACTGCCCCGTGAGCCCCACCTTCACCGACACGATGGCCGTCGCGACCGCGAGCGCGATCATCCGTCGACCAGCGACCGGAGCCGACCGGCGCCCTCCTCGCCCGAGGCCACGTACGGCGTGACCCCGATCAGCGCGGCGGGCAGGAACCCGGACACCTCCAGCGCCGGGTCAAGAGCCAGGAAGAAGAACGGGACGGTGACGACGAAGGCGACCACCGCGGCCGACGCGAGCTGCGCCTAGACCGCCCGCCGAATCCCGCGATCCAGTCGCCCAACCGCGAATGACCGCAGGCTCCCCGTGCGGTGCGGTCTCGTTAACGACGAAGGCGTCCGCGGTTGGCCTGATCGCTTCGGGGGGGTCCGAGGGCTGCGCTCGCCCGGTAGGGGCATCACCGGTTCGTCGGGGCGTTCCGGTCGGTGGGGACGGGTTCCTTCCCATGCCCGCCGAGACCGTGTCCCGCTGTTCGTAGGTATTGGCGTAATGGCTGAGATCGAGGAAGACGGCGAGCACGACCCAGAGCCAGTCCAACCCGTCGACCCCTTGAGGCGGCGCGCCAACAAGCAACCAGATCAGGGTCGTGAACGGCAGGAAGATCAACCCGAGCAGAGGGAAGATCCACGTATCGAACACGGCGTCGAAGTACACGGGCCGCGCGATCCAGGCGAACACCACGATGAGACGCGGCGCGAATGCCGCCAGCAACACCAGCAGACAGCCCATGGGTCCTCCCCCTCAGGTACCTTCGGTCGGCTCCGGCGCCATCGTAGTCCAGCGAGGGGGCTTCGGGCGATTCAGTCCCGACGGCTACGGAAATCGCTTCCGTCACGAACCAACATCGTCAACGAATACCGAACAGCTGAAACAGAAGAGACCCATTGCACACTGACTAACGTCAGCGGTCAGTCGCCGTTCCCGACGCGACGCAGCATCGAACGAAGCAGGGTAGCCAACTGCTCTTGCTGTTCGGGCTGCAGGTGGGTCGTGAGCGCGACCTCCTCCGCGTTGAACCGAGGGAACAGCTTCTCGATCTTCCGCCTCCCCGTCGTGGTGAGCGAGACGCGCACGAGCCGGCCGTCTTCGGCTGTCTTCGAACGCCGAACGAAGCCGCGGCCCTCCAGCGTCGTGACGATCCCCGTCGACGTCGGGCGGCTGATCCCGACCGCGGCCGCGAGGTCGCGCGATTCCATCTCGCCCCAGACCCACAAGACCCACATCGCGACGAACGAGGTCCACGAGAGGCGGTCGTCCGCCAGGATCTTGGCTTCCATGTGACGACGGATCGCGGCGGAGGCGCGGAACAGGTTCGACACCGCCGCCATCGCGCGGAAGTCGAGCGGCAGGTGGCCGAGCTCCTCGGCGACCTTGCGCTCGGCGGGCAGCAGGTCGTCGGTGTCTGCAGGCATCTCGGCGAATCGTAGCCCCGACCGGGCTAGCAGGAGACGACGGAATCGGCTCCCGGCCCACCCCGGCAGGTGTCGTCGCCCGCGCCGCCGCGGAGCTCGTCGTTGCCCGATTCGCCGCGCAGCACGTCGTCGCCGGGCCCACCCTCGAGCTCGTCGTCGCCCGAACCGGCCTGCACGAAGTCGTTCCCGTCGCCACCGACGAGTCGGTCGTTGCCGGTCCCCGACTGGAGGAGGTCGCCCCCGCCGCGTCCGTCCAGCCTCAGGTTCCCGGTGAACGCGCCGGCGGTGATCACGTTCGCCGAGGCTCCCCCCTTGACGACGGCCACCTCGATCGAGCCGAGCGTCGTGACGTCATCCGCCTGCACCAGGCGCAGGCGGGCGTCGTTCACCTGCCAATCGCCGTCGCCTGCGGCCGAGACGGTGTCGCGTCCCTTCCCGCCCATCACCTCTCCCCCACCCGGTCCGGGGACCAGGTGATCCCGCCCCTTCCCACCCAGGAGCGAGTCGACGCCGCCGCCGCCGAGCAGGTCGTCCCCGATCTCGGAGCCGATCAGCCGGTCTTCCCCCTCCTGCCCCGAGACGGACGTCGCAGCCAGGCTGTCGAAGGCCGAACCCGTGACGTCAGCGAGGCTCACCCGATCGAACCCCGCGCCGGCGAACACGAGGATGCGCCGCAGGTCGGCGCACGGGGTGGGTCCGCCCGACGGCTGGGTCTGGTTCACGGTGAGGTCGCCACCCTCGCACCGAACGGTGACGTCGTCGGCGTCGGCGGTCCCTGTCACCGTGAGGATGCCGTCGGCGACGTTCGCGACGATCGTCCCCGCCCACGACGGCGGGATCAGTACCGCCGACGCCACGACGAAGGCGACGAGGACGAGCGCGCGTCGAGTGATGGTGACGCTCCGCCCGATCGGCACGAGATCACACCTCGGTCTCGGTGTGCTCGTGGTACTCGTACGCGCTCATCGCGCGGCCGGCGGTGCTCCGCCACTCGCGCTCGGCCACCGGGGCCTTCCCGATCGCCTTGCCCATCGCTCGAACGTGCGCCTGGACGCTGCCACAGCACGAGCCGATGTAGTCGATGCCACCCTCCTGTGCTTCTCGCGCGAAGTTCGCCATCTCCTGCCTCGACAGCTGCAACGGGTCGAGCGCGTACGGGAAGCTCGGCGCGGACGTGAAGTCCGGCTGCTCCGAGCTGGTGTGATAGGCGACCGGTTGGGCTGCGACGAACCCCTCGACCGCCGAACGCATCTCGAGCGCGATGGGCAGCTGTTGCTCGGGGCCGTTCAGGCAGTTCACGCCGACGATGTCCGCGCCGGCGTCGCGGAGCCTGCGGGCACACTCGCCGGGCGTGTCGCCCTCGTAGGAGCGCGGGACCGGCTGCTCGAACGACATCGTCACCATGACCGGGAGCCCGGTCGCCTTGGCGCGCTCGACGAACAGGAGCGCCTCGCCGAGGTAGGAGAACGTCTCGCCGATCCAGAAGTCGGGCGGCCCGGCGTCGAGCTGATCCTGGAGCTGACGATCGACGAGCTCGCGGACGTGGTCCGGGCTCGACGGGTCCTCGGGCAGATACGCCCAGGTGAGGGAGAGGTTGCCGGCGACCAGCGCGTCTGCCTCCGAGGCGACCTCCCGAGCGACACGGACGGCTGTGCGGTTGATCTCGTCCACTTTGCCGGCCAGACCTACCGTCGCGAGCTTGTCGTCGCTCGCGTAGAAGGTCATCGTCTGCAGCACCTCGGCACCCGCGCGCAGGAACTCCCGGTGGAGCTGCGCGAGGGCGTCCGGATGTTCGATCACCACCTCGGGCGTGAACGGGCCTGCCTGGACGTAGCCGCGCTTCTCCAGCTCGAGCAGGTACCCGCCGTCGCCGAGGACCGGGCCATCGGAGAGTCGTTCGAGGATGCCTCGTGGCATGGGTGGAGCCTCCTTGGTCGTGTGGTCGGGAGCCTCAGCCTAGAGCCTCGGGAGTGTGACCACCCCGATGAGTCCCACGATCATCAGCCCTCCGGCCACGGCGGACGCGGCGATGCGGACCCCACGGAACCGGAACCGCTGCGAGACCGCGACCAGGAACAGCACGGTCGCGAACAAGACGGTTTGCCGGACGTACCGATCCGCGGTCTCGCGGGCGGCGGTGCCGGCCTCGAACGTCTCCTGGGCACGTTCGTTCAGCCCGTCGGCACGCTCGAGCTCGCGGTTGCGGTACTCGGGCATGAAGATCGGTCCGGGCGGGGCGTCCGGGTTCGCGAACGGACGCGTCGCGAGCCATGCATCGAAGGCGACCCGATACTCCGGGCTGAAGCGATCGACATACAGATCGGCCAACTGATCGTCGCGGTCCTGGTGAGCCTGGATCCACGTGTTGAACGTCGTGATGTCCTGGAGCTGCTGCTCGGCACCTCGCGTCTCGGCGGCGTCCGCGGCGAAGCGCAGGGTCGACGACTCCCCGTACAGGAACGCCTGACGGCCGTCCCATCTCGTCGCCTGATATCCGCTCCACGCGGTGGCGACCGCCACGATGGCGAGGATCACCACCTCGACGATCTCGATCAACTCCTGCCAGCGGCGCCTCTCGCGAGCTTCCGCCTCCTCGCGCCTGCTCAGCTCGTGGGCGATCTCGAGGTTCACGCCCTCCGGTAACTCCCTCACCGACCTCCTCCAGCGGGCGCCCGGTCAGCAGACTCGCTCAGCATGATCACGCGATCCGCCAGCTCGAGCGCCTCGGGGCGATGCGAGATCACGAGCACGGACCTGCCACGGGCGAAGTCTGCCACGTTGGCGAGCACCTCGGCCTCCATCGACCGCGCTAGCGCTCCGTCTCATCCACCTGGATCCGACCGGCACGCTGGTGCGTGAACATCGCCCAGCTCCAATCGACCACCGCCCGAGCTCGGTCCTCGCCGGTCGACAGGAGCGCCAGGTGGACCGTGCCCCAGGCGAGCCACGCCGTGGTCCCGGTGAGGGATCTTCCACGCCGGAACTGCACCACCGCGGCCTTGGGACCGATCGTGGCCATCGTCCCCTTGTCCTCGTACTCGAAGGGCTCGACCTTCTTCTTGCGGAGGGTGCGCGAGATCGTCTCGCCGGCGTGCCCTCCGGCCTGAAGCGCGACCGAACCGAGCTGCGGCAGGACGCTCTTGGTCTTCGTGTCGGTGATCCAGGCGATGTCGCCCACGCCGAACACCTCGGGATGGTTCGGCACCGTCAGGTCCGGGCCGACCGGGACACGGTTGCCGTGCTGGAGCTCGACCCCGAGGCCCGAGACGATCGGGTTGGCCTGCAGGCCGGCGCCCCAGATCAGCGTGTGCGCCTTCAGCACCGTTCCCGACTTCAGCCGGACGCGGGTGGCCTGGATGCTCGAGACGACCTCGCCGAGCATGATCTCGACGGTTCGCTTCTCGAGCGTCTTCTTGGCGTAGGTCTGCAGTCCCTTCTTGAACATCGAGAGCACCGCGCCCCCGGCCTCGACCACGATGACCCGAGCCTTGTCTTGCGGGATGTCCGGGTAGTCCTTGGCCAGGTTCGCCCGATAGAGCTCGGCGAGTGCCCCGGCACTCTCGACACCGGTCGGACCCGCTCCGACGACGACCACGTTCAATGCGCCGTCCTCGATCAGGGCCGGGTCCCGGTCCGCCGCCGCCCAGCGCTCGAGCACGTGCTTCTTCAGGCGTACCGCGTCTGGCAGCGTGTACATCGGGAACGCGTGCTCGTCCGCGCCCGGGACCCCGAAGAAGTTGACCGTGGCCCCCAGCCCGAGCACTAGGTAGTCGTACGGGCGCGGCTTCATCTCGGCGAACGAGACTCGGCGCTCGTCGAGGTCGATCCCGGTCACTGTGGCCTGCTTGACCGAGACGTTGTCGTGATCGTGGAACAGGTCACGGAGCGGGTGGCCGACCGTCGACGTTTCGAGGAGGTCCGTCGCCACCTGGTACAGCAGCGGCTGGAACGTGTGGTAGTCGTGCTTGTCCACGAGCAAGATATCGGCGTCGGTGTCCTTCAGCTTCTTGACCGCCCCCACGCCTCCGAATCCGCCCCCCAGGATCACGACCTTCGAACGGTCCGGCATCGGGACCTCCCCTGTCTCGATCGAAGAGTTCACAATCTAGCGGGTAGCACTCGTAAGCAACTCGCCGCCATTCGTGGCAGCATCGGTCTCGACGGCCTGATCCGGCTCGAGGCTTCCGATAGAACGGAGGACCGCGATGGCGAACGCATCGGTAGCGGACCCTCGCAACGCGGACGTGCTGGTGATCTTCGGGATCACCGGCGACCTGGCCAAGGTGATGACGTTCCGATCTCTGTACCGATTGGAACGGCGAGGGCTCCTCGACTGCCCGATCCTGGGCGTCGCGGTCGACGACTGGTCGGTGGACGACCTGAGGGAGCGGGCCCGGACCTCGATCGTCGGCACGGGCGAGCCGCTGGACGAGGCGATCTTCGAGCCCCTCGCCTCGCGGTTCTCGTACGTCGCCGGCGACTTCTCCGACACCGAGACCTACAAGCACGTGGCCGACGCGATCTCGGAGGCCCGGATGCCTGTCTTCTACTTGGAGATCCCGCCGTTCCTATTCGGCACGGTGATCAGGGGTCTGCACGACGCGGGTCTGACGGACGCGGCCAGGGTGGTGGTCGAGAAGCCGTTCGGGCACGACCGCGAGTCCGCTCATGCGCTCGCGGAGGAGATCCACCGGTACATCGACGAGTCGCAGCTGTATCGGATCGACCACTACCTAGGGAAGATGGGGCTCGGCGAGATCCTGCACCTGCGGTTCGCCAACGCGATGCTCGAGCCGGTCTGGAGCCGCACCTTCCTGTCCACCGTCCAGATCACGATGGCGGAGTCGTTCGGCGTCGAGGATCGCGGTCACTTCTACGATCCCGTGGGAGCGTTGCGTGACGTGGTCGTGAACCACTTGATGCAGCTGGTCGCGGCCTGCGCGATGGAGGCGCCGTCCCGCGGGGACCCGTCGACCATCAAGGACGCGCAGGTCAACATCTTCCGAGCTGTCGCCGAGGCCGACCCGGCGCACTACGTCCGCGGGCAGTACGAGGGCTACCGGGAGATCGACGGGGTCGCGAAGGACTCGTCGACCGAGACGTTCGCGGCGCTTCGTCTCGACATCGAGAACTGGCGGTGGGAGGGCGTCCCCTTCTTCATCCGAGCGGGCAAGCGCCTGCCGATCACCCAGACCGAACTGCGGCTGGTGTTCAAGCATCCCCCGAGGCTCGGGTTCGGGCTCCTGGATCGCCGGCCGGAGGAGAACCAGCTCGTGGTTCGACTCGACCCGACGACCGGCATCCGGCTGACCGTCGAGGCGCACCGGGCCGACACGGAGGGGGCCGCCCCGATCCATCTGGACATGGAGTTCGCCGAGGACGGGGGCGAGGGACCGACGCCGTACGAGGTGCTCCTCCATGCTGCGATGAAGGGCGACAGCACGCGCTTCATCCGGCAGGACGCCGTCGAGGAGACTTGGCGCGTATTCCAGCCGCTGCTGGACGCGCCGCCGTCCGTCCAGCCGTACGTACCGTCGACGTGGGGTCCTGACGCGGCCAACGAGCTGGTCGAGGGATCCGGGAGGTGGCACGAGCCGTGGGTGAGCCGATGAGCCAACGCGACAAGCAGATGCCCGACGGCCAAAGTGCGGCGATGCCGTCGCCCTTCCCCCCGATCGCCGATTTTGCGTTCCTGTCCGACTGCCACACCGGAGCGCTGATCGCGCCGGACGGAGCGGTGGACTGGCTGTGCGTCCCGCGGTTCGATTCGCCGAGCATCTTCGGCAGCCTGCTCGATCGGCAGGCCGGGGCGTTCCGGTTCGGCCCGTACGGCATCAACGTCCCGTCGCAGATCGCGTACGAACCAGGGACGAACGTCCTCGTGACGACGTGGAAGACGCCGGCTGGATGGGTGGTCGTGCGCGACGCGCTCACGATGGGACCTCGCGAAGGCGAGGACAGCGTGACCCCCCACACTCGTCCCCCCGCCGACGACGACGCCGACCACACGCTGGTGCGCACGGTCACGTGCCTGGACGGGCAGGTCGAGATCGAGCTCGTCTGCGAGCCGATCTTCGACTACGGCCGCGACGATCCGAACTGGACGATCGAGCACGACGACGGCCACTCGGCCGTGGCGACGGGAGGGGAACTCACGATCCGGCTCCAAACCGACCTGTCGCTCGGCGTCGAGGGTGAACGGGTGCGTGCCCGTCACGCCCTGAACGCCGGGGAGCGCGCGTACTGCTCGCTCTCATGGGGCAACGACATGGCCGGCCCCGCCGACGTGGACGAGGCGGAGGCCCGCATCGCCGCCACCGTCCGGTACTGGAGAGGGTGGCTCGGACGGGCTCGCATCCCGGATCACCGCTGGCGTGAACCGATCCAACGTTCGGCCCTCGTGGTCAAGGGGCTCACCTACATGCCGACGGGAGCCACGGTCGCCGCTCTTACGACCTCGCTGCCCGAGACCCCGGGCGGCGAGCGGAACTGGGACTACCGCTTCACGTGGATGCGCGACTCCACATTCACGCTGCAGGCGCTGCACTATCTCAACCTGGACTGGGAGGCCGACGAGTTCATGCAGTTCATCGCCGACCTGGAGCCCAACGACGATGGCGCGATACAGATCATGTACGGGATCGACGGTCGGCGGGACCTGACCGAGTCGACGCTCGACGGCATGTCGGGGTACGCCGGCGCACGCCCGGTGCGGATCGGCAACGGCGCCTACAACCAGCGACAGAACGATGTCTACGGAGCCGTGCTCGACTCTATCCTCATGCACACACGCCGCAGCCAGCGCCTCCCCAGGCGTCTGTGGCCGGTCGTTCAATCACAAGCGGAGTGTGCGACACGGGTGTGGCGCGAGCCCGACCAGGGCATCTGGGAGGCACGAGGTGCGCCGCAGCAGTACGTCTCCTCGAAGCTCATGTGCTGGGTCGCGCTCGACCGGGCGGCCAAGCTCGCCCACATCGCCGGGGATCCCGAACTCGCGCTGACCTGGGACAAGACGGCGGAGGAGATCCATCAGGACATCCTCGATCACGGAATGAGCGACCACGGGGTCCTGCGCCAGCACTACGACACGGACGCGCTCGACGCCTCGACGCTGCTCGCGCCGATCTTCGGGTTCCTCCCGGGGACCGATGAACGTATGCACGCATCGGTGCTCGCGATCGCCGACGAGCTCACCGAGAACGGGTACGTGCTCCGGTACCGGACCGACGAGACGGACGACGGCCTGTCGGGCAAGGAGGGCACGTTCCTGATCTGCTCGTTCTGGCTGGTGTCGGGGCTCGCGATCGTCGGCGAGGAACAGCGTGCGCGAGACCTCATGGAACGGCTGCTGCGAATCGCCTCCCCGCTAGGGCTGTACGCCGAGGAATACGACGTCGAGACCGGGCGGCACCTCGGCAACACCCCGCAGGCGTTCTCGCACCTGGCCCTGATCGAGGCGGCCGGCAGGATCATCCTCTCCGAGCGGGTGGCGGAGATCTCATGAGGCGGACCTACCCGAAGGATCCGACATGAGCGACTACGACGTCATCGTCATCGGGACGGGTGCCGGAGGCGGTACCCTCGCCTGGCATCTAGCGCGATCTTCCTCGTCGCGGCCGGCGCGACCTGGATCGCGGGCATCTTCCTCTCCGACGCCACCGACGTCGTCGACAAGCGCTTCAACCTGGGAGAGGCGACGGCCGCGAGCCCGCCGCCGACCCGAGCCACGAACAGCACGGCCTCGTTCGGCGCCCACGCCGCGAGCAGACTGAACGGGATCGCGAGCGCGGTTCCGACGATCAGCATCATCTTGCGTCCGTACCGATCGCCGAGCGCGCCGAGATACAGGACCGAGGCCGCGAGCCCCAGCGAGTACCCCACCGCTATCAGGTTGAGGCTGGTCTGGAGGCGTCGAACGCCGCTCCGATCGACGGCAGGGCGACGTTGGCCACCGCGAGGTTCAGGTTGGCGACGGCCGCAACCAGGATGAGCGCCAGCAGGACGAGTCCGGCGCCCTCCGGCGCCGTCGAGGTATCCGATCGCCGATCCGCCGACGTCCGCGCGTCATCCTTCATGGCCTCCCTCCTCCGGGTGTGTCCATGTTCACGCCCGCTCCCTCATCGCCAACGCTGCCAGCCTCGGTGCGGACGGGCGGAGCGACCCAGCGCCGTCGATCGGGCATCGCACCGGCCGCTCACGGGACGTTACCTCGCCCAGCCCATCGAAGGCCTCGCAACCAGTCCGGGTCCAGACCGACGGCGGCCGAACGCACCGGCCAGTGTCCGCGTCGCTCGAAGGCTGGAGGACGGCCTCGCGAGCCCAGCGCCACCGCCACTCGCTCTATCTCAACCTTCCTGCGCACCGGTCCGTGTTGCCGCGGAGAGGCCGGCGATCTATGGTGATCCCGGGCCACGGACCCTAGCGAGACTGCACACCGAGCTCTAACGAAAGGATCGAACATGGCAGACGTGTCCCTGGATGAACTCGGTCCCGTTGACTACATCGTCGTCGAGTTTCCGGCAGGAGCGAGCAACTTCACGGGCGAGATGGCGAAAGAACTGCTCGCTTTGGTGGACTCCGGAACGATCCGCGTGATCGACGTGCTGATCCTGACCAAGAACGAGGACGGTTCCATCGAGGCGATGGAGCTTTCCGACGTCCCCGAGCTCGGAGCACTCCAAGCGGTCGAGGCGCAGCTGGCGGAGCTGTTGGCCGAGGAAGACGTCGTGCACCTCGCCGCCGCCATGGAACCAGGGAGCACTGCTGGAGTGCTGATCTGGGAGAACCTGTGGGCCGCGCCATTCGCCTCAGCGGCGCGGCGTTCTGGTGGCCAACTGATCGCGAACGGACGGATCCCGATCCAGGCGATCATCGCCTCCATCGAGGCCGATGAGGCATCTCCAACCGAAGGAGGCTGAACATGCCAGTGAGGCGAGCGCGTGTAGGAAGAGTGGGAGTCATCGGCGCCCCGGTGGCGAAGACCGCGGTCGTGGCAAAAGCCGTCACACCTGGCCCCTCCCCGGTAGCGAAGACCGCGGTCGTGGCCGCAGCCGTCACACCTGGGCGGCGTCGTCGGCGGATCTAACCACAAGCTGAGCCCTGAGGCATGTAAGGCGCAGCCTGTCAGCATAGCTCCGACCCATCCTTGCGCTCCGTGATCGCCTCTGTCAGGTGACCCCTACGGCTGCTGAACGTGCTCAGTCGTCGATCTCCTCCCAGACCGAGTGCTCGTCGTGCTCCTCCCACTCGGCGCCCGGCATCGCGATTGCCCAGCGCGTCCATGTCCCCATCGGCCGAGCCGGGGCGGTCCTGACCCTGGCGCGGACAACCATGTCGGGTGTGAGCTCCACGGGTGAGCGTAGCGGGGCCGTCGTCATACCCCAGTGCGTCGGCGGATCGGCGGGTCCCACCGAGAGCGAGACGCCGGGCGCGAGCTCGGCGCTGAACCAGAGTGCGAGCGCGTTGGCCGTTCCGGGCTCGGAAACCCGCAGCAGCGTCTCGGCTTCGTGGGGCGCCTCGGCCTGCTCGAGCGGGATCACGTCCGCGTCCGTGCTCCACAACCGACCTGGCTCGGAGCGCCGGTCACCCTCCGTAAGGTGACGGTAGGCGCCGGAATAGAGGATCTCGTTGACGGTCATCTCGACCAGACCATCGAACCTGACACCGTACGGGTTGTCCTGCAGGAAACCCAGCGTCTCGCGGAGGTGGCGATCGTGCACCAGTCCGGCCGATGCCGTGACCGAGCTGGGGATCATTGCGCCGCCCGGCTTGAGCCAGCGGTCACGGGCGGCGATGACCGGAACCAGCATCCCTTCGTCGATCCCGAACCCGCCGAGCCACTCCGAGACGATCACGTCGACACGTTCCGGGAGCTCGATGCCGATGATGTCGCCGTGGATCACCTGGACGATCTCCGCGACCCCGTTGGCGGCGGCCAGCTCCTGCGCCAGGACGGCGACCGTCGTCCGCTCCACCGCGTAGACGCGCGCAGCTCCTGCCCTCGCCGCGAACAGGCTCAGGATGCCGGTCCCCGCTCCGACGTCGAGCACGACGTCGCCCGGGCGCACCACCGAGTCGATCGCACGACGGAAGGCCTCGGTGCGGACGCGGTCGCAGAGCATCGTGCGATGGACCTCGATCTCCGCGTACATCGGGTCCGTCGGGTTCCTGATCGGCGTCCGCATGGTGCGTATTGTATGTTCTCGGTGTTCGTGGGCCGCTGACAAGCATGCCCAGGCGATCGAGTGAAGGGGGGTCTCTGATGGGAATGAGGCGAAGGACGAGGCGCCGGGCGCTCGTCGCCGGGGCGGCGATCGCTCACCATCGTGGCAATGTGAACGCGGAGCAGCAGGAGGCCGCCTACGCGGAGGGGCAGCAAGCCGCCGCGCAGCAGGCACCGCCCGCCGCAGAGCCGGCGCAGTACGCGCCGCCTCCACCCGACCCGGCGGAAGAGATCGAACACCTCGCCCAGTTGCACGAATCGGGTGCGATGACCGACGAGGAGTTCACGGCGGCCAAGGCGAAGGTCCTGGGGGCCTGAACGGATCTTGCCTCGTCCGGGAAACGGCCGATAGATCTACACCGCGAAGGGAGAGGTGGCTGCGATGAGTGGATCGCGTAAAGAGGTGCTGTTGAAGGCGCTCGAGGCCGAGGTCGGTGGCGGATCGGACGATCTGAGCGCTCTGTTCACCGACGATGTCGTCGGCTGGTCGCCCTATGCGACCGTGTCAGGGCTCACGGCGCTCGGCGAGCTGGCCGCCCTCCGCGAGTTGGCGTTTTCCAACGTCGTCCTGTCGTTCCGGGGACTCGATGAGGTGGGCAACAAGGCCTTCGCTGAATGGCTCATCGAAGCCGATCACACGGGGCCACTCGTCCTCGGCGAGGACGCAGCGCTTGACGCAACGGGACGGCACGTCCAACTTGCCGGTGTCACGGTGGCCGACTTCCGCGACGAGAAGATCCGGTCGTACCGGACGTACTTCGACGACATCTCGCTGATCGAGCAGCTCGTCTGACCAGCCACCGCAGTGGAGTTTCACGTCGAAGACGATCCGGATCCGCTCGACATCGGATTCCTCGAAACGCAGATCCGCCGTGAGGCGTCCGCCGCCATGGGGCTCGGTGACGAAGCCGAGCTGGCGATCTTCGTGCGCGAGGCCGGCAAGATCGTAGCCGGCATCAGTGGCTGGACCTGGGGTGACGGCTGCGAGCTGCAGAGCCTCTGGGTGGATCCGAATCTCCGGGGTCGTTGGCTCGGGCCGCGGCTTCTCGCGGCCGCCGAGGCCGAGGCCGCGGCCCGCGGCTGCACGCAGACCGTTCACTTCACGTACGACTTTCAGGCTCGGCGCCTGTATGAATGGGCGGGCTACGACCTAGTGGGTCGGGTCGAGGGCTTCCCATCGGGAGCGAACGCCCTCTGGTACCGCAAGCGCCTGAACCCACCTCCGGTCGCGCAGAGCCAGCGCGCGACCGGCCGTCGCTAGCAAACGGGCTGTCAGCCAGGGCCAGCTCGTGAGTTCATGCTCCTCCAGGTGGTAGCCGGCTCGAAACAGCAGCGCCCGGAAGGTACGAGGTGCAGCGGCTCGGAACGAGCCCTACCATGCAGGCGAGCCCGCTCCGCACCGGGAGACAGGAAGGAGGATCGGATGAGCATCGGCCCCGTCGAGTACCTGATCGTGGCGTTCCCCGGGAACCGGTTCAAGGGTGAGATCGTCCCGGCGCTCAAGGAACAGGTGGATACGGGAACCATCAGGATCATCGACCTCGCGTTCGTGCTGAAGGATGCGGACGGCGCGGTCGTGACTGCCGAGATGGGGGATCTGGATTCGGAGGTCTACAAGGCGTTCGACTCGCTCTCGCCGGAGCAGATGGGTCTGCTGAACGAGGAGGACCTCGCCGCCGCCGGCGAAGAGCTCGAGCCCAACTCGTCCGCCGCCCTCCTCGTATGGGAGGACGTGTGGGCGACGAAGATCCGCGATGCGATCGTGAACGCCGGAGGCGAGCTGCTCGACCTCGAGCGGGTCCCGTACGAGGTCGTTCAGGCGGCCGTCGAGTTCGCCGAGGCCAACAGGTAGCCGAAGGAGGAATGGACGATGATGATGCGCAGAGGACCCGGCCTCATCGGGGCGGCGGTCACGACCGCGGTCGTCGCGGGAACCGCCACGGCCGTCAGGGGTCGCGTCGGTCGGCGGCAGCAGCAGAAGTTCGCCTCGCAGGACGCCGCCTACGTGCAGCAACAGGCCGCGGCCGCCGAGGCCGGCTACGAGCAGCAGGCCGCCGCGCCACCTCCCGAGGAGGATCCGACCGTGCAGATCCAGAAGCTCGCACAGCTCCACGCGTCCGGCGCGATCACGGACGAGGAGTTCGCGGCCGCGAAGGCCAAGGCCCTGGGTATCTGACGGCCGGGGGCGTTCAACACGTCAGGGAGCGCCGTGGCAGTGCTTCCATTTGCGTCCCGAGCCGCACGTGCAGGACTCGTTCCGGCCCCGCTTGACGTCCTCGGCCGCGTAGGTGTACATGAGCTCCGAGGGGGCACGCCCCGCGGTGAGGAGCTCCGACATCGCCCGCATCGGAGCGTCCACGTGGTGGAAGAACGCCTTGAAGCTCGGGCACAGGTAGTTCAGACCGGGCTCCCCGTACGGATCGTCGGTGAATCGGTCCTTGGGGCAGCCGCCGTGACACGCGAACCGCACGTCGCACTCGCGGCAGAACCTCGGCAGCGTGTCGCGCTTGTCGAGCCCGAACTTCCGCTGCTGTGGCGAGGCGATCAGCTCGATCATGTGCTTGTCCTTGATGTTGCCCAGCTTGAACGCGGGCTCCACGAAGTGGTCGCAGGAGTACAGGTCGCCGGTGTGCTCGATCGCGAGCGCCAGCCCGCACGTCTCCGAGTGCACGCACAGGCTCGGAGGCTCGCCGTGCCAGTTCGCGAGCGCCACGTCGAACATCTGTACGTACACCTCGCCGATGTCGCGCCGCACCCACTCCTCGAAGACGTCGATCAGGAACCGACCGTAGCCCTCGGGTGAGATCGAGCGCTCCGTGAGAAGGCTCCCCTCCTGCGTGTAGAGGGGTCGACCCTGGACGCCCTCGCCCCATCCTTCGTTCGCGATCGGCAGGGTCTGCGGCGTCGCGCGCTCGACGATCGGGATGAACTGCATGAACCGCGCGCCGCATCCATCCCGCAGGAACCGGTAGACCTCGCGACCGCGGCTCTGGTTCGCTGCGTGGATCGTGGTCAGCGCGTTCCACTCGACACCTCCGTCCCGCAGGTGCGCGAGACCGGCCATCACCCGGTCGAAGGTGCCCTTCCCCCCCTTGTCCACGCGATAGGCGTCGTGGATCTCCTTCGGTCCGTCGATCGACACGCCCACGAGGAACCCGTGCTCCTTGAAGAACGCAGCCCACTCATCGTCGATCAGCGTCGCGTTGGTTTGGATCGTGTAGGCGATCCTCTGGTGCGGCATCCGGTGCTTCTCGGCGAGCTCGACCGAGCGGCGGAAGAAGTCCAGCCCCATCATCGTGGGCTCTCCCCCCTGCCAGGCGACGGTGACCTCGGGCGAACGCGCGTGCGACTCGATCAGCTGCCGCAGGTAGGTCTCGAGCAGGTCGTCGGCCATCCGGAACCGGCTGCCCGGGTACAGCATCTCCTTCGAGAGGAAGAAGCAGTACTCGCAGTCCAGGTTGCAGATCGCCCCCGTGGGCTTGGCGAGCAGGTGGAACGCGCGCGGCGCTTCCGGAAGGGTCAGGAACTGGGTGTCGGTCGACACCGGGACCCCCATGCTAGGTCCAGAGCGGAGCACGAAGGAAGCCCGCCGGAGCGGGGCCCCTTCGCGCTGCGTCGAGCCGGTTGCGTCAGGCCGTCACGTCGCGGCCGTGCGCCGTTAGAGCCCAGATCACCGAGATCGCGACGAAGATCAACAGGAGCGCCCAGAACGGGACGTACGGCAACCACGTGAAAGCGATGGCCGCGCTCACGATCGCCATGAGCACCCCGATCGTTCGACCCCAGACCGCACCCCGGAACACCGCGAATCCCGCGAAGAACACGACGATGCCCCAGATGAGGTGGATCCATCCCCACGTCTGGGCGTTGAACTTGAACACGTACTCCTGCGTCACGACGAACGCGTCGTCGTCGATGATCTCGGCGAACCCGGCGATCGCGTGGAAGACGCCCAGCATGATCATCATGAGCCCCGCGAACGTCGCCCAGCCGGCGGCCCAGTAGCTCGGCTCTCGTTCGGACATGGACATGGCCTTCACTCCCTCGGTCCTCGGCGAACCTATTACCTATCCCGAAACGGTCCGGTGAAGTCTCACTGCTCGGGACCGCGGAGTCAAAGACCTTAGCGAGGCTCTCAGATCCCCAGGATCTGCTTTCCTGGGCCCAGAACCCCTCATCGGTGAGGAGCTCCTGAGCATTCAACTCGGGTCGCAGCGCTCGCGAGAAGAACTCGAGCGCCGTCTTCGTCTTCGTCTGCGGCTGTTGGTCCCTCCCGGCGCGGCCCACGATCAGCAGCGAGCGCGGCGATCCCGATCCTCGGCGTCGGGACTCGCCGAGCCCTCGCCTCGTCCAGACCTTGAACGGGCGAGGCTAGCGGAGACCATCGCCCTGCTCGACGATGTCGCGCCCGTGCGCCGTCAGGGCCCAGATCACTGCCACGGCGATCGCGATCATCGTGATCGACCAGACCGGATACCAGGGCAGCCATGCGAAGTTCACGATCGCGCTGATCACGGCGATGATCACACCGACCGTCCGAGCCCAGACCGCCCCGCTGAACAGGCCAAAGCCGGCGAGCAGGATGATGATGCCGAAGATCAGATGGATCCACCCCCAAGTGGTGACGTCGAGCTCCAGGAAGTAGACGTCGCCCTGCGCTTCGGTCCCCAGGGCTGGGGCGACACCATAGACCTCGTTCTCGATGATCCCCGCCAGCCCCGCGATAGCATGGAACGAGCCGATCAGGATCAACATGAATGCGGCGAACGCGATCCAGCCGACCGCTCCACTGCTCCTCTCCTGGGACATGCTCCCTCCTTCTGCCGCCGTCCACACCTCGTTGAATCGCTCTTTCGGCGCGCCCAACCAATTCCAAGCGGTCGGGGATGGGCGGGCATCATCCAAGTTGGATGAATCTGGCTCCGGTGCAACCCCGCATCAGCGAGCCATGTCCGCCTGGGAGGCCGGCGTGCCTCCGGGTCCCTCGGCCCGAGGTGTGACCTCCGCGGAGGCCGAAGGCGCGCACGCGAGCGTCATCGTCCAACGGTCGGGTGAACTCCGTCTTCGGCATCGGATGCGTGGTCCTCGTCGCTGCCGCGGCATGGATCGCGGCGTTCCCTGTGACCCGTCGGGGTCCGAGGTTTGCGCATCGACCTTTCGGCCCTGCTCTCGAGCACTAGGACGAAAGGTCGCACCCCTGTTCCTCGGAGGTCGCGACCAGTCCGCCAACGGACCCCGAGAGCGAGGAGAGGGCCGATGCGGCCTCCGACGCGACATCCTGGGCCGTGGCGCCGCCCTGCACCTGCTGGACAACCGCCTCGACGTCATCGATGGACGACTGAACCGCGGCGATGTCCGAGGAGAACGTCTCTTCGGCTTCCCGCTCCACGTCGGCGAGCGCGCTCTTCACGTCCTCGAGGCCCTGCGTCAGCGCCTCGGCGCCGTCCTCCTCGAGGTTCACATCGGTGAGGCCCTGGGCGCTCGTCTGCAGGACCTCGACGCTCGAGCACAGTGCCGGCACGGGCGATGAAGACGTCTCGGTCGTGATCTCTTCAGGGGACGTCGTTCCCTCGGTCGTGGGGGTCTCGTCGTCCGAGCACGCGCTGAGCCCAAGCATCAGCAGGAAACCAAAGACGACCAGGGCGAACGGGAGCCTGATGCGCATCACGACTCAACTCCTCTCCATCGAACCGAACGATCAGGCTACGGGCTCCGCCGTGCCCTCGACGAGTGCTTCCTCCACCATCCGGCAGCTGCGGGTAATGGACATCCTCCGGTCGGGATGAAACCGGTTCGCCTACGACCGCGCGCCATCCGTGTCGCCGACGGCTTGCGTAACTGTCTGTCGATCCTGTGGCCCCGCCGATGGCGGTGCATCTCCGCTCGGGGATGATTCTGGACGACCGTCAGTGGAGCATCCTCCGCACGAGATGATCCTTGACGACCGCTCGTTGGAGCTGAGCCGTGCTCGGAAACCGGAGGACGTCCGCCGATCAGGACATGTCGTTCTCTGCGCTCTCGAGCGCCGCTTCGACGTCGTAGCCCACCGCGATCCCGAGCTTGGGGGCGGCGGAGACGGCGCGGGCGATCCCGATGACCGGAGTTACGGCCACGAGGGTGTCCACGATGTCGTCGACGGTGGCCCCAACCGCGAGCGCTGCGTCGGCGTTCGATTGATACGTCGCAGGTGCAGCATCGAGCGAGATCGAGGCAGCCAGGCGTATGAGGGCATGGGTCCTGGGGTCGAGACGAGACGCGCTCAAGTCGGCGAGTCGACCCGACATGACCGACCGGACGAAGACCTCGTCGTTCAAGGCCAGGCACCGGAGCGTGGTCTCGTGTTCCGCCAACCCGCGCCTCCTTGCGGTTGTCAAGACACACCCCACGCGACCACGAATCAATACCTTGCGGCCTCGACCCGCATCGCGCGGTCGGCATGAAATGCGTGAAGACCTAGGCGGCGATCAGGCCGAGAGCACGAGCCCGTTCGATCGCCTCACTGCGAGACGAAACCCCAAGTTTCCGGTAGATCGAGATGGCTTGCGTCTTGATGGTGTGCCGAGAGAGGTACAGGCGCTCTCCGATCTCGGGGAACGTCAGATGCGTGGAGAGGAAGGGCAGGAGTCGCAATTCGGCCGTGGTCAGCGTCGCTATGCCCGGTGAGCTCGCCGCGATACTCTCGATCTGCAGCCGTAGTTGGGCGAGCTGGAGACCCAGGACTCCGAGATCAGGTCGGTGGTGAACGATCTCGTCGATCTCGCGCACCAGGGTTCGAGCGCCGGCCGGATCGGCCAACGATAGGTATGACCGCGCGAGCTCCAGACGGACCTGAACGGCGAGCCAGGGGATGCCGTAGGTGAGCCGTGGACAGAGTCGCTGGGCGGCGATCAGGTCTCGATGCGCGGCGCCCTGGTCGCCGTCACGGATGGCCCGACGTGCCTGGATCGCATACACCATCGAGCTGGTCACGTCCTCCTCCAGAGGGGCGCCATGCACGAGAGAGCTGGCGTGTCGAAGGTGTCGCTCCACGTCGGCCCACGAATCTCGCGCCATCGCGATCATCGCGAGCTCGCATCGCGCGATCACCGCGACGTCGGGGGATCCGAGTCGCTCAGAGAGCTCGATCGCATCCTCGAAGTCGGCCTCGGCCTCGGTCTCGAGACCCGTCAGCAGGAGCGCAACCCCCCGCACCAGCACCGCGGTCGGCCTCCACGGACTGAGCTCGGGCACCAGGTCGTAGGCCAACGCGGCATCGAGCCGGGCTCGCTGCACGCCGTCGGCGCACATCACCGCTCGCGCGAAGGCGAGCAGTGCAGTGCACGGTGTCACGCCGTCCGGGAGCAAGAACGCGGCGTCCGTCGGCTCGGCCACGGCGAGCCAGCGATCGGCCTCCGCGGCCTCGCCCGTGACCGCAAACACACAACCCCCGAGAGCGTCGACCGCCGGGTAGCGACCCATCAACCCATGTTCGGCGAACCACGCCAGCCATCGTCGGACCGTCGCGAGCCGTCCCTGATTGTGCGCCGGCAGGAGGAGGGAGGGCAGCAGTCGAGCGGCTCGATCCGCGTCTCCCGCCTCCTGGGCATACTCGAGCGCAGACTCGAGCTGCCCGTTCTCCTCGCACCAATCAGCGGCTCGCGCCAAGAGCGTCGCTTCCAGGTCCGGCTCACGGCGCCGCAGCTCCGTGCGTAACAGGTCGCGCAGGAGATGGTGGTATCGGTACGAGTTCCGCGCTCGGTCGAGCGGGAGCAGAAGGAGGTTCTTCCGCTCGATCGACCTCAGGACGGTCGCCGAGCCTGCCCGCTCCAGGATCGCGTCGCAGAGCGGTCCGCTGAGCGTCTCCAGGACGGAGGTACGCGTGAGGAACGAGACCGTGGATCTCGACCGGTTCGCGAGGAACTCCGAGCTGATGTAGTCGGCGATGAACCGATCGTCACCGGCGAAGGCGGCCGCCGTCGAGGGTTCCGGGTCCTCCGCCTCGATCGAGAGAGCGGCGAGGTACAGGCCGACCGCCCATCCCTCGGTTCGGTCGAGAAGAGACTTGATCTGGTCGCTCGGGATCCTGGCTCCGGTCTGCCGGATGAGCGCGGTGGCATCTCGGAGGCCGAGCGAGAGCTCGCTCGTTCCGATCTCGATCACCCGGCCTTCGGCTCGCAGGCGCGCGATCGGCAGCGGGTCCATCCCCCGGCCGGCGATGGCCATCTGAGAACCGCCGGGGAGGTGATCGGCAAGCATGGTGATGGCTTCGATGCCCTCGCGGTCGTGCAACAGATGCGCGTCATCGAGGACGAGCACGAGCGGACTGGTCGTGGCCGCGAGTGCGGCGCCGAGCTTGGGAACGAGGTTCCCCCGGATCGAGGCGTCCGGCGAGTGGAGAGCCTTGTAGACGGCGGGACCCAGCGGTTCGATCCGGTCCAAAGCAACGGCAACGTATGTCAGCAGGACCTTGGGGTCGTTGTCCCACCGATCCAACGAGACCCACGCGAACGGTCGCGGGTCAGCTCTGGCCCACAGTGACAGCATCGTCGTCTTGCCGTAGCCAGGCGGGGCCCTGATCGCGACCACGGGGACGTGGGAGGACGCCTTCAGCCGCTTGACGAGCGCTGGCCGGTCCACGATCCCATCTCGCGTGAACGGCGACAAGAGCTTCGACTCGACGAGCTCCATCGAGGGCGCTCGCCCCGAGCCGCCGGTGTTCTTGAGGCACTCGATCGTCTCCGTGGACCTACTCACGGAACCACCAGGTCCAAACCATGGATTCCCCCAAAGGGGAACTTAGGTCTAAACCAAGGTGTTGTCCATTCGGGCATCAGGGCCCACGCAGCAGCGGCGCTCTTCCCCCTACCCCCCCCGATCCAGGAGCAGGACGTCGGGGGGTCGTCGCTTGGAGTCAGATCCCGAGGATCTGCTTCTTCTTCGCCTCGAACTCCTCCTCCGTCAGGAGCCCTGCTCCTTCATGGCGGCAAGCTGCTGGATCTGCGCAAGGTCGTCCTGTGGAGCGGGTGCGGCAGGTGTCGGCGCCGCCGCCGAAGGAGTGGCAGCGGGTGGTGCCTCCACGGAGGATGTCCGCCTCGCCGTTCGCCGGGCGGTCCGTCGAGCGACCCTTCTCCCTCCCATCATGAACATTCCCTCCCTTCGAGCGGATCGACCGGTGACGTCACAGCCTCGATTCGCGGGCAGCGAGCTCCTCGGCGTGCTCGGCGCTCACGAGGCCCACCGCGACGAGGTCGAGAGGGCTGATGAAGCTCTCGGCGATGCGGAAACCGCCTGCACGTGCAACGGCGTCTCGGAGGCCGATCGCCCATCGATGTTCGAGCAGGATGAGCGCGGCTGCCGCGTCGTTCGGGATCTCCTCCAGGACGTCCCACGCCTCCTCTTCCGAGAAGACGTCGATGCCGTCCGACGCGGCCTCGGCCCCTGCGATCGCTCCGGCCTCCATGCCCTCCTCGCCGGCTGCCCCGAGACCGAGGAGGCCGCCGACGACGGCCCCGAACTCCATCGACTCGTCCTTCGACAGCTGACTGCCTTTCAAGACGGCGACCTCACCGTCCGCGTCCTTGTACACGACGAGCGCATCGATCACCCGCACCATGTCGTCCGCTCGCAACCGCTCGAGCTCCTCGATGATCTCGCCCCGGAAATCGGGCTTGTCGAATCCGAGCACGATCAGCTGCACCGGTCCGATCGTCATCATGTTCCCCCTTCCGTCTCCTTCGCCTCCTACTGAGGCTTCTGCGTGAAGAACTCCAGGGCCGTCTTCGTCTTCGTCTGCTGCTCGCCGGAGAGGTCCACGCCCAGACCTGTGAGGAACGCCCTCGCCTCGGCCGCAACCTGGAACGCCTCGCTCGGCTGGGCCTTCGTCGAGAGCTCGACGATCTGAGAGCCGTCTGGATACAGCCACAGTTCGCCGACGAGCTTGCGCCCGAAGGCCTCGGGGGCGGCCTTGAGCTTGAGGATCGGGATCGGTCCCAGGACGGAAAGATGATCGAGCTCGAGCCCGTCGGGCGCGTGGGCCTCGTAGAACGCGCGCTGCTCCTTCGAGAAGAGCTTGCGGATCCCACGCTTCCCGGCAGCGGCCTCTCGGATCTCGTCGTTGCTCGCCGTTCCCTTGAACGAGGCCGAGCACACGAAGCCTCCCGGCATCGCGTCGACCTCCACGTTGAAACTCCCCGACGTGCGGAGCTCCTCGGGCAGATCGTTGGGCACGACCGGCCGAAGCTTGATGACGGTGTCACCTTCCTCGCCTTGACGCCGTCGGGCTCGAGCGACCACGCCGGCCTCGTTCAGTCGGAGGTCGGGTGTGTCGAAGAAGAACACCTGGCGCACCTGCGCATCGAGGGGATCGACGTCGAGCGCCGCGGCGGTTCCGGCACGCGCGCTCTCTGGGATCGTGAGCTTGAGCTCGACGCTGTCGGCGCCACCGATCAGATCCATCAAGCTCTGGAGGTCCTCGTCGGACAACGCCTGAACCATGCCCATGCGGATCACCTCACCATGACGCCTGGGTGCGTCAGCCGGATGATGATGGTTCCCGCGACCGGCGTCGTCGTCCAAGGAGGATGATTCCGCCTCTCGGCCGCCTCGAACGTGGCGGCCCACAGCTCGACATGGCGGGCTCCTGGAGCCTTCGCACGCCTACAGCGAGGGCTCGCCGAGCGCCTCGCATATCATCCGATGCGGACGATGCCTCGGCGACTGCTCCCGCGGTCCAATCGGCTCGCGCGTTGAGCGTGGAGACGGGCCTGAGGAGGGATCGATCATGCCTATCCTCGACCGCCGAGCAACATGCGAGGAAGGAATCCGATGAGTCAACCCGATCGTTCAAGTCTCCCGATACGGCGAGAGGCCTTCGCGGGTGTCGCCAACAGGACGCTCGACGGTTCGCAACCCGACTGGAACCTCATCGGACATCCCTCCCCTCCGGACGGGGCGCCGAACGTCCTCCTGGTTCTGATCGACGACGCCGGGTTCGGCAACCCGAGCACATTCGGCGGCCCGATCCAGACGCCGAACTTCACGCGAATGGCCGAAGCCGGGCTGCGCTACAACCGGTTCCACGTGACGGCGCTGTGCTCTCCGACGCGCGCGGCGCTGCTCACCGGCAGGAACAATCACACCGTCGGGTATGGCTCGATCGGCGAGTTCGCCGGCGGGTTCCCGGGCTACTCGGCGATCCTTCCGAGGGACTGCGCGCCGCTGCCGCGGATCCTGCGGGACAACGGGTACAGCACGGCGGCATTCGGCAAGTGGCATCTCACACCGGACGGGCAGCAAGGCGCCGCGGGGCCGTTCGACCGCTGGCCGAACGGTTGGGGGTTCGACTACTTCTACGGGATCCCCGGCGGCGGTTCGAGCCAGTGGGATCCCTGTCTCGCGGAGAACCAGAAGATCATCGGCACGCCCGAGGACTTCTACGATGAGGAGCACCCCTTCTACTTCCCTGATGCCATGGCCGATCGGACCATCGAGTGGCTCCACGGGGTTCGCGCGCAGGACGCCCGAAAGCCGTTCTTCGTCTACTACTCGACCGGTTGCAGCCACGCGCCGCATCACGTCGCGAAGGAATGGACCGAAAAGTACGAGGGCAAGTTCGACCAGGGGTGGGACAGGCTCCGCGAGGAGACCTTCGCTCGTCAGAAGGAGCTCGGGGTCATCCCGGCCGACGCGGAGCTGACCCCTCGCGCCGAGGCGTTCCCGGCATGGGATGACGTGCCCGACAAGCTGAAGCCGTTCTACGCCCGCCAGATGGAGGTGTACGCCGCGTATTCCGAGAATGCCGACCACAACGTGGGGCGGGTGATGGATGCGATCGAGGAGCTCGGCGAGCTCGACGACACACTGATCATCTGGATCTGGGGCGACAACGGCGCCAGCATGGAGGGGACGACCACCGGCTCGTTCAACGAGCTGACGATGCAGAACGGCATCCCGCTCACCGACGAGATGCAGCTCCAGCTCACGGAGCGCTATGGCGGGATCGATGCTTGGAGCACCTCGATCATGGCGCCGCACTACGGAGCGGCGTGGGCCTGGGCGGGGAACACGCCGTTCCAGTGGGGCAAGCAGGTCGCCTCGCACCTCGGCGGGACGCGGGATCCCATGGTCCTGCATTGGCCAGCCCGCGTCACCGATGCAGGTGGGCTGCGCTCCCAGTTCGGACACGTGATCGACGTGGCTCCAACGATCCTCGAGGTCGCAGGGATCCCCGCACCGAGGACCGTCGATGGGATCGAACAGGAACCGATGCACGGTTCCTCGTTCGTCGCATCGCTGACCGACGACGCCGCGCCCGAACACCGCACCCAGCAGTACTTCGAAACGGTCGGCAACCGCGCGATGTACAAGGATGGCTGGTGGCTCGGGATGAAGACGGAGCGCATCCCGTGGGTGCTCACGCCGGATGCCCTCGCGCCCTACGCGCCGGGCGTCTGGGACCCCGACGCGGAGCCCGCCGAGCTGTACTACCTCCCGGACGACTTCACCCAGGCGAGGGACCTCGCCGCCGAGCACCCCGAGAAGGTTCAAGAGCTCAAGGATCTCTTCTGGGAGGAGGCCGAGCGCTACAAGGTATTGCCGCTGCTCGCGACATTCTCGACGTTCTTCGGCATCCTGCCGCCGCTCGACGACGAGGCGACGTTCGAGTTCCGTGGAGACGTGCAGAACGTGATGCCGGGCATGATCCCGCGGGTGTACAACCACTCGTACGCGATCACCGCCGATCTCGTCGTGCCCGAAGGCGGCGCGGAGGGCGTGATCGTTGCGGAGGCCGATCATCTGGGTGGGTTCACGCTCTACGTCAAGGACGGGAAGCTGACTCACACCTACTCGATGATGGGCGTGTTCGTGTTCAAGCAGGTCGCCGAGGAGAACCTTCCCACCGGCGACGTGACCGTTCGCATGGAGTTCGAGGCCGACGAGCCCAAGCCGGCCACCGGCGGCGAGGTGACCCTGCTCATCGACGGCCGACCCGTCGGGAAAGGCCGGATCGATCACACCGTCCCGATCCGGTTCACGGCCTATGCGGGGATGGACATCGGGCGGGACAACGGGGGCGTCGTGGACCTGAGCTACGAGAGCGAGAAGCCGTTCGCGTTCACCGGCACGGTGAAGAAGGTGGTCTTCGACCTCAAGCCTCACCTCTCAGACCAGGACGAGCTGGATCTCCGTGCTGCCGGGCATCACGGGCAAGCGGGGCACGCCCTCTCAGGATGACGCCGGAGCTGGAGGAGGATCGCGATGCCATTCGGTGAAGAGACGATCGACGTTCTGATCGGGGGCTACCTGTCGAGGGAGGCCGCACTCGAGGATTACGAAGCGGTGTTGAACTGCGGAGCGCGCGTCGAGGGTGCCGTCGTGGTGAGCAAGGACCTCGAAGGCAACCTCTCGGTGGAACAGACCGATCACATGGTCGAGAAAGGTGCGAAAGGGCTTGCCTCGGTCGGCTTCGTGGTCGGCCTGTTCGCGCCCCCGCTCCTCGCGGCGACCGCGGTCGGCGCGGCGCTGGGTGCGGTGGGCGGCAAGGTGCTGCACAAGAAGACGGGCAGCAAGATCGAGGAGTCAGCCGGCGAGACGATCCCGATCGGCGGCGCCGGGCTGATCGTCGCTTACAAGCACGAGGACGCCGAGACCGTCGAGCCTGCCGTCACACGCACGGTCCAGAAGGTGGTCGGCCAGGCGGAGGGTCGCCACGTGCAGGCACTCAAGGGAGCACTCGCCGACGCGCAGAAGAAGATGGCCGAGGAAGGAGCGTAGCCATGATCTGGGCGATCCTGTTCCTGCTCGGGGTGCCGCTGTGGCTCTGCGCGATCGGCATCGCGGTGCTGATCTTCAACAACCGGAAGCTGCGAACGCGTTACGGCAACATCCCGGTGCGCGTGAAGCGGCCCGGGAAGAAGCGGTGGACGCGGGGACACGCGATCTGGGTCTCCGACGTCTTCGCTTGGCGAGGGAGTCCAGCCGCCTGGAACGAGGACCTGCGCCAGGTGGCCGGAGTGATGCTCCGGGCGGCCGACTCCGAAGAGCGGAAGAAGCTCCACCGCCTCTCGGACGATCCGGCTATCGCCACTCTGGCGCTCGTCGAAGGTGAGACGTTAGAGGTAGCCACCGATACCGAGCATCGTTCGGCACTCCCGGGTCCATTCGCTTCCGTGAACGAGCCGGCCTAACCGTCTAGGCCGTCTCCCAGGTTGGCGATGAATCTGATGGCCGTGATGCTCGGCAGGAACACATACGCAGCGGCTTTGGTCGTCACGAAGCTTGAGAGACCTGTGACCTCGATCGGCGGGCCCCCATCCGCCTGAGGGATCACGAAGATGCTCTCAGACGGGTCCTGGGTGCCGATCAGTGGATCCTTCGACTTTGGGTGAAGTCTGACGGCCCCGGCGAATTCGCTGTCATCGACCCAACGTCGCAGCACGAACTCGTATTGGTTCTCGATGTTCGAGTTGATGAAATGAAAGAGCATCCCGCGCTCGATGCCGTCGTACGGTTTCGCTGGATCATAGGTGGGCCCGTACGGCAGACCGCGACGGATCAGCCGGTGTGAATTGTTGCTGCCGCCGGGCACCCCCTGGCCCGCGACCGGCTGACCTCGTGGATTGACGCGGCGTATGTGTGCGCCGACGGGACAGCGGATCCCCTTCGGGTCTCCCGAACCGTCGGCTTCGACATACTCGAAATCGTTCAACCGTTCGGGCGAGATCCCTCCCGCAGGACTATCCGTGTCCGGAGACAAGGCGAGAGGAACGCCGTTGCGCCATCGCCCGCACAACTTTGCGGCCAGCAGTTCGGGATCGATCCTGTCTCTGTTCGACTGCAGGAAGTCCTCGAAGCCGACGACGTCGGTCTCGACCTTCTTGAAGACCGCAAAACTGCCGTTCAGGCCAAGTGGTCGCGGCTCGGGTACCACGTAGTTCACAGCGTCTTCCCGCAGGACGAAGAGCCATGGCTCGCAAGGCTGCTGGTGATCAGGCTGATATCGTTCCGGGCCCTCGCGGATGGTGGGCGAACTGATGCCGTCGGTGTATCCGAAGTGGATCTTGGCGGTAGGCACGGGTTGGCCATCTTGCATCTCCATCAACGCCATCCCGTCCTGCCGCCAGATCTCTCGAAAGGCATCTCCCTCGGCGAACCAGGCAGCCAACTTGTCGGTGTAGCTCGTCATCGCCTCCGGACTGAGGGCGTGCAACGTCACCAGGACGTGATCGTCCCCGCTTCCGAACCCACCGATCCAGTTCTGGGGCGAACTTGGTCCGGTATCGCCGACCAACTCGGCTCGTTGCGCGGCTCCTTCGACGAACGCACCGAATGACTCGAAGGACAGGGTCGGGACGAGTTCACCTACTTCGAGCGCAACCAGTCCGGGCCACGTTATGCCGATGTTGAGGCAATAGTCGGGCTTGCGGCGCGGAGCATCGGCGGGATCGTCTCCCGGTCCGGGCGCGAACCCCACGTGCCAGTCCTCGGCAGTGGTGACCTGCGGGGCGTCGGATTCGTCGCCGCTGTACGAGCCGTCCGAGTTGCCTGCGCGCTTGTGCCGGAGTCTCTACCGCCAACAAGAAATGCCGCACCATTGGCATCCGTAGCCGCGGAGAACGAACCCCTGGATGTCCGCGAGGTCAAGCGCCGATCGCTCCCACGCCCCCGGATCGCCATTCCCCCCCGGGTGATCCCGCCGTCGACCACGCAGTCGGCGAAGAAACCCCGGACTCTTCATCGCCTGTGCTGCATGCGTGTTGTTCCCCCTGGCCAACGCCGAGCTCGGGATCGATCCTGCTCGTGACCGAGTGACAACACTGGTATCAGGTTGAGGCAGCTTGGGACTTGCGATCGGCCAGCAGGGCTCGGATGTCTTGCACCGAGAGCCCTGGATAGGCACTGTAGAACCCGATGGGCGGATAGTTGTTATCCAACCCCCACTGATAGAACGCCTCTACGTTCTTTGCTACCGGGGTTGGCGGCGCGCCCTCGACGTGTGGAAATACAGAATCGAACACGAACGACGTCTTGTCTGCGAAATCCTGGAAGTACTTCGCCATGTCACCGTCGAAGATCGTGAAGAAGCCGATATGGCTCTTCCCGAAAGGCACCCAATGAGAGAAATGCAGCGTCCCGATCGAGTCCGACGCCTCCTTCCCCCGTTCCTTGATATCCCTCGTGTCGAACTTCAAGGCAACGCCTTGCAGGCGTGACTTGATGGACATGTACGTCAACAGAGGACTCTGCAAGGTATTGCCCTCGAAACCCGCCTCCCGCGCACACGCCTTGACGTCCTGAACCGACGCCTCTCCGTACGCGAAGTACATATCCAGAGGCACGCGGACATGATGCCTCAACCATGTGACAACCCCCTCACGGTTGCCATCCACCGGCGTGGCCGGAGGGTCATCGACGTGCTTGAAGATGGCGTCAAACACCGGGCCAGCGCTATCCACCAGTCGCTCAATATGTTGCGCGCCCTCACCGTCGATATCCGATAGGAACAGAATCTTCTCGTCTCCCTCCACCATGAAACGGGAGAAATGGACCGTACCAAGGTCATCCTGAACCTTCGCCAGATCGGGCATCAACGGCGGCAGCTCCTCGGTGAGTGCCTTGGCGTTGGCTGGACCTCTGATCGGGAAGTCAATCAGGAGGTGATTTTGGCTCATTGCGTCTCCTCTTCGTCTCGACCTCGCTCGACTGGGTCACGGACACTCCAGAGCCGTCTATCGGCTGCTGCGTCGCCGGCGCTGCTTGTCTGCTGCTCTCCTTGGCCTCCGGAATCGAACATGGTCGTCACCGTGTTACCCCACCACTGCTATCCAGGGGTGGTCGATGGTGACGTGCGATGATCGGCCAGCAGGGCTCGGATGTCTTGAACCCCGAGTCCCGGATAGGCGCTGTAGAACCCGATGGGCGGATGGTTGGTCTCCAATGCCCAGTCATAGAACGCCTGGGGATTCTTCGCGACTGGAGTCGGCGGCCCGCCATCGACGTGCGGAAAGATGGTATCGAAGGCGAACGCAACCTTTTCGACGAAGTCCTGGAGGTACTTATCCCAGTCACCGTCGAAGATCGTGAAGAAGCCCAGGTGGTTTTTCGGAAAGAGCACCCAATGAGAGAAATGCAGGGTTCCAACAGAATCATTCGCTTCATAGGCGTCGTCGCGAATGGACCTCCCGGCCAGCTTCAGGGCAAACCCTTGAACACGTGACTTGATGGACATGTAGGTCAGCAAGGGAGCCTGCGACGTATTGCCCGTGAAGCCCGCAGCACTCGCGGCCGCCTTGATGTCCTGGACCGAAGCGTCCTCGTAGGCGAAGTACGTATAGGAAGGCTCGCGGACATGATGCTTCAGCCATTTGATGACCCTCTGAGGATCACCAGCCACGGGCGTGGCGGGAGGGTCGTCGACGTGTTTGAAGATGGCGTCGAATACCGGGCCGGCACTCTCCACGAGCCGCTCGATGTGCTGGTCGACCTCCCCGTCGATGTCCGAAAGGAAGAGAAGCTTCTCCTCTCCCTCGACCATGAAACGGGAGAAGTGCACGGTACCGAGGTCGTCCTGCGCTTTCGCGAGGTCGGGCATCAACGCGGGCAGTTCTTCGGGGAGCGCCTTGGCATCGGCAGGCGCGGCGATCGGGAAGTCGATCACGAGATGACTCTGGACCATTTTTTGTTCTCCTTTCGTCTCGAGCTCTAGCCAGCGGTGGTCGATGGTGACGTGCGATAGTCGGCCAGCAGGGCTCGGATGTCTTGAACCCCGAGTCCCGGATAGGCGCTGTAGAACCCGATGGGCGGATGGTTGGCTTCCAATGCCCACTGGTAGAACGCCTGGGCGTTCTTTGCTACTGGGGTTGGCGGCGCCCCATCGACATGCGGAAAGATGGTGTCGAACAGGGACGAGGTCTTTTCTGCGAAGTCCTGGATGTACTTCGCGAAGTCACCATCGAAGATCGTGAAGAAGCCCAGGTGGTTTTTCGGAAAGGGCACCCAATGGGCGAAGTGCAGCGTCCCAAGCGAATCCGACGCTTCCTTGCTCTCGTCTTTGATAGACCTCGCGGCCAACTTCAAGGCAAAGCCCTGCAGGCGTGACTTGATGGACATGTAGGTCAGCAAGGGAGCCTGCGACGTATCGCCCGTGAAGTCCGCCGCATTCGCGGCCGCCTTGATGTCCTGGACCGAAGCGTCCTCGTACGCGAAGTACGTATCCGTCGGCTCGCGGACATGATGCTTCAGCCATCTGATGACTCTCTGAGGGTTATCAGCCACGGGCGTGGCCGGAGGGTCGTCCACGTGCGTGAAGATGGCGTCGAATACCGGGGCGGCACGCTCCACGAGCCGCTCGATATGTTGGTCAACCTCGCCGTCGATGTCGGAAAGGAAGAGGAGCTTCTCCTCTCCCTCGACCATGAAACGGGAGAAGTGCACGGTACCGAGGTCGTCCTGCGCTTTCGCGAGATCGGGCATGAACGCGGGCAGCTCTTCGGGTAGCGCCTTGGCGCTGGCGGACGCCTCGATCGGGAAGTCGATGACGAGATGACTTTGGCTCATGGCGTCCTCCTCGAGAATGTCCGCAGATTCCGGGACGTTCCTCCGGGCATCGGTAACTGGTGAGGCCAGCGTGGCGACCGCCCATCCGACGGCTGCCGCTCGGCTGCCTATCCACAAGGCCTCCCTGCCGTACCGAACTTCCAGCCCTGAACGACTCAAATCTCAAGGGTCGGGACCGTTCGTGCATCATCCGTCAAGGATGAAAAGGGCTCACCGCGACGGGTCGATGGCGCCTGAACTACCCGTGCCGAGCCACAAGGCGTACATCCACCACGCGGACGCTCCGATGCGGGCGATGTCGCAGCTGCTCACCGCGGGCCGAGCCCCTCCGGGCTTGTGCAGGTCTACGCGAGCGAGGACGCCGGGCGCGGCCGAAAAGACCCTGCACATGCGGCTCGGGAGGAAATGGAAGCACTGCCACGGCGCGCCCTGAGGTGGGTATCGTCATCCATCAGCTCCTTCGGTCGGGGAGTCCTTCTCCGCGAGCCACGCCAGGGCGCGTTCGTAGGCTTCCCGGCTCGAAGCTCCGAGCACGTCGGTGGCCTCGACCAACTCGACGGGGCCGAGAGCCTCGATCGCGTGGGTCTTGACAAGCTTCGCGGCCATCGCCGGGTCGACGCCACTCAGGTACATGCGTCCGCCCACATCGGAGACCTTGGCCCCGTAGCGCGAGAGCACCTCGACCGCGGTGGACGACAGGGTGGTCCTGCCCCGCAGCCGCAACACGACGGCGGGTGCGACGGCGCCGGCCGGATCGGGGAGCCGGACCTCGAGCGTGCGTGCCCCCGCGAACAAAAGGCTGCCGTGGACGTCCAGCAGCACGACCCCATGGCTCTCCAGCCTCAGGGGCACGGCCTGTTCGGAGACGGATCCGTCCTCCGAGGGCACCAGCCGTACGACGGTCAGATCGAGGGCCTCCCGGTTGAGCTGCAACAGGAGGGAGAGCGCGACGCCGATCCCCACCGCAACCGCGACGGGCAACAGCAGCGTGCAGACGAACGTGGTGATGCTGGCAACGAGCGAGATCACGCTGTGGCGGGTCGTCAGCTTCACGTTCTCCACGTTGATCGCCCCGATCGCGGCGTAGATCAGGACGGCCGCGAGGGTCGCCATGACGACGTCGCCCACCAGCTCCGAGAAGGCGATGAGGATCACCAGCATCCACACGCCGGAGAAGATCGATGCCCACCTCGTGCGAGCTCCGGCGGCGATGTTCAGCGCCGTCTGCCCGACCGATCCACCGACCGGCTGGCCCTGGAACACACCCGCGGCGATGTTCCCGACACCCTGCGCGAAGAAGTCGCGGTTCGCGTCGGAGCTGCTCCCATCGGGGTTCGGCGCCGATTCGCTCACGCCCGCGCCCTGCACGAGCACGATCACTGCGACGGCCAGCGCCCCAGCCACCAGATCGAAGGATAAGAGACTGAGTTCGGGCAGCATCGGGAGCGGGACGCCCGACGGGATGCTGCCCGAGTCCGCGACGGTGGCGACGCTCTGCGCGCCCACGAGCGCGAACGATGACGGAGGGGATCACCAGGGCGGCAAGCGCGGCCACAGATCGGAGGGCGGTCCTGCTCGCGAGCAACAGGATCGCGACCGACGAAAGCGTCACGGCCAGCGTCGGCAGATCGATGCGGTCCGGGTGAAGCACCACATCGATGGCCCTGGTGAGGGCGATGCTCCCCTCGCCGACCGCGCCGGTCGCGGCGGGGATCTGTCCGAGCACGATGTTCACGGCGATCCCGGTCAGGAACCCGACCATGACCGAGTTGGCGACGAAGCGTGTATACCTGCCAAGGCGAAGTATCCCGGCCAGGACCATGAACACACCCGCCAAGACGGTGAGCAGGAACAGCGCTCCGGGTCGCTCCGCGGGCGAGATGTCGGCGAGCGTCGACCCCGCTGCCAATGCCGCCGCGCTCGTCGTGGTGACGACGACCAGGCTCGTGCTCGCGAACAGCCCCCCGGCGATCGGCCCGGCCATGCTCGCGTAGAGCCCGTGGATCGGATTCACCCCTGCGAGGAGGGAAGCGGCCATCCCGTCCGGCACGCTCCCGATCGCCCCTGGGAGGCCGGCCGTCGCTTCGCCTACGAGGGTCTTCCGGTCAAGACGAGCGAAGGCGCCTCGCCACGAGGGGCTCACGCGGAACACTCCCCGTTCCGTCGCTCTTGTCGCGAACCGCCCTCGGCTGGGCGCATGGCTCTGCTCAACCACTGAGATCGCAGACTGCATTCGCTGTGGTGTTCCAAGGGTTATCCCAAGTTGCCGATGAATCTGATGGCCGTGATGCTCGGCAGGAACACATACGCAGCGGCTTTGGTCGTAACGAAGCTCGAGAGACCCGTCACCTCGATCGGCGGGCGCCCCATCCGCCTGAGGGATGACGAAGATGCTCTCCGACGGGTCGCGGGTGCCGATCAATGGATCCTTCGACGTCGGGTCAAGCCTGACGGCCCCGGCGAACTCGCTGTCGTTGACCCAACGTCGCAGCACGAACTCGTATTGGTTCTCGATGTTCGAGTTGATGAAATGAAAGAGCATCCCACGCTCGATGCCATCGTAGGGCTTCCCTGGATCATAGGTCGGCCCGTACGGCAAACCGCGACGGATCAGTCGGTGGGAATTGTTGCTGCCGCCGGGCACCCCCTGGCCCGCGACCGGCTGACCTCGTGGATTGACGCGGCGTATGTGCGCGCCGACGGGACAGCGGATCCCCTTCGGGTCTCCCGAACCATCTGCATTCGACATACTCGAAATCGTTCAGCTGTTCGGGCGAGATCCCTCCCGCAGGACTATCCGCGTCGGGAGACAAGGCGAGAGGAACGCCGTTGCGCCATCGCCCGCACAACTTTGCGGCGAGCAGTTCAGGATCGATCCTGTCTCTGTTCGACTGCAGGAAATCCTCGAACCCGACGACGTCGGTCTCGACCTTCTTGAAGACCGAGAAGCTCCCGTTCAAGCCGAGCTGTCGCGGCTCCGGTACCACGTAGTTCACAGCGTCTTCCCGCAAGACGAAGAGCCACGGCTCGCAGGGCTGCTGGTGATCGGGGGGATATCGTTCCGGGCCGCCGCGGATGGTGGTCGTCGTGATGCCGTCGGTATATCCGAAGTGAACCTTGGTGGTAGGCACGGGTTGGCCATCTTGCATCTCCATCAGCGCCATCCCGTCCTGGCGCCAGATCTCTCGAAAGGCGTCTCCCTCGGTGAACCAGGCAACCAACTTGTCCGAGTAGCTCGTCATCGCCTCGGGGCTGAGGGCGTGCAGCGTCACCAGGAGGTGATCGTCCCCTCGTCCGAAACCGGCGATCCAGTTCTGGGGGGAACTTGCTCCGATATCGCCGACCAACTCGGCTCGTTGCGCGGCTCCTTCCACGAACGCACCGAATGACGCGAACGATAGCGTCGGGACGCGTTCTTCTATCTCCAGCGCCACCAGTCCGGGCCACGTGATGCCGATGTTGAGGCAATAGTCGGGCTTGCGGCGCGGAGCATCGGCGGGGTCGTCTGCCGGTCCAGGCGCGAACCCCACATGCCAATCCTCGCCAGTGGTGATCTGCGGAGACGTCGGATTCGTCGCCGTTGACAAGCCGGCCGAGTTGCCTGCGTGCGTGTCCCGGATTTCCTACCGTCAACAAGAAATGCCGCAGTATCGGCATCGCGTATCCGCGGAGAACGAACCCCTGGATATCCGCGAGGTCGAGCGCCGACTTCTCCTCAGCACCCGGGTCTCCATCACTGCCCGGGGATCCATGCGGCCTCCGACCAAGCAGTCGGCGAAGGACCATGTGCTATCAGGTGATGGCCGACTGTGACTTCTGATCGGCCAGCAGGGTTCGGATGTCTAGAACCGAGAGGCCCGGATAGGCGTTGTAGAACCCGATGGTTGGATAGTTGTTCTCCAATGCCCACTGATAGAACGCCTGGGCGTTCTTTGCGACTGGAGTTGGGGGCGCGCCATCGATGTGTGGAAAGAGCGTATCGAACATCATCGAGGTCTTCTCTGCGAAGTCCTGGATGTACTTCGCGAAATCACCGTCGTAGACCGTGAAGAAGGCAATGTGGTTGTGCTCAAAGGGCACGAAATGGGCGACGTGCAGGGTCCCAACAGAATCCGCGTCTTCATGTCCCTTCTCCTCGATAGACCTCGCGGCCAGCTTCAAGGTAAAGCCTTGCAGACGTGACTTGATGGACATGTATGTCAGCAAACAGCCCTGCGAGGTATTGCCCGTGAAGCCAGCCGCACTCGCGGCCGCCTTGATGTCCTGGACCGAAGCGTCCCCGTAGGAGAAGAACGCATCGAGAAGCTCGCGGACATGATGCTTCAGCCATTTGATGACCCCCTGAGGGTTACTAGCCACGGGCGTGGCCGGAGGGTCTTCTACGTGGTCGAAGATGGTGTCGAACACGGGGCCGGCACTCTCCACGAGCCGCTCGATATGCTGGTCGACCTCGCCGTCGATGTCCGAAAGGAAGAGAAACTTCTCGTCTCCCTTGACCATGAAACGGGAGTAATGCACGGTACCGAGGTCGTCCTGCACTCTCGCGAGATCGGGCATCAACGCGGACAGCACTTCGGGAAGCGCATTGGCGCTGGCGGGCGACTTGATCGGGAAGTCGATCACGAGATGACTTTGGCTCATCGCGTCCTCCTCAAGTGCCGGCCGGCCTACGCGTCCGAGATGTGCAACTGTCGAGGCCGGCGTGGCGACGTCGGGCTCGTCCTCGAGGATCCCCGCGATCCCCGCCGATCCTGTCGACCGCCAACAGCAGGCCGCGAACACCCTACATCCAACGGCAGCCCCTCGGCTGCCTAGCCGCAGGGCCTCCCTTCTGTACCGAACTTCCAGCCCTGAACGACACAATCTCAAGGGTCGGGACGGATCGTGCATCATCCGTCAAGGATGAAAAGGGCTCACTCCGACGGTCGACGGCGAACCACGGCGATTTCATCCCGCACGGGTGATGTGCGCAGTCCGCTGCGCCGTTCAGATGCAACCGGGCAGTCGTCCGGGAGGTGAGTCCCTCATCCGACCGGTCCGGCGTCGAGATGACTCGAGCAGCGGATCGGGTCCGACAACTTCTGCCTCGCCGTCGTCGAGGCAGGCCGCGCGTTCGCATGACGGCATGGGGAGGGCTCGGGCATCGATGTAGGCCGTGGGGATGGCTGAGGTCTCGTACAGGATGCCCGAAGGAGATGACCCGACGTCATGGCGTTGATCTTCCTCGCACTCTCGGTCGTCGCCTACGCCCTAGTCAGCAAGCGCTTGGCGTCCACACCGGTCACCGGCGCGATGATCTTCATGGTCCTCGGCGTTCTCCTCGGCCCCGCCGCCCTCGACCTCATCCATGGTCCGGAGGACCAGCATTCGATCGCGCTGCTCCTCGAGGTGACGCTGGCGCTCGTGTTGTTCACCGATTCGCTGGCGATCAGCGCTGGAGACTGGCGAACGAAGAGCAAACTCCCGAGCCGGCTCCTGCTGATCGGCATGCCGCTCACCTTGATCCTCGGATGGGTCCTGGGATTGATCCTCTTCCCGGACGTCGACGTCTGGGCGGTGGCGCTGATCGCCGTGTGCCTGGCGCCCACGGACGCCGCCCTCGGCCAGGCGGTCGTCACGAGCCCAAGGGTGCCGTCGGCGATCCGCCAGGCACTGAACATCGAGAGCGGACTGAACGACGGGCTCGCCCTCCCCTTCTTCGTCCTCGCGCTCGCGGCAGCCGTCGAGACCGCGGAGTCGGGTGCGCCCGGCCTCGTCGAGGTGTTCGCGAGATCGCTGGTCCTCGCGGCGATCGTCGGAGGGGTAATCGGGTGGGTCGGTGCACGCGCGGTTGCATGGAGCCGCGCCCGCGGCTGGGTCGGACGCGAGTGGACCCAGATCGCAACGCTTGGCCTCATCCTCCTCGCGTTCGCCATCGCCGACGCGGCTGAGGGCAGCGGGTTCATCGCTACCTGGGTTGCGGGGGTGACGTTCGGTCGCGCGATGAGGGATCGCGTGCCGGATACGGCACTGCTCGCCGAGGATCTGGGTGGCTTCCTGGCGCTCCTGTCGTTCTTCGGGTTCGGCGCGATCTTGCTCGGGCCGATCATGGACGACGTGACATGGCGAGCGGTCGTGTACGCGGCGCTCAGTCTCACGGTCGTCCGGATGCTTCCCGTCGCCCTATCGCTCCTGGGGGCAGGCCTGTCCCGACCGACCCTCGTGTTCGCCGGTTGGTTCGGTCCGCGCGGCCTCGCCTCGATCGTGTTCGGCCTGTTCGTCGCCGAGGAGGCACTCCCCGACGGCTCGGTGGTGCTGCAAGCGGTGTTCGTGACCGTCGCGATCAGCGTGGTTCTCCACGGCGTCACGGCCGTCTGGGGGGCGAACCGGTACGGCACGTGGTTCGATCGCGCGGCCGCTTCCGGGGTCCCTCTTCCGGAGGGGGACGACATCGGCGACCCGTCGGTCCGTCGCCGGCTGCTGGTCCACGGTCTACCGGTGGACGTGGCTGAGCCGACCGACGAGTGAATCGCCGGGTCGTCGGGCTCAGACCTCTGAGGCCGACTCCACGACAGGGATAATCCGCTCGAGCGTCCAGTCGATCTCCTCGCGATCAAATCACGAGCGGCAGGCCAGGCGGATCGTTCGCTCGTGCGTGTTTTTCGCGAGGCGCCGGTAGTGACGACTACGCCCAAGGACGGCCGTTTCAGGGTCGTGTGCGCTGGGCCCAGCCGAACATCACGGAGGCCGAGGGCCTCGACCGTCTGCTCGCGCCCGAAGTGGTTGCGGATCGCGATGACTCGCCAGTCGGGCCCGACTCTTCGGATGGGTCGCCGATGCTTCAGCCGATCCCGCGACGCCTACCTGCGCCGGGCGCGCCAGCCCCGAGGCCGGGGCGAACGCCGACGCCGGGCGCGCCGACCCCGGGAGTGACGGCGCGTCGTGTGCTACGCATCGTCGAACGGGTCCGAGGCATGCCGGCCGGGCCGACGCGGCTTGCCGCCTTCGCGGCTGCCAGTGGGCTCATGCTTAGGTCCACCTCTCTCAGACTGCGCCTGCTGATGCAGCCGTCACGTCGATGCGGCGCCGGATCCCCGCTCAGCTTCCACGTGATCGAGCGTCGACGCCATCGCACCGACCTCGAGCATGACCTCGGCGACCGCCTCGGGCGTGAGGAACTTCGCCCAACGGGAAGCCGCCCGCGTCGCGGACCGCCCGCTTCAGGTCACGGGCCCACACGTGCTCGATGAGGAGGAAGGCGGCCGCATGCCCCGGCTCGATCGAGCCGGCCCAGACCTTCGATCGGCTCGCGCGAGAGCCCGAACGCGTGCTGCTCCTCGCCGGCCGACGGGCTCGGATACCTCGACCCCTCGAACTCGAACCCGAGCAACGCCCCCTAGGATCGCCCCGAGGTCCTCTCCCTGGTGGTCGAGCACGACGAGCTCCTCGCTCTCGGCGTCGTGGAGCAGGAACAGGAGATCGAGGATCCGCACGGTGCGCTCCTCCTCGAGCTTGGCGACCTCCTCCATGATCCTGCCTTCGAACGCCGCGTCCGGACCGAAGCCGATCGCGACCAACTGGACGGGGCCGATCTCGCTCATAGCCGACTCCTTCACTTCTGGACCCGACGCGAGCGACCTCCCCTCTGGGTCGCATCGTCCAATCGCACGAAATCGGCCCGTGAAGGTGGATCAAGCGCGGAGGCGAGCTACGACATCGACACGACCGGCATCGCGATACTCGAGCGGCTGCTCGACGACCTCGACAAGGAGGGCGTGGCTCTCATCTTCGTCGCCTCCCGGACAGACGTCCGCGACCTCATGGCGCGAACGGGCCTTGAGGATCGGAACCGCTCAGGGAACTTCCACCTGACCGTCGTGGAGGCTGGGCGAGCGAATACCCGACGGCACGGAGACCCGAGGTCGACGAGGAGGTTCCGTCATGCCTCGGGCCATCAGAGGTAGCGGTTCTCTTTCATCCAGCGCATCGCGAACGTCCCCCAGGCCGGCGGGAGATAGAACGTGATGAACCGGAACATCAGGGCCGTGGACGTGGCGGTGTCATGGGGGATGCCGATCGCGATCAGGCCGGCCGTGTAGCCCGCCTCCGCAACGCCGACGCCGCCAGGGACGGGCATGAACCCCGCGAACAGGCTGACGAAGGTATTGACCAAGACGAGTTGGGCGAGCGTGGCCGAGTACCCGAACGCCTCCAGGCACATCCCCAGGATGAGCGCCAGCAGGATCTGCGCGATCAGGTTGCCCCCAAGCAGGTACAGGAGCTTCCTCGGCTTCCGCAGCACCTTGAGGGCCGCTCGACCATCTGCCGCCTTCTCGCGCAGCCCGTGCACGAACCGCTTGATCATGTTCCGGAACCGAGGCACGAGCAGCGCTGCCACGAAGGCGACCACCAGGAGCCCAAGCGCGATCAACAGGTCGTTCCAGTCGACCGACGAGCTCGAGCTCGAGCCGGAGCCGGACAGGTCGAGCGACCCGAGCCCCGAGAGGCTGATCACGAGGATCAGCAGGAGCTGGATGCAGAACGTACTGAAGCTGTCGATCATGCCGATGGTTACGGCCCCTGCCGCGGGCACGCCCACACGCTCGAAGAAGCGGATCTCCAACGCCACCCTGGCCGCCGAACTCGGCACGGCCAGCGCGATGAACTGGATCCCGTACTGGAGCATGAGGACCGGCCAGAAGCGCATCGATCTGAGGGTCGCCCCCAGGGTCGAGACAGCCTGGGGGATCTGCACCAAGGGACACAGGATGATCGCGGCGATCAGCCACCCCTTCGAGGCGCTCTGGAACTCCTGGAGGATGGACCCGAGCCCGAGATCGGCGACGGCCGACAACAGAGCGTAGGCGACGGCGCCGATCACCAGGAGCTTCAGGATCGATCCCCACGTGACGCGGCGGAGCTGCTCGAGCTCCTTCGGAGCGCTGCCGGTCACCTGCTCCGCCCTCACCCTGAGGTCTTCCAGATCCCAGTCGTGGGCCTCCACGGCTCGCCAGACCTCAGGGTCGAGCGCCGCGTGCTGCAGGTAGGGCAACGCGTCCTCGAGCGCGGCGTTGCCGATCGTGCGAGCCGCGATCGCGACGGCCCGCTCCTGACCCACCACGAGCGCGGTCGTGACGAGCAGCTGGGCCTGGTCGGCAAGGATCTCGGCTCGGTCGGCCGCGACGGTGGCGTCGCCGAACTCACCCACTGCGGCCGAGCCGTCCGGACGCACGAACAACCCGTGGCCGTCGACGCGGCCCATCGCCACCCCGAGCGCGCCGAGGCGGACGAACGCCCGCCACAAACCCTCGATCGCCCGGTCGTCGATCTCCTCGGCCCGCATCGAGGCCAAAGTCCGCCCGTCCGCGTTGAAGACGAGCAGGGCATCGCCGTCGACCGCGATGCCGGCCGCGACCAGAGGCAGCACCAGCACCCCTCCCCGCTCGGCGAACAGCGAGACGAACGCCTCGTTCTGTGCTTGCTGCCAGGTGGTCCCCAGTCGCACCGTCTCCCCACGCCGACGTAGCGACGACCACGTCGAGGCGATCAGCTGCCCCTGACGCGCATCGCGACCGAAGACCTTGACGACGAGCGGCCGGCCGTCGCGCGCTCGTCCGAGCCAGATCTGCACGCCCCTGGACTGCAACGGTGCGGCGATCAGATCGCGGGTGGCGACCCCGATCTCGTCGAGCGCGCTCGACACCTCCTCCAGGGTGAGTCGCCCGCCCGGGGAGCCGAAGATCAGGTGGACCGTCGCCGCCCCGGCAAGCCCGACGAGGAAGCCGGCCGCCGCTCCGATGGAGACCGAGACGCCGAGCGCGACGCCGGCCAGCGCACCCAGACCGATCAGCCAACTCCCCAGGCGTTGCAACGGGTTGACTAGGTGCGGGGACGCGGTCGCGATCACGGCCGTGGCGATCGCCAGCCGAACTCCCAGATAGACCGGAGGGGAGCCGGAGGCGAGGACCTGGTCGAGGCTGGCCGAGAGGTCGGTCCCTGCGGCCAGGCCCGCGAGCGCCGCGAACACGAACGAGATCGGGATCGCAAGCAGGATGTCCCGGAGGAGGTGCTTGCGCCCGTGGGCGGCCAGCGGCGCCACGATCAAGAACAACGGCCACACGATCAGCAGGTCGTAGGCCACCTCCCAGAACCCGCCGAACAACCCGGGCAGCTCCTTGAGGAGGTTGCCGATCGCCGTATCGAGGTCGGTGGGGCCGGGCGCCGCGATCGTGCAGATCGAGATCCCGATGATCGTCGCGACCAGCAGCAGGGCGTCGGTGGGACGCCGTGCCCGCGGCGCGTCGCTCGCCGACGAGAAGATGCGGATCCGGAGGCGTCGGGGCTCCGCTCGTGGCCGGGGCCTCGGCTCCTGGGCGGGAGCCTGTTCGGGTGTGACCTCGACGCCCTCCACCGTCACGACCCGCTCGTCCAACAGCCCGAAGCCGTCACCGCGTTAGCCTACTCGCGTGTCTCCGGCAGATCTTCGCGTCCGGTGTGCGACCGTCCTGGACGTGCAGCGGCCTCTGCCGGACAGCGATAGAGCACCCTGCGCCGCATGCGGCGGCGGCGACGGCGGTGGATGCCGGCGGCCGAAACCGGGCTGAGGGGCCTTCCGAATGGGTCGATGAACAGGGTGACGCCACCCTGGCGTGCGTAGGCATCGTGGCGCCTCGACGTCGTACGAGAGCGACATCCCTTCCATCCGCGGGGCTGCGGAGCCCATCACCACCTCATCGCACGTCGTCGCCCGGTTCCAGGAACGCGAGCAGGGTTTGGGGGTCTCGGCGAAGCTGATCTGGCCACGCCGACGGTCGCCGACGAGCCAGGCCCAGTCAGTCGACGAGACGGTTTCATGCCGACCGCATGAAGCGGAATAGCAGCAGAGGCGCTTGGATGCGGAGACGGCCAACGACACCGTCTGGAGAAGAGGACCATGATCTGGATCGTGCTCGCAGTTCTCGGTGTTCCGATCTGGCTGGTGGTCGGGGGGCTCGCGGGAGCGCTCTGGAGCCGCCGGCGCTTCCGCCGTGCGCCGGGGGTGTTCGCATGCAAGGTGCGCTCCGTGTCCGGGGCCGACGGGTCCGGGAAGTGGGAGGGGGGAACCGCGTATGCCCGCTGGGTGCACGACGTTCTGTTGGTGCACCGCGGCCTCGCTCTTGTGCGGTTCGAAGCGCTGCCGGTGCGGGTCGTGGAGCGGGCGATCAAGACCATCCAAGGCGTCAAGGTCAAAGGTGGAGACGGGGTCTCGATCAGGCTCAGCCTGGATGACGGCTCCGTGGTCGAGATCGCTTCCTCGGGCGCCTCGGCCTCCCTCCTTTCGGGGCCGTTCCTCGCGGCATGGGCGATGCCTGTAGGTGAGGCAACTCCATGAGTCGATCTGGCTTGCATGTGAGGGGGTTCTGCGGACGCCTTCCCCAGCCCACTCGAAGATGACGACGAGATCCAGCAAGCAGTCGAGGGCATGAGGAGATGCGGTAGCTAACCCAAGAAGGGAGTAGGGATGCTGGCGGATTACGGATTCGGCGAGTTCCTGTGGACGATGTTGGCGTTCTTCTTCTGGTTCATGTTGATCTGGATGTTCATCGCGGTCTTCGCCGACATCTTCCGGCGCCGCGACCTCTCCGGTGGTGCGAAGGCTGGGTGGATCCTGCTGATCTTCATCCTCCCGCTGTTCGGCATCCTGATCTACGTGATCGCGCGACCCACGATGACCGAGCAGGATCGCGAGATGGCGATGTCAGCCGCTGCTGCGGAAGGCTCGTCGGGGTATTCGAGCCCAGGTCATATCGGCTAGCCTTCGGCTCCCGGTAAGCGATGTATCCAGTCGGGCCTATGCCCCCGACCCTGGCGCACGGTGGAATCGGCGGCATGCTGCGTGAACGCGCGCGCTCGGAGGGGCGGCCTGCAAAAGGATGACAGAGGATGGGACGAGTGAAGGGCTCCATGGCCGGATCGACGTCGACGAGGGCCGAGGATCTCGACACCTGATCACGCCGGACGAACGCTTGCGGATCGGGGATGGCACGCCAGTAGGGCAGAGAGCATCGACCAACGACACCAGGACCTATTGCCCGCCTGATCGTCTCGTTCTTTCGATCTAAACGCCGCCTTCTAGCATCATCCTGTCGGCTTGCTTCGCCTCAGCCAGGCACCGACTCAATCTTCGGTCGCGCGTGCGAGCACCGGCAGGATCCGCTCGAGACCCCATTCGAGCTCCTCCTGGCTGATCACGAGCGGGGGCGCGAGCCGGAGCGTGCTCTCGTGCGTGTCCTTGGCGAGCACGCCCTTCTCGAGCAGCCGCTCGGCGGACCGGCGGGCCGGCTGTGCCGGCTCGACCAGCTGGATCCCGGCCCACAGCCCACGACCGCGGACCTCCTCGATGGTCGCGAGGTTCGCGCCCCGAAGCGCCGAAAGCAGGTAGGCGCCCAGCCGCGCCGACGCCTCCTGGAACTCGCCGGTCCGGAGCATCGACACGACGCGGCGGCCGATCGCGCACGCGACCGGGTTGCCGCCGAACGTGCTCCCGTGCTCCCCCGGCTTGAACACACCGAGGACCTCCTCGTCGGCGACGACCGCCGAGAGCGGGACGATCCCGCCGGCGAGCGCCTTGCCGAGGATGAACACGTCCGGGCGGACGCCCTCGTGCTCGCACGCGAACGTCGTGCCGGTGCGTCCGAGACCGGTCTGGATCTCGTCGGCGATCAGCAGGACGTTGCGCTGCGTGCAGAGCTCGCGCGCTCGGCGCAGGTAGCCCTCGGGCGGGACGACGACGCCGGCCTCTCCCTGGATCGGCTCGACGAGGAACGCCACGGTGTCGTCGTCGATCGCGGCCTCGAGCGCCTCCGCGTCGCCGTACGGGACCACCTCGAACCCCGGGGTGAGCGGACCGAAGTTCCGGCTCGAGGCCTCGTCGGTCGAGAAGCTGATGATCGTGATCGTTCGGCCGTGGAAGTTCCCGCCGGCGACGACCACCTTCGCGCGATCCGGGGCCACGCCCTTGACCTCGTACCCCCATTTGCGAGCGGTCTTGATCGCGGTCTCGACGGCCTCCGCGCCCGAGTTCATCAGGAGCGCCATGTCCATCTCGCACAGCTCGGTGAGGTCGCGCAGGAACGGACCCATCTGGTCGTTGTGGAACGCGCGGCTCGTGAGCGTGACGCGATCGAGCTGCTCCTTGGCCGCCGCGATCAGCTCGGGATGACGGTGACCGAAGTTCAACGCCGAGTACGCCGCCAGCATGTCCAGGTACCGCTTGCCTTCGACGTCGGTCACCCAGCAGCCCTCGGCCTCGGCGACGACGACGGGGAGCGGGTGGTAGTTGTGCGCCGTCGTGCGTTCGACGAGCTCGAGGTGCTCCTGCGACGTTCGCGGCTGCGCCGTTCCCAGCCGCTCGGCCTGCGTGGTCATGCGGGTCCTCCTGCGATCGATGGGCTGTTCGGGGAGTCTACGAGCCCGCCCCCGACACGCCTCGCGGGCCCGCTACGAGGTGACGGCCCGGGCGAACGCCTCGACGTTGTCGACGTAGCGCTGCGCGTCCTCGTCGGTGTGGCGGACCGACAGGGTCCAGGTCTCCTGCTTGGACCACGGCGCCTTGAACACGCCGCCGTTCTGCTGGAACAGCCACGCGAGGTACGTGATCCGCTCGTCGATGGCCAGCGAGTCGCGGTACTCGCGCACCGGCGTGGTCGAGTAGATCACGGAACCCTTGGCTCCGAGCCCGGTCACGTACGCCGGGAGCCGGTAGCGCTCGATCACCGCGGACAGCCGCTCCTTCAGGTAGCCGTCGAGGTGGTTCAGCCTCCCGTAGGCGTCCTTCGTCAGCACCTCGGTCAGGGTGGCGCGGGTCGCGGCCATCGTGAGCGGGTTGCCGTTGAACGTTCCCGCCATGTCGTACTCGCCGTCGACGACCAGCCGGAACAGCTCCTCGGTGGCCCCGATCGCGCCGCAGGGTGTCCCCCCGCCGATCGCCTTGGCCAGGCACACGATGTCGGGCACGACCCCGAACGCCTCGACGGCGCCTCCGTAGGCGAGGGTCGCGCCGGTCTTGACCTCGTCGAACGCGAGGTAGGCGCCGAACTCGTGACACAGGTCCGCGAGCCCCTGCAGGTAGCCGGGCTCGGGCAGGATCACGCCGCAGTTCATCATCGCCGGCTCGACGATCATGCCGGCCACGTCGTCCCGGTGCTCCTCGAACGCCTGCCGGGCCGCATCCAGGTCGTTGAACGGCACGACGCGGACCAGGTCGGCGAACGCCTGCGGGATGCCGGGCGCCTGGGGAACCGTCACCGGGTGCTCCCGCGGCCCCATCAGGTCGGGGTCGGGGATCACGCTGAACATCAGCGAGTCGTGGTGGCCGTGGTACGTCCCCTCGATCTTGATCAGGAGGTCGCGTCCGGTCTTCGCGCGCATCAGGCGCGCGGCCTCGAGCGTCGCCTCGGTCCCCGAGTTGCAGAACCGCCACAGCGGGAGCGAGAAGCGTTCGGCGAGGTTCTCGCCGATCACATCGAGGTGCTTGGTCGGCTGCGCGAAGTGCGTCCCGCGCGACGCCTGTCGCTGGATCGCCTCGACGATCGCGGGATGAGCGTGGCCGACCACCATCGCGCCGTAGCCGAGGTGGTAGTCGACGTACTCGTTGCCGTCGATGTCCCAGATCTGGCTGCCGTCGCCGCGATCGATGAAGATCGCGTGCGGAGGTGAGGCCTGCCACGACGAGGCCACCCCGCCCGCGACGTGGCGTTCGGCGATCTCGCGGTACTCGATCGAGGCCCGGTGCTTGGGCTCGAGCTCCGCCTCCTGCTCCTCGATGAGGCGATCGACCTTGCCCAGGTCGATCTGGACCGACTCGCGAACCGCCATGACCTCGTTCCTCCTGCGCAGCGGGCTGTTTGAACGGCCGTTCAATCATGGCAGAGGGCGCTGGCGTCGGCAAGGCCCGACGGGGCCGCGGGTACAATCGCGCTCGAACGCGGTGGCCGTAGCTCAAGTGGTCAGAGCACCAGGTTGTGGTCCTGGGGGTTGGGGGTTCGAGTCCCCTCGGTCACCCGAAGCCGAAGGGTCCGGTTGCTAGACTGCGCCGGGCCTCTAGCTCAATCTGGCAGAGCAACGGACTCTTAATCCGCAGGTTCGGGGTTCGAATCCCCGGGGGCCCACCAGATCGCTCCGTCGCTCCATCGCTCCGTCGCTCCGAGCGTGTCAGGAGCTCGCCACCGTCGACACGTCCCCGGCCGGCTCGCGCACGGCAACGACGTTGAACGCCGTGATCGGCTGCCGGAATCCCTTGAGGGTGAAATCGCCGGCAGGTTCCACGTCGACGTCGGCCTCGACCTCCGCGTAGAGACGCTGTGCGATCAGAACCTGGCCCGCCCTCGCTTCATCGGCGAGCCGCGATGCGAGGTTCGTCACCGCTCCGATCGCCGCGTAGTCGGAACGGCCTTCGAAACCGACTTCGCCACACGTCGCGTACCCCAGCGCGATACCGGCGCCGAAGTCGAGCTCGTATCCGCGCTTCAGCCACTGAGGCGTCAGCTCCGCCATCTCCTCGCGCAGCGCACACCCCATCCGCACCGCTCGAAGAGCGGCGTCGGGAACCTCCGTGGGGTCGTTGAAGAAGAGCTGGACCCCATCCCCTTCGAGGAAGCCCACGGTGGCATCGAACCGCCGAACGAGACCGCCGATCGTCCTGTGGAACTCGCCGAGCACCTGCATCAGCTCCTCGGGTTCGACGGTGTCCACGAAGCCCGTCCAGCCTCGGAGGTCGGCGAAGAACATCGCGACCTTGCGACGGTGGCTCCGCAGGATCGAGTCGTCTCCCGACGAGACGATGGCGTCGGCGAGCTGCGGCGAGAGGAACCGTCGCAGCTTCCGCATCCGCTCGAGCTCCTGGACCTGCGCCTGCACACGTCCTTCGAGCGATCGATTCAGCTGGAGCAGTTCGGCTGCCTGTGCTTTGACGGTGTCGTGGTAGCGCTTGATCCGAAGCAGCGACCGCACCCGGGCAAGCATCTCGTCCTGGTTGAACGGCTTCGCGATCAGATCGTCCGCACCGGCTTCGATCACCTTCGCCTTCTCCGCCACGCTCGCCGTGACCATGAGCACCGGCAACATCGCCGTCTCCTCGCGCGCGCGGAGTCGTCTGCAGACCTCGTAGCCGTCCAGCTGGGGCATCACGACATCGAGGAGCACGAGATCCGGCTCCTCCGACTCGACGAGCCTGAGGGCGCTGTCACCGTCGGTGGCGGTGACCACGTCGTAGCCGCGCGGTGCCAGGACGGCCTCGAGCAGGCGCACGTTCTGGGGGACGTCGTCCACGACGAGGATCTTGGCGTCGCCGCTCATCGGGCGCGCCCGTCGCAGTGCAGCCGAACGGTGCCGATGAGCTCACGGACGTTCACCGGTTTCGAGAGATACCCGTCGAACCCCGCGGCAAGGAACCGCTCGCGATCTCCATCCATCGCCTGTGCGGTCAGCGCGAGAACGGGGATCGCGGCCGTGCGCTCGTTCGCACGCAACCGGCCGAGCGCTTGCACGCCGTCGAAGTCCGGAAGCTGGATGTCCATGAGCACGAGGTCCGGTGCGTGCTCGGTCGCCAGCTCGACCGCCTCGCCGCCGGTCGTCGCCTCGAGCGTCCGGTATCCCCCCGCGACCAGGACGTCGCGGAACAGCTTCATGTTCAGCTCGTTGTCCTCGACGACGAGGATCCGTTCGCCCGTCATGACGAGGACGACCTCGCGGGCAGGGTGAAGACGAACGTGCTTCCCTTGCCGAGCTCGCTCTCGAGCCAGAGCCGCCCGCCGTGCAGCTCGACGAGCCGCTTCGAGAGCGCGAGGCCGAGACCCGTCCCCTCACGCTGCTCGAGTCCCGACTCCGCCTGCTGGAACTCCTCGAAGATCCGCTCCTGGTCCTCGAAGGCGACGCCCGGGCCCGTATCGGTGACCGAGACCCGCACCTCGCCGTTCACCCGCGCCGACGTCACGTCGACGGCCCCACCCGCGGGCGTGAACTTCACGGCGTTGGACAACAGGTTGAAGATCACCTGCTGGATCCGCCGCTCGTCCCCTTCGACGACGTCGGCATCCGGATCCGCGTCGAGCGCAACGCTGACGCCATCGTCGCTCGCCCGCTCCCGCACGACGACGACCCCCCGCTCGAGCGCCTCCCGCAGCGAGAACGGTTCCTTCTCCAGTTCGACCTGCCCGGCCTCGACCTTGGACAGGTCGAGCACATCGTTGATCAGGGCAAGCAGATGGTTCGCGGAGGAGAGGATGTCGTCGAGGTACTCAGACTGCTTCTCGTTCACCGCGCCGACCATCTCCTCGCGCAGCACCTGCGAGAACCCGATGATCGCGTTCATCGGCGTGCGCAGCTCGTGCGACATGTTGGCCAGGAAGTCCGACTTGTGCTGGCTCGCCGTCTCGAGCTCCGCGTAGAGGCGTCTGAGCTCATCGTTCGTCCGGTTGACGTTCGCGGCGAGGGCACCGAGCTCGTCCCGGTTCTCGACGTCGACGTGCCCCGAGAAGTCTCCCGCCGCGATCGCGGCCAGGCGGGAATCGATCCGCTGGATGGGACCGACCACCGACCACGACAGGACGAAGCCGAGCAGGAGCGCCAGGCCGATCGCCCCCACGGCGACGCCGACGTAGAGGCTCCGCGAGCTCTCGTACGCGCGTGCATTGTCGGCGATGAGCGTCGTCGGCCTTCGCCGTCGTGGCATTGGCGAGCTCCGAAGCGAGCTGGTTGAGGTCCAGCAGCCAGCCGCTCCGCCTGCGCGCGTCTGGCATCGTTCGGATCGCGGATCACCTCGTCCATCAGCGAGGAAAGTCGATCGCTCTTCTCGCGGATCTCACGGAGGACGCTCTCGTCCTCCGCAGGAGGCACGAATCCCAGCCGGTCGGGACAGGTCGCCGGTGCGATCCGCTTGACCTGGTTCGCGACCGCCTGGTCGACCGCGACGCGAGCGTCCCCTTTGAGCGGGATCGGGGCTGCGCCGGGCCAGACCACGTAGAAATCGGCGTCCCGGGGAAGGTTCTCGGCGAGGAGGAGTGCGGACGTTCGCGGTGTCGCTCTGGAGCTTGCCGTACGCGGCGGCTCGTTGCTGGAGCGGCCCGAGCTCGCTCACCCGGTCGTTCGATTGTGCGAGGACGCGAAGCCCGAGGGCACCGACGGCGACGAGCAGGACCGCGGTGCCCACGAACGCGATGAGCAGCTTCGTGTGGACCCTGGCGGGCAGGCGACCCACGGTCCGGACGAGCCGATAGTCGCCCGGGCTCATCGGCCGGCGCTTCTCGGCGACGGCCTCCCCTCGCCGTTTCGCTGCCCGGGTTGCGGACACGGCTCAGGGGGTCAGCTCGGTCGATCCCGCAACCATGTTGGTGATCAACCACCGTCCGCCGATCCGCGACGACGTCCTGGTCGCCGACCGTGATCGCCTTCACCTCGCCGCTCTCGTAATTCACGAAATGGCACTCGAAGTGCAGCGTGCCCCGATCCCCGTTCACCGTGATCTCGAGCTTGTACGCCGGGTGGTCGGAGATCCACGTCGTCTCCGGCGCGAAGGCGACCGACTTCTTGAGCCAGAACTGTCGGATCTCGTCCATGTCCGGCCGCGGTCAGGTCGGGACCCACGGTCAGGGTGGCGTTCGGTGCCCACAGGCTCATCATCTGGTCGATGTCCTTCAACGTCATGGCCTGGTGGAACTGCTTCTTCGATCCGATCGATCTCATACTTGTCGGCCTTCAGTTGCAGCGCGGCGGTCTCGGCATCGGAGCTCGAATCCCCGCAGGCCGCGAGCGAAACGACCATGACCCCGAGTACGCCGACGATCAACAGCCTCCGCATATGCGCTCCCCTTCCATCGTGTTCGCCTGGGCTATCGGTGCGGACCCGGATGTTCCCACACCGCGGCACGTATCCGTCTATTGCGCGACGGTAGAACCAGGCCCAGTCCGTGCCTACCGTGCTGGCACGGCATCGCGAGGGCGGTCCTTCACCCGGTTGCTTCTTCGCAGTACCGACGCACCTGATCGGCGAACGTCTCGATCCGGATCGGCTTCTCGATCCACCCCGCGAAGCCGGCAGCCTCGAGCCAGTCACCGCTCCCCTCGAGCCGCATGGCGCTCACCGCGACCACCGGGATCCGAGCGGTCCGCTCCTCCTCCCCGAGCGTCCGCATGGCCTCGGTGCCGTCGATGTCCGGAAGGCGGAGGTCCATCAGGATCACGTCCGGCACGTGCTCGGCTGCGAGCGCGAGCGCCTCCGCGCCCGTCGCCGCCTCGATCGTCCGGAAGCCGGCAGCGGACAGGACGCTCCCGGCGAGCTTCCGGTTCTTCTCGTTGTCGTCGACGATCAGGACGACGGGCACCGGCGTATCCTCCGGCTATGCCGATCCGCGTGGTGCTCGCGGAGGACCAGTACATCGTCCGCGAGGGCATCCGGCGTCTGCTCGAGACGCAGCCCGGCCTCGAGATCGCGGCGGTGTGCGACGACCTCGACTCGCTGCTCGCCGCGGTGGAGGCCGAGAAGCCGGACGTCGTCGTCACCGACATCCGCATGCCTCCCGATAACGCCGATGAGGGGATCCAGGCGGCCGAGCGGCTGCGCGAGACGCATCCCGACATCGGCGTCGTGGTGCTCAGTCAGTACGCCACCCCGAGCTACGCGCTCGCCCTCCTGAAGAGCGGCAGCGCGGGGCGCTCCTATCTCCTGAAGGAGCGCGTCCAGGACGTCGAGCAACTCGTGTCGGCGATCCACGACGGTCGCGGAGGGCGGTTCGGTGATCGACCCCAAGGTCGTCGAAGCGTTGGTCGCCGAGGATGCTCGCGGCGAGGGGTCGCCCCTCAAGCAACTGACCCCGCGCGAGCGCGACGTGCTGCGCGAGATGGCGGCGGGCAAGAGCAACGCGGCGATCGGCGAATCGCTGTTCCTCGCCGAACGGTCCGTCGAGAAGGTGATCCACTCGATCTTCCTCAAGCTCGGGCTCAGCTGGGAGGCGTCGGTCCACAAGCGCGTCAAGGCCGTGATCCTCTACCTGGGCGAGAACGACTAGCCTCCTTCCCGGGAGCGGCAGGGAGCCGACCGCTCGGGTCTGTCCATCCGATCCCTCGATGGTCAGCCGGCCGCCGAGAGCCTCGACCCGATCGCGGATCAGGAGCCGTTCCGCATCCACGTCGCCCTCCGCCACGATCTCGAAGGTGAGCGTCCCGGCCTCGTCGCCGACCCTGATCGCCACCGGCGTGCCGGCCTCGACGCCCTCGAGGAGGACGAGGCAGCAGAAGTAGACCGCGCCCGCGATCTCGGGGGGATAGGCCGCGCCCGGTGCGACGTCGATCCGGACCGGTACGTTCGCGCTCGCCGCCGCCGAGCGCAGCGCCACTCCCAAACCTCCCGCCTCCAACAACGGCGGATAGATCCTGTGCGCGAGCCTCCGGGTCTCTTCGAGCGCCTGCTGCGCGTCGCGTCCCGTTTCCGCGAGGAGTTGCTTCGCCGCCTCGGGATCGGCATCGATGGATCTCGCCGCGATCTCGAGGTTGGCGGCGAGGCCGACCAGCAGTTGCTGCACGCCGTCGTGGAGGGCGCGCTCGAGGCTGCGGCGTTCGGCGTCGTTCGCCAGGGCGAGTCGCTCGCGCGACGCGCGAAGTTCCTCGATCTCGCGGCGCAACGCGTCGAACTGCCCATCGGCCCGCGTGGCGTCCAGGGCGATCGACCTCCTCCCCTATCACCGGAAGTTCTCCGTCATCGCCGCGGCGACGTCAAGCCTCCGGCACCGTGGTGGGACGGAAGGCAGCATCCCCCGGACTCACCGGGCTGACACCGTAGAGCCGCCTCGAGCCACCTCCTAGCGTCGCTGCACACGACCAACGGGCATCGCGCAAGGGGAAGGGAGGGATCGTGCAGAAGGGAGAAGTGCCGCGGACGACGTTGCAAAGGAGGAGATCCATGATCCGGAGAACCATGTTGTTGGCGATCGTCGGACTCGTAGCGTTGGGAGTCGGGCTGATCGGAAGTGCCCTGGCCACGACCCGCCAGCGGTTTTACCGCAGAGACGGCCCGGGGACCTCTGGTCGACCGGCCCCTCGACGTGAACTGGCATTTCGGACCCGAGAACAAGGTGAAGCTTCAGACGCAAGGCGCGGTCGAGATCGCGGCTCAGCGGATCGTCATCCAACCGGGCGGAACCCTTGGTTGGCACAGCCACCCGGGTCCGACGGTGGTCACGATCTTCAGTGGAACCATGAGCTTCTACCACGCCGAGCACTGCACCATGGAGATCGAGTACGGGCCGGGACAGTCCTTCTCGAACATGCCCGACGAGATCCACATGGCCAGGAACGAGAGCAGCTCCGTGGAGCTGGTGGTCTACGCGTCCTACTTCGTGCCGGCGCAGACGCCGCCGGTGGCACTTCGGATCGACCAGCCGTCTCCGGGCCCCGGCTGTCCCCAGTAGGACGTCACGACAGAGTGGGGCGCCGATCGGCGCCCCACTCGGCTCGACAGCCCTGTCTCCCACGATCGAGTGGTGTCTTGGAAGGTCCGTCACGTCCCGTTCGGGAAGTTCTCGGTGGTGATGGCCCAGCCGCATCGAGTGAGGATCTTCGCGAAAGCCACCCGTGAGCGCGATCGCACGCACCAACGCGGACCCGAACGTCTCGGTGGCTCAGGCCTCGCTCGCCGCGCTGTCGATGGCCGCGGCCGCCATCCACTTCGCCGTCATGGGAGAACACTTCGCCGAGTACGTGGCCTTCGGGGTGTTCTTCTCCGTCGTCGCCTGGTTGCAGGCCCTATGGGCGGTCGGCGTGATCGTCCTTCCATCGAGACGCCTCCTGCTCGTTGGGCTCGTTGGGAACGCCCTGGTGATACTGGTGTGGCTCTCCTCCCGGACGACCGGCCTGCCGATCGGCCCCGAGGCGGGCGCTCCCGAGCCCGCCGCGTTCGTCGACGTCTTCTCGACGATCCTCGAGGTGGCGATCGTTGCGGGGACGGCCATGCTGGTACTTCGCGGGCGACCGACGCCTTCGATGCGCGGCCGCCCGGTCGGGCTCGGCCTCGCCGCGCTTGTCATCGCGCTAGTGGTGCTGACCACGTGGTCCGTGGCGGCCGGCGCGACCTCCGGAGGGGAGCATGGCGTCGATCACGGACACGACGACGAGGCAGCGAGCTCCGGACAGCCGGGTTCGTCCGCGTGAACCTTGGGGACGGCGGGTGGTCCGTGTAGGTGCTCGTCGACGCCTCGGACGCCATCGACTAGATGGCGTTCCTCGATCCCGGTGCCGAGGTCTATGCCTTCACGTTCGGATAGGGGGTGGGTCAGTCCTCTTCACCGAACTCCGCCGCACGCTGCAGGGCCAAGAGCAAGGTCTCGGACTCGTAGGAGTCGTCATGGCGCAGACCGTTGATGTAGAACGTCGGCGTCCCGTTCACGCCGCTTCGAACGCCGCTCAGGAAGTCCTCGTGGACCCGATCGGCGTGGACGTGCTCGGCGAGCTCTTTGCCGAACAGGTCGAGGTCGAGGTCGAGCACCCGAGCGTAGGAGTGGAGATCGTCGTCCGAAAGGCGTTGCTGGTTCTCGTACAGGTGGTCGTGCATCTCCCAGAACCGGCCCTGCGCGGCCGCACCTTCGGCTGCCTCCGCCGCCTGCTCGGCATGGGGATGCGAGGTCGTGATAGGGAAGTTTCGGAAGACGAATCGCAGCCGCTCCCCCATGCGCTCCTGGACGTCCTTGACGATCGGGTATGCCTCCCCACAGTAGGGACACTCGTAGTCGCCGTACTCGACGAGGGTGACCCGAGCATCGCTCGACCCTTGGACGTGATCCCGGTCCTGCGACACCGGCAGGGTCAGCTTGGACTCCCACTGCGTGGCCCTCATGAGGTGACTCCCTTCATCCCGAGGCCCTCGAGCGCGCGCAGGATGCCGTCGGCGCCGGGGTTCACACCAACCGGGGACAGGTAGCTCCAGCGCACGATCCCCTCAGCGTCGATCACGAACAGCGCCCGCTCGCTCGTGCCGTCCTCGGCCCGATAGACGTGATACGCGCGCGCGACATCGCCCTTGGGCTCGAAGTCGGCGAGCAACGGGAAGTGCAGGTTTCGGTCCTTCGCAAAGGCGAGGTGACTCCAGATGCCGTCCACGGAGATCCCGAGCAGCTCCGCGTCGTACCTCCGGAACTCCGGCATCACTTCCTGGTACAACGCCATCTGATCACTGCAGACCGGACTCCAGTCTTCCGGATAGAAGGCGAGGATCACGGGTCGGCCGCGAAACTCGGAGAGCCTCACCATCTGGCTGGGCGTCGACCGGAGCTCGAAGTCCGGCGCGGGGGTGCCTGGTTCCAACGGGGCGGCGGCGGCGTTCACCGCATGGAACCCTGTTTCGCTGTCACGGCGTCTCCCCTTCGACCCGTGCGCTCGATGTAGAGGGGTTGCCGCCCAGACCGGCATCCGAGGGGTTCCCCGAGGTTCGTTACGACCTCGCTTCCACCCTAGGTGGGTGCCCGAGTTGCTACAACTCGACCTGAACTCGTTCATCGCCCTACGCGAGGAACGGCTGCCATCGGCGCGCGAGTCGCGCACGGAGACAGGTAGGAACTGCCCATGATCAGCGACACCGACTCCGCCGCTTGACAGCACTCATCGCAACCGTCGTGGCCCGGTCGGGGCGGGACCTTCCTCGCGACGTACAGCGCGTTCACCACGCGCGGGAACCCGGTGCGGGGGATCAGGTGGATGATCGCTTCGACGATCCCGGTCGTCGTCAGGCCCGTTCCGGGATCGATCGCTGGCCTCGCATCGACGTTCTCGCTAGGCTCGATGCTCTATGGGGAAAGGAGACAACCATGGTCGACAAGGAAGAGGTCGAGCTCGTCCGTACGGGGTACGACGCGTTCGTCGCGGGCGACATGGAGTGGCTGAACGAACACCTCCACGAGAACGTCGTGTGGCACGCGGCCGGGAACAGCTCGCTGCCGGGCGAGTACCGCGGGCGGGAGGAGGTCCTCGCGTCCTTCGCGAAGAGCGTCCAGATCGCCATGCCCGCGTTCGAGATCCACGACGTCGCGGCGGGCAACGACCACGTCGTCACGGTGCTCGACGTGACGTGGCGACGCCCGGACGGCGGAACCTTCGAGGGCAGGGCGGTGCAGGTCTTCCACATCGGTGACGGCAAGGTCCTCGAGTCGTGGTTCATCCCGGAGGACCAAGCCGGCCTGGACGCGTTCCTCGAGGGCGCGTCCGCCTAGCATCGGCGCCGGGGAACGACCGATGGCCACGTACGTCTTGATCCACGGCGCCGGCGACAGCGGCTGGTACTGGCACCTGGTGGCGGCCGTGCTCCGTGACCGAGGCCACGACGTCGTGGCGCCCGACCTTCCGAGCGACGACGACTCGGCCGGCCTCTCGGACTACGCCGATACCGTGCTCGACACGATCGGCGGCCACACCGGGCTCGTCGTGGTCGCGCAGTCGTTCGGTGGGTTCACGGCGCCGCTCGTCTGTGACCGGGTCGAGACCGAGCTGCTCGTGCTCGTCGCGGGCATGATCCCTTCTCCGGGCGAGCCGCCCGACGACTGGTGGGCGAACACCGGATACGAACGGGACGTGCACGATCAGGATGACGACGAGATCGCGACCTTCTACCACGACGTTCCACCGGAGCTCGCGACCGAGGCGCTGAAGCGGGTGCGAGCTCACCCGTCCGCCACGTCGATGCGGGAGCCGTGGCCACTCGCGGTCTGGCCCGACGTCCCCACGCGGTTCCTGCTCTGTCGCGACGATCGCTTCTTCCCGGCCACGTTCCTCCGTCGCGTCGCAGGCGAGCGTCTGAGCATCACACCGGACGAGATCGACGGCGGACATTGCGTCGCCCTCAGCCGCCCGGTGGAGCTGGCGGATCGTCTCGAGGCGTACGTCGGTGCATGAACAGCGGATGAGCACGCCCCGCGATCGTCATCTCGCCGGGCGATCCTCACCACACGGGAGGAGGTCTTGGTCGTGGATCGTGTGACCTCGAAGGACGGCACATCGATCGCGTACGAGCGCGACGGACGGGGACCGGCGCTGATCTTGGTGGGTGGGGCGATCGACGACGGCTCGGAGAACGCGCCGCTCATGCCGGAGCTGGCCGAGACCTTCACGGTCTGCAACTACGCGCGGCGAGGCCGCGGCCAGAGCGGCGACACGCCACCCTACGCCGTCGAGCGTGAGATCGAAGATCTCGATGCACTCATCGCGGAGGCCGGTGGGTCGGCCCACGTGTTCGGAGCCTCGTCCGGTGGCGGGCTCGGGCTGGAGGCGGCGGCGGCAGGACTCACGATCGACCGGCTCGCGGTCTACGAGGTGCCGTACCCCCTGGACGAGGACGGGCCGCACTGGAACCGGAGGGACGTTCCCGAGGTCGAGGAGCTGCTGGTGAAGGGCCGTCGCGGAGACGTGGTCGAGCTCTTCATGCGCACGGTCGGATCGTCCGAGGAGGACATCGAGGGAGCGAGGGGTTCACCGTTCTGGCCCTCCCTGGAAGCTCTCGCGCACACGCTCGCCTACGATGCGGCCTGCATGGGGGACGGCCCCCCACCCATCGCCCGACTCGCGACGATCACGCAGCCGACCCTGGTGGCCACCGGCGGGGGCAACCCCGACCCGCATGCCAGTGGGCTGCCGGTGGGCTTCATGGATCGAGCCGCGGACGCGATCGCGGAGAGCATCCCGCGTGCGGAACGTCGGATCATCGACGGCGGCGAGCACATGATCGATGCGAAACTGGTCGCTCCGGTGCTCCAACCGTTCTTCGAGGGATGACGTCGCATGGACTCGCAGCGTGCGTTCGCGGTGGCGGTGCTCGAGGAGGCGCATCGGATGCTCGTCGCGAACATCGACGGCATCGCCATCGATGAGGCGCTCGAGGCCGCCGGCGGGTACCGCTCGATCCTCGGCATCCTGAAACACGTCGCCGGTTGGAGCGCCGTGTACGCCTCGTTCGCGTTCGATCCCGAACCGCGTCACTGGAACCAGATCGACTGGCCGCGTGGCCTCCGCGACCGGATCGAACCGACGAGCGAGTACCTGGAGGAGCTCGTTGCGTGGTTCGAGACCGTCTACCGGCGCTGGATCGTGGCCCTGAACACCGTCGATCTCGACTCGGCCCGGCCGCTCCACTGGGGGGACACCGCGCCCCTTCCCGAGATCGTGACCCTCGTCGCCGCGCACTGCGTGTACCACGCCGGTGAGATCAACGCGATCCTCGCGATCCGGCGAGGCGAGGCCTGGGAGCACATGGAGGAGGTCGAGGAGAACCACATCAGCACGGTCGGGCACCGGATACGGCCGCCGTGGATGACGGACGGCGAGTGGACTCGCTTCGTCCGCGACCACCCATAGCGCCGAGACGCGGTCACGCTCCCCCTTCGTCGAGGAACCACGCGTTGGGTGGAGGGTCGGCGGACAGCAACGACATGTCGCCGTCGGCGAGCCGCTTGGCCGCTTCCGTCATCGCCGCGATGGCGACCCAGGCCAGGCCACCGCCCACGCTCACCCGCTGCCCACCGGCGCGTACGATCTCGCCGAACGTGGATCCCGGTGTCGCGAGAACGTTCACGGGTCGCGAGACGGCCTCGCACACGGCTCTGATCTCAGCGGCGGTGCGCAAGCCCGGCGCGTACAGCACGTCGGCGCCCGCAGCTTCGTACGCCCTGAGCCGCGCGATCGTGTCGTCCAGGCGGGGGTTGCCGCGGATGTGGTTCTCGGCTCGAGCCGTCAGCATGAAGGGGAACGGCAGCGCGTGCGCGGCTTCCGAGGCAGCAGCGATCCGTTCTGCGGCGTGGTCCATCTCATAGAGACGACCATCCTCGCGATCGTAGTCCTCGATCGAGGCACCCACGGCGCCCGCTTCGGCGACTCGCTCGATGGCGCGCGCCGCACTCTCGGAGTCGGAGCCGTAGCCGTTCTCGAGGTCGACCGAAACCGGAAGCTCCGTGGCTCGGTCCACAGCACGTGCGTGCTCGGCCATCTCCTGGAGCGTCGCCGTGCCGTCCACCCGGCCGAGGGTGAATGCGAAGCCCGAACTGGTCGTTGCGAGCGCCGGGAAGCCGAGCGCCGCCAGCACGCGGGCGGATCCCGCATCCCAGGGGTTGGGCATGACGAACGGGTCGCCGAGATGCAGATCGCGGAACCGCTCGGCCTTGGCCGTCTGGCTCGTCATCCGATGACCCGCAGGACGACCTTGCCTCGCTTCCCCGGGGCCATCGTCCTCTCGAAGGCTGCGCGGAACTCCTCGAGGGGGAAGACCGAGTCGATCGCGGGGTGTAGAGCGCCCTCGTTGACCAGGTCACCCACCTTCGCGAGATGCTCGCCGTCCGGTTCGACGACGAAATAGGTGGCGTCGACGCCCACGGGCGGCTCGTCGGCGATCGTCACGAGCCGGCCACCCTGACGCACCAGCCGCGAGGACCGCGCGAGCACCTCGCCGCCCACCGTGTCGAAAACCAGGTCCACGGGATCGATCCCTCGTTCGAGGATCGCCGCGCTGTCGATGACCTCGTTCGCGCCCATGCTTCGGACCATATCGGCGCCGGCGGACGAGGACGTCGTCCCGATCACGTACGCGGCCCGCCGCGCCGCGAGCTGGACCGCCTGATGACCCACCCCGCCGGCCGCCCCGTGCACGATCACACGCTGGCCCGACTCGAGTCTGCCGTGCACGAACAGCCCCTGCCAGGCGGTGAGGGAGGCCATCGGCAGGGCGGCAGCATGCACGTGGTCGATAGCCTGCGGCTTCGGCGCGAGGACCGCCGCGTGCACCGCCGCGAACTCGGCGGCCACTCCATCGCGGTCGAACGGCGTGAGCGCGATAACCGGATCGCCGACCCGCACCCGCTCCACGTCGGGCGCCACCGATGTCACGACGCCAGAAAGCTCGTACGAGGGCGTCGCGGGGAGTCGGTCTGCGGGCCAGTCGAGTTCGTCACGAGTGATCGCCGCGGCGTGGACGCGGATGAGCGCTTCGCCCTGCGCAAGATCGGGAACGTCGATCAGCTCGAGCGTGAGTCCCTTCGGCCCCTCCGGCGTGCGCGATCGGACCGCTCGCATGGTTCGTTCGCCGGTCGGCATGTCTTCCCCCTCCATCGTGCGCTCGTCTCGTCAGTATGTTGCCTTGTCTCTCCCGGGAGTGGCCGCTCAGTCGGGGAGCAGTGGCACCGACGGGCTGTGGTCGCGGCCGAGGAGCACGGCCGGGGTGATGGCTGAGGATCCGAACCGGTCGCGCACGGTGTCGAGCGTGGCGTCCAAGGTATGAGCGAGCGGGCGCCCGAACGGCAACGCGAGTTGGATGGCGGAGTCGTTGTCGAGGTTGCTGAGGGTCACGCCGATCAGGGTGATGCCCTGACTACGGATCATGGGCATCGCCGTCGCGAGCAAGACCCTCGTTGCGGCAAGGATCGTCTGGGTGTCTGCGGTCGCCTCCGAGAGCGTGTGCGATCGCGTCGCGCGCGAGAAGTCGTCGAATCGCAGCCGAAGCACGACCGTTCGGCACACCCGGTGGGCCTTGCGCGATCGGCGGGTGAGACGGTCGACCAGTGCGACGAGGTCGGCGTCCAGGGCTTCGGGTGACCGCGGTCTGCGGCCGAGCGCGCGCTGCGTCCCCATCGAGCGGCGACGGCGCCCCACCTGGACCGGCCGGGGGTCGCGGTTGTGGGCGAGGGCGTGGAGGTGACGGCCGGTCGCCCGGCCGAGCATCCGAACGAGCGTCGCCTCACCGAGTTGGGCAACCTGCGCCACGGTGGTGATGGACCGCTCGCGGAGCTTGGTCGCGGTGACCGGCCCGACACCCCACAGCCGCTCGACCGGAAGCGGGTGCAGGAAATCCAGCTCCCCGTCGGTCGGCACCACCAGGAGGCCGTCGGGTTTGGCGACGCCGCTGGCCACCTTGGCGAGGAACTTGGTCCTGGCGACCCCCACAGTGACGGGCAGGCCGACGGTTTCGAGGACGTCTCGGCGCACTCGAACGGCGATCTCGGTGGGCGTGCCCGAGATCCGCCACAACCCACCCACGTCGAGGAAGGCCTCGTCGATCGACAGCCCCTCGACGAACGGCGTCGTCCGGTCGAACACCTCGAACAGCGCTTTGCTCGCCTCGCTGTAGGCGTCCATCCGCGGGCGAACGACGACCGCCTGCGGGCACAGCCGGCGAGCCTGCGTCCCGCCCATCGGCGTGCGGATCCCGTAGGCCTTCGCCTCGTAGCTGGCCGCGAGCACGACGCCGCCGCCGACGATGACCGGGCGGCCGCGAAGAGCCGGGTCATCCCGCTGCTCGACGGATGCATAGAAGGAGTCGACGTCGGCGTGCAGGATCGTGGCCCCGTCGGACACGAACGTATGTTCGCATCCCCCGGAGACACGAGCCTTGATCCGCCGTATCGGTCCGCCACGTCCGGTTCGCCCTGGGACGTACGATGCGGAGCGACGTCGACCTCCACGACATGAACCCAATCCTCGAGCAACTCGATGCATCCGATCGGCGACTGCTCAAGCGTCGCTCGATGCCGGCCTTCACGCCGCCGATGCTGGCCACGTTGGCCAAGAAGCCGTTCTCCGACCCCGCGTGGGTGTTCGAGGCCAAGCTCGACGGTCAGCGCTCGCTGCTGTGGAGGCGGCGCTCGACGGTCCGATTGATCACGAGGAACGAGAAGGACCGCACCTCGCACTATCCCGATCTGGTCGAGGCCATCCTTCGGGACGACACCGCTCCGATGATCGCCGACGGTGAGATCGTCGCGTTCCGAGGCGACGTGACCTCGTTCTCGCGCCTGCAGGATCGGATGCAGAACGCGAGACCCAGCGCGGCACAGGTCGCGGCCGTGCAGGTGGTCTTCTACCTGTTCGATCTGATCTGGTTCGACGGGTACGACCTCTCCACGCTGCCGCTGCTCGCGAGGAAGTCGGTGTTGCAGCGCGCGATCGGCTTCGAGAACCCCATCCGCTTCTCCGAGCACCTGGACGAGGAGGGAGAGGTCGCATTCCGCGCAGCCTGCGAGAAGGGTTGGGAGGGCCTCATCGCGAAGAAGTCCTCGGCTCCGTACACGCACGGGCGCTCGAACGACTGGTTGAAGTTCAAGTGCGTGAGCGAGCAGGAGTTCGTCGTGCTGGGGTGGACCGATCCCGGTGGGTCGCGCTCCGGGCTCGGAGCGCTGCTGGTCGGCTACCACGAGGACGGCGAGCTGCGGTTCGGCGGGAAGGTGGGCACCGGCTTCGGCGAGCGCGAACTCGCGATGCTCACGGGACTCCTCGCTCCCCTCGAGCAACAGGCCCCACCGGTCGCCGACACGAAGGGCCTGGTGAAGAAGGGCGTGCACTGGGTGCGACCCGAGCTGGTCGCACAGGTCGGCTTCGGCGAGTGGACGCCCGACGGCAAGCTGCGACATCCGCGCTACATCGGTCTGCGCGACGACAAGCGTCCGGAGCAGGTCGTCCGCGAGCGGGCCTCGGGGTCGTGATGGCACCCAGGCGCGTCGAGGTCACCCGTCCCGACAAGCTCCTGTGGCCCGAGCGCGGCATCACGAAGCGAGCGTTCGTGGACTACCTCGACTCCGTGGCCGACCGGATGCTCCCGTGGCTCCGCGATCGGCCGCTCACGCTGATCCGAGCGCCGGACGGCGTCGACGGCCAGCGTTACTTCCAGAAGGACACACCGAAGTACGCACCGTCGTGGATCCGGACCGTCACGATCCCGGCACCGAGCGCCAAGCGGGATGTCGCCTACACCGTGTGCAACGACGCCGCCACGCTCGCGTGGCTGGGGAACCAGGCCGCGTTGGAGTTCCATCCTGCACCGGTCCGCCGGGACCGGCTCGAGCGTCCCGACCTGCTCGTCGTGGACATCGATCCGCCCGACGACGCGTTCGACGCCGCGGTCGAGGTCGCGTTCCTGGTGCTCGAGGTCCTCGACGACCTCGGCATGACCACCTTGGTCAAGACCACGGGCGGCAAGGGACTCCACCTCGTGGTCCCGATCGAGCGGCACGTCTCCCCCGAACAGCTCCGGCACGCCGCCACGCAGCTCACCGCCATCGTCTCCGAGCGCCGGCCCGACCTGGTGACCTCGGCGTTCCGCAAGGCCGGCCGCAAGGGGCGCGTCATGCTCGATCCCTCTCGCAACGGCACGGGGGCGACGATCGTGGGCCCCTACTCCCCACGCGCTCGCGCCGAGGCCACGGTCTCGTTCCCCGTCCTCCCCGACGAACTGCGATCGATCACGCCCGGCGACTTCACCGTGGCGACGGTCCCCCGGCTGCTGGATGGGCGGCGGCCCGGCTCGCTGGGCCGAGGCGGCGAGTGGGCGGCGCCAACGTCTGCCCGCCTCTCTCCTGCGCGACTGACAGGGTCGGTTCGGCCGATCCGAACGACGTCTCAGGGCCGCGAGGCAAGCGCGAGAGCCTCCGGGATGGACAACGCAGCCCCTTCGGCGAACCGCGCCTCGAACCTCTCCGCACCGAGGGCCGTGCGGAGCGACGCCTCCGTTCGGTCGTGACTGGCCCGCTCGGGTGCCCACACCGAGGGCGCCGACGGACGACCTCACCCCCTCCGCCGCCCCGAACAGGATCGCGCCGGTCGCCGGATCCCCGGCCTGGGCGGACACCTCGGCCAGGGCTTCGACGGCGCCGGCGGTGATCTCTCGGTTGCCGGCCCCCGCCAGGAGCCCGAGCGACTCTCGCAACGTGACGCCGGCCCCCGGGAGGTCGCCCGTCCCGAGGCGGCCCAAGCCCAGGTTCAGCAGGGAGAGTCCGAGGAGCGACCGCTGCCCCACCTCTCGCGCATCGGCCACGCTCTCTTCGAGGACTGGGCACCGCCTCCTCGCTCCGGCCGGCGAGGTTCAGGATCCGCCCCAGCACCCCGAGGGCGGAGGCGACCCCCCACGCATCCCCCGACCTCTCGGAAGGCGTCGACCGCCTCGCGCGCCATCGCTTCCGCCCGCGTCACGCCCACGGTCTGCGCCACCGCAGCGGCGAGCGCGATCAGCGCCGTCGCCATCCCTCGCCGATCTCCCAGCTCTCGGCCCGAGCGCGACCGCGCTTCGAAGGTTCGGGACCGCCCGCACGTCGTCGCCGTGCGTGAAGGCCGAGCTGCCGAGCGCCAGCGCCGCCATCGCCCGCTCCTCGGTCGAGAGCTTCTCGCCGATGCTGAGCACCTCCTCCATCCAGGCCACCGCCTCGGACAGGAGGCTCCTCGCCCACCAGAACAGCCACAGCGCCTGACCCATGCGGGCCACGCGCCCGGGCTCTCCCCGATCGAGGAACCATCGCATCGCCGCGCGAAGGTTGTCGTTCTCAGCCGCCAGACGCTCCACGGTGCGATCCTGCTCACCCGTCCTCAGGAGCGGCTCGGCGTCACGAGCCAGGTCCAGGAAGAACAGGGCGTGGGCGCGCCGAACGCGCTCGGCGTCTCCGCGTTGCTCGAGATGCTCGACCGCGAACTCCCGGATCGTCTCGAGCATCTCGAACCCCGGATCGCCCCGCACCGCCCTTCCTTGGCGGATCATGCTCTTCTCGAGGAGCGAGGCGATACCCTCGATCACGTCCGGCCCGTCGTCTCCGGCGCACACCGCCTCCGCCGCGTCGAGGGTCCATCCGCCGGCGAACACGCCGAGCCGTTCGAACAACACCTGGTCGGTCGCGTCGAGGAGGTCGTAGCTCCATCCGATCGTGGCTCTGAGCGTGCGCTGGCGCTGGGGGAGGTCACGAGCACCACCGGTGAGGAGGTGGAGCCGACGGTCCAGCCGACCGGCGATGGCCTGAGGGGTCAGCGTCCGGACCCTCGCCGCGCGCAAGTTCGATGGCGAGGGGTAATCCGTCGAGTCGCCGGCAGATCTCGGCGACGACCGGCGCAAGCTCGTCGGTCAGGGTGAAGTCGTGTCGCACGGCCTGGGCCCGATCGACGAACAGCCGCACCGCTTCGGAGCGAGCGAGCGCGTCGGACGGACTGAGCGACGCCGCTCTCCGGCAGCGAGAGAGGGGGAACCGGGAACTCCCGCTCGCCGGAGAGCCGAAGCACCTCCCGGCTCGTCACCAGGACCTTGAGGTGTTCGGCCGCCTCGAGCAGCTCGGCCACGACCGGCGCCGCCTCGACGAGATGCTCGAAGTTGTCCAACACGAGGAGCATCCGGCGCCGCCGCAGGAGGTCCTTCAGCACGTCGATGAGAGCGCGACCAGAGGACTCGGGTGCGCCGAGCGCCTCGGCGATGGCCGGAACGACCATCGCCGGGCTCGACACGGGGCTCAGCATCACGACGGCGACACCGTCCTCGAAGCTCGTCCGCAGATCCGAGGCGGCTCGGAGCGCGATGCGGGTCTTGCCGATCCCGCCGGGACCGGTGAGCGTGACCAGCCGAACGTCGTCCCGCTCGATGAGCTCACGGACGTCGCGCACCTCGCGCTCGCGTCCGATGAAACTGCTCGCCGGGGCGGGCACGTTGGTGCTCTGACCGAGCCGCGCGCTGGGTCCTCGAAGCGTTCGGAGAGGAGCAGGGCCAGGTCCTGTTCGATCAGCCCCTGGAGCTCGGACGGCGATCGGAAGGACTTGTAGGACGTCTGCCCCTCACGCTTGATCCGATCGAGGAGGTCCGACAGCCGCGGGTCCCGATCCGGCGACGGCTCACGGACGTAGATGAGTCTGGGCTTGTCCTCGGCCGAGCGATATTCGTCCTCGAGTCCCGAGATGTCCATGTCCGGGGCGATCCATCCGTACCGCTGCCCAGTAGATCCCCACGAAGACGTGGCTCTGCTCGAGGTAGGCCCGGTACAGACTGCGCGGCGGGTAGGGCCGGGCTCCCTCCTCGAACAGCACCGGCGTGAGGCGAAGCCTGCTCGATCGGCCCGGCGAGCCGCGTCTCGTTCCTCCCGAAGCTCCTTGAGCGTGGAACTCACGAAGACCCTGAGCCGCTGATCAGGGGTCCGGATCACGTCCTCGACGTCCCAGGCACGCTTGAGCTCCCTCGGCCCGCTGGTGCATCTTAGGCGGGATCCGTAGAAGGAAGCCGTGCGCAAACCTCGCCCGACGAACTCATCGGGCCTCGGCATCAGCTCGGGCGGACGAGCCGGCCGGCGAAGCGAGCCTCATCGCCGCGCGGGGCCGCTGCGGAGCCTCCGCGAGGATCCGCTCGACCGCCGCCACGCTTCGGCGCTGCGTGATGAGCAACTCCTCCAGACGCTCCAGGTGGAGCTCGAGATGTCGGCGGACGAGGTCGGGATCCGCGGTCGTCAAGACGACACGGAGCTCGTCGGGAGGCATCTCCTGATCCCGAAGCACCATCTCCGCCCACTCGAGGGAGCCCGAGACGACCTGGCGTTGGGGATCACGGCGTGGCAGGGCATCGGTCACGATCGCTCCACGAGCTCATCCGCGACATCACGGAAGAGGGCGATCCAATCGTCGTTCTCCACTCCCCAGTCCGCACCGTTCCGAACGATGACGGCGCCGGCGTCGGGGGCCACGTAGATGTATTGCCCGAAGTTGCCCAGGGCGTAGAAGCGTTCGGGCCGCTCGGTGTCGACCCACCAGAAGTACTGGTAGTGCCCCGCCGGATCGGCGCTCGTGTCGGCGGCCGTGGCGGCTCGCACCCAGTCCTGGGGGACGATGCGCGTGCCGTTCCACTCGCCGCCGTGCAGGAGGAGGAGGCCGAACCGCGCGTAGTCCACCGGGGTGGCGTTCAGGCCGCTCTCCATCTTCTCGAAACCCGAGTCCTCCGAGTCCAGGCTCCAGGTGGCGTCGGCCTCGGCTCCCATCGGCTGCCAGAGCCTGGTCGCCATGTAGTCGGAGACCGACATCCCGGTGGCCCGCTCGAGCACCATCCCGAGGAGCAGTGGGTTGAAGTTGTTGTAGAGCCACTCCCGACCCGGTGGCTGCTCGATCTCCGTGCCGTTCAGGCCGAGCCCACGGAGGTCCGTCCCGTAGTAGGTGTCGATGTCGTCGCCCCAGGGCAGGGGGAGCGACTGCTCCCGGTACCGGAGGCCCGAGGACATCGTGAGCAGGTCGCGAAGCGTGATCCGCTCGAACCGCGGGTCCCGCTCCGCCAGCTCGGGGAGATAGTCGGTCACCGGATCGGCGACGCTCCCGATCAGAGCCCTCGTCGATCGCGATCCCCACGAGGGTGGACAGGAACGACTTCGCCACCGAGAACGACGTCTGCCGTGCCTGCCGGTCGGCGCCCCCGAAGTAGCGCTCGTAGACGAGCTCGTCCTCGTCGACGACCAGGAACGCCCGGCGTGTCCGTGTCCCGGAGGAAGCCGTCGAACGACCGATCGCCATCCGCACCCGATGTCGGTGCAGGAAGCGTGATCTCGGCGCCGGCCGGAAGCGGACTGGCCTCGTCACCGGCCGGGATCGTGCGGGCGGGGAACCGGAACTGATCCCCGACGTCCGCATCGCGCCACCACATCGCCCGGGCGATCGAGGATCGGTCGACCGATGCCCATGCCCATGCGTAGACGGCCAGCACGAGGAGCACCGCCGCAACGAGGCCGGCGGCCAGTCTCCGGAGCCACCGTCGACGTGGCCGCCGGCCGGTCCCGCCGTCCGCGACGCCGACCCGGGCCTTCGCGCCGATCGTCTCTCGAATATCTCGCACCACCCTCACCTTCTTCGACTGCCGTTCGTGTCCAATCTCATCGCTCGATCGGAGGTTCCACGCCGCCCAACCTCAAGACCGAACATCGGGCTCGCTCCGCCGATCGTCCTGCTGGCTCAGGTACCTCTCGACCTGGCGGCGCTCCCAGTCCGTTCCGAAGAGACCGCCGAGGCCGCCCAGGACGATCCCGGTCACGAGGACGCCGAGGCCCGTGCCGAGCATCGGCCAGTAGAACCAGAACCCGCTCGAGTCATCCAGCAGGTCGATGGCGAACCACATGAGGCTGAGGGCGAGATAGATGGCCACGACCGTGTAGAAGATCCGCTTCCGGCGAACCCACCGGCGAGCCTCATCGCGCCGGTCGTTCACGTCATCCGGGATCGGGCCATTCGGATCGGCCATCGTTTCCTCCTCTCATCGCCGATGTGCGCATCGAGACGTTGTCGCAGCGGTGGTCTACGTCCGGCGGCGGCCGCCGATGTCGTAGGGCACGTTCACGGTCTCGTCGGCGCCGGGGTTGGGCCGCCAGCCGCCGCCGAATCCCTGGCCGTCATCGTCGAGGCTGCCGGTGAACGTCGCGTCCAACGGCCCGTACGACACCGAGATCCTCAAGGTGTCGTCGTCGACCTCCCACCGGTACGGCAGGGGCGTCGGCGACAGGTTCGAGAAGACGCTCGACGGGAACGTCCCGCTCTCCGGGTCGTAGCCGATCAATTCGAGCGACTCGATCTCGATGCCCAGGAAGTTGAGCGCCACGCGCTGCTCGAGGAAGAAGCCCCCAGACAGCCATCGGAACGTCGTCTCACCCCTGATGGTGATCTCGTCCGAGCCGACCAGGTGGCCTTCCATGCTCCACGTTCCGACGAAGCGGTCCAGGCGCCGAAGGGCCGGATCCGGCGCGGGGAGCTGTGCCTGCGTGTCGTCTGCCATGAGGTCCCCTTCCGTCAGCGACCCGTCTGGGTCGGCTCGCGCGTGCTCTCATCACGGGGTCGGAGCGGCCGGCCCGTTCTCGACATGCGGCCGACCCCATCGCGCCGCTCGCTTACCGGTGCCGACGTGGCGGATCGCTCTTGCTTCCGGGAACGTGAACCACGCGGGCCACGCTAGGCCTCGACCGGCAGCCTGACCTCGGTCCACGGGCCCGATTTCTGCTCCGACCCTGGGTGGACGCGGTGCTACGGCGGGGCTGCCCCGGGGGTGACCACGCCGTGGTCGTAGGCGAACACGATCGCCGCGGCGCGGTCGCGCACGCCGATCTTGCCGAAGATGCTGCCGACGTGGGTCTTCACCGTCGCCTCGGCGACGTGCAACGTGCTGGCGATCTCGGCGTTGGTCGCACCGCGGGCCATCAGCCGCAAGACCTCGTGCTCACGGTCGGTGAGCAGGTCGAGCTTGGTTGCGTCACGGGCGGCCGGCGCCACGACACGCCGGTAGCGTTCGAGCAGCCGGGGCGCGACCCCCGGATCGAACCAGGCGCCTCCTCCGGCGACGGCCCGAACAGCGGCGATCAGGTCCTCCGCGGAACTGTCCTTGAGCACGAAGCCGGCGGCCCCTGCCTCGATCGCCCCCCACAACACCTCGTCCTCGCCGAACGTGGTGAGCACCAGGACGCAGAGGGGATCCTCCATGGCACGCAGTTGTGCCGTTGCGGCTACCCCGTCGAGAGCGGGCATGCGGATGTCCATCAGGACGACGTCAGGGTGCAGAGCCGGGAGTTCCTCGACCGCCTGCCTGCCGTCGGCGCATTCGGCGACGACCTCGAAACCGTCCGCGGGGGACAGGATCCGAGCGAGACCCGCGCGGACGATGGCCTGGTCGTCGACGAGAGCGACCCGGATCACCGGCTCCTCCCGTCTCCCACCGGAAGCTGGCAGCTCATCCGCCATCCGTCGGGTGTCGGCCCGGCGGCGAACTCACCGCCGAGCGCCGTCGCCCGCTCCTGCATGCCGATCAGGCCGTACCTCGGCCGTTGGCGCTCGGAGGAGGAGGGTGTGACGATCGGCCCCGTGGTCTCGGCGACGATGGCGACCCGCCCATTCGTCAGCTCGAGCCCGAGTGACGTCCTCGCGCGCGGCGCGTGGCGAGCGGCATTCGCCAAGGCCTCCTGGATGATCCGGTAGACGGCGACCCCGACGCCGGGAGGGATCGACGACAGGTCTCCTCGCATCTGCAGCTCGACGGCGAGACCTCCCGCGCGTGCCTGATCGACGAGCGCGGGGATCTCGGCCACGGACGGGAGCGGCGGCTCCACGCCGGTCTCGTCGTCGCTCCGGAGCAGCGTCACCGTTCGACGGAGCTCCTGCATGCTGCGACGGCCCACCTCCTCGGCCGACCGCAACGCGTCCTCGGCGGCCGCGGGGTCGCGGCGCAGCACGTGCCGAGCACTCGTGACTTGGAGCATGACGGCAGCCAACCCGTGGCCGACGAAGTCGTGGACGTCACGCGCGATCTGACGCCGCTCGGCGACCAGCGCTTGCTCAGCCAGCTCGCGCCGGGTGTCTTCGAGCTGATCCGCGAGCTGCTCTTGGCGAACGAAGGCGCGAGACATGGCCCATGGGAAGGCGATACCCATGATCCAGATGGCGACGGCCACTTCCGGCGGGTCCTGGATCAGGGCCACGAGTACCGGCGTGGCCGCCGCCAGCAGGCCCAGCGGCACTGCGCTCTTGAGCGACGGCGACCAGCGTCCGACGACGAAGGCGAGGACCGAAGCCTCGAACATGAGCGGCTCGAGTTCTCCCGAGCGCTGCGCCACGACCACCGGGACGATCACGGCGATGGACAGGGCAAGGAGCGGCGTGTTGGGCACGAAGGCCCAGACAGAGAACGCGGCGACGGGCACGCCCGCGAGAAGGAGGTCCGGGAGCGATGACGGTTGCGTGACCGCGGCAACGAGGGCGACCGCGACCGCGACGACCGGGACCAGGCGGCGAGGTGCGTCGGCCTCGAACCAGCCTTGTCCTGACTCAGCAGTCACACGGCGGACTGTAGCGTGGCCCTCCAGCCCCCGGCATCGTCCTCCGAACGGAGCCGAACACTCCGACCGCAGGTGGAGGATGTCGATCACCGACGCGGATCGGGCTCAGACGCGCGCGAGGAAGTCGAGCACCGCCTGCCGCAACGCGTCGGCGACCGCAACATCCGCGTACGCGAGGATGTCCGTGCCGTGCTCGCCCGTGTCGAGGGTGACGAGGTCGATCGGCTCCGGGGCCCTCTCCTCGATGACCCGGAGGAGATCGAACGCCTCACCGTCCCCATCACCCGCCATGAACAGCTTCGGGATCCGAAGATCGCGCGTCTGCTCCGATACGGTGACGCCTCCGTAGAGGTCGACCCCGGCCACCCAGATGAGCCCCTCAGCGTCGAGTCCCCTGCTGAGCGCGTACAGCGACTCCATCGCGCCCAGGCTGGCGCCGCCCACGACGACCCGCTGCGCTCCGGCATCGCGCAGGCACTCGACGACGAAAGCGAGATCCCTCCAACCGCCCACATCGTGCCCACCGGAGCAGCCGAGCTCCCCACCGGGACAGATCCCTCGGCGGTTGTACGTGAGGACGCGATATCCGTTATCCGCGAGCAGTCCTGCAAGCCCGAACCACTGGGACTGGTCTCCTCCGCCCATGTGAGCGAGGGCGACGCCCACCTCACCGGATCCGAAGAGACGGCCCTCCAAACGAACCCCACCATCGCCGCGCAGGCGCACGGGCTCGGACATCGCCAACAGGTCGGCCCGCTCCAGCGCCGGAAACCGAGAGGTCGTCGCCTGAGACGGAGTCGGCGAGGACGCAGGCGCCGTGGGAGGTCCGGCAGCCTGCTCTCCTCCGCACGCCGACCGGAGGAGCACCAGCGATGCGCTCACGATCCAGCCGGTTCGCATGCCGAACAGGTATACGCCCGCATGATCGACGCCGGTTGTCGGGGCTCGTCCGAAGCACTCACGGCGGCCCTTCGACGTTGATCGTCGCGGGACCACTTCCCAACCTGATCACGATCTAGGAGCTTCGGGGCGCGTACCAAGGACTGGTCGATCCGCGGCGATGATCCCGGATCCGACGGACCGACCGGTAGGCTTCGGTGCATGCGGTGGATCGCGCTCCCCGTGGGCATCGTGGTCGTCGTCTGGACCCTGCTCGATGTGTTTCGGACCCTCGTCATGCCGCGAGCGGCACGCGGACGGGTCCGCCTGACTCGGATCCTGTTCCAGCTGATCTGGCGACCATGGAGATGGATCGGCGTGCGCGGCAAGACGGTCCAGGCTCGTGAACGGATCCTGTCCACGGCGGCTCCCTTCTTCTTCTTCGTGCTGCTGGTGGGCTGGGTCTCGCTCGCCTTGCTCGGCTACGGGCTGATCCTGTGGAGCCCCGCGTTCGTGGACGGGATCGGGCGGGCGGCGACTCGTTCGGCAACGCCCTGTACGTCAGCGGGACATCGCTGTTCACGCTCGGGTCCGTCGGCGGCGCACCGGATGGACCCGAGCGATCGTGCTCGCCGAGGCGGCGACCGGTCTCGGGCTGTTCGCGGTCGTGATCGCCTACCTCCCCGTGCTGTACAGGCTTTCAACCGCCGCGAGGTCGGCGTGCTGTTGCTCGACGCGCGGGCCGGGTCTCCTCCCTCGGGTCCCGAGCTCCTCCACCGCATGGGAAGCGCCGGCGTGGCCTCGTCGTTGCCCGACCTGTTCGCGCAGTGGGAGCGATGGGTGGCCGATGTCCTCGAGTCCCACATGTCCTATCCCCTCCTCGCCTTGTTCCGCTCGCCCCACGACAACACCTCGTGGGTCACCTCACTCGGCTCCGTGCTCGACGCGGCGACGCTCGTGCTCACCGCGGTGGAGGACAAGCCCGACGAGCGCGCGATCCTCATGTACGGGACGGGCGTCCACGCGGTGGAGGACCTCTTCTACTACTTCCGGTTGACGGAGCGGGAGACGGTGATCCAGCGGGAGGAGTTCGAGGACGTGCTTGACGACATGAAGGACGACGGCTTCGCGATCCGCCCACTCGACGAGGCGTTCGCTCGGTTCACGGCGAAGCGGGCGAAGTACGCGCCGCGGCTGGATGCGCTCGCGGTGCTGCTGGCCGCCCCCCGGTCTGTGGATCGGCGATCGCTCGTTCCTCGGGGCGCGGACGGCACACTGAGGCTCGACCTCACGACCGGTCGGTCGCTTCGGTTGGCGTCGCGGACGTCGAGCCTGGCGATGTCGAACGCGGACACACGGTCGCGGCGATGCTGAGGAACCCGGCGGCGAACGCGAGCAGGATCGCCCACGTGAGATCCTCCCTCGTGGGATGGAGCCCGCCGAGGGCCCACGGCAGGACGATCAGCACCACGACCATCACCGCGTCACCACCTCGTTCACCAGCAAGGCGGTCGAGCCCGTCGCTTTCGCCACGCCCCGAACGCGGACGGCGCTGTCGACGTTCGCGGCAACCAGGACCAGGCTCAACACGGCGAAGAGCGCTCGGGCCCACGGGAGCGTCAGCGCGACGAGCGCGAGAGACAGGCCGAGCGAGATCGCGAACACGATCAGGGTGATCCTGGTCCCGAGCGCAGGTACGGCTCGAAGCGCGCGCGGGCGCGATCCCACCTGCGGAAGCCGGACTCCACGTAGAAGAAGACCCCGACCAGGAACAGACCGATCAGGGTCGCCGAGACCTCCGCCATGTTCAGGAGGAAGGCGTTCGACACCTGCCGCACAGGCGAAGCCTATCCGTGGTCGGCAGCGACCCGAACACGGCGATCGCGCCTCTTGACAGGTACCTGACGTATTGTTAGAGTCCTGACTATGGCACGACAGGCTCGGAGCCAGGTCGGCGAGGCGGCTACGGACGTATTTTGCGCGACGTTCCGCGCGAAGACCCTCCTGCTCGAGGCGGGAGATCGCCTCGGTGCTCCCGAAGGCCTGACCTCGGCCCGCTGGCAGGTACTCGGCGCGATAGCGCTGGCGGAGCGGCCGCTCACGGTGCCGCAGATCGCAAGGCGGATGGGACTCACGCGGCAGAGCGTGCATGCGATCGTGCAACGGCTCGTCGTGACGGCCTCCTCAGATCGTCCCGAACGCGGATCACCGCCGGCTCTCCCCTCGTCGACCTGATCGAGGCCGGCAGATCGAAGTACGAAAGAGATCGATCGGAGACAGGCGGCCTGGGTCGATACGCTGGCGCGGGGTCTCGACCGCTCTGATCTCTGGACGGCCAGCTGCGCGGTCTCGACGAGCTCTGCCGGCGGCTCGAGGACGATCGCGTCGAGGAGGGGGCGGGGCCACGACCTCGGCCGAGAAGGTGAACCGATGACACCCAGGACAATGCGCAAAGCGGAGCGAGCCGTCCACCTCGTCTGGGCGATCGTGCTCGCGCTCTTCGTGTTACAGGCTCCTGCCGTCGTGGGGCGAGTCGGCGGTCCGATGGGTCGTCGTTCCGGGGATCGCTGCATCTGGGTTCGCGATGTGGTTCGCGGCGCCGCTCAGGAAGCTGTTCAGGAACCTGCGAGGACGCTTCATCACGTCCGAGGACGGCGCTACCCACTTCTGACCCGCGGCTACGCGACGGGCTCGCGGGTGCCGCTGTCGAGGCTTGACAGCAGGTGATTCGCCGCAGCCTGGAATCGCGCAAGATCGCCGTAGGGTCGCGTCACGAGCATGGCGCCCTCCAGTCCCCCGACGATCATCTTGGGCTGCTTCGCTCGGCGGGCCCGCCGAACCGGAGGGTCCCCTCGTCCCGGCCCTGCTCGAGGACGCGCGTCAGCCAGGCCTCTGCTCGTCGAAGAAGCGGACACGGCTCGCACATCGGCTTCGGCAGCGTCTGGTACTCGGCCGCGAGCATGCCGCACAGGCACATCCGCTTGCCGCGGAGCACCTCCGCGTAGAGCTTCGCGTACGCATCGAGCTTGGCGCGGGCTCGTCGGCGCGCCGTCGATCTCGGCGAGCGCTCCGTGGAACCGGGCCGCGTAGCGCTCGACGAGCGCCTCGCCCAGTCGGCCTTGCCGGCGAAGTGGTAGTGCAGGCTCGCCTTCGTGATCTCAGCTCGGCCGAGACGTCCGCGTAGCTGAACCCGTTGAAACCGCGGGTCTGGACCAGCCGCTCGGCGACGTCGAGGATCCTCGCCGCCGCTGTCGGCTCCGCTCCGCCGTCCCTCGGCCACATGGACATCCTCTCCCATCCGCTCGGAGCGAGCTTGACTCCTGATCTACTAGTAGGTAAGGATAGGGGTGCCGGCGCCGGCCAGCGGGGAAGGGAGGCAGTATGCAGGAGACCGAGCACAAGACGTTCGAGAAGCCGGACGAGACGCGCGAGTTCCCCAACGGCCGGGCCGAGATCCTTAAGGTCGGCGGCGCCAGGTCGGACGCCTCGTGTTCGAGCCGGGCTGGCGCTGGTCCAATGACGTGAAGCCGATCGCCGAAGACGAGAGCTGCGAGGCCCCGCACTTCCAGTTCCACGTGAGCGGCCGGCTCGGGATCCGGATGGACGACGGCACGGAGTTCGTCGCCGGGCCCGGCGACGTGACTCGCTGCCCAGCGGGCACGACGCCTGGGTGGTCGGCGACGAGCCCGCCGTCGTGGTCGACTGGTTCGGCGCGAGCAACTACGCGAAGAGCAGTTAGAGACGCACCGTCGGTCGCCGTCGACCGGGCCCGGCGTCACCCGCTCCCGCTATCGTCGAAGCAGGCGAGACGCGGACGTGGGGGTGCGACCGTTGCGGGTGACGATCGACGACGTGCGTTCGTTCGCGATGAGCCTTCCCCGCACGACCAAGAGGGGCTCGTTCGTGATCGGGTGAAGTTCCGCGTCGGTCGGATCGTCTACCTGGCCTTCTCACGCGACGAGACCGTGATGGGCTTCGGGTTCCCCAAGGAGGAGCGCGAGGCGCTGGTCCGCTCCGAACCGGAGAAGTTAGTAAATACCAGAGCGGTCCGACCTCAGGTACCACTGGGCGCAGGTTCGACTCGATGCCATCGATGTCACCGAGATGCG